>CAVXYB010000014.1:0-354816 GCA_963765915.1 uncultured Actinomycetota bacterium | reverse complement strand
CTGGTGTCCGGCTACCGCTGCGCGATCGTGGCCGCCGGCATGCTGCGCCGCTTCTTCCCCCTGAACATGACCGCCGCCGGCACCGTCCAGCCCGCCGACGATCGTGGTGCTGGGCGCCGGTGTCGCCGGGCTCCAGGCCATCGCGACCTGCCAAGCGGCTCGGCGCCGTGGTCAAGGCCTACGACGTACGCGCCGCGGCCGCCGAGGAGATCCGGTCGATGGGCGCCAAGGCGATCGACCTCGAGCTCGACGACCCTCGAGGGCGCCGGCGGCTACGCCCGCGAGATGACCGAGGAGCGCGCCCGGTGGCAGATGGAGCTGCCCGCGCCGTCCGACCGCCGCGACGCCCACGCACTCCATCACCACCGCCGCCGTGCCCGGCTGCAGGCACCGCTGCTGGTCACCTCGGCGATGGTCCAGGCGATCAGCCGCGGCTCCGCCGTCGTCGACCTCGCCTCCGAGTCCGGCGGCAACGTCGAGGGCTCCGGCGCCGGTGAGGTGACCCGGATCGGGAACGCCTCGGGTCGGGGTGGCAATAACGGTGCCGTCGAGACGCCCGGCCCAGCGTCCAAGTCCTCACGCCCAGTACATCGTCAACATCCTCACCCTGATGACGTCGAAGGAGGAGGGGGCTGCCGCTGATGGAGGAGGCGTGTTCGCCCCCGACTTCGAGGACGAGATCGTGACCGGCTCCTGCGTCACCCACGACGGGCAGGTGCGACACGAGCCGACCCGGGAGCAGCTCGAGGGCCCTCGACAGGAGGACACGCCATGAGCGAGGAAGTCGTCTGGCTGACCATCTTCATCCTCAGCGTCTTCGTGGGCATCGAGGTCATCTCCAAGGTGTCCTCGACCCTGCACACGCCGCTGATGTCCGGGGCCAACGCCATCCACGGCGTGATCCTGCTCGGCGCGATCATCGTCACCGGGAGCACCGACTCGAACGTCGCGCTCGCGGTGGGGTGGTCGCGATCGTGTTGGCTGCGGTCAACATGGTCGGTGGCTTCGTGGTGACCGACCGGATGCTGCAGATGTTCGTCCGCAAAAAGCCCGCCAAGCAGCCTGCCGACACTCCGGAGGCCGGCGCGTGATCCCGACCTGGGCGCAACTGCTCTACCTCTTCGGCGCGGTCTGCTTCATCCTGGCGCTCAAGGGGCTCTCCGGGCCCAAGACGGCTCGCAACGGCAACCTCATCGGCGCCTTCGCCGCGGTGCTGGCGTGCGCGATCCCGTTCTTCTACGGCGACCTCGACCACGTTCCCCTGATCATCGCGGCGATCGCGGTCGGCACAGTCGGCGGCGTCTACGGCGCCCGCACCGTGCAGATGACCCAGATGCCCCAGATGGTGGCACTGTTCAACGGCGTCGGTGGTGGCGCCGCCGCGCTCGTGGCGATGCTGGAGCTGCACGAGGTCGTCGAGCACCACCTCGACCCGGGCTGGTTCACCCTCGCCGCGACCTCGTTCACGATCCTGGTCGGCTCGATCTCCTTCGCCGGTTCGATCATCACGTTCGCCAAGCTCCAGGAGCTGATGACGTCGCGGCCGGTGGTTTTCCCGGGACTGCCGATCCTCTTCGGAGGTGGCTTCCTCGGCGCGGTCGCGCTGTCGGTACTGCTGGTCCGCGAGCCCGCACTGTGGGCGGGCATCGTGATCGCGCTGCTCGGCCTGCTCGTCGGTGTCCTGCTGGTCATGCCGGTCGGCGGCGCCGACGTACCGATCGTGATCTCGCTGCTCAACGCGTTCACCGGCCTCACCGTGGCTGCTGGCGGCTACGTGCTCTCCAACACCCTGCTGCTCGTTGCGGGCACCCTGGTCGGTGCCTCCGGAACGTTCCTCACCCTGCTGATGGCCAACGCCATGGGCCGCTCGGTGGCCAACATCCTCTTCGGCGCCCTCAAGGGCGGCTCGACGCTCGGCGGCGGAGAAGCCTCCGACCGGCCGGTGAAGTCGGCCGGCCCCGAGGACGTCGCGATCATGCTCGGGTACGCCGACCGCGTCATCATCGTGCCCGGCTACGGACTCGCGGTGGCGCAGGCCCAGCACACGCTGCGCGAGCTGGTCGATCTCCTGATCGCCCGCGGCTCCGCCGTGGACTACGCGATCCACCCGGTCGCCGGCCGGATGCCCGGCCACATGAATGTCCTGCTCGCCGAGGCCCAGGTGCCTTACGAGCAGCTCATCGAGATGGACCACATCAACGACGACTTCAAGGAGGCCGACGTCGTGCTGGTCGTCGGCGCCAACGACGTCGTGAACCCCGCGGCCCGCAACACCCCCAGTGCGCCGATCTACGGCATGCCGATCCTCAATGCGGACCAGGCCAAGCAGGTCGTGTTCCTCAAGCGCTCGATGCGACCCGGCTTCGCCGGCATCGAGAACGAGCTGCTCTTCGAGCCCGACACCACGCTGCTGTTCGGGGACGCCAAGGACACCCTGGGCAAGGTCCTCACCGCGGTGAAGGCGCTCTGAACGGGTACCGCATCCACGGGGAGGGCCGACGAAGGAGCCGGCCATGGCTGAGCAGGACGAGGACGAGAAGCGCCTGATGCGCGCCGACGGGCACCGCTACGAAGCGCCCGAGACCGACGAGGAACGCACCAGCAAGGGCTACGCGTACGCCGTCCTGGGACTGCTGGTGCTGCTGTTGATGTTGCTCATCGCGACCGGCGTGGTGCCGATCTTTCCCCGCTGAGCACGGTGGTTGAGGAAGTTGCGCAGCAACTGTCTCGAAACCACGCGAGCCGGGGCTGGGACTTAGCCCACCGCTCATCGAGCCTGTCGAGATGTCCGCAGGGTTGGCTCCCAGCCCACGCTGCGGAGGTCTCGACAAGCTCGACCGACGGTGGTGCAGCGGGTGCCTGGGTGCGGCGACACGGGGGCTGGAACTACCCCACGACGCCGTACAGCCGGTCACCGGCGTCGCCGAGCCCGGGCACGATGTAGCCCTTCTCGTTGAGCTTCTCGTCCATCGCGGCGGTGACCACCGTGACCGGGACGTCGTGGCCGGCCAGGTCGGCCTCGAGCCGGGCGCAGCCTTCGGGCGCGGCGAGGAGGCAGATCGCGGTGATGTCGTTGGCGCCGCGGTCGATGAGGAACGTGATCGCGGCCGACAGCGTCCCGCCGGTGGCGAGCATCGGGTCGAGTACGTAGCACTGCCTGCCGGCGAGGTCCTCGGGCAGCCGTTCGGCGTACGTCGTGGCCTCGAGGGTCTCCTCGTTGCGCATCATCCCGAGGAAGCCGACCTCGGCGGTCGGCAGCAGCCGCATCATCCCGTCGAGCATGCCGAGCCCGGCCCGCAGGATCGGGACCACGAGCGGTTTGGGTGAGGCGAGCTTGACCCCCGTGGTCGGCGCCACCGGCGTGACGATGTCGTAGGGGGCGACGCGCACCTTGCGGGTGGCCTCGTAGGCCAGCAGCGTGACCAGCTCGTCGGTCAGGCTGCGGAACGTCGGCGAGACCGTGTTTTCGTCACGCAGGGCGGTGAGCTTGTGGGCGACGAGAGGGTGGTCGACGACGTGGGTCAGCACACGCAAACCCTAGTGGGCACTGGTCAGGCCTCAGTCAGCTGCGTTCTGGCCAGTGCAGGCCAGCGTGTACGTCGACCGCTTGGTCGCGGGCGCCTTCGTGGACCGCTCGTTCGGGGCCTGCAGGGTCCAGTAGCGCAGCCAGTCCATCTGCATGCGGGCCTTGTTCATGCGCTTGCCCTTGACCGCCTGCATGGTGAACCGCACCTGGAACTTCCGGCCGGTCAGCGCGTCCGGGCGACGCTCGGTGCGGATGACGTGGGAGTCGACGAACCACGAGATCCGCTTGGGGGTGACCTCGACGGCGTAGGTGTGCCACTGGTCCTGCCCGAGACCGCGCCGCAGCGAGGCCTGGAACAGGTTGTCCGGTCGGCTCCGGATGTAGAAGTTCACCTCGTCGCCGGCCATCTTGAATCGGTTGAGCGCGATGTTCTGCTCGCCGCAGCCCTCGCCCTCGTCGGTCGCCGGGACCAGCTCGGTGAGCACGCGGAACGGCGTGTTCTTGTGCCCGTACTGACGCTGCCGGAGCCGGACCTCCCAGCGGCCGTACGCGCGGCCGGGCCGCTCGAGCGTTGCCGAGACCGTGCCCTTGTTCGCCGTGTTGAGGGTGAGCATGCCGTGCTGGTTGCGGACCTGGCCCGGGCCTTCGACACGCCAGCGCTTGGCCAGTGGGCCGACGAACGTCTCGTCGTAGACCAGGCCGCCGTGGCCGTACCAGCCGAAGGTGTTGCCGGCGTGGATCGGACCCGGCGCTTCGCGGGCGGTCGTCCTGGCGAGCGGGTCGGGGCGCCCGGCCTGCGCGGAGCCGCCCCCCAGCGAGCCGAGGCTGAGGGCCAGGAGGCCGGCGGTGCCGGCGGCGAGCGCGCGGCGGGGAAGGGTCGAACTGCGGACGAACATGGGCATCGAACCTAGCGAAATCCGGCCGCAGGGTCACTTTCGCGGTGCCCCGGTCGGATGCGAACCACTCGCAAACCGGCTGTAAACAAGGCCCAAAGGGCTTGGACCGCCGCGTGGCCGCGTGCGAGTCTGGCAGCGGACGCATGTCCGTCCCCGGCGCTACGACGGAGGTGAGCCGCGTGGTCGAGCACGACGACGGGATCGACTTCGCCCTGGCGGCCTACCGCGAGGGCGGTGACTGGCAGGTCCAGGAGCTCGCTCACGAGCAGCTGGCCGACGTCGAGACGATCTCGCACGCACTGGCCCGGCTGCCCGGGGACGGTGGCGCGGTTGCGATGGTCGCGGTGGACGAGGACTTCTTCATCATCGTGCGCGTGGCCGGCGCCTCCACCCGGGTGCTGCTCTCCGACGTCACCGCCGCCGACGAGTGGGAGCTGGCCAGCTCGGCCGTCGAGTTCCTCAAGCTGCCGGAGCTCGAGCTCGAGGACGAGGACGAGCAGGTGCCGGCCGGCGACCTCGACCTGCTCGGCGACCTCGGCATGCACGCGATGGACATGGGCCTGCTGCTGGACGACGTCGACCTCTACCCCGACGAGATGCTCTCCGACGTGGCCCGCCGGCTCGGGTTCGGCGAGCAGTTCGACGACGCCGTCGGTCTCACGTCGGCCTGATTCTCGTGGTCTCGAGCTGGGACGCGGCCATGGAGGCCGCCCTCGACGAGGCGCGCGCCGCGCTCGCCACCGGAGACGTGCCGATCGGCGCCGTCGTGGTGGACGCAACCGGCGCCGTGGTCGGCCGCGGCCGCAACATCCGGGAGGCCGCGGGCGACCCGACCGGCCACGCCGAGGTGGTGGCGATCCGGGCCGCGGCGGCTGCGCGCGGGGGATGGCGGCTCGACGGCTGCACGCTGGTCGCGACCCTCGAACCGTGCACGATGTGCGCCGGTGCTGCGGTCCTGGCGCGGCTCGACCGCGTGGTCTTCGGCGCCATCGACCCCAAGGCCGGGGCGGTGGGCAGCCTGTGGGACGTGGTGCGCGACCGCCGGCTCAACCACCGGCCCGAGGTGGTCACCGGCGTGCGAGCTGCGGAGTCGACCGCGTTGCTCGACGGGTTCTTCGCCCAGCAACGGCCCTGAATCACTACCGCCCGATCGGAACTTCGCGCCATAGCCCAACTGGGTGTGTCATCTGCTTGCCTTCGGGGTGAGAATGCCTGTGTGGGAGGGTTCCGCGCCGGTGCGTTGACGGCTGTGGTGGCAGCCGTAGTCGCGAGCGCGCTCGGCTCACCGGCGCCGGCGTACGCCGACGACACGGTGACCGTGCAGGGCACGGCGTTCCCCGACCCGGCCCGCGCCCAGCTGTCCCTGGTCGGCTGCGGCGACCTCTACCAGCGGACCGACGAGGCACTGCTGCCGATGGTCGGCCTCGGACCTGGGGCCGCCCCCGCGGGCGCGCGCAGCCTGGGCTTCGACCTGGCCGGCGGCAACGCGGTGGGCGCGCTGTTCACCGTCGACTCGATGCTGTCCACCAGCACCGCGAGCCTGGCCGTGAACGCGGTCGGCCCGAGCACGGGCGTCGCCTACGCCGGCTACCAGGAGCCCGCGGACGCAGGCAGCTCGCTGTTGTGGCTCGGTCGCTCCGAGCTGGTCACGCCGGGTGGCGCGTGGCAGACCATCGAGGCGACCACCCGGACCTACACCTGGGCGAAGTACGACATGAACACCCGGCAGCGCGTGGCCGAGGGATCCGGCGTACCGATCACGGTGCCGGGCTTCGCCCTCGCTCACGGCGGGGACGGGCCGGGCGTCTACACGATCGGATTCGGCTGCGACGGCGCACCGTTCAGCATGGACGCGATGCGGGTCGGCTCGCCCGGTGCGGTCACGACGTACGACATCGAGGGGTTGCGCACGATGGTGACCATCGCCGCGCGG
Source organism: uncultured Actinomycetota bacterium (assembly GCA_963765915.1). Taxonomy (GTDB): domain Bacteria; phylum Actinomycetota; class Actinomycetes; order Propionibacteriales; family Nocardioidaceae; genus Nocardioides. Next base: position 348,461 of record CAVXYB010000014.1, on the reverse strand, counting down.
GCCGACGACGTGCGCGAGGGCGAGGAGGTCACGATCACCGGGCGGCTGCACACGGAGACGGGCGACCCGGTGCCGCACGCGACGATGGTCCTCGAGCAGCGCAAGCCCGGTTCGGCTCGCTGGACCCTGGTGCTGGTCGCCGACGTCGGGCCGAACGGCGCCCGGGCGACGCTGAAGCCGGAGGATCGCACGCTCTACCGCTGGCGGTTCGTCGACCGGCCGCTCGCCGAGGGGAGCACCTCGATCGCGCTGCTGCTCGACGTGCTGCCGCCGCTCCCGCCGGGCGACTCGTCGCCGAGCACCTCGTCGTCGCCGTCGCCTCGCCGTCGCCGTCGTCCTCTCCGTCCACGTCCACGCCGTCCCCGTCCGATTCTTCGACGCCCTCCGTCTCACCGTCGGAGAGTGCGACGGAGTCGGCCTCGGAGTCGGCCTCGCAGTCGGCGTCGCAGTCGGCGTCGCAGTCGGCGTCGGCGTCGGAGTCGGCGTCGGAGTCCGCCAGCGCGTCGGATGACGCCTCGGCGACCGGCAGCTCGTCGGCCAGCACGTCACCACCTGACCGATGAGTCCGCGGCGGTCGCCGGGTCCGGACCGGCATGGACCACGTGGACTTCCGCCCGACGACCACTGCTCTCGCCGCACTCGTGCGTGGAGTTACTGACGACCAGCTGACCGGACCGACGCCGTGTCCGGCGTATTCGGTGGCCGACCTGCTCGACCACATCGGTGGGCTGGCGCTCGCGTTCACCGCGGCCGCGCGCAAGGACGAGCTGCCCAGAGGCGGCGCCCCGTCCGCTGACGGCTCCAGGCTCGAGGACGGCTGGCGCGACCGGATTGCCACCCGGCTCGACGACCTCGGCGAGGCCTGGCAGGACCTCGCGGCGTACGACGGCCTCACGATGGCCGGTCCGATCGAGATGCCGGGAGACGAGGCCGCCCTGGTCGCACTCGACGAGGTGACCGTGCACGCCTGGGACCTGGCTCGCGCGACCGGCCAGCCCTACCTCGGCGATCCGGCCGCGGTCGCGGCCTGCCACGCCTTCGTCACGGCCTTCGAGCCGCCGCCCGGAGGTGCCGCCGACGACGGCGGCCTGTTCGGCCCGCCGGTCGCCGTTCCAGACGACGCACCGCCCCTGGACCGGCTCATCGGCGCCACCGGCCGCGACCCGGCCTGGACGCCCTGAGCTCCGTCTGCCGGGCGCCTCTGCCGGGGCGGAATGGGTCGTGTGCCCCACGTCGTGACAGGGCGCGGTCTCAGGCACACGACCCGCCAGCGGGAGTGGGCTGAGCACGGGCTGAACGATTTCGGTGGCTCGTCGCCGCTCGGGTACCCTCACCGGCGGTGGCGTGTCCGAGCGGCCTAAGGAGCACGCCTCGAAAGCGTGTGTGGGTGCAAGCCCACCGTGGGTTCAAATCCCACCGCCACCGCCATGCCCGCGCCCCGGATCACCAGTTGGTCCGGGGCGTCGTGCTATGACTCCGTGGGTTACCCAGCGCGACGCGCGACTTGCGCGGACTGCGCGGGCCGGGCAGCTCCGCTGTGACAAGGGCCGGGTCCCCAGCGGAGGGCCCCGGGAGATCACGCCCTTGGTGGGGAACCAGGGTGACGCACCCGTACCGGTGATGGTAACCCCACTCTGGCGGCCTGGTCACGCGTGGCCGGGATGGTCCCGACAGACGGTCGCCGACCTCGCGGCGCAGGTGTGGGACGTGGTCGGCGACCTCACCCGGGCGATGTGCATCCCCCCACGTGGCCCCCCGAGTCGACGCACAACGCTGACAGGCTGGGAAGACGATAATCCGCGAAGCGGGGTCGTGAGGAGGTTTCCGAGCCAGATCTCAGGGACCGCACCAGCGCAGCCTGCGACCAGGCGCCCAGTGCGTCAGGCGAGGCCGGAGCCGAGGAGGCCGAGGCCGAGGGCGAGCGGGAGGTCCCCGGCGAGGTCGGGCTCGCGCACGACCGTGTGCTCCAGGCTGCGCTGGCGGGCCGCACCGACGACGAGGATGGTGACGCCGCCGGCCAGAACGACGAGCGCGAGGGCCAGGCCGGCAGGACGCGGAGTCTCGGCGGACTCCACCGAGAACGACGTCGTCGGCTTGGCGGCACCAGCACCGGCACCGGCTGCGCCCAGCGTGTAGGTGCCGTCAGTCTCGTGCCCTTGCGCGGCCGTCGCCATGAACAGAGCACCGAGCACCGCCAACGCCCAGACCAGGCCCACCTTGGCCAACGCGCGGACCACCGTCTCGCGCAGTCCCCGAGATGTGTTCCACATGCATCCCAGTTTCGTTCATACACCATGGGGTATATGGCGTTTCGATTATGACCCGGTGCAGGTCTAGGCCACGCATCCAGCACGATGGCCTACATGCCCGACCAGCTGAGCGTCAGATCAGAGCACGACGGCCCGGTGACCACGGTGGTTCTCGATCGCCCACAGGCCCGCAACGCGGTCGACGGCCCGACTGCCCAAGCCCTCGCCGACGCGTTTCGAAAGTTCGACGCGGACGACACGCGGCAGGTGGCCGTGCTGTACGGCGCGGGCGGGACCTTCTGCGCCGGTGCCGACCTCAAGGCCGTCGGCACCCCGCAGGGCAACCGGGTCGACGAGGACGGCGACGGGCCGATGGGTCCGACCAGGCTGCGGCTGGGCAAGCCGGTGATTGCCGCCATCGAGGGGTACGCCGTCGCGGGTGGCCTCGAGCTGGCCCTCTGGTGCGACCTGCGCGTGGCCGCGGCCGATGCCACCCTGGGAGTCTTCTGCCGGCGCTGGGGAGTCCCCCTCATCGACGGCGGCACGGTCCGGCTGCCGCGGATGATCGGCGCCGGACGCGCCATGGACCTCGTCCTCACCGGCCGGCCGGTCGCCGCCGACGAGGCGCTGCGGATCGGCCTGGTGGACCGCGTCGTACCGCGCGGAGAGGCCCGGGCCAGGGCGGAAGCGCTCGCCCACGAGCTCAGCGCGCTCCCACAGGCATGCCTGCGCCAGGACCGGCGCTCGGTGCTGGAGCAGGAAGGGATGAGCGAGGAGGACGCGATGACGAATGAGCTCCGCCACGGGATCGTCTCCCTGGGCGCCGGGGCCATCGACGGCGCCGCCCGGTTCGCCTCGGGCGAGGGCCGGCACGGCGGCGCAGTCAGCCCTTGACGCGCTGCTCCACCCGCAGCACGTGGTGCATCGCGGTCTCGCGGTCGTCGAGGCAGACCGCGATCAGGTGGCCGGGCCGCTTGCCGTTGTAGACATCCCAGCCCTTCTCGAAGCTGACGACCCGCACGTCACCGCTCCTGGTCCGGATCAGCGCCGAGGCGGCCTGCCCGGCGTCGTCGAATCCCTGGAGCGAGCATCGGTGGTCCAGCACCGCCCGGTCGACCACCCGTTGGTAGGCCTCGTCGACCGACTCGGTCTCGGTGCTGACGGACGGCGACACCGCCTGCAGCCCGCCGACAAGCACAAGAGAGAGAAGGGCGCCCAGCGCCGTCCCCTTGACAGCGGTCAGGGCGAACCGCAGGCACTCGGGTGCATCGTTCCGCCGCTCGCGCAGATGCCGACCCCTGTCCACACTCACCCAACGACGCCGTGCGCGGGGAGTGACGGTCGATTCCCAGTCGGTGGACCGGTGCGGACCACCGCACCGCGGCCCGTCCGCGAGGTGCGGGAGGATGGCCCCATGTCCTGGTTCGCCTCGCCCGACGAGGTCACCGAACGGCTCGCCGCCACCGGCTACCTCGCCGACCCGGCCACCTCGACGACGGCGTACCTTGCCGGCGCCCTGGAGAAGCCCCTGCTCGTCGAAGGGCCGGCCGGCGTCGGCAAGACCGAGCTCGCCAAGGCGGTCTCGCGCGCGACCGGCGCTGAGCTGGTGCGGCTGCAGTGCTACGAGGGGCTCGACGAGGCGCGGGCGCTCTACGAGTGGAACTACAAGAAGCAGCTGCTCCGCATCCAGGCCTCTCAGACAGACGACCGGACGTGGGCCGAGACCCACGACGACATCTTCACCGACGAGTTCCTGCTCACCCGACCCCTGCTGACCTCGATCCGCCGCGAGGAGGCGACGGTGCTGCTGATCGACGAGGTCGACAAGACCGACGTCGAGGTCGAGGGGCTGCTGCTCGAGGTGCTGTCCGACTTCCAGGTCACCATCCCCGAGCTCGGGACGCTGGCTGCGATACGGCGCCCCTACGTCGTGCTCACCTCCAACGCAACCCGCGAGCTGTCCGAGGCGCTCAAGCGGCGGTGCCTCTACCTGCACCTCGACTACCCCGACGCGGAGCGGGAGCGCGAGATCGTCCTCTCCCAGGTCCCGGACCTCGAGGAACGCGTCGCCGAGCAGCTCGTCACCACGGTGGCTCGGCTGCGCGACCTCGAGCTCAAGAAGCCGCCGTCGATCGCGGAGTCGGTCGACTGGGCGCGGACCCTGATCGCGCTGGAGATCCGCGACCTCGACGACAAGGCCGTCGACGACACCCTCGGTGTGGTCCTCAAGCACGCCTCCGACCACGAGCGCGCGATCCGCGAGCTGCGGCTTCGGAAGTAGCCCGGTCATGAGCAGCGGGCTGGTCGAGCGGCACATCGCCTTCCTCGAGGCGCTGCGGGGCGCCGGCCTGCCCGTCTCCCTGGCCGAGGACATCGACGCCGTCGCCGCTCTCTCCGCGCTGCCGTGGGACCGGCGTACGACGATCCGCGACGCCTACGCCGCCACGCTGGTCAAGAAGCAGAGCCAAAGACCCACCTTCGACGCGCTCTTCGACGTCTACTTCCCACGGCTGGTCGGGGAAGGAGTGCATGACGACGCCACCGACGAAGCGACGGAGTCGCCGGTCCGCGACAACGCCCAGGCCCTGGCGGCGTTCCGCGAGCAGCTCGCCCAGGCGCTGGTGGACGGCGACCAGGAGGCGCTGGCCCGGCTCGCGGTCGAGATGGTCGGTCGGTTCGGCGCCATGCCCGGTCGCGGGCCGGGGCTGTCGAGCTGGTCGGCCTACACCGCGCTGCAGCGGGTGGCGCCCTCGGACCTGGTGGAGCGGATCGTCAGGGCGCTGTTGGCCGAGGGCCGCACCGAGGAAGAGGCGGCCCGGGTCGCGGGTCGACGGGTGGGCAGCTTCACCGGCCAGGTCGAGGACGAGGCCCGGAGGCGGATCGCCGAGGAGAAAGGCCCAGGCCACGTCGCCGACGTCGCGGTCCGGCCGAGCATCGACCGGATCGACTTCACCGCCGCGCGCAAGGCCGACCTCGAGGAGATGCGCCGCGAGATCTACCCGCTGGCCCGGCGACTCGCGACCCGGCTCACCCAGGAGCACCACGCGAAGCGGCGGGGCCCGCTGGACTTCCGGCGTACCGTCCGCGCCTCGATCTCCACCGGCGGCGTACCGCTGGTGACCCACCACCGGCCCAAGCGCCCGCACCGCAACGAGCTCGTGGTGCTCTGCGACGTGAGCGGCTCGGTCGCGAACTTCGCGCAGTTCACGCTGCTGCTGGTCTTCGCGTTGCGCGACCAGTTCCAGAAGGTGCGCGCCTTCACGTTCATCGACCACGTCCACGAGGTCACCCACCACTTCAAGCCCGGCGCGGACGTCGTCGACGTGATGGCCGACCTCGCGGCCAGCACCTCGCACGCCGCACTCTGGGGGCGGACCAACTACGGGCGCGCGTTCACCAAGTTCGTCGACGAGTACGCCGATGCGCTCGGTCCCAAGTCGTCGCTGCTGATCCTCGGCGACGCACGCTCCAACTACTCGGACCTCTCGCTCGACAAGCTCCGCGAGATGGAGCGCAACTCGCGGCACGCGTGGTGGCTCAACCCCGAGCACCGCCGACACTGGGACACCGGCGACTCGGTGGCCGGCAAGTACGGCGACATCGTCCCGATGGTCGAGTGCCGCAACCTCACCCAGCTCGGCGAGTTCGTGCACGACATCCTCTGACCCCGACGATTCGTCTGCGGTCTCGCTTGGGTGTTGCGGAGGAAAACGACAGACGAATCGCTCAGGCGAGGTAGCCCAGCTCGCGCAGCCGGTCGAGCTCGGCGCGCAGCTCCGGGGCGTCGGCGGCATCGGCGGCCCGGGCGCCCGCGACGTAGACGCCCTCCGAACCTGACCCCGCTGCGTCGAAGACCACGGTGGTGCGGCGAGGGTCGCCGGCGTTGACCAGCGACCCGAAAAGGGCGACCGGGTCGGCGCGGTCCTCGAGGGCCAGCATCCGGGTGGTGTCGGGCAGCCTCGGCACGTGCGCGGCCGGTGCACCCGCGGTGACGACCTGGTCGACCACGAAGGACGAGTTCCGCTTCATGGCAGCGAGCTCTGCCGCCACCACGCCACCGGCACCGGCGCCGACCACCATCACGTGGGCGTCGTCGTCGCCGGCGACCGCGGCGGCGATGGTCTGCGCCACCTCGGCGGCATAGGGAGACAGGTCGCCGGCCACCAGCCTCAGCGCGCCGTCCTCGGGTGGCGGGTCGGCGGGTGGGCTGCCGACGTACGCGAGGTAGCGGGCGGGTGCGGTCCGGTGCACGAGCACCCGGCCGCCGAGCGACTCGACGGTGGTCATCAGGTCCACGATCGAGGTCGGCTGCTGCGGCGCCTCGACCGCCGGTCCCTCCTCGACTGGCGGGTGCGGCGCGGGCAGCAGCCCGCCGGCCACGTCGCGGAGCGCCGCGGAGGAGTCCTGCCGCATCGCGTCGACGCCCAGGGCACGTAGCCCCCCGCGCGCGGCCTGGCGGCCGGGTTCACCCGAGACGAATCCGGCCGTCAGCGCCGAGCGCATCTGGAGGCCGTCCAGCAGCCCTCCGCCACCAGAGATGACGTGATCCATGAGCTCGGGGTTGGCCGCGGCCAGCTCATTGAGGTACGCCGCCACCCCGTCGCGGTCGAGCGCGTCGGTCTCGATCAGCCCGGCCGTCACGATCGCACCGCCGAGTGCGACGTTGGGCGCCAGGTAGCCGATCGCCCGCCCGGCGATCGCGCCGAGCGTCTCGTACGCCACGTCCCGCAGCTCGTCGATCCACTGATAGGTCAGCACGGTCGCCCGGACCACGAGCGCGTCGGCGTCGAGCTCGATGGACGGCGACAGCAGCCCCTTCTTGCCGGTGGTCGCCGCGCGGATGTCCTCCTCGGCCTTGGTGTGCGACGCCCTGGACAGCTCGGCGGAGTCGGCCATGGCTGCGTCGCGCAGCAGCTCCGTGCCGAGACCGGACATGCGGCGCAGCGCGTCGCCGGACCGGTCGAAGACGTTTGCCAGGTGGAGCAGCTGGTCGTATCGGTCTGGCCGCTCGGCCACCCTGGTCTGGGTCATCGCGCGACCTCCGCCAGCACCGGCGCCAGCTCGGCGGCGAGGTCCTCGGGGATGACCCGGGCCACGTCGAGCCTGAGCTCGTTGTCGTCCCGGTGCGCCCGCAGTGCTCGCCACCCGTCGGCCACCAGCGTCCAGGCCAGCACGCCCACGGTCCGCGTCTCGGCGCCGGAGACGTCCGCGACCAGCGCGCGCAGCCGGCCACGCGCCTCGGTGGCCAGCCCGGTCAGGGCCGAGACGACGTCGGCGTCGGGCAGCTCGCCGCCGTCGCCGTCGGTGACCGTGCCCGGATGGTGCTCGACCAGCACCGGGACCAGGTCGGTGCGGTGCGTGCGGGCGGCCTCCACGGCCGCGTCGGCCAGGTCATGAGGGAGGTCGAGGCGATCCGGGACCACCGAGTCGTGCAGTGGCAGGTCCTCGGGCACCACGGCGGCCCTGGCCAGCTCGGTGGCCCAGGCCCAGGTCGGGAACCACGCCAGCTCGAAGACCATGCCGTCATGGGTGGAGAGCGCGGCGACCGCGCCGCCGTTGTGCCGGTGCCACGACTTCACCTGGACCGAGCCCGCGGCCACGTCGAGGTCGACCGCAACGGTCGGCGTGGCGAGCAGACCAATTGCGCCGATGATGCCCTCGTCGACGACTCCGTCATCGGGGCCGCCGACCAGCAGGCCGCGGCGGGACAGCGAGGTGGCCGCGTCGTGCAGGTGACCCAGCGCCTCGACGTACGCCTCCTGCTCGTCCGAGCCGCGGCCGCGGCCGAGCCGGTCGTCGAGCGCGTCGTCGGCATCGGTGGGCTCGTGGAGGTCGAACGGCAGGGGGGCGCCGTTCGCGCGGTCGGCGACGAACCGCAGCTCGGGCAGGGTCAGCGCGACCCGGCGCGGCAGGCCGTCGAGCAGGTCGTGCGGGCCGGGCCGGGGTGGCCCGAGGTCGATGGTCGCCACCTCAGGACCGGTCCTGTACGCCGGGCAGGCTGACCGCGAGCCAGTCCTTGTGACCCGGCGCGGGCGGCTCGAACCGAGGCAGCGCTCCGTCGTCGACCAGGGCAGTCGCGCGGCGCTCGACCTCGGCGATGGAGTCCTTGAGTATGTCCACGAGCTGGAGATGGGTGTCGAGCGAGTCGGCAGCGGTGTCGTGGCGGTCCGCGGCCTCGCGGAGCCGGGTGGCGCGCTCGCGGACCCGCTCCCGCATCGCATCGCCGGCCCGGCCGGCCCACGTGACGGCCTCGGCCTGGGCGACGAGCTGGTCGGCCATGGTGCGGATCTCGGCGCCCTGCTCGCGCAGCCGGCCCACGTGCTTGCGCATCACGTCGGTGTCGCCGTACATCGGCGCCTCCTTCCGGGCACCAAGATCCCGTGCCGCTCGTCGCATACCCGCGTCGCCGCGCACGAAACCCTCACCGGTCCCGGGTGATCTGGAAGACCTGGCTGGTCACGTGGTTGCCGTGGCCGAGGAAGCCGTGCTGGTGCAGATTCTGCACCGCCCCCGTGACCGACGGGTCGGTGGAGGTGTCCGCCAGCCCGGCGCCCTGCTCGTAGACGTCGTAGCCGTGGTGGGCGAGCACGCCGCCCTCGGGGTGTGCGTCGAAGGTGACCGTGGTCTGCTCGACCGAGTCGGGGTTCGGCTGACCGTCGAGCTGTGGGACGACGTCACCGAGCTGTTCGAGCGAGAGCACGGCCGTGTCGTCCGGGAAGCCGGGCACCTGTGCAGTCGGCGACCCTGCGGTGACAGCGGCGGTGAGCTCGAGGCCGCCGTGGTGCCCGGCCAGGATCGCAGCCGCCTCCATGCCGCCCTGGGAGTGGCCGACGAGGAGCACCGGTTCGCCGGGCCGGACGCCCGCCTGGTGCAGCGCCTGTCGGATGCCCTGCTGGTAGGCGTCTTCCTGGCCGGCGACCAGCTGCAGGTTCGTCTGCAGGTCGCGGACGTCGCCGTCCTGGTCCCACGGCGCCGAGAACTCGTCGGTGCCCGGCAGGTAGACGATGTGCCGGACTGCCCCGTCGGGCCCGGTGATCGTCTGGACCTCGATGGTGCCGTTGGCGGGGGAGTCGGGGTGGCCCGAGAGGGCAGCCACCTGGTGCAGGTGTTCGACGAGGTCGCGCACCGAGCCCGGTTGCACCTGGCCGCCCGGCACCGCGACGTCGTACGGCGTCACGACCGGCCGACCGGGGTCGCCGTACAGCATTCCGAGCGCCAGGGCCCCGACCTGCCCGCCGAGCGCGTCGACCACGTGCGCGACCGCGCCGGGGTGCTCGGTCAGCCCGTCCTCGCCGTTGACCGCCACGATGGCCAGCAGTCCGGCCACCTCCACCGGCGCGAGCTGGCGATCGAGGGCGGTGACGGCGACGCGTACGGACTCGTCGGTCTCCTCCAGGAAGGCGACGGCGCAGCGCACCGCCACCGCGTCGACCTCCCAGCCGAGCGAGGCGGCGACAGCACCCTGCGGACCGCCGGCCGCGGCCAGCACCGCGGCCTCCGCTGCCGCACAGCTGCCCGGCGCGAGCAGGCCCGACTCGAGCAGGTCCGGGTTCCGCATCACCCGAAGCCCGGCCGTCCCCCAGTCGCGCAGCCGGTCGCCGGCCGCGTCGAAGAAGTCGGCCAGCGCCCGGGCGGCGGCGTACGACGCGGCCACGCCGGTTGCGCCGCCGGTGACCTCGACGACGACCGGGTCGTCGCTCATGACAGCCTCCCAGGATCGAGGTGGGGCAGGTCGACGGTCAGCCAGTCCTTGTGGCCGGGCGGTGGCGGCACGAACCGGGCCAGCAGCTCGTCCACCGGGTCGGGCGCGACGGCGGCGACCAGGTCGGCCAGCCGACTCTTTGCCGCGTCGACCAGCGCCATGACCCGGCGCTCGATGGCGGCGATCAGTGCCTTGAGCCGGTCCACCTCGTCGGCGTGCCGGTCCAGCGCCGTGGCGGCCTCGTCGTGCAGGCCGGCCGTGCGCCGCAGCGCCAAAACCTGGGTGCGGGCCCGGAGCCGCATGGCGTCGGCGGCCAGCCCGCACCAAGGCGCGCTCTCCGCCCTCGCGAGCAGCGCATCGGCCTCGGCGTCGATCGCGGCGCCGTGTCCTCGCATGGCGCGGGCCAGTCCCCGGATGGCCTCGGTGTCGCCGTACATGCGGGGCCGTCTGCCCGCGGTCGGTTGTGGACCAAACCGCGATCTAGAGGACTGTGGAGAGCCGGTCCAGCGCGGCCTCGATGTCGGCGCCCTGGCCGGAGAAGCTCAGCCGGACGAACCGGTTGCCGACCTCGGTATCGAAGTCGATCCCGGGCGCCATCGCGACCCCGGTGCGCGCCAGCAGGTCGCGGCAGAAGGTCATCGTGTCCTGGCCGAGGTGGCCGATGTCGGCGTACACGTAGAACGCGCCGTCCGCCGGCGCCAGCTCGGTGATGCCGAGCCGGGGCAGGCCGTCGAGCAGGAGCCGCCGGTTGTCGGCGTAGCGGCGGACGTGGCCGTCGAGCTCGTCGTACGACGCGTCGCTGAACGCCGCCAGACAGGCGCGCTGGGCGATCACCGGCGGGCAGATCGTGAAGTTGCCGGTCAGCACGTCGCAGGCGCGGCGGAGCCGGTCGGGGACCAGCATCCAGCCGATCCGCCAGCCGGTCATCGAGAAGTACTTGCTGAAGCTGGCGAAGACCACCGCCTCGCGGCTGGTCTCCCAGGCGCTGCGGGCGAGACGGCTCTGTCCGTTGCTGGCGGCGTACTCGATGCCGTGGTAGATCTCGTCACTGATCAGCTGCACGCCCTCGGCCTCGCACCACTTCGCGAGCGCAGCCAGCTCGCTCGGCAGCAGCATCGTGCCGGTCGGGTTGGCCGGGCTGGCGACCACGAGTCCCTTGAGGTCGTGCTGCGCGTGGAGCTGCGTCACCTGCTCGACCGTCGGCTGGAACCGGGTCTCCGGCCCGGTCGGGATCTCGACCACCTCGATGCCGAGCGCGGTGAGCACGTTGCGGTAGCAGGGGTAGCCCGGCCGCGCCATCGCCACCTTGTCGCCGACCTCGAAGGCCGCCAGGAAGGCGAGCAGGAACCCGCCGCTGCTGCCGGTGGTCACGATCACCTCGTCCGGGTCGACGTCGATGCCGTGCGCTCGCTTGTGGTGGCCGGCGATCGCCTCGCGCAGCTCGAGGATCCCGACGGCCGGGGTGTAGCCGAGGGGGTCGCTGCCCTCGAGGAGCCGGATCGCCTCGGCCCGGACCGGCGCCGGGGCGCCGGTGCTCGGCTGGCCGGCCAGGAGGTCGAGCAAGTCGCCGTGGGTCCGCTGCCTCGCGTGCGCGGCGGCGAGCAGGTCCATGACGTGGAACGGCGGCACGTTGGCGCGGCTGGCCACCTGCCACCGGTCGGTCATGGGGTGAGGCTACGGCTCGCCGACGGGCGCCAGTTTCACCGGCCGGCCGGTGAATCTGGACCCTGGAGTACAAAGGTTCGTACGCCAGGCATGAGTTTCACCGGCCGGCCGGTGAAACTCCCGCCGCGTGCCGCCCCGCCCGCCGCCCAAAGAACGACCCCTCACCCAGTTGGGTGCCCGAGCAGTAGCCGGCACCGTCCTGGGCGATGTTCGAGGCGCAGGCACCGGCGGCGTACAGCCCCGGGACCACCGACCCGTCGGACCTCTGCACCTGGCCGTCCACCGTCACCCGCAGGCCGCCGAGCGTGAAGCCGGCGTAGAGCGCCTTACCCAGGGTCAGGTCGTAGGCGCCCCAGGGGCCGGTGTCCTGGGCGGCCAGCCAGTCGGGGTGCTTGTGGAGATCCGGGTCCTCGCCGCGCGCGGCGTACTCGTTGTAGCGGGCCAGCGTCGCGACCAGCGAGCCGGCCGGAAGCGACAGGCCGGCCTCCATCTCCTCGACCGTCTCCCAGCCGTCGATGAACGGGGCCAGCGGCATCTTCGGGTGCTCGATGTGCGCGCTGTCGACGATGAGGTACGCCGCGGCGTCCGGCTGCGCCAGCACGTGGTACGACGTCCGCGCGTGGTAGCTGTCCTCGGCGACGAACCGCTTCCCGAGCTTGTTGACGATCAGCCCCTTCACCAGCACGGACGGCGGGTAGAACGGCGCGGTGAGGAACGGCTCCTCCATGTGCTTGAGCTGGCCACCCACCGAGGCGCCGAGCCGGATGCCCAGCCCGTCGTCATACGTCGAGCCGAGGGTGAACAGCTTCGAGCCGAGCGCTGGGGTGTGCGCGGCGACCATGTCCGGGTTCATCACGAAGCCGCCGGCCGCAAGCACCGCGGACGGTGCGCGCACCACGCCGGTCTCGTCGAAGGACTTCCAGGCCACCCCGACGACGGCGCCCGACGGGTCGGTCACCAGGTTGGTCGCGCCGGTCTCGTAGCGGACCTCGACACCGGCCTCCTCGACCCGGTCCCGGAGCAGGTTCATCACGAGCTTGGCTCCGTCGGTGTCGCCGGGCACCGGCACCTTGTGGCCGCGCGGGGCCGGCCGGGCCTGCTCGAGGTACGGCCACACCTTCTCGTTGCCGGTGAACATCAGCCCCTCGGTCCCGGGCTGGATCACGGCCTTCTCCGGGTAGTAGGAGCGCTCGAAGGCGAAGCCGAGCTGCTCCAGCCAGCCGAAGTGCTCGACCGAGCCCTCGCAGTAGGCCCGGATCTTGTCGGGCTCCGGCTCCTTCGAGGTGGCGGTCAGGTAGGTGACCATCTCCTCGACCGGGTCCTCGAAGCCGGTCGCCTCCTGCACTGGCGTCCCACCGCCGAGGTAGAAGTGGCCACCCGACAGCGAGGAGGTGCCGCCGTGCACGGCTGCCCGCTCGAGCACCAGCACCGACGCGCCCGCGCGTGCCGCCTCGAGCGCCGCGCACCCACCGGCGATACCGAAGCCGACCACCACGACGTCGTACGCCGGAGCGTCGGCCGGCACGTCGGCGTCGCTCCGGACGTCGGGGAGATCGGTGCCTGCCACAGGACGAATCTAGAACATGTTCCAGTTTTCTGCGATTCTGTCCGGCGTGATCCTGATCGACGTGGAAGGCCGCGAGCACTCGCTGCCAGGTGGGTTCGCCGACGACGCTGCCCTCGCGGCGGCCCTGGGCTGGACGCTCAAGCCGGAGGGGTTGTGCCGCGACGAGACCTGCGTGCCCCTTCTGGGCCGCCCGGTCGCGGACGCCCTGGGGCTCCTGGTGGTGCACGACGAGGAGGCAGGGGTCGGCGCGGTGGCGCCGTCCGCCGAGACCCACCACCGCGAGGTCGAGGGCGGCAAGGCGCCGCCGCTGGACCTCACCGACGTCGACGGCAACCCGGTGTCCTTCGACGAGTTCTCCGGCCACAAGCGGGTGCTGGTGACCTGGGCGAGCTGGTGCGGCTGCCGCCACGAGCTGGCGGGCTGGCAGCAGCTCCAGGACGAGCTCGCCGACTCCGGAGTCAAGCTGTTCTCGGTCGCGCTCGACAACGACCCCGAGGAGACCCGGCCCTGGATCGAGGCCGCCCGCCCGTCGTTCCCGGTCGCGATTGACACCGCCCACGTCACCGCCGAGAAGTACGGCATCACCAACGTCCCGTCGGTGGTCTGGGTCGACGAGGACGACAACATCGTCAAGCCGCCCACGATCGCGCCCGGCGACGACCAGTTCGCCGAGTTCACCAAGATCACCAGCGGGCAGCACCACGACGCGCTGCGTCGGTGGGTTCGCCACGGCGAGCTCCCCGACAGCGCGCACACCGAGCCGCACCAGCGCACGGACGCCGAGCAACAGGCACTCGCCGAGCGCCGGGTCGCGGCGTACCTGCAGCGCACCGGTCGCACCGACGCCGCCAAACGCCACCTCGCCGCCGCACAGGAGCTGGCGCCGTGGGACTGGACGGTCCGCCGCAGCGGCATCGCGATGACCGGCGGCGACCCCTTCCTCGGCCCGGAGTTCACCTCGTTCTGGGAGGAGTGGGACGCCTCCGGGCGTCCGGGCTACACACCGACGACCTGATTGCCTAGCGTGGCCCGCATGGCGACTCCGAGCATGAGCATGAACAAGGTCATCCACCGCGCCGTACGCCGAGACCTCGAGCGGTTCCGCGGCGCTCTTGACGCCTTCACCGACGGTGACCGGGAGCGCGCCGCCGCGCTGCAGCGGGCCTGGGCGAACTTCGACGCGCAGCTGACCGACCACCACGAGGGCGAGCACGAGATCGTGTGGCCGGCGCTCCGGGCCATCGGCATCGGAGAGCCCGACATCGCCTCGTTCGACGAGGAGCACGACGCCATGGCCGCCGACCTCGCGGCCACCCGCACCGCCGTCGAGCACTTCGCGCGGTCGGCCAGTCGGGCCGATGCCGACGTCGCAGGAGCGGCGATGGCCAAGCTCCAGACCACCACCGTGACCCACCTCGACCACGAGGAGACCGTGACCGAGTCCGCGCTGGCCGAGCACGAGGGGCACGCGGCGATCAAGGAGATGGGGCGCAAGTTCAGCCGCCGCTCCGGTCCGGCCAAGGCCGGCAACTTCTTCGCGTGGATGCAGGACGGCGCCACGTCCGAGGAGCTCAGCGCGCTGCGGGCCAGCGTGCCGGGCCCGGTGCTGGCGATCCTCGCTGGCCTCTTCGGGCGTCGCTACCGCAAGGAGATCGCTCCGGTCTGGGCGACGTCCGGCTCCTTCTGATCTCCCGCTGGCCGGGCAGCGGTGGGCGGTGAGCCTGGGCCCGTTCAAGGCATCGAATTGGGCCCTAGCTCACCGCCGTCAGGGGCAGGGCGACTACGCGCGCGGGGACCAGGCCACCCGGCCGCTCGCACATCTGTCAGGAGAGCCGACGGGCGCGGGCTGGCGCCTCGGTAGGGTGAGGTCTCGCCACCCCACCCCGATGAGGTGACATGACACTCGACGTCCAGCAGCTCGACGTCTTCGTGCTGTGGGGCTCGGCGGTCACCTTCCTGGCGATCCTCGCTGTGCGCGTCTCCTCGCGCACCCGTCTGCCCTCGCTGCTGCTCTACCTGCTCATGGGCGTGGCGATGGGCGAGAAGGGGCTCGGGATCGGCTTCGAGGACGCGGAGCTGGCGCACTCGCTGGGTTTCGCGGCGCTGGTGATCATCCTGGCCGAGGGCGGCCTGACCACCCCGTGGCACGACGTACGACCGTCCATGCGGCTGGGCCTCTCCCTGGCCACCGTCGGGGTCGCGGTGAGCGTGGTCGTCGTGGCGGTCGGCGCGCACTACCTGCTCGGGCTGAGCTGGGAGACCGCGTTCCTGCTCGGCGCGGTCACCTCCCCGACGGACGCGGCGGCGGTGTTCTCGGTGCTTCGGGTGGTCCCGCTCCCCAAGCGGCTCACCGGTGCGCTCGAAGCCGAGTCCGGCCTCAACGACGCCCCGACGGTCGTCCTGGTCACGCTCATCGCGACCGGCGCGCTCGCCGAGCACGGCGCTCTCTACAACGTCGGCCTGATCGTCTACGAGCTCGTCGCCGGCGTCGCGATAGGGCTGCTCGTCGGGCTCGCCGGCTCCTGGGTGATGCGGCGGGCCGCGCTGCCGTCGTCCGGCCTCTATCCGCTGGCCGTGATGTCGCTCTGCTTCCTGGCCTACGGCTCGGCAGCCGCCGTTCACGCGTCGGGGTTCGCTGCGGTGTACGTCGCCGCGCTGGTGCTCGGCAACGCCGAACTACCGCACCGCGCGGCGACCCGGTCCTTCGGTGAGGGGCTGGCGTGGCTGGCGCAGATCGGGCTGTTCGTGATGCTCGGGCTGCTGCTCTCACCCGGCCGGATCAGCCTCGAGACCATCGGGTACGCCGTCGTGGTCGGACTGCTCCTGACCTTGGTCGCGCGGCCGGTGTCCGTCGCGATCAGCGCGCTGGCACAACCCATGGCGCTGCGCGAGCTGTCCTTCATCTCGTGGGCCGGGCTGCGCGGCGCCGTACCGATCGTGCTCGCCACGATCCCGCTCGCCGCGGGCGTCCAGGACTCCGAGCGCCTCTTCGACATGGTCTTCGTGCTGGTCGTCGTCTACACGCTGGTCACCGGTCCGACGCTGCCACTGGTGGCCAAGGTGCTCCGGGTCACCCGGCGCTCCGAACCACGTGGCCTCGACATCGAAGCGGCACCGCTGGAGCGGATCGCCGCCGACCTGCTGCAGGTGACGATCAGCCCGGTCTCGAAGATGCACGGCGTCGAGGTGGGCGAGCTGCGGCTTCCTCCCGGGGCGTCGGTGTCGATGATCATCCGCGACGGCCACACCCTGGTGCCCGAGCGCCGGACCGTGCTCAAGCACGGCGACGATCTGCTCGTGGTCACGCCGCGGCGGCAGCGGGAGAAGACCGAGGAGCGGCTGCGCCAGGTCAGCGCCCGGGGCCGGCTGGCCCAGTGGC
The DNA here is from genome assembly GCA_963765915.1 of uncultured Actinomycetota bacterium. Taxonomy (GTDB): domain Bacteria; phylum Actinomycetota; class Actinomycetes; order Propionibacteriales; family Nocardioidaceae; genus Nocardioides. The sequence continues at coordinate 331,899 of CAVXYB010000014.1, read as the reverse complement.
TCGGCTGAGCCCAGCTGTAACGCTCAGTTCGCGATTCTCTCGCCCCGTTGCAGGGGGTCGGAAGATCCCCTAACTGAGCGTTACAAGCGGAGGAGGGCGGACACACCTATTCGACCGGCGGGCTGCACACCACGGCGTCCGCAGCGAGGATCACCGACTCCGGTCCCTGCCGAAGCTCGCCGAAGAGGTCACCGACGACGACCGTGATCCCGGCAGCCGGGTTGCCCGGCTCCTCGCGCACCGGCACCTTGCCGAGCCGGGCGCGGACCAGCTTGGCCCCCGGGTTGTCGGTGTCGCTCACCCAGATCTCGGCGACGGCCACCTCGGTGCCCTTCGGGGCGTTCGCCGTCTGCCCGCCGGCGAACCCGCTCTCCTCGAACAGCTGCATGGTCCGGCCGGCGAGCCCCTCGCGCTTGCTCGCGTTGAGCACGCTGACGGTCACGTCCTGCACGAACAGCTCGTCGCCCGCGGCGTACGACGTGTCGACGCAGATCGGCGCGTCCACCTTGCCGGGCAGCGGCTTGGTCACCTGCGACCAGCCCCACGTGACGCCGATCAGCAGCAGCAACGCGAGCGCCACCAGCGTGACCACGGTGCGCAGGCGAGCGGTCATCTCAGCCGGCCAACGTGTGCACGCGTGCGTGCAGGACGTTGCGCTGCTGGAGCGCAGCGCGGAGCGCCCGGTGCAGGCCATCCTCCAGGTAGTACTCGCCCTGCCACTCGACGACGTGCGCGAACAGGTCGCCGTAGAACGTCGAGTCCTCGTCGAGCAGGGCGGCCAGCTGGAGGGTGTCCTTCGTGGTGACCAGCTCGTCGAGCCGCACCTGGCGCGGCGGCACCGCGGCCCAGGCCTTGGAGGACAGGCCGTGCTCGGGGTACGGCCTCCCCTCACCGACGCGCTTGAAGATCACGCCGCGATGATAACGAGGGCTCCCGCAGTCCCCCGATTCGCTGCGAGCGGCCCGGCCGGCGCCCCACAGCCACCGCCTAGGGTGACGCCATGACAGCGACGCCGCCGGAACCCGCGACCCAGACCGGGGTCGCACCCGCTGCTGCGCCGGGTCCCGAGCCGCACGCCGACAGCCCGATCGTCCAGGAGGTGGCGCCCGGATACGCCTTCGAGGGAGAGGCGCTCGAGCTCGGCGGGCTGATGCTCGACGCGACCACGCTCACCGACACCCACATCCGGATCCCGCTCGGGATGCTCAACCGGCACGGGCTCGTGGCCGGGGCGACCGGCACCGGCAAGACGAAGACCCTGCAGCTGATGGCCGAGCAGCTGAGCACCGCGGGCGTGCCGGTGTTCGCGGCCGACATCAAAGGCGACCTGTCCGGGCTGGCGACCCCCGGGGTCACCAACGACAAGCTCACCGAACGCACCTCCTCGGTCGGCCAGCAGTGGCAGGCGACCGGGTTCCCGGTCGAGTACTACGCCCTCGGCGGCCAGGGCACCGGCATTCCACTGCGGGTGACGATGTCGGCGTTCGGCCCGACCCTGCTCAGCAAGGTGCTCGGTCTCAACGACACCCAGGAGTCCAGCCTCGGGCTGGTCTTCCACTACGCCGACCGGGCCGGCCTCCCGCTGCTCGACCTGGCCGACCTGCGCGAGGTCGTCAAGTTCCTGACCAGCGACGAGGGCAAGGCCGACCTGAAGGACCTGGGCGGTCTGTCCGCGGCCACCGCCGGCGTCATCCTGCGCGAGCTGATCGGCTTCTCAGACCAGGGTGCGGACACGTTCTTCGGGGAACCGGAGTTCGAGTCCTCCGACTTCCTGCTGACCACGGGCGACGGCAAAGGACTGATCTCGCTGGTCGAGCTGCCGAACCTCCAGGACCGGCCGGCCGTCTTCTCGACGTTCCTCATGTGGCTGCTCGCCGACCTCTTCCACGACCTGCCCGAGATCGGCGACGTGGACAAGCCCGAGCTGGTGTTCTTCTTCGACGAGGCGCACCTGCTCTTCAACGACGCCTCGAAGGCCTTCCTCGACCAGATCGCCCAGACCGTGCGGCTGATCCGGTCGAAGGGCGTCGGGGTCTTCTTCGTGACGCAGAGCCCGACCGACGTACCGGATGCGGTCCTCGCCCAGCTCGGATCGCGGGTGCAGCACCAGCTCCGCGCGCACACGCCGAACGACGCCAAGGCCCTCAAGGCGACCGTGAACACCTACCCCAACTCGGCCTACGACGACCTCGGCCAGGTGATCACCGGACTCGGCATCGGAGAGGCGGTGGTCACCGTGATGAACGAGCGCGGCGCCCCGACCCCCGTCGCCTGGACCCGGCTCCGCGCTCCCGAGTCGCTGATGGGGCCCTCCGACCCGGCCGCGATGCAGGCCGCGGTCGCGGCCAGTCCCCGCAATGCGAAGTACGCCACCGTCATCGACCGCGAGTCGGCCCGTGAGATGCTCGCGACCAAGCTCGAGGCCGGTGCTGAGAAGGCCGCGGCGGACCAGGCTGCGGACGAGAAGGCACGGGCCGACGCCAAGGCGTCGAAGGAGCCCGACAGGAAGCCGGGGTCGTCCTCGCGGCGGCGTACCAAGGAAGAAGAGGGCGTGGTCACCCAGGTGGTGAAGTCGGGCGCCTTCCGGCAGTTCATGCGCACCGCGGCCGCCGAGATCGCCCGTGGCATGTTCGGCACCGGCCGCCGCTGAGACTGGCTCAGGCGGACCAGCGCAGAGAGTCGCTGACCAGGTCGGCGAGCGCATGGACGCCGTACAGGTCCTCGCGCTGGGCCATCAGCCTGGAGAGGGCCTGGCTGTGCCGGTCCTTCAGCGCAGCCCGCTGAGCGCGGATCCGCTCGAGCTCGGTGTCGACGTCACGGTTGGTCGTCGTGGGATCTGCCACTGCGGCCTCCTGTGGGTGTGGCCGGAAGCACCCGAGCTGTACCGGCGATGGACGAGATGACTGAGCGTTGTCCATCAACATCGCCGGAAGATTGACGGCGCGTTACGGCCGGGTTCACGGCTTTCCACAGCTTGTGGACGTGTCCGGGGCCAGCGTGGTTGCCGTACCTTGCGTCCGTGACTGACGACCAGCTGATGGCCTCCGTGCTCGAGGAGCGCGACGTCCGGGCCATCTGCCAGCTCAAGTACCGCTACCTCCGCACTCTGGACACCAAGGACTGGACCGAGTTCGAGGGGTGCTTCGTCCCCGAGGCGACCGGCGACTACAACGGGCTGGTCTTCGACGACCGAGCCGCGCTGGTCGCCTACATGCGCGAGAACCTCGGCGAGGGTCTCGTCACGATGCACCAGGCGCACCACCCCGAGATCGAGGTCGACGGAGACACCGCCACCGCCCGCTGGTACCTCTACGACCGGGTCATCGTCGAGGCGTTCGCGTTCATGCTCGAGGGCGCCGCGTTCTACAGCGACCGCTACGTGCGTACGCCCGACGGGTGGCGGGTCGCGCACACCGGCTACCGCCGGACCTTCGAGGCGACGTACAACCTCGGCGACCTGCCCGGCTTCAAGCTCAGCGGCCCGGGCGTCCACACCCACAAGTAGTGCTGCCCGGGCGACCCTTGGGGCGGTGAGCTAGGGCCCGTTCACGACGTCAGAAGGGGCCCATACTCACCGCCGCCCTGAGCGGAGCGGGCGAAACCGCGGACCGTCAGGGGTCACAGCGACGGCTCGCACCACGCCATCTGCACGACCTCGACGCCGCGCTCGCGAGTGATCAGCCGGCCGCGGCCGGGCGGTGCGGGGGTCGCGCGCAGGTTGCCGAGCAGCGGCCCCTCGTCGGGGTTGCCGGACAGCATCAGCCCGGGCATCGCCAGGTCGCGCAGCGACTGGATCACCGGCTCGTAGAGCGCCCGCGAGGCACCGCCCGAGCGCCGGGCCACGGCGACGTGCAGGCCGACGTCGCGGGCCTGGGCCAGCAGCGGCTGCAGCGCGGCGACCGGTGAGCTCTGCTGGGTCGCCACCAGGTCGTAGTCGTCGACCAGCACGAAGACCTCGGCGCCGGTCCACCACGAGCGGTTGCGCAGCTGTTCGGGGGTGACGTCGGGGCCGGGGATCCGGTTCTCCAGGTACGTCGCGAGGTCGCGCAGGGCGGGCACCGCCTGGTTGGCGGCGGTGAGGTAGTTGAGCTGGTACTCGTCCGGAACCTCGCCGAGCAGGGCCCGCCGGTAGTCGACGACCACGATCTGCGCCTGCTGGGGGGTGCGGGTCCGCATGATCTCCCGGGCCAGGCCACGCAGGATCGAGCTCTTGCCGGACTGTCCGTCGCCGAAGACGAGGAGGTGCGGCTCGGTGTCGGGGTCGAGGGAGACCGGCGCCAGCTCCTTCTCGTTGATCCCGAGGAGCATCGGGTGCCGGCCCTTGTCCTCGTCCGGCAGCGTCGCAGGTACGCCGCCCTGCGCGCGGACGTCGTCGAGGGAGATCCGCTCGGGCAGCAGCCGCAGCTTCGGGCCGTTCGGGCCGGTCCACGCGTCCTTGACCCGCCGGACCAGGTCTTCGACACCATCGCCCAGGGTCTCGCTGCTGGCCTGGCCGTCGATGCGCGGCAGCGCCGAGAGGAAGTGCAGCTTGCTGGAGACCAGGCCGCGCCCGGGCCGGCCGGTCGGCACCAGCGCCGCGATCCGCCGGTCGATCTCGGAGTCGAGCGGGTCGCCCAGCCGCAGCTCCAGCCGGCTCCCGAACATGTCGCGAATCGCGGCCCGGAAGTCCGCCCACCGGGTGGTCGCGGCCACGACGTGCAAGCCGAACGTCAGGCCGCGCGTGGACAGCTGCTGGATCTCCATCTCGAGGTCGTCGAAGTCGGCCCGTAGCGTGCTCCAGCCGTCCACGACGAGGAAGACGTCGCCGTACCCGTCGTCGGCACGACCCTGCGCGCGCCGGCTGCGGTAGGTCTCGATCGAGTCGATGCCGTTGGCGCGGAAGTACTTCTCACGCCGGTCCACGATGCCGGTCACCTCGGCGATGATCCGGCTCACCACGTCGGGCTCGGAGCGGGTGCCGACGCCGGCCAGGTGCGGCAGCCCGACCATGCCGGTGAACGTGCCACCACCGAAGTCGAGGACGAAGAGCTGGGTCTCCTGCGGCGTCGTGGTCAGCGCCATGCTCGCCACGATCGAGCGCAGCACGGTGCTCTTGCCGCTGCGAGGGCCACCGACGACCGCGATGTGGCCGGCGCCCCCGCTGAGGTCGACGGAGAGCGTGTCGCGACGTTGCTCGCGCGGACGGTCGACGGTGCCGAGCGGTACGACGAGGCCGCCGAGCGCGCGCCACTCGCGGGAGACCAGCCCCAGCTCGGGGTCCACGGCCAGGTCCGGCATCAGCTCGTCGAGAGTGTCCGGGACGTCGAGCGGCGGCAGCCAGACCTGGTGGGCCGCCGGGCCGTGACCGACCATGCGGTCTACAGCGAGGTCGAGCAGTGACTGCTGGTCACCGGCGTCGACGGGCACCGGTGCCGGCTCTGGCTCGTCGACGGGCACGTCCAGCTTCTGGACCTCGGAGATCGTGAACGGCAAGATCCCCTGCAGCTTGCCGCCCTCGTCGCGGCGTACGCGGACCCGGCCGGACGGCGGCCCCGAGACGTAGGCGGTCTTGAACCGGAGCATCGTGGTCGGGTCCGGCTTGAGGTAGGCCAGGCCCGGGATCGGCGGAAGCTCGTAGGCATCGGGCACACCGAGCACCGCGCGAGACTCCTGAGCACTGAAGGTCCGCAGGCCGACCCGGTAGGAGAGATGTGACTCGAGGCCCCGCAGCCGGCCCTCCTCGAGGCGCTGGGACGCGAGGAGCAGGTGCAGCCCGAGCGAGCGACCGAGGCGGCCGATCGCCACGAAGAGGTCGATGAACTCGGGCTTGGCGGCCAGCATCTCGGAGAACTCGTCGACCACGATGAACAGCGACGGCAGCGGCGTCAGGTCCTCGCCGCCAGCGCGGGCCTTCTCGTAGTCGCGGATGGAGGCGAAGTTGCCGGCCTCGCGGAGCAGCTCCTGGCGGCGCACCATCTCACCGGAGAGCGCGTCCTGCATCCGGTCGACGAGGGTGAGCTCCTGGGCGAGGTTGGTGATCACCGCCGACACGTGCGGCAGCTCGGACATCCCGGCGAACGTCGCGCCGCCCTTGAAGTCGACCAGCACCATGTTGAGGTGCTCGGGCGAGTGCGTCATCGCCAGCCCGAGGACGAGGGTGCGCAGGAACTCCGACTTGCCGGAGCCGGTCGCGCCGATCACCAGGCCGTGCGGGCCCATGCCCTGCTGGGCGGACTCCTTGATGTCGAGGTGGACGACCGAGCCGCCGTCGCCGGTGCCGATGGGGACCCGGAGCCGGTCGCGCGCCGGCCGCTGCTGCCAGGCCTGGTCGGGATCGAAGTGGTGGACGTCGCCCAGGGCCAGCAGCTCCATGAAGTCGGTGTCGCCGGCCTCCGCGCTGCTGGTCTCCACGACGCCGCTGACCGTGTGCAGCGGGGTGAGCCGGCGTGCGAACGCCTCCGCGGTGGCCAGCGAGCACTGGTCGACCTTGGCGCGGATCACCTCGTCGCGCAGCCGGAGCGCCTGTACGGGGTAGCGGCCGTCCGCAGGCGGTACGTCGCCCGCCTCGAACTGCAGGCGCAGCCGGGTCGCGTCCTCGAGCTCGTCCCAGCGCATCGGGAGGTCGAGCACCGTGACTCCGTGGACGCCGTCGGGCGGCAGCACGTGGTTGCCGAGCGGCAGCTCGGCCCCGTCGATGACGAAGAGGATGTGCGGGGTCGCCGGCCGCTCGTCGGCGCCGAACCGAGGCCGCTCGCTGAGGTCGGCGGGCAGCAGCGAGGCCAGCTCGTCAAGCGAGGTCGAGACCATGCGCCGGGCGCCGACCGCGTCGGACTGCTGCGCGCTCTGGCCGTGCGGCAGCCACTTGATCCAGTCCCAGTGCGCGAGGTTCTGGTCGGCGGCGAGCACCGCGACCACCAGGTGCTCGGGGGAGTGGAAGGCGGTGGCCGAGCAGATCATCGCCCGCGCCAGGGACCGGGCCGGCTCCTCGGGGCCGCAGACCTCCACCCGGTCGAAGGCCCGCAGGTCCACTGACGCCGGCAGGTCCGGCTGCAGCCGGTGTACGACGAGCAGCCGGTGCAGCGCCGAGGCCGCTGCCGGGTCGACCTGGTCGATGGGGGCGCTCTCCGGCGGCACCAGCTCCAGCGAGAGGGGCTGGTGGCAGACGCCGTACCGGACGTGCAGGAACTGCGCGTCGCCGCTGTGGTGCTCCCAGATCCGGGTCCGGTCCTCGGCCAGCGCCGGCAGTGCGGCCGGGTCGGGATGGTGCCAGGTGAGCGCTCGGCGCTGCTGGTCGGCGGCCTCGCGGGCGACCTGGCGGACGCTGCCGAGGTAGCGCAGGTACTCGGTGCGGGTGCCGGTGACCTGCTGGATCCGCTGCTTGCGCTGGCGGTCGATCTGGACGACGACGAAGCCGAGCGTGGCAAAGAGGAACATGCCGGCCGCGATGTACTGGCGACCACCGGTGCTGGCGCCGCTCATGGTCGCAACCAGGACGATCGAGCCGAGGCTCCCGAGCATCGGGATCGCGTTCATCAGCACACCGCTGGCGCCCTCGGCCTGCTCGATCTGCGGGGGTGGCTGCAGCTGGAGCTGTCCGGTGGGCAGCTCCGGCTCGTCGAGGCGGCCGCTGCGCAGGGTGCTCCCGGTCTGCGTGTAGGAGCCGGTGTCGGACAAGGCGGGGGTCAGTCCGCCACTGGCGTGCTTCGGGCTGCGCGGAACCACCGTCGCAGGCTTGTCCGTCGTGGTCACAGCGCTCCCGTTCGCCCGAGTCCGGTCGGATCGATGATAGGTGTGCCCCCGAACGGGGCATCTAGTCTTCGGGACGCGGCCGGGCTGGTCCGGACGGAGCCCGGCGCTATGGCGGAGGTGGCGATGGACGGCGGCAGACGCAGTGCCGGCAGTACGCTCGCGCTCACCGTGCACGGCCCCGCCGGCGCCGTGGACCTGGTGGTCCCCCCGGAGGCCTCGGTCGACGACGTCGCCCGCGAGTACGCCGCCCAGTGCCGGCTCCAGTTCGCGCCGACCCTGCACAGCCGGCTCGGACAGGAGCTCGGCGCCAACCGGTCGCTGGCCGATCTGGGCATCCGGAGCGGCGACGTGCTGGCCGCCGGCGGGGCGATCCGCGGCAGTGCGGGTGAGAGCGTCCCGCGGCGCGCCGAGGACCGCGGGCCCGGGCCCTTCTCGGTCGCCTGGTTCGCCGTCGCCGTCGGGGTGGCGGCGCTGGCCGGCTGGTTCGGCTCGAGGGTCGGCGGGCTCGACACCGTCGAGGGGCAGGTCACGGTCGGGCTGCTCGGCTTCTCCGCGCTGCTCGGCGTGATGCCCGTGGGCCGGCTGAGTGCGCATCGGATGGTCGCGGCGCCGGCGTTCGCGGCCGCCGCGGCGTTCGCAGTCGTGTGGGGCCCGGAGGCGGAGCGGCTCCCGACCATCGTCGGGGTCACCGCCCTGGTCGCGGCCGTCGCGGCGGCGGTGGCCCGCTCGCTCGACGTCCAGGGCGACGAGGCGCTTCGGGTCTGGATCGTGGTGGGCGTCGCCCTGTTCCTGGTCACCGGCGCAGGCGCACTGATGCATGCCAGTCCCGAGCCGGTGTGGGGCGCGCTGCTCCTGCTGGCCACGTTCGCCGCTCGCGTGGTGCCCGCGATGGCGGTCGACGTCCCCGACCAGTTCCTCATCGACCTCGAGCGGCTCGCCGTGACGGCCTGGTCGGCGCGCGAGCGACCGCACGGACGACGCGGGCGGATGGTGGTGCCACCGGCTGCGGTGGCGCACGTCGCCGCGCGCGGCGCCCGGATCGTGACGGCGTCCGCGGCCGGTGTCTGGGTGGTGGTCGCGGTGTCCGCCCCGATGCTGCTGTCCAGCGCGAACCTCCCGGTCGACCGGATCGGCGCCCGAGTGATGGTCGGGCTGTGCGGCGCGGCGCTGCTGCTGGCCGCGCGCAGCTACCGGCACCCGGCTGCGCGCGCCATGCTGCGCGGGGCGGGCCTGACCTGCTGGGCCGCGCTCGCTGTCGTGCTGCTTCGACTCCTCGACACCACGGGTGCTCTTGCTCTCGGTCTCGGCGGGATCCTGCTCGCCGTACTCCTGGTCATGGTCGCGGTGGCCACTGGTCGCGGCTGGCGCTCGGCCTGGTGGTCGCGGCGCGCCGAGGTGGCCGAAGGACTGGCCGGGGCTGGCGCGATCGCCGCGCTCGTGGTTGCGTCGGGGCTGTTCCGGACCCTGTGGGAAATCAAGTTTCGGGTTTAGCGGCAGGCGCCACGGGTAGATCGCTGGTTGTCCGGCTGCCACACGTCCGGGCCCCAGGCAACAACACATTGCACACACAACTCGGGTGGCTTCGAGATGCCGCTCATGAGAAAGGGATGAGGCGACATGACATCGACGCCCAATGAGATGAAGGCGGGCGACAAGACTCTGTCCCGGGCGGCAGCCATGGTGGCCACCGCCAAGAGTGACTTCGACCGGCTCTCCGGAGTGCTGTCCGACAACATCATCGCCCAGCAGTCGAAGTGGCAGGGCCAGGGCGGCCGGGCCTTCTTCAACCTGCACCAGGCGTGGACCGAAAAGCAGAACCGCGTCGTCCAGGCCCTCAACGAGTTCGAGGCCGCTCTCACGTCGACCGAGCACCTCAACCTCAACACCGACGCGGCCCAGTCGGACTACATGAACAAGAACCACAGCCGCCTCGATGGCGTGAAGCAGTACTGATCGCGGATCGCGGACCTAGGACAAGGGAGACACAGACATGACCGGCATGGGATTTGACGGACTGGTCGTCAACCACGGGGGCCTCGACGAGGTCACCGACCATCTCTACAAGATGGTCAAGGACATCGACGACCGCATGAACACCCTCGAGCGCGACCTGGCCCCGCTGCAAGCCGAGTGGTCCGGTGAGGCGCAGCTCGCCTACATCAACTCGAAGAACAAGTGGGACACCGCGATCCTCGAGATGCGGCAGCTGCTCAGCGACACCGGCACCACCGTCGGCCAGTCCAACGTGGACTACAGGCAGGCCGACCTGAAGGGCGCAAGCTCGCTCCAGATCGGCTGAGCATCCCCCGCGGCCACACTGCGGGAGGCACAGAGGAGGACCGGCGCCCGGCGCCGGTCCTCCTGCCGTGTCATCGTCCTCTCGGTAGCATCGCGGGGCCCCACGCCACCGTCCGACAGCTCGGGAGGACCGCATGAGTCAGGCGCCAGTCAGTGCGTCCGGTCTGGTGCGCGTCACCGTCTCTTCCGGCACCCGTCGGGTGGACCTGGTGCTGCCCGGGTCGGTGCCGGTGGCCGAGCTGGTCCCCGAGCTCGCGCGCAGTGTCGGGCTTCTCGACGCAGCCACGGTCTACGGCGGCTACCGGGTCGTGACCGCCGAGGGGCGCGAGCTCGCCGGTGAGTCGGGGCTGACCACCCAGGGCATCCAGGACGGCGGGGTGCTCACCGTCACCGCTGGCGTCGACGAGGCGTCGCCCCGGGTCTACGACGACATCGTCGAAGCCATGACCGACGTGGTCGAGCGCGACCTCGAGCCGTGGGCGCCCGCGTCGGGCCGACGTACCGCACTGGCGGCGGCGGGGCTGCTCATGACGCTCGGTGCGGTGGCGCTGCTGATCCAGTACGAGTCGCTCCTGGCCGGCGTGGCCGCGGCCGTGGTCGCGGTGGCGCTCGTGGCCGGCGCGATCGTGCTGTCCCGGGCCCAGCACGAGCCCGAGGCGGCCGTCGTGGTGACCTGGATGGGCTGCGTCTACGCCGCCCTGGGCGGGCTGATGCTCGTGCTGCGCCAGGACGGCGACTTCTTCGGCTACCCGGTCGCCACCGCCGGCGGCGGCGCGCTGGTGGCCGGGCTGATCTGTGTGGTGGGCCTCGGCGAGGGGCGCACCCTGGCCCTGCCTCCGGTGGTCGTGGGCGCGATCTTCCTGGCCACCGGACTGCTCACCAGGGCCGGCTCCTTCGACCCCGCCGTGGTGCTCACCACGGCGCTGGCGATCGTCGTGCTGGCCGGCAGCGTGTTTCCGTGGCTGGCCCTCGGGGTGACCAGCACCAAGGTGGACCAACTGTTCGCGCCGGCCGACATCACCGCCGACCCGGCTGAGATCGACCCGCGGCGCGTCGGTGCAGACGCCCGGGTCGCGCACCAGATCCTGGTGGCCGTCTCCGCAACGGTCGGGCTGCTGCTGATCCTGGTCGCGCCTCTCGCGGTCAGCCTCGGGCTCTCCGGGACGCTGCTCGCGGTGGTGGCCTGCCTGGTCGTGATGCTGCGGACCCGCCAGTACCGCACCGGCCATGAGGTGCTGGTCGGCCTCGGCTCGGGCATCCTCGGCTTGGCCTCGGTCGCGGTCTCGCTGCTGTGGATGCACCCCGACTGGCGGCCCACCGTGGCGGTGACGCTCGCGGCGACCGGCGCGGTCCTGCTGGCAGTCACCCTGATCCCCAGCACCCCGTCGCTGCGCCGCGGACGGCTGGGCGACCTCGCCGAGACGATGTGCCTGCTGGCCATGCTGCCGCTGGTGGTGCTGGCGACCGGGATCTACTCGTCGATCCGCAGCTAATGGCGCTCCCTCCTCGCCCCGCCGCCTGCTGCGCGCCGCCCCACGGGCGCTCCGCGGCGTTGCCGTCGCTCGATGAGGGATCCACCGCGACTTCGCTCCGGCGCCTTGCGGAGCATCCCGTGGAGGCGACGCTCGCTACGCCGCCGGGGCGAGGAGCGAGCGCCTAGTGGCCACCAAGAAGGACCTCGTCGAGGCCTACTCGTTCTCGCGGCGTCGCCTGGTCACGGCGTTCCTCTCCGGCGCGCCCGGCGGCCGCGAGGTCGAGCCTTCGCGACCCGGCCGCACCGTGGTCGGCGGGCTGGCGCTGGCGGTGCTGCTGATCGCGGGCGCAGCCATCGCGTCCGTGCTCGCGTCGCGGACCGAGGAGGACTGGAACAAGGTGGGCCTGGTGGTCAGCCGGCAGGAAGCCGCTCCCTACGTCATCCTCGACGACGGGGACAACCCGACGCTGATCCCGGTCATCAACATCACCTCGGCCCAGCTGATCCTCGGGGCGGACATCGAGCCGACGTACGTCGATCAGGACGTCATCGAGGACCAGACCCCGGGCGATCCGATCGGCATCGCCGGAGCGCCCCAGACCCTGCCTCGGCCCAAGCAGTTCATCCAGTCCGGGTGGACAGCGTGCACCGACGACAACATCGGGATCACCGTCGACGTGTCCACCGAGCGGCTGACGTCGACCTCGCCGAGCCTCGGCATGCTGGTCGAGAGCCAGGACAGCTACTACCTGCTCGCCACCTCGAGCGACGCCGACGAGCACCAGCGCACCTACCGCTATCCGATCCCGGAGACCAAGAACCCCGCGAACGACCCGGCCGACACCATGCTCCAGGCGTTGGGGATCGAGGATGCCCGGATCGAGGCGATCAACGTCCCCTCCGAGTGGCTCAACCTGTTCCCGGAAGGGGGCGTCCTCGGGGCGGACAGCTTCGACTTCGCCGACGGCGGCCAGCCGCTCGACGACCCGCAGTACCCGGACACGGCACGGGTGGGCGACTACGTCCTGGACGAGGACACCGGCCGCGCGGTGGTCCTGACGAGGGACGGCCCCTCGGCCCTCGACCCCTTCGCCCTGGAGGTGCTCAGGAACACCCGGTTCAAGGGCACCAAGGAGTTGCCGAGGGACGTCACGATCGAGATGCCGACGTCGGTGGCCGCGGAGCGTTCCTACAAGGACGCCCTGTGGCCCGATGCCCTGCTCGAGCAGGCGCGGGGCGGTCCGTGCGCGCGTCTGGTCCTCAAGGACGACGAGGTGCCGCGGGTGCAGCTGGCCGAGGATCGGCGCGGCTCGGCGGCCCGCGAGGACGTGCCGGCCGACCAGAAGAAGGTCACGATCGACCAGGGTCGCGGCGCGTTCGTCCGGGTCGGTGACTGGGACGACACGGTCGGGGGCGACGCCTACGTCATCGACCCGCGCGGCAAGACCTACCTGCTCGACGGGGCGATCACGCTGACCAAGCTCGGCTACGACCCCGACGACGTGCCGGTCGCGCCCGACTCGTGGCTGAAGCTGTTCCCCGAGGGAGTGGCGCTCTCGACCAGCGCAGCGCTGTGCCCGCCGGCAGTACCCGCCGCGGACCCGGCGACGCCGGAGACCTGCCGGCGGGCCCCGACGTGAGCCGTCGACTCGGAGGCTCGGGCCGTGGCGGGGTGGCTGCGGTGCTGATGGTCTCCGGCGTCATCGGCACCGGCATCGGCATCGGCACGGCTCCGGCGTACGCCGACACCGAGGAGGACTGCACCCTGGTCAACGTCCAGAACCAGTACGAGAGCCCGGTCGGGACCGACCAGGTCAGCCTGCCGCTCCAGGAGATGGGTGTCGACAAGGCGGTGGCGCGGCTCACCAAGCAGGGCCGTCAGCCGGGGGCGGGAGTTGTCGTCGCGGTGCTCGACTCGGGGGTGGTCCCGACGACCGGGATCCCCGTGGCCACCCACCTCACGGCGGGCTCGTTGAAGCCACCGGAGTACTACCACGGCACCGCTGTCGCAGGCCTGATCGCGGGGCCGCCGCGGCCCGACGGCAACCCAGTGGGGATCGCGCCCGCCGCCCAGATCCTCGATGTCCAGGTCTACGACGACCCCGATGCACCGCTCGGCTCGGACGCGTCGCCGCTCACCCTCGAGAACGTGCGGAACGGCCTCGACCAGGTGATCGCGGCGATGGGCCAGTTCAACATCAAGGTGGTGACGATCGCGCTGGCGCTCCCCGACGACGAGGGGGTGCGTGAGCGCGTCGAGCGGCTGTGGGACCTCGGCGCGATCGTGGTCGCGCCCACCGGCAACCGGCCCGGCCAGGACGACGGGATCACCCCCGAGGGGCTGGGCTCGGAGTACGAGGCCCACCGGCCGGGCGAGGACGTCGCGAGCCTGATCCACCCGGCCGACTACGGCAATGTGCTGGCGGTGAACACGACCATGACCGGCTACCCCGGGGAGGTCGAGGCGACAAAGCTGGTGCTGGAGAACTCCCAGACCGACATCGCCGCACCGACCGCCGGCGCGGTGTCCTACTCGGTCCAGGGGGGCACCTGTCTCCTCGGTGTCCCGGCGACCTCGTGGGCGGCAGCCGAGGTCAGCGGGGTCCTCGCGCTCCTGCTGTCGGCGTACGAGGACGACACGCCGCAGCAGGCCGTCAACCGGCTCCGCTACACCGCCGCCGGACGGCCCGACATCCCCAACACCCTGGTCGGTGCCGGCGAGGTCCAGGCCGACGCGGCCCTCACTCGCCCGCTGGAGATGGCCGAGGACGGGACCGTGCTCAGCCACGGCGACGTGATCGACGAGCCGCAGGTGCTCGCAGTCCCGGAGGAGCCGGACGACGTGCTCGCCTCCACGCGCGAGAACGCGGTGTGGTGGGGGCTGGTCGGCGGCGGGATCCTGCTGCTGGCCCTCGTGCTGCGTCCGGTGCTCGCCCGACGCCGGCGGTCCGCTCGCTGATGGCGCCCCGCCCGGCCATGCCGGTACCGCCCGGCGCCCGCTCGGTGTTCACCGACGGCGCCTGCGCGGGCAATCCCGGTCCCGGCGGCTGGGCCTGGGCGCTCGACACCTCGGTCTACGACTCCGGACACGAGGCCCGCTCGACCAACCAGCGGATGGAGATCCGCGCCGCCCTCGAGGCGGTCCGCTCCCTGGAGGGACCGTTGCTCGTCGTCAGCGACTCGACCTACGTCGTCAACTGCTTCCGCGACCGCTGGTACGCCGGCTGGCTGGCCCGCGGCTGGACCAACTCGGCCAAGAAGCCGGTCGCCAACCGGGACCTGTGGGAACCGCTGATCACGCTGTTCCTCGACCGCGGCGACGTCGCCTTCGGCTGGGTCAAGGGCCACTCGGGCCATGTGATGAACGACTTCGTGGACGGTCTTGCGGTCGCTGCCTGCCGGGGCTGAGGAACTTGGCGGAGGATAGGGGATTCGAACCCCTGAGGGCTGTAACTCAACCCGCTTTCCAATACGGCCGCGGAAGAGATCCGTGCCCATGTCCTGCACCCATCACTAGCGGGCTTTGCCTCTCACACGCTCGAGCCGAAGCGTCGGTGCGTGGCGGATGCGTGGTCGGTGGTGGGCTCGGCGTGGATCACCGCAGAACCCAGTCGTCGTACGGTGCGGACCAGTTCGTACTCCGCCTGGTCGCTGAGCTCGTGGGCCGCGACAATCCCGGTCGACGGGTCGACGGCAATGCGGGCATCAGCCTCCAGCGAGTGGCCGACCCACCGCAGCCGGACGTTGTTGACGTCCTCGACACCGTTCACGGACCTCAGCACCGCTTCGCACTGGTCCACGAGTTCCGGGTCGACCGCGTCCATGAGGCGGCGGTACACCTCCTTGGCCGCATCCTTGAGCACGAACAGGATGGCCACCGTGATCAGCAGCCCGACGATCGGATCCGCACGCGGGTAGCCCAACGCCACGCCAGCTGCCCCGACGAGGACCGCGAGGCTGGTGAACCCGTCGGTCCTGGCGTGAAGGCCGTCCGCGACCAGCGCAGCAGAGCCGATCTTGCGTCCGGTGACGATCCGGTACCTGGCGACCACTTCGTTGCCGATGAAGCCGACCAGCCCGGCTACGGCGACCACTCCGACTTGGGAGACCTCCTGCGGGTTGAGGAGCCGCTCGGTCGCGGCGTACGCCGTCAGTGCAGTGGACGCGGCAATCACCACGACCACGATGACTCCGGCCAGGTCCTCGGCTCGTCCGAAGCCGTAGGTGTAGCGCCGGGTGGCCGCACGACGACCTAGGAGGAACGCGATCGCGAGAGGGACGGCGGTCAGCGCGTCCGCATAGTTGTGCACAGTGTCGCCGAGCAGGGCGACCGAACCCGTCAGCAAGACCAGGACCGTTTGGACGACGGCGGTGACAAACAGCGCCAGGAAACTGATCTTCAGACAGCGCATGCCTTCACGACTCGTTTCCAACGCGGAGTCGATCTTGTCCGTGGAGTCGTGGGAGTGCGGCTTGAAGATCTCGCACAGGAAGCCGATCAGCCCGCCACGGTGCACATGATCTCCATGGCCGTCGTGGCCGTCGTGGCCGTCGTGGCCTATGGCCATGACCGTGTACGTGACCACGGCCCGAGTCGTGATCATGGCCTGAGTCGTGGTCGTGGTGCTCGTGGCCATCCGGCTGGTCGGTTCTCTCAACCATGCGCTCGTGCTCCTGGGTCCGTCAGTGTCGAAGCGTCGTGCCGGTGGTGCTCCGGGATCCCAGGACCGTTGTGGTCCACGTGGTAGATCGCGTCCTCGACAAGCTGGGCGACGTGGGAGTTCTCCACGCGGTAGAAGACCTGCTGGCCGCCCCTCCGAGTGCTGACGAGCCGGCCCATGCGCAGCTTGGCGAGGTGTTGGGAGACGCCTGTCGGGCGCTTGTCGACTGCGGCGGCGAGCACGTTGACGGAGCACTCCCCTCCCCTCATCGCCCACAGCAGGCGCACCCGGGTCGGGTCGGACAGCAGCCGGAAGACCTCAACGACGAGGTCGACCTGGTCCTGCGGAGGCTGGTCCTCGGGCCGACGTCCCTGGGTCGGCTCAGCGCCCGAACGTGTGGCCGGCGGCCTCGAGCGTCCGCAACGCGGCATCGCGCTGGTCGGACTTCACGAGCACGTAGTCAGTGTCGTAGGTGGAGAGGGCGAAGATCGAGATGCACGCATCCGCCAGCGGGGTGGCGATGGAGGCGAGGATGCCGGTCAGGCCGAAGTCGAGCGGTCCGTCCACGACGATGGCGGACCAGCCGTCCTCGACTACGGCATCCTTCGGGGCGAGGTGCGCCGCACACACCAGGGAGAGCTCGGCCGCGGTCCTGGTGAGTGACCAGATCGACGAGGAGGCCTCCGGCATCGCCAACTGCCGGCCGGGCTCCATCCGACACACGGCGAAGGAGTCCTCAAGAAGCTGCAGGTTGACCACGACGTCTGCCTTCACCGCGCAGCCTCGTCAACCATTGCCTGGACGACGGGGGTCATGGCCGCGATGGCACCGGCGACCTCCGCTTGGCCGAACCCGAAGTTCATCCTGAGAAAGCCCTCCTGGCGGAAGAAGACCCCCGGGCAGATCAGCGTCGAGGCGTCACGGCGGATGCGATGCCCGATCTCGATGGAGTCAAGGGCTGTCTCGAAGCGGATGAACGCCAGCGGTGTCGCCATCGGCTGGTGGGCCCGCACCAGGCCTCCCATCTTCTGCTGCCACTCGTCGAACAGGGTCCAGCCCGCCAGCATCGCCTCCCGGTTGCGCGCCAGGATCCGCGTCGAGGTCTCGGGCTGCAACGCGACAGCGGCGAGCACGTTGTCGAGCCGTCCGGTCGCGATCGCGGCGTACTCGTGGCGGCGCCACAGCGCCTGGATGACGTCGGGAGCAGCGACAGCCCAGCCGATCCTGAGACCGGAAAGCCCAAAGGCCTTGGACATGCTGTTCACGCCGATGACCCGGTCGTAGCGGCCGACGAAGGTCCGCGCCGACGTGTGGGGGTCGTGCTCGCTCCCGGCGTACACCTCATCAGCGAGAAGCCAGGTGCCATACCGCGCGGCGATCTGCACGATCTCCGCCATTTCGTCCTCGGTGAGGACGTACCCGGCCGGGTTGTTGGGGTTGCAGACGTAGAGGACGCTGGTCTCCGGCGTGACCAGGTCGCGCAGCGAGGACAGATCCGGCCTCCAGCCCTGGGCGGCATCCAGCTGGAAGCCGGCCACCTCGCAGCCGCGGTTCGTGGCCAAACCCCACACCTGCTGGTAGCCGGGCTGCATGACGACCACACGCGAGCCAGGCGGGCAGAAGGCGTCGACGACCGCCGCGTTGGCCTCCGAGGCGCCGACGGTGACCAGCACGTTGTCCGCGGTGACGTCCGCCCCCGGGTATCGCAGCGCGATCCGCTCGCGGAGGTCCACCTCCCCGTTCACCTCGGGGTAGTACAGCTTCGTGGCCAGCAGTCTCTCGAGATCGGCGTCGTCTCCCAGCAGCTCACGGAGGGTGAGCGGGTTGCACGTGCTGTCGGCGAGGTTGAACTGCACGGTCTGCTCGTAGTCCGACTGCCAGTTCTCCAGCTCGAACGGCTGGAAGGTGCTCACCATGCGTACGCCTCCGGTGCGGCCCCGGTCGGGGGGAAGATGGCATCGAGAGCGTCCAGCTCTGACGACGACAGGGTCAGGTTCGCGGCAGCCACCCCGTCGATGACGTGCTCCACGGTGCGAGCTCCCACGATGGGCCCTGCGACCCCCGGCTGGTGGCATAGCCACGCTTGGGCGACCACTGCGGGCGGCCAGCCGACCTCCTTGCAGAAGTCCTCGAACGCCGAGATCTGTTCGTGCCGCGTATCAAGCTGTGCGACCGCCCGGGAACTCGAACTGCGGGCAGCGGTCTGGCGCTTGGTCAGGATTCCGCCGAGTAGCCCGGAGTTCAACGGGCTGTAGGGCATGACACCGATGCCATACGCGCGGCAGGCAGGCAGGAGCTCGAGCTCGATCGTGCGCTCCATCAAGTTGTAGATGCTCTGGTCGGCAACGAACCCGAGCAGGTGCCGCTGCTTGGCCGCCTCCTGTCCGGCGACGATCTGCCAGGCCGCGAAGTTGCTCGTACCGGCGTACCGGATCTTGCCCGCGGCGCGGAGGTCGCCGAGCACCTCCCAGATCTCGTCCCAGCCCGTGCTCCTGTCCACGTGGTGCAGCATGAAGACGTCGATGTGGTCGGTCTGCAACCGACGTAGGGACTCTTCGCAGGCCCGACGGAGATGGGCCGCCGAGAGGTGCATGTCGTTCGGGCCTTCCCCCATTCGCCCGTAGGCCTTGGAGACGATGACCACGCCTTCCCGTCGACGCGGCTCGAGGGCGAGCCAGCGGCCGATGATCTCCTCGGTGAGTCCCTTGCGGGGGGACCAGTCGGCGATGGTCCGGTTGGCGTCGGCTCCGTAAACGTTCGCGGTGTCCAGGACGTTGATGCCCTGGTCGACGGCAACGTCCATGAGCCTATGCGCCTCTGCCTCTGGGGTGACGGGTCCGAAGTTCATCGTCCCGAGCGCGACCGCACTGACGCGGAGGCCGGACCCGCCGAGCGGGCGGTGCTCCATGTCAGCCCCCTGCCCTGGAGAGGCGGGCCGGGGAGAACGCGGCCAGAGGAAGGTCGGACTGGCCATCCAGGGCCAGGTCGACGGTGACGTCCCCCACGGCCGCCGCGTGCTTGAAGCCGTGGCCGGAGAACCCTCCCGCGAGGACCACGGACGGTGCCCCGTCAGGGACGCCGATGACGAAGTCACCGTCCGGGCTCTTGGAGTTCATGCACGGCCGGGCGGCCACAGCAACAGGGACCAGCCCAGGGAAGGCCCGCTTGCAGAACTCCTCCGCGGGCCCGGTGTCGCGCTCGTTGACCGGGAAGTCGTTCTCGGCGGCGTGCGAGAGCCACGGCTTCGGTGCCGAGGGACCCGCCCCGATCTTGACTCCGGTGCCGTCGACGTCGGGAATGCCCCACCCGTCCATCAGGGCGTTTTCGCGCACGAAGACCGGGAAGCGATCGGGCCTATAGGCGGCCCTGTCCTCGCCCTGGAACCAGATGAGCGCCGACCGCTGCACCCGCAGCGGCAGCTCGAGCCTCGGGACGAGGTCAGTGAACCAAGCACCCGTCGCGACGATCGCGCGGCGTGCCCGCAACGTCTCGTCGGCGGTGCTGATCTCGACACCGTCCGTGCCGACGTGAAGTGTCGTGACCCGGGTGTCGAACCGCAGATCCGCGCCCGCCGCCTTCGCCAGACCCAGCGCGGCGCGGATGGAATCCTCGGGGTGCAGGATCCCGGCGCCGGGCTCCAGCACCGCCACGTCATCGTCGACGTGCGCATGCTGGGGGTAGCGAGCCGCCAGCTCGTCGGGCTCGAGCAGCTGGTGTTCGAAGCCTCCCGCGTCGGCGCACTGGAGCGCGTCCTTGACCAGCTCCCCGTCGCGCGGGCCTATGCACAACCCACCGGACTGCTGGAACAAGGTCACCCCGGCTTCTCTGCTCAGCTGCCGCCACAGCTGGTCGGCGCGTTCGACCAAGGGAATGTAGGCCGGACCCTCGAACAGTGTCTTGCGGAAGATCCGCGAGCCTCCGTGGGACGACCCCCGGGCGTGGGCGGGGCCGAACTGCTCGATGCCCAGGAGCTTGGCCCCCCGGCTGGCTCCTCGCCAGGCAGCCATTGAGCCCATCGCCCCCAGTCCCAGGATCGCGATGTCGTATGTCGGCTTGTCGCTCATGTTGGACACCTCACGCGTGGACCAGCTGGTCGGGAAGCCGGAAGTCGAAGGGTGCGTCGCGGTCGCACGACAAGTAGCCGGCCACCACGCTGAGGAGCGCGACCTGGGCGGTCGACGTCTGCGACGCCGTGGGCGCGTCGTTGCCGTAGGCGTCCACGCCCGTCTGTGTGTAGTAGACGAGGTAGGCAGCCCCGTCCGGGAGGGGTACGACGTCCGGCGAACGGACCGGGCCCGCGTCGGCCGGGCGGGCGCCGGCCTCGGCTACGAACGGGCCTGTCCTTTCCCAGTCCAGGGCATCCGGCGACCGGTAGGAGGTGAGACCGTCACGGGACTCGGCCACCAGCCAGTAGCAGCCACCCAGCTGGAAGACGATGGGGCTCTCGTGCCACTCGGGAAGCACGAGGCTCCGGTGGGACCACGATGCGAGGTCGGTGCTGGTCACCCGATAGAGGGCTCCGCCCTCCGCCTCGTCCTTGAACCACAGCGACCACGTGGCGTCGGGCATCCGCGCCACGCACGCGTCGTGTCCGTGGTCGGTGTCCAGGTCGACCCGTCCGGCCGAGGTCCAGTTCCACAGGTCCGTGCTCGTGAGGTGGTGTACCTGGCGCGCCCACGGGCTCGGCCTGCCGTGGGTGTCCCAGGTCGGGTCGTTGGGCACCCCGCGGATGAACGTGGTGAACAAATGGTGCACCCCCTCCACCGTCACCACCGTCGGGCCCCAGT
Source organism: uncultured Actinomycetota bacterium (assembly GCA_963765915.1). Taxonomy (GTDB): domain Bacteria; phylum Actinomycetota; class Actinomycetes; order Propionibacteriales; family Nocardioidaceae; genus Nocardioides. The sequence continues at coordinate 310,951 of CAVXYB010000014.1, read as the reverse complement.
AGGTGTTGTGACCGGGCTCGATCGGAAGGTTGAGGGTGCCTCGGTAGAGCCAGGACGCTCCCCGGTCGGTTGACGTCGCGACACCCAGGGGAGTGCCGTGGGCGAGCCCGATGGTCGGGGCTGAGAGTCGGACGTTCGCACGCCGGTGGGCGAAGATGCACCACCACTCGGAGGTCCGCTCGTTCCACACGAGGGTGGGGTCGTTGATCCCGTCGTAGATCGGATCGGTGATGAGCGGCGCGGGTGGTGTGGGCATCCCCTGCGGACTCCTTTCGAAAATGAATGGCCTGGTGGCCTGACCAATCCTGATCATGGCACATCCGCCGAGCGGGTTGTCAAGCAAGGCTCACCACGAGGTCGCGGACGTCGACGAAGCCCCGGGCCGAGGCCTCCACCAGCGCCGTGTATGTCGAGATCTCGCGGTCGCCGGCATTGACGGCCAACATGCCGACGAGGCGGTGCCGCCTCCCGAACGCGGCGACGAAGCTGTTGGCCCCGGTCGCGCCCCAGACGACCGTGCACTCGTCGCCCGTCTGGGGGAAGCCGACCACCCGGATCGCAAGCCCTTGGATGCGCGTGCTGAAGCGAGGAGTGCCCTCGTACGGTGGGGCGTCCTGGTGCCCGACGAGGAGGCTCCGGGCCGCATGGCGCGCCTGCTCCATCGCGCTACGCCAGTGCTCGACCCGGGCCGTCTCGGAGTCGAGCAGGGGATAGGGCGTGCGTGCGACGTCGCCCGCCGCGACGATTGTGCGGGACTCTGCAGCGTGCAAGGTCGGCGTGCACCGCACCCCGTCGTGGACGTCCAAGCCGCTCGAGCCCAGCCAGTTGGTGTTGGGAACAGTTCCGGCGGCCACGATCACGAGGTCGGCTCGAAGCAGCTCGCCGCTGTCGAGCTGGAGACCTCGGACGTGCCCGGCCTTCGTCTTGGCGGCCACGGCGTTGGTCCCCGCGAGGACGCGTACGCCGTGCGCATCGTGGTGCGCGACGAGGTACCGCGCGACCTTGTCACCGACCGTTCGGGCGAGCGGATGCGGCGATCGGTCGACGATGGTCACCTTGATGCCGGAGGCGGCGACCGCGGACGCGATCTCCGAGCCGATGAGCCCGCCTCCCACAACCGCGACACTGGTGGGCGCCTCGGCCAGGGCCTCCCGCACGGTTGTTGCCTCGGCCAGCGTGCGGTAGTACGAGATGCCTCGAATCCCGCCGGCCCAGGAGACGAGACGCGGTCGCGCCCCGGTCGCGATCACGAGCCCGTCGTAAGGCAGGGGCTTACCGCCTCGCAGCGTCACGCGCCGTTTCCGCGGGTCGAGGTCCACCGCCTTGGTGGCAGACCTGTAGTCGACGTCCGTGGCGAGTGGGGCGGGCAGCGTCACCTCCGCCGGGTCGAGGTTCTCGGTGAGGAAAGCCTTGGACAACGGATAGCGCTCGTACGGCGCCCCCGGCTCCTCACCGACCACGGTGAGGTGCCCGCCGTAGCCCGCTTCGCGGAGAGCGACGGCTGCCTCGACGCCGGCGAGCGAGCCGCCGACCACGACGATGCGTTCCAGCTTGAGACACCTCCTCGGAGCGCGGTCGGGACTGAGGCAAGCCTCAACTGGCTAGATGGCCTGGCCAATTCAGATTACTCTCCTCGTATGACGCAGACAACGCCGATGCCATCAGGTGCTGCCGAGGTCGGCCACACTCACGCCGACATCTCCGGCGGCTGGCTGCGTGCCTCGGTCTTCGGAGCCATGGACGGCCTAGTCACCAACATCGCCTTGGTCGCCGGCGTGGGCGCGGCGGGCGCCTCGCCGGAGTTCATCGTGTTGGCGGGGGTCGCGGGCCTCGTGGCAGGCGCGTTCTCGATGGCGATGGGCGAGTACGCCTCTGTGCGCACGCAAAACGAGCAGATCGACCGCGAGTGGGAGCGCGAGGCCCGTGAGATCCGGGAGAACCCCGAGGCGGAGACGGCCGAGCTGTCTCACATGTTCATGGAGATGGGTATGCGTGAGGCCACCGCTATCGCGGCGGCGCGCGACGTCCATGAGGACCTCGACCGAGCCACGCTGGTGCATGTCACGCATGAGCTCGGCATGGATCCTGAGGAGAAGGCCTCGCCTCGTATCGCCGCGATCTCGTCGTTCATCTGCTTCTCCCTGGGCGCGTTCTTCCCATTGATCCCCTATCTCCTCGGTTTCACCTCCCTGGCCGCCGGCCTGGTCGTGGGCGGGCTCGGCCTCCTCCTGGCCGGCGGGCTCGCGTCGATGGCCACCTCGGTCCCGTGGTGGAAGAGCAGCCTGCGCCAGCTCGCGTTCGGCGCTCTCGCGGCTGGTGCGACGTACGTCGTGGGGCTGTTGATCGGTGTCAACGTCGCCTGAGACCGACCGGCGCGTGACCGGCGCCCGTGCGACCCGACGCGAGTGGGGCGGCCTGGCTGTCCTGGCCCTGCCCACGCTGCTGGTGTCGATGGACTTCACCCTGCTCCACCTCGCCATCCCCCGGCTGAGCACCAATTTGCGCCCCACCAGCGCGCAGTTGCTCTGGGTTACCGACATCTAAGGGTTTCTGCTTGCCGGCTTCTTGATCCCCCATGGGTGCCCTGGGCGAGCGGATCGGCCTGCGCCGCGTTCTCATGGCAGGGGCGGCGGCGTTCGGGGCAGCGTCGGCGCTAGCCGCGTTCGCTCCCACGAGCGGGAGCCTGATTGTGATGCGCGGCGTGCTGGGCATCGCCGGGGCCACCCTCATCCCCTCGACGCTCCTGCTGACCGTCGGATGTTCCGTGACGACGACGAACGCCGGGTCGCGATTTCGGTGTGGATGATCACCTTCATGATCGGCAGCGCCGCCGGTCCGCTGGTGGGTGGAGTGCTCTTGAGCTACTTCTGGTGGGGTTCGGTCTTTTGGTCGGCGTGCCGGCCATGCTGGTGTTCCTGCTGTTGGGGCGCGCCGCCCTCCCGGAGTTCGTCGATGCCGAGCGCGCGCGTCCGGACCCTGCCAGCGTGGTGTACGCACTTGCATCGATCCTGACCTTCATCTTCGGCGTCAAGCGGCTCGCTCAGCAGGACGTCGACGCGATCACGGCGCTGTCGCTGGCCGCCGGGCTGCTGTGCGGAGCGTGGTTCGTGCGCAGACAGCAGTTGCTGGCCGCACCTGTCATCGATCTCGGGCTGTTCAGGAGCAGGGCTTTCAGCCTGGCCGTCGTGATCCAGCTCCTGACGGTCTTCACGTTCATGGGGACGTTCTTCTTCGTCGCCCAGTACCTCCAGCTGGTCGTCGGGCTGACTCCCCTGCGCCGCCACCAGCTCGCCTCGGCTGCCGGCTCGGATGAGGCCGGCACCGGCACCCTGGCCGCAGCACTCGCGGCCGCCGCCCGCCTCTCAGGACCCTCGGCGGTCAGCGCGGGAGAGGATGCGCTGGAAGCGTTCACCCGGGCGCTCGACGTCACCGCGGCTGTGAGCTCGGCGGTCATGGCCATGCTGGCCGTGGTCGCGCTGCGCCTGCGGCCGCTTCGCCGTTCGAGTCGCGACTAGCGCTCGCTGGGCACCCGAGCGGCGTACTCGTCGACGAGGTTGGCGTGCACGTGGAGGAGCTGGGCGAACATGCCGTTGCCCTGGTTGTAGTCCAGGCCGACGTCACCCGCGGGTCGGTCGAAGATCACCGCGCCTTGGTCGGGCGGGTCGGTGGTCTTGTCGTCAGGGTAGAGCGGGCTGGTCTCCTTCTCGAGCCTGTCCCAGAAGCCCATCCGGACCTCCTTGTCGCCGTGGAGGTCGAGCTGCACGACGAAGGTGTCCGGGAGCAGCTCGCCTGACGACTCCTTCAGCAGCAACCCCCCGAGGTACCCCGGGTAGCCGTCGATCGCGCGCAGCCAGTCGGAAAGGGCTTGCTGGGCCTCGTCGCCCCTGCCCGGCTTCGGGACCAGGATGAATGTTTCACGACGCTTCATGGTGACTCCTTCTCTTGTTGCGACAGCTGGTGGTCGATCCGGCACATCACGCCGGCAGCCAGGGAGCTGCTACTCGACGAGCTCACCGGCTTGGTCCGTCGAGGGAGCGGGCAGCACGACGCTGGTGGGGCCGCTGTCGAGCGAGCGTCCTCCGTCGAGCACGTAGACGAAGTCGGCGTGGGCACGGACCTCGTCGATGTCGTGGCTGATGAGCACGAGGGACAGCCCGGTCGTGCGCACCGTCTCGTCCAGCGCTCGCATGATCGCCTGGGCGGTCTTGGCGTCGAGGGCGCTGGTGATCTCGTCGCACACCAGTACCTCCGGGTCGCCAGCCAGGGCACGGGCGACGGCCACGCGCTGGCGTTGGCCCCCTGAGAGCTCGTGCGGGAGGCGGGTGGCGAAGTCCGCGTCGAGCTCCATGGTCTTCATCAGCTCGGTGACCCGGCTGCGGACCTGTTCCTTGGTGACCCGCCCTTCCCGCTGGAGAGGCCGGGCGATGGTCGAGAAGACAGACTTGCGGGGGTTGAGCGTCGACAGCGGATTCTGCGGGACGTACTGGATGCGAGCACGGTCGACGCGCTTCCTTCGTCCGGCCGACACGTCGAGCGGCAGCCCGTTGACCCGCATCTGCCCCGTTGCCTCGGGATGCAGCCCCACCAGGACCCTGACCAAGGTGGTCTTCCCGGCTCCCGAAGGACCGATGATCGCCGTGATGGCACCGCGGGGCGCCGCGAAGTCGAGGCCGTGGAGAATCTGCACCCGGCGCGATGACGCGGTCACGCACACACACGAGACGGCCAATTCTTTGTCGTCGGCCAGCGTGGCCGGAGTCGGCGGCGTTGCCGGGGGCCGCCTGGCAGAGAGCCGGAACGAACGCGCCGCCAGCTGCGCCTCGACCTCGGCGGCCGGCGCTCCGTCGACACTCGTGACCTCGTCGGCCAACTCACGGATGAGCTTCACCTGATGCCCAGTGATGGCGATGGCGACCGGGTTGCTCAGCACCAGGGATCGCAGCACCCCGAAGATCTGCCGGCGCAGCGGGCCATGGAGTCCCGCGAGCGGCTCGTCGATCAGCAACACGTCGACGCCCCGGATGATGGCGCGTGCCAGCGCGACGCGCCGCTGCTCGCCGCCCGAGAGCTCGCCCGGCCGCCGGCTCAGGTACCGCTCGGGCAGCTGCACCTGGTCGAGTGCAAAGGCGAGGTCCGTCGCACCCGAGCCGTGCCTGGCGGCCTCGCGCAGCAGGGTCTTCACCTTCATGGTGGGATTCAGGCAGGCACCCGGGTCCTGGCCGACGAACGCCACGTGCCGCCGCCTGAAGTCGCGCAACTGGCCCTCAGCCAGCGTGAAGACGTCCTGGCCGCACACTTCGACAGAACCAGCCGCTCTGACCGCGCCCGGAGGGAGAGACCCCAATAGCGAACGCATCAGCGTCGTCTTGCCCGCTCCCGAGGGCCCGATCAGTCCGTGGATCCGCCCGCCCGTGAGGCGGAACGACGACTCCTCGAGCAGCACCTTTCCGGCTGACGAGACGACCTTCAGCCGGTCGACCAGGGCGACCTCAGCGGGACTCATCGGCCCGCCTCCGTCCGCTCTCCAGGACCCCGACTGCGAGGCTGACGCTCATGGCCACGGCGCCGATCGCCAGGCTCGGCGCCAGAACGGCCCAGGCGTTCAGGACGATGCCCGAGGAGTTGTCCCGCACCATCACCCCCCAGTTGGTCTGCCCCAGCGTCGTGGACAACTGGAGGAACGCCGCGGTGCTCACGAGGTACATCGCGGCGACGAAGCGCAGCCCGAATTGGGTGAGTAGCGTCGACCGCAGGTTCGGCAACACCTCTCGGAACACGAGATACGGCAGCTTCTCCCCCGAGGCCGAGGCGACCTGGACGTAGCCGGAGGCGCAGACGCCGGCGGACGCGGCGCTGAACACGCGTGCGCTGTAGGGCGTCCCCAGAACCGCCGCGATCAGGATGAGGCCGAACTCCCGGGACTCCGGCCACGAAAGCATGATCACCAGGATCCCGAGAACTGGCGGGAGCAGGATGAACATGTCGGCGACGAACTCGATGACGCGACCAACGCGCGGACGCAACGAGGCGATGCTGCCGAGCACCGATGCCAGGCCGGTCACGATCAGCGCGATGACCAACGAGATCAGGATCAGTCCCCAGCCTCCGTGCAGCATCTGACTGACGATGTCGCGCCCGAGGATGTCGGTGCCCAGGGGGCGCTCCTCGACGGCCCGTCATACGGCATTCCCAAAGCTACGTCTACCTGATGCGGAGCGATCCAGGGCCCGATCAACGCCGCGGCGACGATCAGCCCCGCGGGGGCAAGCATGACGGCGGCGCGAAGCCTGTCGCTGCTCGGCTTAGTGGTCCTGTTCCGTGCGGTCGTGGGCGTGCTCATGTTCGGCCCTTGGTCGACCAGCTGGTGATGGCGTCCGCGACGAAGAGGGCACCCATGATGACCACCGCCGTGATCGCCACAATGGTGGCCGCGAGGGTCGTGTCGCGATCACCCACGGAGCTGGCGAGCAGCGACCCCACCCCGGGGTAGTTGAAGATCGTCTCGACCACGAGCGCCCCTCCGAAGAGCATGGCGGCGGTGGTCCCGATCGAGCTGGCGATCGTCGGCACGGCGAGAGGCAGGATGTGTCGGAACAGAACATGCCACTGCGAGTAGCCGTCCAGGACGGCGGCCTCCACATGGGGCGCCGTGGCGGCGTCGTCCAGGGCTGAGCGGACCACGCGCATGTTCCAGGCACCCATAGGCAGCGCCAACGCCAGCACCGGAAGAACAAGCATCGACCAGGAGCTGGGAGCCCCGACCGCATTCGTGATCGTAACGGCAGGCAGCAGGTCGAGGCCCAGCGAGAAGATCATGACGAGCACGATCGCGAAGACGAACTCGGGAAGCGCGATCAGCATCATGGTCACCGGACCGAGGAAACGAGCCGCGATCCCTCGCGGCCGCACCTTCCAGAGGCCGCCTCCGAGGATCGCCAGCACCGCGGTGAGCAGGAGCGCGAGGAGCGCCAGCAGCGCACTGTTCGACATCCGGTTCCCCAGCACCTCCGAGATCGGGGTGCCCTGGGTCGTCACACCGAAGTCGCCGGACAGCATCCCCGAGATCCAGCGGAGGAACCGGACGGGAAGCGGGTCGTCGAGTCCCAGAGCCTCGGACTTCGCTCCGATCTGCTCCTCGGTGGCATCCCGGCCGAGGGCCGCCCGGGCGGCGCTGCCCGGCAGCAGGTCCACGAGGACGAAGACCAGCGCCAGCAGACCCACGAGCTGGAGCAAGCGCCGGCCGACCATCGCGGCGAGCGCGGCCACGAAATGGACCGAGCGTCCCCTCGCTGGAGGCACCACCTGATCCGGCGTGGCCGGGTGCGTCGGTCGGTGCGGTGCAACGTCGAAAGCCATCAGGAGCCTGCTGAGACCCAGGTCTTCTCCAGCTGCATGCGGGCGTAACCACCGAGGGCCGGGAGATCCCTGACCTTGCTGGCGGCGAGGTCGATGCCTTCGGCGACCCCCCAGGCGATGTACCCGCCGCGCTCGTACTCGATCCGCTGCACTTCCTTGAGGGCCTCGACGGACGCAGCGTCTCCGGGCGCGGACATGAGGACACGAGCGACCGCCGCATCGAACTCGTCGTCTTTCATGCCGGTCTCGTTCTGGACGGCGTCCGTGGTCATGAACTTGCTTGCCATGTAGATGACGGAGTCGTTGGTGCCCCAGCTCGTGGTGTAGAGCGGCCCCTGGCACCAGACCGAGTCGTAGAACTGGTTGCTCTCCTGACGCACGGCTTCAATCTTGAGCCCGATGTCGCGCATTTGCACGGCGAAGGCCTTGGCGGACTCGACCTCGCCGACCGCTTCCTCCTTGGTGATGAGCTCGTAGGTCTTCGAGGTGTCGAAGCCGGCTTCCTCGAGGAGGGCCTTGGCGCGCTCGACGTCGCGCTCGCGTTGGGGAAGGCTGGTGTCGAAGTCCGGGTCGCCTGCGCCCAGGATGTCGTTGGACACCGAGCCCAGCCCGGAGAGGGCCTGGGTCACCAGAGCCTCGCGATCGGCCCCCAGACGCATGGCCTCCCGGACGCGTGGGTCGCTGAAGGGCCCGTCGGATGTGCGCATCACGATCGGCACGACGATGTCGGCGGGTCGGCGGATGACCTGGACGTCTTCCCTGCCCTCCGCGCTCCGGCCGGCGATCGCGCCGACGTTGGAGGCCAGATCGACCTGCCCGCTCAGCACCGCGTTGGAGAGCGCTGCGACGCTGTCGAACCGGGTGATCTCGACGGCGTCGAGCAGTGGTGGTTCGAGGTGCCAGTCGTCATTCCGCACCAACCTGGAGTTTCCGTTGCTGTACGACTCGAGCTTGAAGGGTCCGCTGCCGATGCCCTCGTCGAAGTCGGTGGTCCCCGCCGGGACCGTCATGGTCTGCAGGCGCAGGAGCACGGGCAGGATGCTGGTGGCTGTCGGGACGGTGATCATCAGCCGCTCACCGTCGGCCTTGATGTCGTTGACCGACTTGACCGGCACTCGTGACGGACCGCCCGTCTCGAATAGGCGACGGATCGACCACTCGACGTCCTCAGGCGTCACCTCCGCGCCGTCGTGGAACTTGGCTCCTTCGGCAATAGCGATGTGCCACACCCGCATCTCGTCATCGGGCGTCCATTCACCGGCCAGGCGCCCGGCCACGTTGGACTCGCCGCTCGTCGGCACGAACAGCGCGTCGTACATCAGCTGCATCCGGAAGAAGTCGCTGTCGTTCGGGATCGTCGCGTGGGGATCGGTGATGATGTTGGACGCGGAGCCGACCGCGCCGACCCGAAGGGTGCCGCCCTTCTTCACCCCGCCCCCGCTCGCGCCGGGGGACTCGGGGTCGCTTCCGATGCCGCAGCCCGAAAGGGCGGCTACTGCCGCCGAGCCCAGACTCAGCTGGATGATCTGTCGTCGGCTCAGTTCCATGTCAGTTCAACTTTCTGTGTGACGCGCGGACGAGGGCCATGCCGTGGTCTGTGGTCTGCGAACGGGACCGGGAGCTGTGGGTCCCTGAGCCGATTCCCCAAGACTCGGCCCATGCTGGATGAAGTGGGCATACCGGCTTCGAGCTGCGTTCTCGTATCCGACGGTGCTCGAGAGCTCCACGGTGTCGGCGAAGGAGCCACGCAGGTTGGCGGCGACGTTCGCGCGGTCCCACCAGAGCCCGTCCAGGCAACGGTCGGTGAACAGGCGGGCGACGGCTTCGAGGCGGCTGAGTCCTTGCAAGAGCTCGACGATGGCCACCGGACCCATCGGAGTGACCTCGAGGTCGACGGAGGCAGCCGCCAGGCCGACAACGGTCGCCGCTCCGGCGAGCTGGTAGTGGACCTGGATCACCAGCTCGGGGAGGACCGGGTTGATCTTGCCGGGCATCATCGACGATCCCGCTTGCAGGGCCGGAAGCACGACCTCTCCAATGCCTCCCACGGGTCCCGAGCTCAGCAGCCGGAGGTCGCCGGCCACGCGAGCCAGGCTCCGGCCGGCTCTCGACATCGCGTCCGCGACGGCGGCGAACGGTTCGAGGGAGGAAAGGCCGTAGCCGGGGTGCTGGGCCTTCTGGAGAGCGAGGCCGCTCAGCTCGCTCAGCTGCTTGACCGCCTCGTCGGCGAATCCCTCGGGGGCACCCAGGCCCGTGCCGACCGCCGTGCCGCCCAGGGGGACGAAGAGCACCCGGTCGGCCGTGGCGGCCAGGTCCTCGCGGGCCCGTGCAACCGTCAGCCCGTGAGTCCGGTGGACCTGCGCGACCGGCACCGGAACGGCGTCCTGGAGGCACGAGCGTCCTAGGTGTTCGAGGTCGTCGTTAGCCTCGGCAAGGACGGCGAGCCGCTCACAGACGTGGTCCAGCGCGGCAAGGCAGCGCTGGACAGCCCGGTACACCGCGATGCTCATGGCGGTGGGGAATACGTCGTTCGTCGACTGCGACAGGTTTGCGTGAGCATGCGGATCGACCGGCTCCTGGTTGCCGGGGGCTCCTCCGAGCAGGACGCTCGCCCGGTTGGCCAGGACCTCGTTGAGGTTTGTGTTGAGCGACGTCCCACCACCGCCCTGCACGATCTCGAGGGGGAAGTGCTCGTCGAGCACACGATCTCTGGCTTCCTGCGCCGCAGCTACCAGGGCATCCGCGATCGGTGTATCCAGGCAGCCGAGTGCCAGGTTCGCCCGCGCCGCTGCGCCTTTGATCTCTGCCATGGCATCCAGCAAGAGAGGCTGGCCCGCCAGCGTCGGACCGCCGACGCCGGAGTTGCTGAGGGCGCGTTGCGTGCCGATGCCGAACATCGCCCAGCGCGGCACTTCCAGCTCACCTAGGAAGTCGCGCTCGGTGCGGGTGTCCCCGCTGCCATTGGAGGCGGCTGCCGGCACACCTGCACTCGTGGCGTTCACGGGTCCTCCCGGAAGTGGTGTCCAACTGTTCAACCGATTGGCCTGGCAACCAGACACCCGGTTACCTGGCCAATATGGCATCCATCGGCTCGGCGCGCAACACCTCGGCACGAAGCAGCACCAGATCCCTGGGGTCGCGTACTTCGCGACGGCGTGCTTGCTGAGCCCGCTCGTGGCCGCGAGGGCCGCAGGGGTCGGGGTCAGCGCCCCGTCTTGCCGGCGGCCTTGCCGAGCCCGAGCATCTCGTCCCGGTAGTACACGAGGTGGCGGCGCCACACGTCGGCGGCTTCCTTGGCTCGACCGTTCTCGATGTAGCGCACGACCTGTCGGGCTTCCTTGATATGGCCCTCTCGAGTCTGTTGGGACACGAGGGCACGCCGCCGGAGGTCCACCCAGAGCTCTGTCTCGGTGTGCGCCAAGGCGGTCTCCAGCGCGTGCTGCAAGATGGGGTTGCGGGCGGCTCGCGCGATAGCGAGGTGTACTGGGAGGTCGCTTTGGTATGCCCCGGTGCGCGAGTACTCGTCCTCCAGGTTGGCGAGGGCTTCGCGAAGGTGGGCGATGTCCTCGGGGAACCGCTTCTCGGCCGCCAGCGTCGCCAGTTGGGGCTCGATGGCAAGTCGGGCTTCGAACACCTGGGGCGGCAGCACCGCCAACCCCCAGCTCGCGGCACGGGAGGCCGACGCGACGACCACGGTCCCTCGTCCCTGGTGGGACTGGACCATCCCGGCCAGTTCCAGGGCGGCCAGAGCTTCTCGGATCGTCGGCCTGCTGACACCGAAGCGCTCGGCCTGGTCCCTCTCGGGCGGTAGACGATCTCCCGCCCGTAGCCGCTCGTCCTTGATCGCCTCCACGATCTGGTCTGCGATCTGGGCGGCGGCGCTGCGGCTGACGATGCGGGTCACCGCTCCGAGTCGATCAGTACTGTCGGGCACCTTCCCGTCAGCTGGCTGACCGCCCATTGCTCTCCTTCGGTGCCGTGCGCTGGATAGCTCCGTCGTGGCCGTACTGGCATGGCGACCTTACAACCTGGCGGGTGCCGGAGGCGCCTGACCAGGAAGGTCGGAATCAGCGTTTCCGTGGAAGCGGCGGCGAAGGATAAGGGATTCGAAGCCCCTTGAACCGGGGGAGTGCTGTTGACCCAATCCGCAAGCGCATGGTCGCGTCCCCAAAGGTGTTCCTGGCGGAGGATAGGGGAGTCGAACCCTCTTGAACCGGGGGAGTGCTGTTGACCCAACCCGCAAGCACACGGGGTCGCGAATCAAGCTCTTGGCGGAGGATAGGGGATTCGAAAGCTCTCGGCGGAGGATAGGGGATTCGAACCCCTGAGGGCTGTTAACCCAACCCGCTTTCCAAGCGAGCGCCATAGGCCACTAGGCGAATCCTCCGCCGAGGAGAGTACAAGGGCCGGACTGGGCGGACCGAATCGCCAAACCCAGCGACTCGGCGCCGCGTTGGAGGCGGGCAACCGGGTCACCTAGACTCGTCGCAACCCCCCGCGTGGCGGCATCTCGCTCAACTCCCCCAGGGCCGGAAGGCAGCAAGGGTCGGCAAGCTCTGCCGGGTACGCGGGGGGCCTTTTTCATGTCCGGATGCAGGTGCCCGGGGATTCGGTCGTGTGCCCCTCGACGCGCTGGGTCGCGTGCTCAGGCACACGACCCGACGGGAGCGGGCCTGCGGCGGGCCGGGGGCGGGCCTGCGGCGGGCCGGGGGCGGGCCGGGTCGTGAGTCGTGTGCCCCTCGACGTGCTGGGTCGCGTGCTCAGGCACACGACCCGACGGGAGCGGGCCTGCGGCGGCCGGGGGCGGGCCTGCGCCGGGGCCGGGGGCGGGCCGGGTCGTGAGTCGTGTGCCCCTCGACGCGCTGGGTCGCGTGCTCAGGCACACGACCCGAATGCCCCCACCCGGTGGCCCTCAGATCGCGCCGAGGCGACGGCCCGTGGCCGCCTTTCGGGTGTCGGGGTGGCCAACTAGGGTTCAGGGCAAATGGAGTCACCCCTTGCTCTCTACCGCCGCTACCGGCCGGAGACCTTCGCCGAGGTCATCGGGCAGGAGCATGTGACCGAACCGTTGCGGGCCGCGCTGGCGGGCAACCGGGTCAACCACGCCTACCTTTTCTCGGGCCCCCGAGGCTGCGGCAAGACCACCTCGGCGCGGATCCTGGCCCGGACCCTCAACTGTGTGAAGGCGCCGGTCGCCGACCCGTGCGGCGAGTGCGACAGCTGCCGTGACCTGGCCCGTGGCGGGCCGGGGTCGATCGACGTGATCGAGATCGACGCTGCCTCCCACGGCGGCGTCGACGACGCCCGCGACCTGCGCGAGAAGGCGTTCTTCGCGCCGGTGAAGAGCCACTACAAGGTCTACATCATCGACGAGGCCCACATGGTCTCGACGCAGGGCTTCAACGCACTCCTCAAGCTGGTGGAGGAGCCGCCCGAGCACCTCCGCTTCGTCTTCGCGACCACCGAGCCGGAGAAGGTCATCGCGACCATCCGCTCGCGCACCCACCACTACCCGTTCCGGCTGATCCCGCCGCGGTTGATGTCCTCCTACCTCTCCGAGCTCTGCGCCCAGGAGGACGTCCAGGTCGAGCCGGCCGCACTGCCGCTCGTCGTACGCGCGGGCGGCGGCTCGGCCCGCGACACCCTGTCCGTCCTCGACCAGCTCATGGGCGGCGCCGGCCCGGCCGGGGTCACCCACGAGCTGGCGTCCGGGCTGCTCGGCTACACCCCCGACGCGCTCCTCGACGACGTGGTCGACGCGTTCGCCGCTGCCGACGGTGCCGCGGTCTTCGGCGTCGTCGACAAGGTGATCGAGACCGGCCAGGACCCGCGCCGGTTCACCGAGGACCTGCTCCGACGGCTCCGCGACCTGGTGATCGTCGCCGCGGTGCCGGGTGCGACCGGGTCCGGCCTCATCGACGTCTCCGAGGACCAGGGCGAACGGCTCGTGGCCCAGGCCGCCCGCTTCGGTGCCACCGACCTCAGCCGCGCCGCCGACATCCTGGCCACCGGGCTGACCGAGATGCGCGGTGCCACCGCGCCCCGGCTGCTGCTCGAGCTGCTCTGCGCCCGGGTGCTCCTGCCCGGCGCCGACCACACCACCCAGGGGATCGCCGCCCGGCTCGACCGGCTCGAGCGACGGGCCGCCATCAGCGGTACGCCGAGCGCTGCCGCCGCACACGCCCCGGCGGCGCCTGCCCAGGACCGTCCCGCGCCCTTGACCGTGGCGGACCACGCGTTGCCACCCGAGCCCGAGTCGCCGGCCGAGACCACCGAGGCTCCGGAGGCCACACCCGAGTCCCCACCCGAGCCGACGTCGTCACCCGCCCCGGCCCGCGGGGGCGGTGGCCTCTCGCTGGTCGACGTGCGCCGCCTCTGGCCCGACGTCGTCGAGTCCACCAAGACCCGCCGCCGGATGGCCTGGATCCACCTCAGCCAGAACTGCCAGGTGATCGGCCTCGAGGGCAACGTGCTCACCCTCGGCTTCGCCAACGCCGGCGCCCGGGACAGTTTCGTGTCCAGCGGGTGCGCAGAGGTGGTCCACCAGGCCGCGATCGACGTCGTCGGCGCGGACTGGAAGATCGAGACCATTGTCGACCCCGGCGCCCAGCCCGAGGGCACGCCGACCGTCACCAGACCGGCGATCGAGCCCGCTTCGGAGGCAGCGACCGAGCCACCACCGCCGGCACCCGATACCGACCCGGAGACCGAGGTCGCACCACCGGGCGTCCCCGACTCCGCCCCCGCCGAGCAGTCGCCTGAGCCGGAGCCGCCCCAAGCAGGGACGGCGACCGCAGCGGCCGCTCGCGAGGCGATCAAGCAGACCCGGCCCGTCGGTTCGTCAGCACCCAGGTCCGACGAGCTTGCCGCCGCCGATGCGGTGGCCAGCCGCGACGACCTCGACGCGGACCCCGACAGCCTCGGCGGCGAGGACCTGCTGGCCCGCGAGCTGGGAGCGTCCATGATCGAAGAGATCAAGAACCCATGAGCACCCCACGACGTTCTTCGACTCCCCGCTGCGCTCCTCCGACGAACAACGCCGCGGGGACCCCGCAAAACCCATGACCCACCGGAAGGCACGCCGATGACAGAGAGCAACAACCCCTTCGAGGCGTTGGGCGGTGCCGGGGGCTTCGACATGAATGCCCTGCTCCAGCAGGCCCAGCAGATGCAGGAGCAGCTCGCCGCCGCCCAGCAGCGGCTGCACGACACCGAGGTCGAGGGCAGCGTCGCCAACGTCACGGTCAAGGTCAACGGTGTCGGTGACCTCATGTCGGTCGACATCGCGCCCGGTGGCTTCGACGCCAACGACACCGAGAGCCTCGCCGACCTCGGAGACATGGTCGTCGCGGCCTACCGCGATGCCAAGGCAAAGGCCGACGCGATGGCCACCGACGCGCTCGGCCCCCTGGCCGGCGGCCTGCCCGGAGGGCCGCCACCCGGCCTGCCTGGCCAAGTCGGGTTCTAGGACACCCCATGTACGAAGGCGTTGTCCAGGACCTCATCGACGAGCTCGGCCGGCTGCCGGGCGTCGGGCCCAAGAGCGCCCAGCGGATCGCCTTCCACCTGCTCCAGGCCGACGAGGCCGACGTACGCCGGCTGGCCGAGGTCCTCATCGAGGTGAAGGCGCGGGTCAAGTTCTGCTCGATCTGCTTCAACGTCTCCGAGGACGACCAGTGCCGGATCTGTCGTGACCCCCGCCGTGACCCGACCGTGCTCTGCGTGGTCGAGGAGTACAAGGACGTCGTGGCGATCGAGCGGACCCGGGAGTTCAAGGGCCGCTACCACGTCCTCGGTGGAGCGATCTCGCCGATCGACGGCATCGGCCCCGACCAGCTGCGCGTCCGCGAGCTGATGGTGCGGCTCTCCGACCGAACCGTCACCGAGCTGATCCTGGCCACCGACCCCAATCTGGAGGGCGAGGCGACGGCCACCTACCTGACCCGTATGTTGAAGGACCTCGACCTCACGGTGACCCGGCTCGCCAGCGGGCTGCCCGTGGGCGGCGATCTCGAATACGCCGATGAGGTCACCCTTGGACGAGCCCTGGCAGGAAGGCGGAGCGCACGGTGAGCGAACCCGACATCGAGGTCACGAAGCTCGACAGCGACGCGGAGGACTTCGCCCAGAGCGTGGCCGACTCGTTCTCGAGCTTCCTGCTGGCGCTCCGGGAGATCGCCCGGGAGGGTGACGCCGGCCGGGCCATCTCGCTGCTGCTCCTCGAGATCAGCCAGATATCCCTCACCGGGGCCCGGCTCGGAGCACAGCGCGACTTCGAGCTCCGCGAGCTCTACCAGCCCGACGTGGGTCCAGAGTCCGACCTCGACGAGATGCGGATGCGGCTCGCCGTGATGCTCGACAACCTCGACACCTACAGCTACGTGTTCGACCCCTACGTGCCCGAGGTGGTCGAGAGCCAGCTGTCCGACGACCTCACCAGCATCGCGAGCGACCTCGAGAACGGCCTGCGCCACTACCGCCAGGGTGACGTGGACGAGGCACTGTGGTGGTGGCAGTTCTCCTACGTCTCCTCCTGGGGCAACCTGGCCGGCGTCGTCCTCAATGCGCTCCTCTCGGTCGTCTCGCACGACCGGCTGGACGCCGAGTTCACCGGCGAGGCCGAAGAACTGGCCGCGGTCGATGAGATGCTCGACGGTGAGGCGCGCCCGGCCCCGTAGAATCGGGGGCTGAAATCCCCGTGGATCGACCGGGGCCGGCCACCGACCCGAGGACAGCATCCGTGGGCATTGTCGTGCAGAAGTACGGCGGCTCGTCCGTCGCCGACGCTGCGGGCATCAAGCGCGTCGCCCAGCGGATCGTCACGACCCGCCGGGCCGGCCACGACGTGGTCGTGGTGGTCTCGGCGATGGGCGACACCACCGACGAGCTGCGTGACCTCGCCGAGCAGGTGACGCCGCTGCCGCCGCCCCGCGAGCTCGACATGCTGCTCACCGCCGGCGAGCGGATCTCGATGGCGCTGGTCGCCATGGCGATCGCCCAGCTCGGCCACACCGCCAAGTCGTTCACCGGCTCCCAGGCAGGCGTGATCACAGACTCGGCGCACGGCAAGGCCAAGATCATCGACATCACGCCGGGCCGGATCGAGGCCGCGATCCGCGACGGCGCGATCGCGATCGTGGCCGGCTTCCAGGGCGTCTCCCAGGACACCAAGGACATCACCACGCTGGGCCGCGGCGCCTCCGACACGACCGCCGTCGCCCTCGCCGCCGCGCTCGGCGCCGACGTCTGCGAGATCTACAGCGACGTGGACGGCGTCTTCACCGCCGACCCGCGCATCGTGCCGACCGCCCGCAAGCTCGACCGCGTGTCCACCGAGGAGATGCTCGAGATGGCGGCGTCCGGTGCGAAGATCCTGCACCTGCGCTGTGTCGAGTACGCCCGCCGCTATCGCATGCCGATCCATGTCCGCTCCTCCTTCTCCCAGAAGGAGGGAACGTGGATCATTCCCGACCCCGAGCATGGAGGAGCCCCCGTGGAACAGGCCATCATCGCCGGCGTCGCCCACGACCGGAGCGAGGCCAAGATCACCGTGGTCGGCGTCCCGGACAAGGTCGGCGAGGCAGCGCGCATCTTCGAGGCCCTGGCCCTGGTCGAGGTCAACCTCGACATGGTCGTGCAGAACATCTCGGCCGCCGCCACCGGCCTCACCGACATCTCCTTCACGCTGCCGCGGGCCGACGGCACCACAGCGATGGCTGCCCTGGCGAAGATCCAGGACGAGGTCGGCTACGACAAGCTGCTCTACGACGACCAGATCGGCAAGGTCTCGCTGATCGGCGCCGGCATGCGCTCACACCCGGGCATCACCGCCAAGTTCTTCTCGGCACTGGCCGCGGCCGGCGTCAACATCGAGATGATCTCCACCTCCGAGATCCGGATCTCGGTGATCGTGGACGAGGGCCAGGTCGACGATGCCGTACGCGCCACCCACTCCGCCTTCGATCTCGACGCCACCGAGGTCGAGGCCGTCGTCTACGGAGGCACCGGCCGATGACCAGAACATTCAACGTCGGCATCGTCGGCGCCACCGGCCAGGTCGGCGTCGCGATGCGCCAGATCCTGGCCGAGCGTGACTTCCCGGTCGGCGACATCCGGTTCTTCGCCTCGGAGCGCTCGGCCGGCACCGTGCTGCCGTACGACGGTCCCCGCGGTCGGCAGGACATCACGGTCGAGGACCCCGCCACCGCCGACCCGAGCGGGCTCGACATCGCGCTGTTCTCCGCGGGTGCGACCACCTCGCGCGCGCTCGCGCAGAAGTTCGCTGACGCGGGGGTGATCGTCATCGACAACTCCAGCGCCTTCCGCAACGACCCGGACATCCCGCTGGTGGTCTCGGAGGTGAACCCGCAGGACGCCGCGGCCGTGATCGCGGCCGGCCGAGGCATCATCGCCAACCCGAACTGCACCACCATGGTCGCGATGCCGGCGCTCAAGGTGCTGCACGACGAGGCCGGGCTGGTCCGGCTGATCGCCTCGACGTACCAAGCAGTCTCCGGCTCCGGAGTCGCGGGCGTCGAGGAGCTGGCCACCCAGGTCGCCGCGGCCGGTGACAAGGCCCGGGAGCTGGCCTACGACGGCGACGCGGTCGCGTTCCCCGACCCGGTGAAGTACGCGCGGATTATCGCCTACAACGTGCTCCCGCTGGCCGGCTCGATCGTCGACGACGGCCTCGAGGAGACCGACGAGGAGCACAAGCTCCGCAACGAGTCCCGCAAGATCCTCGGCATCCCCGATCTCCCGGTGTCCGGCATCTGCGTGCGGGTGCCGGTGTTCACCGGGCACTCGCTGGCGATCAACGCCGAGTTCGAGCGCCCACTGACACCGGCGCGCGCGCGGGAGCTGCTGACCGGCGCACCGGGCGTGGAGCTGACCGACATCCCCACGCCGCTGCAGGCGGCCGGCCAGGACCCGTCGTACGTCGGCCGGATCCGCCAGGATCCCGGCGTCCCGGACAACCGTGGCCTCGCGCTCTTCGTGTCGGGCGACAACCTCCGCAAGGGTGCGGCCCTCAACACCATCCAGATCGCCGAGCTGATTGCCGCAACCCGGTAGCCCCCGATTCGTCTGCGGTCTCGCTGGTGATTTCCACCGCCCGACCACAGACGAATCGTCGGTCAGCGAACGTCGTGGGCATCCGACTGCGGGCGCTCGGGGTCGGAGCCGTCGTTGGCCGGGTCGATGAACGTCGTCGTCACCCAGTACGACAGCAGGAAGGTGCAGACCGACACGATCGGGATGACGATGATCATCCACCAGGCGAAGAGCTGGCCCACCAGGAAGAGCAGCGCCACGACGCTGAGCAGCCCCACCGCCAGGAAGCTGGTGCTGCCGGCCTCGGGCACGTGTGCGGCACGCAGCAGGCCGGCGCCCACCAGGACCGCGGCGATCAGGATGGCCACCAGCAAGAAGAACCCGGGTCCGCCGCACGACGACGTCCCCTTCACCTCTGTGCAGAGCCGCAGCGAGCCGGCGGTGGCGGCGACGATGAGCGCACCCACGAGCAGGCCCGCCAGTACGGCGGCCGGCCGGCCGGTCAGCCAGGGCTCTCGCGGCTCCTTCGGCGTGGCCGGTGCCGGCGGCGGGGTCAGTGACGACGCGGGCGCGACAGGCTGTGCCGGGGCCGGGGCCGGGGGGCCGGGGCAGGGGCAGGTGCCGGGTCAGGCGCAGGGGCAGGTGCGGGGGCGGGTGCGGGTGCGGGGGTGCGGGGGCGGGTGCGGGCGAGGTGGGCGGGACGACCGGGCGAATGGCCGGCGGCGGAACCGGAAAGGTCGCCTCGTCGAAGATCGTGGTGGGGGTCTCGTCCGCGGCGGGCTCGTCAACGGTGACGGTGTCCTCGACCGGCGGTGGCGCCTGGTCGGGGGGAGCGGCCGCCGGCGGCTGAGCCTTCTTCTGCTTCTTGCGTCCGAACAGCGACGGAGGCTCGAGCGAGGGGGCGTCGTCGTCGCGGTCCTCGGCCATGGCGGAAGTCTCTCAGACGTGCGCCCGACAGCGGCCTGCCAATACCGCCATGACGATGGACTGGACCAGTTGGCTCGAGCGCATGCCCGAAGGGTCTTTGACACCGGTGCGGACTTACGCTGCCAAGCGGATGGTTCGTCCGAGGGGGCTTCGATGAAACTGGATCCGGCCGCCTGGTCATGCTCATTTTGCGGTAACCGTGGCACCGACGACACGCGCTTCGCCAGTGGTCTTGGTGCCCTGATGTGCTTGCCGTGCCTCGAGTCGTACACCTCGAAGCTGGCCGCCCCGGAGAACGCCGGCCAGTCGATCGTCGGTTGGTCGCACGAGTCGATGACCGATCCCGAGCTGCTCGGCCGGCTGCCGCTGATCGCCGCGACTTCCGCCCAGGTGGACCGCTACCTGCGCGAGTCGGTCGGTGACATCCGCGACCGCCGCCTCTCCTACGCCGAGATCGGCAAGGCCCTCGGTGTCTCCAGGCAGGCCGCCTGGGAGCGGTTCAGCCGCGCCGGTGACGGCCCGCATCCCGACACCACCGAAGCAACGAACTTCGAGGGCGCCAAGGCCTGACCGGCTGCCACGCGACCGGCTCGGGCCCCCAGACGAAGGCTCCCGGCCGCAGAGCGACCGGGAGCCGACGTGTGTGGAGTCGGGCTGACAGGATTTGAACCTGCGGCCTCCTCGTCCCGAACGAGGCGCGCTACCAAGCTGCGCCACAGCCCGATGTGAGCGGGGCTCACAAGGCCGCGAGCATACCCGAGCGGGAACGGCGTTCCCCAATCGGTCAGACGACCCGCGGGACCAGTGTCAGCAGGGTTGCCTCGGGCCGGCAGGCCACCCGGATCCGGGCGTACGGCGAGGTGCCGATGCCGGCAGAGACGTGCAGCCACGAGGAGCCCGGGTCGCCGTCGCGGGAGTCAGCCGGGTGGCGGTGCAGCCCCTTGGCGCGGGCCGTCTCGAGGTCGCAGTTGGTGGTCAGCGCGCCGAGGCCGGGCACGCAGACCTGCCCGCCGTGGGTGTGGCCGGCGAGGATCGCGTCGTAGCCATCTGCGGCGTACTGGTCGAGCACCCGGAGGTACGGCGCGTGCGCGACGCCGAGCCGGACGTCGGCGTCCGGGTCGGCCGGCCCGGCGACGTCGGCCAGCCGGTCGTAGCCCATGTGCGGGTCGTCCACCCCGGTGAAAGCGAAGGACAGCTCGCCCACCTTCACCACGTCACGCCGGTTGGCGAGGTCGGCCCAGCCGGCCGCCGTGAAGGCGTCGCGCAGGTCGGGCCACGGCAGCTTCGGTGCGCGGGTGTTGCGCTGGCCGTCGTCCGGCAGCAGGTAGCGGATCGGGTTGCGCATCGTGGGGCTGAAGTAGTCGTTGGAGCCGAAGACGAAGACCCCCGGTGCGTCGAGCAGGGTGCCCAGGCTGTCGCGCACCACCGGCACCGAGTCGGCGTGCGCGAGGTTGTCGCCGGTGTTGACGACCAGGTCCGGCCGCAGCGCGGCCAGCCCCGCCAGCCACTCCTGCTTGCGGGTCTGCCCGGGCGTCATGTGGATGTCGCTCAGGTGCAGCACCCGCAGCGGCCGCGCCCCGGCCGGCAGCAGCGGCAGGTCGACCCGGCGCAACGTGTAGGCCCGCGCCTCCCAGGCGGCGTACGCCGTGAGCGCGGCACCGGCGACCGCGGCGGTGCCGGTCGCGCGGGCGACAAGGCGGATGAGCGGCATTCCTCAAGGCTGCCACAATCTCAGGCATGCCCCAGTTGAAGGACCGTCTGCGCGCAGACCTGACCGCCGCCATCAAGGCCCGGGACGAGGTGCGCTCGTCGACCATCCGCATGGTGCTGACCGCGATCAGCAACGCCGAGGTCGCCGGCAAGCAGGCCCGCGAGCTCAGCGACGACGAAGTGATCGGTGTCCTCTCGAGTGAGGCCAAGAAGCGCCGCGAGGCAGCCACCGCCTTCGACGACGGCGGCCGGGCCGCGATGGCCGACAAGGAGCGTGCCGAGGCCGTGGTGCTCGCGGACTACCTGCCCGAGCAGCTCTCGGAGGAGGAGATTGCGACCCTCGTCGCCGCCGCGATCGAGCAGGTCGGCGCGGCTGGCGAGGGCATGAAGGCGATGGGCAAGGTGATGGGCGTCGTCCAGCCGCAGGTCAAGGGCCGAGCCGACGGCGGCGTGGTCGCGGCGGAGGTACGTCGCCAGCTGGGGTGAGCGAGCAGCGGTGGTTGAGCCGCGAGCGCAGCGAGCGTGTCGAAACAGTGAGCGAAGGGCTGCAACTGCCCCGGCTGAGTCCCAGCCCCGGGTCACCCGGTTTCGAGACGCTCGCAGCACGAGCTCCTCAACCACCGGGTGCTGCGGTTCCGAGACGGTCGCTTGGCGACCTCCTCAACCACGCATGAGGTCAGCGGCCGCCGTTGCCGTTCCCGTTGCCGTTCCCGTTGCCGTTGCCGTTGCCATTGCCGTTCCCGGGGCCCCTGGGCCCCTTCGGCGGCTTGGGCTGCGGCACGGAGGTCACGCCGACACCCTCGACCCCGGAGGGGTAGACGAAGTCGTCGTAGGGATCGCCCCCGGTGATCACCCGCATCGCGTCACCCCAGATCGGCGCCGCGAAGCCGGAGCCGGAGGCGCTGTAGATGTAGGCGCCGCCGACGGTCTGGCCGGCCAGCGGGATCGGCGTACCGAACTGGTTGGCGCCGCCGATCATCGCCGCCGCGGCCGCGTGCGGTGTGTAGCCGATGAACCACACCGACTTGCCATCGTTGGTGGTGCCGGTCTTGCCCGCGGCCGGGACCGCGAGCTGCTGGGAGGAGGCGAAGCCGCCCTCGAGCACGCCGCGGAGCACATCGCTGACCGCGTCGGCGGTCTGCTGCTCGATCACCTGCTGGCACTGCTCGGGGTAGTCCTTCACCACGTTGCGGTCCGCGTCGAGGATCTGGGTGACCGGCCGCGAGCTGCAGTGCAGGCCGCGGGCCGCGAAGGTGGCGTACGCCTCGGCCATCTCCAGTGGTGAGGCGCTGGCGACTCCGAGGGTGAAGTTCGGGATCAGCTCGGCACCCAACCCCTGCTTGTCACCGCGCGGGTTGGTGAGGCTGACCCCCATCTGCTGGGCGAGCTCGAACGGGGCGCAGACGCCGGTGAGCTGCTCGAGCTGCATGTAGAAGGTGTTCACCGACAGCCGGGTGCCGGAGTACATGTTCATGTTGCCGTTGGTCGTCGAGTTCGGGACCTCGAAGGTGCCGTACCCGAACTCAGGCTCGCCGGGACAGGTGGCGTAGTCGTCGTAGTCGAACGTCATCGGCGAGTTCGACACGAACGACGTGGTCAGCGGCAGCCCCTGCTGCAGCGCGGAGGCGAGAGTGAACGCCTTGAACGTCGACCCGGCCTGGCAGCACTTGGAGTGGCCGAGCTCCTCGGGCACCACGTAGTTGAGGTAGGTCTCGCCTTCCTTGCGCTTGCTGCCCATCGGCCGCGACTGCGCGAGCGCGAGCACGTTGCCGGTCCCGGGTTCGACCACCGCGAGCGCGCCGATCGCCTGGTCCGTCGGGTAGACATGCGCCTTGACGGCGTTGTCGGCGGCGTCCTGGTCGGCCAGGTTGATCGTGGTCTTGATCGTCAGGCCGCCGTTCTTGAGCAGGTTCCTCCGCTCCTGGACGGTCTCGCCGAACTGCGGGTCCTGGAGGAGCCACTCCAGCACGTAGTCGCAGAAGAACGGCGCCCGCGAGTTCACGCACCCGTTGTCGACGTCCTGGACGTCGAGCCCCAGGTCCTTGTCCTTGTTCTTCTCCGCCTTGTCGCGCGGGATGGCGTTGAGCTCGGCCATCCGATCGAGGACCAGGTCGCGCCGTTCGATCGCCCGATCGGGGTAGTTGGTGGGGTCGTAGCCGGTCGGGTTCTTGACCAGCCCGGCCAGCAAGGCGGCCTGTCGCAGGTTGAGGTCTCGGGCGTTGACGTTGAAGTAGTGCTTGGCTGCGGCCTGGATGCCGAACGCCCCGTCGCCGAAGTACGCGGTGTTGAGGTACCGCTCGAGGATCCAGTCCTTGGAGTGCTCCTGCTCGAGCGCGATGGCGTAGCGCAGCTCCATGAGCTTGCGGGCGTACGTGTCGTCGGTGGCCGCCTTCTTCTCGGCCTTGGTCTTCGCCTGGCTGAGCAGGGTCAGCTTGACCAGCTGCTGGGTGATCGACGAGCCGCCCTGCACGACGCCGTCGTTGGCCTGGTTGGTGATCAGCGCGCGGAGCGTGCCCTTCAGGTCCAGTGCGCCGTGCTGGTAGAAGCGGTAGTCCTCGATCGCGACGACCGCCTTGACCATGGTCCGCGAGATGCCCTTGAGCGGGACCTTGATCCGGTTCTCGTCGTAGATCGAGGCGAGCCGGTTGCCGTCGGCGTCGAGGATCGTGGTCCGCTGCGAGAGCTCGTCGATCTCGAGCTCCTCGGGCAGGTCGTCCATGGTGCGAGCCACGTTGCGGGCCCCGATGCCGGCCACGCCGGCGAACGGAATCGCGAGTCCCGCGACCACGACTCCGAGGACGGCAGACACCGCGACCATCACGACAATGTGGGACAGCACGCGGTGGGCCGGCAGCCGCTCATGGCGGGGCATTGACACGGCCCTAGGGTACGGGAGCAGCCCCAAGGGGCCGATTCCCCGGAGACCCTGTGGCACTCCCTAGGGTCGCCACTGACCAGTCCGCCTGCGGGGGTGGCTGTTCATGTGCTCCGGAGGCCCGCACCTGCCCTCGACGGGGCCACAGCCGGCCTCCTGCTGGGGTCCCCAGCACCCGAAACCTCCCCTTTTCGTCCACCGCCCAAGGGCCCAATAGCC
Organism: uncultured Actinomycetota bacterium; assembly: GCA_963765915.1. Taxonomy (GTDB): domain Bacteria; phylum Actinomycetota; class Actinomycetes; order Propionibacteriales; family Nocardioidaceae; genus Nocardioides. The sequence continues at coordinate 286,812 of CAVXYB010000014.1, read as the reverse complement.
CGGATGGACTAGTCAATTCGGGCTATGGATGTCGAATCGTTCACCTGTACTCCACAGACCCTCAAGTTCGTAACGTTTGGTCAACGGGGAAGGAACGCTCGGGCCCCCGGGACAGGCGCCGAACATGGCGGAGAGTTTCTCGGAGAGAGCAGGGCAGACCAATGTGGATCGAGGACTGGACCCCCAGTGCGGCATGCCGACAGGCACAGCCTGACGAGCTCTTCGTCCGTGGTGCGGAGCAGAACAAGGCCAAGCAGCTGTGCACCGGTTGCCCCGTGCGCACCGAGTGCCTCGCCGAGGCCCTGGACAACCAGATCGAGTGGGGCGTGTGGGGCGGGATGACCGAGCGGGAGCGCCGTGCGCTGCTCCGCCGTCGCCCGAGCTCCTCCTGGCGCAACGTGCTCGAGACCGCCCGTACCAAGGCGGAGCTGGAGCTGGAGCAGCCCCACATCTCTGCCTGAACCCCCAAGACTCCTGACGCGCGTCAGGACCAGCTCGCGGCCGGTTGACGTCCTCCTTGGAGGGCCTTCCACCGGCCGCCAGCGCATTTACGGGGCACCCGTCCGCACCGGTGGTTGAGGAGCTCGTTCTGCGAGCGTCTCGAAAATCCCTGCAACCAGCGCTGGGAGCTCGATCAGCGCTACTTGCGTTTCAGCCTTCACGTCAGTCAGTGCGGAGCGCCGTACTCGGCGAGCAGGTTGCCGATGACGCGAAGGCCGTCGAGGTCGTGGACGTCGCCGGCGAGGGCTGGGACCACGGCGGTGGCGACCTGGGGGTGGGCGGCGGCGAAGCGGTCGCGGAGGGTGGCTTCGCGCTCGACCATGCGGGAGCGGTCGGCGTGGAGGCGGAGCAGCCCGGCGGTGAGGGTGGCGGTCGTCGATGGTGACGGGCTGCGGCGCAGCCGAGCGGAGGCGGTCATTGCCTCGTCGGCCGAGAGTTCGCCGAGGGGGGCGGGGCTGGCGCGGTTGACGACCAGGCCGGCCAGGGGCATCCGGTCCTCGCTGAGCCGCTCGACGAAGTACGCCGCCTCGCGGAGCGCGTCCGGCTCGGGAGCCGCGACGACCAGGAACGCCGTACCGGGAGCCTGGAGCAGGGCGTAGGTCTGCTGGGCGCGCTGACGGAAGCCGCCGAAAACCGTGTCCAGGGCGGACACGAAGGTCTGCAGGTCGGTGAGGAACGCGCCGCCGAGGATCTTCGACAGCGCGTTGGTCACGATGCCGAAGCCCGCCGTCATGATCCGGGCCGGGCCGCGCGCGGGGGCGAGCAGCAGCCGGACGAACCGGCCGTCGAGGAACGACGAGAGCCGCTCGGGTGCGTCGAGGAAGTCGAGCGCGGACCGCGACGGAGGGGTGTCCACGACGATGAGGTCGTACGTGCCGGCCCGGTGGGCGTCGCGCTGGAGCTGGCCGAGCTTCTCCATCGCCATGTACTCCTGGGTGCCCGCGAACGAGCTCGACAGCGCGATGTAGAAGGGGTTCTCGAGGATCTGCTTCGCCTTCTCGGGGGTGGCCTGGCTCTCCACGACCTCGTCGAAGGTCCGCTTCATGTCGAGCATCATCGCGTCCAGCGAGCCGCCGGACTCCGACGCGGTACCGGCCACCGGGCGGGGAGTGTTGTCCAGCGCCGCGATCCCCATCGACTGGGCCAGCCGCCGAGCCGGGTCGATGGTGAGGACGACGACCGTGCGGCCCCGCTCGGCTGCCCGCAGCGCCAGCGCCGCCGAGGTCGTCGTCTTGCCGACGCCACCCGAGCCGCAGCAGACGATGATGCCGGTGCGCGGGTCGTCGAGCAGCGCGTCCACATCGAGCGCCGGTGCGGTGGTGGCCGTGGACACCAGCGGGCCGACCCGGCTCCGCGCCCTACTCATTTCCGGGGTCCCCGCGACATCGTGAGTCGCCCGCGCGAAGCGCGCCCTTCGAGCGATTTCGTGGGGTGGATCATGCCAGGTCCTGTTCGCGGAGTGCGGCGGCGAGCTCGTAGAGACTGCCGAGATCGACACCCTGGGCCAGCCGGGGCAGCTCGTACGTCGGCACGTCGAGCCCCTTGACCAGCTTGCGCTGCGCGTCCTCGAGCGCCCGGCGTACGGCGTGGTCGCGGGCCTCGTCCAGCAGGCCGTCGACCAGCCCGTTCTCGAGCTGCACGCCGGCGGACACCAGGTCGGCCGTGATGGCCTCCCGGTCCAGCTCGCCGCGGCGGGCGGCGAGGAGGTCCTTGACCCGCAGGTCGCGGGGTCGGACCAGGTTCACGATCACGCCACCGACGGGCAGCCCTGCCGCGCGCACACTCGCGATCCCGTCAGCGGTCTCCTGCACCGGCATCTCCTCGAGCACGGTGACGAAGTGCACGGCGGTCCGCGGCGACCGGAACAGCGTCATCATCGTGTCGGACTGCCTCTTGATCGGCCCCACCTTCGCCAGTCCCGCCAGCTCGTCGCTGACGTTGAGGAACTGGGTGATCCGACCGGTCGGAGGCGCGTCCAGCACCACCGCGTCGTACTCGATGGCGCCCTTGTTGCGACTGTTGCGCTGCACCGCCTCGTAGACCTTGCCGGTGAGCAGCACGTCCCGCACACCCGGCGCGATGGTGGTCGCGAACTCGACCACCCCGAAGCGGTCGAGCGCCCGGCCGGCCCGGCCGAGCCGGTAGTACATGGCGAGGTACTCCAGCAGCGCCGACTCGGGGTCGATGTGCAGCGCGTGCACCACTCCGGCGGTCTGGGCCTCGCTGGTCAGCCCTGTCGCGATGCGGCGCTCTGCGTAAGGCAGCGGGTCCACGTCGAACATCCGCGCGATGCCCTGGCGTCCCTCGACCTCGCAGAGCAGCACGTTCTTGCCGTGTGAGGCCAGCGCCAGCGCGAGCGATGCCGCGACCGTCGACTTGCCGGTGCCGCCCTTGCCGGTCACCACGTGCAGGCGCACGTTCGGCCAGTCGGTGGTCACGAGCGAACTCTAGGGAGTGACGGGCGAGTCGAGCGCCCTGGGGCGGACTACTGTTCGACGATGGGACCTCGGGCCCTGGTCGGCCGTGCCCGCGAGGTGGCGGCCATGACCGCCTTCCTCGACGAGCGGGGCCCCGGTGGGCTGGTCGTGACCGGCGAGCCCGGCCTCGGCAAGTCCGCGCTCTGGGAGCACGCTGCCGAGCTGGCGACCGAGCGCGGCGCCGCCGTCCTCCGGGCGACACCGGGTGAGAGCGAGCAGCGGCACTCGTTCGGTGTGCTTCACGACCTGTTCCGCGACACCGACCTCGACGACCACCGGCTGCGCGAGCCCGTGCGTGAGTCAGTGGCAGCGGTGCTGCTGCGCGAGGCCGTCACGAGCCCTGTTGACCCACAGCTCGTCGAGGTCGGCGTCCACGACCTGCTGGCGGACCTCGCTGGCGACCGCCAGGTGGTGGTGTGCGTGGACGATGCCCAGTGGGCTGACTCCGGTTCGGTCCAGGCTCTGACGTTCGCCGCCCGGCGTCTGGACCGGGCTTCGGTGCAGTTCCTGCTCACCCGACGCACGGGCTTCAGCCGCACGACTCTCGAGGCGGCACTCGCCCGTCGGGACCTGCGCCAGGTCGAGCCACGGCCACTCAGCGTCCAGGAGACCGCGCGGGTGCTCAGGCACGACCTGGACCTCATGTTGAACCCCCGCGTGCTGCGGCTGGTCCATCAGCAGTCGGGCGGCAACCCGCTCTTCGTCCTCGAGATCGGCCGGGCGCTGCTGCAGCGAGGCATCCCCGATGCCGGGCAGCCGCTGGGAGTCCCCGGCGAGATGGCCGACGTACTCGGCCTCCGGGTCAGGGACCTGCCCGATGACCAGCGCACGGTGCTCCTGGCGGTCGCACTGGACGGTCAGCTGAGCAGCAGCGACCTGGTGGCCCTGGCCGGACTGGAGCCGGTCGAACGCGCGGTCCACGGACGCCTCGTCACCGTCTCCGAGGGAGGTCGGGCCCGTCCGTGGCACCCGTTGCTGGCGGCTGCGGCGCGTGAGACCGCGACGCCGGTCGGTCGACAGGAGATGCATCGGCGGTTGGCCGAGGTGGTCAGCCGACCGGAGCACCGGGTCCGGCACCTCGCGCTCGCCGCGGCCCAACCCGACGAGGAGCTGGCCGCCGCCCTGTCGGAGAGCGCTCGGCTGGTCGGCGACCGGGGCGCCACCGAGACGGCACTCGAGCTGGCCGAGCTCGCCCTGGCGCGGACACCGGAGGGTTCACAGACGCGCACCGGGCGGGTGCTGGACCTCGCCAACAGGATGGCGGTCGTCAACGAGACCCAGCGGCTGACCGACCTCCTCGAGACCGAGATCGAACGGATGCCGCACGGTTCGGAGCGCGGTCGGGCCCTTCTGATGCTGCTGAACGGCGTGTGGGAGAGCGTCGGCCATGCCCAGGTCCTCGTGGACCGCGCGCTCGCCGAGTGCGGCGAAGACCCGTTGATCCGGGGCCGGGCGCTCGAGGCCAGGTCGTTCATCGCCGGCGGCATCTCGGTCTCGAGCGCCGCCCAGTGCATGGCCTGGGCGGAGGAGGCGATCGAGCTCGGAGCGCACGAGGAGCACGAGTGGAGCCTGCTGAGTCGCGCGCGCAGCTGGTGCCTGGTCCGCAGCGGTCGGCCGCCAGAGCCAGCCGAGGGAGAGCCCCTCTGGAAGCGGCTCATCTGGCGCGGCGAGCTGGCCGCGGCCGAGCAAGCAGTGCGGGACCGCATCGGCGCAGCCGAGGAGGCGGGCCGATTCCAGGAGTCCGAGTCCTACTGGGAGAGGCTCTTCGACGTACTGGAGCGGAGCGGACGCGTCCGCGAGGCGCGGAAGTTTCTCGACACGCTGCTGGACGTAGACCTCAGCGCGAACGAGGCCACGACCCTGGAGGTCATGCAGGCCGTGGTCGCGGTGCGGTACGGCGACGTCCCGACGGCTCGCGAGTGGGCGTCGCTCGCGCGTGAGCATGCCGAGCGGTTCGGAGACGTTTGGAACCGGCTGGAGGCCGACCACGTTCTCGCGGTGGCGGACCTCCAGTCCGGCGAGCCCGAGGGAGCCGAGACGAGGTTGCGAGGGGTCTTCGACCACGTCGTCGCGGCCGGCTTGCTGGAGCCCGGGACCTTCCCGGTCGCCCCCGACCTGGTCGAGGCGATGGCGCTCCAGGGGCGCCACGACGACGCGCTCGAGGTCACGGCCTGGCTCGAGCAGATCTCCGCCGACCAGGAGCACCCGTGGGGTCGCGCGATGAGTGAGCGGTCGCGGGTGCTCGTCGGCCTGCTCGACGGCTCGGTCCCACCTCAGGACGCCTCGGTCAGGACCACGGCGGTGGCCGACGCGCTGACGACTCTCGGTCTCCTGCACGACGCCGCGCGAGCCCACCTCGTCATCGGCTCGGCCCTGCGCCGCCAGAGGCAATGGGGCCTGGCCCGGGACCATCTCGAGAGCGCGGAGGCACGCTTCGAGAAGCTCGGCGCGGACGGCTGGTCGGTCACCGTCCGCGGGGAGCTGAGTCGAGTCGGAGGCCGCCGTCCCGCCGCCGCCGGCGCACTGACACCTACGGAGCTCGAGGTGTCCCGGCTCGCGGGCGAGGGCCTGGCCAACAAGACGATCGCCCGGCGGCTGAACGTGTCGATCGGCACCGTCGAGACGCACCTGACGCGGGCGTACGCCAAGCTCGGGGTGCGCTCGAGGGCCCAGCTCGGCACCCGCCTGCAGGAGCTGTCTGCCGACCTGCCGCCGCGCTAAAGACCCGGGGTTTTCCTCGATTGAGAGGTCCCGCGCGGATTCCTAGCGTTCGGAGCCAGCCCTTGCACTCGGCAGGGGTCGACGCCAAGGAGAACGCCATGAACGTCAACACCATCCGCCGCCTCGTGCCGCTGGCCGTCCTCGCGATCCTCGTCGCGTTCACCGCCAGCGCGAGCGCCGGGGCAGTCAGCAGCAACGAGGACCAGTCGCAGGCTTCGACAGCGACGACCTCGAGGGCGACTGTCAAGAGCCTGACGAAGCAGGTGAAGAAGCTGACGCAGCGGATCGTCGCACTCGAGCAGCAGAAGCTCCCTGACTCCCTAGCGCCGAGCGGGCCGGCGAGCGGTGACCTGACCGGCACCTATCCGAACCCGACGATCAAGAACGACGTCATCGGCCCGGGCAAGATCCCCGACGAGACGTTGACCGGGTTCGAGATCGCTCCGAACTCGCTGTTCGCCCAGGACCTCGCTGCCGACAGCGTCGGTGCCACCGAGCTCGCGTTCAACAGCGTCGGTGCGCGCGCACTCAAGGGCCCGCGCGTGGTGGTCAGCAACGGCGTGGCCGTCCCCGCGGGGCAGACACGCAACGCGTACGCGTTCTGTGTGTCGGGGGAGCAGCTGACAGGCGGCGGCTTTGCCTGGCAGCAGACCGCAGGCACCGCACCTTCGGTTCTCGGGTCCACGCCGGACACCACCAACGCGAACATGCAGTACTGGGCCGTGACGGGAAGGGCGGACACTGCGAACACGCTCTATGCCTGGGCGCTCTGCCTGCCCGAGTAGCGCCATCGCGCGGCGCGTCCCGCCGGCCGCACCTGCGGTCCGGCGGGCGCGTCGTCGTACTAGTGAAAGGCGCTAGGTTGACGCACCATGGACAAGGTGGTCTCGTCGGCGGCCGAAGCGGTCGCCGACATCCCTGATGGTGCGACGGTCTCGGTGGGCGGCTTCGGGTTGTGCGGCATCCCGTCGGTGCTGATCCAGGCGCTGCTGGAGGCCGGGACGAGAGACCTCGAGGCGGTGTCGAACAACGCCGGTGTGGACGGGTGGGGGCTCGGGCTGCTGCTCGAGGAGGGCCGGTTGCGGCGGATGGTGGCGTCGTACGTCGGGGAGAACAAGGAGTTCGCCCGGCAGTACCTCTCCGGTGAGCTCGAGGTGGAGCTGACCCCGCAGGGCACGCTGGCCGAGCGGATGCGGGCCGGCGGGTCGGGGATCGCGGCGTTCTACACGGCCACGGGTGGCGGGACGCAGGTCGCCGAGGGCGGGCTGCCGTGGCGGTACGACGCGGACGGCAACGTCGTCGTGTCGAGCCCGCCGAAGGACACCCGGACCTTCGAGACCAAGGAGGGTCCGAAGGAGTTCGTGCTCGAGGAGGCGGTCGTCGCCGACTTCGGGCTGGTGCGGGCCTGGCGGGGTGACCGGCACGGAAACCTCGTCTACCGGGACTCCGCGCGCAACTTCAACCCGTTGGCCGCGATGTGCGGCCGGGTCACCATCGCGGAGGTCGAGGAGCTGGTGGAGGCCGGCGACCTCGACCCCAACCACGTGCACACTCCCGGTGCGTTCGTGCAGCGGGTGGTCGCGCTGACGCCCGAGCAGGCCGCGGACAAGCGGATCGAGAAGCGGACGGTCCGGCCGAAGGGGGAGCCCTCATGAGCTGGTCCCGCGAAGAGATGGCGGCGCGGGCCGCCGCGGAGCTCAGCGACGGCTCCTACGTGAACCTCGGCATCGGGCTGCCGACGCTGGTGCCCAACTACGTCGACGACGACGTCGAGCTGGTGCTGCAGTCCGAGAACGGCATCCTCGGCGTTGGCGCCTACCCGGTCGAGGGCGAGGAGGACGCGGACCTCATCAACGCCGGCAAGGAGACCGTCACCCTGCGGCGGGGAGCGTCGTTCTTCGACTCCGCCACGTCGTTCGGGATGATCCGCGGCGGCAAGATCGACGCCGCGATCCTCGGCGCCATGCAGGTCTCCGCGAAGGGCGACATCGCGAACTGGATGATCCCAGGGAAGATGGTCAAGGGGATGGGCGGCGCGATGGACCTGGTGCACGGTGCCAAGCGGGTGATCGTGCTGATGGAGCACACCGCCAAGGACGGCACCTACAAGATCGTCGAGGAGTGCTCGCTGCCCTACACCGGCCGCGGTGTGGTCGAGCGGATCATCACCGACCTGTGCGTCATCGACGTGACCGCCGAGGGTCTCAAGCTCGTCGAGCTCGCCCCTGGTGTCACCGAGGACGAAGTCCGGGAGAAGACCGAGCCCGAGCTGGTCTGAGCTCGCAGCTGCGGGGGGTGTCGAGACGGTCGCAGTACGACCTCCTCAACCACCGAGCGCCGGTGGTTGAGGAGCTTGCGCAGCAAGCGTCTCGAAACCTGGCAAGCCGGGGCTGGAGGGCAACCACCGGGGGCTAGTTCCAGCCTTCCCTGCGGTGGTTTCGAGACGGTCGCAGAACGACCTCCTCAACCACCGGCGGTCGCAGAACGACCTCCTCAACCACCGAGCGCCGGTGGTTGAGGAGCTTGCGCAGCAAGCGTCTCGAAACCTGGCAAGCCGGGGCTGGAGGGCAATCCCGTCAAGTGGTGTATGACGCGTGATCCTTCGTAGTCCGGTGGGCCTAGTTCCAGCCTTCCCGGTGCGGTGTTATGTGTTCGATGACGGTCGCAGCGGGTCAACGACCTCCAGTCCAACCACCGGCGGGCTTCGGCCCATTCGTCCTCTTGCTCAACCAGGACGGCGCCGACCAGGCGGTGATCGAGGGCCGGTCGCAGAAGATCCCGACCACCTCGGTACGCCGGCGGATCTCGCGGTTCAACCGTTCGTTGGGGTTGTTGGACCAGATCTCGCGCCACACCTCATAGGGGAACGCGGTGAACGCCAGGATTTCGAGACGGTCGGTCTCGAGGTCCTCAACCACGGTCGGGAGCTTGCCGTCCAGGGCGTCGAGAATCCGGTCGAACTGGCCTCAACCGACTCGAGCGTCGGGTGGTCATAGAAGCTGCGCAACAAGCGTCTCGAAACCTGGCACAGCCGGCGCTTGGGGGTCACCGCCATCAGGTTGAAGGCGTAGTGGGTGCGGCAGCCTTCCCAGGCCGCTTCGAGACAGGGTCGCAGACGACCGCCTCAACCAGCCCGGCGGGCGCATCTGCAGGTGACCAGGCGACCTCCTCAAGGCCGCCGGCGGTCAGGTCGCGGAAGAACCCGAGCCAGCCGGCACCGTCCTCACTGGTGGTGACCTGGACCCCGAGGATCTCCCGGTGCCCATCGGCGTTGATCCCGGTCGCCACCAGGGCGTGCACGGGCACCACCCGGCCACCCTCGCGGACCTTGAGGACCAGGGCGTCAGCGGCCACGAACGTGAACGGCCCGGCCCCACCGTTGTCGACGCCCAGGGGTCGGGTGCGGAACTCCTCGACGTGGGTGTCGAGTTCCTTGCCATCTCTGCGACCTGGTACTTCGAGAGCCCGGTACGCCCAACGACTGCACCAGCTTGTTCATCCGCCGGGTCGAGACACCGAGCAGGTAGCAGGTCGCCACCACCGAGGTCAGCGCCTGCTCCGCGCGGGTGCGTCGCTCCAGGAGCCACTCGGGGAAATACGAACCCTGGCGGAGCTTGGGGATCGCGACGTCCAGGGTGCCGGCCCGGGTGTCGAAGTCACGGTGCCGGTAGCCATTCCTGCTGTTGACCCGCTCCGGCGAGCTGGTGCCGTACGCGGGCCGCAGACCGAGTCGGCCTCCGCGGACAGCAGTGTCTGGATGAAAGTGCCGAGCAGCTCGCGCAGCAGATCAGGGCTCGCCTGGGCCAGCTGCTCCTCGAGCATCCGGGCAGGGTCGATACTGGGGTTGACGGTCATCGTGTGTCCTTCTTCGAGTCGGTTTTAGCGGATCACTCGAAGGATCACGCGGTGGCCGTCGCCTACTCAGGCGACACGCTCACCGCGGAGCCGTACACCACTCTGCGGGACGCAACTCGCAGAACGACCTCCTCAACCACCGGGCGCCGGTGGTTGAGGAGCTTGCGCAGCAAGCGTCTCGAAACCTGGCAAGCCGGGGCTGGAGGGCAACCACCGGGGGCTAGTTCCAGCCTTCCCTGCGGTGGTTTCGAGACGGTCGCAGAACGACCTCCTCAACCACCGGCGGGTCGCAGAACGACCTCCTCAACCACCGGCGCGGGTCGCAGAACGACCTCCTCAACCACCGGCGGGTCGCAGAACGACCTCCTCAACCACCGGCGGCGGCCTCGAAAACTCGCAAGCCGGGCCGGGGCCCACCGTTCTAGGGTGAGGCGCATGGCGCTCGCGACGTACAAGGACCTGTGCATCGACGCCGTCGACGCTGCGGCGATGCAGCTGTTCTGGGCCGAGACTCTCGGTCTCGAGCCGGTGCCCGACGACGGGGGCACGCTCGACCTGGTCGGGCCGACCCCGCATCATCGCGTCTGGATCAACCAAGTGCCCGAGCCGGTCACGGTCAAGCAGCGGGTTCACATCGACGTGCATGCGGCCTCCGTCGAGGAGGCGCTGGCGCGCGGCGCCACGCCGGTGGACCTCGACAGCTTCCGGTGGCAGGTCCTGAAGGACCCGGAGGGCGGCGAGCTCTGTGTCTTCGAGCGCGAGCAGGTGCCGGCGTACAAGCTCTACGAGGTCGTGGTCGACGCCCGCGAGGCGCACGAGATCGCGGCCTGGTGGGCCGAGGTGCTCGGCGCCACGGTCCAGCACAGCGACGGCGACGGTGAGGAGCCGTCCTCGTGGTTCGAGGACGCGCCCGGCATGCCCTTCGAGCTCGTCTTCGGCGCGGTGCCCGAGCCCAAGACGGTCAAGAACCGCATCCACTGGGATGTCGAGGCCGCTGACGTGCAGGCGCTGCTCGACCGCGGCGCGACCCTGCTGCGCGGGCCCGACGACGACATCGACTGGCACGTGCTGGCCGACCCGGAGGGCAACGAGTTCTGCGTGTCCAAGCCGCGGGAGTGACGCCGTCAGCGGCCGGTGCGGCCGCAGGTAGGGTGCCGAGCATGACCAAGTGGGAGTACCTGACCGCGCCGATCCTCACGCACGCGGCCAAGCAGATCCTCGACAACTTCGGGGCGGATGGCTGGGAGCTGGTGCAGATCGCCCCCGGACCGAACCCCGAAAACCTGGTCGGCTACTTCAAGCGGCAGCTGCCGTGATCGGGAGTACGCCGGAGGACCGGCTGGCCGAGCTGGCGCTCGCCGTCCCGGAGGTCGCGGCGCCGGTGGCGTCGTACGTCCCGGCGGTGCGGAGCGGCGACCAGGTCTTCACGTCGGGCCAGCTGCCGCTGCGGGCCGGTGAGCTGATGGCGACCGGGAAGGTCGGGGCCGAGGTGACCGCTGAGGAGGCGTACGCGTGCGCCCAGCAGTGCGCGCTCAACGCGATTGCCGCGATCAAGGCCGAGGTCGGCGAGCTCTCGCTCGTGAAGAAGATCGTGAAGGTCGTCGTCTTCGTCGCCTCGGTGCCGGAGTTCACCGGGCAGCCGAAGGTCGCGAACGGCGCCTCCGAGCTGCTCGGCGCGGCGTTTGCCGAGGCGGGCGTGCATGCGCGGTCGGCCGTGGGTGTCGTGGCACTGCCGCTGGACGCCCCGGTCGAGGTCGAGGTCCTCGCGCAGTTGTGAAGATCCCGATCCCTCCGGTCCCGCTGCCGGAGAACCTGGTCGAGGTCGCCCGCGAGTACGCCGACGGTCGGCGCGAGCCGGTCGAACCGCGCGACGCCGCGACGGTGATCCTGCTCCGCCCCTCGGAGCGGGGCCCGGCGATCTACTACCTGCGCCGCCAGGTGTCGATGGAGTTCGCCGGCGGCATGTGCGTCTACCCGGGCGGCGGGGTGGACCCGCGCGACTTCGACGCGGACGTCGGGTGGGACGGGCCGTCGCCGGCGGACTGGGCCGAACGGCTCGGCTGCGACGAGGAGATGGCGCGGGCGCTGGTGTGCGCGGCCGTCCGCGAGACCTTCGAGGAGTCCGGCGTGCTGCTGGCCGGGCCGCACCAGCACGAGGTGGTGGCGGACACTACCGGTGACGACTGGGAGGCGGACCGAGTCGCGCTGGAGTCCCGTGAGCTGGCGATGACCGAGTTCCTCACCCGACGCGGGCTGGTGCTGCGCACCGACCTGCTCGGCGTGTGGGCCGCCTGGTTGACCCCGGTCTTCGAGCCGAAGCGCTACCGCACCTGGTTCTTCGTGGCGCTGCTGCCCGAGGGCCAGCGCACCCGGGACGTGTCGACGGAATCCTCCGAGGTCACGTGGCTGCCCGTTGCGGACGCATTGGCGATGGCCGAGCGCGGCGAGATGCTGATGATGCCGCCGACGTACCTCACCACGCTTGACGTCTCCCAGTACGCCGGACCGCGGGACGTCGTGGAGGCGGCGCACGGGCGGACGGTCGAGATGCACACCCCCGGTCTCGAGGCGCTCGAGGACGGCTGGACCCTGTCGATCCCCGAGCACCTGCGGCCGGCGCTGGCCGCCCGCAACAACTGATGGCCGAGCCCTGGGTCGGCGGCTTCTTCGGGGTGCGGGCGCGCTGCCTGCTGGCGCCCAACCCCGGGATCATGACGCTCGACGGCACCAACAGCTGGGTGCTGGCCGAGCCCGGCTCGACTCGCTCCGTGGTCGTCGACCCGGGTCCGGTCGAGGACGGCCATGTCGACGTGCTCGACGAGCAGACCGGCGACGTCGCCCTGGTCCTGCTGACCCACCACCACTTCGACCACTCCGAGGTGGCGGTGGAGTTCGCGACCCGCAAGGGCTGCGCGGTCCGGGCCCTCGACCCGGCGTACTGCTTCAACGGCGACCCGCTCGTCGACGACGAGGTGATCGACGTCGACGGTCTAGAGCTCCGGGTGGTCACCACGCCCGGACACACCGCCGACTCGATCTCGCTGGTGGTGCCGGCCGAGCGGGCGCTGCTGTCGGGCGACATGGTGCTGGGGCGGGGCACGACCGTGGTCGCCTACCCCGACGGCCAGCTCGGTCCCTACTTCGAGTCGATCGAGCGGATGCGTGCGCTCGGGGCCTCCGGCGAGGTGGCCACGATCTGGCCGGCGCACGGACCGGTGCTGGACGACGCCGTCGGCACGCTCGACTACTACCTCGTCCACCGACGCGAGCGGCTCGCCCAGGTCGAGTCAGCGCTCAACCGGCTCGGCGTTGCGGACCCGGACGCGGACGACGAGACGCTGCCACGGCAGGTGGTCGAGATCGTTTACCAGGACGTCGACGAGGTCCTCTGGGGCGCCGCAGAACTGTCCGTCCGCGCCCAGCTGGCCTTCCTGGCCGCGCGCTGACGCTTTACGTCATACGCCTGGAGCAAGCGGGTGCTCTGTCCGTATGACGCAAACCGAGCCGAGCCGAGCCGCAGACGCTAGCGGGCCCGGCGGGCCAGCCGCTCGACGTCCATGATCACGACCGAGCGGGGCTCGAGCCGCAGCCAGCCGCGGGAGGCGAAGTCGGCGAGGGCCTTGTTGACCGTCTCGCGGGAGGCGCCGACCAGCTGGGCGAGCTCCTCCTGGGTGAGGTCGTGGTGGACGTGGACGCCGTCGTCGGCGGTCCGCCCGAACCGGTCGGCGAGGTCGAGCAGCGCCTTGGCCACCCGCCCGGGGACGTCCGAGAACACGAGGTCGGCGACGACGTCGTTGGCCTTGCGGAGCCGGCCGGCCAGCTGGGTGAGCAGGCCGCGCGCCACCATCGGCCGGCCCTCGAGCCAGCGCAGCAGGTCCTCGTGGGAGAGCGAGGCGAACGTCGTGTCCGTGACCGCGGTGACCGTGGCAGACCGTGGGCCGGGGTCGAAGAGCGACAGCTCGCCGAACATCTGGCCGGGGCCAAGGATCGCCAGCAGGTTTTCGCGACCGTCCGACGACGTGCGGCCGAGCTTCACCTTGCCCTCGAGGACGATGTAGAGCTTGTCGCCGGAGTCGCCCTCGTGGAACAGGGCGTCACCGCGGCGCAGCCGGGACTCGGCCATGGAGGATCGCAGCGCGGTGGCCGCCTCGTCGTCTAGTGCGCTGAAGAGCGGCGCTTGACGAAGCACGTCGTTGTCCACTGGGTTCCTCCGCAAAGTCGCTGGCCACAGGGCGCCCGAAGCCTCCCGAATCCTATCCAGTGGGATGGATCACAGGAACTACCGACCCGGGGAGGACCGCGGTACGGACGCCGCCTCGGCCGTCGGGCGACCGGGGGAGGTCGCACCTATCCTTGTGCGGTGCCCGACCCCCAGCCGGCGGCCCACTCGACAACGGAGAGCCGCACCGCCCTGGTCCGGCGCGCTCGCAGGATCAACCGGGTGCTCGCCGAGACGTACCCCGACGCCGGCTGCGAGCTCGACTTCGACAACCCCTTCGAGCTGCTCGTGGTCACCGTGCTGAGCGCGCAGACCACCGACAAGCGCGTCAACTCCGTCCGGCAGACCCTGTTCGCGGCGTACCCCGATGCTCCCGCGATGGCCGCTGCCGATCGCGACAGGCTCGAGACGATCATCGGGCCGCTCGGCTTCTTCCGCGCCAAGACCGAGTCGCTGCTCAAGATGAGCGCCGCGTTGGTCGAGCGGCACGGCGGCGAGGTGCCGCCGCGCCTCAAGGACCTCGTCGAGCTGCCCGGCGTGGGCCGCAAGACCGCGAACGTCGTCCTCGGCAACGCCTTCGGGATCCCCGGGATCACCGTGGACACGCACTTCGGGCGGCTGGCGCGCCGGTTCGGCTGGACCGAGGAGACCGATGCGGTGAAGGCCGAGCACGCGGTGGGCGCGCTGTTCCCCAAGAAGGACTGGGTGCTGCTCAGCCACCACCTGATCTGGCACGGCCGCCGCTGTTGCCATGCCCAGAAGCCGGCGTGCGGCGCCTGCCCGGTCGCTCGGTGGTGCCCTGCCTACGGTGCCGGCCCCACTGATCCAGAGGTTGCGGCCAAGCTGCTGCGCACCGAGGGCCGCGCGTGAACCCGCCACGCCTGGGCGCGGCCGTGCTGACCGCCGTACTGTTGTGCGGGCTGGCGGCCTGCGGCGACGGGTCGGACTTCGTGCCCGGCCCCGGTGCGGGTCCGGCCGATGTCGACGTCGACACCCCCGAGCTGCGCGCGCTGAAGAAGGACGCCGGTATCCAGCCCTGCCGGCCGGGCCCGGGCGGTGGTGCGCTTCCTGCCGTGACGTTGCCGTGTCTGGGAGGCGGGACCTCGGTTGACCTGTCCACGCTCCGCGGGCCGATGCTGATCAACATCTTCCAGTCCGCGTGTGAGGGGTGCCGCGTGGAGATGCCGGTGCTCGAAGACTTCCACCAGCGGTACGGCGACCAGGTGCCGATCATCGGTCTCGACTTCGTGGACACCTTCCCCGGCTCGGCCCTGGAGCTGGCCCGGGATGGCGGGGTCACCTACCCGCTGCTGGCTGATCCCGGCGGCGAGCTGCAGGGCGAGGCCGACTTCCCGCGAGTCCCGGGCTACCCCGACACGATCTTCCTCGACGCCGAGGGTCACGTGGCGTACGCCAAGCCCGGCGTGATCGAGTCGATGGACGAGCTGCTCGACCTGGTCCGCGAGCACCTCGGAGTGGACCTCAGCACCGGAGCAGCGCTGTGACGCCGGACCTCCCCGACTGGCTGCGCCCGGTCGAGGAGGCCGCCCGCTCGATCACCGTCCACGACCTGACCCGGTTCATGCCACCGGAGGACGAGGAGACGCGGGTCAGCGCCGTGATCATGCTGTTCGGCGAGGGACCTGAGGGCCCCGACCTGCTGCTCACCGAGCGCAACCACACGATGCGCTCGCACCCCGGCCAGGTCTCCTTCCCGGGCGGCACCCTCGACCCGGGCGAGACCGCCCAGGAGGCAGCGCTGCGAGAGGCGTGGGAGGAGACCGGCCTCGACCTGGCCGGGGTCGACGTGTTCGCCGAGCTGCCGCCGCTATGGCTGCCGCCCAGCAACTTCGCAGTCACGCCGGTGCTGGCCTGGTGGCGCGAGTCCAGCCCGGTGCACGTCGTCTCGCCCGACGAAGTGCACGCCGTCTACCGGGTGCCGATCTCCGAGCTGCGAGACCCGACGCACCGCATCGTCGTGAAGGGGCCGGCCGGCTGGACCAGCCCCGGGTTCCTCATCGGCGACGACAAGGACGTCATCTGCTGGGGCTTCACCGCAGGCGTGATCGCCCGGCTCTTCGAGTACCTCGGCTGGATCGAGGACCTGCCCGACGCACCCGAGCACGAGGTGCCGGCGTACCAGCTGGCCGGCCGCCGGCTCAACCAGGACGTGCTCCCGAACACCGAGTTCGAACGGCGACGCGAAGAGTGAGCCGGGGATGAACCTGCTCGACTGGCTTCTAGTGGTGCTCGTCCTGGCCTACGCACTGTCCGGCTACTGGCAGGGATTCGTGACCGGCGCCTTCGCGACCGCGGGGCTGCTGCTCGGCGGGCTGTTCGGCGTCTGGCTCGCGCCGGTCGCGCTCGGGGACGCCGCCCCGTCGCTGCTGGTCTCGCTCGGCGCCCTCTTCATCGTCATCCTGGCCGCGTCGCTGGGTCAGGGGCTGCTGCAGTGGGCCGGCGCCAAGATCCGCGACCGGATCACCTGGCAGCCCGCGCGGGCGGTGGACGCGGTCGGGGGCGCGGCCCTCAGCGCGGCCGCCGTACTGGTCGTGGCTTGGGCCCTCGGCGTCGCAGTCTCCGGCTCGCGGATAGATGGCGTGACGCCCTTGGTGCGCAGCTCCATGGTGCTGGCCAAGGTCAACGAGGTGCTCCCCGCGCGGGCCGGAGGGGTGCTCGAGGCGTTCAACAACGTGGTCGGCACCAGCTTCTTCCCGCGCTACCTCGAACCGTTCTCACCCGAGCGGATCGTGGATGTGAAGCCCGGCGACGGCCGGATGCTGCGCGACCCGGACGTCACCCGGGCCGGCGGCAGCGTGCTCAAGGTGCGTGGCACCAATTCGTGCGGCCGCGGCATCGAGGGATCCGGCTTCGTGTACGCCGAGGACCATCTGATGACCAATGCTCACGTGGTGGCCGGGGTCGACGACCCGCAGATCGTGGTGGGTGAGGACAACGTCGACGCCCGGGTGGTCTTCTACGACTCCGACCTCGACATCGCGGTGCTCGAGTTCGACAGCGGCGAGATCCCCGCCCTCCGCTTCACCGCCCCTGACGACCCGGCGGAACCCAGGGACCCGATCGCGATCCTGGGCTACCCGCAGGACGGACCGTTCGACATCGAGACCGGCCGGATCCGGGCGACGCAGACGCTGCGGTCACCCGACATCTACGGCGACGGTGCGGTGATCCGCGACGTCTACTCGATGCGTGGGCTGGTCCGACCGGGCAACTCCGGCGGACCGATCGTCAACTCCGCCGGCCGCGTCGCCGGCGTGGTGTTCGCGGCGTCGGTGACCGACGACGACACCGGCTATGCGCTCACCGCCGACCAGGTCTCCGACGCCGCCGCCGAGGGCCGCACCAGCGAGACCGAACGCTCGACCGAGGGTTGTGCGGGCTAGGACTCGCCCTAGCTCTTACCTCGAAGCGCCTTCGGGATCTCCCGGCCCTGCTCGATCGCCTTCTCCGGCGGGCCGACCTGCTTCAGCTTCTTCACGCCGATCCAGCCCATCAGCCCGGTCAGCAGGAACCAGAAGCCGGTGACGATCAGGTAGGCCCAGTGCAGCGATAGACCCGAGCCGCTCCAGTTGATGAAGTAGACGAGCGTGAACGACAGCATGATCACGCCCAGGACGGCGATGAACGCCGCGCCCGCGAGCAGCCCGATGCCCATTCCCCCGGCGCGGATGCTGACCTTCAGCTCGGACTTGGCGAGCGCGATCTCCTTCGAAACCAGCGTCGAGATGTCTCGGCTGGCGTCCGCGACGAGGCGCCCGATGGTGGGGTCGTCCGGGCTGGCGGGTGCGGGGTGCGAGGGCGAGCGGACCGGCTCGGTGGACATGGCTGGACCCTACCCAACCCCCTCGCCCGGCCCCGGGGGCTGGGGCTCGGCGAAGACGTCGTCGGGACTGTGTGCCTCCTCGGCCAGCGCCAGCACCTCGTCGCCGGCTTCGAGCACGGTGTCGCCGCGCACCTGGACGAGCCGGCCATCGCGGCTGACCATGCTGACCCAGAAGCTCTCGCCGACGTCCAGGTCGGCCAGCGTGCAGCCGTCGGCGCGCGAGCCGGGCGCGACCACGTACCGGTGCAGCCCGGCGGGTCGCTCGCGGAAGCGCATGCCCAGCGGCCACGGTTCCGGCTCGGTGACCCGCATGGGTACGCCGAACACTCGCGCTGCCGTCGGCACCAGCCCGCCCTGCACCAGGACCGAGACGAGCAGGCTGACCATGAGCGCGATGCCGACCGGCTCGTTGGCGCTGGGCTCACCCTCGAGCAGGGTGCCGGAACGGCCGGAAATCTCGCGCCGCCCCAGCACCGAGAACATGACCGCCGGCTCGGTCGGTGCGAGGGCGGCCCCGATGATCAGCGCCGTGGTCCAGTCGAACCCGAGCAGCGAGTGCGCGGCCACGGCGAGTGCGGCCGTCATCACGAGGGTGCCGACCACGCCGAGCCACAGGACGCCGCCCAGCGACGGGCGCATCCGCTCCCAGCCGATGTGCATGCCCCCGTCGAAGAGGATGACCGGCAGCGCCACCGTGACGATCCGCTGGTCGTCGACGATCGGCAGCCGACCGAGCTCGGGCACCAGGTCCGAGGCCACCGCAGCCGTGATCAGGAACAGCGCCGGCGCCGGGATCCGCAGCCGCTCGGCCAGCCGGTTCGACCCGATGGCGACCAGCCCGACGAGGGACAAGACGAGAAGCACCCGGGCGAAGGGCAACAGCGTCCATCGGTGTCCTCGGCGCTCGGCGACAGGCCTGCCGACCAGACTGCCCGGCGCACCGCCGCCGACCCTACCGCCGCGCGCGCTGCGAAGCTGCGCAACGCTGACCCGGTCGTTCTGGTGCCCGCGCCCGAAGGGCCCGCGTCGACCAGAACTGCCGGGTCAGCGCACCTGGCACCCAAGCCGAACCCACGAGCGCAACCCAGCCACACGTCGTACGAGCGACCAGAAGTCCCGGGTCAGCGCGATCAGGCGAGACTGGAGGCATGGACGCCCATGACCTCGTCGTCTGGACCCTGGTGGTCGTCGGAGGGCTGGCGCTGGTCGGGCTGGCCCTGATCGGCCTGGTCATGTGGCGCTACAAGATCCCGCCACGCGGCCTGGCCGCCATGCTCGGTGCGCTGTTCTACCTGGTGCTCCCGGTGGACGTCGTCCCTGAGGTCCTCCTCGGCCCGCTCGGCCTCGTCGACGACGCCGGCATCGTCACCGGCGTCGCGATCTGGGTCTACAAGCTGGCCAAGGCGCGCCAGAAGCTGGTGGCGGGCGGCGTAGTCAAGTCACGCCCCTAAGGCCGGCTTGTCCATGCCTGCGGTGGGCAGTTGACGCGACTTCTGCACGCGCCCACAGTCGAGAGCATGAGCGTGGCGTACCTGGGCCCCGCGGTGTCGATCAGGGAGTCGCCGATGACGACGAGCTGGACGGGGTCACCACTGGCGTCGGATCCGGCCGGAGCCGGCGAGTCGTCAGCCGACTGGGCAGACTCTCCGGTGTTGCCGCTGCAGCCACTGAGCACCAGCGCGGCGGTCATCAGGGTCATGGCAACGCGCCTCAGGACGGCATCCTTCTCTGCGTTTTCATGCCGTCCATGCAACTCAGGGCGGTAACGCCGCGGTAAGTCTGCCGAGGTGTCCGTCGAAACTGGGTAAGCCCACACCGGGTCACCGCGATTTGAGCGACACAAACTCCCGGGTCAGCGTTCAGTCCTCGGCCTTGCCCGAGTTCATCTCCTTGGAGATCAGGTCCATGACCGAGCCGTCGGCGAGGGTGGTCACGTCGCCGATCTCACGGTTCTCGGCCACGTCGCGCAGCAGCCGGCGCATGATCTTGCCTGAGCGCGTCTTGGGCAGCTCGGGGACGATCATGATCTGGCGCGGCTTCGCGATCGCGCCGATCTCCTTGCGGACGTGGTTGCGCAGCTCCTCGACGATGTCCTCGCCGCCGTCTCCTGCCTCGTCGCGCAGGATCACGAAGGCGCAGACGGCCTGGCCGGTGTCCTCGTCCTTGGCGCCCACCACGGCGGCCTCGGCCACCTTGGGGTGGGAGACCAGTGCGGACTCGATCTCGGTGGTGGACAGCCGGTGGCCGGAGACGTTCATGACGTCGTCGACCCGGCCGAGGACCCACAGGTCGCCGTCGGAGTCCTTCTTGGCGCCGTCGCCGGCGAAGTACCAGCCCTGCTTCTTGTACTTCGACCAGTAGGTGTCCCGGTAGCGGTCGTCGTCGCCCCAGATGGTGCGCAGCATCGATGGCCACGGCTCGGTGAGCACGAGGTAGCCGCCGGAGCCGTTGGGCACCGACTCGCCCTCCTCGGTGACCACGTCGGCCGAGACACCGGGGATCGGGATCATCGCGGAGCCGGGCTTGCCGTGGGTGACGCCGGGAAGCGGGCTGATCATGATCGAGCCCGTCTCGGTCTGCCACCAGGTGTCGACCACCGGGGTGCGGTCGCCACCGATGACGTGGCGGTACCAGACGTAGGCCTCGGGGTTGATCGGCTCGCCGACCGAGCCGAGCAGGCGCAGCGAGGACATGTCGTACTTGTCCGGGATCTCGTGGCCCTGCTTCATGAACGACCGGATCGCCGTCGGGGCGGTGTAGAACAGGGAGACCTTGTGATCCTGGATGATCTTCCACCAGCGGCCCTTCTCGGGGCTGTCCGGCGTGCCTTCGTAGAGCACCTGCGTGGTCGCGTTGGCCAGCGGCCCGTAGACCATGTAGGTGTGCCCGGTGACCCAGCCGACGTCGGCCGTGCACCAGTAGACGTCGGTCTCGGGCTTGAGGTCGAAGACGGCCCAGTGCGTGTACGACGCCCCGGTCAGGTAACCGCCCGTGGTGTGCAGGATCCCCTTGGGCTTGCCGGTCGAGCCCGAGGTGTACATGACGTAGAGCGGGTGCTCGGAGTCGAAGAACTCGCACTCGTGATCGGTTGACGCCTTGCCCACGGTGTCGTGCCACCACACGTCGACGTCGTCGTCCCAGTCGACGTCCTGGCCGGTGCGCTTGACCACGACCACCTTCTCGATCGTGGTCCCTTGCTCCGCGGTCTTGGCGCGCGCCTCGTCGACGGCCGGCTTGAGAGCTGACGCCGAGCCGCGTCGGTAGCCGCCGTCGGCGGTGATGATCACCTTCACCCCGCAGTCGACGACGCGGGTGGCCAGCGCGTCCGAGGAGAAGCCGCCGAACACCACCGTGTGCGGGGCGCCGATGCGGGCACAGGCCAGCATCGCCACCACGGTCTCGAGGATCATCGGCATGTAGATGGCGACCCGGTCGCCCTTCTGCACCCCGAGCTCGGTCAACGCGTTGGCCGCCTGGCAGACCTCGTCCTTGAGCTCGGCGTAGGTGACCGATCGGGTGTCGTCGTCCGGCTCCCCGACCCAGTGGATCGCGGTCCGGTCGCCGAGCCCGGCGTCGACGTGCCGGTCGAGGCAGTTGTACGCCGCGTTGATCGTGCCGCCCACGAACCACTTCGCGAACGGCGGGTCGTCCCAGTCCAGCACCCGGTCCCACTTCTGGTCCCAGTGCAGCCGCTCGGCCTGCTCGGCCCAGAACGCCTCACGGTCCTTGTCGGCCCGCTCGTACGCCTCCTCCTTGAGGTTGGCGTCCGCCGCCAGCTCCTCGGGCGGCTCGAAGCGCCGGTCCTCCTGGAGCAGGTTGGACAGGGTCTCCTCGGTGCTGGTCACGGTCTCTCCTCGTCTGGGTCTTTCGCCACGCTAGTCGGCAGGAAACAGGCTGGCGACCGGTGGTTGCCAGAGGGGTTGCGCCGGGCGGGCCGATTGTGCGACGGACGGTCGGGCGGGCAGGACGGACGGGCCGTCAGACGAGTCTCGCGACGTCGCGACCGGTCGGCTGCACCGGGAGTCCGAGCACGGTGGCGTCCAGCGTCCCGTCGGGCGTCACGGCGCTCAGGTAGAAGACCACCCGGTCGACGTCGTCGGCGAGCAGCTCGGCCAGGTGGGCGTACGCCGTCGTCATCGCGAGACGGTAGGCCGCCACGTCGGGCAGCTCGAGCACGCCTGACAGCGCACCGGCGCCGTACTGGAGGTGGTTGTAGGCGACCGGCCGGCCGAGCACCTCACTCAGCTCGGCCGTCACGTACGACTCGTCCAGGCGCGAGCGCCTGCGCCCGAAGAACCTCACCTACCCGTCATGGCCGCGGCGCCCTGCTCACCGGGATGCCGACGGCGGTGACCTGGCCGTTCGGCCCGATGAAGAAGGGTGTCAGCGTCGCCTGGTACTCCCGGAGGATACGGCCGGCCTCGGTGTTGGCGCCCAGCTCGTCGCGCACGGAGTTCGCGTACTCGACGTAGCTGTGGTTGGTCGCGAGCTCCCAGAACTGGCCAGGGTTGTCCAGGGTCACCGTGGGCCGGTAGCTCGGGATCAGGTCGTCGCCGGTGCGGATCCCGCCGAGGTCGAGCCGCGGCACCACATCGGTGGTGTGCTGCACCTGCATCACCTGCACCGAGCGGTCGATGTCGAGGTGATCGATGGGGGCGCCATAGGTCATCACGTTGGTGACGCCGTACCGCTGCACGAAGTCGTGGTCGGCGGCCAGCGTGCCGGCGATGATGCCGCCCTGGCGGCCAGAGCCGCTCGGCCTCGAAGGTCGTCGCCAGGCCGTCCTCGACGGCCAGACCGCGCGTGCCGACCAGCTGCAGGTCGATCCGCCGAGTCGTGTCCCCGTGCGCGGTCACGAGCCGGATCCCGACCATCGGCGGGTCCGTGGGCTCCCCAGTGCTCGAGGTGTGCGCGCTCGGGTCCGGAGTGGGGGACGTCATGGCCCGACGCTAGGGCCGGTTCCGGCGCTGCGGCAGGTGGAACGTTCCGGCCTGACCGCCGCCGACGGGACGACGGTCCGGGGTGCTCAGCAACCCCGGACCGCCGTGGCTCTGTTGCCACCATGGCAGCGCTCGTCGGGGTGGCGACCGGTGGCCGCCACAGGGCTCCTCGGCTGGAACGAGGCGTGTGCCTGGGACCGCGCCCGTGCCGCGCGGTCCCAGGCACCCGGGCCCACCCCCGAGCGAGGCTCAGTGCACGGAGGCCTGCTCCGAGCCCGCGCCGGTCAGGGCGCGGACCTCGAGCTCGGTGAACTTGTCCTCGGCCTCCGGGTCCTTGCTGGTGATGGTCCCGAGCCACCCGAACAGGAACCCGGCCGGGATGGAGATGATGCCGGGGTTGCTCAGCGGGAACCACGACCAGTCATGGTCGGCGAACAGCGCGGTCCCGGTCTCCGGCCCGGAGACCACCGGCGAGAAGAACACCAGTCCCACGCAGACGATGAGCCCGCCGTAGATCGCCCAGACGGCTCCTCGGGTGTTGAACCTCCGCCAGAACAGGTTGTAGACGAGTGACGGCAGGTTCGCCGAGGCGGCGACTGCGAAGGCCAGGGCGACCAGGAACGCGATGTTGAGCTTCTGCGCCGGGATGGCCAGCGCGATGGCGATGCCACCGATGACGAACGCCGCGATCCGGGCAACCCGGACCTCGTCCTTCTCCGTCGCCTCGCCACGCTTGAACACCGTGGCATAGAGGTCGTGGGCCACCGAGGACGCCGAGGTGAGCGTCAGCCCCGCCACCACCGCGAGGATCGTCGCGAACGCGACCGCGGAGATGAAGGCCAGCAGGATCGCGCCGCCCGCGGTCCCGTCGCCGCCGCCGACTTCTTGGGCTAGCAGCGGTGAGGCCAGGTTGCCCGTGGACGCCAGCACCTGGCTGCCCGGACCGGTGTCCAGCAGCGCGGCCGCGCCGAAGCCGAGGACCAGCGACATCAGGTAGAAGCCGCCGATGATCCCGATCGCCCAGTTCACCGACGTCCGCGCGTCCTTGGCCGTCGGCACGGTGTAGAAGCGGATCAGGATGTGCGGCAGACCCGCCGTTCCGAGCACCAGGGCCAGGGCGAGCGACAGGAAGTCGATCTGGGTGGTCGTGGTTGCGCCGTACTTGAGGCCGGGCTGGAGGAACTCCTCGCCCTTGCCGGTGTTGTCCGCGGCGGCACCGAGCAGGGTGCTGAGGTTGAAGTTGAACTCCGCGAGCACCAGCACGGTGATGAGGATCGTGCCGCTGATCAGGAGCACGGCCTTGACGATCTGCACCCAGGTGGTGCCCCTCATGCCACCGACGGTGACGTAGAAGACCATCAGCGCTCCCACGAGCACGATCGTCACGGCCTTGGCGAAGTCGCCCTCCACGCCGAGGAGCAAGGTGACGAGGGCACCGGCGCCGACCATCTGCGCGAGCAGGTAGAAGATCGAGACCACCACGGTGGACGTGGCGGCTGCGGTCCGGACCGGCCGCTGGCTCATCCGGAACGCGAGCTGGTCGGCCATCGTGAAGCGGCCCGAGTTTCGCAGCAGCTCGGCGATCAGGAGCAGTGCGACCAGCCACGCCACCAGGAAGCCGATGGAGTAGAGGAAGCCGTCGTACCCGGCCAGCGCGATGAGGCCGGAGATACCCAGGAACGACGCTGCGCTCATGTAGTCGCCGGAGATGGCCAGGCCGTTCTGGAAGCCGCTGAAGTTGCGGCCGGCGGCGTAGTAGTCGGCGGTGCTCTTGTTCTGGCGGCTGGCCCAGAACGTGATGGCGACGGTGATCGCGACGACGACCACGAAGAGGACAGTGGCGAGGGCCTCCGAGCTCATCGTCCCTCACCTCCGCCGACACCCTCGTGGTAGCGAAGCTCGATATCACGCGCGAGCTGGTCCACGTTGCGGTTCATGTACCGGGAGTACAGCCAGGCGAGCACGAAGGTGCTGGCGAACTGCAGCAGCCCGAAGACCAGGCCGACGTTGATGTGGCCGGCGACCTGCCGGCTCATGAAGTCGTCGGCCCAGTTGCTCATCACGACGTAGAGCAGGTACCAGGCCAGGAACGCGAACGTGGCCGGGAAGGCGAAGGCACGAAATCGCCTGCGCAGCTCCACGAAGTCTGCCGACTCGTACAGCTCGTCGTAGACAGGGTCATGTCGGCTGGCCTGATCATGGATACGTGGTGCGTCAGGAACATTGGTAGTCATCAAGACCCCCTTGAGAGCGTGTGATTGGCCGCACATTAGGAGAGCAGGCACCTACCGGTGCCCGCTGTGTGCCGACGCTGCGATCGGCGGGCAGGCACATTCGGTGAACGGTCTGTTTCACGCGACGAACGGCGCCTGCTGAGGCGCACCCGGCGGGATAGTCCCAGACCTTTCCGACACGGCCGGCGCCGCAGTGCTGTCCGGAACGTCTGGGACTATCCGCCGCCAGCCGAGGTCAGCCACGATCCAGCGGTACGACCTCGGGGGTGTGCAGCCGGACCATGAACCGGCGCGCGTGGCCGGAGTCGGCGTCGGGGCGCGCCAGGGAGACGCCGACCATCGCGGCGAACGCCAGCGGCACGCTCCAGGCGGCGGGCTGGCCCAGCAGCACGTCCCGCCACCCGTCGGGGGCGCCGTCGTACAGCGTCCAGATCACGCCGCTCAAGGCGCCGAGACCACCGACCAGCAGGCCGGCGCCGGCACCGACCGCGGTCAGTCCGCGCCACCAGATGCCGAGCACCAGAAGCGGACAGAACGTCGAGGCGGCGAACGCGAAGGCCAAGCCAACCGCGCGGGCCACGGACAGGTCCGGGGCGAGCAGGGCGGCCGCCAGCGGAACGCCGACGGCAACCGTGGCGCCGATACGGAACGCCGATACGCCGGAGAACCGGTTGCCGAGCACGTCCTGCGCGATCACGCCCGACACCGCGATCGCGAGCCCCGACGAGGTCGATAGGAACGCCGCGAACGCGCCCGCGGTCACCAACCCGGTCAGCAGGTCGCCGCCCAGCCCGCCGAGCATCAGCCGCGGCAGCTCGAGCACCACGGTGTCGTCTGCCTCGGCGCCGTACGCCCGGCCGAGCGCCGCGTAGACGGGCGGCAGCAGGTAGAAGATGCCCAGCAGCGCCAGCACGGCCAGGGTCGTACGGCGGGCCGCCCCGCCGTCGGGGTTGGTGTAGAAGCGGACCACCACGTGCGGCAGACCCATGGTGCCGAGGAAGGTGGCCAGCACGATCGAGTACGTCGTGTAGAGGCCCTGGCCGCCCTCCCCGAGCGGCATCGACCAGCCCGCGCCACCGCCGCCGGCCCGGGGTGACCCGTCGCCGACCCAGATCACCAGCAGGATTGCGGCGGGGATCAAGAGTGCCGTGAGCTTGAGCCAGTACTGGAACGCCTGGACGAAGGTGATGCTGCGCATCCCGCCGCTGCTCACGTTGACGACGACGACCACGCCGACCACCGCGGCACCGACCCACTTCGGCGCGTCGACCGAGGCAGCGAGGGTCAGGCCGGCGCCCTGGAACTGCGGCAGCAGGTAGAGCCACCCGATCGCCACGACGAGCACCGAGCAGAGGGCGCGCACCCGCCCCGAGCCGAGCCTGGCCTCGGCGAAGTCCGGCAGCGTGTACGCCCCGCTGCGGCGCAGCGGAGCGGCCACGAGGACCAGCAGCACGAGGTAGCCGGCGGTCCAGCCGACCGGGTACCAGAGCATCTGCGCACCCAGGGTCAACACCAGGGCCGCGACGCCGAGGTAGGACGCGGCCGAGAGGTACTCGCCCCCGATCGCCGAGGCGTTGAGCCCCGGACGCACGGTGCGGGAGGCGACGTAGAAGTCGCTGGTGGTGCGGGAGAACCGCAGCCCGTACGTGCCGACGGCCAACGTGGCGAGGCTGACAAGGACCAGCGCGAGCAGCCCGGGTACGCCGTCCATGGTCATGGCTCGTCCTCGAGGACCTGCAGCAGGAGCACGAAGTCGCGTTCGTTGCGCTCGGCCCGTCGTACGAACCGCAGGCCGAGGAAGAGGAGCCACGGGTAGACGAGGACGCCGAGCAGGAGCCAGGGCAGCGGCAGTCCCAGCACACCGATGTCCGCGAGGCCGGGGAAGAGCCGGAAGACCAGCGGCAGCGAGCCGACCGTCAGCGCGAGGACGACGAGGATGCGGACCGCCAGCGCGAGCTGTTCGCGCAGCAGGCTGCTGACGTAGACGCCGCCGAGCGCGGTCTGCTCGTCGATGTCGCCCGTCCGGGCCCGTGGCGCATGCCGACGACGCGGCGGGCCGGTGACCCGGACCCGGGCTGGCGGCCTGACGGGTTGCTGGTCGGGCACGGTCAGCTCCGCCTGCCGAGCAGCTCGCGCAGCTGACGGGTGTGCCTCCGGCTGACCATCAGGTCGGTCGAGGTGTCGCGGGGGCCGACCGCGACGGTGCACCGACCCGACTCCATGCGGATCTCGGTGACGTGCGCGAGCGAGACCAGGAGGGACCGGTGGATGCGGAGGAAGCCCGCGCCGGCCCACTCCTCCTCGAGGGTGGTGAGTGGGACCCGGATCAGGTGCGAGCCGCCAGCGGTGTGCAGCCTCGCGTAGTCGCCCTGCGCCTCGACGTAGGTCACGGCCGACCTGTCGACGAACCGGGTCACCCCGCCGAGCTCCACCGGGATCTGCACGTCCTCCAGCGGGGCCGGCGGGCGTTCGCCGCCCTCGATCACGCGGCCCAGCGCCTCGGCCAGCCGTTCCTCGCGGACCGGCTTGAGCACGTAGTCGACGGCCCGCAGGTCGAAGGCGTCCACTGCGTGCGCCTCGTGGGCGGTGACGAACACGACCGGGGGTGGCCGCTTGAACCGGCGCAGCACCTGCGCCAGCTCGAGGCCGGTGAGGCCCGGCATCTGGATGTCGAGGAAGACGGCGTCGACCTCACGTTCGTGCAGGGTGCGCAGCGCCTCGGTGGCGGAGTCGCACGCGACGACCTCGCCGACGCGGCTGTCCTTGGCCAGCAGGTACTCCAGCTCGTCGAGGGCCGGCCGCTCGTCGTCGACGACCAGCACCCGCAGGGGTTTCATGCGGAGACGCCAGGTGCGAACTTCGGGATCCGGACCGTCACCTTGGTGCCGGCACCGGGCGCGGTCTCGACGACCAGGCCGTACTCGTCGCCGTACGTCGTGCGCAGCCGGCCGTCGACGTTCCCCAGCCCGATCGAGTCGAGGCTGGCGTCACCGGCGAGTGCCCGGCGCACCCGCTCCGGGTCCTCCCCGACCCCGTCGTCCTCGACCTCGATCACGCAGTCGCGGCCGCGATCGTGGGCCTGGATGGTGATGGTGCCGGTGCCCTCGGCGCCCTCGAGTCCGTGCCGGACGGCATTCTCGACCAGGGGCTGGATGCAGAGGAACGGCACCGCGACCGGCAGCACCTCCGGCGCGATGCTGAGCTTGACCGAGAGCCGGTCGCCGAAGCGCGCCTGCTCGAGCAGCAGGTACCGCTCGATGGAGCGCAGCTCGTCGGCCAGGGTGGTGAAGTCGCCTTGCCGGCGGAACGAGTAGCGGGTGAAGTCGGCGAACTCGAGGAGCAGCGAGCGCGCCCGGTCAGGGTCGGTGCGGACAAAGCTGGCGATCGCGTTGAGCGAGTTGTAGATGAAGTGCGGGCTGATCTGGGCGCGCAGGGCGCGCACCTCAGCCTCCATGAGCCGGGTCCGTGACGCGTCGAGCTCGGCGAGCTCGAGCTGGCCGGACACCCACTGCGCGGTCTCGTCGGCGGCGAGGGCGAGGCCGGCGGTCGGGTACGGCGCGAACGCGGCCAGGGTGCCGACGATGCGCTCGTCGACCACCAGCGGACTGACCACCGCGCTCCGGACCGGGCAACCGGGGACGTCGCACGGAAGGTCGCCACGGCCGAAGCTCTGGGTGCGGCCCCGCTCCACCGTGGCCGCGACCAGTGCGGTCACCTGGCTTCGATGGTGCGCGCCCTCGCCGTCCCAGGCCAGGCAGCCCGCGGTGTCGGTGACCGCCAGGGTCGGTGTCCCGAGCAGGTCTCGCAGGTGCCGGATCGCGCGCTCGGCACTCGCCTGGGTCAGCCCCTCGCGCAGCGCCGGCGAGGCGAGCGCGGCGGTGTGCAGCGTGCGGAAGGTGGCGCGGTCTGACTCCGAGCCCAGGTGTGTCCGCCGCCACACGCGCATGGGCACAGCATGGCTCATGCAGTGGATGTGGGTCTGGGTCTGCGCTCGTGGCTCTCGCTGCCCGGCCCTGCGGGCCGGGCTCGTCGTGCGGACAGGCAGATGCGCCGCGTAGCCCCAGGCGGCGGTGAGCCACGGCCCATTTCGAGGCCCTGAACGGGCCCGGGCTCACCGCCCTCCGCCGCCCCCGCGCGGTTGGTCACCAGACTCGTGATTCTGCCTCGTGAGCAGGGCCGACGAACCTACTCTTGATCGATGCGCCGACCACCGAACTCGACCAGTCGCGCGAATGCGCTGCGGCTGTTCCTGTTGTACGCCGTGGTGAGCCTGATCCCAGTCCTCATACTCGGGCTGGTGCTCGCGGCGTCGTTCCGTTCGGACGCGGCGGCACGTGGCCTCGCCGAGGCGCGAGCGCAGGCCCAGCTCTTCGCCCACATTGCTGTAGAGCCGTTGCTGGCGGGTGCCGATCTGAGTCGCCCGCTGACTGCCGAGGAGGTCGCCGGTCTCGACCAGATGAGCGAGTCGGCGGTCGCCGGCGGTGAGATCGTGCGGTTGCGGCTGCGCGACCTGGACGGCCGCATCGTCTACTCCAGTGACGGCTCGGGCAGCGTCGACGATGTTGATGACCACGCCCTCGAAGCCGCACGCGGCGAGATCGTCACTGAGTTGACCCACCTCGACGCCGATGACAACGGGAGTGGGACCGGCGACGTCGGTATCCGGGCGGCCGAGGTCTACCGCCCGCTGACGGACGGGACGTCGACCACCGTCATCGGCGTCCTCGAGCTGTACCTCCCTTACGACCCCATCGCGCAGGACGTGGAGGCGGGTCTCGACTCCCTCTACCGCGACCTGGCTGTCGGTCTGACGCTGCTCTATCTGGTGCTCGCGGGGATCTCGTGGTCGGCGACTCGACGTCTGCGGGCGCAGGTCGCGCGGAACGCCTTCCTCGCCGAGCACGACCAGCTCACCGGTCTGCCGAACCGGAGGGCCTTCCAGCAGCGGCTCGACGAGCTGATCACGGCGGCCGGCCACGGCGGTCCCGCGGTCGCGGTAGCGGTCCTGGACGTCGATCGGTTCAAAGAGGTCAACGAGACCCTTGGACACGGCAACGGCGACGCCCTGCTGAGGCAGCTCGGTCGCCGGCTCTCGGCTGAAGTGGGCGAGCAGGGCCTGGTCGCGCGCCTGGGTGGCGACGAGTTCGGCATCATCATGGTCTCGTCCGAGACGGCCGTCCTGTCAGACAGCGTCGCCCGTGTGCAACGAGTGCTGAGCCGAGAGGTCGACCTGGCGGGACTCCCGCTCGTGGTCGAGGCGAGCATCGGGATAGCTCAGGCACCCGAGGACGGCAGCGACGCCGAGACTCTGCTGCAGCATGCCGACGTGGCCATGTACGTCGCCAAGCAGACCGGGTCAGGAGTGGCCAGCTACCGCAAGGACCTGGACCAGTACGACGCTGCTCGACTCGCCCTCGTCGGCGACATGCGCCGCGCCCTGGCCGGCAACGAACTGGTGCTGCACTACCAACCCCAACTCGACCTGCGGACAGGGGACGTCGACGCAGTCGAGGCGCTGGTTCGCTGGAACCATCCGGAACGCGGACTGCTGATGCCAGACGTGTTCCTGCCCGTGGTCGAGAAGACCGGCATGATCGACCCGATGACCGCCTGGGTCGTCGATGCCGCACTCACTTGGGTGGGCTCGTCGCCGAAGGTCCCGGCGACGATCCGCGTCTCCGTCAACGTCTCGGCGCGCAACCTCGTGGTCGCGACCTTCCCCGACATGGTGCTGGACGCGCTGTCACGTCACGCCGTCCCGGCCGACCGGTTGGCGATCGAGGTCACGGAGACGGCCCTCGTGGCCGACCTGCAACGAGCCGAGCTCTCCCTGCGACGGCTCGCGGCGGCCGGCGTACGGGTCAGCGTCGATGACTTCGGACGCGGCCAGACCTCACTGAGTCACCTGTCAGCGCTGGCCCTCCACGAGGTGAAGATCGACAAGACCTTTGTGACCGACATGTGCGAGGTCGAGTCGCACGCAGCCATCGTGCGGTCGGTGATCGACCTGGCGCACAACCTCGGCTTCGAGGTGGTGGCCGAGGGGGTGGAGACCGAGTCGGCGCTCGACGCCCTACGCGTGGCCGGCTGCGACTTCGCGCAGGGCTATCACATCGCGCGCCCGATGCCGGCCGAGCGGCTCGACGAGTGGCTGCTGGCGCACGAGCTGCCTCGACCCGTCCTGGATCCCGCCTGACCCTGGCGGGGCCGGGGCCCAAGCCGCCACCTGGCGATCCCCCGGGTCTGTCCTTCTGCCACGGCAGGTTTGGCCTCGAGCGCCGGGCCATAACCCAAGCGGGCACGCATCGTTGGGCTGGTACGGCTGCTCGCTCTCTCGGACGGCAGCATCTCGGGAATCAAAGGAACTCATGCACAAGCTCACTGTGGCTGCCTTGTCAGCCTCCACTGTCCTGTCCATCGGCGCGGCGACTTTCGCCGTTACCACCCTGCCCGCGTCGGCGGCGCCGGCAATCGCCTCCGCGGCACCCGCGCCCTACATCGTGGTACTCGACGACAGCGCCGATGCGCGGGCCGTGGCGCCCGCCCAGGCGCAGCGGTTCGGCTTCGACGTCGGGCACGTCTACACCTCTGCCCTGCAGGGCTACTCCGCGACGATGACCCCCGCCGTCGCCGCCGCCCTCGAGGCATCTTCCGCCGTCCGCTGGGTTCAGAAGGACACACCCGTCAGCACCGACGCGCAAGCGACCCCCACCGGCATCAACCGGGCCAACGCCGATGCCAGCCCGACCGCGAAGATCAACGGCATCGACGAGCGCGTCAACGTTGACGTCGCCGTCATCGACACCGGCGCGGACCTCACCCACCCGGACCTCAACATTTACGCGGCGGGGGCCAAGAACTGTTCGCTCGGCGCCATAAACGCCAATGACCTGAACGGGCACGGCACTCACGTGTCGGGGACCATCGGTGCCCTGGACAACGCCAGCGGCGTGGTCGGGATGGCTCCTGGCGCACGCATCTGGCCCGTCAAGGTCCTCACCGACGCCGGAAGCGGGCTCAACTCCGACGTGATCTGCGGCATCGACTACGTCACCGCCCGTGCGTCCCAGATCGAGGTCGTGAACATGAGCCTCGGCGGCAGCGGCGCCGACGACGGCAATTGCGGGAACACCAACAACGACGCGATGCACAAGGCGATCTGCCGCTCGGTCGGTGCCGGCATCACCTACGTCGTAGCGGCGGGCAACGACTCCGCTGACGCCGCCACGTCCACCCCGGCGGCATACGACGAAGTCATCACTGTGAGCGCACTGGCCGACTTCAACGGCCTGCCCGGCGGCGGCGCCCCGTCCACCTGTCGCGCGGACGTTGACGACACGTTTGCCAACTTCTCCAACTGGGGGTCCGACGTGGACATCATCGCCCCCGGCACATGCATCAACTCAACCTGGATGCTCGGCGGCTACAACACGATCAGTGGCACGTCGATGGCCAGCCCGCACGTCGCCGGTGCCGCCGCGCTCTACAAGGCGACGCACCCCACTGCTGGCCCGGCAGCCGTCAAGGCGGCCCTGCAGAGCGCCGGCTCGCTCGACTGGAACAACTCCGACGACCACGACACCACCAAGGAGCGACTGCTCGACGTGACGACGTACTGACACGCTACGCATATCGCCCGACGACGAGGCCGCAGCCCGAGCAGCATCCGGGCCTGCGGCCTCGTCGTCGGGGACCAGGCAACCGCGCGACTGTGCTGGGCCAGGCCGTCAGCTCACCGTTCGGGCGGCTGTCACCTCATCTCGCAGTGTTCCCAGTTGTCCGCGACCTGGGTCAAGACCCAGTCACGTCCTCGGCTGTGTAGTGGCGATGAAGTTGGCGACAAGACTGGCAAACAGATCGGGGCTGTCCTCGTGGGGGTAGTGGCCGGCGCCAGGGATGAGCTCGAACCGGCAGCCGGGGATGAGATCGGCAGCGGCGTAGCCATGTCCACTCGGGATCATCCGGTCGTCCTCGCCCCACACGATCAGTGTGGGTAGCCCGGCCGCGAGGTGGAGCCGGTCGACAGCGTTGATCCCTTGACCACCGACTTCGATGACCGCGTTGACGGTTGCCAGGAAGGATCTGCGTGTCTCGGGATCGTCGAGGGTCGCCATCTGCCGGAGCATGTAGGGCAGGTCGTTCCAAAACCGACCTGCCAGCGGGCGTACCAACCTTCCGGCGGCGGCTATTTGTCGCTGGTGTTGAAGCCGGGCGATACCGGCGAGCGCCAGACCGGCGCCGGGCACCGCGAGCGCTCGCAGCATGGGCGTGACTTCACGCCCAAGTCCGCCGCTGCTCACCAAGACCAGTCGCTCGCAGCGTTCGGGGAACTGGTACATGAACTGCATAGCGATGCCGCCACCGAGGGAGTGCCCGACGATGGTGGCCGTCTTGACCTCCAGTGCGTCGAGGATGTCGCGGACGGACGCGGCCAGCGACCCGAGCGAATAGTCTCCTCGTAACCGAGATGACGTCCCATGGCCGGGCAAGTCGACGGCGATGACGTCGCAACCCCGTGCCAGTTCAGCGAACACCGGATCCCACGTAGTGAGCGAGCCGGCCATGCCATGGATCAGGACGATCGACGGGCCGGCGCCTGCGCGTCGCACGGCAAGATGCCGGCCGTGCCAGGGCAACAGTTGAACTGTTGCGAGCGCCATACATCGCCTCAAGGTGTCGTGAAGACTCAGTTAGGTGGTTCCAGCTCTCGGCGAGGACCGGGTTCTCAGGGTAGGGATCCGGCTGTCGCGAGATCTTCAGGCGCCTTCTAGTGAACCGCAGTTTGAATCGTGAATGTGCGAACAGCCCTTCTGGGGCAGCGCGAGCCACGAGCCGTTCCCCTTGCAGCCGGCGCCGTACGTCTCGGCCGCATCTCAGACGTTCGGTGCCCCGGGCGAAGTCGCGCTCGTACTCGTCTGAGCGTTCAGCAGGGCACGTGGAGGAGGGCCGGAAGCGGCGGGAGGGCGGCGAGAGTCTCGAGCTCGTCGGTCATCGCAGCGTTGAGCTGGAGCAGCAGGTCGGGGATCTCCGCGTCGGTCCAGCGGTGGCCGGCGATCACATCCGTGACGTCGAACAAGGCCGTCGACAGCGCGTCGCGGGTCGCCTGGTAGCCCGACAGCGCGTCGCGTTCACCCGCACCGTCGCGGACCACGGCCACGATCCCGCGGGCCAGTAGCTCGGCGTCCCTGAGCGCGTCCGTCAGCCCGTGCGCACCCAGCGGGTCCTTGAAGTAGCCGGCGTCGCCGACCAGCGCCCAGCCGTTGCCCCACGCCCGGCGGAGGTAGCCGGGCCGGCCGGTGAAGGTCCGCAGTGCGGCCGGAGGCGCGGCGGCGGCGAGCCGGGCCGTGAGGTCTCCCGGCGTCTCGGCGACGATGCGGGTGAGCGGTCCCAGCCCCCCGCGGCCCATCCGGCGGGGTGACGCGCTCGCGAACACACAGGCCTGACCGGCGTTGGTGGGGACCACGCCAGACGCGGCGTCCGGCCGGAAGTTCCATTCGTAGCCGTCGGTCTCGAGCCCGGTCCAGTAGCCGTAGGTAACAGTGGCGACCGACTTTCCGACCCGCTCGTACGGCGCGTCGACAGCCTCGGCGATCGTCGACCTGATGCCGTCGGCGCCCACGACGATGCGTGCCGCCACCCGCACCGTCTCGCCGTCACGGGCCCGGCCGGTGATCCCGGTGACCGCACCGTGGCGGTCCCGCTCGACGCCGGTCACGGCGACGCCGAACCGCACGTCGGCACCGGCCGCCGCGGCCGCGTCGACCAGGATCGGGTCGAGGACCGTTCGCCTCGGCGCGTACAGAGCCTCCACGCCGTACGACTCCCTGAGGGTGATCGGCACCAGGTCGTCGGCGTACCGGAATGTCGTTCGCCGAACCGCCGGTGTGCCCGCGGCGATGATCTCGTCGAGCAGCCCCCACCGGGTGAGCTGCAGCACGCCGCCGCGCATCAGGGCGTGGGTCGACAGGGTGTCGGTGCCGTACCGGCTGCGGTCGACCAGCAGGACACGCAGGCCGTGCCGGGCGAGCACGAAGGCGGTGGCGGCGCCCGCCGCGCGGGCGCCTACGACCACGACGTCGTAGCGGGGCTCGATGCGGCTCATGTCATCTCCTGGTGGAGTGGCTCGTGATCGGACCGATCGGCGATCGGCGAGAGTGAGGTGACGTGGTGTCAGCCGGCGTCGACGTCGATGGACACGGGCACGCCGTTGGTGACGACGTCGAACACGGCGGACCGGCGGCGGGACTGCTCGACGACCGCGCGCAGCTTGTCCGGGTCGTCGCCCCGCAGCGTGAAGCTCATGCGGACCTGCTCGTAGCCGTTGCGGACCTCGTCGGACAACCCGAGGATGCCGAGCAGGTCGATGTCGCCCTCGACGGTCGAGGACACCTCGGTCAGGTTCACCCCGCGGGCGGCAGCGATGTTCGCGATGCCCGCGGTCAGGCAGGCGGCCAGCGCGTGCAGCACGTACTCGACCGGCGTCGGACCGTTGTCGGAGCCGACCAGAACCGGCGGGTGGTCCGCGTCGAACGTGAACGGCTCCCGGTGCGTCATCTCCTGCTTGGCGCCGTGGAAACCGTGGATCACCGACCGGTTGTGGGTCCCGCTCAGCCAGGTGTTGGTGGCCCGGAAGCGGAACTTGGCGATGTCGGTGTCGCCCTTCACGGCGTCGAGCGTGGCGAACAGGGCCGCGGTGTCGACGCCGTTGCGGATGGGGTTCTGGGTGATGCTCATGAACTTGCTCCTCGGTTGTGGTTGGTTGGCGATTTGTCAGTTCGTGGGTTGCGTTGGCGAGTCAAAGCCGGCGGCCGGCCTTCCGTACGTGACGGCATTGCGGACGGACGCAGGAACGGTCGCCAGCAGCTCGGCGTCCGGCCGTGCGCCGAGCGCGTCGTTCACCATGGCGAAGGCCAGGCGGAGGGCGACGAAGACGGTGATCGCGAAGATCTGCGCATCGTCGTACCCGGCATCGCGCAGCGGCTTGATGTCGCGGGCCTCGGTCGCGTTCGGGTCCCGTGCCACTCTGCGGGCCCACCCCGCCAGGGCGCGCTCGGACGGGTCGAGCCAGTCGTCGTCGCCGCTCAGCACCTGGCCGGCCACGTGGTCACCGGCCACGCCGGAGAGCTTCGAGCCCCAAGCGAGTGAGCAGTACCCGTCGCCGAAGGCTGAGGCTGCGGCGACGACCAGAATCGCGCGCTGCCGGAAGGTCAGTTCCCCGGCCCGGACCGCCTGGCCGATCAGGTCGAACAGGCCGCGGTGCAGCGCCGGCTGGTGTGCCCACAGCCGGATCAGGTTCATGAGGAAGCCCTGGTTCGCGATGCTGTCGTCGTACAGGCGTCGCACCTCGGCCGACGTCGGCGGTATCTCGAGGAAGCCGGTGCCGCCGGTCGTGGCCGCGGGCTCGGTGATGGTCATGAGCCGACGGTAGGAACTCGACGCCCTGCGGCGCGTCGGTGTGTGCGCGCAACCTCAGGCGCTCACCTAGCCAGGCGGTGTCGGGTTACGCGTACCCGTCAGGCGTGGGTCATCAGCCTGGCGACCGCCGCGGCGCGGGCCGACTTCCCCTGGATGCCGAGCTTCGCGTACGTGTTCTGCAGGTGCCGCTCGACCGTGCGGATGCTCAGGGTGAGGGACCGGGCGATGGCCGCGTTGTCCTGCCCTTGTGCGGCGAGCCGGAGTACGTCGAGCTCTCGCGGTGACAGCACCGATGCCGGATCGGGACCGACTGCCCGGATGTCCGGCCGGCGGTCCGGCGCCATGAACGACGCCACCTCTTCAACGAAGACCTGCCAGGCCGGCTCGTCGCCGAGCACGATGTGATTCGAGCTCTCCAGCACCACCAGCCTCGCTCCGGCGATCATCGAGGCGAGGTAGCGGCCCTCCTCGAAGTCGTTCATCCGGTCACGCCGCGAATGCAGCACCAAGGTCGGGAGGTCGAGTTGCGGCAGCAGCTCGGTCACGTCGTCGCGACTGCGTTGCCGTCGGGCCGCCTCGGCGTTCTTCGCCGAGGAAGACACACGCTGCAGCTCGTCGAGCCAGCGCATCTGGTCCTCGCTGGCGCCGGGGATCATCAACGAGGTGAACACCCGCCGGAACTCCGACTCGGGCCGGGCCCAGCCGACCTTGATCAGCCGTTCGAACGTCTCGTTGAGCTCGAGGTCCTCCGGCGTCGGATCGCGGAACGCCGCCGCGTAGCTGCCGTAGAACATCAGCCGGGACACCCGCTCGGGATGGCGCAGCGCGTAGACGATCGACGGCGGACCGCCCTGTGCCATCGCCATCAGCGCGAACTGGCCGAGTCCGGCATGTTCGATGACCGCCTCGAGATCGGCGACCCGCGCCGGCAGCCCGAAGTCGTCGACGTCCCAGTCGGACAGACCGTAACCGCGCTCGTCGTAACGGATCACGGTCGCGATATCGCCCATGTCGTCCAAGAAGTGCCGCCACACGGGGCTCTGCCAGTCGTGCTGCAGGTGACTCAGCCAGCAGGTCGCGATCACCAGCGGGGGACCCGAACCGTGCCGCGCGTAAGCGATCCGCACACCATCGGCCGACCGGCAGAACATCAGCTCTTGCGGTGGCGGCGCCGTCCCACGACCGGAGGCTGGCACGCCTTTGATCGTACCTACAGGCTGTCGGCCGCCGACCGCCGCGGCATATGCACTCGCGCGGCGTGAGGTCGCGAGCCCTGTGAGGCCGTGAGGAGAACTTGTCCGCGGTGAGACGCGGTCCTGTTCGTCGTGACACATCGGATCGCCACGGTGAGGCGTACCCGAGCACAGGAGACCTCCTTGACCACAACTTCCGACCCGACCACGGCGCAGGAAGCGCCGCCGACCAGCCCACGCGGTCGCTGGATCACCGACTGGCGTCCCGAGGACGAGGCCTTCTGGGAGCAGACCGGCCGGCCGGTGGCCCGGCGGAACCTCGTGTGGTCGATCTTCGCCGAGCACCTCGGCTTCTCGGTCTGGCTGATCTGGAGCGTCTCGTCGGCGTTCCTGCTCGCGCAGGGCTTCGAGTTCTCGCCCCAGCAACTGTTCTTCCTCGTGGCGCTGCCGAACCTGGTCGGCGCTCTGCTCCGGCTGCCCTACACGTTCGCGGTGCCGAGGTTCGGCGGCCGCAACTGGACCATGGCCAGCGCCGCCCTGCTGCTGATTCCGACGCTCCTGTTCGCGTTCGCCGTGCAGAACCCGGCAACGCCGTACTGGGTCTTCTGCCTGATCGCCGCGACCGCCGGCTTCGGCGGCGGCAACTTCGCCAGCTCGATGGCGAACATCAACTTCTTCTACCCGTCCGACAAGAAGGGGACCGCACTGGGCCTCAACGCCGCGGGCGGCAACCTCGGCGTCTCGCTCATCCAGCTGTTCCTGCCGGTGCTCGTCGGCGGGGCCGGGATCTTCGGCATCGTCAAGGCCAGCGACGGTGGCATCCACCTCGAACGTGCCGCGTGGGTGTACGCCGGTCTGGCGATCGTCGCCACCCTGGCGGCGTACTTCTTCATGGACAACCTGGCCACCGCCAAGTCCGCGCCGCGCGAGCAGCTCGAGGTGGTGCGGCACCCGCAGACCTGGGTGATGGCGTTCCTCTACATCGGCACGTTCGGTTCGTTCATCGGCTACTCGGCCGCACTGCCGCTGCTGATCAAGCTCAACTTCTGGGTGCCGGACCCGGCGCCCCTCGGAACCGGGATCTTCTTCGCCTACTACGCCTTCCTCGGTGCATTCGTAGGCTCCGCGACCCGGCCGCTGGGCGGCTGGCTGGCCGACCGGTACGGCGGCGCGAAGGTCACATTGGGCGCCTTCGGCGGGATGATCGTCGCCACGCTGCTGGTCCTGTGGACGCTGACCCAGCTCACGCCCAACCCCACCGCCGACGTGGCCATCGCGTCCGACAACAAGTCGTGGTTCCCCTGGTTCCTGGGCTTCTTCCTCTGTGTCTTCGCCGCCACCGGGATCGGCAACGGCTCGACGTACAAGATGATCCCGGCGATCTGGCGTACAGCGGCCCTGCGCACCACGGACCCGGGCACGCCCGAGCGGGCC
Source organism: uncultured Actinomycetota bacterium (assembly GCA_963765915.1). Lineage (GTDB taxonomy): Bacteria > Actinomycetota > Actinomycetes > Propionibacteriales > Nocardioidaceae > Nocardioides. Next base: position 247,979 of record CAVXYB010000014.1, on the reverse strand, counting down.
CGCGCCCTCGACCTGGCCACCAAGCACGCGTCCGCCGCGATCGGCGTCATCGGCGCGGTGGGTGCGATCGGCGGCTTCCTCATCCCGATCGCGTTCAGCTCGCCGTGGGTGGACAACCCGCTGTCGGCGACCAAGGGGGCGTTCATCGCCTTCGCCTGCTTCTACGTCGTCTGCGCGCTGGTGACGTTCACCGTCTACCTCCGCCAGCCGGCGAAGGCGCGCGCGACCAGCCTTGCCGGCGCCGGGATCTAGCCCTTGACGCACACCCACTGTCCGTACTGCAGCCTCCAGTGCGGGATGACGCTCCAGCAGCGTGGTCCCGCACTGGAGGTGCAGTCGTGGCCGGAGTTCCCTGTCAACGAGGGTGCGCTGTGTCGCAAGGGGTGGACGGCGACCGAGCTGCGCGGTCACCGCGAGCGGCTGACCAGCCCGTTGCTCCGTGACCGCGCCACCGGCGCGCTGCGCACCGCGTCGTGGGACGAGGCGCTCGACCACGTCGCCACGCGGCTCGGTGCGCTTCGGGCGGAGAGCGGTCCGGACGCCATTGCCGTGTTCGGGGGCGGCGGCCTGACCAACGAGAAGGCCTACCAGCTGGGCAAGTTCGCTCGGGTCGCGCTGGGCACCAGCCAGGTCGACTACAACGGCCGGTGGTGCATGTCCTCGGCCGCGTCGGCCGGCAACCGCGCGTTCGGGATCGACCGGGGGCTGCCGTTCCCGCTCGCCGACGTCGAGCAGACCGACGTGCTGGTGCTCGTCGGCTCCAACCTCGCCGAGACCATGCCGCCGGCGGCCCGGCACCTCGACCGGCTGCGCGAGCGCGGCGGGCAGGTGGTCGTCATCGACCCGCGCCGGACGCCGACCGCCGAGCGGGCCGATTTGTTCCTGCAGCCGGTGCCGGGCACCGACCTGCCGCTCGCTCTGGGGGTGCTGCACCTGCTCGACGCCGCGGGCGCGGTCGACGAGGAGTACGTCGCCGCGCGCACCACCGGCTGGGACGACGTCCGGCGGGCCGTCGCGGCGTGGTGGCCGGAGCGGGTCGAACGGGTCTCCGGGGTGCCCGTCGCCGAGCTGCGCCGGCTCGCCGAGCTGCTGGCCGGTGCCGACCGGGCCATGGTGCTCACCGCGCGCGGTGCAGAGCAGCACGCGCAGGGCACCGCGACGGTGCTCGCCTGGATCGACGTGGCGCTGGCGCTCGGGCTGCCCGGCGCGCCGTACTCCGGCTACGGCTGCCTGACCGGACAGGGCAACGGCCAGGGCGGCCGCGAGCACGGCCAGAAGGCGGACCAGCTGCCCGGCTACCGGATGATCGACGACCCCGCGGCGCGTGAGCACGTGGCGGCGGTGTGGGGCATACCGCCCGACAGCCTGCCCGGGCCGGGGCGCTCGGCGTACGAGCTGCTCGACGCGCTCGGTGTGAACGGCGGGCCGCGGGCCCTGCTCGTGTTCGGCAGCAACATCGTGGTGTCGGCCCCGAACGCCACGCACGTGACCGAGCGGCTCGAGGCGCTCGACCTGCTCGTGGTCGCCGACCTCGTGATGTCGGAGACCGCCGCGCTCGCCGACGTGGTGCTGCCGGTGACCCAGTGGGCCGAGGAGACCGGCACCATGACGAACCTCGAGGGCCGGGTCATCCTCCGGGAGCAGGCGGTGGACGCGCCGCGAGGTGTCCGCACCGACCTCGAGGTGATTGCCGGGCTCGCCGAGCGGGTCGGGTCTCCGATGAGCTTCGACACCGACCCGGAGACCGTCTTCGCGGAGCTCGGCCGCGCCTCCTCCGGCGGCCGCGCCGACTACGCCGGCATCGACTACGACCGGATCCGCGCGGAGCACGGCGTCTTCTGGCCGTGCCCCGACGCCGCGCACCCGGGAACACCGCGCCTGTTCGCCGACCGGTTCGCGCACGCCGACGGGCTGGCCAGGTTCGTCGCGGTCGACCACGCCGGCCCCGCCGAGCCGGTGGACGCCGACTTCCCGCTGCACCTGACCACCGGGCGGGTGCTCGCGCAGTACCAGTCGGGCGCCCAGACCCGCCGGGTCCGGGGGCTGGCCGACGACGGGCCGTTCGTCGAGCTGCACCCGATGCTGGCCGACCGGATAGGCGCCCACGACGGGGACCCGGTCGTCGTCACCACCCGACGCGGTGAGCTCAAGGCGCCTGCTCGGGTGAGCACCGCGATCCGCCCGGACACCGTCTTCGTCCCGTTCCACTGGGTCGGCGCCAACCGGTTGACCAACGACGCCCTCGACCCGTACAGCCGGATGCCCGAGTTCAAGGTTTGCGCGGCACGGGTGACCGCGATCAGCATGCCGTCCGAGCCGGCAGTAGCCGAGCGTGGGCACCCCAACCCCCACCTTGGGGCTGCGGCGGTGCGGGCATGAAGGCGGTCGTCGTCGGCGCGGGCATGGCGGCCGCCCGGCTCGCGGACGGGCTGGCCGCCGCCGGGCAGGCCGTCACCTTGCTGGGCGACGAGCCGCACCCGCCGTACAACCGGATCCTGCTGTCCGCGGTGCTCGAGGGCACCCACGACCCCGACCGGATCGCGCTCCCGCTGCACGGCGCGGTCGACCTGCGGCTCGGCACGCGCGTCGTCGAGATCCACCGCGACGAGCGTGAGGTCGAGCTCGCGGACCGGACCCGCGTGCCGTACGACGCCCTCGTCCTCGCCACCGGCAGTATCCCGACCCTCCCCCCGATCCGCGGCCTGGTCAGGGTCGACGGGCGGCTACACGAGAAGGTGCACGCCTTTCGCTCACTCGAGGACTGCCGGCGCCTGGACCGCGCGGTCCCGGGCGCGCGGAACGCGGTCGTGGTCGGCGGCGGCCTGCTCGGCCTCCAGGTCGCCCGCGCGCTCGCGGTCCGGGGCCTGGCCGTCGAGGTGGTCGAGGGCGGCGAGCACCTGCTCCGGAGCCAGGTCGACGGCAAGGCCGGTGCGATCCTGGCCCGCGACCTCGGCAGGCACGGCACCGCCGTCTACACCGGCGTCCGCGCCACCCGGCTCACCGACCGCGGGCTGGTCCTGGACAACGGGGTACTGCTGCCGACCGATCTGGTGGTGCTCACCGCCGGCGGTCGTCCCTCGACCGCGCTGGCCCGCCGCGCCGGCCTCGACGTACGCCGCGGCGTCGTGGTCGATCACTGGCTGCGCACCAGCGACGAGCGGATCCACGCCATCGGTGACTGCGCCCAGCACGGCGCGCAGGTCACCGGGTTCGTCCCTCCGGCGTGGGAGCAGGCCGCGCTCCTGGCCCGCCACCTCGCGGGTGAGGAGATCACCTACGCCGGCGCCCGCACGGTGGCCCGGCTGCGCGCCACCGGGATGGACGTCGCCGTGCTGGGTGACCCGGAGCGCGCCGAGGGCGACGTCGTCGAGGTCACCAACCCCGTCGTCGGTTCGCACCGCAAGCTCGTGGTCCGCGACGGCGTCATCGTCGCTGCCACGCTGGTCGGCGATCTCTCGCGGGTCGGCCTGATCACCCAGCACTACGACCGGCGCACCGTCCTCGGCCCGTTCGAGCCCGGCGCCCTCCTGATGGCTGACCGACCGGCCGGCCCGGTCGAGCTCGGCGACGATGCCGAGATCTGCGCCTGCGCCGGTGTCTCCGCCGGCCGGGTCCGGGCCTGCTCGTCCCTCGACGACGTCCGCGTCACCACCCGCGCCACCACCGGCTGCGGCGGCTGCGGCGACACCGTCCGCTCCGTCCTGGCCTCCCGTCCCACCCTGGAAGGAACCTCCGCATGAGCCCCCACCTGCGCCGCACCCTGGTCGTCGTCGGGCACGGCATGGTCGCCCACCGCTTCGTGCAGGCCGCGATCGAGCGCGGGCTCACCGAGACCCACGACGTCGTGGTCGTCGGGGAGGAGCCGCGGCCGGCGTACGACCGCGTCGCGCTCACCTCGTTCTTCGAGGTCGGCGCGGACGCGTTGTCGTTCCTGCCCGACGGGGAGTACGACGACCCGCGGGTCCGGCTGCTGCTGGGCCGGCAGGTCCTGGGGTTCGACCCCGCGACCCAGACGGTCCTCATCGACGACGGTCAGGTGCTGGCCTACGACGAGCTCGTGCTGGCCACCGGCGCGGCGCCGTTCGTGCCGCCGGTGCCCGGCCACGAGCTGCCGGGCTGCTTCGTCTACCGCACCATCGAGGACCTGGAGGCGATCCGCGACGCCGCGCAGGGCGCCCGCACGGGTGCGGTCATCGGCGGCGGGCTGCTCGGCCTGGAGGCGGCCAACGCCCTGGTCCAGCTCGGCCTCGACACCACCATCGTCGAGATGGCCCCGCGGCTGATGCCGGTCCAGGTCGACGACGCCGGGGGCGCCACCCTGATGCGCCACATCGAGGGGCTGGGGCTGACCGTCCGCGTCGGCGCCGCGACCGAGTCGGTGGTCGAGCGCAACTGCCGGGCATCGGGGCTGGCTCTCAAGGATGCCGACCCGGTCGAGGCGGACGTCGTGGTGTTCTCGGCCGGCATCCGTCCGCGCGACGCGCTGGCCCAGGCCGCCGGGCTCGACACCGCCGAGCGCGGCGGTGTCCTCGTCGACGCGCAGTGCCGGACGTCGGACCCGCAGGTCTGGGCGATCGGTGAGTGCGCTGCGCCGGCCGGCCGGATGTACGGCCTGGTCGCGCCCGGCTACGCGATGGCCGAGGTCGTCGTAGACGCGATCCTCGGGGGCCAGGGCAGCTTCGAGGGTGCCGACATGTCCACCAAGCTCAAGCTGCTGGGCGTTGACGTGGCGTCCTTCGGCGACGCGTTCGCCACCAGCAAGGGCGCCCTCGAGCTCGTCTACGCCGACGCGGTGGCCGGCGTCTACAAGAAGCTCGTCGTCTCCGACGACGGCTCCCGCCTGCTCGGCGGGATGCTGGTCGGCGACGCGACGGCGTACGGCGTGCTCCGGCCCATGGTCGCCTCGGGGATCGCGCTCCCGGACAACCCGGAGGAGCTGATTCTGCCGATGGGCCGCGGGGGTGTGGACATCGCGCTGCCCGACGAGGCGCAGGTCTGCTCCTGCAACGACGTGACCAAGGGGCAGATCACGGACGCGGTGGCCGAGGGTGGCAGCTGCGACAGCCCGTCCTGCGTGACCGCCTGCACCCGGGCCGGGTCGACTTGCGGCTCCTGCAAGCCGGTCGTGAAGAAGATCGTCGAGGACTACTTCGAGTCGGTCGGCCGGGTCGTCGACCGGAGCATCTGCGAGCACTTCCCGCTGACCCGGCAGGAGCTGTACGACGTCGTCGCGGTGCACGGATACGGCTCCTTCGACGAGATCGTCGTCGCGCACGGCACCGGCCGCGGCTGCGACATCTGCAAGCCGGCGGTCGCCTCGATCCTGGCCTCGCTGGTGGGCGGCCACGTGCTCGCGGGACCGACCCGCGTGCTCCAGGACACGAACGACGCCTACCTGGCCAACATCCAGCGCAACGGGAGCTACAGCGTCGTACCGCGGATTCCCGGCGGGGAGATCACCCCCGAGAAGCTGATCGTGATCGGCGAGGTGGCCCGGGACTTCGGGCTGTACACCAAGATCACCGGCGGCCAGCGGATCGACCTGTTCGGCGCCCGGATGGAGGAGCTGCCGGCGATCTGGCGTCGGCTGGTCGACGCCGGCTTCGAGTCCGGACACGCCTACGGCAAGGCGCTGCGCACGGTGAAGTCGTGCGTGGGCTCGACCTGGTGCCGGTACGGGGTCCAGGACTCGGTGCAGCTCGCCATCGACCTCGAGCTCCGCTACCGCGGGCTGCGCTCGCCGCACAAGCTGAAGGGCGGCGTCAGCGGGTGTGCCCGCGAGTGCGCCGAGGCGCGCGGCAAGGACTTCGGCGTCATCGCCACCGAGAAGGGCTGGAACCTCTACGTCGGCGGCAATGGCGGCGCCACCCCGGTGCACGCCCGACTGCTCGCGGGCGACCTCGACACCGAGACGCTGGTGCGCTACCTCGACCGGTTCCTCATGTACTACATCCGGACCGCCGACCGCCTGCAGCGGACCGCACCCTGGGTCGACTCCCTGCACGGTGGCCTCGACCGCGTGCGCGAGGTGGTCATCGAGGACTCGCTCGGGCTCGGCACCGAGCTCGAGGCCGCGATGGCCCGGCACGTCGAGGGGTACGCCGACGAGTGGCGCGCGACCCTGGAGGATCCCGAGAAGCTGCGCCGGTTCGTCTCGTTCGTCAACGCGCCGGACACCCCGGACCCGCACATCACGTTCCGCGACGAGCGCGACCAGCGGGTGCCGTCCGACTCCACCGGACCGGTCGTGCTCGGCACCTCGATCCCGGTCGGGCAGCCGCGATGACCGCTGTCTGCCTGTTGGAGGACATCGAGGTCGAGGGTGGAGTCGCCGCCCTGGTCGCTGGCGCCGCAATAGCAATCTTCCGGACACACGAAGGAAACGTCTACGCGACGTCCAACTACGACCCTGTCTCTCGTGCCTCGGTGATGGCGCGCGGCATCGTCGGCACCCGTGGCGACGCCCCGGTCGTCGCCTCGCCGATGCACAAGCAGGCCTACGACCTGCGCACCGGGCAGTGCCTCGACGACGCGGCCGTCCGGCTCCCGACGTACCACGCGCGCGTGGTGGACGGGATCGTCCACGTCGACCCGCGACCCGAGCGATCACCGGAGGGCTGATGAGCGAGCTTCCGCTGGCCGGCTACCGGATCGGGGTCACGGCCGCCCGGAAGGTCGACGAACAGGTGGCGCTGCTGGAGCGACGCGGCGCCAGGGTCGAGTGGGCACCGGCCCTCTCCATCGAGCCGAACCGGGTCGATCCCGGCCTGCAGACGGCGACGAAGGACGTGCTGGCGCGGCCGGTCGACCTGTTCCTCGTGACGACCGGTATCGGGATGCGGGCGTGGTTCGACGCGGCCGAGACGTGGGGGCTGTTGCCCGACCTGCTCGACGTGCTGGGGTCGGCCGAGATCCTCGCGCGTGGCCCGAAGAGTGTGGGCGCGCTGCGCCGCCGGGGGCTGCGTGAGCTGTGGGCACCGGACTCCGAGTGCTTCGACGACGTCTTGGCCCATCTGCGCGGCCGTGACCTGACCGGGCTGCGCATCGTCGTCCAGGAGCATGGTCAGTCGCTCTCGATGGTCGCGCACGCGCTGCGCCGCCAGGGTGCGGACGTCACCACCGTCACCGTCTACCGCGTCGAGTCGGCCGCGGACCCCGAGCCGATGTTCCGGCTGATCGACCTGGTGGCCGACCGGGCGCTGGACGCGGTCACGTTCACCTCGGCCCCGGCGGTCGCCGCGATGATGGAGGCCGCCACGTCGACCGGCCGGCGCGACGAGGTGGTCACCGCCTTCCAGGCCGACGTGGTCGCATCGTGCGTCGGGCCCGTCACGTCGGCGGCGTTCGAGGGGTGGGGCGTGCCGACGGTCTTCCCCGACCGCTCGCGGCTGGTGGCGATGGTCAAGCAGCTCGAGACCGAGCTCCCGTCGCGGTCGCTCGGCACCTCGCTCGAGGCCGGCGGGCACACCCTTCTCGTGCACGGCGAAACGGTGCTCGTCGACGGCCTCGAGGTGAAGCTGTCGCAGGCGCCGTTCTCGGTGCTCCAGGCGCTCCTGGTCAACCCGGGGCATGTGGTGTCGCGGCGCGAGCTGCTCTTGTCTCTGCCCTCGGGGACCGCCGGCTCTGAGCACGCGGTGGAGATGGCGGTCGCGCGGCTCCGGGCCGCGCTCGGCACTCGCACGGTGCAGACCGTGGTGAAGAGGGGGTATCGCCTGGCGGTCACCGCCTGATGGTGGGGCGTGTGGGTTGGGCGTTGGGTCATACGGATGGAGCAGACGGGTGCTCCGTCCGTATGACCCAACGGCGCAGGTGGTGGTTCAGTGGAAGTCGATGAGCAGCATGTCGGTCGATGACCCGTCGGAGACGGTGCCGTCGTCCTGCGCAGACCGCTTGTCGGTCAGGGTTGGGGTCACCCGGTCGAGGACCTGTGCGCGGAAGCAGCTGGCGGCGTACGGCAGCTGCATGCCGTCCATGCCGCGGCCGTACTCGTCGTAGAAGGCGAGCACTTCGGCCAGCTTGGCGTCCTGCTCGTCCGCGCTCAGGACGGCGACGTTGGAGCGAGACAGGACCAGGTCGCGGATCGAGTCGCGATCGACGACCTGCCAGAACTTGAACGACGCGTCCTCGACGTCGCCGAACAGCTGGGACTCAACCAGCTTCTCGGCGGGGTCTCGCAGCTGGTCCTGTGTGCCGATGATCGCGCCCAGCCGCCGAACCCACGGGATCCGCTCGTCGCGCTGGTTCCAGACCAGGGAGAGGCGACCGCGGGGCTTGAGCACTCGAGCGATCTCCGGCAGGGCACGGTCGAGGTCGAACCAGTGGAAGGCCTGTCCGCACACCACCACGTCGAACGACGAGTCGCCGGCCGGGATCTCCTCGGCGGGCGCCCGGGTGGCCCGGACGCCTGGGAGGTTCTTCTCGAGCAACGCGAGCATCTGCGCGTCCGGGTCGGTTGCGTGCACGTCGTGGCCGAGCGCGACCAGCTGGCCGGTGAGCTTGCCGGTGCCGGCGCCGAGCTCGAGCACGGTCAGCGGCTGGTCGGAGGTGAGCCAGACGGCTGCCTCGCGGGGGTAGGTCGGCCGGCCGCGGTCGTAGGCCTCGGCAACGCCGCCGAAGGAGCGGGCCGGCTCTGGCTGCTCGGTGGTCATCATCGGCCAAGTTACCCGCTCGATAGCGTGGCGGCCGTGTGCCCTGCCGTCGATCCCGAGCCGTTGTCGTGGCTGGTGTCGCTGGAAGGCGTGCCGTCGGCGTTCGCCGCGGCGCGGGACGGCATCGATGCGGTGCTGCGCGACCGCGGGCTGCGTCGTACGTCGCCGGAGACGACCGCGGAATCGCTGCTGCGCGGCGCCCACGCGAGCGGCGTACTCGAGGGGTCGTCGTCGTCGCTCGCCGAAGTGCGGGCGGGCCAGGGTGACCAGCTGGCGCGCGACGCGGTCCGGGTGTCGACCGGCATGCTCGCGCTGGCACCCACGCTGCTGCGGTCGCCGATGCAGGCGCTGGCCCGGTTGCACACCCTCGCCGCTGCGGGCTCCGTGCCGGAAGGGGAGCTGGGCCGGCCTCGCGACCCGGCGGCAGCGGATCGCCTCCAGGGCGTCGCGCGGCTGCTCAGTGGCCAGTCCTCCGCGCCGGCCCTGCTGCTGGCCGCGATCGTGCACGCGGACCTGATCACCTCGGCGGCGTTCGTCTCGCACAACGGCATCGTGGCCCGGGCCGCCGAGCGGCTGTTGCTGGTCGCGAAGGGAGTCGACGAGAAGTCGCTGACCGTGCCAGAGGCCGGTCACCTGGCGCTGCGACCCGAGTACGAGTCCAACCTGCGCGCCTACCGCGAGGGCGGCCGGAACGGGGTTCATGCGTGGCTTCTCTACGCGGCCGAGGCCTACGCCGCCGGCGCCGAGGCGAGCCCTCTGAGACGGCCAGCGGACCAGTCGTAGACCCTTCTACAACGGCAGAAACGGCCTCCGAAGAGGCCGCACGCACGCCCCAAGATCCTCTCTTCGGCCCTCAAATTCAAGGCCTTGTGACACCGGCCGAACCGGCGTACACATGGAGCACGACAACTCCAGAGCCACACGTGTACCGGGTACCCACGCGGCGATCTACCCTTCGCAGAGGGCGCTTGCCAACCGGAAACGGTCCGGGGCAGTAGTTAGATGTTGCACGCCTGGTAGCCGGGTTCACGTGTCAGCGGTGGCATCCGAGGTCTTGAACTTCGGGTGCCACCTGCATGTCTGGGGGGTCTGGGTCTGGTGGCTCGTCTCGTGGCTCACCTGGGCCGGCCCTGCGGCCGGGGTCGCCCGGGCCGACAGGCGTTGCCGCGTCGCGGGTGGCTTGCGTCGTGGTTGCGTACGGCGTCCGCGCCGCGCCCGGCTTTAGCGTCCCGGGCGACCCCGCCCCGCAGGGCCGTCCCGTCCAGCCGTCGTCTCGCCCTCACGGGCGGGTGGTCGGGCTCGTCAGCCGCTTCGCGGCCTCCTCGCCCGACGCCGGTGGTTGAGGAGGTCGCTCTGCGACCGTCTCGAAACCTCCGCAAGGAAGGCTGGGACCCAACCTCCGCTGGTCGAGCCTGAGGAGGTCGTGCCGACACCGGTGGTTGAGGAGGTCGCTCTGCGACCGTCTCGAAACCTCCGCAAGGAAGGCTGGGACCCAACCTCCGCTGGTCGAGCCTGAGGAGGTCGTGCCGACACCGGTGGTTGAGGAGGTCGCTCTGCGACCGTCTCGAAACCTCCGCAAGGAAGGCTGGGACCCAACCTCCGCTGGTCGAGCCTGAGGAGGTCGTGCCGACACCGGTGGTTGAGGAGGTCGCTCTGCGACCGTCTCGAAACCTCCGCAAGGAAGGCTTGTCAGCGCCGGTTGAAAACTGACCCCGGAGCGTCGGCCGAATCTTGACCCCCTTCGACATCGACTCTCGGCTCAACCGAGCCGAGAGGAGCGAAGGGAGTTGTTGTCCGTGGAGGACTGGGCCGAGATCCGCAGGCTGCATCGTGCGGAGGGGTTAGCGTATCAAGACGATCGCCAGGACGTTGGGGGTCTCGCGGAACACGGTGCGTGCCGCGATCGCCTCGGACGCGCCGCCGAGGTATGAGCGGAAGCCGGTCGGGTCGGCCGTGGATGCGTTCGAGGACGCGATCCGCGAGCAGCTGCGGTGGTGCCGACGATGCCGGCCACGGTGATCGCCGAGCGGGTCGGCTGGACCCGTGGGATCACGGTGTTCAAGGAGCGGGTCGCCGAGCTGCGGCCGGCCTATCTGCCGCCCGATCCGGCGTCGCGGACCAGCTATGTGGCCGGCGATATCGCGCAGTGCGACTTCTGGTTCCCGCCGATCCAGCTGCCGGTCGGGTTCGGCCAGATCCGCACGCCGGCGCAGCTGCCGGTGCTGACGATGGTGACCGGCTACTCCCGCTGGCTGTCCGGGATGTTGATCCCGACCCGCCGTGCCGAGGATCTGTTCGCCGGCTGGTGGCACCTGATCAGCGGGCTCGGGGCGGTGCCGCGGACGCTGGTCTGGGACGGCGAGGGCGCGATCGGCCGCTACCGGCGCGGCCGGGTCGAGCTGACCGGCGAGTGCCAGGCGTTCCGCGGGGTGCTCGGCACGAAGGTGATCGTGCTCAAGCCCGCGCGAGCCGGAGCACAAGGGCATCATCGAACGGGCGCACGACTATCTGGAGCGCTCGTTCCTGCCCGGCCGGACCTTCGCGGGCCCCGACGACTTCAACACCCAGTTGCAGGGCTGGCTGGCCCAGGTCAACGCCCGCCGCCGCCGGGTGCTGGGCTGCGCGCCGACGGATCGGATCGGCGCGGACCCGGCCGCGATGCTGGCGCTGCCGCCGGTGCGCCGGCGACCGGTTGGCGGACCTCGACCCGGCTGGCCCGGGACCACTACGTGCGGCTGGACTCCAACGACTACTCGGTCCACCCGGCGGTGATCGGCCGCCGGATCGAGGTCGTCGCCGACCTGGACCGGGTGCGGGTGTTCAGCGACGGGCACGTCGTGGCCGACCATCGACGGTCTGGGCCTGGCACCAGACCATCACCGATCCCGACCACCTCGAGGCCGCCCAGGTGCTGCGCCGCGTCCGGGTCGGTGCGCTGCGACCGGTCCGCGACCCGGAGCCGAGCCGCAGGTCGAGCAGCGGTCGCTGGCCGACTACGACACCGCACTCGGCCTCGATCGGCTGGACGGCGAGTTCGCGTCATGACCGCACCGCAAGAGCGCCACATCGAGGTCCTCGGCGACCGGTCGGGACCTGACCGCCGAGGTCGCCTTCCTGACCCGGGCGTTGAAGGCGCCCACCCTGCGCGAGGCGGTGCCCCGGCTGGCCGAACGCGCCCGGCCAGGAGTCCTGGACCCATGAGGAGTTCCTGGTCGCCTGCCTGCAACGCGAGGTCGCCGCCCGGGAGTCCCACGGCGGCGAGGGCCGGATCCGTGCCGCCCGGTTCCCCGCCCGCAAGTCCCTGGAGGAGTTCGACTTCGACCACGCCCGCGGACTCAAACGCGACCTCATCGCCCACCTGGGCACCCTCGACTTCGTCGCCGGCCAAGGAGAACGTGGTCTTCCTCGGCCCGCCCGGCACCGGCAAGACCCACCTGGCCATCGGGATCGCCATCCGCGCCTGCCAGGCCGGCCACCGGGTCCTGTTCGCCACCGCCAGCCAGTGGGTCGCCCGGCTCGCCGAGGCCCACCACGCCGGCCGGCTCCAAGACGAGCTCGTCCGGCTGGGCCGCTACCCGCTGCTGGTCGTCGACGAGGTCGGCTACATCCCCTTCGAACCCGAAGCCGCCAACCTGTTCTTCCAACTCGTGTCCAGCCCGCTACGAACGAGCCTCCCTGATCGTCACCTCCAACAAGCCGTTCGGCCGCTGGGGCGAGGTCTTCGGCGACGACGTCGTCGCCGCCGCGATGATCGACCGACTCGTCCACCACGCCGAGGTCGTCGCCCTCAAAGGCGACTCCTACCGACTCAAAGACCGCGACCTCGGCCGCGTCCCAGCATCACCAACCGAAGAACCATGACCAGCAAGGGGGTCAATTTTCAACCGGCGCAAAGGGGTCAATTTTCGACCGGCGTTGACAAGGCTGGGACCCAACCTCCGCTGGTCGAGCCTGAGGAGGTCGTGCCGACACCGGTGGTTGAGGAGGTCGCTCTGCGACCGTCTCGAAACCTCCGCAAGGAAGGCTGGGACCCAACCTCCGCTGGTCGAGCCTGAGGAGGTCGTGCCGACACCGGTGGTTGAGGAGGTCGCTCTGCGACCGTCTCGAAACCTCCGCAAGGAAGGCTGGGACCCAACCTCCGCTGGTCGAGCCTGAGGAGGTCGTGCCGACACCGGTGGTTGAGGAGGTCGCTCTGCGACCGTCTCGAAACCTCCGCAAGGAAGGCTGGGACCCAACCTCCGCTGGTCGAGCTTGTCGAGACCGCCGCAGCGTGGGCTGGGACGCAACCTGGCCCGGTGGCGGTCTCAGGCGCCGAAGCGTCTGTTGCGGCGGGCGTTGACCCAGAGCACACCGCCGACGGCGACCACTCCGCCGACGGCGAGCGCGGCCAGCGTCGGCTTGGCCGGGACCCGGCTGCGCAGCGCCACCGGCTTGACGAAGACCAGGATCGGCCAGCCGTTGGTGGCGGCGACCCTGCGCAGCTCCTTGTCGGGGTTGACGGCGTGGGCGTGGCCGACCGCCTCGAGCATCGGGACGTCGGTGACCGAGTCGCTGTAGGCGTAGCACCGGTCGAGGTCGTAGCCCCGCTCCTCGGCCAGCTCGAGGACTGCGCGGGCCTTCTCCTCGGCGTACGCGTAGTAGTCGATCTCGCCGGTGTACTTGCCGTCGACCACCTCGAGCCGGCTCGCGACGACGATGTCCGCGCCCAGCATGGCGCCGATCGGCTCGACGACCTCGGTGCCGCTCGTGGAGACGATCACGATGTCGCGGCCGGCCAGCTTGTGCTCCTCGATCAGGCTGACCGCCTCGTCGTAGACGATCGGGTCCACGATGTTGTGCAGCGTGTCGGCGACTATCTCGCGGACCGTCGCGACGTCCCAGCCGCCGACCAGCTGGGACATGAAGGCGCGCATCTTCTCCATCTGGTCGTGGTCCGCGCCACCGACCAGGTAGACGAACTGCGCGTACGCCGAGCGCAGCACGGCCCCACGGGAGATGAGCCCACCGGCCTGGAACGGCTTGCTGAAGGCCAAGGTGCTCGACTTCGCGATGATCGTCTTGTCGAGGTCGAAGAACGCCGCGCTGCGGAGGAGCGGGGCGGCCATGCCTCCATCGTAGGGATCCACCAGGTGTCCACAGGCGGACTTCGCGGGTCTCTCATCCACAGTTCTTGTCCCGGCGCACCGGCGATGTCCGGCGCGGCGGGGATCGTCGAGCCATGGACCGCGCACTCGCTGCCACCCGTGACCCCGCGCTCGCCGACGAGCTGGCTCGGCTGGCCGCGGCTGCCGGCGCGTCCCTGGAGGTGGCGTCGTCGGCCGAGGCCGCGCTCCGGTCCTGGACGTCGGCGCCGGCGGTGCTGGTGGGCGCCGACCTGGCGGTCGAGCTGGTCGAGCTAGCCCCGCCGCGCCGGCCCGGGGTGCAGGTGGTGGCGTGGTCGCCCGCGCCGACCGGGTCGTTCCGCGACGCGTTGCTGGTCGGTGCCGAGCGGGTGGTCGAGCTGCCGGGCGCGGCCGAGTTCGTGGCCGAGCTGCTGACCGACCTCGGCGAGGCCGGTCGCGCGGAGGGCGTCCTGGTGGGGGTGGTCGGGGGGTCGGGTGGCGCGGGTGCCACCACGTTCGCGTGTGCTCTCGCCCAGGTTGCCGCCGCCAGCGGACCGACCCTCGTGGTGGATCTCGACCCGCTCGGCGCCGGTTGTGACCGGGTGCTGGCCCTCGATGAGGCGTCCGGGGTCCGGTGGGACTCGTTGGGCAGATCATCAGGGCGGCTGAGTGGCCGGTCGCTGCGAGAGGCGGTCCCGGGTCGCGACGGGCTCGGCGTGCTGTCCTGGCCGCCCGGTCCCGGCGCGCCGGTCGATGCAGGCGCGGTCCGCGAGGCGCTCTCGGCCGCTCGGCGTGGCCACGACACCGTGGTGGTCGACCTGCCGCGCGCCGTCGACTCCCTGGTGCTCGAGACGGCGGCCCGGTGCGCGCTGGTAGCGGTTGTCGTGCGGCCGACCGTCACCGGCGTAGTGGCGACCGCCCGCTGGGTGGCCGCGATGCCCGACCGGGACCGGTTCGGCCTGGTCGTGCGTGGCGCCGGCGCCGACCCTCGTCGCGTGGCCGACCTGATCGGCGTACCCGTCCTGGCGTCGATGGCCGACCAGCGTGGGCTCGCCGAGTCGCTCGACCTGGGGCTCGGGCCGGTCCGCTCGAGGCGTGGTCCGTTGGCCGCTGCGGCTCGTGAGGTGCTCGCCGGTCTCGCGCCGGCGGCGGTCGCGGCATGAGGGCCGGCATCGCGGAGATCGAGCCCGAGGTCGTCGACCGGGTCCGCAGCCGCCTCGCCGACCGTCCCGGTGAGCTGAGTCCGCACCGCGTGGCCGAAGCGCTGCGCGAGGCCGGTCGCCCGGTCGGTGACGCCACGGTGCTCGCCGTCTACGAGTCGCTGTGCCGCGACGTCGTCGGCGCCGGTCCGCTCGAGCCGCTGCTTCGCCTGCCGGGCGTCACCGACGTCCTCGTCAACGGCTCCGACCAGGTCTTCATCGACCGCGGTGCCGGCCTCGAGGCAACCGCCGTGCGGTTCGCCGACGACGATGCCGTGCGCCGGCTGGCCCAGCGACTGGCCGCGCTGGGCGGACGGCGGCTCGACGATGCCGCGCCGTTCGCCGACCTCCGGCTGCCGGATGGGAGCCGTTTCCACGCGGTGCTGGCTCCAGTGTCGCGGCCGGGCACCACGATCTCGCTGCGAGTCCCCTCGACTCGCGCGTTCACCCTCGACGAGCTGGTCGACGCCGGCACGCTGACCATCAGCGGCGCCCACCTCCTGAGGGCTCTCGTGGCCGGCCGAGTGGCGTTCCTGGTCAGCGGTGGCACCGGGACCGGCAAGACCACGCTGCTGGCCGCGCTGCTCTCCCTGGTCGACCCGGCCCACCGCCTGGTCCTGGTCGAGGATGCCTCCGAGCTCCGCCCAGACCACCCCCACGTCGTCGCTCTCGAAGGTCGGCCAGCCAATGTCGAGGGCAAAGGTGCGATCGAGCTGCGCACGCTGGTTCGCCAGGCGCTGCGCATGCGACCCGACCGGCTGGTGGTCGGCGAGGTGCGGGGGGCCGAGGTCGTCGACCTGCTGGCTGCTCTCAACACCGGCCACGAGGGCGGGTGCGGCACCCTGCACGCCAACTCGGCCAGCGACGTGCCCGCCCGGATCGAGGCCCTCGCCCTCGCCGCAGGCCTCGACCGGGCCGCGACGCACAGCCAGCTGGTCTCTGGGGTGACGGCCGTGGTGCACCTGGCCCGCGGGCGCGACGGGATCCGGCGGCTGGCCGAGATAGCAGTGCCGCGGCGCGGCGGTGACGGGCTGGTCTCGATGGTCCCGGCCCTCTCCCTCGACCGCGACGGCGCGCTGCGCGAGGCGGCCGGCGCCGCCGAGCTGGCCCGGGTGCTCGACCTGTGACGGCGCTCGTCGCCGCGCTGTGCGCTGCAGCCGCGCTGGCTCTCCTGGTGCCGGCGGTGTCCCGGCTGCCCGCGCCGGGTGCCAGTGCTGCCGGCCCGCCCGGCGGCCGGCCGCTGGTGCTCGGCCTCGCGGGCGCGATGACCGCGCTCCTCTGGCTGCCCTCCGGCTGGCTGGTTCCGTCGGTGATCGGTGTGGCAGCGACCGCTGTCGGGTGGCTGCTGTGGCTGCGCCGTCGCGAACGTCGTGCCGCCGAGGTGACCGGCCGTCGGGTGCTGGAGACCTGCGAGCACCTGGCCGCCGAGCTCGTCGCGGGCCAGCCACCCGGCGCCGCCCTTTCCCGCGCGGCCGCCGACTGGCCGGAGCTCGGCCCGGTCGCGGAGGCCTTCCGGGTCGGCTCCGACGTCCCTGTCGCCCTCCGTGTCGTGGCTACCCGCCCCGGAGCGGCAGACCTGCGGCTGCTGGCCGCTGCGTGGTACGTCGCGCACCGGACCGGCCAGGGGCTGGCCGACGCCGTCGACCGGGTCTCTCGTGAGCTGGTCGCCGCACGCGCCACCCGCCGGGTCGTGCAGGGCGAGCTGGCGTCGGCGCGAGCCACTGCCAGGCTGGTCGCCGTGCTACCGCTGGTGGCGCTCGCGATGGGCTCGGGTGTCGGGGGCGACCCGATCGGCTTCCTCCTCCAGACGCCGGTGGGGTGGCTCTGTCTGGCGACCGGACTGGCGTTCGGGCTGACCGGGCTGTGGTGGATCGAGGCACTCGCCCGCGGTGTGGACATAGGGTGACCGGGCCGGCTTGGGTCGCCGCTCTCGCGGCGTCGGCCGCCGTCCTGCTCGCCGTGCCCGCGTGGCCGCGGCTCGGCGAAGGGCGCGCGCTGCCGTCCGCTGCGAGGCGGGACGATCGCGACTGGCTGCGTCGTTGGCGCCCGTTGTGGGTGGTGCTGGCTGGCCTCGCCGCGGCCGTGTTCCTGGGCGGGCCACCCGGGCTGGTCGCAGCACCCGTCGCTGCCGTGGCGACCTGGCTGGTGATCGAGCGCTCCGAGCCCGCCGCAGTCCGCCGCGAGCGCGAGGTGGCTCGCCGTGACCTGCCGCACGTGGTCGGGCTGCTGGCCGATGCCCTGCACTCCGGACAGTCGCCGACCGACGCGCTGGCCGTAGTGGTGACCGCCCTGCCGGGTCCGGCCGCGGCCCGCCTCGGTGGGGTGGTGCCCCGGCTGCGTCTCGGCCTCGACCCGTTGACGGTGTGGGCGGAGGTCGCCGCCGACCCGGCGCTCGGCCCGCTCGGTCGGGCGATGGCCAGGGCGCACCGGACGGGTGCTCCGGTGGTGCCCGCGGTCGAGCGGCTCGGGGACGAGCTCGCCCGCTCCGCCCACGCGGACGTGGAGGACCGCGCCCGCGCGGTCGGGGTCAAGGCGGCCGTCCCGCTGGGGCTCTGCCTGCTCCCGGCGTTCGTGCTGATCGGGATCGTCCCCGTCGTCGCTGGGCTGCTCGCGAGCCTGGGTCTCTGACCCCGGCGCGGCCACCAACCATCCACAACAAGCCGGGCTCCGCCCGCTCTCCACAGCCGCCCTAGGCACCGGCCCCGACCGTGGGTCCCGGCCCGCAGAGTTCATGACCCCGGCCGCGCCGCGGCCACGTCCACGAAGGAGTCCCATGCACCACACCACCCGCGTTCGCGACCAGCGCGGCATAACCACTGCCGAATACGCCGTCGGCACCGCCGCCGGTGCCGGTCTGGCCGGACTGCTCTACAAGATGCTCACCGGTGGCTTCGGCGACCGGCTGCTCAAGCTGCTCTACGACCACGTCCTCGGTCTGCTCGGCATCGGGTGACCCGGTGATGAGGGCCCGGGCCGAGCGAGGGGCGGCCACCGCCGAGCTGGCAATGGTGCTGCCCCTGCTGGTGGCCGTCACCCTCGGCCTGGTCTGGCTGCTCACGGTGGGGACGGCTCAGGTCCGGGCCGTCGACGCCGCCCGCGAGACGGCCCGGGCCGTGGCCCGCGGAGACGACCAGGCCGCGGCAGTGGCCCGTGGCCTGCGGGTCGCGCCCGACGGCAGCCGCATCCAGGTCGCCCGCGGCGACGGTGAGGTCAGGGTGACCGTCACCGGCCGGGTCGAGGGGCCGGGCGGACTGTTCGCCGGGATGCCTTCGCCCGAGCTGCACGCCGAGGCAGTCGCGGCCGACGAGGCGGAGGCGGCACCGTGATCCGGCAGGGGGAACGGGGCTCGGCGACGCTGTTCGCGCTCGCCATGATCGGGGTCCTCGTCCTCGTCGGTGCTGCCCTCGGCGTGGTGGCCGCCATGGTGCACGCCCACCGGGTCGCCCAGTCCGCTGCCGACCTCGCCGCGCTCGCGGGAGCCGAGGCACACGCGCGCGGGCGCGATCCGTGCGCGAGCGCGGCCGGCGTGGCGAGCGCCAACGACGCCACGGTCGACAGCTGCACCGTGCAGGGCCTCGAGGTGCAGGTGCAGGTCACCGTGGCCGGGCCGCGCTGGCTCGGCCAGCACCATGACCTGTCCGCGCTGGCTCGAGCCGGACCGGCGTGAGTCAGAGACCCTGTGACCAGACAGTCAGAGCGTGGGCCGGTCCTTGTCCTCGTGGTGGTCGACGTCCATCCGCCGCTTCGCCTCGACGCTGTCGAGCTGCTCGGAGAGCTCGGTGAGCCGCTTCTGCTCCTTGCGCCGCGCCCACGAGCGCTTCGAGCCGAGCCTGAGGATCGAGAGTCCCCACCAGATGGCCACGGCCGCACCGACCCCGATGAGGAAGAGCACGACCGGGCTGACGTCCTGACCGAGGAACTGCAGCTGCGTGCCGTCGACCTCGGAGGCGAAGACCCCCGAGACGATCGCCAACGCGCCCACGGCAATGAGCACGAGACCGAGGATCACCATGTCGGGACACTAACGCTCGGCGGCTGGGGAGTCACGGAGCCTCAACCGGCGAGCAGCACGCCGAGCAGCCGGATCGCACCGGCCTTGTCGAGCGGGTTGTTCTGGTTGCCGCACTTGGGCGACTGGACGCACGACGGGCAGCCGTCCGCGCACTCGCAAGCGGCGATGGTCTCCAGGGTGGCGGTCAGCCACTCCCGGGCCGCACCGAAGCCGCGCTCGGCGAAGCCGGCGCCGCCCGGATGCCCGTCGTAGACGAACACGGTGAGCCGACCGGTGTCCGCGTGCATCGCCGTCGACACACCGCCGATGTCCCACCGGTCGCAGGTGGCGAAGAGGGGGAGGAGGCCGATCGAGCAGTGCTCGGCGGCGTGCGCCGAGCCGGGCAGGTCGACCGCGGCGAACCCGGCCTCGTCGAGGGCGAGGTCGGGGACGGTCCACCACACCGCGGACGTGCGGAGCGTGCGCTCGGGCAGGTCCAGGGGCTCCTCGCCGATCACCTCCCCGCCGGGCTGGCGACGGAGCAAGTACGAGACGACCTGGTGGGTGACGTCGACCTGTCCGAACGACAGCCGGCAGCCGCCCCAGTCGTGGTGGTCGCGCTCGGCGACGATCGAGATGTCGGTGGTCTCGCGGGCGGTGGTGGAGTACGCCGGGTCGGCACGTCCGATCACCGCCACGTGCTCGTCGAGATCCAGCGACTCGACCAGCCACGTCTCGCCGCGGTGCACGTAGACAGCGCCGGCGTGCGCGGTCGAGTGCGCGCTCGACGCGTCGACGGTGCCGATCACCCGGCCGGTCCCGGTCTCGACCAGCTGCACCGGCGGCCCGCCCGTCGAGCGGATGTCGGTGAGGTCGCTGGCCCGGCGCGAGTCGGTCCAGAACCACCCGCGCGAGCGCCGTCGGAGCAGGCCGGCCCGGGTCAGCTGGTCGGCGACGGCGGGCGCGGTCGGGCCGAAGAGTGCGAGGTCGTCCTCGGTCAGCGGGATCTCGGCCGCGGCGGCGCACAGGTGGGGGCCGAGCACGTAGGGGTTCGAGGGGTCGAAGACCGTCGCCTCGACCGGCCGCCCGAGCAGCGCTTCCGGATGGGTCACGAGGTAGGTGTCGAGGGGGTCATCGCGTGCCACCAGCACACCGAGCGCGTCGCCGGCGCCGCGGCCGGCCCGGCCGACCTGCTGCCAGAACGCCGCGCGGGTGCCGGGGAAGCCGGCCAGGAGCACGGCATCGAGACCGCTCACGTCGATGCCGAGCTCCAGGGCATTGGTCGCGGCGAGCCCGAGGAGCTCGCCGGCACGCAGCTGGCGCTCGAGGTCGCGTCGCTCCTCGGGGAGGTAGCCACCGCGGTAGGCAGCGATCCGCGCCGGCAGCGAAGGGTCGACGTCCGCCAGCAGCCCCGCGGCGGTCATCGCGACGTGCTCGGCGCCACGCCGGGAGCGGATGAAGGCCAGGGTGCGGACGCCCTGGGCGACCAGGTCGGCCAGCAGGTCGGCCGCTTCCGACGACGCGGCGCGCCGCAGGGGTGCGCCGTTCTCTCCGGTGAAGGAGGTGAGCGAGGGCTGCCACAACGCGAGGGAGACTTCTCCCCGAGGGGAGGCGTCGCCGGTGATCGCCAGGACGTCGAGGCCGGTGAGCCGGGCCGCCGCCGACTCGGGCTCCGCGACCGTGGCGGAGGCGAGCACGAACGTGGGGTCCGCCCCGTAGGCCGCGCAGATGCGACGAAGCCGGCGCAGCACCTGGGCGACGTGCGCGCCGAAGACCCCGCGGTAGTGGTGGCACTCGTCGACCACGACGAGGGAGAGCTGGGAGAAAAAGGCCCGCCACCGCTCGTGGCCGGGCAGCAGCGAGCGGTGCAGCATGTCCGGGTTGGTCAGGATGTACTCGGCATGGTCGCGCGCCCACGCGCGCTGGTCGCGCCCGCTGTCGCCGTCGTGGGTGGTGACCCGGACGTCGAGGCCGAGCGCGGTGAGTCCGGCCAGTTGGTCCTGGGCCAGCGCCTTGGTCGGAGCCAGGTAGAGCGTGGTTGCTCCGCGCTGACCGCGCGCACCGCGACCGCCGATCGCCGCGGTCAGCGCAGGGAGCTGGTAGGCCAGCGACTTGCCGGACGCCGTCCCGGTGGCCAGCACGACGTGCTGCCCGGCGTACGCCGCGTCTGCGGCCGCCGCCTGGTGCTGCCACGGCTGGTCGATGCCACGGGCCCGGAACGCGTCGACGACCGAGGGTGCCGCCCAGGCGGGCCACGATGCGCTGCGGCCGGGCCGGGCGGGCAGGTGCTCGAGGTGGGTGAGCCGTCCCTCACGACCGGGCACCGCGGCCAGCCGGTCCACGACCTCGGCCATCGACCGGTGCCGGCCGTGGGTCGAGGTCAGTGTGGTCACGCCGCGAGCATGACAAACTGCTACGACGGCGCGGGGAGGCGCACGGCCGGGACCACGGAGGGCTGGCGAAAACGGTCGGAACCGGGCAGCACGATGCACCGTCCTTTGTGGTGCGACCTTTGTACGCATCTCGGGTCGAAATGGTTTGATTGTGCTGGCCGAGTGCCGGGGTCGATGATGTCCCTTGGGCTCGGACATCCTGAATCCCAGGGGAGAGAAAAACGTGGACCTGACGCTTGCGACCAGTGTGGTCGAGGGGGCGACAATCATCGCCGTCGGCGGCGAGATCGACGTCTACACGGCTCCCAAGCTGCGCGACAAGATCACCGAGCTCGTCGCCGAAGGGATTTACGACATCATCGTCGACATGGAAGCCGTCGAGTTCCTCGACTCCACCGGCCTCGGCGTCCTGGTCGGCGGCCTGAAGAAGGTCCGCGCCCACGACGGCTCGCTGCAGCTGATCTGCACGCAGGACCGGCTGCTCAAGATCTTCCGGATCACCGGCCTGGCCAAGGTGTTCGTCATCCACGACTCGGCCGACGGAGCCCTCGCGGCCCGCTGAACCTCGGCACGAGCGTGCCGAGAGCCCGATCCAGGGCCCTTCGTGCGACGGGTCACACCCGATGCGGCGATCCGGCACGTCATGCGTAGACTCCCGCACGTTCCGCGCTCGGGTCACCCTCTCTGTCGGTGACGGCCGGCGCGGCCAGTCGAGCTCACACCTGATCCGCATGGAGGAAACCGCATGACCGGGATCCATCCCGCCGTCGTCGAACTTTCCGGTGGCAACCTCGTCCTGGTCATCGTCGTCGCACTGATCGCGCTGGGCGCGCTCGGTATGGCTGCGATGTTCCGGACCGAGGTCCTCGCCGCCGGTGAGGGCACCGACAACATGAAGAACATCGCCCTGGCCGTCCAGGAGGGCGCAGACGCCTACCTGCAGCGGCAGTTCCGCACCCTCGCGATCTTCGCGGGGTTGGCGTTCTTCGCGCTCCTGGCGCTGCCCGCGGACGACATGACCGTGCGGATCTTCCGCTCCGTGTTCTTCCTGTTGGGCGCGGGCTTCTCCGCCACCGTCGGGTATCTGGGCATGTCGCTCGCCGTCCGCGCCAACCTGCGGGTGGCGGCCGCCGCCAACACCGTCGGCCGCGACCCCGCCATGCACATCGGCCTCCGGACCGGCGCCATGGTCGGCATGCTGACTGTCGGCCTCGGCCTTCTGGGCGCGAGCATCGTGGTGCTGGCCTTCCAGGACGACGCGGCGCACGTGCTCGAGGGCTTCGGCTTCGGTGCGGCCCTGCTCGCGATGTTCATGCGGGTCGGCGGCGGCATCTTCACCAAGGCCGCCGACGTCGGTGCGGACCTGGTCGGCAAGGTCGAGCAGAACATCCCCGAGGACGACCCGCGCAACGCCGCCACCATCGCCGACAACGTCGGTGACAACGTGGGCGACTGCGCCGGCATGGCGGCCGACCTGTTCGAGTCGTACGCCGTCACCCTGGTCGCCGCGCTGATCCTCGGCTCGCAGGCCTTCGGCGACAAGGGCCTCGTCTACCCGCTGCTGATCCCGGCCATCGGTGCGCTCACCGCGGTCGCGGGTGTCTACCTCACCAAGCCGCGCGCCGGCGAGAACGGGCTGACCACCATCAACCGCGCGTTCTACATCTCGGCGGGCATCGCCGCGGTGGCCAGCGTGGTGCTCTCCTTCGTCTACCTGCCGGGCAGCTTCGCCGACTTCGACAACGTGCAGGGCCTCGACATGGCGGGCGCCGACGGCGACCCGCGGTTCATCGCTTCTGCCGCGGTGGTCATCGGCATCGTGATGGCCGCCGGCATCCTGGCCCTCACCGGCTACTTCACGGGCACCGAGTTCCGCCCCGTCAAGGACGTCGGCAAGACCTCGCTCACCGGAGCTGCGACGGTCATCCTGTCCGGCCTCGCGGTCGGCTTCGAGTCGGCCGTCTACACCACCCTGGTGATCGGCGCGGCGGTCTTCGGCGCGTTCCTGCTGGGCGGTGCGACGGTGACGGTCTCGCTGTTCGCCGTCGCTCTCGCGGGCTGCGGCCTGCTGACAACGGTCGGCGTGATCGTGGCCATGGACACCTTCGGTCCGGTCTCCGACAACGCCCAGGGCATCGCCGAGATGTCAGGCGACGTCAGCCCGGAGGGCGCCCAGATCCTGACCGAGCTCGACGCGGTCGGCAACACCACCAAGGCGATCACCAAGGGCATTGCGATCGCGACCGCGGTGCTGGCCGCGACTGCACTGTTCGGCTCCTACTCCACCTCGGTCACCGAGGCGGTGATCGAAGCGGGCGATCTTTCCGAGGACGACTTCACGGCGCTGAACTTCCTGGTCTACAACCCGGGCGTCCTGGTCGGCGTGCTCCTCGGTGCCGCGGTCGTGTTCCTGTTCTCGGGCCTGGCTATCAACGCCGTGGGCCGGGCTGCCGGCGCCGTCGTGTTCGAGGTGCGCCGCCAGTTCCGGGAGATCCCCGGGATCATGGAGGGCACCGGCCGTCCGGAGTACGGCAAGGTCGTCGACATCGTCACCAAGGACTCCCTGCGCGAGCTGATCACGCCGGGCATCCTCGCGGTGCTGGCGCCGGTGGCAGTCGGGTTCGGTCTCGGCGTCGCGTCGCTGGCCGGGTTCCTGGCCGGCGCGATCGGCACCGGCACCCTGATGGCGGTCTTCCTGGCCAACTCCGGTGGCGCCTGGGACAACGCCAAGAAGCTGGTCGAGGACGGCCATCACGGAGGCAAGGGATCATCGGCCCACGAGGCCACCATCATCGGTGACACCGTCGGCGACCCCTTCAAGGACACCGCCGGCCCGGCGATCAACCCGCTGATCAAGGTGATGAACCTGGTCTCGCTGCTGATCGCCAGCGCCATCGTCTCCATGAGCGTGGGCGAAGACCAGAACGATGCGCTCCGCATCGCCATCGCCGTGGTGGCGGTGCTGATCATCGCCGGTGCCGTCTACATCTCCAAGCAGCGCGAGGTGTCGATCGGCAGCGACGAACCGCCGGCCGCACCTCCGGCACCGCCGGTGACCGACCCGGTCGCCACCGCCTGACCCCAGCACCACGCAGACGCCGAGCTGTCGTTACTCATGCGGAGTAACGACGGCTCGGCGTCGTCGTGTGTTCGGGGGATGACCTCGGAGGTAATCGACAGCGTTACCCCTTGGTGACAGGCTCGAGGCATGAGCGAGAACACCACCCGGTACGACGGGACGCTGCGCGTGGTGATGTGGCTGGACGCGTTCTGGTCGGCCGCCGCCACCCTGATCGCCATCGGTGGCTCCCTGGCCGTCGGTCTGCTCGGCCTGCCGCACGGCGCGCACCTGGCGGTCGGCGTCAGCGCCCTGGTCGCCGCGATCTTCCTGGCCGCCTGCGGCGCGATCACCGGCGTGCTGCTGATGCTCAGGATGAACGCCGGCCACTACACGATGCCGCCGGACCTGCGGGTCCCGCTTCCGCGCGGCATGGTGCCGTACGTCGGCCCCGACTCGTGAGCGCCGCGACCGCCACCCAGGCCCCCGAGGTCGGGGCGCTGCTTCGCGGGTGGCGCGAGCGGCGCCGGCTCAGCCAGCTCGAGCTGTCGAACCTGGCCGAGGTGTCGACCCGGCACCTGAGCTTCGTCGAGACCGGCCGGTCCCGGCCCACCGCCGACATGATCAAGCGGCTGGCCGGCCAGCTCGACGTACCACTGCGCGAGCGCAACCGGCTGCTGCTGGCCGGCGGGTACGCGCCTGCACACCCCGAGCACGCGTTGGACGAGCCCGACCTGGCCGCGGTCCGCGACGCGCTGAGCGTGGTGCTCGCGGCGCACGAGCCACACCCGGCGGTGCTGCTCAACCGGTGGTGGGAGCTGGTCGACGCGAACGCCGCCGTCGGAGCCTTGCTGGACGGCATCGCCCCCGCACTGCTCGAGCCACCGATCAACGTGCTCCGGCTCTCCCTGCACCCCGACGGGCTCGCGCCCAGGATCGGCAACCTCGGCCAGTGGCGCGGGTATCTCCTCGAGCAGCTCGCGCGGCGGATCGAGCGGACGGCCGACCCACGACTGGTCGAGCTGGCCGAGGAGCTGGCCGGCTACCCGGGCGGCAACGCCACGCCCGCGTCTCCCACCGACGTCATCCTGCCGCTCCGGCTGGCCTCACCTGCCGGCGAGCTGTCGTTCTTCAGCATCGCCGCGCACGTCGGCACCGCCACCGACGTCACCGTCGACGAGTTGACCCTCGAGGCCTTCTACCCGGCAGACGAGGCGACTGCGAAGGCACTCAGGTCGCTCGCGTCGGGTAGTCACGCGGACCGAGTCAGCGGGCCGGCGTGATGTCGGTGTGGGTGAAGTCCTTGCCCTTGAACAACAGTGGCTCACCGGTGACCTTGGCCAGGGCGTAGGCCATGCAGTCGCCGAAGTTGAGCTTCGCCGGCGATCCTGACTTCCGCCCGTAGCGGCGATGTGCCTCTCGCGCAACGTCCGCCTGTCCGGCGTCGAAGGGGACGACGCGCAACTCCGCGGCTGCCACAAGTTCATCGAGTTTCTGTTGCCGAGCCGGGCCGACGACGATGGACGTCTCGAGGAGGGTGGCCGCGGACAGTTTGGCGTCAGTCCGTGCGATCAGGCCCGTGAACTCGTCGAGTTCGTCCTCCTGATGGACTATCGCAACGATTGCGGATGAGTCGACGATCACTTCGGAAGTCCGCGCTCGTCGTAGAGATCGTCGTCGGTGAGCCAGGGACCATCGATGGCGTTGATCTCCGCGGCAATCGCCTTCATGCGCGCGATCTTCTCCTCGGGCGTGCGTTCGGACCGCTGCAGGGCCTCGGCCAGTGCCATCCGCACTGCGCCGGTCATGGAGGTGCCACGCCGCCGCGCCAGCTCGCTGGCGAGCTCGTAGACCTCTGGATCCTTGATGTTCAACGTCGGCACGTCCCGGATTCTACCGTGCACGGTAGAACTCACGCGGCGGTCGAATCCCTGGCCTCGATCGCCCGCTCCCGGATCCGCACCAGCCGCCGCCTGACCTCACCTAGCAACAGCTGGGGATGACCGAGCGGAAGCAGCTCCGGCCCCTCGGGACGCCACCAAGCCATGCTTGCCGGGTCGCGGTAGCCGACGAGGGCACGCTGGACAACCTTGCCGTACGTCGAGATCGTCACGTGCAGCGCCAGCGCCTCCTTGACCCGACCCATGGTGCGCTCGCCCTGCGGCTTGTAGAGGGCATTCGCCTTGCCGACCACCCAGCAGATGCCGCCGGCCACGTGCGCGGCGGTGGCGGCGTCCAGGACCACTTCTGGCTCGCGCTCCCAGACGGCGAGCAGAGCGTTGCGGAACGCGCGGGACGTCTCGGCCTCGAACCACCGCTGCGCCACCGCGTCGAGCAGCTCAGCCACCGCCGCGAGCAGAGACTGCGCCTGCCGGGTCGGCGCCTCGGGTAGGTCCCGGCCGTCGTCGACGAGTGGCTTGGCGTCCAGCAACAGCACCGCCTCGCGCCCGCCGCACACGTCGTCGAGCCACCGCAGCGCCCGCTCATGGGTCGGCACCTGCGGCTCGGGCTCGGGCCGGCGCAGCTCGCGGTCGAACCGATCGGCGTGCTCCTGCCAGCGAGTGCCGCCCACCGGTTCGCTCCAGACGTCGACCAGCCGGCCGTCAACCAGCACGAGGTGGGTGAGCCGGTCGAGGTCTGGTCGTCCTGCGAAGTCGTAGGGATACGTCTCGTACATGGCTGGCCTCCGAGTGCGGCGTCGCGGACCGGGCCACGTTGGCACACCTCGAACGCCTCCGCACGCGCTCTTCCACAGGCCCCTCCGGGTGGTCCGAGTCGGCCCTCTGGGCATCAAGGGTCGGGAGCACGCGCTACCGTGATCGGCCGTGACCCCGCTCGGACAGTGGGGTCGCGGCGCGAAGAGAGAGAAGGAAACAGCAGGCAGTGGCACACAAGCTGGTGATCGTCGAGTCCCCCGCGAAGGCCCGCACCATCGGCGGGTACCTCGGCCAGGGGTACGTCGTCGAGTCCTCCATCGGCCACATCCGCGACCTCCCGCAGAGCGCCGCGGAGACCCCGGCCAAGATCAAGGACAAGCCGTGGGGCCGGCTCGCGGTCGACGTTGACCACGACTTCGAGCCCTACTACGTCGTGCCGCGCGACAAGCGGCAGCACATCTCCAAGCTCAAGGGCCTGCTGAAGGACGCCGACGAGCTCTACCTTGCCACCGATGAGGACCGTGAGGGCGAGGCGATCGCCTGGCACCTGCTCGACGAGCTCAAGCCGCAGGGCATCCCGGTGCATCGGATGGTCTTCCACGAGATCACCAAGGCCGCGATCCTCGAAGCCGTCGCAAACCCGCGCCAGATCAACGACGACCTGGTCGAGGCCCAGGAGGCGCGGCGGATCCTCGACCGCCTCTACGGCTACGAGGTCAGCCCGGTCCTGTGGAAGAAGGTCATGTCCGGTCTGTCCGCCGGTCGGGTCCAGTCGGTCGCGACCCGCCTGGTGGTGGACAAGGAGCGCGATCGGATGGCGTTCCGCATCGCGTCCTACTGGGATCTCGAGGGCACCTTCGACGCTGGCGCCGACAAGGACCCGCGGATGTTCCCGGCCAAGCTCCACTCGGTCGACGGGACCCGAGTGGCCAGCGGGTCGGACTTCACCTCCGTCGGCGAGCTCAAGGGCAAGAAGGACCGTGTCCACCTCGACCGGGCCGCGGCCGAGGGGCTCCTCGACGCGCTGCGCGACACGTCGTACGCCGTCCGCTCGGTCGAGTCGAAGCCCTACCGGCGCCAGCCCTACGCGCCGTTCCGCACCACCACGCTCCAGCAGGAGGCGAGCCGCAAGCTCGGCATGTCAGCGTCGGTGACCATGTCGGTCGCGCAGCGGCTCTACGAAAACGGGTTCATCACCTACATGCGCACCGACTCGACGACGCTGTCGAGCGCGGCGATCAACGCGGCCCGCTCGCAGGTGCGCGAGCTCTACGGCCAGGAGTACCTGCCGGACAAGCCACGCGTCTACGCCAGCAAGGTCAAAAACGCCCAGGAGGCGCACGAGGGGATCCGGCCGGCGGGCGACTCGTTCCGCACCCCGGCGCAGACCGGGCTGACCGGAGAGCAGTTCCGGCTCTACGAGCTGATCTGGATGCGGACGGTCGCCTCACAGATGAAGGACGCCGTCGGACAGTCGGTCTCGGTCCGGATCGGCGGTACGGCAGCCGACGGGCGCGACGCGGTGTTCGCGGCCTCGGGCCGGGTGATCACCTTCCACGGCTTCCTCAAGGCCTACGTCGAGGGCACCGACGCCGGCAAGCGCTCCGACGACGACCAGGTGCGGCTCCCCGACCTGCGCGAGGGAGACCCGGTGAGCGCGGCCTCGCTCAACGCCTCCGGCCACGAGACCAAGCCGCCGGCGCGCTACACCGAGGCCACGCTGATCAAGGAGCTCGAGGACCGCGAGATCGGTCGCCCCTCGACGTACGCCTCGATCATGGGCACCATCCTCAACCGCGGCTACGTCTACAAGAAGGGCACCGCGCTGGTGCCGGCGTGGCTGGCGTTCTCGGTGATCCGGTTGCTGGAGGACCACTTCCCGCGGCAGATCTCCTACGAGTTCACGGCCGGCATGGAGGACGTGCTCGACGAGATCGCGGCAGGACGCAAGGACCGGGTCAGCGAGCTGGGTGAGTTCTACTTCGGCTCCGACCGGGTGCAGGGGCTGCATGACATCGTGACCGGGCTCGGCGACATCGACGCGCGCGAGCTGGCGACGTTCCCGATCGGAGACCCCGAGCTCGGGATCAACCTGCGGGTCGGTCGCTACGGCCCCTACCTGGAAGGCCCCGACGACGAGGGCAACCCGACCGGCAAGCGAGCCAACGTCCCCGAGGACCTGCCGCCCGACGAGCTCACCCTCGAGAAGGCACGCGAGCTGTTCGAGAACCCGGCCGGGGAGGAGATCGACCTCGGTCGCCACCCCGAGACTGGTCTCGAGGTCGTGGCGAAGAACGGCCGCTACGGCCCCTACGTCACCGAGGTGCTCTCCGACGACGCGCCCAAGTCGGCCAAGCCGCGCACCGGATCGCTGTTCAAGTCGATGACACTCGACACGGTGACCCTCGACGACGCTGTCAAGCTGTTGTCCCTGCCACGTGTCGTCGGCGCGGCCGAGGACGGCGAGGAGATCACTGCCCAGAACGGCCGCTACGGGCCCTACCTCAAGAAGGGCTCCGACTCGAGGTCGCTCACCTCCGAGGATCAGCTGTTCACGATCAACCTCGACGAGGCGATGCGGATCTACGCCCAGCCCAAGCAGCGTGGCCGTGCTGCCGCGGCACCGCCTCTCAAGGAGCTCGGTAACGACCCCGTCTCCGGCCAGCCGGTCGTGGTGAAGTCCGGCCGCTTCGGGGAGTACGTCACCGACGGCGAGTACAACGCCACCCTCCGCAAGGACGACTCGGTCGAGTCGATCACCCTCGAGCGCGCCGCCGAGCTCCTCGCGGATCGTCGCGAGCGAGGCCCGGCCAAGAAGACAGCCAAGAAGGGCGCCAGGAAGACGGCCAAGAAGACGGCCAAGAAGTCGTCGAAGAAGACGACCAAGAAGGCTGCGAAGAAGGCGTAGCCACGTGGCTTCGGGACGCCTGCTGGGCAACCTCCTCAAGCACCGGCGTCGGGCAGACCACCTCTGGAGGGCGTCGCCGGCGCCGCGTAGGTTCGGCCCGTGACAACCGACCCCGCGCCGTACCCCGCCGTCTTTGCGCGGTCCGGCGTCTTCGTCTGCTTCGAGGGCGGCGAGGGGTCCGGCAAGTCCACTCAGGCGCGGCTGCTCCAGCGACTCCTCGAGGAGCAGGGCTATGTCGTCCGGCTCACCTTCGAGCCCGGCGACACCGCCGTCGGCAAGGAGCTGCGTCGGATCGTGCTCAGCCCCGAGACCGGTGAGCTGTCGCACCGCACCGAGGCGCTGCTCTACGCCGCCGACAAGGCCGAGCACGTCGACACCGTCGTCCAGCCCGCACTCGACCGCGGCGAGGTGGTCATCACCGACCGGTACGTCGACTCGACGCTCGCCTACCAGGGCGCCGGCCGCGACCTCGACGTGGCCGACGTCGAGCTCGTCGCCCGCTGGGCCACTCACGGGCTGCGCCCGCACCTGACCGTCGTCCTCGACCTCGACCCGGCCGACGGCCTGAGCCGGTTCGAGGGCCGTGACCGCATCGAGGGCGAGACCCCGGAGTTCTTCGCGCGGGTCCGGCAGGCGTTCGTCGACATGGCGGCAGCCGACCCCGACCACTACCTGGTGCTTGATGCCCGGCTGGCCACCGACGAGATCGCCGAGCGCGTGGCGGCCGCCGTCACACCGCTCCTCGCCCAGGCCAGGCGGACGTCGTGACCGTCTGGGACGACCTGGTCGGACAGCATCGCGTGGTCGACGCGCTGCGGTCGGCCGCGGCGGGTCACGGGATGAGCCATGCGTGGCTGTTCACCGGCCCGCCCGGCTCGGGCCGCTCCAACGCGGCGGTCGCGTTCGCGGCCGCTCTGGAGTGCGAGAACGCGCCCGACAACGCCGGCTGCGGCGAGTGCCACGAGTGCCACACCGTGCTGGCCGGCTCGCACGCCGACGTCACTAGGGTCACGACCGAGATGCTCAGCATCGGTGTCCGGTCGATGCGCGACCTGGTCCTGCGTGCCGCCCTGATGCCCGTCGGGCACGGGAGCCAGATCATCATCATCGAGGACGCCGACCGCCTCACCGAGCAGGCCTGCAACGCGCTGCTCAAGGCGATCGAGGAGCCCACCCAGCGCACCGTCTGGATGCTGTGCGCGCCGACCGTCGAGGACGTCCTGCCGACGATCCGCTCACGCTGCCGCCTGGTCACCCTGGCCACGCCGACCACCGCTGACGTCGCGGGGTTCCTGGTCCGCGCCGACGGCGTGCCCGAGTCGCTCGCGTCGTACGCCGCCCGTGCCAGCCAGGGACACATCGGCCGCGCCCGCGCGCTGGCCCGCGACGAGAGCACCCGCAACCGCCGCCGCGAGGTGGTCTCCTACCCGGCGAAGCTCAACTCCCTCGGTGCGTGCATGACAGCGGCCGCCAATCTCGCCGAGGTCACCAAGGAGGAGGCCGACCTGGTGACCAGCGACCTCGACGCCCGCGAGAAGGCGGACCTCGACACGGCGTACGGCGTGGTCGAGCGCGGCCGTCGGCCGCGGGAATACGCACCGGCCCTCACCGCGCTCGAGCGCGGGCAGCGCACCCGTGCCAAGAGGCGCCACCTCGACATGGTCGACCGCGGGCTGATGGACCTGGTCTCGGTCTACCGCGACGCGATCGCGGTCGCCACCGGCGCGCCCGGGATGCTGGTCAACGAGGAGATCCGTGGCGACGTCGAGTTGGTCGCCCGGACCGCCACCCCGGAGCTCAACCTGCAACGAATCGGGGCGATCTTCGCCGCGCGCGAGCAGATGCTGGAGTTCAATGTCCCTGTTGCCTTGGCCCTCGAGGCGATGATGGTGGCGCTCAAGACGCCCGACAGAACCGCGAGAGGCTGAATGTGAAGTTCACCCCGGTCCGCGCGATCGCGGTGCTGCTCGTCGTGCTGCTCGTGCTGAGCGTCGCGGGGCTGGCGATCAGCTTGGCCCTGGACGAGGATGCGGCGAACCCCCGGCAGGGCAACAATTCGGGCTCCTCGCTTGCGCCCACGCCCACGCCGGAGCCCGGCTCGAGCGACCCGCCGGAGGCCGATCTGGCGTCGTTCTACTCCCAGGTGCTGAGCTGGGAGCCCTGTCGCGGTGGGTTCGAGTGCGCCACGCTGTCGGTGCCGATCGACTACACCGACCCCGGCGGCGAGACGATCGACCTCGCGCTGCTCAAGGACGCGGCCGACGACCCCGCCGGCCGCGTCGGCTCGCTGATCGTCAACCCGGGCGGTCCCGGCGCGCCCGGCACGACGTACGCCGAGAACTCCTCCTTCGCCTTCCGGGACGTGCTGCGGGCGAAGTTCGACATCGTCGGCTTCGACCCCCGGGGCACCGGCGACTCCAACCCGGTCGACTGCATGTCCGACCAGGAGCTCGACGCCTTCATCGCCTCCGACCCCAACCCCGACACACCGCAGGAGGGCTCGGCCTACCAGGCGAACCTCGAGACGTTCTACGAGGGCTGTGTCGCCAACTCCGACAGCCTGGTCGGCCACGTCACCACCATCGAAGCGGCGCGCGACATGGACGTGCTGCGGGCCGCGCTCGGCGAGGCGCAGATGCTCTACTTCGGGGCTTCCTACGGCACCAAGCTCGGTGCCAACTACGCCGACCTGTTCCCGGACAAGGTCGGCCGGATGGTGCTCGACGGAGCGGTCGACCTGTCCATCGAGTCCCGGCAGCTCAGCCTCGAGCAGGCGGGCGGCTTCGAGGTGGCCCTGCGCTCCTACGTGCAGAACTGCGTGGACGAAGGTGACTGCTTCCTGGGCGACAGCGTCGACGACGGCCTGAAGACCATCCAGGACCTGATCGCGAGCATCGAGGAGGATCCGCTGCCGGCATCGGGCTCCGACCGCGAGCTCGAGGTGGGCCTCGCGTTCTACGGCCTGGTCGCGCCGCTCTACAACCGCGACTACTGGTCGGTGCTCGACCAGGCGCTCGAGCTCGCTCTCGACGGCGAGGGGGTGCTGCTGCTCCGGCTGGCCGACCTCTACGAGTCCCGCAACGACGACGGCGGCTACGACGACAACAGTGCTGAAGCCATCTACGCGATCAACTGCCTCGACGACCCCTACTCGATCACCGCCGACCAGGTGCCCGCGCAGATCGCCGACTTCGAGGAGGCCTCGCCGACCTTCGGCGACGTCTTTGCCTGGGGTCTGGTCGGCTGCCACGGGATACAGGTCAGCTCGACCGAGCCGGCGCGCGAGGTCAAGGCCGCCGGCGCGGCCCCGATCGTCGTGGTCGGTACGACGCGAGACCCGGCCACGCCGTACCAGTGGGCGGTGCACCTGGCCGACCAGCTCGAGTCGGGCGTGCTGGTCAGCCGCGACGGAGACGGGCACACCGGCTACAACTCCGGCAACGAGTGCGTCGACGAGGCGATCGAGGGCTACCTCATCGACGGCACGGTGCCGGAGGACGGGCTGGAGTGTTGATCAGGGACGCACCAGCGGACCTGATCGTTGGTGGTTGAGCAGCGAGCGCGTTCACACTGAGGTGCGAGCTTGCGAGCCTCGAAGGGCCGAGCTTGCTCGGGCGCGACCGAGCGTGTCGAAACCGGGTGAGTCGGGGCTGGGACTGAACCGGTCTCACAGCATCCGGGTCAGGCCGACCAGGCAGCCACGCGTGAAGTCCGCCCAGCTGAACGCGTCGTCCCACAACGTGATCCGGCCGTCGCGCACCTCGAGGGTGCCGCGGACCCAGAACGAGGTCTCCCACTTCCCCTTGCGCAGCACATCGGTGCGGTCGGTCATGACGACGTCGCCGTCGGCCGCGGCGTGGTGGATGGTGATGTCGACGGTGAGGCCGCGCTTGTCGGTGTCGAGCAGCATGCCCCCGACGCGCCGGCCCTTGATCGTCGGCAGCCCGGTGTTGCGCCAGACCACCTCGGGGTCGAGCAGTTCGACGGCCGCCTTCGTGTCCGGGAGGGCCAGCAGCCGGAAGAACTCACGGACCACCTGCTCGGGCTGCCCTGCTCGCGCGTCTGACTCGGCCATGGCCCGATGCTCCCAGACGGTCGGGTCAGATGGGCTGGGCGATCGCGCGCATGCGGGTAGTCGCTAGCTCGATCATCAGCTGCGCGGCCGCGGACAGGGTGGCGCCGCGGCGGTGCACGATCGCGAAGTTGTCGTACAGCTTGGGCCGGAACGACACCCAGCCGGCGTTCGGCGCCAGTCGCGGGAGCAGCTGTTCGGCGGCGCCGCGCGGGATCACCGAGTCGGCCAGGCCCAGACCCACCAGCTCGACCGCGATCTCGACGTCCTCGACCTCGATGCGGGTGGGTGGGTTGCGGCCGGTCTCGTGAAGCAGCTGGCGGAGCATGATCCGGATCGAGTCGGTGGAGCGCCAGGTGGTCTCCGGCATCACCAGGCTGGCCTCGGAGAGCCGTTTGGCGGTGACCGGCGACTCGAGCTGGGCCGGGTCGTTGCTGATGTAGACGATCTCGTCCCGGGCGACCGGGGTGACCTGCATGCCCTCGCTCTCGACGGAGTGGATGGCGATCATCGCCGCCTCGAGGCGGCCGCGCCGCAGCTCCTCGGCCACCTCGCTCGAGTTCTGCCCGATCAGCTCCACCCGAACGCCGGGGTGGCGGGCCAGGACGTCGGCGACCAGCCCGGCGCCGGCGTACAGACGCGCGGTGCCGAACATGCCGAACCGGATGGTGCCGGTCTCCATCTGGCGCACCTGCTGGGCCGCCTGGCGGGTGTCCTCGGCCGCGGCGAGGGTGCGTTCGGCGTGCGGGCGCAGGGTGTCGGCGACCGTGGTCGGTACGACGCCGCGGCCGACCCGTCGGAACAGCTGCACGCCGAGCGACTTCTCCAGCGCCCGGATCTGCTCGGAGACCGACGGCTGGGCGTAGCCGAGCTCCTCCGCCGCCCGGGTCAGCGATCCGTGCTCGTAGACGGTGATGAAGCAGTTCAGCTGGTGCAGAGAAAGCATAGGACTCTCCTTGGGCAGTCACTGGAAAGTCAGGCTACCCCTATTGCTACCCGTCAGTCACACTGGAGTAGTCAGTCTGATCCACCCACCCTGTGAGTGACCTGAAGGAGGCTCCTCATGTTCGACCACCTCTGCACCGCTTGCGACAAGCGCCAGCTGATCTTCCCGAGCCAGGTCACCTCGATGGTGAACACCGACCACGGCATCATCGTGGCGTTCACCTGCTGGTGCGGCTCCGACCAGACCCTGCTCACCGGCCGCGCCGTCGCGCAGCCCGTCGCTGCCTGAGTGCACTCGGCGACGGCCCCCGGGTCGTGTGCCTGACGACGCGCCGTACCGCGTCCCAGGGCACACGACCCGTTTTGGGTTCCGGCCCCCGCTGCTCCGTATACTTCCGCGGGTTGCCTTCCGGGCAGCGCGCCGCCTTAGCTCAGTCGGTAGAGCGATTCACTCGTAATGAATAGGTCGTCGGTTCGATTCCGACAGGCGGCTCGGTTTGCGGCTCGGTTTGCGCAGGTTGATCCCTGAACGGTCCCCAGCGGGCGCCGGGCTTGTGGTTCGTCGCGAGCTCAGTGGGCGCCGGCGATGTTGAGCCCGACGACACCGATCACGATCAGGGCGATCGACGCGCCCTTCAGCCAACCCATCGACTCGCCGAGGCACAAGTAGCCGATCATGGCCACCAAGGCTGTGCCGACGCCTGCCCAGACGGCGTACGTCACTGAAATCGGCAGGGTGCGGACCACGAGCGCCAGTAGCCAGATCGACACGGCGTAGCCGATGACCACGACCGCGCCCCATCGCAAGTCGGTGAACCCCTGGGTGCGGGGCAGCAGTGCGGTCGCGCCGACCTCGAAGCCGATCGCCGCCATCAGCAGCAGGATCGCGACATACACGGTGGACCTCCTTGGCCGCATGTAGCAGTCGCTACATCAGGCATACTGTAGCACTCGCTACACTTGGGAGCGTGAGTCGCCGGGACGAGCTGCTGGACCAGGTCACCGACCACGTCCTCCGGCACGGGCTGATCGGGCTGACCCTGCGTCCGGTTGCGCACGCGACGGGGACCAGCGACCGGATGTTGATCTACCACTTCGGCGACCGTGACGGGTTGGTCTCGGCCGTCCTCGTTCGGGCGACCGAGCGAGCTACGGCGGCGGTCGATGCGCTGCCAGCGGCCACCACGGTGCGATCGGCGGTCAACCGATTATGGGCGGCGTACCGCACCGAGCCGCTGAACAGCTGCCTCGACGTGTACTGCCAGGCCGCGGCCAGCGGGCTGATCGGCCAGGAGCCCTATTTGTCCTCGGCGCGGTCCAGCAACGAACACTGGGCCGAGGCGCTACGGCGGTACTTCGTGCGCAGCGGTGCGTCGCGGCGGCGGGTCCGACGGATCGTCACGCTCGTCGACAGCGCGCTCTACGGCTTTCACCTCGACCTCGCTACGGACCGGCCCGACGAGCTGGCTCGCGGTGTCGACGACCTAGCGGTCGCGGCGCAGGCACTTGCCGGGGCGACGTGATCACGTCGTCGGCCCGGTAACTGGTCGACGCCGCACAATCCGTTCGGCAACTGGAGCTCGGAGAGACTGGGGCCTGGCACCGGAGGCTGTGCTGATGCGACTGGGTCACGCGGTGGCAGTTCGGTTGCAGTTGTCTGGCCGCCGCGGGGTGGACTCCGGCATCCTGAACCAGCCGCTATGGACGGTTCTTGGGCCTGAACCGGGGCGATCGGCGTCTCAAGTCACGCCCGACGGTCGACCGGGTAGACCTCGACCCGGGGCTCCGGGAAGCCTGCTCGTTGCAGCTCGGATTCGAACTTCGGGTTGGCCATGTACGCCTCGAGGAGTTCGGCGGACTCCCAGATGTCCGTCATCGTGAGCCCGGAGGCCGTCCGGGAGGCCACATGGGAGATGAGCCCTGTTGTCGGCAGGTCGGAGGTTGCTTCGTCCATCTGGTCGTACATCTTGAGCAGCGTGTCCGGATCGCCATCGAGGTTGATGATCGCGAGTACAGCCATGATCCTGTCTCCTGTCAGCCAAGGTTCCTGTCACTTTGACAAGAAGGCAGATAAACAGGTATCCTGTATAACAGGGAGCCTGTGGAAAGGCAATACCTTAGTGGTCGAGCAAAGCAGGCCGCACTACAACTTGGCGCTGCTGCTCGAGCTTGCCTACAAGAAGATCGACGCCGCCCTGATTGAGCAGTTGCGCGCCAACGGCTACGCCGATCTCAGGCCGGCGCACAGTCAGGTGTTCGGCGCGATAGCCCCGGAGGGATCGCGGGTCGGTGACATGGCCGCGCATGCCGGCATCACCCAGCAGTCCATGAGCGAGCTGGTCGACAACCTGGAACGTCTCGGCTACGTCGAGCGACGTCCCGACCCGAGCGACCGACGGGCGCGGATCATCGTCTTCACCGAACACGGCTGGGACGCGGTCCGCGCTGGTATCGCGACCGTGAACGGGATCGAGCGCGAATGGGCAGAGCGCATGGGCGAGCGGCGAGCCAGAGCGTTGCGGGCCGCGCTCGAGGTCATCGCCCTCAGCGACGAGGCGGACTGACCGGAGCGACTCATCGGCGAGGAGCGCAACCAGTCCAATCCTCGACGGCCACCCGATATGGGTACGTTGCTGAGGTGATCGTCGCCTACCTTCTCCTGGCAGCGCCGGTCGTCGCCGCAGTGCTGTTCTGGGGCGCGTGGGCCTGGGTCGCGGTCGCCGCCGCGGTCGCAGCCGTCGAGTATGCGACGCTCCAACGATCCCAGCGGTTCTCCGCTCGCTTCTGGCGCAGCGTCGGGGTGACCCAACGAAGCAAGCGGGAGCGCGGCATCGAGATCGTCTACGTGATCAGCGCCGGACTCGGGGTAGTCCTCTTGATCAGGTCGCTCTTGGGGCTTTTCTGATCGGCGTCGCAATGCGCGGCTCGACGCTCATCCCCAGAGATGGGTGAGCGCGTCTGCGATCCCCCCGCGCCAGAGCGCGAGGTCGTGCCCACCACGGAACTCCCGATACTCGAGATGGATCCCGGCGGCGGTCGCCTCGTCGCGGAAACGGCGGTTCGCCGCGATCAGGTCCCGGTCCTCCTCGGTGCCCAGCTCCATCCAGACTCGCGCCGGGGGGTGATCGATCGCGGCGGCCGCCACCTCGGCACCGGAGAGCTGGGTCTCGTTGCCGGGCCACCAGAGTGCCGCCGAGCCGAGGACCGCGCTCCCGAACAGGTCGGGCCTGGACGTGGCGACGTGCAACGCAGCAAGGCCACCGAGGCTGTGACCGGCGACGACCCGCCGGTTCGGCCGCGGGTCGAGGTCGTGGTCCCGCTCGAGCAGCGGCATCAGCGTCTCGACGACGAACCGGCCGAGCTGACTGCGATCGGTCAGGCTCTGGACGCGGCTGGGCCCCCGAGTGGCGCTGCCGCGGATCGACTCCACGAACGCTGTGGTCACGGGACCGACGACGCCGTCCGACTGCAGTGTCCGCACGATCGCCGGCACTCCGATGGTCAGCATGGGCCGACCGTCGAACAGGACGGCGAGGGCGGACGGACCGTTGGACGCGTGCGGCCTCTGGACGCTGACGACGCTCCCGTCGTCCAGCTCGTGGCGATCGAGGAGCTCGGCGGAGCTGCTGTCCGCGGTGCCGACCAACGGCTGTGGCGGGGCTCCCGGCATGGACAGCACGGACGCCGCCTTGTCGACGGCACCGAACACGCATCCGGGTGGGAGCTGGTCGTCTGCGCGAGGGTCCGGCACCCCGAGTGCGATGACCGACTGCCAGCGTTGCTCGTCGATCCTCACGCCGCGGATCGGGTGGTCGCGGACCGGACAGAACTGGTACGTCGTCCGCAGGTCGTCGGGCAGCTCGGCCGTCCAGACCCACTCGCGCGGTGAGACCCGATCCATCAGGAACGCGTCCAGCCGGCCCTCGTCGTACGCGTTGTCCGTGAGCGCGACGAGGCGGACCAGAACGTCGGCGGCCGGCTCTGCGGACGAGGTGTCGCTCCAGCGGAGCTCAATGCTCGTCAGGGCGGTCACCTTGGCTGGAAGAGCTCGACGGGATTGCCGGCGGGATCCTCCAGCAGGATCTGCTTCCCGCCGGGGCCCGAGACGACGTCGTTGCGGAAGGTCAGGCCGGCGGCGCGCAGCCGCTCGACCTCGGCAGCGATGTCGTCAACGAGCAGGTGGATCCGGTTCCATCCGCCCGGGACCGGCTGGCTGCCGTCCGGCATCGGCCGGCCTGCCGAGCTCTTGGGTCCGCTCAGCAGGAGTCGCAGCTGACCACGCACGATGTCGGCGAACGCCGGAGCCGCGCTGGTCCGGAGGGTGAAGCCGAGATGCTCGGTGTAGAACGCGATGGCGGCGTCGACGTCGTCGACCATGTAGCGCACGTTCACCAGCTCCGCCGGGTCGTCGGTCATCGTGGGTCCTCTCCGACCAGCGCGTGGTCGCTCTCGATCGCGGACAGCAGGAACTCGATGCGGGTGCTCAGCTCGTCGGCGGTGCGTGCGAACGCGCGGTAGCCGTCCGCTCCAGAGACTGCTTCGGTCGCGGGGTCGGCGATGCTCCAGTGGGCCACCACGCTGCCGGGGAACTCGGGGCACACCTCCCGGACGCGGTCACAGAGACTGATCACGCGGTCGAACCGTTGCCCGTCGAACTCGCTGAGGTGCTTGGTACGACGACCGCTGATGTCGAGACCGCGCTCCTGCATGACGCGCACGGCGGTGGGGTGCAGGGCCTTGGGGTGGCTTCCGGCGCTCACGACCTCGACCCGGGCGCCACCCAGCGACGCCAGGATCGCCTCGGCCATCTGGGACCGGGCGCTGTTGCCGGTGCACAGGAACAGCACTCGGACCGGTGGCCCGGCCGACCGTCGAGAAGATGATGCCGCCTGCGGCGTCGACGGACTGAGCTGCAAACCGGGGTGCAGCGCAGCGCCGGCGGCGGCGAGCAGCTCGCGACAGGCAGCCAGGTCGAGGCTGTAGTAGGCGTCGCGCCGGTCGGCAGAGCTGCGACGGGTGGTCACCAGTCCGCCGCCGCGCAGCTGGGCGAGGTGGTAGGAGGTGAGGTTCTGCCGCTGGCCGACCAACGTGGTCAGCTCCCGGACCTGGCGATCGCTCCGGGACAGCTCGCTCAGCAGCTGCCACCGGACCGGATGGCCGGTCAGGCGCAGGAAACCGGGCACCGCGGGTGCCTGAGGAGCGCGACTCGAGCCCACCCTCGAGACGATACATCAATCTGGTTTGATCAATCAACGGCCAGGCGCAGGCCGAGCGAATCGGGGAAAGGGCGAAGCCTCAGCCGTCGTAGTCGTCGTCCTCGCCGACCTCGGCGCCCTGTTCGAGCGCGTCCGCCTCGTCCGCCTCGCCGAAGGAGACCCGGGGTGGCGTGTGGATGTCGTCGTCATCGACGACCGAGCGCTGCTGGTCGGCGCGGTCGGCCTCGTCGGCCTCCTCGAACGGTGGTGTGCTCATGTGGGGGTGGTGCCCGATACCCCGACCGGCAAAACGGCCAGGCGGGCCACTCGGGCGCCACGACGAGAGGGTGCTGGTCGGCTACGGTCAGGCGTGCACATCGTGGCAGCCACGGACTCGCTCGCGGTGCCGGGTGGCAGCGAGACCTACCTGGTCACGGTCGTCGAGCACCTGATCCGGCTCGGCCACGAGGTCACGGTGCTCGCGGTGCACGTGGGACCGATCAGCGAGCTGGTGGTCGCGGCGGGCGCCCGGGTGGTGCTCGAGGACGAGCTGCCGGAGTG
Organism: uncultured Actinomycetota bacterium; assembly: GCA_963765915.1. Classification (GTDB taxonomy): domain Bacteria; phylum Actinomycetota; class Actinomycetes; order Propionibacteriales; family Nocardioidaceae; genus Nocardioides. Next base: position 207,250 of record CAVXYB010000014.1, on the reverse strand, counting down.
GGCCGATGCCTTGCTGGTCCAGGACGTCGGGATGGCGTACACGCTGGCCGAGCGGTGGTCCTACCAGCCACAGGTCGTCGTGGTGCACAGCCCGCTGTTCGACATCCAGCTGCCGCCTCTGGTGCCGGTGTCGGGCAGTGTGGCCGTGGTCCTCAACGACCGGGTTGGCCAGCGGGTCGCGGCGATGGCCGGTGACATCGACATCGTCCGGTTGCGGCAGCCGATCGACAACGTGCGGCTGTTCCCTCGCAGTGCACCGCGGCCTCGCCCGGAGCGGGCGCTCCTGTTGGGCAACTACCTCGGCGGCGAGGCGCGGAACGCGATCACGCACGCCTGGGAGGGCATGGGCGTGGAGGTGGTGCAGGTGGGACTCCTGGCTCGCGAGTCCCTCGACCCGGCCAGCGAGATCGCCGAGGCCGACATCGTCGTCGGCAAGGGGCGCGCGTTGCTGGACGGGATGGCGTGTGGCCGGCCGGCGTTCCTCTACGACGCGTTCGGCAGCGACGGGTGGGTGACCGGGGAGACCTATCCGCGGATGGAGGCGGACGGCTTCGCCGGCCAGTCCGACCCCACCGTGATGGACGCGGCCGCCCTGCGCCGGGCGCTGGATGACTACGACCCCGACATGGGCAGGGTCAACCGCGAGCTGGTGCTCAAGCACCACCAGGACCGCAAGCACGCCGAGGCGCTGGTCGGACTGATGCAGACCCGGATGCCGTCCGCGGCCCGTGGCCCGGGAGCCGGCCAGGAGCTGGCACGGCTGTCCCGGCTCCGCTGGCGAGCCGAGGCAGAGGCCGTCTCGCTGCGCCGCCAGATCGACGAGCTCACGTCGCGTGCCCACGCAGCGGAGGCACGTGTCGTCGAGCTGACGACGCGTGCGCACGCAGCGGAGGCACGTGTCGTCGAGCTCGAGACGGCCGAGACCGAGCGGCTGCGACGCCGAGCCTTGCGCCGCGCACGACGTAGCAACGAGGTCCCCGGATGACCGACCTGCATCCCGACGGCCGGGGTGCCAACCTCTGGGTCGGGGCGGACGTCACGATCGCCGAGGACGTCCATCTAGGCGTCAACGTGGTGCTGCACAGCGGCGTCCGAGTAGCTGCCGGCTGCCACCTGGAGGACGGGGCGATCGTCGGCAAGCTGACCCGGCCGGGCATCGGTTCCATCAGCCCCGACCCGGTCCCGGCACCGACGATCCTGGGCGAGGGCACGGTTGTCGGCAGCTACGCGGTCGTCTGCACCGGCGTGACGATCGGCGCGGGCGGCTTCGTCGGTGACCATGCCCTGGTGCGCGAGGGCGCGATCCTCGGTCAGGGCGTGAGCGTCGGGCACGCGAGCACGATCGGCCGCGACTCGCGCCTCGGCGACCGGGTGCGCACCCAGTCCTACTGCGTGCTCGGCCCCGGGCTCGTGCTGGAGGACGACGTGTTCCTCGGGCCGCACGTCGGCCTGCTGGCCGGGCTCACGATGCGAGCCGGCGAGGCCTACGAGTCCAACCCGGCCGTGCTGCGGCGCGGCTGCCGGATCGGCAGCGGCGCCCAGGTCCTGCCGGGCGTCGAGGTGGGCGCGGGTGCTGTTGTCGGCGCGGGTGCGGTCGTCACCGGCGACGTGCCTCCCGGGGCCTGCGTCAAGGGTGTCCCGGCGCGCTGAACCATGGCGGTCCCGCCAGTGCGGCGTACTGCACCGCGATCTCCGCACCGACCCGGGCGTTCTCCCTGACCAGCGCGATGTTGGCGGTCAGGCTGGCACCGTCGGTGAGCTCGACGATGCGGCCCAGGAGGTACGGCGTGGCGTCCCGGCCGACGATGCCGTGTTCGTCGAGGTCGGCCAGGGCCCGCTCGATGACCGTGTCGATCTCGGCAGCCGGGATCTCGTCGTCGACCGGGATCGGGTGGGCGACGACCATGCCGCAGGTGAGGCCCAACGACCAGGCGGCATGCATGGTCCGGGCGATCTCGTCTGGCCCGTCGGCCCGCAGCGGCGCGGCGTACCCGCTGCGGCGGGAGTAGAACGCAGGGAACTCGTCCGCGCCGTCCACCAGCACCGGCACGCCCAGCGTCTCGAGCCGCTCCAGCGTCAGTCCGATGTCGAGGATGCTCTTCACGCCGGCGCTGACGACGGCGACGGGGGTGGTGGCCAGCTCGGTCAGGTCTGCACTGATGTCGAAGGTCGCCGAGGCGCCGCGATGAACGCCGCCCAGCCCGCCGGTGACGAAGACCCGGATGCCGGCCAGCGCGGCCAGCCGCATCGTGGCGGCCACCGTGGTCGCGCCGTGACCACCGCGCGCGATGACCGACGGGAGGTCGCGCACGCTGACCTTCACCACGTGGGGGTCACTGGCCAGCAGCTCGAGATCCCCACCGTTGAGCCCGATCCGGGGCACTCCGTCGAGCACCGCGATGGTGGCCGGCACCGCGCCGTGGTCGCGGACGATCCCCTCGACCTCGGTCGCCATTGCGACGTTCTGGGGGTAGGGCATGCCGTGGCTGATGATCGTGCTCTCCAGCGCCACCACCGGTCGCCCGGCCGCCACCGCCTCGGCCACTTCGTCGGTCAGCTGGATCACTAGTGCCTCGCGTGGGAAGTGTTCATGTGGTTGGCGTGTTCAGTGTGCGTGCAGCGCAAGGCGCCGGAGCGAAGGCGCTGTAGGTCCATCATCGAGCGGCGGCAACGCCGCGATGTGAGTGCAATGAGTGCGCGAAGCGCACGAAGACTTTCCACGCGAGGCACTAGGCCATCCTCGCGCGGAGGTCTGGGACGACGGTGTGCGGGCTGGCCACGGTCAGCGCCGCCGCCTCGTGGCCGTACGCCGCCGCGTCGGCCAGCGAGGCCCCCTCGAGCAGCCGGTGGCAGAACGCCGCCAGCATCGCGTCGCCCGCTCCGGTGACGTCGACCGGCGACACCGCCGGCGCGGTCAACGGGATCTCGCCGTCTGACGTGCTGAGCAGGGAGCCGGCCGCGCCGCGACGCACCCACACCACCTCGACCCCGCGCGTGTGCAGGTCTGCGACCGAGCCGAGGGCGGCCAGCTCGTCCTCGTTGGGAGTGATCGCGAAGACGGACCGTTTCCCGCTCAGCAGTGCGGATATCCGCTTCGCCTTGGCCACGCTCACCGGGTCGACCACCACCCGGACGCCGAGCGAGAGCACCGCGTCGACGGTGGTCGCCGGCACGTTGCCGTCCACGACCACCAGCGCGGCGGAGCGGAGCAGGTCGTGGTCGAGGACCTCGGGCACGACGGCGTCGGTGGCCGCCATGTCGGAGACGCCGGCCACCAGCTCGCCGCGCGCGTCGAGCACCGCGACGTAGCGCCCGGTCTGGCCTCCCCGCAGCACCGCCGCCACGTCGACCCCGGCCGCCGCGGTCTCCTCGACGAGCCAGTCTCCGTCCGGGTCGGACCCGATGACGGAGACCAGGGCGACCCGGGACCCGAGGCGGGCCAGGTTCTCCGCGACGTTGCGGCCGACCCCGCCCGGCGTACGGACGACCGTGCCCGGGTTGCTGGTCCCGCTGACCAGGGCAGCTGCGGTGCGCGCCTTGACATCGACGTTGGCGCCGCCCACGACGACCACGAGCGGCGAGGGGTCCACGCGGGAAGGCTAGTGTCCCGCGTCGCAAGTCTTCATGCGCTTCGCGCACACATCGCACGCATCTCGCGGCGTTGCCGTCGCTCGATGATGGACCTACAGCGACTTCGCTCCGCCGCCTTGCGATCTACGCACGCTGAGCACGCCAACCGAGTGAACACTTCCGATGCGGGACACTAGTCAGGCCCGGGCCATCCGCTCCCGGGTCACCTCGGCCCACGGGCTCCAGAGGAACCACGACGGCAGCGCCCGCACCAGCCGGGACGGGCCCGAGACCTCGATCGCCCCGGCGCGCACCGCCTGGGCCCACGTGGCCTGGCCGTTGAAGACGTCGCTGTACGCCGCCGTGTCAGCGCGCAGCACCACGTCGCTGTCGAAGCCCGGGTGCTGGTGGCAGACCGACACCTCGCCGCGCTCGAGCACCAGCCACACGGTCATCGGGTCCGGCGCGGTGAACACGAACTCGACCACGGTGCGCTGGTCAGGGAACTGGTCCGGGTCCGTCCGTCGGTGCATCCACCACATCAACGTGTGCGGGTGGACCTCGTGCGGGTAGAGGTCGTCGAAGAGCCACTCGATCGCCCAGCGACCGAAGGCGTCGATGATCCGCTCGAGGTCGCGGCCGGCCGCGGTCAGCCGGTATTCAGAGCCCTGGCCCGCCGCCGCCGGCCAGCGCTCCACGACTCCGCGCCGCTCGAGGTGCCGCAGCCGCTGGGTGAGCAGCGTCCTGGAGATTCCCGGCAGGCCACGGGCGATGTCGTTGAACCGGGTGTTGCCGAGCACGAGCTCGCGCACGATCAGCGGGGTCCACCGGTCGGCGAGCACCTCGGTCGTGAGCGAGACGGGGCAGAAGCGTCCGTACTCAGGCATGCCTCACATCGTCGCACCGCGGCGGCGAGGGAGTCCAGAACTTGTACCGGCCGGGTCCAGAACCAGTACTGGTTGCGGATCCGGTGCGCGCGGACCCTTCATGTCATGACCACTCTCGAAGCCATCCGCACCGACAGCCTGCTGGACCGCGCCGCCACCGTCGCGCCGGTCCTGGCCCAACACGCCTCCCGCCACGACGTCGAGGGCACCTTCGTGTCCGAGTCCCTCGACGCCCTTCGCGACGCCGGGCTGCTCGCCGCCGGCGTACCGACCGAGCTGGGCGGCCTCGGCGCCACCAACCGCGAGCTCGGCGAGCTCCAGCGCGAGCTGGCGCACCACTGTGGCTCCACCGCCCTGGCCACCTCCATGCACCAGCACGTCGTCTGCTTCACCGCCTGGCGCTACCGGCGCGGCCTGCCCGGCGCCGAGGCCACGCTGCGCCGCGTCGCCGACGAGGGGATCGTGCTGGTCTCCACCGGTGGCGGCGACTGGACCCACCCGCGCGGCACCGCCGTCCGCGTCGAGGGCGGCTTCCGGGTCTCCGGCACCAAGCGCTTCGCCAGCCAGTCGACGGCCGGGACGGCCATGTCCACGATGGCGGTTTTCGACGACCCGGAGCAGGGCCGCCGGGTGCTCAACCTCGCGGTGCCGTTCGCCTCGGACGGCGTCACCGTCAAGGACAACTGGGACACCCTCGGCATGCGCGGCACCGCCAGCAACGACATCGTGTTCGAGGACGTCTTCGTGCCCGACGAGCGGGTGCTGGCCAACCGCCCGTACGGCGTCTATGACCCGCCGCTGCAGGTGATCGGCAGCGTCGCGATGCCGATCATCTCCGCGGTCTACCTCGGCGTGGCCGAGGCGGCCTTCTCCGCTGCGGTCGACGCCGCCCGCAGCCGCGCGGACGACCCGACGGTGCGTCGCCAGGTGGGTCTCATTCGACACCGGTTGCAGGTCGCGGCCTGGACCCTGGACGGGGTCTTCGACCTCGTCGGCCCCGACCCGGCGCCGTCCGCCGAGACCCTGGCCGCCGTGATGATTGCCAAGCGCGAGATCGCGCTCGCCGGCATCGAGGTCTGCGACCTGGCGATGGAGGTGGCCGGCGGCGGGGCGTTCTTCCGCGGCTCCGTGGTCGAGCGTTGCTACCGCGACATCCGGGCCGCGAAGTTCCACCCGACCACGCCCGAGGACACCCTGCTGCTCGCGGGGGAGCAGGCCTTCATGCCTCCGGGAGGTCCTTCTTGACCACCTTGCCGGAGGCGTTGCGGGGCAGCTCGTCGAGGACCACGATGTCGCGCGGCACCTTGTAGTTGGCGAGCTGGTCACGTACGTGCATGCGCAGCTGCTGGGGGTCGGCGCCGGCACCGGGCCCGAGCACGACGTACCCCAGCAGTCGCTGCCCGAACTTCTCGTCGGGTACGCCGATGACGGCGGCCTCGACGACGTCCGGATGCGCGCCCAGCACGGCCTCGACCTCGGCCGGGTACACGTTCTCTCCACCGCTGATGATCATGTCGTCGACCCGGCCCTCGACCCGGAGCCGGCCGGCGTCGTCCAGCCGGCCGAGGTCACCGGTGAGCATGTAGCCGTCCCGATGATCCTTCGTGTCGCCGTGGGTGTAGCCCTCGAACGGCGTCGTGTTCAGCACGGCGATCTGGCCGACCTCGCCGGTAGGGAGCTCCTCGCCGTCGTCACCGAGGATCCGCAGGTCGCAGCCGCGCACCGGTCGCCCGGCCGACCGCGGGTCGGCGCGCAGGTCCTCGGGGGTCGCGGTCGCGATCATCCCGGCCTCGGTCGCGTTGTAGTTGCTGTAGACCACGTCGCCGAAGGTGTCCATGAACGCGGTCAGCGCGGTCGGTTCCATCGCCGACCCGCTCGCGGTCACGAACCGCAGGGACGGCAGCGGGTAGCGCCGCTTCACCTCGTCGGGCAGCCCGACGATCCGCTCGAGCATGACCGGGACGACGGCCAGTCCGTCGGCCCGGTGCCGCGCTGCCATGGCCAGCGTCTGCTCGGGGTCGAAGTGGCGGCGCATCACCACGGTGTTGGCCATCGTGGCCGCGAGCACCAGGCAGCCGAACCCCCATGCGTGGAACATCGGCGCCGCGACCACCACGGTGTCCTCGGCGCGCCACGGCACCCGCTCGATGATCGCGACCAGGTCGCCGGCACCACCGCCGGTGCCGCGTCGAGCCCCCTTCGGGGCGCCGGTCGTTCCGCTGGTGAGAAGCACGACGTGCGGGCTGCTGGTCGGCGCCGGCGGTCGTTCGCCGAGGTGGTCGGCGATCAGCCCGTCGACGGTGAGGCCCTTGACCGGCTCGTCCTCCCAGGCGATCACGTGCACCGGTCCCTCCGGCAACTCGGCCAGCGCTTCGGCGTACTCCTGGTCGTAGATCAGGACGTCGACGCGCTCGCGGCCGAGGAGCTCGGCCAGCTGCGGGCCGGAGAACGCGGTGTTGAGCAGCACGAGGTCGGCTCCGAGCTTCCCGGCGGCGACCAACGACTCCACGAAGCCGCGGTGGTTGCGGGCCAGCAGGCCGATCCGGCCAGCGTCCTCCTCGAAGTGCGGTGCGAGCGCGGCCGCCAGCGCGTCGGTGCGCTGCTCGAGCTCGCCCCACGTCATCGCACCGCGCTCGTCGACCAGCGCGATCCCCTCGGGGCGCCGGGCTGCCGCCAGGCTCGCGCCGGTCATCGCGGTGAGTCCCTGGCGCCGGATCGCACCGGCCATGCGTAGGTACTTGTCCGGCCGCAGTGGCCCCAGCAGCCCGGACCGCGCCAGCACGCGGGCCTGGCCGAGCTGAGCGCGCACCCCGCTGGACTCCGCCATGGCGCTCACCTTAGGGGTGTTCGTCGGCGCGCCGGAGATGCTCCTGCCTACCGACCGCGTAGGCCTCCGGCGTCCACGGCCGGAGCCTCTCGACCTCGTCCGGGCCGTCGAGCCGGAACTCGTGCACGTGGTTGCGCGGTGAGAACGTCTCGACCTTGGTGAACACCGGGTCCTCGACCCGGCGGGCCAGGACGAGGTGGCCGAGCGTCCAGCGCCGGCGCAGGGTGAGCCGGGCGAACGACATCCGGACCTGGAACGCGATCCGCGACTTCTCCGGGAGCACGACGACCGGGCCGTTCTCCTCGAGCAGCGCGAGGAACGCAGCGTACGTCGCCCGCACCTCGTCGCTGCGCCCCACGAGATGGTGCGCGAGGTCGAGCGGGCCGCAGGCGTGGCTCTGGTTGGGGTTGGCGAACCCCCGCCCGCACTCGGGACAGACCCACAGCGGAGGACGCTCTGACGTCACGTGACGATCCTGCCCGGTAGTAGCCACCGGTGGTTGCCGGTGGTTGAGCCGCGAGTGTCGCTCTGCGACCGAGCGTGTCGATGCCGGTGGTTGAGCCGCGAGTGTCGCTCTGCGACCGAGCGTGTCGGTGCCGGTGGTTGAGCCGCGAGTGTCGCTCTGCGACCGAGCGTGTCGATGCCGGTGGTTGAGCCGCGAGTGTCGCTCTGCGACCGAGCGTGTCGAAACCACCTCAAGGAGGGCTGGGACTCACCCCGGTCCAGTCCCAGCCTGCGCTTGGGTGGTTTCGACACCGTCGTCGCTGGCGCTCCTCCGGGCTCAACCACCGCGAGTGATGCTGGCTCCTCCGGGCTCAACCACCGCGAGTGATGCTGGCTCCTCCGGGCTCAACCACCGGCGGGCCCTAGCCTTGCCGAGTGCCCTCCACGCCCGACGTCGTCGAGGTCGAGCTGCCCGCGGTCCGGCTCTCGTGCCTGGCCTGGGGACCGGCGCACGGACCGCTGGTCGTGGCGTTGCACGGGTTCCCCGACAGCGCCTGGACCTGGCGACACCTAGGCCCGCACCTGGCCGGGCTCGGGATGCGGGTGGTGGCGCCGCACCTGCGCGGTTACGCGCCCAGCGGGCTGGCGTCGGACGGGAGCTACCACGTCGGTGCACTGATGGCCGACGCCGTCGGGCTGCACGAGCGCCTCGGCGCCGACGACCGCGCCGTGCTGGTGGGGCACGACTGGGGTGCGATCACCGCAAACGCACTCGGCGGACATCCGGACTCGCCGTACGTCCGGGTGGTGACGCTGGCCGTGCCGCCGCTGTCGGCCCTGGCCGGCGCCAGCCCGCGGCTGATCCCGCGCCAGCTGCGGATGAGCTGGTACACGCTGTTCAACCAGCTGCCGCTGCTCCCCGAGCGGACCGTCGACCGGTGGCTGCCGCGGCTGTGGCGGGACTGGTCGCCGGGCTACGACGCCGCCGAGGACGTCGCGCTGGTCCGCGCCGCCTGGCCGACCCGCGCCCACGTCGCCGCCGCGGTGGGCTACTACCGGGCGATCCGGGCACCGTGGTCGGTGCCGCCGGCGTACAGGAGCTGGCAGCGGGCCCTCGACGCGGTCCCGACCGTCCCACTGCTCTATCTGCACGGCGCGGACGACGGCTGCCTGCAGGTCGGGTACGTCGGGCACGCCGCCGCGCGGCTGCCGTCGACCGCGCGGGTGGAGATCGTGCCCCACGCCGGTCACTTCCTCCAGGTCGAGCGGCCCGCGGTCGTCAACGACCTGGTCACGGAGTTCCTTCTCGGTGGTTGAGGAGGTGGCGCTGGCCTACGGTGGTGCGGTGATCGCCCCGACCACCAGGACCGCGATCCTCGTGGAGGGCGAGAGCGACCGCGAGGCGGTGCTGGCCCTCGCCTCCGGGCGAGGGGTCGACCTCGACCGTGGCGGCATCGCGGTTCTGGCCATGGGCGGGGTCACCAACGTGGCGCGATACGTCGCCGAGCTCGGGCCGCCCGGTCGCGGCCTGCGCCTGGCCGGGCTGTACGACGCCGGCGAGGAACGGTTCGTCCGCGGCGGTCTCGAGCGGGCCGGCCTGGCACCGGAGCCGGGCCGGGACGGGCTGGCCGCGCTCGGCTTCCACTGCTGCGAGCGTGATCTCGAGGACGAGCTGATCCGCGCGCTCGGTGTGGCCCGGGTGCTCGCCGTGGTGGCGGCGCAGCGCGAGCTCGACTCGTTCCGGGTCCTGCAGCAGCAGCCCGCCCAGCGGGGCCGGCGTACCGAGGACCAGCTGCACCGGTTCCTCGGCGCCGGTTCGGGCCGCAAGGTCCGCTACGGCAGGCTCCTGGTCGAAGCGCTCGACTCGGACGGGGTGCCGGCCCCCCTGGCGGCGCTGCTCGCCGACGCGATGGCGGACGCGTCGGGCGCGCCGGACCGGCCACCTGCGGGCTGACACACGACTGCACCGAGCTCGATGCTGGGCGCCTCCCGAGGGCGACGGCTCCCGAACGCAGCCACCCCCCACCGGGGCTGCGGCGAACATGGGGATGGGAGCCGTCGCCAAACCGAGCCCCAAGGCTCGGTGTGCGAAGTCTAGGTCGTGGCGACCCGTTTGCCATACCTCCCTTGGGGTAGGTCGCGGCACGTCGGTGCGGTGGCCGGGGGTCCGAATCGCGCTATTCGGGGGGTCTGGCGCCCGCCATCACGACCCCGCCGGACTCCTCGTCGGTCGTCACCGCGACGTCGAAGCCCGCACGCCGCAGCGCTGCAGCCGTGCCGTCGAGCTGGCTGCGGCCGGTTTCGACGAGCAGGTGCCCGTCCGGGCGCAGCCAGGCCGGCGCGCCGGTGATCACCCGGCGCTGCACGGACAGCCCGTCGGGTCCGCCGTCGAGTGCGATCCGGTGCTCGTGCTCGCGCGCTTCGCGGGGCATGAGCGCGATCGCCTCGGTCGGGACGTACGGCGCGTTGGCCACCACGGCGTGCACCTGGTCGGCCAGCTCGCGTGGCAGCGCGTCGTACAGGTCCCCCTCGAGCACCCGCTCCGGCGGCAGGTTGCGCCGGGCGCAGGCCACCGCGGCCGGGTCGATGTCGACGGCGTACACCTCGACCCCGGGCACGGCCGCGCGGACGGCGGCGGCGATCGCGCCGGTGCCGCACCCGAGATCGACCAGGATCGAGCCCGGACCCACAAGCGCGACGGCCTCGCGGACCAGCAGTGCGGTGCGCTGCCTCGGCACGAACACACCCGGCGCGACCTCGAGCCGGAGCCCGCAGAACTCGACCCACCCGACCAGCTGCTCGAGCGGCTCGCCGGCCTCGCGTCGAGTGATCAGCTCCTCGAGTGCTGAGGTCGAGCTCGCCGCCGCGCCCAGCAGGTCGGCCTCCTCCTCGGCGAACACGCAGCCGGCGGCCCGCAGCCTCACCACGAGTTCCTCGAGGTCGGCGCCGGAGAGGTCCATGCTCCGCATCATCGCGATAGACCTGCGGCCCTCCCCAGGCGGCGGTGAGCTAGGGCCCATTTGAACGCCCTGAATGGACCCAGGCTCACCGGCCCCAGGCGGCGGTGACCTACGGCCCCTTTGGCTGCCCTGAACGGGCCCAGGCTCACCGCCCACCTTGGCGGCCAGCCCGCTCCCGAGCCCGACCAGGAAGACGGCGAAGTTGACCGCGACCACGAGCAGGTACCGCAGGCTTTCGGGGCCAACCGGGGCGTGCGACCGGAAGTTGAGCGCGCGGTTGAGCAGGTAGCTGAACGTGAACGCGGTTCCGTAGCCGACGGTGATCGCGACCGGCACCGGGTGCCCGAGGACGCCGTGGACGACGGTCATGAGGGCGAGGTCGACGCCGAACGTGAAGCCGTTGATGACGGCGAAGCCAAGGAGACTCGGCGCGACCACCCCGGACAGCCCGAACGGCAGCCGGCCCACCGCCCAGCTGGAGCCGCGAGAGAACCGGTCGGCCAGCACGCGCGCGACCGTAGGGACCGCAGGTGAACGCAAGGCGTGCGGGACCGTTCGCCATGATGAGCGGGTGCCGTCCGTCCTCGACCAGATCAGCGTGATCGTCGTCGGGTACGCCGTCCTCGTCGCCCTGCTCGCCGCGTTCGCGGCCTACCGCTGGGGCGAGCGGCCGCCCTGGCTGGACTCTCTGGGCTGGATGCTCGAGTTCCTGCTGGCGGTCCGGGCGGTGGCCGGGCTCGGCGCGCTGCTCTCCGGCGACCGGCCCGAGGCATACAGCACCCACATCGGCTATCTGGTCGCCTCGGTGTGCGTGATGCCGCTGGCACTGCGGTCCGTCCAGGACGACCGCGGCAAGTGGTCGCTGGGCGTGGTCGGGGTGGCGGCACTGGCGGTCGCGGTGATCGGCGTGCGGATGATGATGACGCTGTGAACGGGGAGGTAAGCCAGGACCCACCCGCGAAGCGTTCGGGCGCGCACCAGGTGCTGCTGCTCTTCTACGCGCTGTTCACCCTCGCCGCGGGCGCCCGGGCCGTCGTACAGCTGGCCACGAACGCCGACGAGGCGCCGGTCGCGTACTCGCTCTCACTCGTGGCTGCCGTGACCTACGCGCTCGGCTGGGTCGCGATCCGCCGCGCCGCCGCCGGCCGGATCGGGTTCGCCTCGCGGATGCTGTGGATCGAGCTGGCCGGTGTGCTGACCGTCGGCACCCTCAGCCTGGTGAAGCGGGACTGGTTCCCCGACGCCTCGGTGTGGTCGGACTACGGGATCGGCTACGGATTCGTGCCGGCCGCACTGCCGGTCGCCGGGCTGCTCTGGCTGCGCCAGCAAGCGTTGAGGTGACGGCACCCTTCCGCCCATCTGCAACACCTTCTAGTCTGAAGGATGGCCCCCGACGTGTTCGCCCCCGCGACGCTCGGTCCTGTCCAGCTGCGCAACCGGACCGTGAAGGCGGCGACCTTCGAGGGGCGGACTCCGGCCGGTGAGGTCACCGAAGACCTGATCGACTACCACCTCGCTGTATCGCGCGGCGGCGTCGGGCTGACCACGGTCGCCTACCTGGCGGTCGCGCCGGAGGGGCGCACCCATCGCGAGCAGATCGTCGTGGGTCCCCTGACCCGGCCCGGGTTGTCGCGGCTGGCCGAGGCGATCCACGAGACCGGCGCCAAGATCGCCGGCCAGGTCGGCCACGCCGGCCCGGTGGCCAACGGACGTTCCAACGGGGTGCCCGCGCTCAGTGCCAGCCGGCTGCCGAGCCCACTGTCGCTGCAGATGATCCGGCCCGCCTCCGAATGGGAGCTGGCCCGGATCACCCGTGCGTACGTCGACACCGCGCGCACCCTGGTGGCCGCCGGCTTCGACGTCCTCGAGCTGCACATGGCGCACAGCTACCTGATCTCGTCGTTCCTCGCCCCGGGGTTGAACCGGCGCAAGGACAAGTACGGCGGCTCGCTCGAGAACCGCGCCCGCCTCGCCCGGCAGGTGGCCCGCGCGGTCCGCGAGGAGGTCGGCTCGTCGGTCGCGGTCACCGCGAAGGTCAGCGTCAGCGACGGCTTCCGCGGCGGCGTCACCACCGACGAGGGCCTGGACTTCACCGCGATGCTCGAGGCGGACGGCCACCTCGACGCGCTGCAGCTCAGCGGCGGCAGCTCGCTGATGAACCCGATGTACCTGTTCCGCGGTGAGGCGCCGACCAAGGAGTTCGCGGCCGCGATGCCGCTGCCGGTGCGGTGGGCGATGCGGACGCCGATCGGCACGAGGTTCCTGAAGGAGTACGAGTTCCACGAGGCCTACTTCCTCGACAAGGCGCTGAAGTTCCGCGAGCGCTTGTCGATGCCGCTGATTCTGCTCGGCGGCATCAACCGCCGCGACACCATGGAGCAGGCGATGCGACAGGGCTTCGACTTCGTGGCCATGGGCCGGGCGCTGCTGCGCGAGCCCGACCTGGTCGCCCAGATGGCCGCCGGCCGCCAGGAGTACGGCGTCTGCATCCACTGCAACCGCTGCATGCCGACGATCTACACGGGGACGCGCTGCCCGGTGCTGGACCCGGTCTCGGCCTGAGCCACGGCCGCCGGTCGCGCTTGTAACTGACTGTTTGACCGACTGGCCTGCGTGAATTCGTGCAGGCCAGTAGTCAGAACAGTCAGTTACAAGTGAGCCAGCCGCCGCCCCTTCCGCAGAACTAGAACGTGTTCTAGTCTCCATCCATGGGTCAGATCATCCCCGACAAGCCGCTGCGCGTCGTCGTCTGGTCGACGGGCACCATCGGCCGGCACGCGATCGCGGGCGTCGACGCGCACCCCGACCTCGAGCTGGTGGGCGTCTGGACGTCGACCGCAGCCAAGGACGGCAAGGACGCCGGCGAGCTGGCCGAGCTCGGCCGCGAGCTCGGCATCAAGGCCACCACGGACCGCGATGCGCTGATCGCGCTGGCGCCCGACGCGATCGTGCATACCGCGATGGCGGACGACCGCGTCTTCGAGTGCATCGAGGACCTGACCGCCTTCGTCGAGGCCGGCATCAACGTGACCAGCAGCGGCCCGGTGCTGCTGCAGTGGCCGGAGGAGATCCTGCCGCCGGAGATGATCAAGAAGATCAACGACGCGTGCCGGAAAGGCAACGCCAGCATGCACATCAACGGCATCGACCCCGGGTTCGCCAACGACGTACTGCCCCTGGTGATGACCAGTCTGAGCCAGCGCATCGACGAGGTGCGGGTCATGGAGATCTGCGACTACTCGACCTACTACCAGCCGGTGGTGATGAACGAGATCTTCGGCTTCGGCAAGCCGATGGACGAGATCGGCATGATCTTCGCTCCCGGGATCCTCACCATGGCCTGGGGCAGCGTGGTCCGCCAGATCGCCGCCGGTCTCGACATCACCCTCGACGAGCCGCTGACCGAGGACGTCGCCCGGCGCGAGGCGGAGTGGGACACGCGCGTCGGTGAGCGGCGACGTCGCCAAGGGCACCATGGGCGCCGTCCGCTTCCAGGTGATCGGCAAGGTCGACGGCGTCCCCCGGGTGGTACTCGAGCACATCACCCGCACCGACCCCGAGCAGGTGCCCGAGTGGGAGAAGCCGCCGGCGGGCGCGGACGGCTGCTACCGCATCAAGATCACCGGCGAGCCGATGATGAACGTCGACTTCACCCATCACGGCGAGCACGGCGACCACAACGTGTCCGGGATGATCACCACCGCACAGCGGATCATCAACGCGCTGCCGGCGGTCGTGGCCGCCGAGCCCGGCATCGTCCGCGCCATCGACCTGCCGCTGGTCACGGGCCGCGGTCTGGTGGCCGGGGCATGAGCATCCTCGACAGGTTCTCCGTCGAAGGCCAGGTCGCCATAGTCACCGGCGCCGGTCGCGGCCTCGGTGCCGGCACCGCGGTGGCGCTCGCCGAGGCCGGCGCGGACGTCGTGATCTCCGCGCGGACCGCCGACCAGCTCGAGCAGGTGGCTGAGCAGATCAGGTCCCTCGGGCGGCAGGTCGTCGTCGTCCCGGCCGACCTCAGCGACCTCGACGCCGTCGCCGGCCTCGCGCAGACGGCGTACGACGAGCTCGGCCGCCTCGACACCGTGGTCAACAACGTCGGCGGCACCTTCCCGCGCGCCTTCCTCGACACCAGCCCGCGGTTCCTCACCGAGGCGTTCAGCTTCAACGTCGCCACCGCGCACGCGCTCACCCGCGCCGCCGTGCCGTTCATGCTGAAGAGCCCCGACGGCCAGCAGTCGGTCGTGAACATCAGCTCGATGATGGGCCGGACCGCCGACCGCGGCTTCGTCGCCTACGGCACCGCCAAGGCCGCGCTCGCGCACTGGACGAGGATGGCCGCGCAGGACCTCGCCCCGCGGATCCGGGTCAACGGCATCTACGTCGGCTCGATCATGACCAGCGCCCTGGAGTACGTCGCCGGCCAGCCCGAGATGATGAACCAGCTCGAGACCAAGACGCCGCTGGGCCGGGTCGGAGAGCCGGAGGACATCGCGGCCGGGGTGCTCTACCTGGCCTCTCAGGCCGGGCAGTACGTCACCGGCAAGCTGATCGAGATCGACGGCGGGATCCAGCAGCCGACGCTCGACCTCGGCATGCCCGATCTCACATGAGCGCTCCGCTCTGAAGCGCCTAGGGTCACAAGGGTGACCTCGTCAACCACCCCCACGGCGTACGCCGTCTCGCCGGACTCGGGCGAGCACTGGACCGCCGAGGGAGCGTGGCCGGTAGCGGAGGGGATCCACCGCATCCCGCTGCCGCTGCCGATGGACGGGCTCAAGGCCATCAACGTCTACGTCATCACCACCGACGACGGCCTGGTGCTGGTCGACGGTGGCTGGGCGGTTCCCGAGGCGCGCGAGCTGCTGGATCGTTGCCTGCGCTCGATCGGCGCCGGGTTCGGCGACATCCGGAGGTTCCTGGTCACTCACGTGCACCGCGACCACTACACGATGGCGCGCGTGCTCGGCCGCGAGCTCGGGGTGGACGTGGCGCTCGGTCGCGGCGAGGAGCCGGCGATCGACGCGCTCAACAGCATCGACAGCTTCGTCGAGAACCCGTTCGCCGGGCTGCTCCGCACCGCCGGCGCCGCCGACCTCGCCGAGCTGTGGAACGAGGGCAGGGACGACGGTGACCTGCCCGACCCGGCGTGGTGGGAGTACCCCGACAGCTGGCTGGACGGCGACCACGAGATCGCGGTGGGCGCACGCACGCTCGACGCCGTCTCCACTCCGGGCCACACGCCGGGCCATTTCGTCTTCGCCGACCGTGCGGACGGCCTACTCTTCGCGGGCGACCACATCCTGCCGACGATCACACCGTCGATCGGCTTCACCTTCCCGGCCGAGCCGGACCCGCTCGGCGACTTCATGGCGTCGCTGACCAAGGTGCGCGGCCTCCCCGACCTGCAGATCCTGCCGGCACACGGACCGGTGGCGCCGTCCTCGCACGCCCGCGTCGACGAGCTGCTGGCCTTCCACGACCGGCGGCTCGACCGGTGTGTCACTGCCCTGGCCGGCGGGCCGCTGACGTCTGCCGAGGTCGCCGGACACCTGGGCTGGACCCGTCACGAGCACGCCTACGACGAGCTCGACGTGTTCAGCCGCGGCATGGCCGCCATGGAGACCAAGGCGCACCTCGAGCTGCTCGTCGCTCGCGGCCAGGCCACCCGGTCGGCGGGTGGCGATGGTGTGGTCACCTTCGCAGGAGTTTCACCGGCCGGCCGGTGAAACTCACGCCTGGCCGATGAACCTTCGTACGCCAGGGTCCAGTTTCACCGGCCGGCCGGTGAAACTCCCGCCCGCCGCATCGGCAGGTGCGGGATCCCGTCGTCGAGGAACTCCGGCCCAGTGACCTCGAAGCCGAGGGTGGCGTACCAGCCGGCCAGCGGCGCCTGCGCGTCGAGCACCACGTCGCGGTCCGGGCAGACCTGGAGCGCCGCCTCCATGATCCGGTCCGCCCAGCCCTGACCACGCACGGTCCGGTGCAGCGCGATCCGGCCGATCCGCCAGTTGTCGCCGTCGTCGAGCACCCGGGCGCAGCCGAGCACGGCGCCGTCGTCGTCCTCGAGCACCACGTGCCGGGTCTCGGGCGCCAGGTCGCGACCGTCGAGGTCGGGATAGGCGCAGTCCTGCTCCACGACGAAGACGTCCTGGCGCAGCTTCCACAGGCTGTACGCCGTCAGCGGGTCCAGCGCGGCGAAGGGCACCGCCGAGATCTTCATCGGAGGAAGTCCAGCGTGCGCCGCCAGGCCCGCCCGGCCTCGGGCAGGAGCGGCAGCAGGGGGTAGACGTGGATGAGGTCCGGCTCCTCCACGTAGGTCAGTGGCCATCCGGCCTCGGCGGCGCGGCGCACCAGCAGTCGGCCGCCCGGCGACAGCGAGTCGCGGGTGCCGAAGAACATCAGCGCGGGCGGCAGCCCGGCCAGGTCGGCGAGGCCGGGGGAGACCTCGGGACGCCCGAGGTCCTCGGCCGAGCCCGCCCACCACGACGCGTAGGCCTGCATCTTTCCGATGAACAGCCAGGGGTCGCTCTCGGTGACCTCGAAGGTCTCCGGCGTGCTGGTGGTGAGGTCGACCCACGGTGAGTGCAGCAGCAGGTGGCTGGGCTGCGGGCCGCCACGATCGCGGACCGTCAGGGCCACGGCGAGCGCCATTCCGCCGCCGGCCGAGTCACCGGCGAGCACCAGGCCGTCCGGCGAGCCGTCGAGCAATCGGCTGACCAGCCCCACCACCGGCTCGTGCGAGTCGCGCCAGGTGTGCTCAGGCGTCAACGGGTAGTCAGGCAGCACCACGCGCGCGCCGAGCCTTGAGGCCAGCCGCGCGGCGTACCGCACGTGGAACGGGTCGAGCGGGCCGACGAAGCCGCCCCCGTGCACGTAGACGACGGTGCGGGTCGGGGTGCTGCGACGCCGGGTCAGGGTGTACGCCGGGAAGCCGGCCGGCAGCTCCTCACGAACCACGGAGTACCGCCGGTCGAAGAGCGGCACCGCCCCCTTCGGGAAGCTGCGGTCGAGCGAGGTGTGCCACTTCTCGATGCGGGCCCTCTCGAGCTCGGGGCTCTCGAGCTCACGCGACTTGCGCATCCGGGGCACCACGCGAGCCAGCAGCTCGTGGCGGCGGGACGGCATGGACCGAGCGTGTCACAAGCCGCCACTGACCGGTGTCTCGTGTGCAGGGAGTAATACAGCACTCGAGAAAGGCAGAGCGATGCCCAGCACCAGCACGTTCCGGATCCCCAAGGCGGCGGTCACCGGCGCCTACGGGGCGATGATGAAGATGTACGCCAAGCGGATGCTCGGCGACGAGTTCCCCGACAACGGGTACGTCTACTTCCACCACAAGCCCCTGCTCAAGGCGGTCATGTCCTTCGAGGGCAAGGTCAAGAAGTGGGACCGGCTCGACCCGACTCTCAAGTCCTACGCCCAGCTGGCCAGCGCCGGCGTGATCGGCTGCAGCTGGTGCCTCGACTTCGGCTACTTCATGGCCCACAACGACGGCCTGGACCTGGCCAAGGTCCGCGAGGTGCCGCGGTGGCGCGAGTCGGATGTGTTCAGCCCGCTGGAGCGTGACGTCCTCGGGTACGCCGAGGCGATGTCGGTCACGCCCCTGACCGTCACCGACGAGATGGTGGCGGGCCTGGTCGAGCAGCTCGGCGCTCCAGCTGTCGTGGAGCTGACACAGATGATCGCGCTGGAGAACATGCGCTCCCGCTTCAACTCGGCCGCGGGGCTGCAGAGCCAGGGCTACTCCGATGTCTGCGAGCTGCCGCTCGCCGTACCCTCACACGCGTGAGCCAGCCGCTCCCCGACGCGACGGACGTCTTCGTCGCCCACCGCAACCTGCTGTTCACGGTCGCCTACGAGATGCTCGGCTCGGCCGCCGATGCCGAGGACGTGCTCCAGGAGACCTGGCTGCGGTGGGCCGCCAGCTTTCAACACCGTGACCTCGACGCGGTGCGCGAGCCCCGGGCCTACCTGGTCAGGATCACCACCCGACTCGCTCTCAACCGGATCCGCACGCTCTCCCGCCGGCGCGAGTCGTACGTCGGGCCGTGGCTGCCCGAGCCGCTGCTGACCTCGCCCGACGTCGCCGAGGACGTCGAGCTCGCCGACAGCGTCTCGACCGCGATGCTGCTGGTGCTCGAGACCCTGACGCCGACCGAGCGAGCGGTGTTCGTGCTCCGCGAGGTCTTCGACCTGCCCTACGACGAGATCGCCGACGCGGTCGACAAGACGTCGGCCGCCGTACGCCAGATCGCGCACCGGGCCCGCAACCACGTCGACGCCCGGCGGCCGCGCGAGGCGGTCGGCAGCAATCAGCGGAACGCCGTGATCGAGCGGTTCATGTCGGCGGTCGCGACCGGCGACCTGCAGTCGCTGATGGACGTGCTGGCCCCCGACGTCGTGCTCATCACCGACGGCGGAGGCGTGAAGAAGGCGGCCCTGCATCCGATCAAGGGCGTCGAGAAGGTGCTGCGCTTCCTGATGGCCGTCACCCCCATCGACACGGACAACAGCGCCGAGCCGGTCATGGTCAACGGCCACCTCGGGCTGCGACTGCTCCTGGACGGCGTCCTGGACACCATCGCGACGATGCGGATCGACGGTGACAAGGTCACCGGCCTCTACTTCGTGCGCAACCCGCACAAGCTGGGCCGGGTCGCCGAGGAGGTCCCGCTGGCGCGCTGAGTCGATGCCTCAGGCAGGCGTGGTGGTGGTGTCCGCGAACGAGTGGTGCTCGTGGGTGACGACCCACCCACCGTCTTGTCGGCGGAGCCCGACGGTCAGTCGAAGGCGCTGCGCCGGGATCTCGGCGAGCTCGGCCGGGGTGCCGCACTTGAGCAGTGCCCAGGCGAACGCCACATCGTCGCCTTGAGTGACGTCGAGCTCCACGATCTCGAACGACGCGCCGTTGGCCTGCCACTCGAAGAAGCCCGGCCAGGTGTCGCGGTACGCCGCCATGCTGCGCACCCCGTCGTGGGGCGGTGGCACATCGAACATCACGATGTCGTCGGCGTGGTGGGCCAGCACCGCGTCCAGGTCGCCGGTGTGCACGGCGACCGCCCAGCGCCGGATGAGCTCGGTGATCTCCATGGTGGTCAGACTCCGCCAGGGCCGCAGGCTCATCGCTCCGCCTCCGGTGGTTGAGGAGCTTGCGCAGCAAGCGTCTCGAAACCTCTGAAGGTCGCGCTGGGAGATGACCGCGGTTGGTTGCGCCCCAGCCCGGCTTTGGGTGGTTTCGAGACGGTCGCAGAACGACCTCCTCAACCACCGGAAGGCCCCACCTGGGCGGGCGCTAGAGTCGAGGGACACAGACAGGGGAGCGCCCGGTGGCGCTGAGAGTGCGGGACAGCCGCAGACCCTCCGAACCTGCTCCGGTTAGCACCGGCGAAGGGAGTCACCATGAGGCGCCTCACCGCGTTCGCAGCGCTGACGGCCGCGACACTGACCGTTTCCTCCTGCTCCCTGGTCGGCGGTGACGACGACGGCAAGGCGAGCAAGCGGGTGGTCCTGGTGACCCACGAGTCGTTCGTGATGTCGAAGGGCCTGCAGAGGGAGTTCGAGCAGGAGAGCGGCTACGACCTGGTGCTCCGGGCATCCGGAGACGCGGGCGCGCTGACCAACAAGCTGGTGCTCACCAAGGACGACCCGACCGGCGACGCCGTCTTCGGCATCGACAACACCTTCGGGTCGAGGGCCATCGACGAGGGCATCCTGGAGCCCTACGCCGCCGACCTGCCCGACGGTGCCTCGGACTACGCCCTCGAGGGCGACGACGACCACGCACTCACGCCGGTCGACCTCGGCAACGTCTGCGTGAACGTCGACGACACCTGGTTTGCGGACCACGGCGTGCCCGAGCCCAAGGATCTCGACGACCTGGTGAAGCCGGAGTACCGCGACCTGTTCGTCACCCCGGGCGCCACCACGAGCTCGCCCGGGTTGGCCTTCCTGCTCGCCACCATCGCGGCGTACGGCGAGGACGGCTGGCAGGACTACTGGACCGACCTGATGGCCAACGGCGCCAAGCTCACCCAGGGCTGGTCGGACGCCTACGAGGTCGACTTCACCCAGGGCGGCGGGAGCGGCGACCGGCCGATCGTGCTCTCCTACGACTCCTCGCCGGCGTTCACCGTCGACGGGAAGGGCGGGACGACGACCAGCGCGCTGCTCGACACCTGCTTCCGCCAGGTCGAGTACGCCGGCGTGCTGGCCGGCGCCGACAACCCGGACGGTGCGCAGGCGCTGGTCGACTTCTTGCTGTCGCGGTCCTTCCAGGAGGCGCTGCCCGAGGCGATGTACGTCTTCCCGGTCGACGCCGGTGCTGAGCTGCCGCCGGACTGGGCTGAGTTCGCCAAGCAGCCGGACCAGCCCTTCACCGTCGACCCGGCCGAGATCGCCGAGCACCGCGACGAGTGGCTGCGCGAGTGGAGCGACGTCACTAGTCGATGAGACGCCACCTCACCCTTGTCGGCCTGGCACTCGGGCCGGTGCTGGTGCTGGCCGTCTTCTTCGTGCTGCCGGTCAGCGGGATGGTGGGCCGCGGGTTCGTGGTCGACGGCTCGTTCGACCCCGGCGGCGTCGCCGACGTGCTGGGCCGGCCACGCACCCACCGGGTGCTCTGGTTCACGGTCTGGTCCGCGGGGCTGGCCACGCTGGTCAGCGTGGTGCTCGGGCTGCCGGCGGCGTACGTGCTGCACCGGCTGTCTTTCCCCCTGCGCAACGTGATCCGCGCGCTGCTCCTGGTCCCGTTCGTGCTGCCCACAGTCGTGGTGGGGGTGGCCTTCCGACTGCTCATTGCCGACTCCGGCCCGCTCGGTTTCCTGAACCTCGACGGGACGCCGGTGGCGATCGTCGCCGGGCTCGCGTTCTTCAACGTCGCGGTGGTCATCCGGGCCGTCGGCGCTGCCTGGGAGTCGCTGGACCCGCGCCCGGGCGAGGCCGCGGCGGCGCTGGGCGCGACGCCGGCGCAGGTGTTCCGGACCGTCACCTTCCCGGCGCTGCGGCCCGCGCTGGTGGGCGCGGCCAGCATCGTCTTCCTGTTCTGCGCGACGTCGTTCGGCGTCGTGCTCACCCTCGGCGGGCTGCGCTACTCCTCGGTCGAGACCGAGATCTACCTGCTCACCACCCAGCTGCTAGACCTGCGCGCGGCGGCCGCGCTCTCGATCCTCCAGCTGTTGGCGGTCACCGCGCTCCTCGTCATCGCGGCCCGGCTCCGTGCCGTGCCCGACCCGACCGTCGAACGCCGGGTCGCCCGCCCACGCCGCCCGCGCCGGCTGGACCTCCCGCAGCTCGGGGTCACCGGCCTGGTGCTCGTCCTGGTCGCGGCCCCGGTCCTGACCCTGGTGGTGGGCTCGCTGCGGGTCCGCGACGCGTGGAGCCTGGGCAACTACCGGCGATTGACCACGGTCGGCGACGGCAACGCCCTTCTGGTGCCGGTCACCGACGCCCTGGTCACCTCGCTGCGGACGGCGGTCGACGCCACCTGGATGTCGCTGCTGCTCGGCGGCCTGATCGCGGTCGTGGTCAGCCGTCGCTCCCTGAGCAGCGGCGAACGCCGGCTCCGCAGCACCCTCGACGGCTTCTTCATGCTGCCGCTCGGCGTCTCCGCGGTCACCCTCGGCTTCGGCTTCCTGATCACCCTCGACCGTCCGCCGCTCAGCATGCGCGACTCGCCGCTGCTGGTCCCGATCGCCCAGGCCCTGGTGGCCCTGCCGCTCGTGGTGCGGACCCTGGCGCCGGTGCTCAGCGGCGTCGACGACCGGCAGCGCCAAGCGGCGGCCTCCCTCGGCGCCGGCCCACTCCGCGCCTTCGTCACCGTCGACCTCCCGGCCGTGCGGCGACCGCTCCTGGCGGCGGCCGGGTTCGCGTTCGCGGTCTCGCTCGGCGAGTTCGGCGCGACCTCCTTCCTGGCCCGCGACGAGCACCCGACCCTGCCGGTCGTTATCTACCAGCTGATCGGACGGCCGGGCAGCGAGAACTTCGGCATGGCGCTCGCCGCGTCCGTCGTCCTGGCCGCCGCTACCGCACTGGTCGTGCTCGTGGTCGACCGGCTCGGCGTGCGCTCGATGGGGGCGCTCTGATGTTGAGCGTCCGCGACCTCACGGTGTCCTACGACGGCGTCCTGGCGGTCCGCGACGCCTCGATCGACCTGCCCGACGGCCAGGTGCTGGCCGTGCTCGGCCCGTCCGGCTGCGGCAAGTCGACGCTGCTGCGGGCGGTCGCGGGGCTGGAGCCACCGGTCACCGGCTCGGTCTCGTGGAACGGCGCCGACCTCGACGGCGTACCGACCCACAAGCGCGGCTTCGCACTGATGTTCCAGGACGGCCAGCTGTTCGGCCACCTGACCGTGGCGCGCAACGTCGGCTATGCGCTCCGCCTGCGCCGCCTCGACGGGCAGAGCGTCGCCCGGAGAGTCGACGAGCTGCTCGCGCTGGTCGGTCTGGAGGGGTACGCCGACCGGCTGCCGGCCACGCTGTCCGGCGGCGAGCGGCAGCGCGTCGCGCTGGCCCGCTGCCTGGCGGTGCGCCCGCGGCTGCTGCTCCTGGACGAGCCGCTCTCCGCGCTCGACACCGGGCTGCGCCAGCGGCTGGCCGGCGACCTGCGCCGGATCCTCACCCACGAGGGCACCACCGCGCTGATGGTCACCCACGACCACGAGGAGGCGTTCACCGTCGCGGACCGACTGGCGGTGATGCGCGCGGGCGAGGTCGTCCAGCAGGGTGACATCGACGAGGTCTGGCGGTCTCCGGCCGACCCGGCGACCGCCCTCTTCCTCGGCTATGCCCGGGTGCTCGAGGGCCCCGCAGCTGCGATAGTCCGTCACGTTTGTGTAGGTCTCGAGCCGGATGGACCCACACAAACGTCAGGGACTATCCCGCCGCTGCGGCTGGCCGTCCGTCGTTCGGCGTTCCGCGTCGAACCAGACGGGGCGCTCGAGGGGACTGTCACGGAGGCCCGGATCACCCCCGAGCAGGTCCGGCTGGTGGTCGACGTCGAGGGCGTCGGAGAGATCGACGCCGTGGCCCCGCTCGACGAGCACCCGGCCCCCGGCACCCCGGTCCGGCTGGCCGTGGACGCCACGCGCACTGCGGTCGTCGCGGGCTGAGGGGCCGGCCGAATACCCACGAGCCGGCCCGGGGCGGCGTCCCTACACTGACCAGCGTGTATCGCCGCGCCTGGGTCCTGATGGTGGTCCTGGCCATCGGAATGGCGGCCTGGGCGATCATCGAGGCCGCGGTGCTCGGCAAGAGCCTGGTCGACCCCGAGGGCAGCTTCCTGGGCCCGTCCTACATCCGGCTGCCGATCCTGCTGCTGGGTGCTCTCCTGCTCGACCTGCTGCCCCTGACCATCTGGTACTCCTGGCGCCAGCCCAGGGAGATCCCGTCGATCGTGCGGCACCGGCTGCGCACGCACTGGAACCGCGAGCGGATCACGCTGGTCGCCCTCGGGATCATCTGCTTCTACGTGGTCTATGTGACCTACCGGAACATCAAGTCGTTCCTGCCGTTCGTCATCGAGACCAAGTACGACCGCGAGCTGCACCTGCTCGACCACGCCCTGCTCTTCGGTCACGACCCCGCGACCCTCCTGCACTCACTCTTGGGCACCACGATCGCCGCGCACGTGCTGTCCTACGTGTACCTCTGGTTCCTGCCGATGGTGCCCCTGGTGGTGACCGCCTGGGTGGTGTGGTCACGGAACCTGTCCTACGGCTACTGGTTCGTGACCTCGCAGTGCCTGGCCTGGACGCTCGGCACCATCTCCTACTACGCGCTGCCGACCCTGGGCCCCGGCTTCGAGTACGTCGCCCTCTATCAAGAGCTCGCGCCCACCCCCTCCAAACAGCTGATGGACTCCCTGGACTTCACCCGTGACGAGGTGATGGCCGGGTCGGTGGGCGGAGCCGTGCAGTCGGTGGCCGGCTTCGCGAGCCTGCACTGCGGCATCACCCTGCTGGTGGCGCTGATGGTGCAGTACACGATCCGCAACAGGTGGCTGCGCGCCGCGGTCTGGGTGAACTTCGCCCTCACCGTCGTCGCCACCATCTACTTCGGCTGGCACTACATCGCCGACGACGTGGCCGGCATCCTCCTGGCCCTGATCAGCTTCTACGTCGGGGGCATCGCCAGCGGCCAGAAGTTCGAGCGCGGGGGGATGCGCTCGCACCCGACCACCACCACGTCCGCGGTACCGGTCCTGCGCGACTGACCGCAAATTCCGAAGTTACATACGTGTAGTTCGTCAAGTCGACACGCCGACAAACCCCAGAAAATTGCTTGTTTTGGGTTGACGGGCCCCCGAATCCGCCTAGCGTTGGGGTTCGTGCGGCGTAAGTGACGCGATTGATTGATGTGATCGGTGTGACGAACGGTGCGCGATCAGACCGGCTCGGGGAAGGGGCCGGTCCCAAGACATAGGGGTCGACGCAGTGCGGCTGAAGGGGCGCCAGTACGCCGTCGCGGTGGCGCTGTCATGCATCGCGGCCCTCACCGTGCCGGCCGCCTGGGCCGTGGACCCGGGTGGCCCTGATGGAGCCGTCACCCAGCAGCAGGTCGACGACGCCCAGGCGGCGGTCGACGCCACCGCCGCGGACGTCGGCTCGGTGCGTGCCCAGCTGGTGCTCGCCCAGCAGCGACTCGAGGCGGCCCAGGTCGCCGCGGCCAAGGCCGCCGAGGCGTTCAACGGCGCGCGCTACCAGGCGCACCAGGCCGCCCGCGCGTCGAAGGTGGCCCAACGGCTCTCCGCGACCGCCGCCACCGACCTCGAACGGCAGCGAGTGGCGTACGCGAGCGCGGTCACCTCGGCGTACCAGATGTCGCCGCAGCTCACCGCGCTCGGTGCGATCAGCGACGCCGACGGCATCACCGAGGTCCTCGAGAGCACCGCGGCACTGCGGAACGCGGAGGCAGCGCTGCAGGATCGCTTCGACTCCTACCACTCGGCCGCGACCCTGGCCGAGGTCGCCGACGCCCAGGCCGAGGACGCGCTCGGGGACGCTCGGGCGGCGGCAGCGAAGTCGCGCGAGGCCCGCGACGCCGCGCAGGACGCGGCCAGCGCGGCGGAGCTGGAGGCGGACCGGTTCGCCGGCGAGCGCGACCGGCTGATCGGCCGGCTCGCCCACCTGCAGGACATCAGCGTCTCGCTCGCCGAGGAGCGCCAGGACCAGCTCGAGGCAGCGGCCGCCGCAGCCGCTGCGGCGGCGGCCCAGCAGCAGGCCGAGGAGCAGGCCGAGGAGCAGGCCGAGGAGCAGGCACAGCAGGAGGCGCAGCAGCAGTCGACGCCGTCCGCCACGCCGACGTCCCAGCCGACCTCGCAGCCGACGTCGACCCCGAGCTCCACGCCGACCTCGCAGCCGACGTCGACCCCGAGCTCCACGCCGACCTCGTCGCCGACCGCGACACCGACGCAGCCCCCGCCGCCCCCGCCGCCCCCGCCGCCCGCGGATGCCGGGGCCGCGATCGCCTTCGCCCGGGCCCAGCTCGGGGAGCCCTACAGGTACGGCGCCTCCGGGCCCAACGCCTGGGACTGCTCGGGACTGACCATGATGGCCTGGCAGGCCGGCGGGAAGTCGCTGCCGCACTACTCGGTGGCGCAGTACCAGGCGTCGACGCCGATCAGCGTCAGCCAGCTCCAGCCCGGTGACCTGCTGTTCTGGGGTGACCGCGGCGCGTCGTCCATCTACCACGTCGCACTGTTCACCGGGAACGGGATGATGATCCACGCCCCGCGTCCGGGCAAGACCGTCGAAGAGGTCTCGATGTACGCCTGGATCACGCCGAACTACTTCGCGCGCCCCTGACGCTGGTTGAGCGTGTCGAAACCGGGCAAGTTGAGACTCGGCGTCGGTGCTCGGTCGCAGAGCGACACTCGCGGCTCAACCACCGGCGACGCAACCGGCCGGTAACGTGACGCCGTGGCCACCGAAGCCAGCGCTCCCACGACCGACGACGGACCCGACGGGCCACCGGAGGCCGAGGGCTACGTCCAGCCCACGGTCGACGTACCCGCACTGACCGAGCTGCTGGACGGCAAGTACGCCGAGATCCGGAACCTCGTGCGCACCAACCTCTCCGAGTACGCCTCGATCCTCGAGGAAGCCGAGACGCTGGACCAAGCCGACTTCCGCGAGCGGGTCAAGCAGGTCGTGATCGAGATGGCCGCGACCGGGCAGACCGGGATGGGGTTCCCGGAGCAGTACGGCGGCGGCGGTGACATCGGCGCGTCGCTGGCCGCCTTCGAGACCCTCGCCTTCGGCGACCTGTCGGTGCTGGTCAAGGTGGGTGTGCAGTTCGGGCTGTTCGGTGGGGCGATCCTGCAGCTCGGCACCGAGCGGCACCACGCGGCGTACATCCCGGACCTGGTCACCGGCAACGTGATGGGCTGCTTCGCCATGACCGAGACCGGCCACGGCTCCAACGTGCAGGCCCTCGGCACCGTCGCGACCTTCGACGCGGACGCGGACGAGTTCGTGATCACGACCACCGAGGACGACGCCAACAAGGACTACATCGGCAACGCCGCGGCGCACGCCGAGCTCGCGGTGGTCTTCGCCCAGCTCGACGTGGCCGGGGAGCGGCACGGCGTGCACGCCTTCGTCGTACCGATCCGCAAGGACGGCGAGCCCGCGCCCGGTGTGCGCATCGAGGACGACGGGCTGAAGATGGGCCTCAACGGCGTCGACAACGGCAAGATCTGGTTCGACGACGTGCGGGTGCCGCGGGAAGCGCTGCTCAACCGCTTCGCCGACGTCACGCCCGAGGGGGTCTACGAGAGCGACATCGAAAGCCCGAACCGCCGCTTCTTCACGATGCTCGGCACCCTGGTGCAGGGCCGGGTCTGTGTCGGCGGCGCCGGCATCAACGCCGCGAAGGTCGCACTGACCATCGCGATGCGCTACGCGCTCCGGCGCCGGCAGTTCGAGGCGACCTCGGAGGACGAGGAGGAGCTGCTCCTCGACTACGGCCAGCACCAGCGGCGCCTGTTCCCGCTGCTGGCGCACACCTACGCGCTGCACTTCGCGCAGGAGGTCGTCGCCGGCCAGTGCCACGAGGTGTTCTCCGGGCTGACCAGCGACGAGAAGGTGCGCAAGGAGCTCGAGTCGCGCGCGGCCGGCACCAAGGCGCTCGGCACCTGGCACGCCACCCGGACCATCCAGGAGTGCCGCGAGGCCTGCGGCGGGGCCGGCTACCTCGCCGAGAACCGGTTCACCGCGCTCAAGGCGGACACCGACGTGTTCACCACCTTCGAGGGCGACAACACCGTCCTGCTGCAGCTGGTCGCCAAGGGGCTGCTCACCGACTACTCCAGCGACTTCGCCGACCTCGACCAGCTCGGCATGGTCCGCTTCGTGGCCGGGCTCGCCGTGGAGACCGTGCTCGAGCGCACCAACGTGCACAAGCTCTTCGAGCGAGTCCGCGACCTGCTCCCCGGTGGCGACGAGTGGGACCAGGAGGCCGGGCTGCTCGACCCGGCCTACCAGCTCGCGATGCTGAGGTTCCGCGAGGAACACATGCTCGGCGGCGTGGCCCGGCGGCTCAAGCGCGGCATCGACCAGGAGATGAACCCCGGCGAGGTCTTCTCCCTCGTGCAGGACCACGTCATCCACGCGGCTCGTGCGCACGTCGAGCGGCTGGTTCTCGAGGCGTTCGTCGAGAAGATCCGGACGATCGAGGACGGTGACCTCAAGGTCGCCCTCAACCTGCTCTGCGACCTGCACGCGCTGGCGGTCATCGAGGCCGACCGAGCCTGGTTCATGGAGCACGGGCGGCTCACCAGCAGCCGCTCGAAGGCGATCAGCCGCGAGATCAGCTCGCTGTGCCGCAAGGTGCGACCGCTGGCTCGCGACCTGGTCGACGCCTTCGGCGTCCCCGAGGAGATGCTCCGCAGCAAGGCCCTGATCGGCTGATGGCAACGGGGCCCAGGCGCGCCCTTGGCGGCTGGTCCGACGACCCGCTGTGGGGATCCTTCTACGACTGGACCGTCGAGCACCCCCGACTGGGCGGCGCGCTCTGGGCGGTCGGGATCCAGAGCGACCTGAAGCTGCTGTACGCCGCTGCCGAGGAGATCGGCCGGCAACGGCCCGGCGCCCGCGTGCTCGACGTACCGTGCGGCGGAGGGGTGGCCGTTCGTGGCCTGCGGCCCGGTCAGGGCGTCGACTACGTCGCCGCCGACATCTCCCAGCGCATGCTCGACCGGACCGCGAGGGTGGCCCGCGAGCGCGGCGTGGCCGACCAGGTCACCACGCAGCTGGCCGACGTCGAGAAGCTGCCGTTCGAGGACCGGTCCTTCGACCTGGTCGTCTCCTTCACCGGGCTGCACTGCTTCCCCGACCCTGCGCGCGCCGTGATCGAGCTGGTAAGGATGGTCAAGCTCGGCGGCGTCATCACCGGCAGCGCGCTGCTCAACGACACCGGGCGACGATTCGAGCCGATGCGTCGCGCCGGCCGCCTGACCGGGCTGCTCGGTCCCGGCTGTACCTCCGACCAGGTGCAGCGCTGGCTGGCCCGCCAGGGCGTGGCCGACGTGACGCTCGACGTGTCCGGTGCGATGGCGTACTTCCGCGGCGTCCGCCGGGCGTGAGTTTCCCCGGTCTCCCGGGCGGTGAGCCTGGGCCCGTTCGGCCCGCGGCAATGGGCCCTAGCTCACCGCCGCCAGGCCCTTTCAGCGGTGGGCGGTGAGCCTGGGCCCATTCACGCCATCCAAATGGGCCCTAGTTCACCGCCGCCTGGGGCTGGGCGGCTCCGCGCGCGTAGCCGCCCGGTTTGCGTCATACGCATAGAGCAGACGGGTTCTCAGGCACACGACTCGACCGTGCTGCCCGTGCTTGAGCGGGGCGAGAGCTCAGCTCTCGTCCGAATCGTCCTTCAGCCGCTGGAACGACGCGCGTACCTCTGCCTCGGCCTCGGTCCGCCCGACCCACTCGGCGCCCTCGACGGACTTGCCGGGCTCGAGGTCCTTGTAGACCTCGAAGAAGTGCTGGATCTCCAGCCGGTCGAACTTCGGCACGTGGTTGATGTCGCGGATGTGCTCGAGCCGCGGGTCCGTCGACGGCACGCACAGCACCTTGTCGTCGCCGCCGGCCTCGTCGGTCATCCGGAACATCCCGATCGCGCGGCACTTGATCAGGCAGCCCGGGAACGTCGGCTCCTGCAGCAGCACGAGGGCGTCCAGCGGGTCACCGTCGAGGCCGAGGGTGTTCTCGATGAAGCCGTAGTCGGCCGGATACTGCGTCGAGGTGAACAGCGTCCGGTCCAGTCGGATCCGACCCGACACGTGGTCGACCTCGTACTTGTTCCGCTGACCCTTGGGGATCTCCACGAGGACGTCGAACTCCACGGCTGCTCCTGATCTGCGACGGTGCTGGTCGGTGCGCGACACAGTCTCGCGCACAATGGCCGCTGTGTGGACCGCGGAGGGGCAACCGGCGCGCCCGGGTGGCCAAACCCACGCCCGCGATGAGCGCGGGTGGGTCGGGCGTGCCTTCGTCTCCCTGCTCGTGGTCGCACTGGTCGGCGTCGGCCTCATCGCATGGCGACTCGACCTCGTGGTGCCCTGGTACGACCACTTCTTCTCCGACGAGCCGGCTCCGGCCACCGGGCCGGAGGCCATCCCGCCTCCGCCCGGGCTCGAGCTGCCGGCGCTGACCGCCCCTCCGGCCGTCGAGGCACCGCTCACGCCGCCGGGCCGGATCGACGCCACGCTGGTGCAGCAGGCGCTGGCGCCGTACCTCGCGGACCCGGTCCTCGGCAAGCACGTCGTCGCCGCGGTCGCCGACCTCTCCGCAGGCCGGCCCGTGGTCCGCGTCGGCGACGGCGCGGCCGCCATGCCCGCCTCGACCACCAAGCTGCTGACGGCGACCGCGGTGCTCGTCGCGCTCGGGCCGGAGACCCGTTTCGCCACCCGCGTCGTCGCCGGCGGCAAGGGCCGGATCGTGCTGATCGGCGGCGGCGATCCATTCCTGGCGTCGAAGCCCCCCTCCGGCTCGGTCTACCCCGAGCGGGCCGATGTCGAGACGCTGGCCGCGGAGACCGCCGCGGTGCTGCGTCAGCAGGGCCGGACCCGGGTGGCGCTGGGGTACGACGACTCGCTGTTCTCCGAGCCGTCGTTCAACCCGGCCTGGCCCGACCACTACCTGGCCGAGCACGTGGTCTCGCGGATCACCGCGCTCTGGGTCGACGAGGGCCGCCCGTCCGTCGGCTCCGGACGGGTCGACGACCCGTCGCTGTACGCCGCGCAGACCTTTGCCGCCGCGCTCGTCGCCGAGGGCATCGAGGTCGTCGGCACGCCGAGCCACGGCGTCGCGACCGGCGGCCGCGAGCTGGCCTCGGTGGAGTCGGCGCCGCTGCGTGAGATCGCCGCGCGGGTCCTGGAGGTCAGCGACAACGAGGCCGCCGAGGTGCTGTCCCACCAGGTCGGCAAGGCGGTGACCGGTACCGGCAGCTTCGCCGACGGCTCCGCCGCGATCATCCAGACGCTGCAGGGGCTCGGCGTACCGACCAGGGGCATCGCGGTGTACGACGGCAGCGGCCTCTCCCGCGAGAACCGGATCACCCCGATGGCGCTGGTCGCCGTGCTGCGCGCCGTCCTGGACCCGGCGCACCCGGAGCTCAACGCGGTGGTCACGGCGCTGCCCGTCGCGGGCTTCACCGGCTCCCTGACCAACCGGTTCGACGGCCCCTTCCCCGAGTCGCGCGGGCTGGTGCGGGCCAAGACCGGCAGCTTGACCAACGTGAGCAGCCTGGCCGGGATCGTGGTCGACCAGGACGGTCACGAGATGCTCTTTGCGCTCATGGCAGACCGGATCCGCAAGCCCGACGAGACCAAGGCGCAGACGGCTCTGGACGACGCCGCCGGCGCGCTCGGTGCCTGCCACTGCGGAGCGGTTGCAAACTCTAGCGGCTAGGTCGACTATCGTCTGCGTCATGTCCGTCGACGCCCTGCCACTGCCGACGTACGACGGGGCCGACGTCGTCGTGCCCGCGCCCGGTGCCGGCCCGGGCAACTGGTCGGGTGCCGCGTCCGCGGTCCTGGTCGACGGGACGTTCTGGCTGACCTACCGCGTGCGTCGCCCGCTGACCGAGGGGCGCGGGGTGTCGGTGGTGGTGGCGCGCTCGCCCGACGGCGTCGCCTTCGAGCCGGTGACCCGGGTCCATCGCGAGGCATTCGGCTGCGAGTCCTTCGAGCGGCCGGTGCTGGTCCCGGTGCCGTACCTGGGCTGGCGGCTGTACCTCTCCTGCGCCACCCCCCGCTCGAAGCACTGGTGGGTCGACTCCCTCACCGCGGCCTCCGTTGAAGCCCTCCCGTCCGGGAAGCAGCAGGTCGTGCTGCCCGGTGACAAGCGGGTCGCGGTCAAGGACCCCGTCGTCCAGCACCCGACCGCCCCAGGTCAGCAATGGGTGATGTGGCTGTGCTGCCACCCGCTCACCGAGCCCGGCCACGAGGACCGGATGACCACCCGCCGGCTCACCTCGCCCGACGGACTCACCTGGACCGACCGGGGCGAGGTGCTCGCCGGCCGCCCCGGCCGCTGGGACGCACGCGGCGCCCGCGTCACCGCGGTGCTCACCGAGGATCCGCTCACGGTGCTGTACGACGGCCGCGCCGACGCCGCCTCCAACTGGCACGAGACGACGGGTGCGGCCCGCTGGGACGGCAGCCGCCTGGTCGCCCTCGAGGACGCGCCGATCGCGTCGCCGTACTCCGACGGCGCCTGGCGCTACGCCGCCGCGGTCCCGCTCCCCGACGGCCGCACCCGCTTCTACGTCGAGGCCGCCCGCCCCGACGGCGCGCACGACCTGGTCACGCTCGTCCGCTGACGCGGCACACTTGTCCGCATGACGCAGACACCAGCGGCCGGCTGGTTCGCCGACCCTGAGGACCCGACGCAGTTCCGCTACTGGGACGGGACGGCCTGGACCGCGCACCGGGCCCCGCGCGGCCCGACCACGACCGACCAGCTCAACAGGGCGGGGGCCGACCTCGCCGACGGGCTCTCCAAGGGGTTCACGGCGGTCGGCACGTGGGTGCAGCAGAACACGTCGGTGGCCCCACCGGGTCAGCCGACCTTCGCCTCCGTGGCCGCTTCCTGCCGCGACGAGCCGGCGAGGCATCCGCTGTCGGTGAACGCGACCCTGGTGCTCGCGCCGACCGATCTCGCCGGAGTGGCGCAGGTGTTCGCACGCACCGCGACCGCGGTCACCGCCGAGGGCGCCGCCCTCGACAACGAGATCTGCCGGCTGGTGCCCAATCCGTGGAACCCGCAGGCACCCAACGGCGTGGCGGTCTTCGTCGGCGGCAACCAGGTCGGGAGGTTGCCGGCCGACCTGGAGGCGGCGTACTGCCCGCCGCTGGCGCAGCTCACCTCCCGCGGGCTGCTCGCCACGGGCGTGGCGGACCTGTGGGCGCAGGGCCTGGGCACCGTGTCCGCGGCCCGGGTCACGGTGCAGCTGCCGGAGGTCTCGGCGCTGGCCTGAGCCGTGCCCTCAGGCTCCGGCGCGCTGCCTGAACGACCCGCGGCTCTCGGGAGACAGCCACAGTGAGAAGTCCTCGCCGGTCAGCTGGGCGAGCAGCGCGATGTCGTCGGCGAAGTGCCGGACCAGTCGGTCGCGGGACTCGGCCGAGAGCCGTGGGCGGTGCGCCTCGCCGGAGCTGAGTCGAGTGATCAGCGGCACCGAGGCAGCTCTCCAAAGCTCAGGCGGCGCGAACTGACCCAGCCATGCGCCGGCCGACTCCAGAGGTAGAACGGGGTGCTCTCGCCGCGGACCCGGTGTGCGGCGGCCGGCTTGCACAACGGGTCGTAGTCGCGGCGCCGCCAGACCCACTCCTGCTGGGAGTGCGCGTCGCCGGGCCCGGTCCAGTGCGGTGGCGGGGCGTCACCGCACAGCCAGTACTTCGGCTCCTTCGGCGTCGTCGTGAAGACGTCAGAGTGCAGTGCGAGCGCGGAGTGCAGCGCCGTGGTCCCGGCCTTGGGCGCGCCGATGATGATGAAGTCGGGGCGACGTAGCCTGGCCACGCAAACAAGACTAGATCAGTCCAGTTACATGAGAAAGGGTCAGGCGCGTGCTAGTCCGCCCCAGTTGGCGAGCTTGGTCGCAATCGTGTGCATGTCGGCGCGCCAGACGTCCTCGGGGCCGGGCGGGAGCACGTCGTCCCACTCGATGGTCGGCGAGCCGACCACGCCGCTGAGCCGGGCGGTCCGGCCGACGAACCACGTGTGCGCGTGCACGCTGCCGTCGCCGTACCGGAGCACGTGGCAGCGGGCGATCTGGTCGAGCCCTTCGATGACCCGGGTCAACCGGTTGGCGATCCGGCCGTGCTGTGACGCGAGCTCGTCGTCGAGCTGGCCGAAGTCCAGGTGCTTCCGCGGCTCGAGGATGAGCACGATCGGGAGCCCGCTCGGCTGGCCGAAGTGCTTGAGGACCCACTCCTCGTCCTCCCAGACGACGTTCTCCGGTGGTACGCCGAAGCAGGAGGGGCACGGCTTGTCCGCGGTCTCGCCGGCCCGCAGCGGGTCGTCGGACGGTGGTGGCAGCACCCGCGGAACGATGGCCCCGTCGACGACCTCCCACGGGAAGTTGTCCCAGTCGTTGCTCGGCGGCGCCGCGAGACGACCGCCGTCACCGACGGTCTCGCGGATGCGGGCGTGAACCTGCTCGGCTGACTGGGCCATGTCCGCAACCCTGCCAAACGAGGGTGCGACTGCTGTGTGGCGGGGGGTTGCCTAGTGTGGGGGCCGTGCCCGACGTCACGCTGCCGTCCGCGCCGGAGATCGCCGGCGCCACCCACGTGCACTCCGGCAAGGTCCGCGACCTCTACGAGCTGACCGAGGGGCCGCACGAGGGCCGGCTGCTGATGGTGGCCAGCGACCGGATCTCCGCCTACGACTTCGTCCTCGACTCGACGATCCCCGACAAGGGCGAGGTGCTGACCCGGATGTCGCTGTGGTGGTTCGAGCAGCTCGCCGACGTCGTCGACAACCACGTCGTCTCGACCGAAGTGCCCGAGCAGGTGCGCGGGCGCGGGGTGATCTGCGAGCGGCTGCACATGGTGCCGGTCGAGTGCGTGGCGCGCGGCTATCTGGCCGGCTCCGGGCTGCGGGAGTACGACGTCTCGCGGACCGTCTGCGGCATCGCGCTGCCCGACGGGCTCCAGGACGGCAGCCGACTGCCCGAGCCACTGTTCACGCCCACCACCAAGGGCGAGCTGGGCGAGCACGACGAGGCGATGACCTACGAGCAGGTCGAAGCTGCGGTCGGCGCCGACGTCGCGGCGACCCTGCGCTCGCTGACACTGCGGGTCTACGCGCGCGCCGACGAGCTGGCCCGGGAGCGCGGCATCATCCTGGCCGACACCAAGCTCGAGCTCGGCCACCGCGGTGACGGCACGATGGTGCTCGCCGACGAGGTGCTGACGCCGGACTCGTCGCGGTTCTGGCCGGCCGCCGAGTGGCACCCGGGTCGCCCCCAGCCGTCGTTCGACAAGGACATCGTGCGCGGCTGGCTGACCTCCCCGGCCTCGGGCTGGGACCGCACCTCCGGCGAGGCCCCACCTCCGCTGCCGCCGGACGTCGTCGAGCGCACCCGGGCGCGGTACGTCGAGGCCTACGAGCTGCTGACCGGCTCAACGTTCTGACGGTGCGCGACTTCGGCGGCCGGGTCGACTTCGCGGTGCCACGGGAGGTCGCCTTCGACTACCTCGTCGACCCGCGGCACCGACCCGAGTGGCAGCCGTCGCTGGCCCGGGTCTCGGCGGTCGACGGCGAGCCCCGCGTCGGCCAGACCTGGGTCGACGAGACCAGGCCCGGGCTGAAGCCGCGGATGCGCACCACCGAGCTCGACCGGCCGCGACGCTGGTCGGAGTCCGGCACCTGGCGGTTCGTCCGGGCCGACCTCACGCTGAGGTTCGACGACGCGCCCGGCGGCGGCTGCACCGTGGGCTACCGGTTCCGTATCCACGCCCTCGGCCCGGTCGGCCTCGCCCTCAGCGCGCTCTCGGTGCGCGCGGTCGGCGCCGACCTCAAGAGAGCGGCCGGCATCCTCTCGTCGCGCGGGTGACCACCACAACGATTCGTCTGCGACCGCCCCTCCTGAACTGCAGGTGAGACCGCAGACGAATCGTCGGGGTGCTCGGTAGGTTGGCGTCACCACAGACGCGACGGAGGCCACCGTGTCCGAGAAGTACAACCTCGCCACCCTGCTCGAGGACAGCGCCGCTGCCTACCCGCAGCGGGAGGCGATCGTCTTCCCGGCCACCGGCCGGCGGATGACCTACGCGGAGGTCGAAGCGGTTGCCAACATGGTGGCCAACTTCCTTGTCAGCAAGGGGATTCAGCCCGGCGACAAGGTGGCGCTCAGCTGCCCCAACCTGCCGTACTTTTCCCTCGTCTACTGGGGGATCCTCAAGGCGGGAGGCACCGTGGTGCCGCTCAACGTGCTGCTCAAGGGTCGCGAGGTGGCCTATCACCTCAGCGACTCCGACGCGAAGGCGTACTTCTGCTTCCAGGGCACCGAGGAGCTACCGATCGGCAAGGAGGGCCACGCCGGTTTCGAGCAGACCGACTCCTGCGAGCACTTCGTCGTGATCACCGCCGACCTCGGCGCCGAGTCGCCGTTCGAGGGCGTGCCCACGTTCGGCCAGGCGCTGGGCGGGCAGGAGCCGACCTTCCAGAGCGTCGAGACCGACGAGGACGACACCGCGGTGATCCTCTACACCTCGGGCACCACCGGACAGCCCAAGGGTGCCGAGCTGCGGCACCGCAACATGCGTGACAACGCCCGGGTCGGGGAGTCGGTGTTCGGCGCCGACCCAGAGAACCCGTACACCTTCCTGTGCGTGCTGCCGCTGTTCCACTCGTTCGGACAGACCGTGATCCAGAACGGCTCTGCGGCGTACGGCGGCACCGTGGTGATGCTGCCGCGCTTCGAGGCCGGGCCCGCCCTGGAGCTGATGCAGAGCGAGGGCATCACGTTCTTCGCCGGCGTACCGACGATGTACTGGGGGCTGCTCGGCGCGCTCAAGGAGGCCGGTGACGCGGTCGACGTCGAAAAGATTGCCGCCAACCTGCGGGTCGCTGTGGCAGGTGGTGCGGCGCTGCCGGTCGAGGTGCACAAGAACTTCAAGGACAAGTTCGGGGTCACGATCCTCGAGGGCTACGGCCTGTCGGAGACCTCGCCGGTCGCCTCGTTCTCATCGTACGGCGAGGAGCCGCGGGTCGGCTCGATCGGCAAGCCGATCCCGGGCGTCGAGATGAAGCTGATCGACCCGGAGAGCTGGGACGAGGTGAACGCCGACAACAGCGACCCCGACGCGGTGGGCGAGATCGCGATCAAGGGCCACAACATCATGAAGGGCTACTACGGGCGGGCCGATGCGACCGCCGAGGCGATCAAGGACGGCTGGTTCCGCTCCGGTGACCTCGGCCGTCGCGACGAGGACGGCTGGTACTACATCGTCGACCGGTCCAAGGACATGATCATCCGCGGCGGCTACAACGTGTACCCGCGCGAGATCGAGGAAGTGCTGATGACGCACGAGGCCGTCTCGCTGGCCGCCGTCATCGGCGTACCCCACGAGAGCCACGGCGAGGAGATCAAGGCGGTCGTGATCCTCGAGGAGGGTGCCGAGATCACCGAGGACGAGCTGATCGCGTGGGGCAAGGAGCAGATGGCCGGCTACAAGTACCCGCGGATCATCGAGTTCGTCCCCACGCTGCCGATGACCGCGACCGGCAAGATCCTCAAGCGCGAGCTCTCGTGACCCTGGGCCGCGCGCTCGGCCTCTCGATCGCCGGCGTGATGGTGCTGGTCGGCGGCATCTTCACCGGCCAGGGGCTGGGCTGGATCGAAGGCAGCACCATGACCGGCGACGAGACCTGGGCGATCATCGGCCCGATCATCGCCGGCCTCGGCGTCGCCCTGGCCATCACGATCGTGGGGAACGCCCGCCAGAAGCGATAGTCCGTCACGTCTGTGTAGGTCAAGACGACGCTGGACCTACACAAACGTGACGGACTATCTCCGCCGCCCCAGACGAGCAGCGGCTCAGGCGAACGGATCGGGCAGGCCGCCCGGCAGCTTGGCCAGCAGCTCGCGGGCCTGGGCGACCGACTTGTGCTCGACCAGCACCTCGTACTTGGTGGCGACCACTTGCGTGACCGACGAGAAGTCGCGCTGTCCGCGGGCCAGCGC
Source organism: uncultured Actinomycetota bacterium (assembly GCA_963765915.1). Lineage (GTDB taxonomy): Bacteria > Actinomycetota > Actinomycetes > Propionibacteriales > Nocardioidaceae > Nocardioides. The sequence goes on along the minus strand of CAVXYB010000014.1, from coordinate 169,377 downwards.
GTAGCCGACCAGCGCCCAGACGATGCCGAACACCGCGCCGAAGAGGACGGTCGTGAGGAGGGTGGCCAGGAAGTCGGAGTCGTCGGTGAACAGCGACAGCACCAGGCCGACGAAGACGCCGAGCCAGATGCCGGACAGCAGCCCGCCGAGCGCCACCCGTCCGGTGGTGAGCCGGCCGGTGATCCGCTCGATCCGCTTGAGGTCGGTGCCGACGATCATGCACTGCTCGACCGGGAACTTGTTGTCCGAGAGGAAGTCGACCGCCTTCTGTGCGGCGGCGTAGTCGTCGTACACGGCCAGTGACTGCGGGAAGTCCAGGCCAAGCTGCGCCGAGGGCGGAGCGGCCCGGCCGGAGGGGTTGCCCATGCTCATGGACCAAGTGTGCAGCAGCGCCCATCGCCCGCGCCCGACGCCGTCCCCGTCAGTGGGCGGGACGACACCTAGGATGACCACGTGCCCCGAGTCGTCGTCGACGTCATGCCGAAGCCGGAGATCCTCGACCCGCAGGGCAAGGCGGTGCTCGGTGCCCTGCCCCGGCTCGGGTTCTCCGGCGTGCTCGACGTGCGCCAGGGCAAGCGGTTCGAGCTCGAGCTGTCCGGAGACGTCACCGACGAGGTGCTGGAGCAGGTGCGGGAGATGGCCGGCACGCTCCTCTCCAACCCGGTGATCGAGAACTACGAGGTCCGCGTCGAGGCCCAGGCAGCCGACCGGTGAGGGTCGGCGTCGTCACCTTCCCTGGCTCGCTCGACGACGTCGACGCCCAACGCGCGATCCAGGTCGGCGGCCACGACGCGGTCCCGCTCTGGCACGGCGACCACGACCTCCAAGGCGTCGACGCGGTGGTGCTGCCGGGCGGCTTCTCGTACGGCGACTACCTGCGCTGCGGCGCGATCTCGCGCTTCTCGCCGGTGATGAGCGAGGTCATCGAGGCGGCCGGTCGCGGGATGCCGGTGCTCGGCATCTGCAACGGCTTCCAGATCCTCTGCGAGTCGCACCTCCTGCCCGGCGCACTGATCCGCAACGACCACCGCAAGTTCGTCTGCCGCGACCAGCGCCTGCGGATCGAGAACAACCGCACGCCCTGGACCTCGTCGTACGCCGAGGGCGCCGAGGTGACCATCGTGATCAAGAACGGCGAGGGCGGGTTCGTCGCCGACGCCGCGACCCTCGACCGGATCGAGGGCGAGGGCCAGGTCGTGGCGCGCTACCTCGACGTCAACCCGAACGGCTCGATGCGCGACATCGCCGGCCTCACCAACGAGAGCGGCAACGTCGTCGGCCTGATGCCGCACCCCGAGCACGCGGTCGAGGAGCTCACCGGCGCCGGCACCGACGGGCTCGGCTTCTTCACCTCGCTGGCCGCGGCGACGTTCGCCTGACGCCGGGCGGCGGACCCCCGTCCGCGCCCGGTCGCCAAGCCTTCCTGCATGGGGACCCATCCCCGCCGGCCGCAGGACCCCCTGGTCCGCGGCCGGACATCTCCTAGCGGTTGCCCGCCTGCAGCGCGGCCCACGAGGCCGGGCCGACCACGCCGTTCTCGGCGATGCCGTTCTTGCTCTGCCAGGCGACTACGGCCGCCTGGGTGACCGCGTCGTAGATGCCGCTGATCGCGAGCGCGTGCTTGGGCGACGCGGCGTTGAGGGCCCGCTGGACGCGGCGTACGTCCTCGCCCGACGAGCCGAGGTTCAGGACCGTTGTCGGACCGGCGCTGAGCAGCGTCATCCAGGCGGACCGCGAGAACATCGCGGCCCGGCGCAGCCCGACCTGCTTCTGCCAGCGGTGCACCGACTTGGTCAGGCGGCCGCTCCACGCGCCCTTGACCTTGCCCTTGAAGACGCCGTGCTCCTTCAGCAGGCACTTGAGCGCCGACACCTGTTCCGGGTTCGGGGCCTTGCCCTTGCGCGGAGCCTTGAGCCTCGGGTAGTTGGGCAGGTCGACCGGGGTCCCGTGGCAGTGGGTCACCGTCTCGGGACCGGTGGTAGGCGAGCTGAGCTCCAGGTAGTTGCGGTCGATGTTGATCGTCACCCCGCCCCACGTCTCGTTGTGTCCGCCCTGGAACTGCTTCATCCGAGCACCCGGCCGCCACCCGTCCTCGCGGATGTACGTCGTCGAGGTGTTGGCCTGGCCGTCCCACCGTGCGATCCAGATCTGGTCGGGCAGCGTGAACGTTCCCGGCCGCAGCACCCTGGCGTCGTCGAGGGACTTCATGCCCGAGCCCGCGCTGGAGTAGACGCCGGAGACGTAGCCCAGCGCGTGCAGCTGCTGCGTCCATGCGCTGAGGAACCAGAGCGAGGACTCACGGCACGTGGTGTTGGTGACGTCGTACCCCTCGAGGTCGTACCAGAGCGTGCTGCCCGGCACGATGCCGAGCGCCTGGGCCGCGGCCACCGCGGTCGACGCCTCGGCGGTGCCCTGCTTGAAGGCCTTCTGGTACGCGCCGGAGGTGTTGAGCTTCGTGCTGATCACCGGGTCGTTGCCGTAGCGCGGGAACGACGGGTGGCACGCGGCCTGCGGGCCCAATGTGATCGGCAGCAGCCGCCAGCCGTTGGCCAGCTGGGTGCTGACCCAGGTGGGGGTGAGGTTGGGCTGGTCGCGGCAGCCGCGGGAGGCCCCGGAGATGTAGATGCCGACGGCGCGGAACGGCGAGTGCTTCAGCCAGGCGTCCATCTTCGACTGCTCGGGCGCAAGGCACTGGTCGAAACCGAGCCCGGTGTAGGTGCCGGGCGTGACCGGGTTGGTGGCGAGCTGCTTCGCGGCCGGCGTGGCCACGGTGTCCCCGTCGCCCGAGGCGGGCGCGGCCTGGAGCCCGAGCACCGCGGTGGCCACCACCACTGCGAGCGCGACGAACCGCGTCACTGGTCCCGGATGGGCGTGTGGACGGTGGGTCGGACGAGACATGGTGCGGGCTCCTGGGGGAAGACAGTGGCCGTGGTTCCGCAAGCACCGTAATCACTCCAGTCACACCCGTCACTGGCTTCACGAGAACTACAAACTTGTAATTCGCTTCCGCCCGCCCGTGGGCGGTGTGCGCCCGCGCCGCCCGCCGCTTGTAACTCCGTGTTCGGTCATCTAGATCGGTGTTCAAACACTGGTCCAGATGCACGAACACGGAGTTGCAAGCGGGCTGGGCGTCAGGCGGCCGCCGTACGACCGCTGCTCGAAGTGGTCGCCGTCGGGCTGGTGCGCTGAGGGCCGGTCGCGGTAGACACCACGCGTGGACTCACGGGGCGAGGTCGATCGCGCCGAGAGCTGGCCTGCTCCGCACCCGTCGCCGCCGACCCCGCCGCCGCGCGAGTACGGCGTCCCGGGGACGCCCGACCGGCACCCATGGTTGTGGGCGCTGGCCGCGATCGTCCTTGCTGCAGTGATCTCGGCCGAGCTGGTCGTGGTGCTCCGGCTGAACGCGGACAGCGTCACCCCGACGGCCACGCCCATCTCGACGGCCACGCCTACCCCGACTCCGAGCGGCTCACCCGGCGCGGAGCCGTCGACGGCGAAGGTGCGCTGCTGGGACGGCACCGGCGCGCAGCAGGTCTCTGAGTGCCCGCAGCCGACGGGACGGGCCGGCCTCGAGTGGGTCTTCCCCTTGCTCGCAGAGCAGAAGTGCGGCGCCCCGAGCACGACCGGCCCCGAAGTCGAGCTCCGGATCCTCTGCGCCGACCGGCTGCAGGACGGCAGCAGGGTCGTGCTCGGCTATGTCCAGTGGCGCTCCGTCGACGACGCGTACGCCTTCTTCGAGGGGCAGGAGCTCGACCGCTCCGACGTCCCCGACGCGGGCGGCAACATCGTGGTGCACCAGTGGACGGGCACCTCCGGAGACACCCAGAAGGTCGTCGGGCTGTACGCCGAGGAGCCGTTCAGCATCAGCGTCACACTGCCGGAGTCCGCCGACTTCGTGCAGGACGCCCTGGGACAGGTCGCGGTCGCGCGCCCGGCCGACCAGGTCAGGGGCGAGCCGGTCGGCTGACCCGGGAGCGGCCGCCGGTAGATTGCTGTCGTGCCCGAGGCCGCCGCCCCGACCCTCCCGCTCCTCGACACGGTCGACGTGGCCGCCGAGGATTCGCGCCGCGACCAGCCGTGGGCCGATCTCGGACTCAAGGCGGACGAGTACGCGCGGATCCGCGAGATCCTCGGCCGGCGGCCGACCAGCTCCGAGCTCGCGATGTACAGCGTCATGTGGAGCGAGCACTGCTCCTACAAGAGCTCGAAGGTGCACCTCAGGCAGTTCTCCGAGATCCCTCAGGAGACTCCCATCGGCAAGATGCTCGCCGGCATCGGCGAGAACGCCGGCGTCATCGACATCGGCCAGGGGTACGCCGTCACGTTCAAGATCGAGTCCCACAACCACCCGTCGTACGTCGAGCCCTACCAGGGCGCGGCGACCGGGGTGGGCGGCATCGTCCGCGACATCCTCGCGATGGGGGCGCGGCCGGTAGCGGTGATGGACCCCTTGCGGTTCGGCCCGCTCGACGCCGACGACACCCACCGGGTGCTGCCCGGGATCGTCGCCGGGGTCGGCGGCTACGGCAACTGCCTCGGGCTGCCGAACATCGGCGGCGAGGCCGTATTCGACCCCAGCTACCTGGGCAACCCGTTGGTCAACGCCCTGTGCGTCGGCGTGCTGCGCCACGAGGACCTGCACCTGGCCAAGGCCAGCGGGGTCGGCAACCAGGTGATCCTCTACGGCGCCAAGACCGGTGGCGACGGGATCGGCGGGGTGAGCATCCTCGCCAGCGAGACCTTCGAGGACACGGGGCCGGCCAAGCGACCCAGCGTCCAGGTCGGCGACCCGTTCATGGAGAAGCTGCTGATCGAGTGCACCCTCGAGCTGTTCGCGGCCGGGCTGGTCAGCGGCATCCAGGACCTCGGTGGCGCCGGGCTCTCGTGTGCGACGTCCGAGCTGGCCAGTGCCGGGGACGGCGGCATGCACGTCGATCTCGACCGGGTGCCGCTGCGTGACTCGACGCTGGCGCCCGAGGAGATCCTGATGAGCGAGTCCCAGGAGCGGATGATGGCCGTCGTCGCGCCCGGCGACGTGGCCGCCTTCCTCGACATCTGCGCCAAGTGGGAGGTCGATGCCACCGTCATCGGCGAGGTCACCGACACGGGCCGCCTCCAGATCGACTGGCATGGCGATCGGGTCGTCGACGTACCACCACGCAGCGTCGCCCACGACGGGCCGACCTACGAGCGTCCCTTCGCCAGGCCGGCCCCGCAGGACGCCTTGCAGGCGGATCGGGCCGAGGTGCTGCCGCGCCCCACCACCGGCGCGGAGCTTCGCCACACGCTGCTCCGACTGGCCGGCAGCCCCAACCTCTGCGACAAGTCGTGGATCACCGACCAGTACGACCGCTACGTGCGCGGCAACACCGTGCTCGCCCAGCCCTCCGACAGCGGGATGATCCGGGTCGACGAGGAGACCGGGCTCGGGGTCGCGGTGGCGACCGACTGCAACGGCCGGTTCGCCGCCCTCGACCCGTACGCCGGCGCGCAGCTCGCGCTGGCCGAGGCGTACCGCAACGTGGCGACCGGCGGCGCCAGGCCGCTGGCCATCTCCGACTGCCTCAACTTCGGCTCGCCCGAGGACCCCGGCGTGATGTGGCAGTTCGCCGAGACCTGCCGCGGGCTCAAGGACGCCTGCGTCGAGCTCGGCATCCCGGTCACCGGCGGGAACGTCAGCCTCTACAACCAGACCGGCGACGGCGCCATCCTCCCGACACCCGTGGTCGCGGTGCTCGGGGTGATCGACGACGTCACTCGCCGGACGCCGACCGGGTTCGTCGCGCCGGGCGAGCGGATCCTGTTGCTCGGGGAGACCCGTGAGGAGCTGTCCGGCTCGGAGTGGGCCCACGTCGTGCACCACCACCTCGGCGGGATGCCACCGGCGGTGGACCTGGCGCGCGAACAGGCGCTGGCCGAACTGCTCGGCGAGGCGGTCGGCCTGGCGACCAGCGCGCACGACCTGTCTGACGGCGGACTGGCCCAGGCACTGGTGGAGTCGGTGCTGCGCCGCGACGTGGGTGCCCTGGTGTCGCTCGACGGCGACCCCTTCGTCGCGCTCTTCTCCGAGTCGGCGGGCCGCGTCCTGGTCACGGTGGCGCCCGGCGACGTGGACCGCCTCTCCGCGCTGGCCGAGCGGCACGGCGTACCGGTCACCGAGCTCGGCCAGACCGGCGGCGGCGTACTCGAAGTGGACGGTCTCTTCGACGTCGATCTGCCGCTGCTGCGGCACGCATGGACCCGCACGCTGCCCGACGCGCTTGGCTGACGAACTCGTCGTCTCCGACGCCTGGACGGTCCCGGCGGCGGAGCTGGTCGAGCGGTTCTCGCGGTCGTCCGGTCCCGGTGGCCAAGGGGTCAACACCGCGGACACCCGGGTCCAGCTCTCCTACGACGTGGCGGGATCGGCCTCTCTGCCCGAGGACCTGCGCGACCGCGTCCTCGACCGGCTCACCGGTCGGCTCGTCGACGGCGTCCTGACCGTGACCGCCAGCGAGCACCGGACCCAGCTCGACAACCGGCGAGCGGCCCGCGAGCGGCTGGCCGAAGTGCTCGGCGAAGCGGCCGCCCCGCCACCCCGGAAACGACGCGCCACGCGGCCGACCCGCGGGTCGAAGGAGCGGCGGCTCACCGACAAGAGGCGTCGGGGCGAGACGAAGCGGGGCCGGCAGGGTCGGTTCGACTGAGAGACCGTCCAACCAATCCATCCTCCGCCGCGTCCATCCGGTAAAGGGCGGCGCACTTTCTTGGATCGGCCGCCATAAGTGAAGGTGGACCATGATCCCCAAGCACCTGCGCCACAACCTCGTCGCATACATCGCCCTCGCCGTCGCCGTCTCCCTCGGCACCGGCACGGCCTATGCCGCTGTCAAGATCCCCAACGGGTCGATCACCGCGGTCAAGCTGCACACCAACGCGGTGACCTCGACCAAGATCAAGAACGGCACGATCAAGCCGAAGGACAACAAGAAGCCGACCTGGGTGCACAGCACGATGCTGGTCACCGGGACACCGCCGGCGGTCCCCGACCTGATCAGCATCGCGCCGTACGACTTCAGCCTGCCGACCAAGGGCCGGATCAGCGTCACCGTGTTCATCCCGACCATCGGCGGAAGCTGCGACAACGGCAATCCCGACCAGCCCACGATCGGTCTCTACATCGACAACGTCGCCATCCCGGCGACGGCGGCAACCGTGCCTGGCGCTGCGAACGACCGGTCGGTCCAGCTGACCGCGACGCTGCCGCTCAACGCCGGCCTGCACAGCGGCCGGGTCGGCATCACCTGCTCCGGTGCGTCGCAGCCGAACAACATCGCCGCGCCCGGCGCCAAGACCTGGACCATCATCCTGACCGGCTGATGTTCTGATTGGGCGCTGAGGCGCTGGCCCTGAACGTCGAGTGACCTTCCGCGAACCAAGCCCCCGTCCTGTGCATCCAAGCGGTCAGGAGGCGGCGCACTGCTTTGGATCGGCCGCCATAAGTGAAGGTGGACCATGTTCCTCAAGCATCTGCGCACCAACCTCGTAGCGTACGTGGCCCTCGGCGTCGCGCTGGGCACCGGCACGGCCTATGCAGCCGCCAGCATCCCCAACGGCTCGGTCACCACGGCCAAGCTGCACAGCAACGCCGTGACCTCGGCGAAGATCGAGAACGGCTCCATCAAGACCAAGGACGTCAAGAAGCCGACCTACGTGCAGAGCGAGAACCTCTTGCTCGGGACGCCCCCGGCGATGGCGGACGTGTTCATCGTGTTCTACAACATCGTCGTCCCGAGCACGGCCAGGACCAGTGTCACCGTGTTCATCCCGACCATCGGCGGCAGCTGCGACAACGGCAATCCCGACCAGCCGACGATCGGTCTCTACATCGACAACGTGGCGATCGCCGGCACAGCTGCCACCGTGCCCCCGAACGCCAACGACCGGTCGGTGCAGCTGACGGCGACGTTGAAGCTCGTCGGCGGAACGAAGCCCCACCTGGCCCTGGTCGGGATCACCTGCAGCGGCGACTCCAAGCCGACGGGGCTGACCCACGCCGGCGGCAAGTCGGTGACGATCATCCAGGCCGACTGAGCCCTCGTCTGCTCTGATGGGCGCGTGAGGCGCCGTACCCTCCTCCGGCTCCCGGCGCTGGGTGCGGCAACCCTCGCGGTGGCCGCGTGCAGCGATGATGAACCGGTGACCGCACCGGCGACAACCAGGACGCTCCGGTACGGCGACGACGCCAGTCAGTTCGCCGAGCTCACCCTTCCCGACGGCACCCCACGGGGCGTCGTCGTGGTGATCCACGGCGGGTTCTGGAAGGCGGCGTACGACCTCTCGCTCGGCCGACCCCTCGCGGCCGACCTCGTGCGCAACGGCTGGGCGTCGTTGAACATCGAGTACCGGCGCGTGGGCCCCGCCGGATCGGGGGGAGGCGGGGGCGTGCCGGCGACCCTCGACGACGTACGCGCGGCCATCGGCACGCTCGCCGGCCAGGGACTCGACCTGACCCGGGTCGTCACCCTGGGCCACTCGGCCGGCGGCCACCTCGCTGCCTGGGCCGGCGGCTCGGTGGACGCGGTCACCCACGTCGTTGCCCAAGCCGGCGTCCTCGACCTCGTCGCCGCCGACCGGGACGGGCTCGGCAGCGGCGCGGTGCGGGCGTTCCTCGGCCACCATGCCGGGCCGGACGACGCCGGCGTCGACCCGCTCCAGCAGGTGCCCCTCGACGTTCCGGTCTGGTGCGTGCACGCCACCGGCGACGACATGGTCCCGGTCAGCCAGTCACGTGAGTACGTCGCCGCCGCGACCGCCGCCGGAGGGCGGGCCGAGCTGGTCGAGGTCGGCGGCGACCACTTCGTCGTCATCGATGAGGATTCCTACGCCTGGCGGCAGACGATGGAGATCCTCGACGGGATCGGGTGAGCGCTAGCTCGGCGGCAGGTTCGAGATCTTCTGCCAGATCTTCCTGGACAGCCCGACGGTCAGCGTCTCGATCCTCGACACCGTCTCGAGCACGACGTTGTCGCGCGACTCCTCGGCGCAGAGGGCAGCGGTCTTGCCCACCAGGCTGAGCATCTCCGAGCAGTAGTCGAGGTAGCGCTCGACCTCGTCGCGGGTCATGCCGAGCGGCTTGCTGGCGCTGCTGGGGGTGAAGCTCGGCTTGAGCTGCTCGGGGTCCTTGGTCAGCTGGTGCATGTCGATGATGTGTGCGGTCGACCTGAGCTGGTGGAGCAGCTTGAGCAGCTGGCCACGCTGCACGCGCTCCGGGAACGACCACAGGAAGAACACCGCGATTCCCGCGAAGACGATGTCGTTGATGGCGGTCTCGATGAGGGGCAGCAGGTCGACGAAGCTGTGCAACCCCTGCCGAATGACGTCCCGGCCCGCCATGAACAGCGCGAACGCCGTACCGCCCAGCACTGCCACCATGACCACCCGCGAGGCGATCCGTGCGAACCGGATCCGCTGGTGGGTGCGACTCGAGCTGTCCTGAACCTCCTCCACCAGCATCAACAGGTCGCCGCACACTGCGAGCAACCCGCGCTGCGGGAACCGCGCCTCGATCCGGACGTACAGCTCCTGGACCGTCTCCCGGACCGCCGGCGCCTCGAGCGGCTCGTGCAGGTCCGATTCCACGGCCGCAGCCTAGAGCCCCACCCGACGCTGGAGGGGCACCTCACTGAACGCTGACCCGTCACTTTTGGCCCGCCAAACGACGCCGACCCGTCACTTCTAGTCGGCCGAGACCGACCAGAAGTGACGGGTCAGTGCTGTTTCAGGGACCAAAAGTGACGGGTCAGCGTGGTGGGGGCTTTTCAGTTGGACGAGCGCATCGCCTTCAGGCCGACCCAGAGACCGAGAGCTGCCACCGCGGCAGAAGCCAGGGCGCCGTAGGCCACCGTGTCGACCGGGAAGCTCCCGGCGAACAGAGCGCGCTCGGCCTCGACGACGTACTTCAGCGGGTTGAGGTCCGAGGCGAACTGGAGCCAGCCCGGCGCCCCCTCGAGGGGCAGCAGTACGCCGGCCAGCAGCAGCACCGGGAAGACGAGCGTCTGCTGCACGGTCCAGAACAGCCACTCCTGGTCCTTCGAGACCAGCGCCAGCGCGAAGCTCAGCGCGCCGATGCCGATGCTGAAGCCGGCCAGGATCACGACACCCACCAGCACGTGGACGAGGTGCAGGTCGAAGCTGAACGGCGTCACGACGGCCACGATGATCGCGGCCTGCATCAGCATCGGGACGATCTCCTTGAGCGCCCGGCCGATCAGCAGCGAGGAGCGCGACAGCGGCGACACGAGCAGCCGCTCGTGCGAGCCGGTCATGATCTCCTGGGTCAGGTTCGCGCCGGTGAACGATGCGCCCATCAGCGCGGTCATCGCGATGATGCCGGGGACGAACCACTGCAGCGCGGATCCGTCCTCGACCTTCGGCAGCAACGGCGCGAACAGCCCGAGGAAGACCAGTGGCTGCACCATCGCGAACAGCACGGACGCCGGCTCCCGGAAGACCGGACGCAGCTCGCGGACCATCACGTTCCACGTGTCGGCGAGTACGCCGGGCGCCTTGGGCAGCACTGCCTCGGGCGGACGGATCGTCACGGGGGCCTCGATGGTCGCGGTCATGCTGCTTCTCCTTCGCTCTCGGTCTGGTTGTTGTCGGCCGTCTCGTTGCTCTCGCGCAGGCTGCGGCCGGTCAGCTCGAGGAAGACGTCGTCGAGGGTCGCGCTCGCGACCTCGATCCGAGCGGCCGGCACTCCCTGCCAGGCCAGGTCGGCCACCAGCCCGGGCGCGGTCTGGGCGCCGTGCGGGGCCCGCACTCGCACCACGGTCCCCCGCCGCTCGATCTCGGCGCCCGCGCCCAGGATCACCTCGGCGTGCCAGGCCGCGGCGGTCGCGTCCGCCTCGGTGTCGAAGCCCAGCGTCACCAGGTCCCCGAGCGTGGACTTGAGCCGGCTCGCGGTGTCGTCGGCGATCACCCGGCCGTGGTCGATGACCACCACCCGGTCGGCGATCGCGTCGGCCTCCTCGAGGTAGTGCGTGGTCAGCACGATCGTGGTGCCCTGCTCGCGGTGCAGGCGGCGGATCTGCTCCTGCAGGTTGGCCCGGTTCTGCGGGTCCAGCCCGGTCGACGGCTCGTCGAGGAAGAGCAGCCGCGGCGTGTGCACCAGCCCGATCGCCACGTCCAGCCGGCGCCGCTGGCCACCGGACAGGGTCGAGACCGGCCGCATCGCCTGCTCGTTGAGGTCGAAGGCGTCCAGCAGCTCCTCGGCCCGCTGGTACGCCGCGGCGCGGGACAGCCCGAACGCGCGACCCTGGCTGACCAGCTCGTCGCGGCCGCGTTGCTGGTGGCCGGCCGCGTTGCCCTGGCCGACGTACCCGATGCTGCGCCGCACCTCTCGGCGCTCGCGGACCACGTCGTACCCGGCGACTTGGGCGCTGCCGGACGTCGGCTCGATCAGGGTGGTGAGCATCCGCAGCGTCGTCGACTTGCCGGCGCCGTTGGGACCGAGGAAGGCCACGAGCTCGCCGTTGCTGACCTCGAGGTCGAGGCCACGCACGGCCTCGACGGTCTTCTTGTGGCGGGTGAAGTGCCGGGTGAGCCCCTGGGTGCGGATCACCATCTGATCGCTGTTCGGTGCGCTGGATGAGTTCATGCAGACCACGCTAGAAGTGATTCAGGTCAGGTCTTGTCCTCAATGAGAACTAGTCTCGAAGCCATGAACACCAGCGCCCGCATGCTGCGTCTGCTCTCCCTGTTGCAGACCCACCGCTACTGGCCGGGCGGCGAGCTTGCCCACCGGCTCGACGTCAGCGGACGCACCCTGCGCCGCGACGTGGACCGGCTCCGCGAGCTCGGGTACGTCGTCGATGCGGTCCGCGGCGTCGCCGGCGGCTACCAGCTGCGGCCCGGCGGGCAGCTGCCGCCGCTGCTGCTCGAGGACGAGGAGGCCGTGGCGATCGCGGTCAGTCTCCAGTCCTCGGCCGCGGGAGCGGTGGCCGGCATGGAGGAGACCTCGGTGCAGGCGCTCACCAAGGTGATCGGGCTGATGCCGCCCCGGCTGCGCCGGCAGATGGACGCGCTGCGCTCGCAGACCGAGCGGCTGCCCTGGTCCGGTGGTCCCGCGGTCGATCCCACGCTGCTCACCACGCTGGCGCAGGCCTGCCGCGACGACGAGCCGATGCATTTCACCTACACGGCCAGGGAGAGCGAGCCGACCGAGCGCTGGGTCGAGCCGCACCGGATGGTGTCCATCGGCCGCCGCTGGTACCTGGTCGCCTACGACCGCACCCGCCAGGACTGGCGCTCCTTCCGCGTCGACCGGATCAGCGAGCCACGCACCAGCGGCCAGCGGTTCCGCCCGCGCGAGCTGCCCGCCGAGGACGCACTGTCCTTCGTCCAGGCCGGGATCCGGCGGATGCCGCAGCGGTACGCCGTACGAGTCGTCGTCGACACGGACGCCGCCCAGCTCGAGGCGTTCGTCGGCCGGTGGGGGACGGTCGTGGCCGAGGGCGGCCGCGCGGTCCTGGAGATGAAGGTGGACTCACTCGAGTGGCCCATGTTCGTGCTCGCGAACGTGGCCGCGGACTTCACCGTCGAGTCGCCGCCCGCGCTGGCGGAGGCGGTGTCGCGGGTGGCCGCGCGGTTCCAGCGGGCGGGCAGCCCTGTCCCGGGATGACGAATCGCGTTAGCCTCGACTAATACCCCTGGGGGGATACCGCCAACGACCGCTCCGAAGGAGAGTCGGGGCGATCAACCACGAGTTCCGTACGCCGCTGGCGGCCCTGCTGGGCCATGTCGAGCTCGTCCGCGATCGCCAGGCCGAGCTGCCGGACGACGTGGTGGCATCCCTCGAGGCGATCGAGCGGGCCGGCTGGCGACTGCGCGACCTGGTCGGGTCGGTCACCGAGCTCGTCGACGACGCCACCACCCGCTCGGAGGGGTAGCGACGTTCAGGCGACCGGCTCGGGCTCCCGCTCGACCTCCACGGGCACCGGTGCCCACTCGGCCGGCTTCGGAACCGAGCGCACGCTCCGGCTCAGGGTCGGGATCAGCGCGACCAGCAAGGTGATGCCCGCGAGCACCGCCATCGTGACCGGACCGCCGAGCAACGCGAGCAGCCCACCCCCCACCACCGGCGCCAGCGGCAGCGTCGACCAGCTCAGGAACTGACCGGTCGACTGCACCCGTCCGATCAGCTCGGGTGGTGTGATCGCCATCTTGTAGGAGGCGATGCCGGCGTTCCCGGCCGGGTTGAGGAACACACCGATCGAGAGGGCCACGCTCACGACGATGGGGTTGTTCCAGAAGATCAGCGGCACCAGCAGCGGCACGAAGCTCCACGCCACGAGGATGGTCAGCCGGCCGGTGGCGAACCGCTCGATCAGCCGCGGGGCCGCGATCGCGCCCAGTAGCCCGCAGACTCCGGCCGCAGTTCCGACCAGGCCGATGGACCACGGCGCGAAGCCGGCCTGGATCAGTCGCAGCTCGGCCGCGGTGAACAGGGCGTTGATCACCAGGTTCGAGCACATCCCCCAGACCATGAGCGTCCGGAACAACGGCCGGGACCAGGCAAACCGCAACCCTTCGGCCACGTCCTCGCGGGCCCGGCGACGAGCACCGCTTCGCGGGGCGGGGGAGAGGTCGGTGCGGATCCTGCCGAGCAGCACCCACGAGACCGCGAACGTGAGCGCGTCGAACAGGAACGGCGCCCAGCGGGTGACGGCGTACAGGGCGCCCCCGAGCGGACCGCCGACCAGCTCGGCCACGTGCTGGCGCGCCTGCTGCTGGCTCAGCGCGGCGGGCAGCTGCTCGGTCGGGACGACGGTGCGGACCGCCGACATCTCCGCTGGTGCGAAGACCCCGGCTGCGACGCCGGTCAGCAGCGCGACCGCGAAGAGGTGCGGCACGGTCAGCACGCCCAGCAACCCGGCGGCGACGAGGGACCCGTAGAGGAGCACGCCGGCGCCGGCGGCGGTGCGCATCACCCGTCCGCGGTGGCGCCGGTCCGCGATCAACCCGCCCGGCAGCAGGGCCAGCCCCATCCCGAGCAGGTCGAGCGCGCCGGCCACCGCGGCGAGCATGATCGAGCCGGTGATCGCGTAGGTGACGAGCGGGAAGACGAACATGCTCACCCGCGTCCCGAGCTCGCTGACCGTCTGGCCGACCCAGAGCACGGTGAAGTCGTGGTTGTGGCGCAGCTCGCGAAAGCCGGGCATATGCGCAACACTAGATGCGCAATGATAGGTGCGCAAGAGTCATTGCGGAACTTGCGAAGAGCGTCCTCGGAGATCCGCACCGGTTGGTGCGCGATACTCGGGCCATGGCGCGCCCCGAGCTCCACGACCCTCGCGTGCTGCGCGCGATCGCGCACCCGGTCCGCAACCGGATCCTCACCGAGCTCGACGCCGGCGGTCCGCTGCGCGCGGCCGACGTCGCCGTACTGCTCGGAATCCCGGCCAACTCGGCCAGCTTCCACCTGCGCCAGCTCGCCAAGTTCGGGCTCGTCGAGGAGGACCCCGAGGCCGCTCGCGACAAGCGGGACCGGGTCTGGAGGCCGACGCAGGACGCCGGCTACAGCGTCTCCCTCACGGAGGTCGAGAAGGCTCCTGGCGGCAAAGCTGCCTCTGCGGTGTTCCGGCGCACGAAGGCCGCCTGGAGCCATCACCTCGTCGACGTTGCCTACGGCTCCGACCGGACGCCAGGTATCCATCGCGCCGTCACCGAGGAGGCGGTCCGGCTGACGAAGGAAGAGGCGCGCCAGCTCACCGACGAGCTCACCGACCTCGTCGAGGGATGGCGGACGCGCACCCGCGGCAAGGACGACGGCCGACGGACCTACCTGGTCTTCCAGATCGTCCAGCCCTTCCCCGAGCACACGTCCGACACCTGATGCCGGCCCGACTCCGCACCGCGGACGCGGCCGATGTCGCCGCGGCCCTCGACCGGGTCCGAGCGACCGACCCGGACACCGCCGACCTGCGGCTGCTGACCAAGCACTTCCTCGCCGTCCTCGAGGAGCGGGCGCCCGGCCACTCGGTCGAGGTCCGGGTCCCGCCGTACGCCGCGGTGCAGGTGATCCCCGGCGTCCGGCACACCCGCGGCACGCCGCCGGCCGTCGTCGAGACCGACGCGGCCACCTGGATCGCGCTGGCCACCGGCGAGCTCACCTGGAGCGATGCTGAGGCCGGTGGACGGGTCCGCGCCAGCGGCGAACGGGCCGACCTCGCGCCGTACCTCCCGCTGTGCTGACTTGGTGACGCCGGACGCTGCCGGGCCCGAGCAAGGGCGGTCTTAGGCTCGGGTCATGAGCGACGACCTCCGCGCAACGGTGCGCGACCTGATGCCCGCCCTCCGCTCCGACCTCGAGGACCTGGTCCGCATCCAGTCGGTGAGCGCCGACCCCGCGCGCACCGGTGAGGTGTGGCGCTCGGCCGACGCGGTGGCCGACCTGTTCCGGGCCGAGGGTTTCGCCGAGGTCGACATCGTCAGCAGCGAGGGCGGCGCGCCCGCGGTGATCGCGCACAAGCCCGGACCCGACGGAGCGCCCACCGTGCTGCTCTACGCGCATCACGACGTCCAGCCGGAGAACGACCCGACCGACTGGGACTCCCCGCCGTTCGAGCCAACCGAGCGGGACGGCCGCCTCTACGGCCGCGGCGCCGCCGACGACAAGGCCGGGATCGTGGCCCACCTCGGGGCGATCCGGGCGTACGGCGACGACCTGCCGGTCAACGTGGTGATGTTCATCGAGGGCGAGGAGGAGGTCGGCTCCGACACCCTCCCGGCGCTGCTGCGCGAACATCACGACAGGCTGCGCGCCGACGTGATCGTGATCGCCGACTCCGGCAACTGGGACATCGGCGAGCCCGCGCTCACCACCAGCCTGCGCGGCCTCGTGCGGGCCGACATCGAGGTCCGCACCCTCGGCCACGGAGTGCACTCGGGCATGTGGGGCGGCCTGGTGCCCGACGCGCTGATGACGCTTGAGTCGGGTGATCACGAGCCTGCACGACGACGCCGGCAACGTCGCGATCGAGGGGCTGCACAGCGGCCCGGCGGCCGAGGTCGACTACCCCGAGGCCCGGCTGCGCGCCGAGTCCGGAGCAAGCGACGGCATCGAGTGGATCGGCGACGGGCCGGTCGTCGAGCGGCTGTGGACCCGCCCTGCGCTCAGCGTCACCGGCCTCGACGCACCGAAGGTCGACGGCGCCAGCAACACCCTGGTCCCGACTGCGCGCGCCAAGCTCAGCCTGCGCATCGCGCCGGGGGACACGACCGCCAACGCGGTCGAGTGCCTGCGCAAGCACTGCGAGGCGCATGTCCCGTGGGGTGCCCAGCTGACCTTCACCGTCGTCGACACGGGCGAGCCGACGCAGATCGACGCCACCGGTCCGGCGTACGACGCGGCGCGGGAGGCCTTCAAGGAGGCGTGGGACGGCGTGGCCCCCGTCGACATGGGCGTGGGCGGCTCGATCCCGTTCATCGCGGAGTTCCTCGACGCCTTCCCCGAGGCGAGCGTCCTGGTCACCGGCGTCGAGGACCCGGACACCCGCGCGCACGGCGCCAACGAGGGACTGCACCTCGCCGAGTTCGAGCGCGTCGTACTCGCCGAGGCGCTGCTGCTGCGCAACCTCGCCAAGTCGGGATAGTCCCTGACGATTGTGTATGTGGACAGGCGTCGCGACCTACACAAACGTGACGGACTATCGGCCGGGCGCGGCGTTGTGCACAAATAGAAGTGACCTACTACAGTTAGCGGATGCTCCAGCCCGAGGTCCACGCCGTCGACGCTCCACAGCTCCCGGCGGCGGTCGGGTCGCCGGGGTCTCGCGTCGACGTGGCGGTCGTCGGCGGCGGGGCCAGCGGCACGCTGACCGCCATCCACCTGATGGCGTCGCGGTCGCACGACCTCAAGGTGACCGTCCACGACGCGTCCGGCGAGCTCGGCAAGGGGCTGGCCTACGGCACCACCGATCGGCGCCACCTCCTCAACGTGCGGTCCCGACACATGAGCGCCTTCCCGGACATCCCGTCCGACCTGGTGGAGTGGGCCCGGCGGACGGGCCGGCAGCCGGATGCCCAGGCGTTCCTGCCGCGGCGCGACTACGCGATCTACCTGCGCGAGACCCTGGACCGGCTGCGCGACGACAGGCTGTCGTTCCGCGCCGAGCGGGTGCACGACGTCGTCCCGGCCGACGGTGGTTTCGAGCTGCACGCGCACGGCGGGCGGGTGACCCGCGCCAGCTCGGTGGTCCTGGCGCACGGCAACCAGCGACCCGCACCGCTCGAGGTCGGCGGCGTACCGCTCCCGGAGGCCGGCTGGCACCTGGCCGACCCGTGGGACCTCGGCCGGCTGACCGGGCTGGCCCCCGATGCCGTGGTCGTGCTGGTCGGGAGTGGGCTCACCGCGGTCGACGCCGCCATCACGCTGCTCGACGACGCGCCCGAGCGGCGGGTGGTGATGACGAGCCGGCACGGCCTGCTGCCGGCCGCACACGTCGAGCAGAGCTCCACCGCCTGGCTCAGCCCGGTCCCCATTGGCCCGGTGACTGCCGACCAGCTCGCGGAGCTGCTCGCGCGCTCAGGTTGCGGCGGCGGCGCGGCAGGGGGTCGACTGGCGGCCGGTCGTCGACGGGCTGCGGGCGCCGACGCAGGGGCTCTGGATGCGGCTCGACGTCGGCGAGCGCCGACGGTTCCTCTCGACGTACGCCCGGGCCTGGGAGGTACGCCGGCACCGCATGGCCCCCGACGTCGCGGTCCGGCTGGCCGGCTACCGCGAGGAGGGCCGGCTCCACGTCCTGGAGGGCGGGGTGACCGGGCTGACCGACCACGGGCTGCGCTGCGAGGTGGAGCTACCCGCGCTGCCGGACACCCTGTTCGCCGACGCGCTGGTCAACTGCACCGGACCGATGACCGACATCTCGGCCAGCCCCGACCCGCTGCTGCGCGGCGCTGGTCCGTCGCGGGCTGCTCACGCCCGACCCGCTGCGCCTCGGGGTCTCCTGCACTCCGCAGGGCGAGGTGCTCGACGTCTCCGGCCAGGTGGTGCCGGGGCTCTACGTCGTCGGCCCGCCCCGCAAGGGCACCCTCTGGGAGACGACCGCCGTCCCCGAGATCCGGGGTCAGGCAGCCGTGCTCGCGCAGAGCCTGCCGGAGCGGGTCCGCCGCCTCACCCCGGCGTGATCAGATGACCATGTGCGCGTCGCCGTCTTCCTGGGCTCCTCGGTCGGCACCCCGGTGCACCGCGAGGCGACGGTGGCACTGGCTGAGGGACTCGTAGCCCACGACATCGGCATCGTGTACGGCGGTGCGCACGTCGGCCTGATGGGGCTGCTGGCCGACACCGCGCTGGCCGTTGGTGGCGAGGTCATCGGGGTGATGCCGCGCCACCTGGTCGACCGCGAGATCGCCCATCGCGGGCTCACCCGGCTCCTCGAGGTCGACTCGATGCACGAGCGCAAGGCCGCCATGACCGACCTGGCCGACGCGTTCGTCGCGATGCCCGGTGGCGCGGGCACGCTCGACGAGCTGTTCGAAGTGTTCACGTGGGGCATGCTCGGTCTGCACGACAAGCCAGCCGTGCTGCTCGACCCTGATGGCTACTACGACGCGCTGGTCGCTCAGCTCGACCGCATGGTCGCCGAGGGCTACCTCGCTGCCGGCCAGCGCTCGGCGTTGGGCCGGGTCAGGGACGTCGACGAGCTGCTCGCGCGGCTCGAGTTGTGAAGGTGGCGAAACGCCCGATTCGGCGCCCGGGACTCAGGCGGCCGGCAGGTAGATCCGGAAGATGCTGCCGCGGCCGAGCTCGGAGTCGACCTCGATCCGGCCGGTGTGCCGGGTGACGATCCGGTCGACGATGGTCAGCCCGAGACCGGTCCCGGCCTGTGCCTTCACCTCGGCCGACTCGGAGCGGAAGAACTCGCGGAAGAGCTGGCCGCGGTCCGCTGGCGCGATGCCGATCCCGGTGTCGGCGCACTCGAAGCAGACCTCGTCGCGCACCCGGGACAGGGTGAGGGTGACGATGGAGTCGTCGTCGGAGTACTTCATCGCGTTGGTCACCAGGTTGGTGACCAGGATGTCGAGCTCGGCCGGGTCCCCGGTAGCGACGAGGTCGTCGGGGTCGCCGACCACACACACCTTGACTCGGGGCTGGTCGGCGATGGAGGTGAGGTTGACGACGTCGTCCACCACGTCCTGCAGGCGCACAGGCCGGGTCAGCAACGGCAGGTTCGGGTCGCCGACCTTGGCCAGCAGCAGCAGGTCCTCCACGACGCGGACCAGCCGAACCGCCCCACGATCGACCGCGCCGAGCACGTCGAGGGCACCCGGATCGAGGTCGACGGTGTCCTGGAGGAACTCGATGTTCGCCAGCATCGCGGCCAGCGGGCTCTTCAGCTCGTGCGACAGCGTCGCGATCAGCTTGCTCTTGTAGTCGTCGAGCGCCTTGAGCTCGCGGACCAGCTCCCGCTCGCGGTCCAGGGCCCGGGCGTTCAGCAGTGCGCGGCCCAGGTCGCGGCCGACCTCCAGGGCGGCGTCCACGTCGGCCTCGGTCCACTCCGGCTCGCCGAGTGCCCGGGTCAGGACCAGGCTGCCCAGGCACTCCCGGCCAGCGCCCATCGGCACGAACAGCAGCGAGCCAACCCCGATCCCCTCGAGGAACTCGAGGATCGCCTGGAACTCCGGATCGGAGACCTGGGAGACCCGTTCCACCTGGGCGACGTGCCTCGAGACCACCCCGACCCGCTGGGCCCGCCACAGGTCCGCAGCGGCACGCTCGGCGATGGCGACGAGGTGCGCGGGCATCCGGACCGTCGTTCCGTCGCCGCCGTAGATCGCACCGAGCCCGTGACCGTCCTCGTCGAAGGTGTGGATCCAGCTGCCCATCGAGTGGAAACCCTCGATCAGGCTGGGCTGGATCATCTCCAGCATCACGCCGATGTTGTGCTCGCGAGCAGCGTTGCGGACCACCTCGCGGGTCGCCGACAGCACCCGCACCTGCTCGGCGAATGCCTCGCGCTCGACCGCGATGACCAAGGCCCGACCGGCCTGAGCGGCGTAGCGGTTGAGGATTCGCTTGTGTGAGTCGTCAGGCCGCCGCCCGTCGACCGGGCAGTCGATGGACAGGGTGCCGCGCAGCTCCCCGTCGTCGTCGTGGAGCGGGGCGACCAGCAGGTCCATCGGCTGCCAGGCCCCCGGGCCCTCGATGGGCGTGATGTCCGGCACCCAGCCCCAGCTCTCGACCTCCGGGTCGAGGCTCTCCTGGGGCACGAACTTGAACAGCCCCCAGTCCTCGGCGTGCTCGAGCTCTTCCAGCAGCCGGGTGATCGGCGTGAAGGTGCCCAGCAACGTGTCCCGTGCCTCGTCGTTGCCGGCGACCGCCATCACCTGCATGTGCTGGGAGTCGCGGACGACGCTCAGGGCGGCCACCTCGAAGCCGGCCAGCTCGACGAGCCCCTCGGCGATGACCTGCAAGGCGCCGTGCGTGATGTCGTCGGCCCAGCTCGTCGCCTCGTCCAGGGGCACCTCGACGAACGCGTCGACGGGCGCGACGGGCGCGACGGCACGGTGGTCGGTGGACATGTGGATCTGATCCTCGGTCGACGAGTGAGGGAGTGCTTGTCAGGTTATGTGCTGGTCAACGCGGTGTCCGGCGATTGCGTCACGGTCTGCACGCTCCTCAAGACGCGGGCGGTCTGGACCATCCACGATGCGGATCGGGGGGCGCTGCGCCCGTACGATGAGCGCGTGCCCTACGTCAGCACCGGCGGCCAGTCAGCATCGAGCCGGAGTGGGGGCGACGGTCGGCTCAGCCACGACCTCGACCCGCAGGAGAAGGGCCCCCGGGACGCGTGCGGTGTCTTCGGCGTCTGGGCCCCCGGCGAGGACGTCGCCAAGCTCACCTACTTCGGTCTGTACGCCCTGCAGCACCGCGGCCAGGAGTCCGCAGGGATCGCGGTCAGCAACGGTCGCCAGATCCTCGTCTACAAGGACATGGGGCTGGTCTCCCAGGTCTTCGACGAGACCACGCTCGACTCGCTCAAGGGACACCTGGCGATCGGTCACGCGCGCTACTCCACGACCGGCGCCAGCACCTGGCAGAACGCGCAGCCGACGTTCCGCCCCACCGCCGACGGCTCGATCGCGCTGGGCCACAACGGCAACCTGATCAACGCCCACGAGCTCCGTCAGCTGGTCGAGGACCTGCCCGACCCGGAGGGCGAGCTGCCCCTGCACACCCGCGACATCGAGGCCTCCACCAACGACACCAGCCTGGTCACCGCGCTGCTGGCCCACCACCCGGACACCTCCCTGGAGCAGCGCGCGCTCGAGGTCCTGCCACTCCTGCGCGGCGCCTTCTCCTTCGTGTGGATGAACGAGGACACGCTCTACGCCGCTCGCGACCCGCAGGGCATCCGGCCGCTCGTCCTCGGCCGGCTCGACCGGGGCTGGGTGGTCGCCTCCGAGGACTCCGCCCTGGCCACCATCGGCGCCAGCGTGGTCCGCGAGGTCGAGCCCGGCGAGCTCGTGGCCATCGACGAGCAGGGCCTGCGCACCCACAGGTTCGCGGAGCCGGCCCGCAAGGGCTGTGTGTTCGAGTACGTCTACCTAGCCCGCCCGGACGCCACCATCAGCGGCCGCAGCGTGCACGCCGCCCGCGTCGAGATGGGGCGGCGCCTGGCGCGACAGTTCCCCGTCGAGGCAGACCTGGTGATGCCGGTGCCCGAGTCGGGCACGCCCGCCGCGGCCGGCTACGCCGAGGAGAGCGGCATCCCGTTCGGCCAGGGGTTCGTCAAGAACGCGTACGTCGGCCGCACGTTCATCCAGCCCAGCCAGACCCTGCGCCAGCTCGGCATCCGGCTCAAGCTCAACGCCCTCGAACACATGGTGCGCGGCAAGAAGCTGGTCGTCGTCGACGACTCGATCGTCCGGGGCAACACCCAGCGTGCCCAGGTCCGGATGCTGCGCGAGGCCGGCGCTCTGGAGGTGCACGTCCGGATCTCCTCGCCGCCGGTGAAGTGGCCGTGCTTCTACGGCATCGACTTCGCCACCCGCGCCGAGCTGATCGCCAACGGCCTCGAGGACGAGGAGATCCGGGCCAGCATCGGCGCCGACAGCCTCGGCTACATCTCGCTCGACGGGATGATCGAGTCGACCCATCAGGAGAGCAGCGCCCTGTGCAAGGCCTGCTTCACCGGCGAGTACCCGATCCCGCTTCCGGACGAGAGCCTGCTCGGCAAGCACCTGCTCGAGGCCACCCTGGCCAGCCCGACACTGGGCAGGGAACTGCCCGTCCTCAACAACCCGTAGGAGCACGGTGACCGACGCTTACGCCGAGGCCGGGGTCTCGATCGAGTCCGCCGACAAGGCCGTCGAGCTGATGAAGGTCTGGATCGACAAGGCCCGGCGCCCCGAGGTGATCGGTGGCATCGGAGGCTTCGCCGGCCTCTTCGACGCGTCCGCGCTGACGTCGTACCGTCGGCCGTTGCTCGCCACCTCGACCGACGGGGTCGGCACCAAGGTCGCCATCGCGCAGGCGATGGACATCCACGACACGATCGGCTTCGACCTGGTCGGGATGGTCGTCGACGACCTGGTCGTGTGCGGGGCCGAACCGCTGTTCATGACCGACTACATCGCCTGCGGGCGGGTCGTGCCCGAGCGGATCGCGGCCATCGTCAAGGGGATCGCGGAGGCCTGCGTCGAGGCCGGCTGTGCGCTGGTCGGCGGCGAGACCGCCGAGCACCCCGGGCTTCTCGGCCCCGACGAATACGACGTGGCCGGCGCGACCACCGGCGTGGTCGAGGCCGACGACCTGCTGGGCCCGGCCCGGGTCCGGCCCGGCGACGCGGTGCTCGCGATGGCGTCGAGCGGGCTGCACTCCAACGGCTACTCGCTGGTCCGGCACGTCTTCCTGCGCCCGGCGGCCGACGGCGGGGCCGGGTGGGCGCTCGACCGCGACGTACCGGAGCTGGGTCGAACCCTCGGCGAGGAGCTGCTCGAGCCGACCCGCATCTACGCCCGCGCCTGCCTGCCGCTCGCCGGCCTCCCGGACGTACACGCGATGGCCCACGTCACCGGCGGCGGGCTGGCCGCGAACCTGGCCCGGGTGCTGCCCGAGGAGCTGGTGGCCACCCTCGAGCGCGGCACCTGGACCCCGCCGCCCGTCTTCGACCTGGTCCGTCAGGTGGGTGCGGTGCCGCAGCCCGACCTCGAGGCCACGCTCAACTGCGGTGTCGGCATGGTCGCGCTCCTCGACCCGGCCACGATCGACGCTGCGATCGGGCTCCTCGAGGAGCACGGGATCGCCGCCTGGGTGGCCGGCGAGGTGACCGCGGCGGACGGGCCGGGCGGCCGCGTGGAGCTGGTCGGCCAGCACCCGGGCTGGTGATCCAGCGCCGGCTTCGCTGAGGACGTACGGCGATTCATGGACTCGGTGTGCGGGAACAGCCAGCCAGCAGGTAGCGTTGACCCCACGAGAAAACTTTGAGACAGCCCGGGAGCCACTGCGCCCCGGCCGAGTGTGCGAGGGGGCTGACCCTATGGGGCGCGGCCGAGCAAAAGCCAAGCAGACGAAGGTCGCCCGCGACCTGAAGTACCGCACTCACGAGACGGACTTCGGGGCGCTGGCCAGCGAGCTGCACAAGGAGAACGGCGACTCCCCCGAGGAGCAGCTCGACCCCGAGGTGCTCGAGAAGTGGTCGGACTACGCCGGCCCGTCTCGCGACTGACGGTTTCCTCTGAGCACTACCGCCGGGTGACCGGCGGGTCTTGGCATGCCCGAACGCGCCAGGTGGGAGTTTCACCGGCCGGCCGGTGAAACTCGCGCCCGGCGTACGAAGGTTCATCGGCCAGGCTTGAGAATCACCGGCCGGCCGGTGAATCTTGTGCTCGGTGGTGCTGGAGTGACTCAGCCGAGCCAGATCCCCCGCAGCCGCCCGACGTCACGCATCCGACGCTCGGCCAGCCGGTCCGCGGCGATCGCCGGCGGGAGGCCGTCCTGCGCGGCGAGCTCGAAGACCGCGTACGTCGTGTCGTAGATCCCGGTGGCCCGCTGCTTGGCACGGTCGAACGAGAATCCCGCCGGGTCGAGCTCGTCGGCAACCTGGATCAGCCCGCCGGAGTTCACGCAGTAGTCGGGCGCGTAGAGGATGCCGCGCTCCTCGAGTGCCTTCTCGATGCCCGGGTGGGCCAGCTGGTTGTTGGCCGCGCCGCAGACGATCCGGGCGGACAGCACCTCCACCACGTCGTCGGTGAGGGCGCGGCCCATCGCGCACGGCGCATAGACGTCCAGCGGGAGAGCGACCAGTTCGTCGGCCGTGGTCACCACGCGTACGTCGGGGTGCGCGACGCGTACCCGCTCGAGCGCCGCGGTGCTCACGTCGGTGACCACCACCGAGGCGCCGTCCTCCACCAGGTGGCCAACCAGGTGGTGCCCGACCTTGCCGACGCCGGCCACGCCGACTGTCCGGCCCTCGAGCGAGGGTGAGCCCCAGGCGAACTGGGCGGCTGCGCGCATGCCTTGGTAGACGCCGTACGCCGTGAGCACCGAGCTGTCGCCGGCGCCACCGTGGGCGACGCTCCGCCCGGTGACGTAGGAGCACTCGCGGGCGATGTCGTCCATGTCAGTGGAGAAGGTCCCGACGTCGCAGGCGGTGTAGTAGCGGCCGCCGAGCGACTGCACGAAGCGGCCGTAGGCACGCAGCAACCCCTCCGAACGCAGCTGGGCCGGATCGCCGATGATCACCGCCTTGCCGCCACCGAGGTCGAGGCCGGCCAGCGCGGCCTTGTAGGACATGCCACGCGAGAGGTCGAGGACGTCGTCGAGCGCAGCCGCTGTCGAGGCGTAGGGGAAGAAGCGGGTGCCGCCGAGTGCGGGGCCGAGGGCGGTCGAGTGGATCGCGATGATGGCGCGGAGACCGGTGGCGGGGTCGTTGCCGAAGACGACCTGCTCGTGCTCGTGACCGGCCTCGAAGACATCCATGGACGGCTCTGGGGACATGGGTGGACCCGCACTTTCATCTGTGGCCACGGGGGTGGTGTGGCTGCTTGTGATGGTCGACCCGCAGGGGTGGCGCGGGTCGCTCCTAGAGTAGAACGTCGGAGCCCATGACGAGGAGTTGGCGATGACCCCGGCTCGACAGCTCTGGACCCTCTTCGAGCCGCTGCACGCGGTCACCTACTTTTCGCAGGAGGGTCGAGCGGCGCTGGCGGACGTCGGCCTGCGCGGGTTCTGGCGCGGCTACTTCGCCAGCCGGGTCGCCCCGCTGGGCCGTCCGGAGCCGGCCGTGGTGACCGCACTGTTCGGCGGCTTCGCTCCCGGCATGGTGGAGCGGGCGATCCCGTCGGTGTGGGAGCTCGCTTCCCCGGAACGCTCGCTCGAGGCCCGGCTGCAGGGGTCGGCCGCCGCTCTTGCGCGACTGCTGGAGGGCCGGGACGACGCCGTGGCCGAGGCGGCCGACCTGCTCCGCGCCGTTGCCACCGCGGCGGAGACCGGGGGCCGGGCGCTCGGTGCGGCCAACGCCGCCCTGCCCTGGCCAACCGCACCGCACGAGGTGCTCTGGCAGGCGGCGACCGTGCTCCGCGAGCTTCGCGGCGACGGGCACGTCCTCGCTCAGCTCACGGTCGGACTGGACGGCCTCACGACCATGGTGCTCCGCACCGGTCTCGACCTGACCCGCGAGGTGCTCCAGCCCAACCGGGGCTGGACCGACGAGGAGTGGGACGCGGCCCACGCCGGCCTGGTCAACCGCGGGCTGCTCGCGGACGACGCGATCACGGAGGCGGGCCGCGACCTGCTCACCCGCGCCGAGGCGCTGACCGACGAACTCGCCACGCAGCCCTGGACCGCGGCCGGCCACGACGTCACCGAACGGTTCCGGGTCGTCGCCGCACCGCTCGCCCAGCTCGTCCGAGCCGAGCTCCCTCCGGTCACGCCGATCGGCCTCCCCGCACGCTGACCCGGGACTTCTTGTCGCCCAGATCGCACCGACCCGGGACTTTCTGTCGCTCGCGCCGACACGAAGTCCCGGGTCACCGTGGTTCGGGCGACACTTTGTCCCGGGTCAGCGGACGGCGGCAGTGACGGCGTACGCCGCGCCGAACGCGGCCGCGAAGACCAGCAGGCACACGAGCGTGAGGAGCACCGGCAGCCGCCGGGACCTGGTCGGGCCCGCGTCCGGTGGCGCCGCCACGGTGTCCGGAGTCTGGTAGCGCGTGGTGCGCGCGCGAGGCGGCGGACTGCTGACCGGCAGCGCGGCCCGGAAGGCCTCGACGAAGGAGTCGATGTCGGAGTAGCGCGCGCCCGGCTCCGGGTCGAGCGAGCGGAGCAGCACCTCGTCGACCGCGGGTGGCAGCTCGGCGAGCCGGGACGGCGCGACCGGCAGCTCGGCATGCGCGAGCTCGTTGATGCTGCCTTCTCGGGCCAGCTTGCCGGTGAGCATCTGGTAGGCCACCGCGGCCAGGGCATGCACGTCGGCGCGTACGTCGATCCCGCCGCCGGTGGCCTGCTCGGGCGCCATGTACGCCGGCGTCCCGACCACCTGCGTGAGCCCGCTCGCGTGCAGCATCGCCTTGGCCACGCCGAGGTCGGCCACCAGCAGCTTGTCGCCGGCGCTGCCGCCGCTGCGCAGCAGCAGGTTCTGCGGCTTGATGTCGCGGTGCACCACGCCGTGCTCGTGCAGGACGGCCAGGCCGGCCCCCGCCTGGGTGATCAGGTCGACGACCCGGGGGACGGGCAGGGGCAGGCCCGGCTCGAGCTGGCGGGCCAGCGAGCCGAGGTCGGCGTACGTCATCACGAAGTACGGCGTGCCGTCGACCTCGCCGATGTCGTAGACCCGCACGATGTGGTCGGAGTCGGCGCGGCGCAGGATCCGCGCCTCCTCGAGGAACCGCTCCCGCACGTCGAGCCGCTGCGCCCAGTTCTCGGCCAGCGCCTTGACCGCCACGTCGGAGCGCAGCTCGGCGTCGTGGTAGAGCCAGACGGTCGCGAAGCCGCCCTCGCCGAGGCGGTCGACGCGCTCCAGCCGACCGAGACGGGTGGGCAGTGACACGGCGGCATCGTTTCACGGTCGTCGGAGCGGGAGTGCCACCCGCGGCCGCGCCGACGAGGCGGCGCGGCGCGCGGGTGACCGGCCGGGGAAGGCGGCCGTGGTCAGTCCCGGATCAGGTCGGCTGCCCGTTCTTGAACTGCTTCACGTACACGTACTGCGTCGCCTGGACGGAGACGCCGGCCTGGCCGGTGTTGCCGCCGGTGAAGGAGCCGGTGATCACGATCGGGGTGTCGTTCGCGGTGATCTTGATGGTCCCGTGGAACGACGTCTGCCCGGCGTTGGCGCCGCCGTCGGGCACGTCGGCGGTCCAGTTGGTGCCGAAACCGTCCTGGAGCCCGGGAATGCTCACGACGCCGTAGTCGGGGGCGTTCACGACCGCCGGCCCGATGTGCCAGAACTGGGCGACGCCGCTGAGCTGCCACGTGCCCTTGTCGAGGACGAGCGTGACCAGCGCGGTGTTGGGGCCGTTGACCGCCACCACCCGCGCGCCGGCGTACGCCGGGACCGCGCTGACCGGCGTGGTCGCCGACACGACGTTCTCCGTCGCGGTGAACTTCGCGAAGTTGTTCTTGGTCAGGTCGCGGGTCTGGATCGTGCCGTCCTTGATCTGGACGGTCGTGATGTTGCCTGCAGCGACCGACGCGCCGGCGCCGGCGAGCGCAGCGATCACGCCGACGGCGACCACGGTGCCTACCCGGCCACGGACGAGGTTGGTGAGCTTCATGCTTCCTCCGGAATCTTCTGCTCGCGAAGCGCCGGATGCGCGCCGCGTCGTGCTCTCACCTCTCTGACGGGAGGAGTCGTCAAGAGGTTGGGTACGCCCGTCCTAAGGTGGCGGGATGGAGTCAGCCGAGGCCGACGCGCTGGACGACCTGGCCGCGCGCGCTGCCGCTGGCGACCGCGCCGCCCTCGAGGAGCTGCTCGCCGAGATCCAGCCGCGCGTACGCCGGATCTGTGGCCGGATGCTCCTGTTCCACGAGGACGCCGAGGAGGCCAGCCAGGACGCACTGCTCCTGGTCGCCACCAAGATCCACACCTTCGCGGGCCGCAGCCGGTTCACCACCTGGCTGCACGCGGTCGCCTCGAACAGTGCGCGGTCGACGTACCGCTCGCTCAAGCGGCGCGCCGCCGAGCGGCCCACCGCGGAGCTGCCGGTGCACGCGGACCCGCGCACCACGAGCGTGATCGCCGGCAGCCGGCTCGACCTCCTCGACGCGCTCGACGTGGTCGGCACCGACCACCCGGAGCTGGTCGAGCCGCTGGTGCTGCGCGACGTGCAGGAGCTCGACTACAACGAGATCGCCAGGCTGCTCGACGTCCCACTGGGGACGGTCAAGTCGCGGATCCACTCCGCCCGCAACGCCGTCCGGCCGCTGCTCAGGATCGCGGACTGACCGCTCGCTGGATCACCACGTCACCGTGGCTGCCGTACCCGACCAGCCGCCCGCCGTACCGCTGGCCGTTGAAGCCGATCAACAGGTCGGCGGCCAGCGTCGGCCACGGGAGGTTGGTTGGGTACGCCGCGTCGAGGGTGCCCACCTCGTGCAGGTCGAGGTCGAGCACCGGGTAGACGCGGCGGCGTTTGTCGCTGGCCAGCACCCGCCATTCGTCGTCGAGCCGAACGATCGTGGTGCCCTCGGTCTCGTGGTGACGCGTGTCCGCGGCACGAAGCACCAGTGAGTCGAGGTCCGGGCCGGCAGCGAGCACCGGGTGGAAGCGGAAGTAGCGCGACGCACTCACGTAGCCGACCAGCCACCCGTCGTCGGTCCGCACCAGGTGCGGGTCCCACACCCCGACCGACCGCAACCCGTCGGTGGGCAGCGCGAGCGGGCGGCTTTCGAGCACGTGCACCCCGTGGGTGAGGTCGGCGGTCGAGTCGGAGATCGTCACGCCCACCGGCCGCTTCTTGCGGTCAAAGTCGCCCCACGTGCTGGCGGCCAGCAGCCACCGGTCGCCGTCGCGGATCAGGTGCGCCGCGTGATCGCCGTACACACCGCCCCTGCGCATGAACAGGTCGGCACGGTGCTCGAGCTCGTACGTCTCGGTGTCGAGCGACCAGACCGACGCGTGACCGGTCGGGAACCCTCCCGGTCCCGCACTGGTCGCGCTCAGCAGAAGCCGACGGCCGTCGACGTACGGTGTCCCGTCGGCATGGGTCACCGCGCGCAGGTCGCGCAGCCCGAGCTGGCCGAACCGGCCGAGCTCGTGGCTGCCCTGGAGTGCGGCCAGCCACGTCGCGTCATGGACATCGTGCCGGTCGGTGAGGTCGTACCGCGCCCGCGCCACCCACACACCCGCCTCTCGGGTGAACGCCGTTACCTGCGGCCCGGTCAGCGTCAGCGCGACCGCCTCGACCGGACCCTCGGGCCGGCCGCTGCGCCGGCTGCGGTGAGACGTGGTGCTCGTGTCGGTGGTGACCTGCAGCGTGACGTGGTCGTCGAACGTCGCCACCAGAGAGACGGCACCGCCGACCAGGCTCAGCTCGGGCGTGCCGCCCGCCGTGACCGCGGCGTACGGCGCGAGCACCGGCCCAGGCACCACCAAGGAGACCGGACGCCGGCGGGCGACGACCTCGAACCGCGGCAGCACCCGAGGAGCATGTCACCGCAGCCGGCCCACGTAGGCAGCCGCCTGGCGCAGGTCACGGACGCGGGCCTCCCACGTGACGCCCACGCCGATCAGCACTGCGCCCGCGCTGCCGATCAGTACCCACTGCGGCGTCTGCGCGGCGTACGGAGCGAGCTCGCGCAGCACCAGCACTCCGCCCACCAGCCACCCCACGAGCACCGGCGCGGTCCAGCGCAGCGCCGTCCCGGCGAGCAGGATCGCCAGGCAGGCCAGGCCCAGCAGGGTGGCGCGGGGCGAGAGTGGGTCGACGAGCGCCCACAGCAGGGACGGGACGGTGGCGAGGGACAGCCCGGGCAGCAGGGACGGGATGGTCCCGGCGGCCGGGTCGCGGTGCAGCCAGTACAGCCCGACCAGGACCAGTGCGACAGCGGTCGGGAGCGTGTAGGCCTCCGGTGCCTGCACGCCGACGTCGTACAGGCGCACCCACGTGGCGCTCGCCAGCAGCAGCCCGCCCAGCCACGCCAAGGGCCGGTGGTCGCGGTGCAGCAGCGCGGTCGCGGTGACGAAGGCACCGGCCACCGTGAGGTGCACCGCCGCCGAGACCGACCCGTCAGCGGCCGCCGGCACGCCGGCCGCGCAGACCATCAGCACCGAGGCGGCGGCGGCCACCTCGAGCTCGAGCCGGGGCAGGGCGAGCGCCAGCAGGCCGAGCGCCCCCAGGATGACCAGCGAGCGGACGTCGACGGCCACCTCGATCACGTGGCCGCCGGTCCAGAGGAACGCCGCCACGGCGACCGGCAGCACCAGCGCTGCGACGGGCTGGACCGGTGTGGCCCGACGGAGCAGGAGAGCGGCCGCGAGCGTGACGATCTCGCCCAGCACGATCAGGGTCAGCACCGCGCTCGGCATCGAGACGACGATGCCCGCCGGCCCGAGGGCCGCAACGAAGGCCCACAGCGGCATCGGGTACAGCGCCGCGGTCACCACGGTGGTGGCGTACGCCGCCGCGCCGGCGACCGGCCAGAACCAGCGGTTCCGGGGCAGCGTGAGTGCTGCGGCCACCGCCACGACCGCGACGCCCAAGGGCAGCAACAGCGGATGGGCGAGCGGGCTCTCCGGCGACAGGCGCACCGTCGCGGCGGCGCTGAACGGCTCGCCGACGGAGAACAGCGCAGCCAGCCCCTGCGCGGCGAGCACTGCCGGGACCGGCGCCAGGACGAGGAGTGACCCGACGAGCGGCACCCGGGGGACGAGGTACCACCCCGGTGGGGCAACCGCCGCCGCGACCACCCAGACCAGCGACGCTGCGGCCGCGGTGAGCGTGATCGCGGTGGCCCCCTCGTCGAACACCGGGAGAGCCGCGGAGTAGGTGAGCATCGACACCGAGGCGGCGCAGACCAGCTGGCGCAGCTCGCCAGCGTCAGACTGAGTGGCCCCGACCAGCCAGGGCAGCAGCGTCAGCGCGGCCACCGCGAGCAGCCCGAGCCCGTGGCCCTCGGCCCACAGCCAGCGCAGGGTGAGGTGCTCGCCGGCATCGGACAGCGCGAGCCCGGCCAGCGCGAGGTAGGAGATGCCGGCGCCGACGGTCGCGGTCCACGGCAGCACCGCGAACCCGATCCGGTGGGCCAGCACCGCGAGGCCGGCGAACAGGAGCACCGAGACGGTGGCCACGACCTGCGGGTGCTCGGTCGGCGCGCCGACACCGAGCACGAGCAGCCCGAGCCCGACTGGCGCGGCCAGCTGGGGGAGGACCAGCCGACGGGTCGGCAGGCCCAGCGTGAACGAGACGGCGACGAGGGTGCCACCGACCACTGCCATGAACGCCTCGAAGGTCGGCGGTTCGAGCCAGCCGGCGCTCTCGGCGCCGACGAGGTCGAGCACGACGAGCCCGAGTGCCACGGTGGTGAAGGCCTCCGCGGCGACGCCGAGGTTGCGACGCGCCAGCAACTGACCGGCCAGTCCGGCGGTGGCGGTCAGCGCGACCAGGACGGCGGTGCGGCCGCCGATCCCCAGCCACGACCATGCGACGGCCAGGAAGATCACGGCCGCGACGAGCAGGCAGGTGGCGCCCAGACCCAGCAGGATCTTCGGCACCGATGCTGCGCTGAGGCCGGCGTGCGGTGCCGGGGGCGGCGTACTGGCCACCGGGTACGGCGGCGCGTCAGGCGGTGGGGTGGGTGGTGGGGGAGGCGGGGGCGCGGCGGCCGGGGGCGGAGGAACGACGGGCGGGAGACCGGGGGCGAAGACGGTGCCGCAGCGCGGGCAGGTCTCGAGGCACGTGATCATGTGCTCATTGGGCCCCACGCGGCCCGGTCGGCGTCAGCGGTGGTGCGCTCAATCTTGCTGAGTAGGCATACCCAGCCAGCCCTTTCGGCCACCGGCAGGGGCCCCCTAGGGGTGATGCACACCGGCAGACCGACGACCTAACCTCGGGTAACCGCGTTTTGCCATGAACGCAACTGGGAGATGGCGTGACGCGGCGGGCAGGCAGGCTGGCAGTGGCGCTGGCCGTGGTCATCGGCGGCTTCGTGGCGGGCCTGGCAGACGCTGCGCTGGCTGGGCCCGCGACAGCGCAGTCCACGGCGGACCGCGCCGCGGGTTTCCACGCTCTCGTCGGACCGAATGTAGTCGTCGCCGACGACTTCCAGCGCCCCGACCAGCCCAGCTTGAAGAATCCGAGCCAGCTCACGCCAACCGGTCAGCTGCTCTGGCAGCCAACCCGCGCAAACGCTCTGCACCCGATCGTCAACCGCCGGTACGCGCCCATCATCACGCCGGCGCAGGCGGCCTACGCCAGGCTGTTCGTTCCCGGCGGGTACAACGCCATCGGCGGCCGCTTTGTGATGGTGAACAACGGCACCACCCACGGCCAGAACGCCGTCATCGGGTCGGGCTTGAAGACCTTCGGGACCAACGGCGACGGTGGCTCCATCCAGCTCGCGACCTGGGACCGGCCGATCCTGTATGCGCCGTCTGTCAGGATTGCCGGTGCGCCTGACCTCGTCCTGCCGCTGCGGCCCATCCAGTGGTTGGCGTTCCAGGTGGAGGACCCGGTGAGAGATCCCTACATCCCCGTCTACCACGACCTCGCCGTATGGCTCGCGAGTGAGCGGGACCCCGACGAGCTCCGCGGCGCGTACGGGCTCTTCGAGGACGGCTTCACTCTCGAGGCCGACACCGAGTACGTCCAGGTCATGCGGAAGGTCGACCACGAGACGGTCGAGGTCGACCTTCCCGACGGGCAGACGCATAGCTTCCGCGACCCGGTGGCGGTCGGCCGCTGGGGCCTGATGGGCGCGATCCAGACCCGCCGCGGCACCCACACGGACGGAACCGTCGTGTGGACCGGAGTCGCGATCGCGGTGCCGCCGGTGGAGCCGGCTGGTGGGTCGGTGACCTCGTCGACACCGGTGTCGGCGTCGTCGGTGTCGGTGGAGTTCACGTCCGGGGGCCGATGGGGGCAGCCCGGTGACCGGCTATGAGGTGGAGTGTGTCAGCGGTGACGGCGGCCAGGCGGGTGCCGGGTCGGGGCCGGCCAGTCCGGTGACGGTCGAGGCCCTGACCAACGGGTCCTCGTATGTCTGTCGGGTGCGGGCCACCAACACGGTCGGTACCGGTGCCTACGGTCCCGACTCGGGCTCGTGGCTGCTGGCGGTGACCCCGGCTGGTGGGTCGGTGGTTTCGTCGACACCGGTGTCGGCGTCGTCGGTGTCGGTGGAGTTCAGTCCGGGGGCCGATGGGGGCAGCCCGGTGACCGGCTATGAGGTGGAGTGTGTCAGCGGTGACGGCGGCCAGGCGGGTGTCGGGTCGGGGCCGGCGAGTCCGGTGACGGTCGAGGCCCTGACCAACGGGGCCTCGTATGTCTGTCGGGTGCGGGCCACCAACACGGTCGGTACCGGTGCCTACGGTCCCGACGGCAGCCCCTTCGTCCAGGAGGTGCCGCCGGTGGAGCCGGCTGGTGGGTCGGTGACCTCGTCGACACCGGTGTCGGCGTCGTCGGTGTCGGTGGAGTTCAGTCCGGGGGCCGATGGGGGCAGCCCGGTGACCGGCTATGAGGTGGAGTGTGTCAGCGGTGACGGCGGCCAGGCGGGTGTCGGGTCGGGGCCGGCCAGTCCGGTGACGGTCGAGGCCCTGACCAACGGAAGCTCCTATGTCTGTCGGGTGCGGGCCACCAACACGGTCGGTACCGGTGCCTACGGTCCCGACGGCAGCCCCTTCGTCCAGGCGGTGCTGGCGGTGGAGCCCGGCTGGTGGGTCGGTGGTTTCGTCGACACCGGTGTCGGCGTCGTCGGTGTCGGTGGAGTTCAGTCCGGGGGCCGATGGGGGCAGCCCGGTGACCGGCTATGAGGTGGAGTGTGTCAGCGGTGACGGCGGCCAGGCGGGTGCCGGGTCGGGGCCGGCCAGTCCGGTGACGGTCGAGGCCCTGACCAACGGGTCCTCCTATGTCTGTCGGGTGCGGGCCACCAACACGGTCGGTACCGGTGCCTACGGTCCCGACTGCAGGCCCTTCGTCCAGGCGTGCCGGCGGTGACCCCGGCTGGTGGGTCGGTGGTTTCGTCGACACCGGTGTCGGCGTCGTCGGTGTCGGTGGAGTTCAGTCCGGGGGCCGATGGGGGCAGCCCGGTGACCGGCTATGAGGTGGAGTGTGTCAGCGGTGACGGCGGCCAGGCGGGTGTCGGGTCGGGGCCGGCCAGTCCGGTGACGGTCGAGGCCCTGACCAACGGGCCTCGTATGTCTGTCGGGTGCGGGCCACCAACACGGTCGGTACCGGTGCCTACGGTCCCGACGGCAGCCCCTTCGTCCAGGAGGTGCCGCCGGTGGAGCCGGCTGGTGGGTCGGTGACCTCGTCGACACCGGTGTCGGCGTCGTCGGTGTCGGTGGAGTTCAGTCCGGGGGCCGATGGGGGCAGCCCGGTGACCGGCTATGAGGTGGAGTGTGTCAGCGGTGACGGCGGCCAGGCGGGTGCCGGGTCGGGGCCGGCGAGTCCGGTGACGGTCGAGGCCCTGACCAACGGATGCTCCTATGTCTGTCGGGTGCGGGCCACCAACACGGTCGGTACCGGTGCCTACGGTCCCGACGGCAGCCCCTTCGTCCAGGAGGTGCCGCCGGTGGAGCCGGCTGGTGGGTCGGTGGTTTCGTCGACACCGGTGTCGGGGACGTCGGTGTCGGTGGAGTTCAGTCCGGGGGCCGATGGGGGCAGCCCGGTGACCGGCTATGAGGTGGAGTGTGTCAGCGGTGACGGCGGCCAGGCGGGTGTCGGGTCGGGGCCGGCCAGTCCGGTGACGGTCGAGGCCCTGACCAACGGGTCCTCCTATGTCTGTCGGGTGCGGGCCACCAACACGGTCGGTACCGGTGCCTACGGTCCCGACGGCAGCCCCTTCGTCAGGACTGCCGGCGGTGACCCCGGCTGGTGGGTCGGTGGCCTCGTCGACACCGGTGTCGGCGTCGTCGGTGTCGGTGGTGTTCAGTCCGGGGGCCGATGGGGGGCAGCCCGGTGACCGGCTATGAGGTGGAGTGTGTCAGCGGTGACGGCGGCCAGGCGGGTGTCGGGGTCGGGGCCGGCCAGTCCGGTGACGGTCGAGGCCCTGACCAACGGGGCGTCGTATGTCTGTCGGGTGCGGGCCACCAACACGGTCGGTACCGGTGCCTACGGTTCCGACGGCAGTCTCGTGGCTGCTGGCGGTGACCCCGGCTGGTGGGTCGGTGGTTTCGTCGACACCGGTGTCGGCGTCGTCGGTGTCGGTGGAGTTCAGTCCGGGGGCCGATGGGGGCAGCCCGGTGACCGGCTATGAGGTGGAGTGTGTCAGCGGTGACGGCGGCCAGGCGGGTGCCGGGTCGGGGCCGGCCAGTCCGGTGACGGTCGAGGCCCTGACCAACGGGGCCTCGTATGTCTGTCGGGTGCGGGCCACCAACACGGTCGGTACCGGTGCCTACGGTCCCGACTCGGGCTCGTGGCTGCTGGCGGTGACCCCGGCTGGTGGGTCGGTGGTTTCGTCGACACCGGTGTCGGCGTCGTCGGTGTCGGTGGAGTTCAGTCCGGGGGCCGATGGGGGCAGCCCGGTGACCGGCTATGAGGTGGAGTGTGTCAGCGGTGACGGCGGCCAGGCGGGTGTCGGGTCGGGGCCGGCCAGTCCGGTGACGGTCGAGGCCCTGACCAACGGGGCGTCGTATGTCTGTCGGGTGCGGGCCACCAACACGGTCGGTACCGGTGCCTACGGTCCCGACGGCAGCCCCTTCGTCCAGGAGGTGCCGCCGGTGGAGCCGGCTGGTGGGTCGGTGACCTCGTCGACACCGGTGTCGGCGTCGTCGGTGTCGGTGGAGTTCAGTCCGGGGGCCGATGGGGGCAGCCCGGTGACCGGCTATGAGGTGGAGTGTGTCAGCGGTGACGGCGGCCAGGCGGGTGCCGGGTCGGGGCCGGCCAGTCCGGTGACGGTCGAGGCCCTGACCAACGGGTCCTCGTATGTCTGTCGGGTGCGGGCCACCAACACGGTCGGTACCGGTGCCTACGGTCCCGACTCGGGCTCGTGGCTGCTGGCGGTGACCCCGGCTGGTGGGTCGGTGGTTTCGTCGACACCGGTGTCGGCGTCGTCGGTGTCGGTGGAGTTCAGTCCGGGGGCCGATGGGGGCAGCCCGGTGACCGGCTATGAGGTGGAGTGTGTCAGCGGTGACGGCGGCCAGGCGGGTGTCGGGTCGGGGCCGGCCAGTCCGGTGACGGTCGAGGCCCTGACCAACGGGTCCTCGTATGTCTGTCGGGTGCGGGCCACCAACACGGTCGGTACCGGTGCCTACGGTCCCGACGGCAGCCCCTTCGTCCAGGAGGTGCCGCCGGTGGAGCCGGCTGGTGGGTCGGTGACCTCGTCGACACCGGTGTCGGCGTCGTCGGTGTCGGTGGAGTTCAGTCCGGGGGCCGATGGGGGCAGCCCGGTGACCGGCTATGAGGTGGAGTGTGTCAGCGGTGACGGCGGCCAGGCGGGTGCCGGGTCGGGGCCGGCCAGTCCGGTGACGGTCGAGGCCCTGACCAACGGGTCCTCCTATGTCTGTCGGGTGCGGGCCACCAACGCGGTCGGTACCGGTGCCTACGGTCCCGACTCGGGCTCGTGGCTGCTGGCGGTGACCCCGGATGGTGGGTCGGTGGTTTCGTCGACACCGGTGTCGGCGTCGTCGGTGTCGGTGGAGTTCAGTCCGGGGGCCGATGGGGGCAGCCCGGTGACCGGCTATGAGGTGGAGTGTGTCAGCGGTGACGGCGGCCAGGCGGGTGTCGGGTCGGGGCCGGCGAGTCCGGTGACGGTCGAGGCCCTGACCAACGGGTCCTCGTATGTCTGTCGGGTGCGGGCCACCAACACGGTCGGTACCGGTGCCTACGGTCCCGACGGCAGCCCCTTCGTCCAGGAGGTGCCGCCGGTGGAGCCGGCTGGTGGGTCGGTGACCTCGTCGACACCGGTGTCGGCGTCGTCGGTGTCGGTGGAGTTCAGTCCGGGGGCCGATGGGGGCAGCCCGGTGACCGGCTATGAGGTGGAGTGTGTCAGCGGTGACGGCGGCCAGGCGGGTGCCGGGTCGGGGCCGGCCAGTCCGGTGACGGTCGAGGCCCTGACCAACGGAGTCCTCGTATGTCTGTCGGGTGCGGGCCACCAACACGGTCGGTACCGGTGCCTACGGTCCCGACTCGGGCTCGTGGCTGCTGGCGGTGACCCCGGCTGGTGGGTCGGTGGTTTCGTCGACACCGGTGTCGGCGTCGTCGGTGTCGGTGGAGTTCAGTCCGGGGGCCGATGGGGGCAGCCCGGTGACCGGCTATGAGGTGGAGTGT
Organism: uncultured Actinomycetota bacterium; assembly: GCA_963765915.1. Lineage (GTDB taxonomy): Bacteria > Actinomycetota > Actinomycetes > Propionibacteriales > Nocardioidaceae > Nocardioides. The sequence continues at coordinate 131,970 of CAVXYB010000014.1, read as the reverse complement.
GTCAGCGGTGACGGCGGCCAGGCGGGTGCCGGGTCGGGGCCGGCCAGTCCGGTGACGGTCGAGGCCCTGACCAACGGAAGCTCCTATGTCTGTCGGGTGCGGGCCACCAACACGGTCGGTACCGGTGCCTACGGTCCCGACGGCGCCACGGTCGCGCTGCCTGCCGCCACCGTGCCTGCGTCGCCGACGGTGGCCAGCTCTTCGCCGGGACCGGGTCGGGTGACGGTCGCCTTCACGCCGGGTTCGGACGGGGGCAGCCTTATCACCAACTTCACCGCCCAGTGCCTCAGCACCGATGGCGGGGTGACCAGGTCTGCGGGCGGCGCGGCCAGCCCGCTCGCGGTCACCGGGTTGACACCGGGCAAGCACTACCACTGCCGCGTACGGGCCGCCAACGCGCTCGGCATCGGTGCGTTCAGCGGCTATGGCGCCACGGTCGTGGTCAACAGCACCGTGCCTGCCTCGCCGACGGTGGCCAGCTCCACGCCGGGACCGGGTCGGGTGACGGTCGCCTTCACGCCGGGTTCGGACGGGGGCAGCCTTATCACCAACTTCACCGCCCAGTGCCTCAGCACCGATGGCGGGGTGACCAGGTCTGCGGGCGGCGCGGCCAGCCCGCTCGCGGTCACCGGGTTGTCCCCGGGCAAGCACTACCACTGCCGCGTACGGGCCGCCAACGCGCTCGGCATCGGTGCGTTCAGCGGCTATGGCGCCACGGTCGTGGTCAACAGCACCGTGCCTGCCTCGCCGACGGTGGCCAGCTCCACGCCGGGACCCGGTCGGGTGACGGTCGCCTTCACGCCGGGTTCGGACGGGGGCAGCCCGGTCACCAACTTCACCGCCCAGTGCCTCAGCACCGATGGCGGGGTGACCAGGTCTGCGGGCGGCGCGGCCAGCCCGCTCGCGGTCACCGGGTTGACCCCGGGCAAGCACTACCACTGCCACATGCGGGCCGCCAACGTCGCAGGGCTCGGTGTCTTCGGCCCGTTCGGTATCACCGTGTTGGTGCTGTAAGCGCGGCGGTCCGGACACAGACCGTTCTTTGGGCGGGGCGACACCGGGAAGAGCCGAGGAGCGTTGGTTGGTGCAGGCTCGCGAGCGGCGTGCGCCGCCTCGCCATCCCCTCGCGGTGTCAGCGGTCAGCCTCGCGTCGCTCGGCAACGATGAGCAACCAGGTACTCATTTGGTATGGCACGCTCGAAGTGTGAGCAAGCGCAAGAGTGAGGACCGCGACGAGGTGGAGTGCTTCATCTCGGTCGACGTCGAGACCGGGGGTGCCACGCCGGGGGACTACGCACTGCTCTCGATAGGGGCCTGCCTCGTCGATGATCCGGAGGAGACCACGTTCTACGTCGAGCTCAAGCCCGAGGACAAGCGGTCAACCCCGGAGGCCCTCGCGGTCAGCAAGCTCTCGGTCGACATCCTCGAGACGATGGGGGTGCCGCCGGCCGAGGCGATGCAGAATTTCGCGGACTGGGTCGGTGAGGTCGTCCCGGAGGGAAACCGGCCGGTGTTCGTCGGCTTCAACGCGGTTTTCGACTGGATGTTCGTCGCCGACTACTTCGAGCGGTACCTGGGACGGAACCCCTTCGGCTACACCGCGCTCGACATCAAGTCCTTCGCCATCGGCCGGCTCGGCAGCACCTGGGCCGAGACGAGCATGAGGGTGCTCGCGCCGAAGTACTTGTCAGGGCGGCCATTGGCCCATCACGCTCTTTCCGATGCGCAGGACCAGGCGGCCCTGTTTCGGGCGCTTCGCGACGAGCCCGTGCCCCGGCGAAAGGACGCGCAATGACCGAACCGACGCCCCAGCTCGACGTGGCCCGGCTCGTGGAGTCGGCCAAGCGGCTCGGCATCGAGCTCGACGAGGCCGACACCCAACGCTGGTTGGCCGCCATCGCCGCCGAGGCCACCGCCCAGGTGGGTGCGGACATCAGCGTGGATGCCGAGCACGGCGTGTTCGGGCACAAGATCGCGATGCTGGACTTCAGCCCGAGCGTGCTGGCGCGGTTCCGCCGGCAGGGAGAGGTGGTCGAGGTCCGCGGTCCCGAGGGCGTGGTCGAGGGTGCCTTGGCGCTGTCCGGTTCCTCCGCACAGTCCAAGATCCAGGCCCACCCCGGAGACGGAGACTTCTTCCAGCGGCTCAACATCAAGGCCGACACCCGGGCCGAGGCATGCAGGATCCTCGCCGGCCTCATGCGACAGAACCCCACCGAGCGGGCCAGCGGGCCGACGTACCAGTTCGTCGAGGCCAAGTGGAGCCTGTACCCGTTCGACTGCGTCAAGGACGGCGAGCACCAGAAGAAGGGCGGTCCCATCAGCTGGAAGCCGGCCGAGGTCTTCGCCGGTGAGATGTGGGTCGAGAAGGAGGGGGAACCGGTCCGGCTGGTGTGGGAGGACCTCGCCGAGGAGCCGGGCTGGTGCAAGCTCGACTGGGTCACCGTCGACGGAGACACCGGCGGTCTGGCCAACGCGAGCAACGTGATCGACCCGACCTGGGAGTCCCCGGATGGGGACATCGTCGCTCTGGACGGTTACCTGGACGCCTACTTCCAGGAGGTCTATCTCGACGCCGGCGAGCTTCCGACCTTCACCAAGGTCGTCTCGCACGTCTCCGGTGACGCACTCGACAACTACGTCGACCAGCTCGAGCACGAAGTGGAGAAGTACCTGAGTCACCCGAACTACGGCAAGGCCGCCAAGCGGATGTACAACGTCTTCCGCTACAGCGGCCGCTACCTGGAGGCCGCGTTCGTCAGGGAGCTCTTCGACGAGCCGACGACCGTGCTCTACCAGGTCTGGTCCCTGATCTGGACGCTGGAGAACGCAGCACAAGCTGGGTCGACCATTCCCGAGGAGAACGTGCGGGCGCAGGCCGACGAGCTGGTGATGGCAGTCGTGAAGGCGCTGGACGGCGTCGAGGAGACCGAGACGGTCAATGCCCTGCTCCGGCTGCGGACAGCGCTCGAGGCAGCCGACGACGCAGGCGACCCGGAGGCGGTCGAGGATGAGATCGACGCCGCCAAGACTCAGCTGGTCAACATCGTCAACAACTTCTTCCGCGACCGGCTGACCTCGGTGCCGTCGATCAAGTCCTACATGGACAGCTTGGCGGTGGCCGACTCCCAGGGGTCGAACGGCGGGCACGGGTAGAGCCGCGGCGTCAGGAAGTTCCCGCGGTCGACGTGGTCCGGCGGTGGCACCGGCTCTGGCCGGCGTACGACGTCGACCGGAGCCGGTGCCTCGTGTCGCTCGGGCCCGGGGTGCAGGTCGCGCAGGTCGTGCCCCTCGTGCCCCGCGTCCCCCGCGTGCCGCCGGGGAACCAGATGCCTGCGGCGAGTGTCGGCCCCGGGGATCACGCCGACGGCTCCGGGCAGGTGACCGCCGGGTTGACCCCGTGGTAGTTGAGCGGCCCGGCCGCGACGGTGACGGCCACCGTCGCCGCGGAATCGCAGGTGGCCAGATCGGGCCCGAAGGACTGCCGCTGGCTGGCCGCCGTAGTGCCGACGACCACCCAGACGGCGCAGAGAACGCCCACGACTACCTTCAACTCTTCCCCCATGAAGCGTGCGGATTTCGTCGCTCCCCCACGAACCGACCCCATGAAACCCAGCGCGGACAGAGTGACTGACGGCGGGTCTGTTGTCACCAACCTCGGTGTGGTCGTCCAGACCACACTGGGGTGGATATGGTCCGAACGGGTGACCGGTCGGGGGATGCGCGGCGGCTCAGCGCGAGGGCTTCGGGGCCTTGCACTTCACCTTTGGGTTGACCCCCACATAGTTGAGCGGGCCGGCCACGACCGTCAGTGCGGTGTCGGCTCCGGTCTTGCAGTTGACCTTGCGATCATCGCCGAAATACCCGCGCTGGCCTGCGGCAAGAGCGCCGATGACGAGCCAGATCACGACCAACGCACCGATGATGAGCTTCATGCTGCATCCTCCCGAGGAGCGACCCGCACGTCTGCGCGAACCGTCTGTCACGCAACTGGGTACCCAGACTGCTAGCGACGCCAACCCTGAGGGCGGAATCGCCGCAAGGCTAGGGGCCTTGGCCCCAATGGGCCACGGGTCGTCCCGGTGGGATCAGTTGAGCGTCTGCGCGACCGTCGCCTGACCGTTGTTGCCCGCACCGTCCGCGGCCTTCGCGACCACGACCAGCTGGCCGGCGGTCAACTGCGGGATCTTGGCCTCCCACCGGTTGCCGGTGATCTTCGCGCGCCGCTCCTTGGCGCCGTAGCGCGCCTCGTTGCGCGTCGGGAACTTGCGCCAGGTCGGGTGCTTGCCGTGGCCGACCAGGGCCCACCACGAGCTGCCGCGACGCTGGAACGCGGCGATGATGACGTAGCGCAGTAGGGACTGGCCATTGTCGGCGGCCTTGCCACCGACCACCTTCCAGGCCTTGGTCGAGTGCCGGTAGCGCTCGCACGCCGCGCGCTTGCGATCGCCGCAGTCAGGCTGGGAAATGCTCACCGAGGGCTTGATGCGGTCGGTGGCGACCTTGCCCTTCTTCAAGCCACTCCAGAAGATGCCTGAGGTTCGGTCGACCGAGTAGGTGCGCTGCGTCGCGCCGGTGGCGGGGTTGATGCCGACCAGGTTCGCGCTGCCCGGGCTGCCACCCAGCAGGAGGCTGCCGTCGGGAGCCCAGTCGAAAAGGCTCGGGACCGTCGCGGGCAGCTGGGTGGGCGTGTGGTCGCCGATGGCGGAAGCCACGTAGACCGAGCCGGGGCCGGCCACGAACGCGATCCGGGCGGAGTCGGGCGACCACACGACCCGCCCTGGGCTCGCGGACGTGCCTGGCGGCAGCGGGACTGTCTCCTCGCTGGCGCCGTTGGCCGACACCAGGCGGACCTGGCCGCCCACGACCACCGCGATCTTCTGGTAGTCGGGTGAGACCGTGAGCTGCTCGGCCTCTCCCGGACCGAGGGACCGGAGGACCTCGGGCTCTGCGCGCGGGTCGTTGACCTCTCGCTGCATGATCGCGGCCTGCGCGCCGCCGCGGAACGGCCGGACCCAGTAGGCGACGTAACCGCCCTGGTCGATCGCCGGGGTCGAGCTGCCGGCCGGGACTTTGAAGCTGCCCAGGTCCGCGCCGAACAGGTTCGTGATCTGCCACTTCTTCACGTCACCCGAGCCCGACCCCCAGAGGAACGTCCCGGTGCTCGCGTGAATGTCGGCGACGACCGCCTTGCGGGCCTTGACGAGGGTGTGGCGGTTCTTGCCGTTCTCGTCGACCAGCACGACGCCTTGCTTCGACGTGGTGATGAACCGGCCGGTAGTCGGCGCCGCGGCCCGGTCGGTGGCTTCGGACGCCGACGTCGCCGCAGCGGTCAGGGTGCCGCTCATCGTCAGAGCCAGCGGCAGGGCCAGCGCGGCCCAGACAGTCGAACGGCGTACGTGCATGGTTCCCCCGATGGTTGCCCGGTGGTTGGTGGGCCTGAAGTCGCCACCACCCTAGGCGAGCACGCGCCGCCCGTCATGGAAGCCCGCCGCGAGACATCAGTGGTGGAGGGGGACGCCGGTGGTGGAGGGAGACGCCGGTGGTTGAGGAGGTTGCGCAGCAACCGTCTCGAAACCACCGCAGCCAAGGCTGGGAGCCGACCATCGCTGGTCGAGCCTGTCGAGACCACCGCAGGGAAGGCTGGGAGCCGACCCTGCGGACATCTCGACGAGCTCGATGAGCGGGTCTTGCGTCCCAGCCCCGGCGTACGTGGTTTCGAGACAGGCGCAGAACGCCTTCCTCAACCACCCGAGACCCGGTGGTTGAGGAGGTTGCGCAGCAACCGTCTCGAAACCTCCGCAAGGAGGGCGGGGAGCCGACCATCGCTGGTCGAGCCTGTCGAGACCACCGCAGGGAAAGCTGGGAGCCGACCCTGCGGACATCTCGACGAGCTCGATGAGCGGGACTTGCGTCCCAGCCCCGGCGTACGTGGTTTCGAGACAGGCGCAGAACGCCTTCCTCAACCACCGGCGGCGCAGAACGCCTTCCTCAACCACCGGCCCGGTGCTTAGAGCAGCGCCTTCTTCAACCACCGGCGGCGCAGAACGCCTTCCTCAACCACCGGCGGCGCAGAACGCCTTCTTCAACCACCGGCGTCGCAGAACGCCTTCCTCTACCCGGTGGTTGAGGAGGTTGCGCAGCAACCGTCTCGAAACCTCCGCAAGGAGGGCGGGGAGCCGACCATCGCTGGTGTCGGCGGCGCTCGAAAACTGAACAGTTTCGGCGGTGAAAAGTGAGCACTCAACGATCGGAGAGTGATCACTTTGGAGGACTGGGCGCTGATCAGGAGGCTGGCTGCTGAGGGGGTGCCGAAGGCACGGATCGCGGCGCGGTTGGGGATCTCGCGGACCACGGTGATCAAGGCGGTGAAGTCGGATACGCCGCCGAGGTATGAGCGGTCGCCGAGGCCGACGTCGTTCACGGTCTTCGAGCCGCGGGTGCGGGCGTTGCTGGAGGCGACCCCGGATATGCCGGCCACGGTGTTGGCCGAGCGGGTGGGTTGGACGGGGTCGATCCGGTGGTTCAGCGACAACGTGAGGCGGCTGCGTCCTGAGCACCGGCCGGTCGATCCGGCCGATCGGCTGACCTGGGCGCCCGGTGATGCTGCGCAGTGCGATCTGTGGTTCCCGCCGCGAAGGATCCCGCTCGAGGACCGCACCACCAAGTTGTTGCCGGTGCTGGTGATCACCGCGGCGCACTCGCGGTTCATGACCGCCCGGATGATCCCGACCCGGAAGACCCAGGACCTGCTGTTGGGGTCCTGGGAGCTGATCCAGCAGCTGGGGCGGGTCCCACGCCGGCTGATCTGGGACAACGAGCCCGGCATCGGCCGCGGCCAACGCCGCGCCGAGGGCGTGGCCTCGTTCATGGGCACCCTGGCCACCAAGCTGGTGCTGCTCCCACCCAATGATCCCGAATCCAAGGGGCTGCTGGAACGTCGCAACGGCTGGTTCGAGACCTCCTTCATGCCCGGTCGGTCCTTCACTTCACCGGCGGACTTCAACGCCCAGTTCGGCGACTGGCTGACCCGGGCCAACGCACGGGTGGTCCGCACCATCAAGGCCGCACCCGTCGACCTGGTCGATGCCGACCGGGCCGCGATGCTGGCGCTGCCGCCGATCCCGCTACAGCTGGGCCAATCGTGGGGCTGGCGCAACACGATCCGGTTGGGTCGCGACTACTACGTCCGCCTGGACACCAACGACTACTCCGTCGACCCGACCGTGATCGGACGGATGGTCGAGGTGGCCGGCGATCTCGACCTGGTCCGGGTCCGCGCCGGCGGCCGCCTGGTCGCCGAACATCCCCGGGTCTGGGCCAGAGGAACCACGATCACCGACCCCGCACACGTCGAGGTCGCCGGCCTGTTGCGCAAGCAGTTCCAACAACCCCGCGCCGCCATCAGCGCGGCCGAGGATCTCACCCGAGATCTGAGCGACTACGACCGCGCCTTCGGCTTGAGCGACCAACCAAGCGACAGGGACGGGACCAGCTGATGGCCGCCAAGAGCACTGCGACGCAGACCTCGAGCACCGGTGCAGCCACGGAGGTGGTCAAGCAGATCACCTACCTCGCGGCCGCGCTGAAAGCACCGCGGATCACCGAGGCCGCCGCCCGGCTGGCCAACCAGGCCCGCGATGCGGGCTGGACCCACGAGGACTACCTCGCCGCGGTCCTGGAACGCGAGGTCAGTGCCCGCAACGCCTCGGGTGCCCAGCTGCGGATCCGCGCTGCCGGGTTCCCTGGGGTGAAGACGTTGGAGGACTTCGACTTCGACGCCCAACCAGCGGTCCGACAGCAGGTCGGGGCACTCGCATCCGGCGGGTTCCTGGTCGAGGCCCGCAACGTCGTCCTCCTCGGCCCACCCGGGACCGGCAAGACCCACCTGGCCACCGCACTGGGAGTCGCAGCCGCCCGACACGGACACCGGGTGCTGTTCGCGACCGCGACCGACTGGGTCACCCGGTTGACCGAGGCCCACCGCGCCGGCCGGCTACCCAACGAGCTCACCACGCTGCGCCGCTACGGGCTGATCATCGTCGACGAGGTCGGCTACCTCCCCTTCGAGCAAGACGCCGCGAACCTGTTCTTCCAACTCGTCTCATCCCGCTACGAACACGCCTCGCTGATCCTGACCAGCAACCTGCCCTTCAGCGGCTGGGGCGGCGTGTTCGGTGACCAAGCCGTCGCCGCCGCCATGATCGACCGCATCGTCCACCACGCCGACGTACTCACCCTGAAGGGCGCCAGCTATCGACTCCGCGGCCGCGGCATCGACAGCCTGCCCAGCATCCGCAACACCACCGGCCAGACCGAGTCCTAGACTCGCCACAACCGCTCACTTTTCAAGCGCCGGAACTGTCCAGTCTTGGAGCGCCGTCGACAACGTGGTTTCGAGACAGGCGCAGAACGCCTTCCTCAACCACCGGACCCGGTGGTTGAGGAGGTTGCGCAGCAACCGTCTCGAAACCTCCGCAAGGAGGGCGGGGAGCCGACCATCGCTGGTCGAGCCTGTCGAGACCACCGCAAGGAAAGCTGGGAGCCGACCCTGCGGACATCTCGACGAGCTCGATGAGCGGGACTTGCGTCCCAGCCCCGGCGTACGTGGTTTCGAGACAGGCGCAGAACGCCTTCCTCAACCACCGGCGCGAGCACCCGGCTGGTTGAGGAGGTTGCGCAGCAACCGTCTCGAAACCACCGCAGCCAAGGCTGGGAGCCGACCATCGCTGGTCGAGCCTGTCGAGACCACCGCAGGGAAGGCTGGGAGCCGACCCTGCGGACATCTCGACGAGCTCGATGAGCGGGTCTTGCGTCCCAGCCCCGGCGTACGTGGTTTCGAGACAGGCGCAGAACGCCTTCCTCAACCACCGGCGGCGCAGAACGCCTTCCTCAACCACCGGCGGCGCAGAACGCCTTCCTCAACCACCGGCGGCGCAGAGCGCCTTCCTCAACCACCGGACCCGGTGGTTGAGGAGGTTGCGCAGCAACCGTCTCGAAACCTCCGCAAGGAGGGCGGGGAGCCGACCATCGCTGGTCGAGCCTGTCGAGACCACCGCAGGGAAGGCTGGGAGCCGACCCTGCGGGACATCTCGACGAGCTCGATGAGCGGGACTTGCGTCCCAGCCCCGGCGTACGTGGTTTCGAGACAGGCGCAGAACGCCTTCCTCAACCACCGGCGGCGCAGAACGCCTTCCTCAACCACCGGCGGCGCAGAACGCCTTCCTCAACCACCGGCGGCGCAGAGCGCCTTCCTCAACCACCGGCGGCGCAGAGCGCCTTCCTCAACCACCGGCAGCGCAGAGCGCCCTTCTCAACCACCGGGGAGTCGGTCAGTAGTCAACCTCGAAGGACGTGGCGCCGGTCGGCTGCACCGGCGTCACCTCGACGTCGGCGACGTGCGCCGCGGGTGAGCCTCGCCGGCACCATGCGAGCATCTCCTCGACCTTGTCGTCGGGTCCCTCGAGGTGCGCGGTCACGGCCCCGTCCGGTTCGTTGCGCGCCCAGCCGGCCAGCTCGAGCCGGACGGCCTCGTGGGCGGCGTAGGCGCGGAACGAGACGCCCTGCACCCGGCCCGTCACCCGGACCTGCACCGCACGGGTCATGGGCGCAGCGGTACGCGGATCAGCGTGACCGACATCGCCGGAAGGGTCAGCCGGACGGCATGGTGGCGGACCCGGACCGCGCCCAGCTTGCGGATGCGCGACCCGGCGTACTGGAACGCCTCGGCGCGCTTCGCGTTGCCGGCGTGCTTGAGCCTGACCGCGGTCCGCAGCGCGGTGCTGGCCTTGTTGACCACGACGATGGTGAGCGCGCCGTGCTTGCCGACGCGGGCGGCGTACACCGAGACCCGGCGCTGGTCAGCGCTGCGCGCGGAGACGCCGCGGTCACCGAAGCGGTGGTGGTGACCGTCGTAGTTGCGGAAGATCCGGAATGCCGCGGCCGGCACCGGCGAGCCCTCGTCCGGCCAGAACGTCGCGAGGTCGAGCCCCTCGCGACCAAAGATGCCGAGCGCGTCGGCCTCGATGACGTTCTGCACCCGCGGGTCGGAGGTGACGCCCATGCCCAGGTTGTACTCGCTGATCCCGAGCTTGGTGCCGGGATAGCTGGTCCGCACCCAGTCCCGCATCCGCGGGATCAGCCCGATCTTCGCGTCGATCCACGAGGGGTCGGTGTAGCCGGTGTCCCACAGCGGCCGGGTGACGTCGGTGACGGGGGAGTAGGTGTGGCCGGCGTAGGTCGCCTGCGGGTAGTAGTGCAGGTCGAAGTAGTCGAGCAGCCGTCGGCCCGTCTGCTGCTCGTAGCGGGCGAACTGCTGAAGGTACCACGCGGACAGCTCGGTGCCCCCGTGCGCGGCGCGGTCGGGTGAGGTCGGGAAGCAGCCCTGGTCGACGTTGTCGGCGGCCGAGCAGAAGTAGTTCGGCCAGCCCCACTCTGCCGGGCCGAGCGTGGCCGCACCCGGGTCCGCGCCCTTGACGGCCAGCGCCAGGTCGCGCGACTTGCTCCAGAGCTCGTCGTACGTCGTGTCCTGGGGGTGGAAGTCGTGGTGGGTCTCGTCCCACAGCGCCGGCTCGTTGCCGAGCGCGTAGATCGCAACGCCGCCGTGCTGCGCGTCGCCGTACCTCGCCCTGAGGGCCGCGATCCACTGCGCCGAGAACGCCGGCCCCACCGCGACCCCCGCCCGCGTCGGGTCGGCGGCGCCGACCCACTGGCCGTTGCGGCGACCGTTGCCGCAGACCGAGTGGTACGGATCGTGGTCGTCCTGTGGGTCGTAGACGCCGGCCGGGTAGCTGCAGGGGTGGTCGCCGGTGTACGACACCGCGTTGGCGACCCAGCCCATGAGGGGCAGGGTCAGCAGACTGGCGGTGTGGGTGGCGCGGTCCTGCTGCACCTGGGCGTCGGCGGCGCTGTGGTCCTGGCCGCGCTGGCAGTAGTCGAATGCCTCAGACCAGCAGTCCGCGAAGTTCTCGAAGAACCAGTCCAGCCCATGATTGGCGCCCCGCACCTGCCAGTTGTAGGTCTCGGTGCTGTTGCCGCCCCATCGGTTCACCGGCAGGTCGACGTCCTTGGCGAAGCCGGGCTCGGCGAAGTTCACCCCGTAGATGAGCGGCGAGATCCGGTGCTTGCCCTTCTTGAGGTCGACGGTGAGCTTCGGGCCCTTCGCGGCCTTCGCGGGCACCGCCGCCTCGTCGTACGCCGGCGCGGCGCCGGCCGGTGCGGTGGCTCCGATCGTCGGTACGCCGAGCGTGGCAGCGACGAGGGCAGCGGTCCCGGCGGCCACGGTGACGAGGCGCATGCACCGATCCTGCCTCGTCGTCGTCCTGCTGTCCCATGCTTGACGGGGTCGGCCGCCCGGAGCGAACGTTCTCTGGTGCACCGGCCCCCGCACGAGAACGCCGCGACCGTCCTGGTCGACCCGCGCGTGCTCCGCGACCTCGAAGTGCACCTGATGACCCTCGACCTTCGGCTCTGGCCGGTGGCAACCGCGCCGATCTGCGACGACGGCCCGCGCACCGCGTTCCAGATCCGCCGGCGGATGCTGACCTCGCGTCGCGGGGAGTGGGACGACGCGGCGGAATGGGTGCCGGTCTGGATCGCCTTCGGCGAGACCTGGTACGACGGGGCCGAGCCGCTGCCGTGGTCGGCGCACCAGATGCTGTGGCGGACCCTGGAGCGATACGCCGGCCATTTGCACCACCAGCGCAGGCTGGGTGGGATCCCGAGGGTCGACGTGCTCCGGGAACGGGTGAGCCGATCCGAGCGGCCCTCGATGTAGCAGCTCCGAGCCGACCATCGACCTGCTAAGGAGACTGAACCTGCAGCGCGCGGAGGTCTGCCGAGGGCTCGGTCCGAGCGCGCTCGCGGTTTGTCCAGCCGCGGAGCGGGTAGGCAAGAGGAGACCGCCGCGACCCATCGGGGGGTGTGATGACGCGGGAGATCTTCTCCGCCACGGAGCAGCGCGAGCCGACCAGAGGCTCCCTCGACGACGTCCTTGGTCGCGAGGCCGACGTACGGCTGCTGCGGACGCTCGACCGCATCGACAAGAACGTCCGCTCCGTACGCCGGGCGGACGCCGACCGGCCGGTCGACCCCGAGGTGCTCACGGTGATTGCGCAGACCGCCCACCGCGCCGACGCACCGTTTGAGGTCCGGTGGTTGGCCGAGCGGGTCCAGGCCGGCGACCTGGCCTGGTCGGACGTCTGGGCCTCGCCGACGACCCATGGCGGCGGCATGTGGCTCTGGGAACGAGTGGTCCGCGCCCTTGGGAGGTCCGGATGACCGCCACCGAGCTGAGCATCAACTACGGCAGCCTCGACAAGCTCTTCTTCGCGATGAACGAGGTCGAGGACCAGTCCCGCGACCTGAGCTCGTACTTCCGAGACAACGTCTGCAACACGTCCGGGTTCGACTACGCGTCATGCGCGCTGCAGCCGATCGCCGCCGTGCTCCCCAAGATGGCCGGCTGGTTCGACGACGCGATGTCGGGGTTCGGGGACTCGTGGATTGCCGTGCAGCACGCGATCTACGCCTCGGCCCGGCACCTCGAGCAGCAGGACGGCCTGATCCGCCACGACCTGGACAGCTACCACGGGCCGGGCGGTAGGTGCGACTACAGCCCGCCGGGTCCCGGCTACATCGAGAACTTCCACATCAAGCCCCTGTCCGGCGCCCTGACCGCGCCCGAAGGTGGCGAGCTCTCAGCTTGACCACGACAGCCGGTTCGACGCGGCCGCCGAGGCCTGGGACACCGGCCGCGACCTGATCAACGACGGCATCGACCTGCTCAACCAACTCGGCGCCGGCATCGCGCCCTTGAGCGTCCAGAGCCTGCGCGACTACATCGTCTACCCGCTCGCGGCCAACTACGAGGCCATCGGGGCCAACGCCAACGCCTGCGTCGTGGTGGACGCCGGCTTCGATGCATGGGGCGACAACTTCGGCCAGCTGGCCTCGAAGACACCCCAGGCGATGACGGGGCAGACCGGCCTGGCGGTGGTGGGCGTCTTCTCGGCCTACGACGTGGCGATGCACGCTATCGGCAACGTCCTCTCCAACGGACGCCTCGTGTTCCAGTACGTCGCGCGCGTGTCCGAGAAGATCGCGGTCGAGGTCGAGGAGGTGCTGGTCCTTCTCGGCACCAAGATCACCGAGCTCGCTGACAAGGTGGGCAAGAGGGTGATCCCGTTCGTCGGCGAGATCATCATGGCCTGGGACTTCATCAAGGACACCTTCGGAGGCGACCCGCTCGACCAGTTCCAGGACATCATCGACGACATCGGGACTGTCCGCCGGATCATCGAGGACTGCTTCGACCTCGTCGACACGATCAAGGCGTGGGCGGAGACCCAGGGCGAGCGGCTCGAGCGGTTCCACGACGTCCTCGACACCCTCTCCGGCCTTCCCGCCGTCGGCGACACACCCGGCCTGTCCGATCTCTCACACCGCGTGGGCAACATCGAGCGCACCCTCGACGAAATCAACTACGGCGGCGACGCCAGCACCGAGAGGGGCCAGCTCGACAGCGAGCTCGGTGGGCTCGGCACCGAAGCCGAGAGCGAGGGTGAGGCGCTCACCAACGGCGACCTTGTCGACGGCGAGATCACCGACGGCCCCGAGGCCTTCGGCCCTCCCGGCGGCGGAGCGTACGGCTAGGGAGCGGCCGGCACGCCAAACGCCACGATCGCGACGTCGTCGCGCAACGTGCCGTCCTGGAAGTCGAGCACCGCGTTCATCACGGCGTCTACCAGCGTTGCCGGGGGCCCGCCGCACTCCTCGAGCGTGGCCAGCAACCTGTCCTCGCCGAACAGCTCGCGACCCCGGCGCCCCTCCACGACGCCGTCGGTGTAGAGCAGCACCACGTCGCCCGGTTCGAGCCGCAGGGAGGCGTCCTCGAAGGTCGCGTCGTCAAGGACGCCGAGGAGCGGCCCGCGTCCACCGCACGGCACCGGCGCCTGGCCGGGCCGGAGCAGCAGTGGTGCTGGGTGACCCCCCACGCCCGTGGTGACCTGCCAGCCATCGTCGTCTCGCCGCAGGCGCAGGAGTGCCGCGGTGCAGAACTTGTCCGTCTCGTCGTGGCGGAGCACCTCGTCGAGACCCTTGAGCACCTTGGCGGGCCGGTGCTCGCCCACGCACAGCGCGCGGATGGTGTGGCGCACCAACGCGGTGACGATGGCCGCGTCGTACCCCTTGCCGCAGACGTCGCCCAGCGTGACCACCCAGTCGTCGGTCCCGACCGGGAAGACGTCGTAGAAGTCGCCGCCGACCTCGGCCCCATGACCGGCGGGGTGATAGGTGGCCGCCAGGTCCAGTCCGGGGATCGTGGGGGCGGTCGGCGGGATCAGGGTCTGCTGCAGGGTCCGGGCCAGCGCGCGTGCCTCCCGTTCGGACGCCTCGGCCCGCTCCTTGGCATGGAGCAGCTCGCGTTCGTAGCGCCGGCGTTCGGTGGCGTCGAAGACCGCGATCCGGATCGCGCGGGGTCGGCCGTCCTCGTCGCGGGCCAGTGAAGCGTTCACCAGGACGGGGAGCGTGGTGTCGTCCGCACGGAGCAGGTCGAGCGCGACCTCGTGGACGTGGTCCTCCATGAGCAGCATGGGCGCGAAGTGCGTCTCGTAGTACATCCGCCCGCCGATCGTGAGCAGGTCGGCGAACGTCGTCACGCCGATCAGGTCTGCGGCCTCGCGGCGGAGCCAGGTCCGGAACGTCGCGTTGGTCTTCACGATGAGACCGTCCGGCGTGGTGGTCAGGAAGCCACACGGCGCCGACTCGTAGAGCGCGACCGGGTCGTCGTGAGCCAGCGCGTCGCGGAACGCCGCCCAGGCCCGGTCGAGGGCATGGCGGGACTCCGCCAGCGTCATACCGGCACCGTCACCACGGAGGGCAGGAAGTCCCGGATCGCCTTGATGGTGTCGTCCGGCGCACTCAGGTGCGGGCAGTGGCCAGTGGCGTCGAGCAGCACCATCTCGGCGCCCGGGATCGCATCGGTTACGTACTGACCGACCTGCACCGGGGCGATGACGTCCTGTCGGCACTGGACCACCAGCGTCGGGGTGGTCACCGCCGCGAGAGCGTCGCGGGCGTCGGTCAGGAACGTGACCCGCGCGAACAGCCTGGCCACCTCGGGGTCCATCCGACAGAAGCTGGCGGTGAGCTCCTGCCCGAGGGCGGGACGATCGGCGTTGCCCATGATCACCGGGGCCATGGTGCTGGACCAGCCGAGGTAGTTGCTGTCGAGCGAGGCCAGGAGGTCCGCTATGTCGGTCTCGCTGAAGCCTCCGTGGTAGTCGCCGTCGTCGGTGTAGCGCGGCGATGGGCAGATCAGCACGAGTGCGGCGAAGCGGTCCGGCTCGGCCACCGCGGCGAGCACCCCGCTCATCGCAGACACCGAGTGGCCGACCAGGATCACGTCACGCAGGTCGAGGCCGTGGACGACGTTCAGGATGTCGTCGGCGTAGGCGTCCAGCGAGTCGTAGCGGGCCGGATCCCAGGCCGCCGGGTCGGCACCGCCGGCGCCGACCAGGTCGAAGGAGACCACCCGGTGGTCCTCGGTGAACGCCGGCGCGACGTGCCGCCACATGTGCTGGTCGCAGCCGAAACCGTGGACGAAGACCATGGGCCGCCCGCCGAGCCGGACCGACGGCCCGGACGTTGAGCTGGTCGACTGACGCCATACCACGCAGCGTATCCGCAGGTCAGGAGGGCGGGCTCACCCCGACGAGCGGCCCGGGAAAGCGCGCTCTGGCGCCGAGAAGCATCCAGGGAGGGGGAGGGTTCAACAAGAAAATGAGCCCTTGACTTGGCTTGGCCCGGCCACCCCTTACGGGTCCCCCATCCTCGATGCTCCTCGGAGCCTCCTCATCCCGATCGCTTGTCGAACATGGTACGCGCGTCGGAGAAGTAGTTGGCCGCGTCGTCGTCTGCGATCACCTGGCCGCGCACCTCGCAGTGGCAACCATCGTGGGGCCGGTCCGCCTCCGCGTCTTCGGGGGTGGCGTAGTAGCGGTTGCGGTTGTGCGAAAGACAGGCCTGGCACGGGTTCTTCACGTGCCGGGAGCTGAGCCGGAAGGCGTTCGGCTCGCTGGCCGGTGTGCCCCCGCCAGTGGTGTCGGGGCTGGCAGACCCTTCGGAGTCCTCGCCACATGCGGAGAGGAGCGCGACCGCGGTCGCGCCCGCCACGAACGTCCGCCGTCGGACCCCGTCTGCCATGGTGGCCGGGACTTTACGCGCTGGGTCTCCCGGGGTCTCTGGCCCGAAAGGGCCAAGGGCCATGGTCCTGCCCGCAGCCCGGCTGGGCGGATCGGGCGCATGCGGGCGCCGCGACGTGGGTTACGTAAGGGGGGACCAGGGAGGCCTGCCGTGACCAGTGGCGCCATAAGCCAGAACCAGCAGAGCTCGGTTGTGGATCGGTTTCCCACGAACCGGCACCCGGCCCCCGAGATCCGGGACATGCCGGAACCGCCACAGCGGTGGGTGAAGCTCATCGGTCCCGGCATCATCGCCGCCGGTGTCGGGCTCGCGAGCGGCGAGTTCATCCTCTACCCCTACATCGCCTCCCAGGTCGGCTTGGTCTTCGTCTGGGCCGCGTTGCTGGGGCTGGCCACCCAGTTCTTCATCAACATGGAGATCGAGCGGTACACCCTTGCCACAGGGGAGACCGCGCTGACCGGGTTCAACCGGTATGGGCGGTACTGGGGGCTGTTCTTCGCGGCACTGGCCTTCTTCGCCAACCTCTGGCCGGGTTGGGCCACCAGCTCGGCGACGCTGTTCACCTACCTGTGGGGAGGAAACGCCAACTACATCGCGATCGGCATGCTGCTCTCGATCGGGGCGATCCTCACGCTCGCACCGGTCGTGTACACCGCCCTGGAGCGCGTCGAGATGGCGAAGGTGGCGGCAGTTCTGGTGCTGTTCGCGGTGGCCGCCGTCGTGGCCGTGAGCGCGGCCGACTGGAGGGACAGCACCCAAGTGGTCACCGAGGTCAGCATCCCTGTCAAGGAGCTCGGATTCGCCGTGCTGCTCGGCGCCCTGGCGTTCGCCGGTGGGGGAGGCGGCCAGAACCTCGTGCAGAGCAACTGGATCCGCGACAAGCGGTTCGGCATGGGCAGCTACGTGCCCCGGATCGCGAGCCCGGTGACCGGCAAGCCGGAGGCGGCACCAAGCACAGGCTTCGTGTTCGAGCACACCGAGCAGAACCTCAGCCGGTGGCGGTCCTGGTGGCGCTTCGCGAACCTCGAACAGCTCATGACCTTCGTGCTCATCACCTTCATCTCGATCTTCTTCACCTCCCTGCTCGCCTACTCCACCGTCTTCGGCAAGGAAGGGTTGCCAGACGACATCGGCTTCCTCGAGATCGAGGGCCAGGTGCTGAAGGAGACGGTCGCGCCGTGGTTCGGCACATTCTTCTGGGTGATCGGAGCCTTCAGCCTGTTCGCTGCCGCGCTGGGCATCGTCGACTACACCTGCCGCCTGGTGGCCGACGTCCTGAAGACCAGCCACCTGCGAGACGCCAACGAGTCGAAGCTGTACTTCGTCCTCGTCTGGGCGCTCGTCGGGGTCGGGATCGTGGTGCTGCTGGTGGGGTTCGACCAGCCGCTGGTGCTCATCGTGATCTCCGCCGTGGTGGGCGGAGTGATGATGTTCTTCTACTCCGGTCTGCTGATCCTGATCAACCGCAGGAGCCTGTCCGGCACCCTGCGGATCCGAGGCGTCCGGCTGGCAGCGATGATCTGGTCCATCGCGCTGTTCGGGGTGTTGTCGGTGCTGGTGATCCACCAGCAGTACCAAGAGCTGACCGGCTGATGAACGAGGCCCCCGTCGGTCGATACGACGGGGGCCTCTGCTGGCTCGTGGGCAGGGGCGGGGTCGAACCGCCGACCTTCCACTTTTCAGGCGGACGCTCGTACCAACTGAGCTACCTGCCCGAGCGGCGATCACCATACAGGAGCGGCCGCAGCGTTCCCGCATCCGTCTACTACCCTTGTCGGCGCAGTCCGGCCCCCATCGTCTAGCGGCCCAGGACCCCGCCCTTTCACGGCGGTAGCACGGGTTCGAATCCCGTTGGGGGTGCGCAGGAACCGCCCTTTCCACGATTGGGAACGGTCCCCGACGGTAAGTTAGAGTCGCACCGCTTCACGGCCTTCGGGCCGGCAGCAAACCTGGCCCCGTAGCGCAGTTGGTTAGCGCGCCGCCCTGTCACGGCGGAGGCCGCGGGTTCGAGTCCCGTCGGGGTCGCCGATCATCCCTCTTCGAGAGGTGTCTCGGGCGGCGTCATGCGCACTCCAAGCTGCGTCGCCTTGCCCAACCGGTCCGCGAGCGCGTGCATGGCCACGATCCGGTCGTCCTGGACGCGGAAGAAGTGCGCGCCGGTCCACTCGACCCGGCGCCCGGTCGTCGGTATGGCTCCCCACGCCCCGACGTGGGTCGAGCTGGCGCGCCAGCGCAAGGCCACGGAGTCGTCGGTGGCAACGCAGTCGAGGATGACGTACGACGAGCCGGCCCACGTCTGAGCCTCGTCGTGGTGCCACGCCAGCAGCTCGTCGAGGCTGACGGTGCCGTCGTCGTGCTCGAACGTCGGGGCGAAGTACTCCGGCAGCGCGGCGAGGTCGCCGCCGTTCCACACGCGCTCGACCAGGTCGAGGACGAGCGAGGCGGGCGTCATGTGCGCACCGTAGTGCCCCCGCTTGGCGGACGGGCAACAATGGCGGCGTGCCCATCGAGATGGAGCGGGAGCGCTTCGACGCGCTGGTCGATCTCGCCCTCGACGGCATCCCTGACGAGCTCGCGGCCCTCGTCCACAACCTCGTCGTCCTGGTCGAGGACGAGCCGCCCGAGGGCGAGCCCGACGACCTGCTCGGCCTCTACGACGGCTTCGCGATGACAGAGCGGGACAGCACCCTCAGCGGGCAGCTCCCCGACCGGATCTTCGTCTTCCGGGGACCGCTCCTGGACATGTGCGCCACCGAGGAGGAGCTGGTCGAGGAGGTCCGGATCACGGTGGTCCACGAGATCGCCCACCACTTCGGCATCGACGACCACCGGCTGCACGAGCTGGGCTACGCCTGACCGACCGCGAAGCCCACGGCACACGCGGCCAGCGCGGCCGCGACGGTCGCCAGCGCGTACGCCGCACCGTCCACCGGGCCGCGGCGATGGGTCTGGACGGCGAACGCCGAGTAGGTGGTGAACCCGCCGCAGAAGCCGGTCCCGAGCAGCGCCCACCACGCCCCGGCGACCGCGGCCCCGCTGAGCAGCCCGAGCAGGAACGAGCCGGCCACGTTGACCAGCCAGGTGCCGGTCGGGAACCGGTCCGAGTCCAGCCAGCTGCCGACGGCGAATCGGAGGGGAGCCCCCAGCGCCGCGCCCAGCGCCACCCAGAGCGGCGTCACTCGTCCCCCTGCTCGGCCGCGAACTCGTCGCGGGCCTCCGGTGACGAGAGCCGGCTCGCCAGTGCGACCGCGACCAGGCAGGCGGCCAGCGTGCCGACGACGTACGCCATCGCGGTGAGCGACTCACCCGAGGCCAGGAGCTCCCGCGACTGCTCGGCGTAGGCCGACAACGTGGTGTAGCCACCGAGAAGCCCCGGCCCCAGCCCGGCCGCGAGCGCCGGTCGACGGCGCACCGCGCCCAGCGCGGGCAGCAGCGCCAGCGCCAACGAACCGGAGACGTTGATCGAGAACGTGGCCCACGGGAACCCCGCGCCGTCGCCGACGGCCTCGCCCAGCCACCAGCGCAGCAGGGCCCCGACCGCGCCACCCAGGGCCACCGCCAGGAAGGTCACTCGGAACTAGGTGGTCAGGTTGGCATGCCCGTTGGACCGGGCCTCGAGCCACGACTGAGGGGGCTCGCCATGGGCCTGTCGCACGAACTCTCCGAGGAACCACACCTGGAACTTCCGCTGCTCAGCGCTCCGGGCCAGCGAGAGCAGCCGCTCCTGGCGGCAGAACTCGTCGGCCATGTCGAGCAGCTCGACGAAGCGGGACAGCGTGGCGGCGTTGGATCGCGGCATGTGCACGACCAGGTCGGTCGTGTCCTGCCCGCGGGCGAGCGCCGCCTCGATCTGCTCGACGCCGATGCCGTCCCTCAGCTGCCGGTCGAGCGAGCTGAACAGGTCAGAGAGGCTCTTGGCCAGCGGGTAGTCCGCCTGGTGTGCGAGCGCCAGCAGCCGGACCTCACGACGCAGCTCGCGGAAGTGGTGCTGGAACCCGACGTAGAGCGCCAGCGGTACGTCGCGGATCTGCACCCGGACCCGGTCCCTCGGGGCGGTGATCCGGATCAGCCGGTGGTCGACACCGGTGATGGCGCCAGGGACACCCTCGCCGTCGGCGAACTCGGCGGCGGGCGCGAACCACACGATCTTGCCGTCGTCTTCGACCTCGGCGCCCCAGGCATCCGCGCAGCGGGCCACGATGCTGAGGCCTCGGCCGAAGGTGAGCAGCAGCTCGTCGGTCTGGGGCTTGTCGAGAGGGTCGCCCGGAAGGATCGGCGCCTCGACCGATGAGTCGCGGACCTCGACCCGCGGGTGCTCGGCAGTGCCGCGGACCCGCACCGTGATCGTCGGTTCGCCGTGCAGCAGCGCATTGGTGACCAGCTCGGAGACACCCAGCTGGGCACACTCGGCGAGCTCGGGACGACCGATCTCCACACACAGCTCCGCCACCCATCGGCGCGCGTCCTGCACGCCGCGGGCGCCCTGTCCCAGGGCAAGGGGAGGCCGGTTGAGCGGCACGGAGGGTCTCCAGCTGGTTGTGGGTGTCGGCCAGTGTGAGTGGCATCTACCCCGTCCAGGGCTTACCAAACCTCCGAGCAGGACCGGTCTGCCCACGTTTCCGGTTGCCAGAGCACTCTAACCCCGCGATATCCGTCGTGTCCCGCGCCACACCGAATCACGGATGGGTAGCGCCCGGGCGCTGGTTACCCCTGTAGAAGGCCAACGGGGCCGTCGACCGGAGCCCCAGAGAGCCCACCGGGGCCGAGCAACGGGCCCGGGACGCGTCGGAGACAATGGCCGCGAGGAGTGATGAGGCGATGACCGACACGGCTGGGCACACCGTCCCGGAGACCGTGCCGAAGCAGGCAGCGAACAGTGCACCGGCCGATCCCGGACGCCGCCACCAGGTCGTCGTGATCGGCTCCGGCTTCGGCGGCCTGTTCGGCGCCAAGGCTCTCAAGCGCTCCGACGTCGACGTCACCCTGCTGGCCAAGACGACCCACCACCTCTTCCAACCGCTGCTCTACCAGGTGGCCACGGGCATCCTCTCCGAGGGCGAGATCGCCCCGCCCACCCGCGAGGTGCTGGCTCGACAGAAGAACGCCGCGGTGCTGCTCGGCGAGGTCACCGACATCGACCTCGCGGCGCAGACGGTGACCTCCCACGTGCTCGGCCGCGAGACCGTGACGCCGTACGACTCGCTGATCGTGGCCGCGGGCTCCAGCCAGTCCTACTTCGGCAACGACCGCTTCTCCGAACACGCGCCGGGAATGAAGAGCATCGACGACGCCCTCGAGCTCCGCGGCCGGATCTTCGGCGCCTTCGAGCTCGCCGAGCTCGGCGCCCGGCGCGGTGAGAACGTCGACCACCTGCTCACGTTCGCGGTCATCGGCGCCGGCCCGACCGGGGTCGAGATGGCCGGCCAGATCGCCGAGCTGTCCCGGCGCACGCTCAAGCGCGACTTCCGGGCCATCAACTCGCGTAGTGCCCGCGTCGTCCTGGTCGACGCTGCCGGCCAGGTGCTGCCGCCGTTCGGTGCCAAGCTGGGCCAGAAGACCAAGCGCGAGCTCGAGAAGCTCGGCGTCGAGGTGATGCTCGGCGCCATGGTCACTGACCTGGACGAACGCGGCTTCGAGGTCGAATTCAAGGATGGCCGGACCCAGCGCATCGAGTCGGTGACCAAGATCTGGGCGGCCGGTGTTCAGGCCAGCTCGCTGACCGCGACCCTGTCCCAGCAGACCGGTGCCCCCCTCGACCGGGCCGGCCGCATCGGCGTCAACTCCGACCTCACCCTCCCCGGCCACCCCGAGGTATTCGTGGTCGGCGACATGATCGATCTCGACCACCTGCCCGGCGTCGCCCAGGTCGCGATCCAGGGCGCCAAGTACGCCGCCGAGGCGATCGACCGGCGCCTGGCGGGCAAGCCCCCGCAGAAGCCGTTCAAGTACTTCGACAAGGGCTCGATGGCGACCATCAGCCGGTTCCGCGCGGTCGCGCTCATCGGCAACCTCCGGCTGACCGGTTTCATCGCGTGGCTGATGTGGCTGGTCGTGCACCTCTTCTACGTCACAGGCTTCAAGAACCGCGTCACCGCCGTGCTGCACTGGGCGATCTCGTTCCTGGGCCGCGGCCGTTCGGAGCGCACCGCGACCGAGCAACAGATCTTCGGCCGGATCGCGCTCACCCGGCTCGACCACGGCGCCCAGGACCTGGTCTCGCCGCCCGACCCCGAACAGACCGCCGAGGCTCAGCGGCGGCAGGAGGCCCGTCGAGCCGAGCTCGAGGCCGTAGCCGCCGAGGAGGCCCGGCTCACCGATGCCGGCGAACGCGGCGTGAGGGTCGACGCCACCGCCTGACTTTCGCCGGTGATTGAGGAAGGCGCGCTAGCGCCTGTCTCGAAACCTCGACACCGCAAATACAAGTCCCAGCCCGGGCTGCGGAGGTTTCGAGACGCTTGCTGCGCAAGCTCCTCAACCACCGGGGTTCGGGTCACTCGAAGTAGCTGGGGGTCGGCTGGTCCGGGTCGTGTTTGGCGATCGCCTCGCGCGCCCACTTCGGCAGGATGAAGAGGCCCTCGGCCTCGACGGTCACGCCGTCGGGGCCGACCAGCTCGCCGCGGGCCCAGGTCTTGTGGCCCTCGACCCGCTCGATCCAGGCCTCGCTGCTCAGGTCGCCGAGCGGCGTACGCCGCCGGTAGGTGACGGTGAGAGTCGCGGTCATGCCGGGCTTGCCCTCGGCGCCAGCCGCCTCGCCGAGCATCTGGTCGAGGATCAGCGCCAGCACCCCGCCGTGCACGCTGCCCGGTGGCCCCTCGTAGGCCGCTCCGAGGTGGAAGGCCGAGCGCACGCCGCGACCCTCGGGCCGCACCGTCAGCGGTGGGGCGATGGCGTTGCGAAGCCCGACCACCGCGTTGCCCCAGGCCCGGCCGCGACCGTCGGTCCGGAACCGGACGCCGTAGGGACCGTCCAGCTGGCTGCTCCGCAATCGCGCGGCGATCTCCTCGATGTCGGCCTGTGCGCGCCGGATCTCGTCCTCCGGGACGGTGGTCCGGATCCCGGCGTCGACGAGCTTTCGGATCGCCTGAGCGAACGGACCGTAGAGCGCCCGCTCCGTCTCGACCTCCTCCGGCGTGAGGTCGTCCATCAGGTACCCGTCCACGGCCGCACTCTAGAACACGTTCCAGTTTCGGGAGTTCGATATCCGCTAGCCCACAGCCGCCCGCGGTTGCTGGAATGCACCATGACCGTCCTCGCGCGCCCCGACACCCGGCTGCACTCGACCTGGGCAGCCGCGATGAGCGACTTCGGTTCCGAGTTCCCGCACGGCTCCGGGATCTGGCACCGGCCTGCGGGCGCCACACCCGACCTCACCGAAGCCGGTTGCGCGGAGTTCGTGGCTACCCTGCTGCCCTTTGCCGACCCGGCGACCGAGCTCCCCGACGACCTGGTGCACTGCGACTACTACTGGATCACCGACGGCGTCGGCGCCGCGGAGGAGGTGGTCGGTTTCCTGGCGTTCCGACACCGGCTCAACGCCTGGCTGCTGGAGGAGGGCGGCCACATCGGATACTCGGTGCGGCCCTCCCGGCGCGGCGAGGGGCACGCGACTCGCGCGCTCGGGCTCGCCGTACGGCGAGCCGCCGAGCTCGGCCTCGACCGGGTGCTGGTGACCTGCGACGAGCCGAACCACGCGTCGGCGCGCACCATCGAGAGCAACGGCGGCGTCCAGGAGGACGTGCGCAACGGCAAGCGCCGCTACTGGATCGCGACGGGCCTCAGCAGCTGATCAGTGGTGGACGAGGCTGGGTCGGAAGAACCGCAGCACCCTCATGAAGTCGTCGGGGTCCACCATGCTCGCGTTGATCGCGAACGGGGCCATCCCGCGCCGTGGGAACAGCACCTTCCAGCCGCGCTTGCCCGGCTCTCCATGCACCTCGACCATCGTGTACTGGCTGGCCATGTCGAAGACGAAGCGGGCACCCTGCTGGACCACCTCGAGCTGGCCCTGGTGCACCGTGAGCGTTGTCTGGGTGGCGCCGGCCCGGATCGCCCAGATCATCGCGGTGGCGAGTACGACGATCGCGGCCAGGCCAATGGTGGCGGTGTCCTTGAACTCGACAGCGGAGCGCACGAAGTACGCCGAGGCCGCCATCCCCGCCAGCAGCGAGAGCGACAGCACCCGCCGCAAGGACCGCTTGGGCGCGAACTTGTAGTGGCCCGGCATCTCCGCGGCGACCTCGTCGTGCTTGGACACGGGGCCGGCCTGCTCCTCGACCTCGGTGACCTCGACCGGCTCCGGCTCGACGGCCACCTCGTCCACCGCGGCCACCGCGGCCGCCGGGACCAGCGGCGGCGACTCGCGCACCGTGGTTGCTGCCCGAGCGGCGGCCTTGGCCGCCACCAGCTCACGGGCGGCATCGCCGGCCCGCGAGGGCCGCGACGTGTGCCTGGCCTCGTGGGGCTCCCTGGGCTCTTTCCGCTCTTTCCGCGTGCGGAACGACCGCAGGAACGACTTCCAGGCGGATGGCTCCGCGACCCGCGCGACCTCGACCTCGTCGGCCGGCGGGGGCTCGGGGACCGGTTCCGGCTCGGGGTCTGCCTCGATGGTCTCCGGCTCGGGCTCGGGCTCCGGGTCTGGCTCGCTGGCGAACCACACGAACGGCTCGGACTCGACGACCGGCTCGGGCTCGGCCCGCACGACCGGCTCGGGCTCGGCCCGCATGACCGGCTCGGGCTCGACTGCGGCGGGCTCGGCCACGTGCTTGCCCACGTGCTTGCCCACGTGAGGCGCGTCGACGAGTGACGCCATGGCGGCGGCCCGGATCGTCTCCTCGACGGAGCGGAACGCCGGGTACGCCTCGGTCGCGGGAGCAGCCGGAGCAGCCGGAGCAGCCGGAGCAGCCGGAGCAGCGGGAGCAGCCGGTGCGGCTGAGGCTCGTGCTGACGGCGGGGTCAGCAGGGTGGTCGCCGGCGGCTGGGCGGCCGGCTCGGTCCCGGCCTCCTCGACGCGCTCAGGCGGGTCGACCAGCCGGGCCCTCAGGCGGGCGAACTTGCCGGGGCGTTCGACGGACGGCGCGGACTTGGACTTCTCGGCCTTCTCCGCCTTCTTGCGCACCGAGCGCATGACGATCGGTTCCCACCCAGGCGGTGGCTTGCGGTCGAGCTCGTTGACCGGGCCGTCGCCGAGTCCGTGACTGGCGCCCCGGCGCGCGCCGAAGGTCGACGGCGGGGCGATCCCCGCGCCGATGACCGGGTCGCGTTGCACAGCGGAGGACGCCACAGCGGCCGCCGGCAACCTGCGCGACACGGGCTCTCCCGACGCGGGGTCCTTGCTCTCGTCCGCGGGCCCGGATTCGCTCGAGGACTCGTCGCTGACTTGCTCGTGGTGCGCGAGCCACCGGCCGAACAGGTCGTTCGGCTGGGCATCGTGGGGCTGGGGGTGGGCCGCCATGTTCAGCAAAATACGCGGGCGCGGGCCTCCGTGTGGTCGGTTTGCAGAAGGTCGTGAGCGGCGCGTGCAACCCGGATCCTCGGCCCGGTGTGATGTCATGTGTGGCGGGTGAGACTGAAGTGACTTCTGACGACGCCTCGGGTGCGTTCCGTTCCCGACGCCGACCACTGTTACGCGCTGCGACCGCGACCGTCCTGGGTGCGGGCGTCATTACCGGGACCGGCGCGGGAGTCATGCGCGCCCTCAACTCCGGCGACGGCCGCCGCGGCGCCCCGCTCCAGCTGCGGGCCGATGGCCCCTCGGGCGTCGGGCTGCTCGAGCGCAACCTGCGCGGCCTGGGTCTGGTTTCCACCGGTCCGGGCGAGTGGATCACCCCCGAGCTCGACACCTCCCTGGTCACGATGGTCGGCTTCACCTGGAGCGGCAGCGCACGTCCGCCGCGGATCCACGTCCGGTTCCGCACCAAGGGCGGCTGGACACTGTGGCGGGCCGCGCCGCTGCTGCACGACCTGCCCGACCCCGGCTCCGGCGAGGGCAACGGCCGGCTGGGCACGGCGCCGGTGATCGCCGAGCCGTCCGACGGGCTCCAAGTGCTGGTGGCCGAAACGGTGCCGCGCGACCTCCAGGTGACCCTGATCCACGCCGACCGGCTGGCCGGCGACGAGCGGCTGTCCGGTGGCACCTCGAGGTCGTTCTCGCGCACCGCGCTACGGACCGACGTCGGCGTCCCGGGGATCTACACCCGCGCACAGTGGGGTGCCGACGAGAGCTGGCGCGACGGGTCGCCGCGCTACAACAGCACGATCCTGCAGGCCCACGTCCACCACACCGCGACGTCCAACGGCTACGCGCAGGCCGACGTACCGGCGCTGATCCGCAGCATGTACCGCTACCACACCCACAGCCTCGGCTGGTCCGACATCGCCTACAACTTCCTGGTCGATGCCTACGGCACCATCTGGGAGGGGCGGTACGGCGGGATCGACCTGCCGGTGCGCGGCGCGCACACGCTGGGTTTCAACAACTCGTCAACCGGCTTCTCGGTGATCGGCAATTACGAGACCGCGCAACCCTCCAGCGCCACCTTGCAGTCGCTGTCCCAGCTGGCCGCGTGGAAGCTCGCGATGTATGCCCGCGACCCGCAGGGCTGGATCCAGGTGACCTCGCAGGGCAGCGACAAGTTCCCGGACGGCCGGGAGGTCACGCTGCCTGTCATCGACGGGCACCGCGACACCAACGACACCGCCTGCCCCGGCGGCAACGTCTACGCGCAGCTCGGTGCGCTCCGATCAGCGAGCGCGGGGATCATCGCGTCGTCGGTGCTCAAGCTGAAGAAGCCGTTCAACCTCCAGGGCGACCCCTACCTCGGCGGCACCCTCAACGTCGTGGACGGGAGGTTCAAGCCGAAGGACACCACGGTGACTTACCAGTGGACCCGCTGGGGCGCGCCCATCGACGGGGCGACCGGGGCGTCGTACGTCGTGACCGAGGCGGACGTGGCGCAGGTGGTCGGCGTGATCGTCACCGGTAGCCGGCCCAACGCCACGCCGATCACACAGGGGATCGACCTGCCCGGCCCGTGCCAATCGGTGCCGTCGCTCTCGGTGCGCACCCAGCGCCGCCCGGGTGGCAAGGCGATCGTGCACCTCCAGGTCACCGCGCCCGGCATCGCTGCGCCCGACGGCGAGGTGGTCATCAAGGTCGGCGACCGGCAACGGACCGTCAAGGTGAAGAAGGGCCACGCGATCGCGCGCTTCGTCGGCCTGCCTCCGGGGCGCTACCGGGTGCGGTGCCAGTACGCCGGCAGCGCGCTGATCCAGCCCGAGAGTGCCAGAGACTGGGTGCGGATCCCCGGCAAGGGCTGAGCCGTCCGCCCCGGGACACAGAAGAGCCCGCTGGACGCATCTCTCGACGCGTCCCGCGGGCTTCTGGGGTGACAGTGGCTCCGAGCGTCAACCCCCGAAGACGTCCGGCCTGCTGCCATGGGGTCAGCCACCCCCATTCGGCTGACTCCGACACTGAAAGTAGAGGATGTCAGGGCACGCCTGACCCTCGGGCGTGACACGTAGCGGTAACAGTCTCGGCCGGCGGGGGCTCGGCCGGCTCAGGGTGCGTCCGGGTCCTCGGGATGCCGACGGCGCTGGTCTAGATCGCGCAGGAAATCTTCGTCGTCGTCCGGCGCGACCGGCCGCGCCGGCGGACGCGGCGTCTGGCGGCGTACGGGTCTCGCCACACCGCGGCGTTCGATCACCCGGATCAGGTAGTACGTCGCCACCGCGAACAGCACCACGACGAACAAGACCTTGAGCACGACACCAGCGTAGGGCCCCGGTGGTGATTGCGTACTGTGGAGTCGTGAAGGAGTTCGTCGTCTACACCGCGCTGCGGCTGCTGATGTTCGCG
This sequence comes from uncultured Actinomycetota bacterium, assembly GCA_963765915.1. Taxonomy (GTDB): domain Bacteria; phylum Actinomycetota; class Actinomycetes; order Propionibacteriales; family Nocardioidaceae; genus Nocardioides. Next base: position 103,916 of record CAVXYB010000014.1, on the reverse strand, counting down.
GCGACATTCGGTGTCGTGATCGGTCTCTGGCTCCTCATCGCCGGCGAGGCGAACGTCTTCGCCGCCGTCGCGATTGCCTTCGTGGCCAGCGGAATCGGCTCCTACTTCATGCTGAACCGGCAGCGCGAGGCGTTTGCCCAGCGGGTCGAGCTGCGCGCCGAGCGTGCCAGCAAGGCGTTCGAGCAGCAGCGCGCGAAAGAGGATGTGGACTGATCTGAGCGGTCCGAGGAACGAGGACCGGTCAGATTGATGGTGGTTGAGCGACGAGCGCGACCGAGGGACTAGGTCGCGGCCGAGGAGTCGAAACCTCCGCAGCGAGGGCTGGGACTATCGACGGCGGTTGATCTGCCGGTTGACGCGCGACTCGGACTGGCCCAAGAGCTTCGCCAGCAGCGGCACGCGGCGGCGCCAGACCACGACGCCGGCGATCACGATCGCCAGGATGATCAGGAACGTCAGCATGCGGTGAGCCTACGTCGGGACGACTAGGGCGTGTCTGACGCTCGGTAGGCCAGGATCGGTCAGACACGCCCTAGCCCACAAGCGCGAGCGGGACCGCGACGAGCAGGGCCCAGACCAGCTCGGCCACGCCGGTCGACTGGAGCACCGGGATCAGCGCCGGTCCGACCGCGCCGGACCTGACGGTGCGGACTCCGGGCAGCACGGGGACGAGGAAGCCGAGGCCGAGGAGCGCCCACCAGGTGGTCGAGACCGCGACCGCGACCACGGCTGCGGCCGCCGCCAGCACCAGCAGCACGTACAGCGCCCGGGTGCGGCCGGGGCCGAGGACCACCGCGAGGGTGCGCTTGCCGGCGACCGTGTCGGTCGGGATGTCGCGCAGGTTGTTGACCACGAGGATCGCGCACGCCAGGGCGCCGACACCGATGGCGGCGTACAGGGCGGGGAGCTCGAACGTCGTGGTCTGGACGTACGTCGTCCCGACCACCGCGACGAGGCCGAAGAAGACGAAGACCATCACCTCGCCGAGGCCGAGGTAGCCGTAGGGCCGAGCGCCGCCGGTGTAGAACCACGCCGCCAGCACCGACACCGCGCCGATCGCGACCAGCCACCACGCGGTCGAGGCGGCGAGCACCAGTCCGGCCACACCGGCGACACCGAAGGCGAGGAACGCCGCGTGCTTGACCGCCGAGGGCGAGGCGACGCCCGAACCGACCAGCCGCATCGGGCCGACCCGGTCGGCGTCCGTGCCGCGGATGCCGTCGGAGTAGTCGTTGGCGTAGTTGACCCCGACCTGCAGCGCCAGGCTCACGACGAGCGCGAGCAATGCCTTCCACACGACCGCGCCGTCGACGTACGCCGCGACACCGGTCCCCGCGAGGACCGGGGAGACCGCCGCGGGCAGGGTCCGGGGGCGCGCGCCGGCCAGCCACTGCCCGGGGGTTGCCACGAGTGAGGATTCAAGCAGGCTGGGTGGAGTCGGTGGTTGAGGAGGTCGTTCTGCGACCGTCTCGAAACCACGCAAGCAGAGGCTGGAACCCCACCACGGGCAGCCCGCTGGATAGCGTGCACGCCATGGATCTAGCGGGGTCGACGGCCGAGGTCGTGGCCGCGCTGACCGCCTGGGTGAGCGCCACCGACGACGAGCCGCTGGTCGTCGAGACCTCGGGATCGACCGGCGCGCCCAAGCGGGTGGTGCTGTCCCGGCGAGCGGTCCTGGCGTCGGGCCGAGCGACCGTCCGCCGGCTGGGCGGCGAGGGGCGGTGGCTGCTCGCGCTGCCTGCGTCGTACGTCGCCGGCGCGCAGGTCGTGCTCCGGTCCTTGGCGGCCGGCGAACCGCCGGTGCTGCTGGAGGGGCACCCGTCGCTCGCGGCGGCGGTCGAGGCGGGCGCACCTGCCTACACCTCGCTGGTGCCGACCCAGCTGCATCGGCTGCTCGACGACGACGCCGACGTCGCTGCACTGAGCAGCCTCCGGACCGTGCTGCTCGGCGGCGGGCCGATCGACCCCGCGCTCCGGGCGCGAGCGGCCGAGGCGGGCGTGCCCGTGGTCGCGACGTACGGCTCAGCGGAGACGGCGGGCGGCTGCGCGTACGACGGCGTCGCCCTCGACGGGGTCGGGCTGGCCGTCGAGAAGGACGGGCGGCTGCGGATCTCGGGGCCGACGCTCTTCGATCGGTACGACGGTGATCCCGCACTGACCGCGCGAGTGCTGGTGGACGGGTGGTTCCGGACCGAAGACGCGGCCCGGATCGACGAGGACGGCCGGCTCCAGGTGCTCGGCCGGCTCGACGACATCGTGGTCAGCGGCGGGGTCAACGTTCCCGCGCCGGCCGTGGCGGCCCGGCTGCGCGCGCACCCCGCGGTGCGCGCGGCCGAGGTGGTCGGCGTACCGGACGAGGAGTGGGGGTCGCGGCTGGTCGCGTTCGTGGTCGGCACCCTCACCCTCGACGAGGCCCGCGCCTGGGTCGCCGAGCAGCACCCCCGCTCCTGGGCACCCCGCCAGCTGGTCGCGCTCAATGCGCTGCCGCTGCTGCCGAACGGGAAGGTGGACCGGGTTCAGCTGGCGACTGCCGCCGCCTCGAGGTGAACCACGCCGGTCGCCACGGCGACCACCACCGGGTCGTGAGTGGCGATGACCACCGCGCAGCCGGCGCGCGGGCTGGCGGCGGCGTCGAGGACCAGCCGGGTGTGGTCGGAGTCCTGGTGCGTGGTCGGCTCGTCGAGGATCGTCACCGCGGCACGTGCGTGTAGTGCTCGGGCCACGCCGACGCGCTGCCGCTCGCCCATAGAGGTCTCGCCTGGGAACCGGTCCAGCAGGTGGTCGATGCCGAGCGCCGCCGCGAGCGCCGGTACGTCGCCGCGCCGCGCCTCGTCTGCCAGCGCGATGTTGTCGACGACGGTGAGCGTGTCGAAGAGCGCCAGGCGCTGCGGCACGAACACGCTCCGGGCCGGTCGCTCGACCGAGCCCGAGGAGGGTCGGTCCCACCCGGCCGAGATCGAGACCAGCGTGCTCTTGCCGGTCCCGGACGGGCCAGTGACCGCGAGCACGTCGCCGGCGTACGCCTCGAGGGTCGCGGGGCGGAGCGCGAGGACGTCGTGGCCGCGGACGACGAACGACCGACTCGCCTCGCGTGCGGCCAGGAGCAGCTCACCCATCTGGCCCGCCCTGCTCTCCGCTGGGCGGCCGCAGCGTGACCCGGCCGTCCTCGACCTCGATGGCGACTCGGCTGGTCGGGAACCTGGTCGGGAACAGGGCGCGCGCCTCGGCCGGGAGCTGCAGCCGACCACTCCCGTCGATGACACCGAGCCGGGTGGCGGCGCGGACATCGTGCTCGGTGGTGAGCACCCCGTGGTCGAGGTGGAGCAGCCGGTCGGCCTGCTCGGTGATCCGCGGGTCGTGGGTGGTGTAGGGAACGGTGGTGCCGCTCGTTTACGGACCGGGCGCGGCCCAGAGCGCCGGCGAGGAGGGTGATGGCGAGGGCAGCGAGCACGAAGACCAGGGCAGCGACGAACAGCTGGGGGTGCCGGTGACCGCGAGCCCCGGCGCCAGGTCGGGCAGCGGGTCGAGCCGGTCGCGCAGCGACATAGTCACGACGTACGCCGAGAGGCCCCCTGCGGCGGCCCCGAGCACCGAGACGACCGCCAGCTCGTAGCCGGCCGCCCGCGAGGCCAGCCGGCGCGGGTGGCCGAGGTCGGCCAGGGTCGCGTCCAGGAGCCGACGCTGCTCGCGGTCGCGGCGTTGCAGCCCGGCCAGCACCAGCAGGCCGAGCAGGAGCGCGAGCACCGTGAACACCTGCAGGTAGTCGGTCACCCACGTCCGGGCGACCAGCGAGGGGTCGGCGCGCACCTCGGCCGCGGTGGCCCGGAGCGGTGCGTCGACGCCGGCGGCGTTCGCCGCGCGCGCCACCTCATCGGCGTCGTACCCGCTCCAGAGCTGCACCGTGAACTCGTCCACCGCGTCTGGTGCGGCCAGGCCGAGCAGGGCGTGTTGGTCGACGACCAGGACGGTGTCGTCGGTCCCGACGCCGGGGAACGCGTCCAGCCGGCCGAGGGACTGCCGGCGGCACCGGACCTGGCGGTCTACCGGATCGTGCAGGAGTCGCTGACCAACATCCTCAAGCACGCCGGCGCGACGAAGGCGCACGTGCTGATCGCCCGGCAGCCCGACCGGGTTGCAGTCGAGGTCACCGACGACGGGGCCGGCCCCGGCGACGCCCCGGCCGGCCGCGGCAACGGCCTGCGCGGGATGCGGGAGCGGGTCACCACCCTCGGCGGCACGTTCTCAGCCGGGCCCGACGACGACGGTGGGTTCGCGGTCCGCGCCGTGCTGAGCCTGCAGGAGCCCCGGTGATCCGGGTGCTGCTCGCCGACGACCAGGAGCTGGTCCGCGACGGGTTCGCGACGATCGTCGACCTGCAGGAGGACATGGAGGTCGTGGGGTCGGTGGCCGACGGTGCCGCGGCCGTCTCCGCGGCCCGGTCGCTGACGCCGGACGTGGTGCTGATGGACGTGCGGATGCCGGTGATGGACGGCATCGAGGCGACCCGGCCGATCCTCGCCGACCCGTCGGCACACCCGAAGGTCCTGGTGCTCACCACCTTCGACCTCGACGAGTACGTCTTCGACGCGCTCCTGGCCGGGGCCAGCGGCTTCCTGCTGAAGGACACGCCAAGGGCCGGGCTGCTGACCGCGATGCGTGCGGTGGCGGCCGGGGACGTGCTGCTCTCGCCCGTGGTCACCAAGCGCCTCGTCGAGCGGTTCGCCCGTCGTACGCCGAATTCCTCGAACGACGAATGGCGCTCGCTCAGCCCACGCGAGCGGGACGTCGCGGTGCTCATGGCGCGCGGCCTGTCCAACGCCGAGATCGCCGCGAGGCTGGTGCTCAGCGAGGCGACCGTGAAGTCGCACGTCGCCCACGTCCTCACCAAGACCGGCCTGCGCGACCGGGTGCAGGTGGTGGTGCGCGCCTACGAGACGGGGCTGGTCGAGCCCGGCGACCACGAGGGCACCTAGGTTGACTCCATGTCCGAGACCCGGGTCTTCGCGATCACCCTGCGCACCCGGTTCCGGGGGATCACCGTGCGCGAGGGGATGCTGCTGCGCGGGGACGCCGGGTGGGGCGAGTGGAGCCCGTTCCTGGAGTACGAGCCGGCCGTCGCGGAGCCCTGGCTGCGGTGCGCCGAGGAGGCAGCGGCCGGCGACTGGCCGGAGCCCGTACGCACGGTGGTGCCCGTCAACGTGACCGTGCCGGCGGTCGGCCCGGAGGAGGCGCACGCGATCGTCGCCTCGGGCGGCTGCACGACCGCCAAGGTGAAGGTTGCCGAACCCGGTCAGACCGTCGCCGACGACCAGGCCCGGCTGGAAGCGGTCCGCGACGCGCTCGGGGGTTCCGGCCGGGTGCGGATCGATGCCAACGGCGCCTGGTCGGTCGACGACGCGGCCACCGCCATCCGCGTCCTCGACAAGGCGGCCGGCGGGCTGGAGTTCGTCGAGCAGCCCTGCGCGTCGGTCGAGGAGCTGGCCGCCGTCCGGCGCGCGGTCGACGTACCGATCGCGGCCGACGAGTCGATCCGCCGCGCCTCGGACCCCTATCTCGTCCGAGACCTCGAGGCCGCTGACATCGCGGTCCTCAAGGTGCAGCCGCTCGGTGGGGTGCGCGCCTGCCTGAGGATCGCGGAGGAGATCGGCCTGCCGGTGGTGGTCTCCTCGGCGCTCGAGACCTCGGTCGGGATCGCGGCCGGCCTCGCGCTGGCCGGGGCCCTTCCCGAGCTGCCCTACGCCTGCGGGCTCGCCACCGTGCAGCTGCTCACCGCGGACGTCGCGGCCGAGCCACTCCTGCCCGAGGACGGAGTGCTGCCGGTCCGGGTGCCGCAGGTTGATCCCGGCGCGTTCGACCTGCTGGCGGCGAACGCCGACCGGGTCGTGCACTGGGAGGCGCGGCTCGACGCGGTGCGGGCGGTGCGAAGGGCGTGAGCGCGACCGAGCTGGCCCGCGCGGTCGTCACCGCCCTGATCGGAAACGGTGTGCGGGAGATCGTCCTCGCGCCCGGGTCGCGCAACGCCCCACTGTCCTTCGCGGCGTACGACGCGGCGGAAGCCGGGCTGGTCCGGTTGCACACGCGGATCGACGAGCGCACCGCTGGCTTCGTGGCCCTCGGGCTGACCAAGGGCGGCTCGCGAGCGGCGGTGATGTGTACGTCGGGCACTGCGGTGGCGAACCTGCACCCGGCGGTGCTCGAGGCGCACCATGCGCGCCAGCCCTTGGTCGTGGTGACCGCGGACCGGCCGGCCCGGCTGCGCGGCACCGACGCCAACCAGACCACCGACCAGGTCGGCATCTTCGGGCCGCAGGTGGCCACCCTCGATGTAGAGACCGAGATGCCGGCGTTCGGGCCCGGGGTGGTGCACCTGAACGTCCAGCTGGACGACCCGCTGGTGCCGGCGGACCGATGGGTTCCGGACGCACCGCCGGTGGTTGAGGAGGTCGTTCTGCGACCGTCTCGAAACTCCGGTGGGCTACTCGACCTCGGGCCCCGCACCGTCGTGGTGGCCGGTGACGACGCCGGACCGCGGGCCCGGCAGCTGGCCGTCGAGGCCGGCTGGCCGCTGCTGGCCGAGCCGTCCAGTGGTGCCCGCACCGGTCCGGCGCTGCGGACCTACCGGCTGCTGCTCGGGTCCTCGCTGGGCGACCAGGTGGAACGGGTCGTGGTCTTCGGCCACCCCACGCTCTCCCGCCCGGTGCTGAGGCTGCTGTCCCGCGACGGAGTCGAGGTGCTCGACGCGCACCCGGCCTGGACGCGGCCGTACGCCGTCACCCCGGTCGCCCCGCCGGTCGTGGACCGGCCCGACGACCCCGACTGGCTCGCCGCCTGGGAGGAGGCCGACGCCTCGGTCTCGCGGCAGCTGGATGCGCTCATCGACGGGGCGGGGTTCACGGCGTACCACGTCGCCGGCGCGGTGAGCCGGGCGCTGCCACCCGGCGGCCACCTCGTGGTGGGTGCCTCGAACCCGATCCGCGACCTCGACCTGATGGCCAGGGCGTACGACGTCGGCAGCCGCCGCAAGGTCGTGGCCAACCGCGGCCTCTCCGGCATCGACGGCACGGTCTCGACGGCGATCGGGGCGTCCCTGGCCCGGAAGCCGGAGCACCGCAACCTCGCACTGATGGGCGACGTGACCTTCCTGCACGACGCCAACGGGCTGGTCATCGGGCCCGACGAGCCCCGGCCGGACCTGACCATCGTCGTGACCAACGACGACGGTGGCTCGATCTTCGCGACCCTCGAGCAGGGTGCCGAGAAGTACGCGCACGCCTACGAGCGGCTGTTCGGCACCCCGCACCACGTCGATCTCGCCGCGCTGTGCGCGGCCACCCGCACTCCCCACTGGCGGGTCGACTCGCTGGCCGAGCTCGACCACGCGCTCGCCAGCCCGAACGGTGGCATCGAGGTCACCGAGGCGGTCGTCGACCGGTCCCGGCGCCGCGAGCTGGACCAGGCGATCCGCGCGCTCAGGCCCTGACCGCCCGAGTGGTTTCGAGACGGTTGCTGCGCAACCTCCTCAACCACCGATCGTGGCCGGTGGTTGAGGAGGGCGTTGTGCGCCCGTCTCGAAACCCGGTGAGATGAGGCTGGGACTCAACCACCGCTCATCGAGCCTGTGGAGATTTCCGCAGGGTCGGCTCCCAGCCTTCCTTGCGGTGGTTTCGAGACGGTTGCTGCGCAACCTCCTCAACCACCGATCGTGGCCGGTGGTTGAGGAGGGCGTTCTGCGCCCGTCTCGAAACCCGGTGAGATGAGGCTGGGACTCAACCACCGCTCATCGAGCCTGTGGAGATTTCCGCAGGGTCGGCTCCCAGCCTTCCTTGCGGTGGTTTCGAGACGGTTGCTGCGCAACCTCCTCAACCACCGATCGTGGCCGGTGGTTGAGGAGGGCGTTCTGCGCCCGTCTCGAAACCCGGTGAGATGAGGCTGGGACTCAACCACCGCTCATCGAGCTTGCCACCGGTGGCGGTCGGGCCGCTCAGCCTCCGATCCGGGACTCGAGGTCGAGCACGGCGCTGGTGACGCCGTCGGGGTCGTGCAGCTGGTGCAGGTGCCGGCCGGCCATCACCTCGACCGGCCAGCCGTAGCCGCGGGCCCGAGCGAGCTCGTCGGCGTACGTGTCCCCGAACGCGAGGTACGCCGACGGCGTGGTCGTCCAGCCGGCCGGGACCGGGATGCGGCGGGTGAAGTAGGCGAGTGGGAGTCGCGGCTGCTCGCGCTCGACCGTGGCCCGTGTCGCGTCGTCGGGGAACAGCCCGACCAGGCTCTCCTGCGGCCACCACTGGCTCCATGGCGGCAGCACACCGTCCGGATCCGTCAAGGTCCGCAGGTGGTCGACGAAGGCCGGCGGCGCAAGCGCAATGTCCGGGCCGTCGCCGGCCAGCGCGGCGTCGACGTAGATCGTCGCTGTGACCTCCAGCCGGTCGTACAGCCCGGGTGCGTAGAGACCAGCGTTGCTGTGCGGGACCAGCACGACCGGACCGTCCGCCTCGACGGTGCGCGGGTCGGCGACCGCCGCCTCATGACCGGCCGCACGGAGCCGCTCGGCGACCGGCCGCCACGTGGTGGGACCGACGAGCGGGCTGTACAGCAGGACGAAGGTCACTGCGGCGTGGCGACCCACACCATCGGGTCGCCCCAACCGAGCTCCTCGACGCCGTGCTTCGAGAGCGCGAGCGCGACGAGAGTGCGGCGGTGCGCGGCGAACGTGAGCACATGGGCGATCATCCCGCCGTACGTGAACACCTCGGCGGGCTCGCAGATCGCGTCGACGAAGGTGTCGTCGAGCCGGTCCTGCTCCACCACCTCGCGCACCTGGGAGAGGTACGTCGGCCCCTCCACCGCGAGCCGTTCGCGCATCGACGTCAGCGACTCGTGCTCCTCGACCGACCAGTCGTAGTCGCGCATCGCGACCGCGGCGTTCCACATGCCCATCTGCCCGATCAGCCGTGACAGCAGGGAGCGGATCGTCTGCGGGTCGTCATCGACATCGAGCTCGATCGTCTGGTCGAGCTGCTCGTCGTTCATCCGTCCGGCAAGCCGAACCATCTCGCCGGTCAGCCAGACGTGGTGCTCGACCATGCGGGTCATCAGGTCCATCGGAGTCACCTTGTCTCGTGCAGGCAGCCGCAGGCCGCCGGGTGGGTGGAAGTGGACGTCACTCGGCGCGGGGATGCGGATCCGGCCGGGCGAGCGCCGCCAGGTGGCAGGCGGGACGCCGTACGCCCGCGTGAAGGCCCGGGTGAACGCCTCGTGCGACCCGTAGCCGGCCTCAACCGCGATGTCGATCAGCGGGGCCGTGGTCGTGACCATCCGGTACGCCGCTCGCTCGAGCAGGATCCGTCGCCGGAAGGTCTGGGGGGCTTCGCCCGCGACGCTCCGGATCATCCGGTCGAAGTGGAACCGCGAGAAGTGGAACCTGGCCGCCCACTCCTCTCCCGGCGCGTCGCGGTCGCCGGTCTCGTCGAGCACCTCGGCCAGGTGGTCGACGAAGTCCGCGAAGGTGTCGGTTGCGATGGTCACGTGACGATCGTGGGGCATGGCTCGTATTCCCGCTTGACCCGGATTGCTGCCACTGATTGCGCCCAGAGCGGAACGGCTAGGTCGCGCGCCGCCTCAGTCGGGAGAATGTCCGCCGTGGAGATCACCCTGCTGCTCTGCGGCCTGGCGGTGGGGGTGCTGGCCTGTACCTGGGTTGCCGAGCGGCTGGACTTCCCGGCGCCGTTCCTGCTCATCGCCGTCGGGATCGTTGCGTCGTACGTCCCCGGCGTGCCAGAGGTCGAGCTCTCCGAAGAGGTCGTGCTGTTCGGGTTGCTGCCGCCGCTGCTGTACGCCGCCGCCCAGGGCACCTCGCTGGTCGACTTCAAGGCCAACCGCCGGCCGATCCTGCTGCTCTCGGTCGGGTTGGTGGTGTTCACGACGTTCGGCGTCGGTGCGGTCGCGCACGCGCTGGTGCCGGGCATCACCTGGGCGGTGGCGCTGGCGATCGGCGCCGTGGTCGCTCCGCCGGACGCGGTCGCCGCGACCGCGATCGGTCGCCGGATCGGACTGCCCCGGCGGATCGTCACGATCCTCGAGGGCGAGTCCCTGCTCAACGACGCGACCGCGCTGGTGGCTCTCGGCACCGCGCTCGCGGTGGTCGAGGGCGGCGGCTTCGGGTTCAGCCAGGTCGGCGTGGACTTCCTGCTCGCCGCGGGCGGGGGCGTGGTCGTCGGGTTCCTCATGTTCCTGGTGGTCGCCAAGGTGCGGCTTCACCTGAGCGACCCGGTGCTCGACAGCGGGATGTCGCTGGTCGTCCCGTTCGCGGCGTACGTCGCCGCGGAGGAGGTGCACGCCTCGGGCGTGATCGCAGTGGTCGTCGCCGGCCTGCTGCTCGGCCACAAGGCGCCGATCCTGCAGACCGCCCAGTCGCGGATCGCGGAACGGCTGAACTGGCGGACCATCGCCTTCGTCCTCGAGAACGCGGTCTTCCTGCTGATCGGGCTCCAGGCCCGGGCGATCGTCGAGGGCGCAGGGGACGGTGACCTGTCGTGGGGCCGGATCATCGGCGTCTGCGCGGCCACCCTCGCGGCGTGCATCGTCCTGCGGGTGGCCTGGGTCTTCCCGGCCCGCTACCTGATCGTGCGGCCGGGCCCGGACCCGACGACGGGCCGCAGGCCGCCGTGGACCTACACCTTCATGCTGGGCTGGGCCGGGATGCGCGGGGTGGTCACCCTCGCCGCGGCGTTCATCATCCCCGAGGACACCCCGCACCGCGAGGTGCTGTTGCTGATGGCGTTCACGGTCGTGGCCGGCACCCTGTTCATCCAGGGCATGTCGCTGCCGTGGCTGGCCCGACGGCTGCGGGTGCCGGGTCCGGACCCGGCCGAGGACGCGCTGGCCCGCGCGACGCTGCTCCAGCAAGCATCGAAGGCCGCGCTGCACCGGCTCGACGACCTCGAGTACGACGACCCGCAGGGCGTCGTGGACCTCATCCGGCAACGGCTCGACCAGAGGAACTTCGCCGCCTGGGAACGGCTCGGCACCGTCGCCGACCAGGAGTCGCCGAGCGAGCTGTACGCCCGGATCCGGCTCTCGATGCTCGAGGCCGAGCGCGAGCGGGTGCTCGAGATCCGCAATGCCGGCAGCGTCGCCTCCGAGGTGGTCGCGGACGTGCTCGCGATGCTCGACGTCGAGGAGTCGATGCTCGACACCGCCATCAAGGAACGCCGCGACGTACAGGAGACCTCGTCGCTCCGGCGTACCGGCGGCAGCTGCGACGACCTCGCGCGCTACCCCGCGGTCGAGACCGTCGACGGGCCGGTGTGCCAGCGCTGCGTCGACGAGGGCCACCAGTGGGTGTCACTTCGACAGTGCCTGGAGTGCGGCAACGTCGCCTGCTGCGACTCCTCGGTGGGGCAGCACGCCACCAAGCACTTCCACGACAGCACCCACCCGGTGATGGAGTCCGCCGAGCCCGGCGAGGACTGGCGCTGGTGCTTCGTGCACCACAAGACGGCCTGACCCCGCCCCCGCCCCTCCGCTTGTAACGCTCAGTTGCCGATTCCTCCGACCCCTTGCTGGGGGTCGGAAGATGCGCCGACGAGGTGGGGGTTGCGAGGCCTCGCCGTATGACGTCCACCGTCCGTCCACACCCATGGTTCGAACGGACGTGATCCACAGGCGGCGCGGTGGCTGCTGCCGACGGCGTACGACGCCGGGCAGCCTCCGCGCATGAACGCCGCCATCGCAGCCCTGATGGGGACCCAGCGCGGTCTGGTCCTGCGTCGCCAGGCCCGCGCCGCCGGACTGACCGACGAACAGGTCGACCGGCTGGTGGCCACCGGAGCATGGGTGACCGTCCGGCGCGGTGTCTACACCACCAGGGCCTACTGGGAGAACCTCGACGAGCGAAGAGGCCGCCGCCTCCAGCGAGCGTGGGCGGCGAGCCTCAACATGAGCATGCCGCACGTTCTCAGCCACGAGTCCTCAGCCTTGGCGCATGACATGCCGATCCTCTGGCCCAGGCACTGGCACACCCACGTGACCAGGTTCGGCGTCACCGGCTGCCGCACCCGGCACGGCGTGTGCCACCACCTCGCGCCGTTCGAGCCGCACCAGATCGTTGACATCGAGGGAGTCCCCACGTTTGACATGGCCAGGACCGCCGTCGACATCGCCAGGAGCCATGGCCAGAAGCAGGGGATCAGGCACGGCGTGGTCGCGTGCGACTCCGCGATGCGCGCCGGGGTCACCCGCGCCGAGCTCGAGGCGGCGCTCGCGCCGATGAAGAGCTGGCCCAACGTCACGATCGCGCGGACCTCCGTCGCAATGGCCGACCCGGGCTCGGACGGCGTGGGCGAGTCACTCGGCCGGCTGCTGCTCACAGGACTTGGCCTGGGCGACGTTCAGACGCAGTTCGGGCTCCGCGAGGGAGGGCGGACCGCCTGGGTGGATCTCAGAGTCGGCCGACACCTGGTCGAGTTCGACGGCAAGGTGAAGTACCAGCGCATCGAGGACGGCGGGCTCGCCGACCGTGATCCCGGACGGGTGCTGTGGGAGGAGAAGCAGCGACAGGACTGGCTCTGCGGCTTCAAGCTCGGCATGTCCCGGCTCGTGTGGGACGACGTGCTGCCACCCGCGTGGGCCGATACCGAGCGCCGGGTCCTGCGCGAGGCCATGGAGACCCGGGCCCGGTTCGGCGACGACGTCAGCGATCTCAAACCGTTCATCATTCGCGAGCCACGGCGCCGACGCAGCTGAGCCGTCTGTCCCGCCGCTGGCGGTTCTTTCGACCCCTTGCAGGGGGTCCGAAGAACCGAGAACTGAGCGTTACATCAACGCGCGAGTGCGGTGAAGCGGATCGGGAACGACACCGCACCGGTGTTCCCCGACACCGGCAACCACACTCCGGGGCCGTCGCACTCGGCCTCCGGCATCCGCTGCGCGAGCAGCGGCAGCGCCACCGACATGTCGGTGCGCGCGACGAAGTGGCCCAGGCAGTGGTGGATCCCGGCGCCGAAGCCGTGGTGGGGAGGCCGCTGCTCGGTGATGTCGAACGACGGGTCCGGTACGGCGCGCGGGTCGGTGCCGGCCGCGTGCGAGAGCATCTGCACGATGCCGCCCTTGGGGATGTGCAGCCCCTGGAACTCCACGTCCTCCAGCGCCTCCCGGGTGACCCAGGTGACGGTCGGGTTGACCCGCATCACCTCCTCGACCGCGTTGGCGCCGAGCTCGGGCCGCTCGCCGAGCAGCCGCCACTGGTCGGGGTGAGCGAGCAGCGTCTGGAGTGCCAGACCGAGCTGGTTGCGGGTCGTCTCCATGCCGGCGAAGGCGAGGAAGACCAGCGCCACCGACAGCTCGCGGTCGGAGAGGCCTTCGGCCTGCACCAGGGTGGTGACCAGGTCCTCGCGCGGGTGCGCCCCACGGTCGGCGACCACCTCGTCGACGTACCCCGCCAGACCGGTGAGCGCGGCCTCGATCCGCGGCACCTGGTTGCCGACGTCGATCGAGAACGACGCGCCGAGGTCGTCGGCCCACCGGCCGACCTGGTGCCAGTGGTCCTGCGGCAGCCCGAGCAGCAGGCAGATGATCCGCGCGGCGTACGGCTCGGCGAACTCGGAGATGAACTCCACCTGCCCGCGCTCGGCGAACCCGTCGATCAGCTCGTGCGCGATGGCCTGGAAGGTGGGCCGCATCTCGGCGATCACCTTGTTCTTGAACGCCGGGACCATCAGCCGTCGGATCCGGGCATGGTCGTCGCCCTCGAGGCTGAGCAGCGTCTCCTGCCACCAGTCGGAGAAGAGCCCGGAGTGGATGCCGTTCTGGGCCGGCCAGCGGGCGTTGCCCTGCCGGAACCGCCGGTCGCGCAGCAACGCGCTCACCTCGGCGTACCGCAGCACCGCCCAGCCCCAGACCGTCTCGACGTACCAGTCCTCCTCGCGCGCCGCGTGCACCTCCGGAGAGGTCACGTCGAAGGCCGGGTCGCCGAGGTCGAATCTGCGAACGGGCACTGGCCAAACCTATGCATCCGGTGGCTGAGGAAGTTGCGCAGCAGCCGTCTCGAAACCACGCAACCCGGTGCTGGAACCGCACCACCGTGACCACCTTCCAGCCGTACCTTGCGGTGGTTTCGAGACAGGCGCAGAGCGCCTTCCTCAACCTCCGGTTACGTGCCGGCCCGGAGCATCCGGACGTGCCGGCCCTCGTCGTGCTCGTCCTCGGTGCCGTCGAGCCGGAATCCCTGGCGCTCGTAGAAGTCGCGCGCCCGCTGGTTGTCGGCGAGCACCCACAGGTAGGCCGCCCGGTCGCCGACCGTCTGCTCGAACAGCGCGTAGCCGACGCCGGTGCCGTAGTACGACGCGCGTACGTAGAGCGCATAGAGCTCCAGCTCGATGTCGGTGTCGTTGTCGCGACCGGGGCCGGAGCCGGCGAAGCCGATCAGCCCCTCGGGGCCGTCTGCCAGCCAGGTCGCGTCCTTGGCGTTGGTGAGGATCTCGCGCCAGCGGGCGATGCGCTCGTCGACCTTCTCGCGCCGGTCGTCGAGGATGCCCTGCGGCATCAGGCCGGTGTAGGCGTCGTCCCAGACGTCGAGGTGGAGGTGGGCGAGCGCCTCGGCGTCCGCCGGCTCCGCGCGCCGGATGGAGACGCCGTCGGGCAATGCCATGAATGGCAGCCTAGGAGCATGCGGATCACCAAGTTCGGCCACGCCTGCGTCCGGATCGAGCACGAGGGTCACGTCGTCGTCCTCGACCCCGGCGTCTTCACCGAGGCGGAGGCAGTGGACGGCGCCACCGCGGTGCTGGTCACCCACCTGCACCCCGACCACCTGCACCCCGACAACCTGCGGGCCACCGACGCGCCCGTGTTCACCGTCGGCCAGGTCGCCGACCAGCTCGCGGCGGACGCTCCGGACGTCGCGGAGCGCACCACGACGGTCTCGCCGGCAGCTGTGTTCGACGTCGGGCTGCCGGTCCGCGCGGTGGGTGAGCTGCACAACGTCATCCACCCCGAGCTGCCGCGGCCCTACAACTCCGGCTACCTGCTGACCGTGGGCGACCAGAGCGTCTACCACCCGGGCGACGCGCTCGCCCTGCCAGAGCTGCCGGTCGACGTCCTGCTCTGCCCCTCCTCCGCGCCGTGGCTGCGCAGTGAGATGGCGATCGAGTTCGTGCGCGCGGTAGGGGCTCCGAAGAACCTGGCCATCCACGACCGCGTCTACTCCGAGACCGGCCACGCCTTCCTGGCCGCGCAGATGGAGCAGCTGGTCGGGCCGCGCGGCCAGGAGTGGCTCCGGGTGCCTGACGGCGCCGACGTCTGATGACCGACCCGCAGGTGCCACAGGTCCCGTACGGCGGCACCGAACCGGAGATCGGAGCACCCCCGGCGCCGCGGTGGCTCAGGCGGTTCCTCGACGACGACACTGCCGAGTCGCCCGCGGGGGTCCGGGGAGGACTGGTGCTGCTGGCCGAGCCACCGCGACCGGTGCCTCTCGCGTACCGCCTTGCGGCGTTGGGCCTCGGCGCCTGGGAGGCCTTCGCGCTGCTCCTGTTCGGCCTCGCGCCGATGGCGCTGTGGATCCTGCAGGCGCACATCCGCACCGCGGCGTTCGTGGTGGCCGCGCTCCTGGTCGTCGGGACTCGGGTCCGCCGCTACGTGCGCCGGGTCGGCGTGCTGCGCTGGGGCAAGGTGGCCACGGTCACTACGGCCGAGTCGCACATCTCGAGCACGAGCTACACCAACGTGCCCCTGCGCCAGGCCCGCGGGTGGGATGTCACGACGCAGCTCCACACCGGCTCGTCGGTCACCACCCGCATCTCCTACATGGTCGACGGGCAGGCCGGGTCGATCCGGGTCCGGGGTCTCCCGTACGTCGACGGAGTGGTGCTCGCCGACAGCCGCAAGCCGTCCCGGGCGATGGTGGTGAGCCAGTTCCCGCACTCGGTCCGCCCCGGACTGGACGGTCAGCTCGTCGGTCGCCTGGCGCCGGGGCGATGGGCCTGGCTGCTCTTGACCCTGGCGCTCCAGATCGGCGTCGTCGCGGTCGCGGTGCGGTCGGTCCTGGACACCTGGGTGCGCTGACCGAGTACCTTCGGCTCGCCGACGGGAAGGAACTGACATGACCGAGACTCCACCGACCCCGGATCCCGCCAGCGCATCAGGGAAGGTCACCGACCTCGAGAAGCAGCTCGCGGACGCTGCAGCGCACGTCGCCAAGATCCAGGCCGAGCTGAGCGCGGCGCGCGCCGCGGACCCCAACCACCCGCAGGTCCCGGTGCCCTACTCCGGCCACGCGCCGGTCGTCATGATCAACGGTCAGCAGGTGCCGGCCGGGCAGGCCATCGACCTCAGCGCCATGCTCGGCGGCTTCTTCGGCGGTGCCGGCGCGGCCGGTGCGGCCGCGACTGCTGGTCAGATCGTCAACATCCCGCCCGTCGTCTCGCTCAACGGCCAGGTCGTATCAGGTGGCCAGCCGGTCGACCTCTCCGCGATCCTCGGAGCCGAGGGCGCCGCTCACGTGCGCAGCTCACTCGAGCAGCTCGGTCTCGGCGGTCAGTTCGCAGGCCTCTTCGGGGCGCCGTCGTCGACGACTCCGATGGCGACTGCGTCGGCGAGCGGTCCGGCACACGCGCTGCGCTACTCGACCACCCCGGGTGAGATCACGAGCAGCGGCAACAAGGCGCTGGTGTGGCTGGCCGCGGCCCTGGTGATCGGGCTGGTCGGCGTGATCGCCTACCTGGTGCTCTTCAACTAGGTCACACGTAGGCGTAGTCGTCGAGCGGGAAGCTCTCCGCCTCGCGGTGGGTGTTGATGGTCGAGCTCGGCCGCAGCAGCGCGGCCTCGCCGTGCTGGTTGAAGTAGTAGCTGCGCGCGGTCGCGCACGAGCCGAGCGAGAACACCGAGTCGCCGAGCCGCTCGGTGACCCAGCCGAGGAACTCCTCGTTGGCCGGGTCGGTGACCTCGAACGTACGGGCGCCGCGTCGTCGTACCTCGGCGAGCAACCGGCCGATGTGCTTCATCTGGCCCTCGATGGTGGTGAAGAACGACAGGCCCGAGTAGGAGTACGGCGACGCCAGGCTCAGGAGGTTGGGGAAGCCGGGCACCGCGATGCCCTGGTAGGCCTGGAACCGCGTCGACCTCCACCACTGACCGAGGTCCTTGCCCTCGCGGCCAACGATGCGGATCGCCGGGAAGTTGGCGTCCCACATGTCGAAGCCGGTGGCCAGGACCAGTACGTCGACCGGGACCTCGCGTCCGTCGCTGCGGGTGATGCCGCCCGCGGTGATCCGCTCGATGGAGGTGGTCTCGAGGTCGACGTTCGGCCGGGTGAAGGCGCGGTAGTAGTCGTTGGAGAACGTCGGCCGCTTGCAGCCGAACGAGTAGTCCGGCGTGAGCTTGCGACGCAGCTCGGGGTCGGAGACCTGGCGGCGCAGGTGCCGCTTGGCGATCCGCTCGGCGCCGCGGTTGAGCACCTTGGCCCGGCGGTAGTGCAGCACGCCAGCGACCATGATCAGCTCCAGGACGCTGGTGTTGACCGCTCGCGCCCAGCGCTGCGTCCACGGCAGCGCGGCAAAGGTGCGTTGCACCCACCTGGGCATCCGGCGGTCGAACTTGGGCGTCACCCAGATCGGGGTCCGCTGGAAGACGGTGAGGTGTCCCGCCTTCTCGGCCAGCTGGGGGATCAGCTGCACGGCCGTCGCGCCGGTGCCGATCACGGCGACCCGCTGGCCGGTCACGTCGACGGAGTCGTCCCACTTCGCCGAGTGCACGACAGTCCCGGCGAAGTCACCCACGCCCTCGATGTCGGGCAGCCGCGGCTGGGACAGGAACCCGGTTGCGGTGACGAGGTACGTCGCGCGCACCGGCTCACCGCCGGCGACCTGGACCTCCCACTGCTGGGCGTCCTCGTCCCACCGCGCGCCCTCGACCACGGTGCCGAACCGCATGTGCCGGCGCAGGTCGTACTTGTCGGCCACGTGGTCGGCGTACTTCTTGAGCTCGGGGCCGCGGGCGTACCAGTGCGACCACCACGGGTTCGGCTCGAAGGAGTAGGAGTAGGTGACGCTGGCGATGTCCACCGCCAGGCCGGGGTAGCGGTTGACGTGCCAGGTGCCGCCCAGGTCGTCCTCGCGCTCGAGCATGACGAAGTCGTCGATGCCCAGCCGCTTGAGCTGGATCGCCGCCCCCATGCCGCCGAAACCGGTGCCGACGATGACTGCCTCGTGGCTCATACACTACTGAATATCGTTCAATAAGGATTGGCGCAAGCCATTGAGACGTGGACTACACCCTCCGATGGTTTCGACTCGCTCGGTCGCAGAGCGACACTCGCGGCTCAACCACCGGCGACCGGCGGTTGAGGAGGTCGTTCTGCGACCGGCTCGAAACCACCGCAGCGCAGGCTGGGACTGGACCGGGTCCGGTGGTTTCGACTCGCTCGGTCGCAGAGCGACACTCGCGGCTCAACCACCGGGGGCCGGTGGTTGAGGAGGTCGTTCTGCGACCGGTTGCTCCCGCAGAGTGGTGTACGGCTCCCGGTGAGCGTGTCGCCTGAGAGGCGACGGCCACCGCGTGATCCTTCAGTGATCCAAACCGACTCGAAGAAGGACACACGATGACCGTCAACCCAGTATCGACCCTGCCCGGATGCTCGAGGAGCAGCTGGCCCAGGCGAGCCCTGATCTGCTGCGCAGCTGCTCGGCACCTTCATCAACGCTGCTGTCCGCGAGCCGACGCGGTCTGCGGCGCCGCCTACGCCCAGCTCACCGGAGCGGGTCAACAGCGCACGGCTACCGGCACCGTGACTTCGACACCCGCGCCGGCACCCTGGACGTGCGATCCCCAAGCTCGCCGGCCTACTTCCCCGGTGGCTGCTCGGCGCCGCACCCGCGCGAGCAGGCGCTGACCTCGCGTGGTGGCGACCTGCTACCTGCTCGGGTCTCCACGCGGCGGATGACAAGCTGGTGCAGTCCCTGGCGTCACCGGGCTCTCGAAGTCCCAGGTCTCCGATGGCCAAGGACCTCGACACCCACTCAGGAGTTCCGCACCCGACCCCTCGCTCGCCGGTGCCGGCCGTTCCCTTCGTGGCCGCCGACGCCCTGGTCCTCAAGGTCCGCGAGGGGCCGCGTGGTGCCCGTGCACGCCCTGGTGCGCCGGTCAACGCCGTGGCACCGGGTCCTCGGGTCCAGTCACCACCGGGACGGTGCCGGCTGGCTGGTTCTCCGCACCTGACCGCCCGCGCCTGTCCGGGTCCGCCTGTCACCTCAGGCGCACGCCGCCTGGTGCGCGTCGCGCGCCCTTCCCGGGCGCCTGCACGCTGCCGCACCCACTACGCCTTCACCTGTGCGGTGACCCCCGGCAGCTGGCTGTCAGCGCTGTGCACAGCGTCTATCCGCCCACGCCGGTCGGTGCACGCCCAGTCCCGTCCTCACGCCCTGACGCGCTCCCCCGTGCCGGCACCTCGGACCGCCCGTCCCGACATCCTGCGTTCACCGCGTTCCCCTATGAGTGTGCGCCAGATCTGTCCACCCCCACGACGTTGACCGTGGCCGTCGCGTACCACGTGTCGGATCTTCCCCACCGCCCTCGTCACCGCCTTCGCCCGTCCTGCCGAGCCACACGATCCACCGCCGCTACTCGCTCACCTCTTGCCCGCTCCGCACCGCCACCACCCACCATCAACACCACACCAAGGCTCACTGCACCATCACCCCTACCCCCATCACCTCACCCTCGCGCGTCTCGAAACCACCGCAGCGCAGGCTGGGACTGGACCGGGTCCGGTGGTTTCGACTCGCTCGGTCGCAGAGCGACACTCGCGGCTCAACCACCGGGGGCCGGTGGTTGAGGAGGTCGTTCTGCGACCGTCTCGAAACCACCGCAGCGCAGGCTGGGACTGGACCGGGTCCGGTGGTTTCGACTCGCTCGGTCGCAGAGCGACACTCGCGGCTCAACCACCGGGGGCCGGTGGTTGAGGAGGTCGTTCTGCGACCGTCTCGAAACCCCCGCAGCGAAGGCTGGGACTGGACCGGGTCCGGTGGTTGAGGAGGTCGCTCTGCGACCGTCTCGAAACCACCAGTGATCGCGACACTCGCGGCTCAACCACCGGCGACCCGCACCCGGCGCAGGTGCAGCGCGTCATAGGCCGGCCGACACGCCTCCGCCACCGCAGCGTCGTGTGTCGAGAGGTCGACCTCGCGGGGCCGGTAGGGCTCGAAGCCGGTCGACGCGAGCACGGCGTCGTACCAGTGCGGCGCCCACACGCCGTCGGAGTCGCGCGGTCCGGGCGGCCAGCCGAGCATCCGGTCGGTGAAGTCGATGCCGAGCCAGCCGCAGAGCCAGCGCAGGTGCGCCTCGGGGTCGCGGAGGAAGTCCGCGGCGTCGATGACGGGTACGTCTAGCCCGGCCGCGTCCCAGCGCTCCATCAGCCACTGCTGCTGGAGCAGCCCGATGTCCTCGGGCTCGCAGGCCTCGCGGGACCGGACGTAGGACGCGACCACCTCGGCCGGGTCGCGGATCAGCTGCACGTTGCGGAACGCGTCGGTCCAGCTCGCGTCGGTGGCGACGTCGAGGTGGTGGGCCATGTGCTTGGCGTAATGGACGGTGCTGCCGTCCGGCAGCGGTTCGCGCAGCGCCGCGACCGCCTCCTCCAGCGAGGTCGGCTGCGCGGCCAGCACGTCATCCCGGCCGGGGTGGTCGATCCCGGTCCGCGCGAGATAGGCCGCATAGAGCGGCTCGTCGACGACGACGGTGTCCGGCCGGTTCTCCCAGGCCCGCATCATCGCGGTGGAGATGTTGCGCGGCCCGGACCACATGGCCACCCGGACTTCGGTCACGGCCGGGACCGACCGGCGACGTCCTGGGCCACCCAGTCGGCGTACAGCTCTTGCAGCCGGGTGACGACCGGGCCGCGGGCGCCGGTCCCGATCCGCCGCCCGTCCACCTCGCGCACCGGTGCGACGCCGGCGAAGGTGCCGGTCACGAACGCCTCCTGCGCGCTGTAGACGTCGGTGAGGCTGAAGGTCCGCTCGTACGCCGCGATGCCGTGCGCCCGGCACATCGCGAGCACGTTCGCGCGGGTGATGCCGGCAAGGCAGAACCGGCCGTCGGAGGTCCACACCTCGGGGTCCTCGGGCGTCCCCTTCACCACGAAGAAGTGGGTGCTGTTGCACGTGGCCACGAAGCCGTGCGGGTCGAGCATCAGCGCCTCGTCGGCGCCGGCGGTGTAGGCCTGGATGCAGGCCAGGATGTCGTTGAGCTTGCTGTGCGCGTTGAGCTTGGGATCGAGCGTGTCGGGCGTGGCCCGGCGCACGTGCGTGGTGAACAGCGCCAGCCCGTCCTCGACCGTTGCCGGGGTCGGGTCCTTGTGCTCGGCGATGATCACGACCGTCGCCGGACCGACGGTGACCCGCGGGTCCTGGTAGGGCGTCGACTTCACTCCGCGGGTGACCATCAAGCGCACGTGCACCCCGTCGGTCATCGCGTTGGCCTCGAGGGTGTCGTAGACCGCGCGGGTCAGCTCCTGGCGGCTCATCCCCACGTCGATCATCAGCGTGGTGGCGCCCTCGAAGAGGCGGTCGAGGTGCTGCTCCATGAACGCCGGGTGGCCGCGGTGCACCCGCAGCCCCTCCCACACCCCGTCGCCCAGCACGAACCCGGAGTCGAAGACCGAGACCACCGCCTCGGCGCGCGGCTTCAGCTCGCCGTTGACCCAGATCTGGACCTGGGCGTTCCGCGGGTCGGCGGCGTGGTCGTGGGCGCCTGAGGGCATGTGAGGACTCTAGGAGCCTCGTTTCGATGGTTTCGAGACGGTTGCCGCGCAACCTCCTCAACCACCGGTGGTCGGTCAGCCCAGGAGCGAGTCACGGATCGGCACGAACTTGCCCTGGGTCTCGGCCAGCTCGGCCTCGGGGTCGGAGTCCGCGACGATGCCGCAGCCGGCGTACAGCCGAACCGTGTTGCCCTCGATCGTGGCCGAGCGCAGCGCGATGCCCCACTCGCCGTCGCCGTTCGCGTCCATCCAGCCGACCGGACCGGCGTAGCGGCCGCGATCCATCCCCTCGATCTGCGCGATCAGGTCGGTGGCCACCGATGTGGGCGTCCCGCCGACCGCGGCCGACGGGTGCAGCGCAGCGGCCAGCTCCAGGGAGGTGACGGTGGCCGCGTCGTGGACGACGCCGGCCACGTCAGTGGCCAGGTGCATGACGTTGGGCAGGTGCAGCACGAACGGCGCCTCGGGCACGTTCATGGACGAGCAGTGCGGCTCGAGTGCCTCGGCGACGGAGCGGACGGCGTACTCGTGCTCCTCGAGGTCCTTCGACGACCGGGCCAGCCGGGCCGCGAGGCTCAGGTCGCGCGCGTCGTCGCCGGTGCGCCGGATGGTGCCGGCCAGCACCCGGGAGGTGACCAGGCCGCGCTCGCGCCGCACCAGCAGCTCGGGGGTGGCGCCGAAGATGCCGTCGACGTGGAAGGTCCAGCAGGTCGGGTAGTCCCTGGCCAGCGTGCGCAGCGGCCAGCGCACGTCGATCGGCTCGGCGGCGGTGGCGACGAGGTCGCGGGCGAGGACGACCTTCTCGAGGTCGCCGCGGTTGATCCGGCGGACCGCCTCGCCGACCACGCCCATCCACTGCTCGCCGTTGAGTGCGCCGTCGGTGAAGCTGACGTCCACCGGAGCGGGCGGAGTGGTGGCCAGCTCGAGACGCCGGTCGAGCTGGTCGAGGCCGCCGACCGAGGAGACGGTCGTGAGCCAGGCCGTGTCACCTCGGCGGCCGAGGATCACCTCGGGGACGATGAAAGCGGACTCGCCCGGCTCATCGGCGAACGCGAACGTGCCGAACGCGACCAGCCCGCTGCCCGGCACGTTGACGTCGCAGCGGACGATGGCCCGTGCGTTGACCTCACGCCACCAGGCGTCGGCGTCCTCGAACCGGCTCGCCCCGGTGGGCCGGAGCTCCGCCGCCACACCGCAGCCGACCAGGCCGTCACCGCGGCGCAGCCAGGTGACCGGATGGTCCTCGGGGAGCATGTCGAGCAGCGAGGCGTCGGCCGGCAGCTCGAGTGGGACCGTGCGCACCACGAGGGGAGGGGTCGACAACGCCCTCGAGTACTCGGGGGTCGCGCTGCTCGTCACCGCTTGAGACTACCCACGCGCGCGGCGTACGCCCGAGCCCAGGAGGCCCGACGTGGGTAACCTCACGCCCGTGACCACCACCCGTCGGCTCGGCCTCGCCGCGGGCGTGCCGATCGGCGTCGCGTTCCTCGGGCTGTTGGTCTTCTTCGCGGTGCTCCTGCCCCGGCTCAGTGAGGACGACGCGGTCGCGCTGCCCGACGCGCTGCCCGGCGGCTGGATCGCCGCCGACCTTGCTCCGGCGGTCGACGCCGACGACGCCGATGCCGCGGCTCGCGAGCGGTTCACCGACTACGTCCGCGAGGTCTACACCGAGGTGTACGACGAGCCGGTCGCCTTCCGGGCGTACACGGTCAAGGACCTCTCGGCCTTCATTGTCATCACCGTCTTCACCTCCGAGGGGGGCGCGTTCGGACCGCCCAACGGGGTCGCAGACCCCGAAGCTCTCGAGCTGAAACGGGCGCCCATTCAGTTGGTCCGCCGTGGCGACGTGGTCTGCATGGCGAACTACCGGGCGGTCGCCGAGGGGGAAGAGGACACCGAGGGCTCAGAAGTCCCGACCAGCGTCGGCTGCCAACTTCCCGTCGGAGGTCACACCATCCAGGTGTCCTCGAACGGGAACATCAGCCTCGACGCCACCATCAAGCTCGCCCACGACGTGGCCGACCGAATCTGACCCCTACGACCAGTAGACGACGACCGTGTCGCCGACGTCGACCTGGTCGTAGAGCCAGGCCACCGCGTCGTAGTCGCGCACGTTCACGCAGCCGTGCGAGGCGCCGTAGTAGCCGGTGGCGGCGAAGTCCGACGAGTAGTGCACCGCCTGCCCGCCGGAGAAGAACATCGCGTACGGCATCGGCGAGTCGTACAGCCTCGAGTAATGGTCACGGCTCTTGAAGTAGACCGAGTAGACGCCCTCGCGGGTCGGCGTTGCAGAGCCCCCGAACCGGACGTCGACCGTCTTCAGCACATTGCCGTCGACCACCCAGCGGAGGGTGCGGCTGCTCTTGTCGATGCACAGCACCCGGCCGGTCCGGCACCGCGCGTCGAGGGCGCCGGGGATGTTGTGCAGCCCCATCGCGTCGCGCGAAGGCTCGGACGTCATGCCGTGCAACCGGTCGAGCGTGCGCTGGTCGACCTTGCCGGTGACCGGGATCCGGCGCTTGGCCTGGAAGCCGCGCACCGCCTCGACCGTCGAGGCGTCGTACTCCCCATTGGCGCCGTCGAAGTACCACGCGAGAGCGGCGAGCCTGGCTTGCAGGTCGCGCACGGCCATGCCCGTGTCGCCGCGGGAGAGCAGGGTGCGGCCCGGCTCCATGACATGCATCGGCCGCCGCTGGGAGCGAGTCGGGTCGGCGTGCGCCACCACCGGCGCGGGCTCGGCCACCGGATCCGGAGCAGGGTCCGCGGCCGCCGGGGCCTGGCGGGCGACCGGCGACGGTGTGGCCTCAACCTGGCCGCCGATGTCGCGGCCGGTGGGCTGGCGTACGGCGTACCCAACTGCGGCAGCGGAGGCGGCGAGCAGCAGCACCGTAAGCAGGCCGAGGGCGGCCCGGCGCATGGCAGTCAATGTCGGCTCCGAGGAGGGGAAGAGGAGTCTGGTCATCACAGTGACGCTTGGGAGCGCCGTCGGGTTGCCGACACGCCGCGCTGTCTGGACACCTAGGCTCCTCGAGTGGCCCGCGCAGACCTCGACAAGCAGCCCGCCGACGTCCAGCGGATGTTCGACGCGGTCGCCCGCCGCTACGACCTGACCAACGACGTCCTGTCGCTCGGCCAGGACCGCCGCTGGCGCCACGACGTCATCCGGGCCGCCGACCCGCAG
Organism: uncultured Actinomycetota bacterium; assembly: GCA_963765915.1. Taxonomy (GTDB): domain Bacteria; phylum Actinomycetota; class Actinomycetes; order Propionibacteriales; family Nocardioidaceae; genus Nocardioides. The sequence continues at coordinate 78,984 of CAVXYB010000014.1, read as the reverse complement.
CCGGGCGAGAAGGTGCTCGACCTCGCCGCCGGCACCGGGACCTCGAGTCAGCCGTTCGCCGACCTGGGCGCCGTCGTGGTCCCCTGCGACTTCTCTCTCGGCATGCTCCGTGTCGGCAAGCAGGCCAGGCCGGCCCTGCCGTTCACCGCCGGTGACGGCACCCGGCTGCCGTTCGCCGACGCGACGTTCGACGTGGTCACGATCTCCTTCGGCCTGCGCAACATCGTCGACCCGGCCGCGGGCCTGCGCGAACTGCTACGCGTCACCCGGCCCGGCGGCCGCCTCGTCGTCTGCGAGTTCAGCCATCCGACCTGGTCGCCGTTCCGCACCGTGTACGTCGAGTACCTGATGAAGGCGCTCCCCCCGATCGCCCGCGCGGTCTCCTCGTCCCCGGACGCCTACGTCTACCTGGCCGAGTCGATCCGCGCCTGGCCCGACCAGCGCGGGCTCGCCGACCTGATCGCCCAGGCCGGTTGGCAGCGCCCCGAGTGGCGCAACCTCTCCGGCGGCATCGTGGCCCTGCACCGGGCGACCGCCTGAGGCTGGGCATCACCGGTCCCGTCGTCGAGCCCAGTTCCTCGCCCACGCGTCGAGCGGCAGCAGCAGGTCGAGCAGCTCGCGTCCGTGCGACGTCAGCACGTAGCCCGCGTCGCCGCGCCCGACCACGCCGGCCTCGCTGAGCTCACGGACCCGCTCGGCGAGCACGCTCGAGGAGAGATCTCCGCACGCTGCCTGCAGCGCACGAAACGTCAACCCCTCGTCCTGGCGGAGCTCCCAGATCACCCGCAGCGCCCAGCGTCGACCGAGCAGCTCCAGCAGCTCCATGACGGGTCTGGCCACGAGACGGCACTCCCTACTTCCACTTTCGTTTCCGAAGCGCTATTGCTAGCGTCGGACCATGCCTCTAAATCCGAAGCATGCCAGACTCTTGCCGCTCGAGCCGCCGTTCGACGCGGAGCAGGCGGCCGCACTCGAACCGTTGGGCCCTCCCATCGCGCTCTTCCGCGTCCTCGCGCGGCGTCCCGACCTGGCGAACGGCGTGGCCGGATGGGGGCGGTACTACCTGTCCCGCCAGTCCGCGCTGACCGTGCGTCAGCGGGAGCTGGTCATCGACCGGGTCACGGCGAGATGTGGAGCCGACTACGAGTGGGGCGTGCACGTCGCTGTCTACGCCGACAAGGCAGGTCTGGACACCGCGCAGGTCCGCTCCCTGGCGGTGGGGCGACCCGACGACCCGTGCTGGACCTCGGAGGCCGACCGTGCGCTGCTCGCGGCCGTCGACCAGCTGCACGACACCCACGACCTCGAGGATCCGACCTGGGCGGCGCTTGATCGCCGCGGTCGGCGAGGATGGAGCACTCGACGTGCTGCTCGTCTCCGGTTGGTACCACGCGATCTCCTACGCCGTCCGCGCCCTCCGGCTACCGGCCGAGCCACACACCCCGACCCTCGCCGAATCAGCAAGGTGATGCCAAGCCCACGCTGACCCGGGACTTTCTGTCGCGGAAATCGCGCTGACCCGGGCACTCCTGACTCATGTGTGGGCGGCCGCGCGCGGAGCCGACCGCCACCCGTCCGGTTTAGGTCATACGGATCGAGCAGACGGGTCGACAATTCGTATGACCTCACCGAGCCACGAACTCTGGGCGGTGAGCCTGGGCCGGTTCGACGCGCGGCAATGGGCCCTAGCTCACCGCCGCCTGGGGCCGGTTGGCTGGGTCGTGCCCGCGGATCGGCGGCGGCGGGGCCTAGCGGATCGCCCACACATCGGTCAGGACTGCCCGACCCGGGACTTTGTGTCGCGCTCAAGACGCTGGCACTCGAGTCTGTGGCGGCACTTTCTCCCGGGTCGACGGGATCTGGGCGACATTTTGTCCCGGGTCAGCGCAAGGGATTTAGGCCACGTCTCCGTGCCGGAAATCCGCAGGTCAGGGGCCGGAAACCCCCCGCGTGACGGGGCCCGGTGCGAGTGGCAGTATGAGTGCCGCGCCACTTAGTGATTCCGTTCACAAGTTCACGAACCGGAGCTCGGGTGGGTGGCGCGCGGCGGCGGCACTAGGGAGAGAGGGCGCATCGGATGGAGCTCTACACACCGGTTCTCGCGCTCGCCGGGCTGGCGTTCCTGTTCGCAGCCGGCTCCGTGGTGATGAGCAGCCAGGTCGGTCCCCGGCGCTACAACCGCGCCAAGCTCGACTCCTACGAGTGCGGCATCGAGCCCACCCCGCAGCCGGTCGGCGGCGGCCGGTTCCCGGTGAAGTACTACATCACCGCGATGCTGTTCATCGTCTTCGACATCGAGATCATCTTCCTCTACCCGTGGGCCGTGCACTTCGACGCGATGAAGTTCTTCGGCCTCGTCGAGATGGTCATCTTCATCGCCACCGTCTTCGTCGCCTACGCCTACGTTTGGCGTCGCGGCGGCCTGGACTGGGACTAGGACGCGAGGGACCACAGTGGGTATCGAGGAGAAGCTGCCGAGCGGCGTACTCCTGACGACGGTCGAGGGCGTCGCGGGCTACATGCGCAAGGCGTCGTTCTGGCCGGCCACCTTCGGCCTGGCCTGCTGCGCCATCGAGATGATGACCAGCGGTGGCCCCAAGTACGACCTGGCCCGCTTCGGCATGGAGGTCTTCCGGGCCAGCCCGCGCCAGGCCGACCTGATGATCGTGGCCGGCCGGGTCAGCCAGAAGATGGCGCCGGTGCTGCGCCAGATCTATGACCAGATGCCCGAGCCCAAGTGGGTGCTCGCCATGGGTGTCTGCGCCAGCAGCGGCGGCATGTTCAACAACTACGCGATCGTCCAGGGTGTCGACCACGTCGTGCCGGTCGACATGTACCTGCCCGGCTGCCCGCCGCGGCCGGAGATGCTCATCGACGCGATCCTCAAGCTCCACGACCAGGTCCAGCACGCCAAGCTCGGCAGCAACCGGCTCGCCCAGATCGAGCAGCAGGAGAACGACGCGCTCAAGGCGCTGCCCACCTCGGACATGAAGGGTCTCCTCCAGTGACCGAGAAGGGTCCGGAGCAGCCCGCGACCGACCAGTCGCCGGAGAACGCTCCCGCCACGCTCGACCCCGAGGTCCACCCGGTCGGCATCCGCCACGGCATGTTCGGCGTCACCGGCACCGGTGACACCAGTGGGTACGGCGGGCTGGTCCAGCCGATCGTCTTCCCGCCCCCGGCCCAGCGGCCCTTCGACGGCTGGCACGAGGACGTCGCCGCGGCGCTCGACACCGCACTGGCCGGCGGTGGAGTGGAGCACGCCGTCGAGGGAGTCGTGATCCACCGCGGCGAGATCACGTTCCACGTCCGCCGCGAGGACCTGCAGACCGTGGTGACGCTGCTCCGCGACGACCCGAAGCTGCGCTTCGAGTTCTGCTCCGGCGTGTCGGGGGTGCACTACCCCGAGGACGCCGGCCGTGAGCTGCACGCCGTCTACCACCTGCTCTCGATGACCCACAACCGCCGGATCCGGGTCGAGGTGACCTGCCCCGACAGCGACCCGCACATCCCCTCGGTCGTGGCGACCTACCCGACCAACGACTGGCACGAGCGCGAGACCTTCGACATGTTCGGCATCGTCTTCGACGGCCACCCCGCACTCACCCGGATCCTGATGCCCGACGACTGGCCCGGTCACCCGCAGCGCAAGGACTACCCACTCGGTGGCATCCCGGTCGAATACAAGGGCGGCTCGATCCCGCCGCCCGACCAGCGCAGGAGCTACAACTGATGGTTAGCGACCCGGACTTCTACGGCGGCACCAGTGAGACCACCGACGGGCGCGTCTTCACCGTCACCGGCCAGGACTGGGACTCGATCACCGCCGGCATCGCCGAGGCGTCGGAGGAGCGGGTCGTCGTCAACATGGGCCCGCAGCACCCGTCCACCCACGGCGTGCTGCGGCTGATCCTCGAGCTCGAGGGTGAGACGGTGACCGAGGCCCGGTGCGGCATCGGCTACCTCCACACCGGCATCGAGAAGAACATGGAGTACCGCTCCTGGGTGCAGGGGACGACCTTCTGCACCCGGATGGACTACCTCTCGCCGTTCTACAACGAGGCGACCTACGTGCTCGGCGTCGAGCGGCTGCTCGACATCGAGGACGACATCCCGGAGAAGGCCCACGTGATGCGGGTCCTGCTCATGGAGCTGAACCGGATCTCCTCCCACCTGGTCTGCATCGCCACTGGCGGCATGGAGATCGGGGCGCTGACCGTGATGACGATCGGGTTCCGCGAGCGCGAGCTCGTACTGGACCTCTTCGAGCTGATCACCGGGCTGCGCATGAACCACGCGTTCATCCGCCCCGGCGGCGTCGCGCAGGACCTCCCGCCCGGCGCCCTCGACGAGATCCGCGCCTTCATCGCGCTGATGAAGAAGCGGCTGCCCGAGTACGCCGCCCTCTGCAACGCCAACCCGATCTTCAAGGCCCGTCTCGAGGACGTCGGCCACCTCGAGCTCGACGGTTGCCTGGCCCTCGGCCTCACCGGCCCACCGCTGCGCGCCGCCGGCTACCCCTGGGACCTGCGCAAGACCCAGCCCTACTCCGGCTACGAGGACTACGACTTCGAGGTCCAGACCTGGGACACCTGTGACTCCTACGGTCGCTTCCGGGTGCGGCTCAACGAGATGTGGGAGTCCCTCAAGATCGTCGAGCAGGCGGCCAACCGGCTGGCCGGCCTCGAAGGAGCCCCGGTGATGGTCGCCGACAAGAAGATCGCGTGGCCGAGCCAGCTCGCGATCGGCAGCGACGGCATGGGCAACAGCCTCGACCACATCCGCCACATCATGGGCGAGTCCATGGAGGCCCTGATCCACCACTTCAAGCTGGTGACCGAGGGCTTCCGGGTCCCCGCCGGGCAGGCCTACGTGCCGATCGAGTCGCCACGAGGCGAGCTCGGCGCGCACGTCGTCTCCGACGGCGGCACCCGCCCGTTCCGCGCGCACTTCCGCGACCCGTCGTTCACCAACCTCCAGGCCACCAGCATCATGAGCGAGGGCGGCATGGTCGCCGACGTCATCGTCGCGATCGCCTCCATCGACCCGGTGATGGGAGGCGTCGACAGATGAGCGCCGCTCTGAACGAGCCCGCGGGCCTCTCCGCCGAGACACTGGCCGAGCTCCGCGAGATCGCGGCGCGCTACCCAGAGCCCCGCAGTGGCCTGCTCCCGATGCTCCACCTGGTGCAGTCGGTGGAGGGGCGGATCACTCCGGAGGGCATCGAGGCCTGCGCCGCCATCCTCGACATCTCGGCCGCCGACGTGAGCGGCGTCGCGACGTTCTACACGATGTACAAGCGCAAGCCGGTGGGCGACTACCTGGTCGGTGTCTGCACCAACACCCTGTGCGCGGTGATGGGTGGCGACGCGATCTTCGAGCGGCTCAAGGACCACCTCGACGTCGGCAACGACGAGACCACGCCCGACGGGAAGGTCACCCTCGAGCACATCGAGTGCAACGCCGCCTGCGACTACGCGCCGGTGATGATGGTCAACTGGGAGTTCATGGACAACATGACCCCGTCCTCGGCGGTCGAGCTCGTCGACAACCTGCGCGAGGGCAAGGAGGTCACCTCGACCCGCGGCCCGCGGATCTGCACCTGGCGGGAGGCGGAGCGGGTCCTCGCCGGCTTCCCCGACGGACGTGTCGACGAGGGACCAGGCGCCGGACATGCCTCCCTGGTGGGCCTCGAGCTGGCCCGCGAACGCGGCTGGAGAGCACCCGACCCCGACGCCCGCAAGGGCAAGGGCAAGGGCCAGATCAGCGGGGGGACCACTCGGTCCGGCGGCACGGCAGACACCAAGCAGGAGGCCGCCGACCAGGCGGACACCTCCCGGGCCGAGACCGAGACCGCGCAGGAAGAGGGGAAGAAGCAGTCGTGACAGCCGACATGGGCACCCTCACCCCCGTCCTCACCGACATCTGGGACGCCGAGCAGTGCTGGAAGCTCGCCACCTACGAGGACCACGGCGGCTACGGCGCGCTCAAGAAGGCGCTCGGCATGCCGCCGGCCGCGATCGTCGAGGCGGTCAAGGACTCCGGGCTTCGCGGCCGCGGCGGCGCCGGCTTCCCGACCGGCATGAAGTGGTCGTTCATCCCGCAGGACAACCCCAAGCCGAAGTACCTCGTCGTCAACGCCGACGAGTCCGAGCCGGGCACCTGCAAGGACATCCCGATCATGATGGCCAACCCCCACGTGCTCGTGGAGGGCGTGATCATCAGCTCGTTCGCGATCCGGGCGCACACGGCGTTCATCTACATCCGCGGCGAGGTGCTGCACGTGATCCGCCGGGTGCAGGCGGCTGTGGACGAGGCGTACGCCGCGGGCCACCTCGGCACCGACATCCACGGCTCCGGCTTCGACCTCGACGTCGTCGTGCACACCGGCGCCGGCGCCTACATCTGTGGTGAGGAGACCGCGCTGCTCGAAGGGCTCGAGGGACGCCGGGGCCAGCCTCGGTTGCGCCCGCCGTTCCCCGCGGTCGCCGGCCTCTACGCCAGCCCGACGGTGATCAACAACGTCGAGTCGATCGCCTCGGTGCCCAGCATCGTCGAGCACGGCGCCTCGTGGTTCGCCTCGATGGGCACCGAGAAGTCCAAGGGCTACGGCCTCTTCAGCCTCTCCGGCCACGTCACCAAGCCGGGCCAGTACGAAGCGCCGCTCGGCATCACGCTCCGCGAGCTCATCGACCTCGCCGGCGGCATGCGCGGGGGCCACCGGCTGAAGTTCTGGACCCCCGGCGGCTCCAGCACCCCGTTGCTGACCGACGAGCACCTCGACGTACCACTCGGCTTCGAGGAGGTCGTCGCGGCGGGCTCGATGCTCGGCACTCGCGCGTTGCAGCTGTTCGACGAGACCACGTGTGTGGTCCGGGCCGTGCTGCGCTGGACCGAGTTCTACAAGCACGAGTCCTGCGGCAAGTGCACCCCGTGTCGCGAGGGCACCTGGTGGCTGGTGCAGACCCTGGCCGCCCTTGAGCGGGGTGAAGGCACCGAGAGCGACCTCGACCTGTTGCTCGACCAGTGCGACAACATCTTCGGCCGGTCGTTCTGCGCGCTCGCCGACGGTGCCGTGAGCCCGATCCAGAGCTCGATCGAGTACTTCCGCGACGAGTACCTCCAGCACCTCGCCGAGGGCGGCTGCCCCTTCGACCCGGAAGCGTCCACCCTGTTCGCCGCAGAGATGGTCACCGCATGACGACCGCACCCGAGAAGGCCGACGCGGCACTCAGCCCGTCAGGGGCCGACACCGTGAAAACGGTGTCGCTCACCATCGACGGCATCCAGGTGAGCGTGCCCGAGAACACGCTGGTGATCCGGGCCGCCGAGCAGGTCGGCGTCCAGGTCCCGCGGTTCTGCGACCACCCGCTGCTCGCGCCGGTCGGTGCCTGCCGCCAGTGCCTGGTCGACATCCCCGACGCGGGCAACGGCCGCGCCTTCCCCAAGCCGCAGGCCTCGTGCACCCTGCCGGTCGCGGAGGGCATGGTCGTCAGCACCCAGGTCACCAGCGAGGTCGCCGACAAGGCGCAGCAGGGGATCATGGAGTTCCTGCTGATCAACCACCCGCTCGACTGCCCGGTCTGCGACAAGGGCGGCGAGTGCCCGCTGCAAAACCAGGCCATGTCCAACGGTCGCGGCGAGTCCCGATTCTTCGAGTCCGGCGGGCTCAAACGGACCTTCCCGAAGCCGATCAACATCTCCGCGCAGGTGCTGCTCGACCGCGAGCGCTGCGTGCTGTGTGCCCGGTGCACCCGGTTCTCCGAGCAGATCGCCGGTGACCCGTTCATCGCCCTGCTCGAGCGCGGTGCGCTGCAGCAGGTGGGCATCTACGAGAAGGAGCCGTTCGAGAGCTACTTCTCCGGCAACACCATCCAGATCTGCCCGGTTGGTGCCCTGACCTCGGCCGAGTACCGGTTCCGCTCCCGCCCCTTCGACCTGGTCTCCACTCCGGCGGTGGCCGAGCACGACGCGTGCGGCTCGGCGATCCGGGTCGACCACCGGCGCGGCAAGGTGATGCGGCGGCTCTCGGGCAACGACCCCGAGGTCAACGAGGAGTGGATCACCGACAAGGACAGGTTCGCTTTCCACTACGCGACCGCCGGTGACCGGCTCACGCACCCGCAGGTTCGCGAACGCTCTGCGGATGGTGGAGACGGGGAGCTGCGCCCCGCGTCCTGGACCGAGGCGTTCGCGGTCGCCGCCCGTGGCCTGGCCGCAGCTGCTGCTGATGGACGGGGCGTCGGCGTCCTGCCGGGTGGCCGGATCACAGCCGAGGACGGCTACGCCTACAGCAAGTTCGCCCGGGTCGCGCTCGGCACCCACGACGTCGACTTCCGGGCCCGCCCGCTCTCGGCCGAGGAGGCGTCGTTCCTCGCCGCCGAGGTGGTGCTGCGCGGCCCAGGGAACGGCGCGGTGACCTACGCCGACCTCGAGCGTGCGAACACCGTCGTGCTCGTCGGGTTCGAGCCCGAGGACGAGGCCGGCACCGTCTTCCTGCGGCTGCGCAAGGCTTCTGCCCGTAAGCCGGCCACGCGCGTGGTGGCGCTCGCGCCGTTCGCCACCCGCGGGCTCCACAAGATGGCCGGCACCCTGGTGCCGACGGTGCCCGGCGAGGAAGCCGCGGCGCTCGACGCGCTCGGCATGACCGGCGACCACCCACTCGACTCGACCTCTGTGATCCTGGTCGGCGAGCGCCTGGCCACTTCCGAGGGCGCGCTCTCGTCGGCCGCCGGACTGGCGGCGCGCACCGGGGCCCGGCTGGCCTGGGTGCCGCGGCGCGCCGGTGACCGCGGTGCGGTCGAGACCGGCTGCCTGCCCCACCTGCTCCCCGGAGGCCGTCCGGTCGCCGACGCCCAGGCTCGCGTCGACGTGGGCACCGCATGGGGCCTGGAGTCGCTCCCCGAGACGCCCGGCCGCGATGCCGACCAGATCATCGCCGCGGTGAACGCCGGCGAGCTCGGCGGCCTCGTCGTCGGCGGGGTCGACCCCGACGACATGGCGGACCCGGCGGCGTTCCGTGCCGCGCTCGAGGCGGCGTCGTTCGTCGTCGCGCTCGAGCTCCGTGAGACCGACGTGACCCGGGCTGCCGACGTGGTCTTCCCGGTCGCTGCCGTCGTCGACAAGGCCGGCATGTTCGTGACGTGGGAGGGGCGCCCCCGCCCGTTCGACGCGGTCTTCACCAACCCCAACGCGCTGCCCGACAGCCGGGTGCTGGCCGGCATCTCCGAAGAGCTCGGACGCCCGCTCGGCTTCCGCACCGTCGGCGAGGTCCGCGCACAGATGGAGGACCTCGGTCCGTGGGACGGGGACCGCGCCACGCACGAGGCGGTGCTCTCGACGGGCTCGACCGGGGACGGCGACGGCCTCGTGCTCTCGACCTGGAAGCAGCTGCTCGACCACGGCTCGATGCAGGACGGCGATGACAACCTGAGGGCCACCGCCCGCCCCGCGGTGGCCAAGGTCAGCCAGCAGGTGTACGACGCGTGCGGTCCGACGGTCACCCTGACCGGCGACCGCGGGTCGGTGACGCTCCCGGCCGAGGTGGCCGACCTGCCCGACGGCGTGGTCTGGGTCCCGGCCAACTCTGCGGGCAACGGCGTCCTCGCCGACCTCGCCTCGCCCGGGAGCCGGGTCACCGTGAAGGGAGCAGCCGAGTGATCATCACCGGCGCGATCCGTCCACTCGTGCTCGAGCAGTTCGGCCACGACCCGTGGTGGCTGGTCCTGATCAAGACCCTGCTGATCTTCGTGATCCTGGTCCTGCTGACGCTGTTCAACATCTGGCTCGAGCGTCGCGTCGTGGCCCGGATGCAGCACCGCATCGGTCCCAACGTGCACGGTCCGTTCGGGCTGCTCCAGTCGCTCGCCGACGGCGTGAAGCTGGCCCTGAAGGAGGACCTGATCCCGAAGGCCGCCGACAAGGCGGTCTTCCTCCTCGCCCCCGTGGTGGCGACGGTGCCGGCGTTCGTGACCTTCGCGGTGATCCCGTTCGGCCCCGAGGTCGACGTGCCGTTCACCGACCGGACCACCCCGCTGCAGCTCACCGACATGCCGGTGGCGGTGCTGTTCGTGATGGCGATCGCCTCGGTCGGCATCTACGGCATCGTGCTCGGCGGCTGGTCCTCCGGATCGACGTACTCGCTCCTCGGCGGGCTGCGGTCCAGCGCGCAGATGATCTCCTACGAGGTGGCGATGGGGCTCGCGCTGGTCGCGGTGTTCCTCTACGCCGGCTCGCTGTCGACCTCGGAGATCGTCGCCGCCCAGACCGACCTCTGGTACGGGCTGATCCTGCTGCCGTCGTTCGTCATCTACGTGATCTCGATGATCGGCGAGACCAACCGGGCGCCGTTCGACCTCCCCGAGGCCGAGGGCGAGCTGGTGGGGGGCTTCCACACCGAGTACAGCTCGCTGAAGTTCGCGCTGTTCTTCCTGGCCGAGTACATCAACATGGCCACGGTCTCGGCGCTCGCGACCACGCTGTTCCTCGGTGGCTGGCACGCGCCGTTCTGGATCGACCATCTCTACGCCGGGTTCAACGAAGGCTACTGGCCGGTGCTGTGGTTCTTCGGCAAGGTGTTCGCCTTCATCTTCGTCTTCATCTGGCTCCGCGGGACGCTGCCGCGGCTGCGCTACGACCAGTTCATGGCGCTGGGCTGGAAGTTCCTCATCCCGATCTCCCTGGGGTGGATCGTGGCGGTCGCAACGATCCGCGCGATCTCGCTCGAGGGTGGCCTCGACCGGCGCTACCTGCTCATCGGCATCGGCGTGATGGCGGTGCTGATGCTGGGACTCTTCTTCTTCAGCGAGGACGAGCCCGAGAAGGCCTCACCTCGTGAGGTTCCCGGCGAGGATGCGGGCACCACCGCCGGGTTCCCGACCCCGCCGATGCCCGACGGCGGCGCCGTCCGTGGCGCCGCGCAGCCACTCAGCTTCGACACCCACGCCACCGTGCCCGCGGGCACGCAGACCGAGACACAGGATGGGGTCTGACCCATGCCGACGCTGAAGGAACAGTTCTGGGACCCGGTCGCCGGGTTCGGCGTCACCTTCCGGACCATGTTCCGAAAGGTGGTGACCGAGCAGTACCCCTTCGAGAAGGTGCCGACAGCGCCTCGGTTCCACGGCCGGCACCAGCTCAACCGCTGGCCCGACGGTCTCGAGAAGTGCATCGGCTGCGAGCTGTGTGCCTGGGCCTGCCCGGCCGACGCGATCTATGTCGAGGGCGCGTCGAACACCGAGGACGAGCGGTTCAGCCCGGGGGAGCGGTACGGCCGCGTCTACCAGATCAACTACCTGCGCTGCATCCTCTGCGGCCTGTGCATCGAGGCCTGCCCCACCCGGGCGCTGACGATGACCAACGACTACGAGCTTGCCGACGACAACCGCGCCGACCTCATCTACACCAAGAGCGACCTGCTCGCCCCGCTGCTCCCCGGCATGGAGCAGCCGCCACACCCGATGCGGCTCGGTGACGACGAGGGCGACTACTACCGCGGCAGCTACGCGGCGAAGCCACCGGCCGAGACGGAGGGGGCGCCGTGATCGCCTTCTGGATCCTGGCGCCGATCATGGTGCTGGCCGCGCTCGGCATCCTGTTCGTCCGCAAGGCGGTGCACGCCGCGCTGCTCCTGGCGGTGGTGATGCTCAGCCTGGCGGTGCTCTACCTCGTCCTCGAGGCGCCGTTCCTGTTCGCGGTGCAGATCATCGTCTACACCGGCGCGATCCTGATGCTGTTCCTCTTCGTGCTGATGCTCGTCGGCGTCGACGCCTCCGACTCTCTCGTGGAGACGATCCGCGGCCAGCGGCTCTTCGCCGTTGTCGGCGGCCTGACCCTCGGTCTGACGCTGGTGATCGGCGTCAGCCAGATGGCGCTCGGCACCGTGGTCGGCCTCGGCGAGGCCAACAAGGCCGGCAACATCGAGGCGCTCGCCAACATCCTGTTCTCCCGCTACGTCTTCGCATTCGAGGTCACCTCGGCGCTGCTGATCACTGCCGCCGTGGGCGCGATGGTCCTGGCCCACCGCGAGCGGCTCACGCCGAAGTCGACGCAGGCCGACCTGGCCGCGCAGCGGGTCCGCGACTACGCGCAGTCCGGCCTGCACCTCGGCCCGCTGCCCCCACCGGGCGTCTTCGCCCGGCACAACGCGGTCGACACCCCGGCGCTCCTGCCCGACGGTACGGCGGCCGCGGCGTCGGTCTCCCGGGTCCTGGCCGCTCGCGGCACGGTGCGCTCGGCGCCGCGCGACGTCGAGGCGGTGCAGCGCTCGATCGACTACGCCCCCGACGGGACGCCGGTCGCGGAGGACGCGCCAGACGCCCGCTCTACCAGCTCGTCGCGCGGTCCCGGCTCCAGCGGCGGCCCGGACACCACCCCGGAAGGCGGTGAGTGATGGACAGCGTGACGCCGTTCATCGTGCTCTCCGCGATCCTGTTCACCATCGGCTCCGTGGGGGTCCTCACCCGACGCAACGCCATCGTGGTGTTCATGTGCGTCGAGCTGATGCTCAACGCCTGCAACCTCGCGCTGGTCGCGTTCGCCAAGCAGCACGGCGACCTCGACGGCCAGGTCGGGGCCTTCTTCGTGATGGTGGTGGCCGCCGCCGAGGTCGTGGTCGGCCTCGCGATCATCATGACGATCTTCCGCACTCGCCGGTCGGCCTCGGTCGACGACGCCAGCCTGCTCAAGTACTGACGACAGGACCAGGACACACATGTTTCTGATGCACGAGGGATCACACGTCCCCGTGGTCGACCCGACTGCGGCGGACGGGATCTTCTCCCTCGCCTGGCTCGTCATCGCGCTGCCCGCAGCCGGTGCCGTGATCCTGCTGATCGGGGGCGCGCTCGCGCCGAAGCAGTTCGCGGCCTTCGGTCACTACCTCGGCACCATGCTGCCGATCGGCTCGTTCGCGATCAGCCTCGGCATGTTCATCGCGCTGCTCGACCGCGACGAGGGAGACCGCCAGGTCGTCCAGCACGTCTACGACTGGATCCAGGTCGGCTCGCTCGACGCGGGCTTCGACCTGCTCTACGACCCGCTGACCGCGCTGTTCCTGCTGCTGGTCACCGGCGTCGGGTCGCTGATCCACGTCTACTCGATCGGCTACATGGAGCACGACCCACGACGGGTCCGGTTCTTCGGCTACCTCAACCTGTTCGTGGCCTCGATGCTCATGCTGGTCATGTCCGAGAACTACCTCGGGCTGTTCCTGGGGTGGGAGGGCGTCGGCCTCGCGTCGTACCTGCTCATCGGCTTCTGGCAGCACAAGAACTCCGCGGCCAAGGCGGCCACCAAGGCGTTCGTGATCAACCGGGTCGGGGACATGGGCCTCTCGACCGCGATCATGTTGGCCTTCGTGACCTGGGGCTCGACCAGCTTCACCGTGATCAGCGCCAACGCCGACGGCGCCTCTGAGAAGACCATGACCGCGCTGGGTGTGCTGCTGCTCCTCGGCGCCTGCGGCAAGTCCGCCCAGGTGCCCCTCCAGTCGTGGCTGCTCGATGCCATGGAGGGCCCGACGCCGGTCTCGGCCCTGATCCACGCGGCAACGATGGTGACCGCGGGCGTCTACCTGATCGTCCGGTCGAACTTCGTCTTCGAGCGCGCGCCCGACGCCCAGACCGCCGTCGTCATCGTCGCCGTGGTCACCCTGCTGTGGGGCGCGATCATCGGTTGCGCGAAGGACGACATCAAGAAGGTCCTGGCCGGCTCCACCATGAGCCAGATCGGCTACATGATGCTCGGCGCCGGGCTGGGCACCGCGGGCTATGCGTTCGCGATCTTCCACCTGCTCACCCACGGCTTCTTCAAGGCCAACATGTTCCTGGGCGCCGGCTCGGTCATGCACGGCATGAACGACGACGTCGACATGCGGCACTACGGCGCCGTGCGCAAGGCGATGCCGATCACCTTCCTCACCTTCGCGATGGGCTATCTCGCGATCATCGGGTTCCCGGGCTTCTCCGGCTTCTGGTCGAAGGACAAGATCATCGAGGTCGCGCTCACCGACAGCTGGGTGGTCGGCCTGTGCGCCCTGCTCGGTGCCGGCATCACCGGCTTCTACATGACCCGGCTGATGCTGCTGACCTACTTCGGCGAGCAACGCTGGGAGAAGGACGTGCATCCGCACGAGTCGCCGTCGGTGATGACCTTCCCGCTGATCGTGCTCGCAGCGCTGTCGGTGCTCGGCGGCGTGATGCTGGCCGGCGGCTGGATCGAGGACTTCCTGTCCCCGGTGGTGGGCGCCGAGGCCGAGCACCACCCGCCGATCCCGGCGCTGGCGGTCACCGGCCTCGTCGTACTCGTCGTGGCGATCGGCGTGACGATCGCGATCGTCTTCGTGGGTCGCCGGGACGTGCCGCGGGTCGCGCCCCAGGACGTCTCGTTCGCCACCCGCGCCGCCCGAGCCGACCTCTACGGCGATGCCATCAACGACGAGCTCGTGGTGAAGCCCGGCAAGCGGCTCACCAGCGGACTGCTGACCTTCGACCGGACCGTGGTGGACGGGCTGTTCGCCGGCGGCGCGCTCACAGTGAGCGGCATCGGGGCGCTGCTCAGACGCGGACAGAACGGCTTCGTCCGCTCCTACGCGCTCTCCCTGCTCGGCGGCGTGCTCCTCGTCGTCCTCGCGCTGCTGGCGGTGAACCTGGCATGAACGACTTCCCCTTGCTCACCGTCCTGTGGGTGGTCCCGCTCGTGGGCGCCCTGGCGACGGCGTTCGGCCCGCGCGGCGCATTGGCCAAACAGTCCGCACTGGTCACCTCGCTGGTCACCCTCGTCATCGGCGTCATCGCGGCCACCCAGTTCGACACCGACGGCAGCGGCTTCCAGCTCACCGAGACCCACGAGTGGATCAGCGCGTTCGGGGTCCACTACGCGGTCGGTCTCGACGGGCTCGGCCTGCTACTGGTGCTGCTCACCGTGGCGCTGGTCCCGATCGTGCTGCTGGCCGCGTGGCACGACAGCCCCGACGACGAGTGCCGGCCCTGGTTCGCCTGGGCACTCGCCCTCGAGGCGCTCTCGCTCGTCGTCTTCCTGAGCACCGACGTCTTCCTGTTCTACGTCGTCTTCGAGGCCACGCTGATCCCGGCGTACTTCCTGATCGGTGGGTTCGGCCGCGAGCGCCGATCTGCGGCCGCGCTGAAGTTCCTGATGTTCCAGCTCGGCGGCGGTCTGGTGCTGCTCGGCTCGGTGATCGGGCTCTACGTCGTCTCCGCGCAGGCCGGCTCCCCGTCATACCTCTACGACGACCTGCAGCAGCTCGACATGTCCACTAGCGCCGGCCGCTGGCTGTTCGCCGGGTTCTTCATCGCGTTCGCGGCCAAGGCACCGCTGGTCCCGGTGCACACCTGGCTGGCCGACACCACCGAGCAGGCGACCCCGCCGACGAGCGTCCTGCTGGTCTGCATCCTCGACAAGATCGGCACCTTCGGGATGCTGCGGTTCTGCCTGGGCCTGTTCCCCGAGGCATCCGACTGGGCCACGCCGCTGGTGATCGTGCTGGCGCTGACCTCGATCGTGTACGGCGCCTTCGTGGCCATCGGGCAGGACGACATCCTGCGGCTGATCGGCCTCACCTCACTGAGCCACTTCGGCTTCATCACTCTGGGCATCTTCGTGTTCACCACCCAGGGTGCGACCGGCTCGATCCTCTACATGGTCAACCACGGCGTCGCGACCGCCGCGCTGTTCCTGATCGCCGGCTTCGTGATCCGGCGCCGCGGCACCACGCTGATCAGCAGGATGGGCGGCCTGGAGAAGGTCACCCCGGTCGCCGCCGGGCTGTTCCTGGTCGCCGGGCTGGCCACCGCCGGGCTGCCGGGGCTGAGCCAGTTCGTCTCGGAGATCCTGGTGTTGATCGCGGCCTTCGACTACCGCTGGTACGTCGGCGCGGTCGCGGTCACTGGCATCGTGCTGGCCGCGGTCTACATGCTCTGGGCCTACCAGCGGATGTTCACCGGCCCGAACCCGCCCGACCTGCAGACGTCCGTCGACGCCGGCGGTGACCCCGTGGCCGACCTCGGCCGCCGCGAGATCGGCGTCCTGGCGCCGCTGATGCTGGCGCTGGTCCTGTTCGGCTTCTACCCGATGCCGCTGCTCGACGTCAGCAACCCGTTCTCGGAGCAGCTGCTCGAGCAGACCGGCGTGCCCGACGACGGCCACACGGTGCCCCTCGAGGCTTCCCACGACGAGGGTGGTGAGTGATGTTCGACAAGCCCACCATCGAGTACGCCCAGCTGTGGCCGATGCTGGTCGTCTTCGGCGTGGCCGTCCTCGGCGTCATCGTCGAGGCCTTCGTGCCCCGCGAGCGGCGTTACCTGACCCAGAGCGGGCTGGCCGTCGCCGGACTCGTGGTCGCGCTGGCCGGCTCGGTCTACGTCGGCCTTGACCTCGACAAGCTCCGCGACGCCTCCAACAGCGTCGTCGCGCGCGGCGAGATCGCCGCCGAGGGGACCCTCGCGATCGACGGTCCCACGGTGTTCATCTGGGGGCTGGTGCTCGTGTTCGCCCTCGGCGGGGCGCTCCTGTTCGCCGAGAAGCGTCTGGAGGTCGGAGTGTCGGCGTTCGCCGGCCAGGCCGCCGCGCTGCCGGGCACCGAGGCCGAGCGCGAGGCGTCGACCCGCGGTCTCGACCACACCGAGGTCTACCCGCTGATGATGTTCGCGGTCGGCGGGATGATGCTCTTCCCGGCCGCCAACGACCTGCTCACCATGTTCGTGGCGCTCGAGGTGCTCTCGCTGCCGCTCTACCTGCTCTGCGGGCTCGCACGCCGGCGCCGACTGCTCAGCCAGGAGGCCGCGCTCAAGTACTTCCTGCTGGGCGCCTTCTCGTCCGGCTTCTTCCTCTACGGTGTCGCGCTCATCTACGGCTACGCGGGGTCGATGCAGTTCGCCGACATCAACGAGGCGATCCACAACGACACCGCGAACTCGTCACTGCTGCTGATCGGCATGGGCATGCTCGCGGTCGGCCTGTTGTTCAAGGTCGGCGCGGCGCCGTTCCACTCCTGGACACCGGACGTCTACCAGGGCGCCCCCACCGCGGTGACGGCGTTCATGGCGGCCTGCACCAAGATCGCCGCGTTCGGCGCGATGCTCCGGCTCTTCTACGTCGCCTTCGGCGCGGAACGCTGGGACTGGCAGCCGATGCTCTGGATCATCGCGATCCTCACCATGCTCGTCGGCTCGGTCCTCGCGGTCGTCCAGACCGACATGAAGCGGATGCTGGCCTACTCCTCGGTGGCGCACACCGGCTTCCTGCTCACCGGCATGCTGGGCGTGCAGTCCGCCGCGCAGCTCGGTACCGACGAGATCACCTCGCTGCAGGCGGTCCTGTTCTACCTGGCGACGTACGGCCCGGCGACGGTCGGCACGTTCGCGATCGTCACCCTCGTGCGCGACTCCGGCGGCGAGGCGACGGCGTTCTCGAAGTGGGTGGGGCTCGGCAGGCGAGCTCCGCTCGTGGCGGGTGCGTTCGGCTTCCTGCTGCTGTCGATGGCCGGGATCCCGCTGACCGGAGGCTTCGTCGGCAAGTGGGCGGTCTTCGCCGTCGCGCTGTCCGCGGGCGCCTGGCCGGTCGTGGTCGCCGCCATCGCGGCGAGCGTCATCTCGGTGTTCTTCTACGTCCGGGTGATCCTGCTGATGTTCTTCACCGGCCGGGAGTCGGCCGACGACGGGGACGCCGTCGCGGCCGTGACCACGCCGTCGCTGCTCACGTCGGCGACGATCGTGGCCTGCGTCGTGGTCACCCTGCTGCTGGGCATCGTCCCGGGCCCGGTGCTCGACCTGGCCGGGAGTGCGGGATCATTCATCAGGTGAGTTCCAGTCAGGGTCAGGGCCTGGCCCTGCCCGTCACCGATCCCGACCTCGAGGTGCGGCTGCGCACCCGCATGGAGGAGGTCGAGAAGGCGCTCTACGGTCACGTGCAGAGCCGCTTCCCCTTCGTCACCGACGCGGCGAGCCACCTCCTCGACGCCGGCGGCAAGCGGTTCCGGCCGCTGCTGGTCCTGCTGACCGCCGAGGCCGGCGACCACCCGGGCGTCGAGGACGTGGTCACGGCGGCCTGCGTCGTGGAGATCACGCACGTCGGGTCGCTCTACCACGACGACGTCATGGACGAGGCCGCGCTGCGTCGCGGCTCCCCGTCCGCGAACGCCCGTTGGGACAACCTGGTCGCGATCCTGACCGGTGACTTCCTCTTCGCGAAGTCCTCCGAGCTCACTGCGCTGCTGGGCGCCGACGCGGTCCGGATCCAGGCCGAGACCTTCACCCGCCTGGTCGAGGGCCAGATCCTCGAGACCGTCGAGCCGGGCCCCGATGAGGACCCGCTCGCGCACTACCTTGAGGTCGTCGCGGGCAAGACCGGCTCCCTCATCGCCACCTCGGCCCGCTACGGCGCGCGCTTCGGCGGTGCCCCGCCCGAGATCGAGGAGGCGCTGGCGGCGTACGGCGAGATCGTGGGCTCTGCGTTCCAGCTCAGCGACGACATCATCGACGTCGCCTCCGACTCGGTTCAGTCGGGCAAGACCCCCGGCACGGACCTCCGCGAAGGGGTCCCCACACTGCCGGTGCTGATGGCGCAGGCCTCCACCGACCCAGCCGACGCGCGACTGCTCGAGCTGCTTGCCGGCGACCTCACCGACGACGCTCTGCACGCCGAGGCCCTCGACCTGCTCCGCCCGCACCCGGCGATGGACCAGGCCCGCGCCTACGTCGTCGACCGCGCCACCGAGGCCAAGTCACACCTCGTCGCCCTCCCCGACGGCCCGGTCCGCGCCGCCCTCGAGGCCTTCGCCGACGTGGTCGCCACCCGCTCCTCCTAGACGCTGACCCGGGACATTGTGTCGCCCGAGATGCGGCGGCCCGGCACCTTGCCTCGACGACCGAAGGTCCCGGGTCAGCGCGAGTCGAGCGACACAACCCCACCGGGTCAACGTGTTGCTGGCGACACAAAGTCCCGGGTCAGCGTCAGACGGCGGAGGCCTCGACGTAGAGCTCGAGCTGGCGGCGGCGGTGGTGGGCGATCGCCTCCGCGGTGAAGACAACGAGCGCGACCCAGACCAGCACGAAGCCGGCCCAGCGGCCGGCGGGCATGTCCTCGTGGAAGTAGAGGACCCCGAGGGCGAACTGGAGGATCGGCGCGAGGTACTGCAACAACCCCAGGGTCACCATCGACACCCGGGTCGCGGCGGCGCCGAAGCAGATCAGCGGTATGGCCGTGACGATGCCCGCCGAGCTGAGCAGCAGCGCATGGCCGGCCCCGTGCGAGGCAAAGTTGGAGTGGCCGGTGGCGACCAGCCATCCGACGTACGCCGCCGCGAACGGCGCGATCAGCGTGGTCTCGAGGGTCAGGCTCTCGACCGCGCCCACGTTGGCGGACTTCTTGGCCAGCCCGTAGGTGCCGAACGAGAACGCGAGCACCAGCGCCACCCAGGGCAGCCGGCCGTAGTCGACAGTGAGCACCACCACCGCCAGCGTGGCAACCCCCATCGCCCACCACTGCAACGTCCGGAGCCGCTCGCCCAGGATCAGCACGCCCATCAGCACCGTCACCAGCGGGTTGATGAAGTAGCCCAGCGAGGTCTCGACCACCCGGTCGTTGTTGACGCCGTAGATGTAGGTCGCCCAGTTGAAGGAGATGGCCAGCGCGCCGGCGGCGAGCAGCAGGAAGGTACGCCGATGCGCGAACAGCGCCCGGAAGGCGCCGACCCGCCGCAGTATCACCAACAACAGGCCCATGGTGAGCACCGACCAGAGCACCCGGTGGGCCAGGATCTCGAGGGCACCGGCCGGCTCGAGCAGCGGCCAGTAGAGCGGGAATCCGCCCCACAACCCGTACGCCGCGACCCCCAGCAGCAGGCCTCGACGCGGGTCCGACACCGGCTCAGCCTAGGCGCGCCTCCCTGAGGGTTTGGCCATACCGGCCGGAGGATAGGTTCGAGGAGACACCCCCGAGAACGTCACTGGAGGAATCCATGCGCCTGTCCCGAATCGTCGGAGCACTGGTGGCCCTGATCCTGGCAGTCACCCTGAGCCCCGGGTTCGCCTCGTCGTCGCAAGCGCTGGCCGCCAAGCCGAAGCACGACCTGGTCGCCAAGGGCAAGGAGATCGGCAAGACCGACAAGTTCATCGCCTTCGGCAAGGTCTCGACCTTCCCCGGCGGGAAGATCAAGGTCATGCGCAAGGTCGGCACCGGCAACTACAAGGCGTACAAGAAGACCAAGACCGACGGCAAAGGCAAGTTCCGCACCCGCATCTTCCAGGCCGGCAACAAGCGAACCTGTTTCAAGGTTGTCGTGCCCAAGACCGCGACCTACAAGAAGACCCAGAAGGGCATCGGCTGCATCTTCAGCGTCTGACCAGGACCCACGACGGCCCCCACCAGCCGGTGCGGGGCCGTCTGCATTTGGTCACTTCGGGTGCTGCCGACTAGGGGCGTCGTGAGGATATGGTCACCCCACGACAGACCCGAGCACGTCATTGAGAGGAACCAGAATGCGCCTCATTCGAGCCGTCTCGTTGTTGATGGCGATCATCCTTGCCGCCACCTTGTCGGCCCTCGTGTCGCCCGCGCAGGCGATCCAGCCGTCGGCGGCCCACCAGGCCATGAAGCCCAGGCACGACCTGCAGGCGGCGGGCCAGGAGATCGGCAACACCAACCACTTCGTCGTCGTCGGCCGCCTGACCACCTACCCGAAGGCCTTCCTGTTCCGGAAGATCGGAAACGGGCCCTACCGCCTCTACCGCAAGATCAAGACCGACAACAAGGGCAAGTTCCGCACCCGCATCTTCCAGCACCGCAACAACCGCACCTGCTTCAAGGTCGGCGCGCCCGAGACCTCAACGTACAAGCAGACCGTCATCGCGGTCGGCTGCATCTTCACCGTCTGATCCGAGCCGCACACGGCCCGACGACGGCGGCCCACACCGAGCCCGGTGTGGGCCGTCGTCGTGTCCGGTGAGCGTCAGACCACCGTCCAGGTGTCGCCGCCGCCGATCAGGGCGGCCAGCTGCTCTGTCGGCGTCCCGGTCGCGGTCTTGCGGGCCTCCGCCACCTGGGCGCGGGCGAGGTCGTCGTACGTCGCCCGCTCGACCTGCCGGAAGATCCCGATCGGCGACTGGTTGATGTAGCCCGAGTCGGTGAGCCGGGAGATCGCGAAGGCCAGCGTCGGGTCCGGGTTGCGCGCGTCGTGGACGAGGAGCGAGTCCACGCCGACGTCGGCGACCAACGCGACCTTGACGCCGCCGGTCTCGCTGTCGCGGATCAGCCCCTTCGCGCCCGCTCCCGACGAGTCAGGCACGCCGAACCGGATCGGCTCGCCGTGCTCGAGCGGGATGAGCGCGTCCGCCTTGGTGTCGGCACCCTTGATCGCGTCGAAGGCGCCGTCGTTGAAGATCGGGCAGTTCTGGTAGATCTCCACGAACGACGTGCCGCGGTGCGCCGCCGCCGCCGAGAGCACGGCGGTCAGGTGCTTGCGGTCGGAATCGATGGTCCGCGCCACGAAGGTGCCCTCGGCGCCCAGCGCCAGCGAGACCGGGTTGAACGGGTGGTCGACCGAGCCCATCGGCGTGGACTTGGTGACCTTGCCGGTCTCCGACGTGGGGGAGTACTGCCCCTTCGTCAACCCGTAGATCCGGTTGTTGAAGAGCAGGATCGTCATGTTCACGTTGCGGCGCAGCGCGTGGATCAGGTGGTTGCCGCCGATCGAGAGCGCGTCACCGTCACCGGTCACCACCCACACCGAGAGGTCCTCGCGCGCGGTGGCGATGCCGGTCGCGATCGACGGCGCCCGGCCGTGGATCGAGTGCATGCCGTAGGTGTCGAGGTAGTAGGGGAACCGCGACGAGCAGCCGATCCCGGAGACGAAGACGATGTTCTCCCGGCGCAGGCCCAGCTGAGGCAGGAACGACTGCACCGCCTTGAGCACGGCGTAGTCGCCGCAGCCGGGGCACCAGCGCACCTCCTGGTCGGAGGTGTACTCCTTGGCGGTCTGGCTCTGTCCGTCGGGGGCCTCGAAGGTGGGGACGCCCTCGATCCCGGACCTGAGGCCGGGGAACGGGAGCTCGGTCGATGGGGTGCTCATCGGGAGACCTCCTGGGGGGTCGTCAGGCCGTGCACGCCGAGGTCGACGTCGATGCCCTCAGCCTCCGCGACGAGGTGGCCGATCGCCTGCGCGAGCTCGGCAGCCTTGAGCGGGAGCCCGCGCACGTGGTTGTAGCCGATCGCGTCGACGAGGTACTTGCCGCGCAGGAGCAGCGAGAGCTGGCCGAGGTTCATCTCCGGCACCAGCACCTTGTCGTAGCGCCGGAGGATGTCGCCGAGGTCCTTCGGGAACGGGTTGAGGTGCCGCAGGTGGACCTGCGCGACGTTGAAGCCGGCCTTGCGCACCCGCCGTACGCCGGCGCCGATGGGGCCGTACGTCGATCCCCAGCCGATCACCAGGACCTTGGCCGCATCCGACGGGTCGTCCACCTCGAGCGGCGGTAGCGTGTCGGCGATCCGGTCCACCTTGGCCTGCCTGGTGCGGACCATCAGGTCGTGGTTGGCCGGCTCGTAGGAGATGTTGCCGTGGCCGTCGGCCTTCTCGAGGCCACCGATCCGGTGCTCGAGTCCGGCGGTGCCCGGGATCGCCCACGGCCGGGCGAGGGTCTGGTCGTCGCGCTTGTAGGGCCAGAACTCCTTCTCGCCGGACTTGAGCTCGTGGTTGGGCTCGGTCGCGAAGTCCGGATCGATGGTCGGCAGGTCTGCGGCGTCGGGGATCCGCCACGGCTCTGACCCGTTGGCGAGATAGCCGTCCGAGAGCAGCATCACCGGAGTGCGGTAGGTGACCGCAATCCGGATCGCCTCGAGCGCGGCGTCGAAGCAGTCGCCGGGCGACTGCGGGGCCACGATCGGCACCGGCGCCTCGCTGTTGCGGCCGAACATCGCCTGCAGCAGGTCGGCCTGCTCGGTCTTGGTCGGCAGGCCGGTGGACGGGCCGCCGCGCTGGACGTCGATCACGACCAGCGGGAGCTCGGTCATCACGGCCAGGCCGATCGCCTCGGACTTGAGCGCGATGCCCGGGCCCGAGGTCGAGGTGACGCCGAGCGAGCCCGCGAACGATGCGCCGATGGCGGCTCCGATGCCGGCGATCTCGTCCTCGGCCTGGAAGGTCGTGACGCCGAACGCCTTGTGCTTGCTCAGCTCGTGGAGGATGTCGGACGCGGGGGTGATCGGGTAGCTGCCGAGCATGATCTGGAGCCCGGACTGCACTCCGCCGGCCACGAGCCCGTACGCCAGGGCCAGGTTGCCGCTGATGTTGCGGTAGGTGCCGGCCGGCATCGGCGCCGGCTTCACCTCGTATTGAACGACGAAGGCCTCGGTGGTCTCGCCGAAGTTCCAGCCGGCCTTGAACGCGGCGATGTTGGCGTCGCGAATGTCCTCGACCTTGGCGAACCGCTTCTCGAGGAACGAGATGGTCGTCTCGGTGGGGCGCCCGTACATCCACGAGAGCAGCCCCAGCGCGAACATGTTCTTCGCGCGGGCGGCGTCCTTCCGGGAGAGCCCGAACTGCTTCACCGCCGTGACGGTCATCCCGGTGAGATCGACCGGGTGCACCGAGAACGCTGACAGCAGGCCGCCGGGGGCCGCGTCGCCGAGCTCGTCCAGCGGGTTGGACGAGTAGCCGGCCTTGGTCAGGTTGCGGTCGGTGAAGTCGTGGCTGTCCACGATGATCGTGGCGCCCTTGGGCAGGTCCTCGAGGTTCGCCTTGAGCGCGGCCGGGTTCATGGCCACGAGTACGTCGGGCGCGTCGCCCGCGGTGAGGATGTCGTGGTCGGCGAAGTGCACCTGGAACGACGAGACGCCGGGCAGGGTGCCCTGGGGCGCGCGGATCTCGGCCGGGAAGTTCGGCAGGGTCACGAGGTCGTTGCCGAACGCCGCGGACTCCTGGGTGAACCGGTCTCCGGTCAGCTGCATCCCGTCACCGGAGTCGCCGGCGAACCGGATGATGACTCGGTCGACCTGCTTGACCTGCTTGGACACGTGGTTTGCCACTTCCTCGGTGCTGCGCCCAGCGGAGCGCTGGCGATGCGGTTCGGCGGTGCATTTCGGTCGGCGCCGACCCATGATCATACCCGCGGTATGCGAAAACTGAAACGCGTTCCAGTTCTCGTCGTCGGGGTATCCGACGCACCCGTCCCACGATAGTGCGGCCTGCGCCGGGACCCGAACCGTCTCTGCTCTCGGAAGGGTGACGCGCGACACGCTGGACCGATTCGCACTAACCCTTCTAACTCCACTACTCTGCTCGAAATAACTGACTAACGCTTCGTTCGGAAGTGGCGGCAAAGAGACGAGGAATGATGAAGAAGATCAAGGTTGCGGCGATGCTCACGCTCGTCGGGGTGCTGGCCTTGAGTGCCTGCGGTGGCTCCAGCGATGCCAGTGGAGGTGACGGGACCATCCGGCTGAGCGGGTTCTCCATCCTGGAGTCCGCCAACCAGGGCATCTTCCAGGACTTCCAGGCCACCGAGGCCGGTGACGGGGTCGAGTTCGAGCCGTCGTACGGCGCCTCGGGAGACCAGAGCCGGGCCGTCGTGTCCGGCGCGGAGGCCGACGTCGTCCACTACTCCCTCGAGACCGACGTGACTCGTCTGGTCGGGGAGGGCCTGGTGGCCGAGAACTGGAAGGACAACCCGACCAAGGGGATCGCCACGTCGTCGGTCGTGGTCTTCGTGGTCCGCGAGGGCAATCCCGAGGGCATCGAGACCTGGGACGACCTGGTCGAGCCCGGGGTCGAGATCATCACGCCCAACCCCGGCTCGTCCGGTTCGGCACGGTGGAACATCCTCGCCGCCTGGGCGCACGCGACCGGCGGGACCGACGACCAGGCGGCCGGCGCGGCGTTCCTCATCGGCATCCTGAAGAACACCATCGCCCTGCCCGGCTCCGCCCGGGAGGCGACCACGGCCTTCACCGACGGCAGCGGCGACGTCCTGCTCTCCTACGAGAACGAGGCGATCCTGGCCAAGCAGAACGGCGCGGACATCGACTACGTCCTCCCGCCCGACACCCTGCTCATCGAGAACCCGGCCGCGGTCACCAAGGACGCCGGCGACGCTGCCAAGTCGTTCCTGGAGTTCCTGACCGGCCCCGAGGCCCAGGCCGACTACGCCCAGTCGGGCTTCCGCCCGGTTGTCGACGGCGTCGACATCGGTGAGGTCGAGGGCGCCAACGACCCGTCCGACCCGTTCCCGGCTCCGGAGACGCTCTACACCGTCGACGACAACTTCGGCGGGTGGGGCGAGGCTGCCGACCTCTACTTCGGCGATGGTGAAGAGGGCAACCCCCTTGGCATCATCACCGCCCTCCAGCAGGACCTGGGCAAGGAAGGCGAGGAGTAGGCCTCATGTCGACCGCTCTCTCCGGGGCGACGATCGACACGACTGGGCCGGCGTCCCCGCAGGGACGTCGGCCCGGGCGTGCGAGTCGCTCGACCCCGCGCAACACACTCACCAGCGGCGCCGGACTGGGCCTGGGCATCACGATGCTCTGGTTCAGCCTGCTCGTGCTGCTTCCCCTGTCCGCGATCGTCGCGCGCGCCGCCGCGGGTGGCTGGGACAGCTACTTCCAGGTCCTCAAGAACGACCAGACCTGGGCGGCGCTGCAATTGACCGTCACCCAGGCCGCACTGGTCACCCTGATCAACATCGTGATGGGCACCGTCATCGCCTGGGTGCTGGTCCGTGACAACTTCCCGGGCAAGTCGATCCTCAACGTCATCATCGACGTCCCGTTCGCGCTGCCGACGATCGTGGCCGGCCTGGTGCTGCTGGCGCTCTACGGACCCAACAGCCCGATCGGGATCAACTGGGCGTTCACGCCGAACGCCGTCCTGCTGGCCTTCGCGTTCGTGACCCTGCCCTTCGTCGTCCGGACGGTGCAACCGGTCCTCGAGGAGCTCGACGCCGATGTCGAGGAGGCCGCAGCCTCGCTGGGCGCGAGCCGGCTGACGATCTTCCGGCGGATCATCCTGCCCAGCCTGGTCCCGGCGATCTTCGCGGGTGCCGCGCTGAGCTTCGCGCGGGCGATCTCCGAGTTCGGCTCGCTGGTGCTGCTCAGCGGCAGCCAGCCGTTCGAGACGGAGGTGGTCTCGGTCCGGGTGCTGACCTTCATCGAGAACGGCAGCTACGCGTCGGCAGCGGCGCTGGCCTCCGTGATGCTGGCGGTGGCCCTGCTGGTGATCGTCGCCCTCGACATCGTCCAGAGGCGGGTGGCGCGCCGTGGTTAAGGTCTCGAAGCCCGCCACGTGGGCCCTGCGGCTGCTGGCCGTCGGCTACGTGTTCTTCCTGGTCGCCTGGCCGACCGGGTTGCTCGCGTACCGGACGTTCCAGGACGGGCTGGGCAACCTCCTCGACACGCTGCAGGAGCCCGACGTCGTCTCGGCGCTGGAGCTGACCGCGAAGGTGGCCCTCGCGGCCGTCGTGATCAACCTGCTGTTCGGCGTCACGATCTCGATCCTGCTCGTGCGCTACGAGTTCCCGGGCAAGCGAGCGCTGTCCGCTCTGGTCGACGTACCGCTGTCGGTCTCGCCGGTCGTGGTCGGTCTCGCGCTGATCCTCGTCTACAACGGGCGGGACGGCTGGTTCGGGCCGGGACTCGAGGACGGCGGGGTCACTGTCATCTTCAACACCCCCGGACTGATCATGGCGACGTGCTTCGTGGCGCTGCCGCTGGTCATCCGCGAGGTGGTGCCGGTTCTGCACGAGATCGGCGACGACCAGGAGCAGGCCGCACGCAGCCTCGGCGCCAACGCGCCGCAGACCTTCTGGCGGATCACCCTGCCGAGCATCAAGTGGGCGGTCGTCTACGGCGTCGTGCTGAGCCTGGCCCGGTCCGTAGGTGAGTTCGGCGCGGTGAAGGTCGTGTCGAGCAACATCAGCGGCAAGACGCAGACCGCCACCTTGATGGTCGAGGAGAAGTACCAGAACTTCGCCCAGGACCAGGCCTACGCCATCGCCTTCCTTCTCGTACTCGTGAGCATCGCCTGCCTCATCGTGGTGGCGCTGCTCCGGCCCCAAGCCGAAAACTGACCGGATCACATCCGGGGAATGAGCAGACCATGAGCATCGACATCACCGGTGTCACCAAGAAGTTCGGCGACTTCGTCGCCCTCGAGGACGTCACCGTCTCCATCCCGACCGGCCAGCTGACGGCCCTGCTGGGTCCCTCCGGAGGCGGCAAGTCGACTCTCCTGCGGATCATCGCGGGGCTGGACAAGGCCGACTCGGGCACGATCAGCATCGAGGGCACCGACGCTACGAAGATGCCACCCCAGAAGCGCAACGTCGGGTTCGTCTTCCAGCACTATGCGGTCTTCAAGCACATGACGGTCGCCAAGAACGTCGCGTTCGGGCTGGAGATCCGCAAGCGCAAGAAGGCCGAGATCGTCGAGCGCGTGGACGAGCTGCTCAAGCTCGTGCACCTCTCGCAGTTCTCCAGCCGGATGCCGTCGCAGCTCTCCGGCGGCCAGCGCCAGCGCATGGCCCTGGCTCGCGCACTGGCGGTCGAGCCGACGGTGCTGCTCCTCGACGAGCCCTTCGGCGCCCTGGACGCGAAGGTCCGCAAGGAGCTGCGCGACTGGCTGCGCCGGCTGCATGACGAGGTGCACGTCACCACCGTCTTCGTGACCCATGACCAGGAGGAGGCCCTCGAGGTCGCCGACGAGATCGTGGTCATCAACGAGGGTCGGGTCGAGCAGATCGGCTCTCCGGACCAGCTCTACGACGCCCCGGCGAACGACTTCGTGATGCGGTTCCTCGGCGAGACGACCGATCTCGCCGGGCGCACCGTGCGTCCGCACGACATCGAGGTGTCGCTGTCGCCGGTTCCGAACGCGACCGCGGGCACCGTCAACCGGGTGCTCCGCGTGGGCTTCGAGGTCAGGCTCACGGTCGAGACCGAGGGCGGGGACCAGGTCACGGTGACCATGACGCGCACCCACGCCAGGTCCCTCGGCATCGAGGAAGGTGCCAAGGTCTGGCTCACGACCGCTGAGGGCGCGATCTCGGTCCTCGCGGGGTCGAACGTGCCGTCGGTGGCCGCGGCGGTCTGACCCGCACGGTGGTTGAGGAGGTTTCGGCAGCGACCGTCGCGTCCGGTGGTTGAGGAGGTCGTTCTGCGACCGTCGCGTCCGGTGGCCGAGGAGGTCGTTCTGCGACCGTCGCGTCCGGTGGCCGAGGAGGTCGTTCTGCGACCGTCGCGTCCGGTGGTTGAGGAGGTCGTTCTGCGACCGTCGCGTCCGGTGGTTGAGGAGGTCGTTCTGCGACCGTCGCGTCCGGTGGTTGAGGAGGTCGTTCTGCGACCGTCTCGAAACCACCGCAACCGACGCTGGAGCTGTCCAATACCGTCGGCTCCGTGGAGGAGTACGACGTCGCGGTCGTCGGCGCGGGGCCGGCCGGGTCCTCTGCGGCCCGGGCGGCCGCGGTCGCCGGGGCGCGGGTCGTCGTCCTCGACCGGGCGGCGTTCCCTCGCTACAAGACCTGCGGCGGCGGGCTGATCGGGCCGTCGCTCGCGGCGCTGCCGGGGGCCCCGCCGATCCGTGCATCCATCACCCGCGTCTCGCTGTCCCTGGCGGGCGGGCGGCGGCGTACCCGTGTCGTCGACCAACCCTGCCTGCAGATGGTCACCCGGGCCGAGCTCGACGACTGGCTGCTCGCGCAGGCGGCAGCGGCGGGCGCCGAAGTGCGGGTGCCATGCCGCGTCGAGTCAGTGTCCGACGACATCGTGCAGACGGACGCCGGGCCGCTGCGAGCGGGCATGGTGATCGCGGCGGACGGTACGTCGAGCCGGCTGGCCCGCGAGGTCGGAGTCCGGCTCTCCCGGGTGGACCTCGGCCTGGAGCTCGAGCTCGACGCCGGGCCGCGTGCCGCCGAGTGGGCGGACCGGGTGCACCTGGACTGGGGCTCGATCCCCGGGTCGTACGGCTGGGTCTTCCCCAAGGGCGACACCCTGACCGTGGGGGTGATCGCGGCCCGCGGCGCCGGCGAGGCGACCCGGGACTACCTGCGGTCGCTGGTCTCGTGGCTGGGGCTGGAGCGGCACCGCGTGGTCCACGACTCCGGCCACTTGACCAGATGCCGCTCGCTGGACTCACCCCTCGGCCGAGGCCGGGTGCTGCTGACCGGTGACGCGGCCGGGCTGCTCGAGCCGTGGACCCGCGAGGGCATCTCCTTCGCCACTCGGTCCGGCGCGCTGGCCGGCGCGGTCGCCGCGGCCGGTCCGGCCGGAGCGGTCGAGCGCTACCGGGCTGCCCTGTCGCGAGACCTGCTGCCCGAGATGGCCGCCGGTGAGCGCTGCCTGCGCGCCTTCGAGGCCCGCCCCCGGGCCTTTCACGAGCTGATCCGCTCGACCCCGGTCGGGTGGCAGCAGTTCTGCCGGATCACCAGCGGCGAGACCACCCTGGGCCGCGCCGTCCGACGCTGGCCCGTGCGCGCCGGACTCAGGCTTCTCACGCCCTAGTCACGGATGCGGGCCGGCCAGGTCCTCGGCTCGGCGCTTGAGCGCGGCCGCGTGCCGGGCGAACCCCTCGGCCACGCGGGCAGGTCCGGCGAAGCGGACCAGCGGTCCGCTGAACTCCTCGACGGTGTCGTACGACGTCGGGCCGCGGGCCTCCTGGCGCAGCCGCTGGTGCCGGGTGCCGCGGACCAGGCCGAGCCTCGCGGGCAGCCCCTCGTAGACGTAGGAGAGGCGGGCGGTGGACACCACGCCATGGGTGGCCGGGGGCTCGATCTCGCTGATCCGCTCCGGCGAGCGCGTCGTCTTTCCGTTGGCCCACCGGACGTGCAGCACGAGCGGGTCGCCGACCTGTGGCGGCGTACGACACTCGACGCGCTCGACGAACGGGTTCCACTCGCCGTAGCGCTCGACGTCGAGCATGACCTCCCACACCACGACGAGGGGGGCGTCGATGGTGATCGAGGCAGAGGGGTTGCTCACCGGTTGGTGGTGTGGGTGGACGGCTCATCTGGGTGGTGCTGCCGATCAGGCCCGGCTGACTGTGAATGAGGGGTCTTCGGCATTGGTGGAGGATGGCAGATCTGGGCGCTGCCCATAAAGGCCGATGGATGTGGTTGGCGGGCGATACCCTGAGGCTCAGCGGCCAATTCCCCCGGCCGATGTCCGCCCGATTGGATGAGCATGGCCCGAGTCGGACACCATCACTAGGTCAGCAAGGGCCACCAGGCGATCCGCAGACGTTCGATACGCCCGGATTGGACAGTGGGCGCTGGCCGGGGCCGTTGTCGTCTACCTGGCGAGCGTGGCGCCCGGGGTCCGCAACCACAGTGGCTACAGCATCGTCTTTGACGGGTGGCTCCAGAACGGGATCCTGACATTTGCATCCCTGCTGCTGGGCTTGCGGGTCGTCCGCGTTCGTCGTGACCGGAGCGCCTGGGCTTGTATCGCCGCCGGGCTTGGGCTGTTCGCGGCCGGGCAGGTCGTGTGGGTTCTCTACGTCCAGTACCAGGCCCACCCGGGGGTTCCCTCGGCGGCCGACTACTTCTGGCTGGCGTCCTATGTCTTCTTCTACGTCGGTGTGATCAAGCTGGCGCGGCAGCGCACGGCAGCGTCAAGCCGGCTGCTGCGGATGGACAGCCTCGTCATCGCGCTGGGCCTGTCCGCCTTCGCGATGACGTGGCTGGGGGCGCTCCTGGACGGGACCCAGGGCGGCGTCACCGACGTGCTGACGGCCATGGCCTACCCGGTGTGTGATCTGTTGCTGTTGCTGATCGTGGTCGGGAGCCTGGCACTGCAAGGCTGGCGCACCGACCGGGTGTGGGCCTATCTAGGCCTCGGCCTCGGTATGTTCGCTGCCGCCGACACCATCTACGTCGTCCGGATCTCCAACGGCAGCTATGTCCCCGGGACGCTGCTCGACCCCCTGTGGTGCGTGGCCGCAACCTTCCTTGTCGCTGCCGCCTGGGGGACTCCTGGTCGTGTCGTGAAGTACCGCAGTCACGGCTGGGCGGTGGTCGTCATCCCCGCCCTGTTCATCGTTGCGGCGGTGGGGCTGTTGGCAACACTTCCCCACCGCAGCGGGCCGAACCCGGTCACGATTCTGGCTGCGGCCACGGTGCTCGCGGGCCTGGTGCGCGCCGCGTTCACCTTCAAGGAGATGCAGACCCTCGTCATCAACGGCGTGGAGGCACGTACCGACGAGCTCACCGGCCTCGGCAACCGACGCGCCTTCGTCGAGGCCGTCGAACGCCGCATCACCGACCCGCGCGGCGGACGATTCTCCGTGATGTTGCTCGACCTCGACAGGTTCAAGGAAGTGAACGACTCCCTGGGACACGCGGTCGGAGATCAGCTGCTGCGTGAAGTGGGGCTGCGACTCATGACGCGGATGCGCCAGGGTGACGTGTTGGCCAGACTCGGTGGGGATGAGTTCGCGATCCTGCTCGACAACGCATCGCCGGAGCTTGCGCGTGACATCGGCGAGCGGCTGAGGCTGGATCTGCAGCACGCATTCGTCACTGACGGCGTCATCATCTACTCCGACGCAAGCTGCGGCATTGCCGCCTGGCCTGAGGCGGCCGGCACGGTCGGAGGACTTCTGCAGCGCGCGGACATCGCCATGTACGAGGCCAAACGTGAGCGACTCGGCACTGCGATCTACGCCCACGCCGACGAGGCAGACCTGAGCGCGCCACTGCGCCTGGTCGAGGAGCTCCGAGACGCGTTGGTCGAGGATCAGCTGGTTCTCTGGTTCCAACCCAAGCTCGACCTCCGCACGGGCACCCTGCAAGGTGTCGAAGCACTGGTCCGCTGGCAACATCCGCAGAGAGGTTTGCTGCTGCCGGACCAGTTTCTCCCGCAAGCCGAACGCTACGGACTCATGCGCCGACTCACCGATTGCGTCCTGTCCCTCGCCCTGGACCAGATCGCCGACTGGCAACGCGCCGGCCTGGACACCACCGTCGCTGTGAACATCTCCGCTTCCAACCTGCTCGACATCGGGCTGTCGGATCAGATCAGCACCATGCTCGCGGTCCGCAAGCTCCCACCGTCCTGCCTGATGCTCGAGGTGACCGAAACCATGCTGATGGTCGACCCCATGCGCACCGCTGACCTCCTGGAGCGCCTCCGGACGGTCGGCGTTCGCGTCGCGATCGACGACTACGGCACCGGATACTCCTCGCTTGCCCGGCTACGGGAACTGCCTGTCAACGAGCTCAAGCTGGACCGATCCTTCCTCACCGGGATCGGCCGCGACCCACGGGCAACTGCGATCGTCCGGTCGACCGTGGAGCTGGCGCACTCCCTGGGACTGAAGCTCGTGGCCGAGGGCATCGAAACCGAGGAGGACCGGACGATTCTGCGAGAGCTCTCCTGCGACATCGGCCAGGGCTACCACATCGCAAGACCAATGCCCGGGCAGGATCTCTTGGAGTGGGCCGCCAACCACAGCACCCTCGTCGAGCACGTTCCGGTTGGCCTCGGCTAGTCGTGTGCCTGTGAAACAACAAGGGTATTCAGTGTCGGGTCATGCCCCGACCTGCTGCCCCAGCACTGGAAATGACGGCTGTTCAGCGCGAGGAGCTGGTGGCGCTGTCGCGATCGACGAGTCGGCCACATCGAGTGGTGCGTCAGGCCAAGGGACTACTGCTGGCCGCCGAGGGTGTCGCGAACGCAGAGATCGCGCGCCGGTGCGAGGTCGACGCCGATGCGGTGCGTCGTTGGCGCACCCGGTTCCAGGCTGAGGGCACCGCCGGGGTCGGGATCATCGCGAAGGGTCGCGGCCGTAAGCCGTCGCTGCCGCCGCTTGGCCACGGTCGTCCTGTGGGTCCCCAGCCGGTCAGCGATCTCGGTGTTCGTGCCGCCCTCGGCCACCGCCAATACGATCCGACACCGCAACGCCAACGCCTGCGAGGACGAATGCCGCCGCGCCCACGCGCGGTCTGAGCATGGTGGTCGCCACCCGAAGCGGTGGCGGCATCCCCCCGACGCCGGGCACAGTGGCGACGAGCACCAGTCGGCGGACCCGGCGGTGGGCGTCCTTGGCCACCTGCTGGGCGAGGGCACCACCCCACGAGTAGCCCAGGAGGTCCACCCGGTTGAGGCCCAGGCCGTCGAGCACGCAGACGACCATCGCCGCGAGCCCGGGCATCCGAGACGGTCGCCGGATGTCGGCGCTGTCGCCAGCGCCGGTGCGTCGAACATGACCAGCCTCCGGGTGCTGGCGAGCTCTCGGGCCAGCGGCTCCCAAATGCCGATGTGGCCGCCGATCCCGTTGAGGAGCACGAGGGGCGGGCCCGCCCCTCGTTGGTGCACGCGGAGCACGGCGTCCCCCACCCGGACCAGACACACCCTGGTGTGGTCGTCGGGCTTCACGGAAGTCGTCAGCGGAGCGGCGCCTCGGTCGGCAGCGCGGCCAGCTCCACGAAACCGCGGATCTGGGGGTAGATCTCGGACTCGAAGGTGGAGCCGGCGAAGACGCCGTAGTGGCCGACTCCCTCCTGGAGCAGGTGCCAGTGGCGCTCCTCTGGGATCCCGTTGCAGAGAACGTGCGCGGCCTCGGTCTGACCGGGGGTGCACAGCTCGTCGAGGGCACCCTCGATGGTGAACAACGCCGACTCGATCCGCGACGGGTCCACCACGCGACCGCGCCAGGTCAGCCGCCCCCGCGGCAGGTCGTTGTCCTTGAAAACCCGCTGCGCCGTCTCGATATAGAACTCGCCGGCAAGGTCGAGCACCGCGAAGTACTCGCCGTAGAAGGTCCGGGCCTTGTGCGCCTGTTCCGTGTCGCCGCGGCGCAGGTTCCGGTAGAGGTCCCGGAAGGCCGTCACGTGGCGCCGCGGGTCCATTCCGAGAAAGCCGCTGAGCTGGACGAAACCCGGGTAGACGCGGCGCCCGGCTCCGGCGTATCCGGCCGGCACCCGGTGCAGCATCGTGCGCTCGAGCCTCGGGATCGACTGCCGCCGCGCGAAATGGCTGATCCGGCTGGGGTTGACGCGGGTGTCAACCGGGCCCGCCAGCAGGATCAGGCTGATGGGCCGAGCGGGGTCGTCGTCCTCGGCCATGAGCGAGGCCGCCGAGAGACACGCGACGGCGGGCTGGCACACGGACATGAGGTGCGTGCCCGGCCCGATGGCGCGCAGGAAGTCCATGAGATGGGCGATGTAGTCGTCGAGGCCGAACGGACCCTCCGACAGCGGGACGTCGCGGGCGTTGTGCCAGTCCGCCACGTAGACGTCGTGGTCGGAGAGCATGGTCGCGACGGTCGCGCGAACCAGGGTGGCGAAGTGGCCGGCCAGGCCCGGGACGACCAGCACCTTCGGCTGGGCGTGGGAGCTGCCGTCGGACTTGGCGAACCTGACCAACGACGCGAACGGCGTACGCAGGACGACCTCTTCGGTGACGCCGACCTCGATCCCCTGGGACATGACCGACTCGATACCGAAGTCGGGACGGTCGTGGGTCGGCTGCAGGGTGTTGTAGAGGTCGGTGGCCGCGAGCGTCGCTCGGACCGGGTATGTCCACTGCAGCGCAGGCGCCGCACGCAGCGCCTGCGACTGGACGTCGAGAGCCCCTCCCAAGAGCTGGCGGGCAGTGCGGCGGAACTCGTAGGACTCGTAAAGCATGGGGTCCCTTCCGGTAGTGGACGGCGGGAGCCGGCCACCACGCGCGACACTACTGCCCGCGCAGCCTTCTCCCGGGCAGGCGTCAGCTCGGCTGCAGCACGTAGCTGCCAGGTGCTGCGCCGAGTGCGGGGTGCTCGACCGACCCGGACTCCTCAGGAGCAGGCACCTCTCGGCCGGACTGCCCCACGGCCCACTCTGCCCAGTGCTCCCACCAGGATCCGGAGTGCTTCTCTGCCCGCTCCAACCACTCGTCGGCGGACTCCCGGTCCTCGAGTGGGGCGGTGTAGTAGCTGGACTTGGGGTTTCCGGGAGGGTTGACGAGGCTGGCGATGTGGCCGGCGTTGCTGAGGGCGAACGTGCTCTCACCGGCCAGCAGCTGGGTGGTGAGGTAGCACGACTTCCACGGTGTCAGGTGGTCGCTGACCGCTCCGGTGACGTAGTTGGGCACCTTGATCCGACCCAGGTCGACCGGCGTCTCCAGCACAGTGAAGGCGCTCGCGGTGGGCAGGGGGTTGTGCTCGAAGATGTCGAGGAACTGCCGGTGCAGCGCCGAGGGGAGGTTCGTGCCGTCGGCGTTCCACGACAGGATGTCGAAGACCGGCGGGTCCTGGCCCATCAGGTAGTTGTTGACCCAGTAGTTCCACACGAGGTCGTTGGGACGCATCCAGGTGAAGACGTTGCCCATTGACCGCGCGCTGATCACGCCGGCCCGGGCCGAGTTCCAGCGCGCCAGGGAGAGCAGCCGTGCCGAGGAGAAGGCGCCGATGGGCGAGGACTTCCCGAAGTCGAGCAGCGTGACGGCGTACGACGCCGAGTGGATCCGCTCGTCCCCGCGGCTCGCGAGGTGGTTGAGGACCGCGGTGTTCAGGATGCCGCCGGCGCAGAAGCCGATCACGTTGACGTCCTCGGACCCTGTCACCTCGCGTACTGCGTCGATGGCCGAGAGGATGCGCTCGGCGTAGGTGTCCATGTCCCAGTCCGACTGGTCCGGGCCCGGGTTGCGCCAGCTCAGGAGGAAGGTCTGCAGTCCGGAGCTGACCGAGTGCTCGACGAAGCTGCGTC
Source organism: uncultured Actinomycetota bacterium (assembly GCA_963765915.1). GTDB lineage: Bacteria > Actinomycetota > Actinomycetes > Propionibacteriales > Nocardioidaceae > Nocardioides. Next base: position 43,297 of record CAVXYB010000014.1, on the reverse strand, counting down.
CCGGCCTGAGATCCAGGAAGTAGAACTTGCCGATGGGCGGAGGGATCACCAGCATCGGACGCTCGCGGACCCGCTCGGTGGTGGGGGTGTACTGGATGAGCTCGGCGACCTCGGTCCTGTCGACCACGTGGCCCGGGGTCAGGGCCAGGTCCTCGCCGACCTTGAGAGCACCCTGCTTCGCCATCGACGGCATCCCGCCGTTGCGGCGCAGGTCGTGGGCGAAGTTCTCGACACCGGCCACCAGGTTGGCGCCGCCGGCCTCGAGCGTCTTCTTCAGCGCTGCCGGGTTGCCGACCAGGGTGTTGGTGGGAGCCAGGGCGCTGGTGAGGATGCCCATCGCGAACCGGGACCGCTCGGTGCGACCGCGGTGACCTTCGGCCTCCATGTCGTCGAGCACCCCGTCGACGGCGGCACACGCGGCGAGGTAGGTCTGGGCGACGCGTTTGTAGATCGGGTTGCTCGTCCAGGTGGGGTCCTTGAAGCGCCAGTCGCCTCGGGCGGGCTCGACCTCGGACCTGCCCAGGACGATCCGGACCACCTCGCCCCCCAGGCCGACGGACGCCCTGGCGACCGAGGAGCCCCGGAGGAGGGGGGCGGCGAGGCCCCCGAGCAGGCCCAACGGTGATGGGATGCCGGTGGCGTCGCCTCCGGGGATCGAGTCCGGAGCCACCTGGTTCAAGTCTTCTCCAGTCACGTCTTGCCCTTGTCGCTAGCGGTGATGTGGCGGGGTGCGCAGCAGCCGGGACGCTCCTGGTGGGAGGACGCCTCTGCGCGCTTCACCGCGGCGGTGCACTCCGAGCAGCTGGACGAGGACCCCGGCTTGAACGGCATCAGCCAGAACACCGGCCAGCCGATGGCGACCAGGCCGCACGCGGTCAGGTTCTCGCCGCCCTCTCGGGCGTGGTGCTCGCCCACGGGATACCAGTCCCTGTCGCCGTCCCGCGAGATCACCGTGCGGTGCTTGGCCGAGACGAGCCAGGTCGGCCAATGCTGGAGTCGACGGGCCATCGGGGATGCGTGCATCGTCACCGTCCTGGTCACCCCTTCACCGTCCACAGGTCCTTGCCGTCGACGAGGGACTGGAGATCGCCGCGGCCGCGGGACTCGACCTCGCTGGCGACCTGTGCGCGGGCGAGGTCGTCGTACGTCGGCCGCTGGACCTGCCGGAAGATCCCGATCGGCGACTGGTTGAGGTAGCCGGAGTCGGTGAGCCGGGAGATCGCGAAGGCCGTGGTCGGGTCGGGGCTGCGCGCGTCGTGGACGAGGAGCGAGTCCTCGCCCACGTCGGCGACCAACGCGACCTTGACCCCGCCGGTCTCGCTGTCGCGGATCAGGCCCTTGGCGCCCGCTCCCGAAGAGTCAGGCACGCCGAACCGGATCGGCTCACCGTGGACCAGGGGGATCAGGGCGTCCGCCTTGGTGTCGGCACCCTTGATCGCGTCGAAGGCGCCGTCGTTGAAGATCGGGCAGTTCTGGTAGATCTCCACGAACGACGTGCCGCGGTGCGCCGCCGCCGCCGAGAGCACCGCGGTCAGGTGCTTGCGGTCGGAATCGATGGTCCGCGCCACGAAGGTGCCCTCGGCGCCCAGTGCCAGCGAGACCGGGTTGAAGGGGTGGTCGACCGAGCCCATCGGCGTGGACTTGGTGACCTTGCCGGCCTCGGAGGTGGGGGAGTACTGGCCCTTGGTGAGCCCGTAGATCCGGTTGTTGAAGAGCAGGATCGTCATGTTCACGTTGCGGCGCAGCGCGTGGATCAAGTGGTTGCCACCGATGGAGAGCGCGTCCCCGTCCCCGGTGACCACCCACACGCTCAGGTCCGGTCTGGTGATGGCCAGCCCCGTGGCGATCGTCGGCGCCCGGCCGTGGATCGAGTGGAAGCCGTACGTGTCGAGGTAGTAGGGGAACCTTGACGAGCAGCCGATCCCCGAGAGGAACGTGATGTTCTCGCGCCTCAGACCGAGGTCGGGCAGGAAGCTCTGGACCGCCTTGAGGACGGCGTAGTCACCGCAGCCGGGGCACCAGCGCACCTCCTGGTCGGACGAGAAGTCCTTGCCGGACTGGGGCGCCGCGGCACGCGGCACGAGGTCGGTCCCGAGGGCGGGGAGGTCGACGGTGGTCACGAGGAGGCGCCTTCCAGCTGGTCAGACATCTGAGCGAGCACGTCGAGGAACTCGCGTTCGAGCAGCTCGGCACCGAACGGCATGCCGCGCACGGTGGTGAGCCGCTGCACGTCGACGAGGTAGCGGTCGCGCAGCAGGGAGGCGAGCTGGCCGAGGTTCATCTCCGGGCAGAGCACGCGGTCGTAGCGCCCGAGGATCTCGCCGAGGTTCGACGGGAACGGGTTGATGTGTCGCAGGTGCACTTGGGCGATCGCGTGGCCGCGCCGGCGTACCCGCCGAGCTCCCGCGCCGATCGGGCCGTAGGTGGAGCCCCAGCCGATGACCAGCAACCGCGCCGCGCCGGACGGGTCGTCGACGATGAGGTCGGGAATCGACTTCGCGATGCCCTCGACCTTGGCCTGGCGGGTGCGCACCATCAGGTCGTGGTTGTCGGAGTCGTAGGAGATGGCACCGGTCAGGGCCTGCTTCTCCAGGCCGCCGATCCGGTGCTCGAGGCCGGCGACCCCGGGCGGCGCCCAGGGCCGGGCCAGGGTCTCGGCGTCGCGGGCATAGGGGAGGAACGGCTCGGCGTCCGGAGCGTCGTCGTAAACCGCGAAGTCGGGCTCGATGGCGGGAAGCTCGGCGACGTCCGGCAGTCGCCAGGGCTCCGACCCGTTGGCCAGGTAGCCGTCGGAGAGCAGCATCACCGGCGTCCGGTAGGTGATGGCGATCCGCGCGGCCTCGATCGCTGCGTCGAAGCAGTCGGAGGGCGACTGGGCCGCGACCACCGGCACCGGGGCCTCGCCGTTGCGGCCGTACATCGCCTGCAGCAGGTCGGACTGCTCGGTCTTGGTGGGCAAGCCGGTCGAGGGGCCGCCGCGCTGCACGTCGATCACGAGCAGGGGCAGCTCGGTCATCACGGCGAGGCCGATGGTCTCGGCCTTGAGGGCGACACCGGGCCCGGAGGTCGAGGTGATGCCCAGCTGACCGCCGTACGAGGCGCCGAGTGCGGCGCCAATTCCGGCGATCTCGTCCTCGGCCTGGAACGTCGTCACGTCGAAGTGCTTGAGCTTGCTGAGCTCGTGGAGGATGTCGGAGGCCGGCGTGATCGGGTAGGCGCCCAGGAAGACCGGGAGCCCGCTCAGCCGGCCGGCCGCGACGAGGCCGTACGCGAGGGCGGTGTTGCCGGTGATGTTGCGGTAGCGACCGGGGGCGGCGGGGGAGGACTTCACCGTGTAGGAGACCGCGAACGTCTCGGTCGTCTCGCCGAAGTACCAGCCCGACTTGAGGGCGGTGACGTTGGCGTCGCGGATGGCGGGGACCTTCGCGAACTTCGACTCCAGGTAGGACACGGTGCCCTCGACCTCGCGGCCGTAGAGCCAGCTGACCAGCCCGAGGGCATACATGTTCTTGGCCCGGGCGGCGTCCTTGCGGGACAGGCCGAACTCCTTGACCGACTCCACGGTCATCCCGGTCAGGTCGATCGCGTGCAGCGAGAAGTCGGACAACGACCCGTCTTCGAGCGGGTTGGAGCCATAGCCGACCTTGGTCAGGTTGCGGGCCGTGAACTCATGGGTGTCGACGATCAGCGTGGCGCCCGCTCTCAGCTCGGACACGTTGGCCTTGAGGGCTGCCGGGTTCATCGCCACCAGCACGTCGGGCCGGTCGCCCGGGGTGAGGATGTCGTGATCGGCGAAGTGGAGCTGGAACGACGAGACGCCGGCCATCGTTCCCTGGGGTGCACGGATCTCGGCCGGGAAGTTCGGCAGCGTCGAGAAGTCGTTGCCGAAGGCCGCCGCTTCCTGGGTGAACCGGTCACCCGTCAGCTGCATGCCGTCCCCGGAGTCGCCGGCGAACCGGATGACCACACGGTCGAGCTCGGTGACCTGGCTGGTCGCCACGATGCCTCCCTGGAAAACGTCGTCTGGTGCATTATCCATGCATATGATTATCCTGCACCTACAGAGTGAGGCACGTCACCGCCCGGTGTCCAGCCGACGGTGGATCGGATTCGAGGAGCAAGTGCATGGCTGACGACGCAACGCCCGTGCTCGTGGTGGGGGCCGGCCTCTCGGGCCTGGCCACCGCCCTCGGTGCGGCCCTCGGCGGCCGCCGGGTGGAGGTCTTCGAGGCAGCCGACCTGGTCGGCGGCGCGGCGGCGTACTCCGGGGGTCAGGTATGGGTCGGGGACAACCACGTGGCCCGTCGTGAGGGGATCGACGACGACACCCTCGAGCTCGCGGAGCGCTACGTGCGGGCGATCGCGCACTCCCATCCCGAGGTGCTCGACGAGAAGGCACTGCTGCGCTGGCTGTCCACCTCGCCCGACGCGATCCGGCACTGGGAGGACGTCGCGGCCATCCGGTGGACGGTGATTCCCGGGCTGGCCGACTACCACAACGAGGCCGACGGTGCCCTGCCTGCGGGCCGCTACCTGACCAGCGAGGTCGTGGACGGCAGCATCCTCGGTGAGTGGCGCGAGCTGCTGCGGGTGAGCCCGTACTTCCCGGTCGGGACGACGTACGCCGAGATGTTCGTCAAAGGCCGGCGGCTGACCTACGTCGATGACAACGACACCGGGGAGTCCCAGGCCGGCGTGCAGGCGTTCGGGCTGCCCGAGCAGCGCGACGGCGCGAGTGCGCGTGCAGACGGCAGCGACCCCTTGACCTTCGGGACCGGCGTGGTCGCGTCGTTCCTGGCTCGGGTGCTGGAGGAGGAGCTGGTCACGCTGCACCTGGGGCACCCGGTCACGGAGCTCGTCGCCGACGAGAGTGGCGCGGTGATCGGGCTGCGGGCCCAGGGGCCCGACGGGGAGATCGTGCGGCGCGGGCCGGTCGTGCTCGCCACCAGCACCTACGACTGGGACGCCGAGCTGGTCCGTGAGCTGGTCGGGCTGGAGCCGGAGAACTGGGGCAGTGTCGCGCCCGACAGCATCAAGGGCGACGGCATCCGGCTGGCGCGCGCGGTCGGCGGCGCCGTGGCCAAGCTGCCCGCCACCGCGATCCCGATGCTGCCGGGCTGGAAGAGCGATGTCGGATCGGGCTACGCCTACGGCCCCGACTACGCCATGCCCCACGCGATGATCGTCGATGCGACCGGGCGTCGCTACTGCGACGACTCCTACTGGGTCGACATCGTCGCCAAGACCATGGACCCCGACGACCAGCACCTGCCGTTCTACCTGGTCTTCGACGAGCAGCACCACCAGAAGTACGGCCTCGGTGTCACCCCGCCCGGCGGCGAGTACCCACCCGGGTTGGTGACCTCCGCCGCGACCCTGCACGCTCTCGGTGAGGCACTCGGCATCGACGGCGCGGAGCTCGAGAAGACCGCGTCGACGTTCAGCTCGAACGCCCGGCAGGGCATAGATCCGGAATGGGGCCGCGGCACCGTCACCTACGTCAAGCGCTTCGCCGGGGACCCCGCCAACGAGCCCAACCCGGTGCTCGGCCCGATCGACCAAGCGCCCTTCCACGGCTTCCGGCTGCGTTTCGTCGGCACCGGCATCGGAACCAGTGGCGTACACATCGACGGCGACGGGCACGTCCTCAACGAGGCCGGGTCGCCGATCGACGGGCTGTACGCCGTCGGCTCGTGTGCGGCCCTGACCACCGTCGGCACCGGCTACAACAGCGGCATCGCACTAGGCCGCGGCCTGACCCTCGCCCACCTGGTCAGCCGGGAGCTGACCGGCGACCCCGTCCCATCGACAGAACGGAGCACGACGTGACCACCACCACCGACCTGACCCTCGAGCAGCGGCTGCAGCGAGTCGAGGACCGCCAGGCGATCCAGGAGCTCGGGATCCTCTACGGCTTCATCATGGATGAGCGCGACGAGCCGGGGATCCGGCAGATCTTCACCGAGGACGCCACGCTGGACAGCCAGGACGGCGTGTTCAAGGCCGCCGGCCTGGAACAGATCGTCGAGACCTACCTGGGCCGGTTCGCCGCCCTCGGTCCGACCAACCACTACTCCCACGGGCACGTGGTCAAGTTTCGCGACGAGGACTCCGACTCGGCATACGGCCTGCTCGCCGGGCACGCGGAGGTCTTCCGCAACGAGATCGGGATGCAGGTCGCGCTCCGCTACAAGGACGAGTACCGCCGCGACGGCGGACGCTGGAAGTTCTCGGCGCGGCTGATGTCGTACATGTACTACCTGCCCTCTGCCGAGTACGCCGAGGGGTTCGGTGCCGCGGACAGCATGCGGGCCTACGGCGACCGTCGGCCCAGCGACTGGCCCGAGACGCTGTACTCGGCGACGGGCTCGCAGTGGCTGCACACCTACCTGTGAGCCGGCTGCGTCGCTGACTCCGCCACGGTCCGCCCCGCATCCTCGATGATGCGGCCGGGCCGGTAGAGCACCGTCGCGAACAGCATGAGGACGGAGAAGCCCAGCATCACCGAGTAGCCGGCCGTGAACCCGCCGGTCAGGTCGCGGAGCACGCCCATCACCAGCGGCCCGAGGGCGCCCGCCAGGAACGCGACGAGCAGCACCATCGCAGCCAGCCGGGCGCCGTCCGCCTGGCTGGTCGTGCTGTCCACGATCAGCACCAGGCCGAGCGTCGACCCTCCGCCGACCCCGGCGCCGAAGAGCACCATGGCGGGCACCGCGAGTCCCACGGGGTCGAGCAGCAGCACGGAGATGCCGGCGATGGTGCAGGCGAGCACGAACGCGAGCAGCGGTCGCCGGTCGCGGGTGTGGTCGGTCAGTGGCGGCAGCGTCAGCATGGTGGCGAGCTGGACGACCTGGAAGAGGACGAACTGGTTCGCCGCCTCCTGCCGACTGAGCCCCAGCGAGACGTAGAGCGGCGTCACCCAGGCCAGTCCGCTGAAGCCGATGACCATCTGCGAGGTGGAGAAGAGGGTGACCAGCCACGCCGTGCGCGAGCGCCACGGCATCCGGTGGTCGGCGACGACCGCGTCGATCGGGTGGCCCGAGGTGGATCGGCGCAGCCGGGGCGTGAGCAGGAGCCAGCCGGCGGCCGCAACGGCGGCGATCACGCCCCACGTCGCGAGGGCCGGGCGCCAGCCGCCCAGGAGGCGCTCGAGCGGTACGGCCGTCCCTGCGGCGATCGCGACCCCCATCGCCAGACCGGCGGAGTAGAGGCCCATGACGAGGCCGCGGATGTTCGGGACGTGGTGGCCGACCAGCGACGGCATGAGCGCGGACGCGGCGCCCATCGCCGCGCCGGCGAGAGCCACCGAGGCGAAGAGCAGCCACGAGCCCCAGGGCACCAGCCGCACCAGCCCGGCGATGGCGAGGACCACCATCGCCCAGCCGGTGGCCAGCTCGGCGCCGACCCGGGCGCCGAGCTTCTGGCCGAGCGGGGCGCAGAGTCCCATGCACACGACGGCGAGTGAGGTGAGCAGCCCGGCCGCCGTGTTGCTGAGGTGCAGGTCGGCGTTGATGTCGTCCAGCAGCGGTGGGACCGAGCCGAGGCTGGCGCGGAGGTTGAGGCCGATCGCGACGATGAGGACGACGACCACCCAGGCCGGCAGGCCGGAGCGGGGCTGGGTGGGTGTGGGCGAGACCTCGTGTACCGGCGCGGGAATGGGTGGTTGGGTCACCGAGCGGGCTCGAAGTCCTCGGTCAGTGCGTCGGTGACGGCCGAGCGGAACTCGAGCATCCGCTTGCCCATCCCGAACATGACGACACCCACGAGTCGGCCGTCGCGATGGAACCCGACCACGGCCTCGCCGTCGAGCTCGCCCTCGAGCACGCGTACGTCGCCAAGGCCGAGGTGCGGCAGGCCGAAGGACTGCATCCGGACGCCGTACTGCTCGCTCCAGAACGTCGGCAGCGGCGCGAATGCCTCGCTCGGAGCGCGCGTCCCCTCGAGGCCGGCAAGCAGGCTCGCCGCTGCGTGCGCAGCCATGTCGGTGGGCATGGTCCAGTGCTCGATCCGGACGGGGGTGTTGCCGTAGGCGCGGATCGGGAACCGCGCCACGTCGCCCACGACGACGACGTCGAGCACCGGTACGCCGTTGCGGAGGGGGTGCAGCCCGTCGTCGCAGAGGACGCCGTTGGACAGGTCGAGACCCTGACCGGTCAGGGTCTCGATGTTCGCGACGGAGCCCACCGCCTCGACGATGACGTCCGCCGCCAGCCCGGCCCCGTTGTCGAGCTCCACTTCCAGGCTCTCGCCGGCGTCGGTGACCGCCTTGACGGTGCGACCCAGGGCGAACCTGACGTTGCGGTGCTCATGGCGACGCTGCACCTCCCGGCCGACCAACTGCCCCACGGGGCCTTCGAGCGGTGTGGCTAGTGGCTCGACCACCGTCACATCGCAGCCGCGCTCCACCGCGGTCGCGGCCACCTCGCAGCCGATGAAGCCGGCACCGATGACCACGACGCGAGCGCCGGGAGCCAGGTCGGGGGCCAGACGGAGCGCGTCGTCGAGGGTGCGGATCGTGTGCCGCCAGGACAGCTCTCCGGCCAGGTCGAGCCGGCGCGCGCGCACGCCGGTGGCCACGACCAGGCCGTCCCACGAGACGGTCTCGCCGTCGGCAAGGGTCAGCGTGTGCGCGTCCAGGTCGACGCCCTCGACCCGGGTACCGAGGCGCCACTCGACGTCCTCGGTGGCCGCGCGCTGCCGGAACGGCAGCCGGTCGCGCTCCATGGTCCCGCGGAGCAGCTCCTTCGAGAGTGGCGGACGGTTGTAGGGAGCGTGCACCTCTTCGCCGAGCACCACGATGCGGCCGGTGTGCCCGGCGGCGCGCAGCCGCTCGCACGCCCGCAGGCCGGCAAGTCCCGCTCCGACCACGACGATCGTGCTCTCCATCAGCTGTCCTGTCCCTTGTCTCGCGCCGCGGCCCGGCCGGCCCGGAAGCCGAACACCATCGCGGGTCCGAGGGTCCCGCCGGCACCGCCGTAGACCATCCCGGTCGGTCCGGCCATCGCGTTGCCGGCGGCGTACAGCCCGGGGATCGGGTCACCGTCCACGTCGAGGACATTGCCGTCGACGTCGGTGCGGGGACCGCCCTTCGTGCCGAGCGTCGAGGCGATCAGCTCGACCGCGTAGTAGGGCGCTGTCTCGAGCGGGCCGAGCGTCGCCATCGGCCCGGGGTAAGCCGTCCGGTCGCCGCACCAGCCGTCGTAGGCGCTGTCGCCCCTGTTGAAGTCGTCGTCGTGACCGGAGTCGGCCAGCTTGTTCCAGCGCTGCACGGTCTCGTCGAGCTCGTGCGGCGGGACGCCGATGATCGTCGCCAGCTCGGCGACCGAGCCGGCTCGGGTGATGAAGTCGGGCACCGGGGCGCCGGCGGCGTTGCCGAAGCAGCCGTACCGCTGCACGAAGCCCTCGTCGAAGACCAGCCAGCAGGGCTGGTTGACGTAGCGGAACCCGGTCGGGTCGAACGCGTGGAAGGCGCCACCGAGGGCGTTGTAGTTGGCGGCCTCGTTGGTGAACCGCCGGCCCTGGTCGTTGACGATGATCGAGCCGGGCAGGGTCCGCTCGCGGAGGATGAGGAAGACGTTGTGGCCACCGTCGGCACGCTCGCCGGGCAGCTCGATGACGGGCACCCACCAGGCCTCGCGCATGTTGCCCAGCTGGGCACCGACCCGCATCGCCATCCGCAGCCCGTCGCCGGTGTTGGTCGGCACGCCGGCCGGCGCGCGCATCGGCCCGCGCAGGAAGTCCCGGACCAGGTCCGCGTCGTACTCGAAGCCGCCGGTGGCGATCACGACGGAGCGGGCGGCGGCCGAGCGCGTCCCGTCCGGCCCCTCCAGCTCCACGCCGGTGACCCGTCCGCCAGTCATGACCAGGCGGGTGGCTCGGGTGGAGGTCACCGGCTCCACACCTCGCTCCAGGCAGCCCGCGAGCAGGCTGCCCACGAGGGCGCGGCCCAGCCCCTCGAGCGAGTCGGCCTCACGTCGGGCCAGCTCGTCGGGATCGAGGACCCCGGTGCCACCGCCGGTCGGGGTGTCGGAGACGTTCATCCGGCGCGGCGTGCCGGCCACCCGGTCGGTCCAGCCCGGGAGGGCGTCGTAGGAGAACAGCACCGGCTCGATGGAGCGGCCACCTGTCGGCTTCCCGCCGGGGTGCTCGGGGTGGTAGTCGGGGAACCCGGTGACCAGCTGGAAGTGCACCGGCGTCGAGGACTCCAGCCAGTCGAGGAGCTCGTCGCCGGTGTCGACGAACGCCTCGGCGAGCTCGGGCAGGATCAGGCCGTGGGAGAGCGAGGCCAGGTAGTCCAGCCCGTCCTGCCGTGAGTCGGCCACTCCTGCCTCGCGGGCGTAGCGGTTGTCGGGCAGCCACACCACGGCGCTGGAGAGCGCCGTGGTGCCACCGACCTGCTCGGCCTTCTCGAACAGCCCGACCCGGGCCCCGGCGTGCGCGGCGGCCAGCGCCGCGGTCAATCCGGCGGCGCCGGTGCCGAGCACGACGACGTCGTACTGCTCCTCGGTCATGGCGGTCAAGCTCAGTAGGTGGCGGGCGCGTCGGCGTCGACGGGAAGGATCCGCGGGCCTGGCGTGAACGTCGCCGGGATGCTGGTCCAGCCGTTGTTGGTGCCCTGGTGGGGGTAGCGCACCAGAGCGTCGAGGTCCACGACGTAGTCGCTCATCCGGTTGATGATCTGGCCGAGCAGCTCCCGGGCCATCGCCCGACCGAGGTGCGAGCCGGCGCAGCGGTGGACGCCGATGCCGAACGCCGTGTGCCGGTTGGGCCAGCGCTCGATGTCGAGCTCGTCGGGGTTCTCGAAGAGCTCGGGGTCGCGGTTCGCCGACGCCCACGCGAGCAGCACGCGGTCGCCCTTCTTCATCGGGCAGCCCTCGAACTCGACGTCCTTGGTCACCGTGCGCGCCAGCCCCTGGGTGGGGGAGAAGAACCGCACGAACTCCTCGATCGCCCGGTCCATCTTCTCCGGGTGGTCGATGAGGTCCTGGCGCACGTCCGGGTGCTGGTAGAGCCACACCACGGTGTTGCTGACCAGGGAGGCGGTGGTGCCGACGCCGCCGGAGAGCAGCAGGTCGACCATCGCGAAGACCTCGTCGTCGGTGACCGGGCGGTCGTCGACCTCGGTCTGCACCAGGTAGCTGATGGTGTCGTCCTGGGGCTCCAGTCGGCGGGCGGCGATCACGCCGCGGGTGACCTCCTCGAGGTGGGGCAGGTCGACGTTCACGGCCTGGTCGAACTCCTCGGTGCCCGGCACCGCGATGAGCAGGGCGTGGAACGCCGAGGCGTAGGTCTCCCAGTGCTCGATGGGCAGCCCGAGCCAGTCGACGGTGATGATGGCCGGCACGCCGATCACCGACGTCATGTCGGCCTCACCGGTCTCGATGATGTCGTCGATGAACTTGGTGACGAAGTGCTTGACGATCCTTTCCATCCGGTCGATCGCTGCAGGGGCTGTGATCGGGTTGATCAGCTTGCGCCACTTGCGGAACTCGGGCGGGTCGATCTCGATCGGGATGTGGAACGGCGCCGGCGTCTTCGGGATGACGACGGAGAGCCCTTCGCCGCCGTAGCTGTTGCGCTCGGAGGAGAACGTGTCGTCGTCCCGGGCCGCCTCGAAGACCGGCTTGTAGCCGGAGAGGACCCAGTACCCTCCGTGTGCGTCGGACCAGGCGACCGGGGACTCCTCGCGGAGCTTGCGGTAGGAGGCCACCGGGTCCTGGGCGTGCTCGGCCGAGTTGTGGTCGAAGCTCACCACGGGGCAGCGGCCGGTCCGGTCGGCGGTGTCACTCATCTGGGGTGTCCTTGTCGTCTCGGGCTCTTCCCATGAATGTGATCATGGTTATACTGAATCCGCTCGCTGTCAATCTCGTGACGGGGATTCTCAGGGGGCGAACAGACGTAGAGACCAGGAGGAAACGCCAATGCACGTGAAGGTCGACGACGAGCGCTGCCAAGGCCATGGCCTGTGCCGGATCAGCGCACCTGACCTCTTCTTCGCCCGCGAGGAGGACGGCAACGCCTACGTGAAGAGCGAGGTCGTCCCACCGGGTCGCGAGGGCGACGCCGAGCTGGCCGCGGACAGCTGTCCCGAGCTGGCGATCGAGGTCGATTGACCGTGCCGAGCCAGACGCAGGCGCTGAGCCTGGCGTCGGGATCGGCGTACGCCGACGACCGGCTCGACTCGGTCGCGGCGATGGCCGACAGCGACCGGGTCGGCTACCTCGGCTTCGACTGTCTCGCCGAGCGCACCCTGGCGCTGGCCCAGGTGCGACGCCTGGCCGACCCCACGACCGGACAGGACCGCCGGATCGCCGCGCTGGTCCCACTGCTGCGAGGCTTCCTCGCCTCGGGACGCAAGGTGGTGGGCAACTTCGGTGCCGCCAACCCGGACGCCGCCCGTGACGACTTCGCCCGGGCCCTGAAGGAGGTCGGCCTCCCCGGGGTGCGGATCGGCGTCATCCACGGTGACGACGTCCGCGCACTGGTCGCGGACCTCGACGCCGAGCTGCCGGAGCTCGGCACGACGGTCGGCGCCCTCGGCGACCGGGTCGTCTCGGCCAATGCCTACATCGGCGCGGACGGGATCGTCGACTGCCTGCGCCAGGACGCCCAGATCGTCCTCGGCGGACGGCTGGCCGACCCCTCGCTGTTCGTCGGCCCGATCTGCCACGAGCTCGGCTGGGAGCTCGACGACTGGGACCGGCTCGGTCACGCGACCCTCGTCGGCCACCTGCTCGAGTGCGGCGTCCACTCGACCGGCGGCAACTACGAGGACCCTCCGTACCGCGTGGTCCCCGACCCCCACAACCTCGGCTTCCCCCTCGCCGACGTGGAGGACGGCACGGTCACCGTCACCAAGCTGCCCGGGACCGGCGGCGCCGTCGACGCGATGACGATGAAGACGCAGATCTACTACGAGATCCACGACCCGTCCTCCTACCTGACCCCCGACGTCACCGCCGACTTCAGTGGCATCGAGATCGACGACCTCGGCGACAACCGGGTCCGTATCACCGGGGCCTCCGGCCGGGCCCGCCCAGAGACCCTCAAGGTGCTGGTCGGCGTCGACCAGGGCTGGAAGGCGACCGGCGAGATGTCGTACGGCGGCCCCGGCTGCGTCGAGCGAGCGCGTCGAGCCGAGGAGATCGTGCGGAAGCGGCTCGAGCCCTACGCCGACGACATCGACGAGCTCCGCATCGACCTCCAGGGCATGGACTCGCTCTTCGGTGACCGGATGCCGGGCGGCTACCCCAGCGAGGTGCGGCTGCGGCTGGCCGCGCGCGCGTCGTCACTCGAGGTCGCGCTCACGGCCGCTCACGAGACCGAGCTGCTCTACTTCGGCCCGGCCGGTGGTGGCGGCAACGTGACGTCGGTCGTGCCGGCCATCGGGGTCACCCCCGCCTACGTGCCGCGCGAGCTGGTGCCGGTGCGCACCGAGGTGTCGGAGTCGTGAAGCTGCGCGAGATCGCCGCCAGCCGATCCGGCGACAAGGGCGACGTCAGCAACATCTGCGTTTTCGCCTACGACCCCGTGCACTATCCGCTGCTGGTCGAGCAGCTCACCGCGGACCGGGTGCGCGAGCACTTCGGCGCGCTCGTGGAGGGCGACGTGGTCCGTTACGAGCTGCCGCTCGTGCACGGCCTCAACTTCGTGCTCGACCGCGCGCTGGGTGGCGGCGTCTCGATGACGTTGCGCGCCGACCCGCACGGCAAGTCCTTCCAGTCGCTGGTCCTGGACATCGACCTTGGCGAAGGGTCACCGGCATGACGGTCGCGCTCCCCGACGTCACCGTCACGACGTACGTCGACGGCTCGTGGCGCGCGGGGGAGGGCGAGGCGTTCACCACGGTGAGCCCGGGGACGGGTGCGCCGCTCGCGACGTGGACCGGCTCGAGCCTCGCGCAGGCGGAGGAGGCGGTGCTCGCGGCCCGGCGCTCCTTCGACGCCGGCGTCTGGCGGCAGCGGACGCCGGCCGAGCGGGCCGAGGTGCTTCGAGGGCTCGCCGACCTGATGGAGAAGCACCAGGAGGAGCTGGCCCAGCTGGTCACCGCCGAGGTCGGCTCGCCGATCTCGCTGGCGCGCAGCCTGCAGACGGCCACCCCGGTGGTGAACTTCCGGTGGGCGGCGGACCGTGCCGTGTCCGGGCCGCGCGGCGGCTACCGCGAGGAGCTGCCGGACCTGACCGCGCCGGCGCCCGCGGCGAGCGTGCTGCTGCGCGAGCCGATCGGCGTGGTCACCGCGATCACGCCGTACAACTACCCGATCAACATGGTGGCCTGGAAGGTCGCGCCCGCGCTGGCGTCCGGCTGCTCGGTCGTGCTGCTGCCCTCGCCGCGGGGCACGCTGTGCACCCTGGCCTTCGTGCGCCTGGCCGAGGAGGCCGGCGTCCCAGCCGGGGTCCTCAACCTGGTCACCGGCGGTGCTGATGTCGGCGCCCTCGTGACCTCCCATCCCGCCGTCGACATGGTGACGTTCACCGGCTCCAACGTGGTGGGCGAGGCGGTGATGAAGGCGGCCGCGCCGACGAACAAGAAGCTCGTGCTCGAGCTCGGCGGCAAGTCGCCGACCGTGGTGCTGCCCGGAGCCGACCTCGACCGTGCCGTCGGACCATCGCTGCTCCGCTTCTGCCGCAACGCCGGGCAGGGTTGCGGTGCGACGACCCGGATCCTGGTCCATCGCGACGATGCCGATGCCTTCCTGGCGAAGGCGGTGGCGTTCATCGACGAGCACGTGCCCACCGGAGACCCCACCGACGAGGCCACCGAGGTCGGTCCACTCATCTCGTCCGAGCACCGGGACCGCGTGGAGGGCTACCTCTCACGCGCCGTCGCCAGCGGCGCCCGGATCGTGACGGGCGGCACCCGGCCGGACGGGCTGGCGGGCTGGTTCCTGCGTCCGACCCTCGTGGCCGGGGTCGGGCCCGACGACGAGATCTGCCAGGACGAGCTGTTCGCCCCCGTGGCAGCGGTGCTCCTCTACGACACCGTCGACGAGGCCGTCGCGATCGCCAACAACAGCCGCTACGGGCTGAACGCGCTGGTCTGGGGACCGCACGAGGAGGCGCTGGCGGTCGCCGGCCGGCTCGAGAGCGGCACGGTCGCGATCAACGGTGGTGGCGGCTCACGGCCCGACGTCCCCTGGGTCGGAGCCAAGCAGTCGGGCGTCGGCATGGAGATGGGCGAGGACGGCTTCGCGGAGTTCTTCACCGTCAAGCACCTCCAGTGGGCCACCGCGTGACACCCGTCCCGGCCGCCCTCGGACGGGACGTCCGGTGGCTGGTGGAGGCGTGGGCCGAGCGCGACCCGGACGGCCCGCTGCTGGTGTGGGCGCCGTTCGACGCCGAGCCGGAGACGTGGACGCGCGCGGACTTCGCCCGCGACGTCGACCGGCTGGCGAGTGCGTTGCACGCGCGCGGCCTTGGGCCCGGCGACCGGTTCGCGCTGGTGCTCGCCAATGGCCCCGCTTTCCTGCAGGCCTGGTCGGCGGTGGTGTCGCTGGGTGCCGTTGCCGTCTGCCTGAACCCGCGGCTCTCGCGCGACGAGCTCGCCTATGCGCTCGGACACAGCGGTTCGAGGATGGTGCTGACCAACCGGGACCGCGCCGAGGACGTCGCGGCGGTGGCCCCCGACGCCCAGATGTTGCTCGACACCGGGTTCGGTCCGGACACCCTCTTCGCGCTGCTGGCCACCGACCCGGCGCCGTACCCGCGCATTGCGCAGTGGGGCGACCCGGCCAGCATCCAGTACACGTCGGGCACGACCGCGCGGCCCAAGGCCGTCGTGTGGAGCCAGGCCAACTGCCTGTGGGCGGGACAGGTGGGCGCGAGCCACCAGGGCCTGGGTCCACAGGACGTGAACCTGGTCCACCTGCCGCTCTCCCACACCAACGCGCTGTCCTACTCCTTCCTGTCCTCGCTGTGGTCCGGCGGGACTGTGCTGCTCCAGCCGAAGTTCTCCGCCAGCCGCTTCTGGGACGTCTCGGTGCAACATGGCGCCACCTGGACGTCCGTGGTCTCGTTCTGCGTGCGTGCGCTCGAGGGGCGCGAGGTGCCGGAGCGGCACTCCTACCGCGGCTGGGGGAACAGCGCGGTCGTCGCGGCCGCGCCCCTGACGGGCGGCGTACCCGTGATGGGCTGGTTCGGGATGACCGAGACCGTGTCGCACCCGATCGTGAGCGATCGCCTGCACCCGGGCCGACCCGGGTCCATGGGACGCGCAGCGGCGGAGTACGACGTGTCGGTCGTCGACGACGACCTGCGGCCAGTCGCGCCCGACGAGGTGGGCGAGCTCCTCGTCCGGGGCGTCCGTGGCGTCTCGCTGTTCTCCGGCTATCTCGACGCCGACGAACAGACCGCCGGCGCGTTTCACGGAGAGTGGTTCCGCACCGGCGACCGGGTCCGGCTCGAGGGCGACGGCACGCTGTGGTTCGTCGAGCGCGACAAGGACGTGCTCAAGGTCGGCGGCGAGAACATCGGCGCGCCCGAGATCGAACGGGTGCTGCTCGGTGTCGAGGGGGTGGGTGAGGCGGTCGTCGTCGGGAGACCGGACGTGATGCTCGGTGAGGTGCCCGTCGCCTTCGTGACCGCTCGACCTGGTGCCGTCGTGTCGATCGCCGAGGCGGCCGCCCGGTGCGAGGAGCTGCTCACCGACTTCAAGCGGCCCCGGGAGATCCGTCTCGTCGACGAGCTGCCCCGGTCGACCCTCGACAAGGTCACCAAGTCCGCGCTCCGCCAGCTCCTCCGCACGGAGTTCGATCGTGGCTGACGGTCCGCTCACCGGGGTGCGCGTGCTCGAGCTCGCCGGGATCGGGCCGGGGCCGTTCAGCGTGATGCTGCTGGCTGACATGGGCGCCAGCGTCGTCCGGGTGGACCGGGCCTCGGCGCCCAGCGCCGACTACACGCCCAACCCGGTCATCGAGCGCGGGCGACGCTCCATCGCCGTGGACCTGAAGTCGTCCGACGGGGTGGCGGTCGTCCTCGACCTCCTGCTTTCCTTCGACATCCTCGTCGAGAGCTACCGGCCCGGCGTCGCCGAGCGGCTGGGCCTCGGCCCGGACCGCTGCCTCGCGGTCAACCCGCGGCTGGTCTACGGGCGCCTGACCGGATGGGGGCAGACCGGACCGCTGGCCGACGTCGCGGGGCACGACATCAACTACATCGGCATGACCGGGGCGCTGCACAGCATCGGTCGGGCCGGTGAGCGCCCGGTCCCGCCGCTCAACCTGGTCGGCGACTTCGGCGGCGGGGCGGCCTCGCTGGCCTTCGGCGTGGTGTGCGCCCTCCTCGAGGCACGCACCTCGGGTCGCGGTCAGGTCGTCGACGCGAACGTGCTGGAGTCGACGGCGACTTTGATGGGCCTGGTCCACGGGCTCCGGGCACAGGGGAAGTGGCAGGGGGACCGGGGCAACAACCTCCTCGACACCGGCTGTCCCTACTACGACGTCTACACGTGCGCGGACGGTCGGTGGGTGGCCTTCGGTGCGATCGAGGAGCGGTTCTTCCGCAACGCGCTCGGTGTCCTCGGCCTGCTCGACGTCCCTGAGCTGGCCGGGAGCCACAAGGACCGGTCCCGGTGGCCGGCGTTGCGGGAGGCACTCACGACCGTCTTCGCCACCCGGACGCGCGACGAGTGGACCTCCTTGTTCGAGGACGTGGAGGGGTGCGTGTCACCCGTCCTCGACCTCGACGAGGCACGGGAGCACGCACACGCGGAGGCGCGGGGCGCCTACGCGGACCTGCCCGGCACCGAGCACCCACAGCCGGCGGTGGCGCCGCGCTTCAGCCGCAGCCAGACGCCTATCCCCGGCCCGGCCCCCGTTCCCGGTCAGCACACCCGGGATCTCCTGGCCGAGCTGGGGTACGGCGACGAGCGGGTCGCCGCGCTCCTGGCTGCTGGGGTGGTGCGGTAGTCGGCTGCCGGCGGGGCGGCGGTGAGCCTGGGCCCATCTCGCACCGACAGATGGGCCATAAGTCACCGCCCAGCCGTCCGTCAGGCCCGGACCACCCGGTCGACCGACTGGATGTCCGCGACGGCCGGCACGATGTCGCGGCCCAGGTCGTCGAGGTACGCCACGACCTGGTCGCTGGTCATGTGCGGCCACTGGGCGCGGACCAGGATCGGGTCGATGGGCACGACAGCTGCGAGCTCCGCGATCTGGGCGATGCACTCGTCCGGGGTGCCGATGAACGTCTCCCGGCGCGCCACGTCACGGAACTCGCTCGCCAGTTCGCCGGCGTCCCGAGTCGCGAGCTGCCGGTTGGCATAGGCGAGCAGCCGCTCCTTGGCCATGAACTCAAAACGCTCGTACGCCGCGTCGGTCGTGGCGGCGGGAATGATCTCGCGCCGCAGCGGGTGCTTGATCTGGGGCCGCCCGATGCGGGTGCGCTCGTCCTCGTAGATAGAGAGCAGTCGCACCATCTCGGGCACCTTGGTCTCCGGCGTGATCGGCCAGCCGTCGCCGAGCCGGGCCGAGCGGCGTACGCCGTGGTCCTTCATGGCGCCGATCCAGATCGGGGGATGCGGGTCCTGCCACGGGCGGATGTGGGTGCGGCCCTCGTCGAGCGACCAGAACTCCCCGGAGAAGGAGACGACGTCCTGGGTCCACATCTGCTTCATGATCCCGATCGCCTCGTCGAACATCCGGAAGCGCTGGGTGTAGTCGATGCCGAGCGCGGTGAACTCGTCCTCGCGGTAGCCGGCACCAGCGCCGACCACGAGGCGTCCGTGGGTGAGGATGTCGAGCGTCGCCAGGTCCTCGGCGAGCATCACCGGGTGGTAGAGCGGGACCTGCACCACCGTCGTCGCGAGGGTCACGTGCTCGTCGAGCTCCGCGGCGACCCGGGCCAGCGTGGGGATCGGCTGGAGCCAGCGCAGGTCGCCGTAGAGGAAGTGCTGGCCCATCGTGATGTGCGAGAGGCCGTTGCGCTGCGCCGCCTCGACCTGGCGCAGGAGGCCGTCGAGGTGGTCACGCGGCGACACGCTCCCGTGGACGTCACCGAGGATCACGCCGATCTGCACTGGGACCTCCGGGGTGTCAGAATCGCAATAACTCCCTATCATATGCATGAATAACGGTCACCGCGCGAGTGCCGGTCCAGATGAAGGAGAGTCATGTCGGATCGTCCTGGCTGTCCCGTCGTTCGCTTCGACCACAACTCACCGGAGCACTCCGCCGACCCGGTGGCGTCGTACCGCCGGCTCCGCGAGGAAACGCCGATCGCCTGGACCGACGCCCAGGGTGGCTTCTTCGTGCTCAGCGACTACCCGTCGGTCTTCGAGGCGGCGCGGGACGACGCCGTGTTCTCTTCGGCGCGCAGTGACGACGGAGGCACCGGGCTCAACAACACCATCCCGAAGTCGCCCACCCGGCTGCACATCCCCGTCGAGCTCGACCCTCCCGAGCACCGGGCCTACCGGAAGGTGCTCAACCCGGTCACCTCGCCGGCCGC
This sequence comes from uncultured Actinomycetota bacterium, assembly GCA_963765915.1. GTDB lineage: Bacteria > Actinomycetota > Actinomycetes > Propionibacteriales > Nocardioidaceae > Nocardioides. The sequence goes on along the minus strand of CAVXYB010000014.1, from coordinate 23,851 downwards.
CATCGTCGAGGTGCAGCCGATGATCGACCACTGGACGACGTGGTTCATCGACCAGGTGATCGAGCGCGGTGAGTGCGACCTGGCGAGCGTCATCGGAGTGCCCGCAGTCGTCACCCTCGACTGGCTCGGCCTCGACGTCGCCGACTGGCAGCGCTACTCGCGGGCCCTGCACTCCGTGCTCGCCGACTCGCCGGGCAGCGCGGCGCACACCCGATCGGTCGAGGTCGACATCCCGTGGATGGAGGAGCAGATCGTCACGGCCATCGCCACCCGCCGGACGGAGCCGCGTGACGACCTGATCACCCACCTGCTCGGGCAGGAGGTCGACGGCGCACCGATCACGGACGACGGCGTCTACTCGCTGGTCGAGCTGCTGATCAGCGGAGGAGTCGGTACGACGGCCTCGCTGGTCAGCCAGACGCTCGTGCACCTGGCTCGCCACCCCGACCAGCGACAGCAGCTGATAGACCAGCCCGAGCTCCTGGTCCGCGCCGTCGAGGAGTTCCTGCGGGCCTTCTCGCCGACCCAGGCGCTGGCCCGCACAGTGGTGCAGGACGTCGAGTTCCGGGGCTGCCCGATGAAGCGGGGTGACCGGGTGCTGCTCGCCTGGAGCAGCGCGAACCGCGACGAGGCCCAGTTCGAGGCGGCCGACGAGGTGGACCTCGAGCGGTGGCCGAACCGCCACACCGCCTTCGGGATGGGCATCCACCGGTGCGCGGGTGCGCACCTCGGCCGGGCGATGGCGCGGTCACTGATCGGGCAGCTGCTCGAACGGATGCCGGACTACGAGATCGACCTCGAGGCGGTCGAGACCTACTCCCACCAGGGCGTGAACGCCGGCTACCAACGGATCCCCGCGACCTTCACCCCGGGACCGAGACGCGGCGCACCGGGGGACGCCCTCACGTCGGCACGATGACCGGCTTCCGTTACGACGAGCGGCTCGATCCCGAGGTCGCAGCCGTGCTCGACGGCCTGCCGCGCTACGACCTCGACGACATCGTCGAGGCCCGGCGTCGGCGTCACGAGCTCGCTGCTGCGACCAGGGCGCTGGCCCAGCCCCACCCCGACGTCCTGGTCGACGAGGTCACCATTCCCGGGCGAGCGCCCGGCGGCGTCGTGGCGCGCGTGAGCAGGCCTCGGCTGCCCCGCGGCGACGCCGGACGGCTGCTCTGGGTGCACGGCGGCGGGCACGTCCTGGGGGAGGCCGCGCAGGACGACTGGCTGATGGCCGAGGTGGTCGCCGACACCGGTTGCACGGCGGTCGCGGTCGAGTGGCGCCGCGCGCCCGAGGACCCCTACCCGGCGGCGCTCGAGGACTGCTACGACGCGCTGCTGTGGCTGGCCTCCTCAGAGCGAGGGGCCGGCCCGCTCGTGGTCGGCGGAGCGAGCTCCGGGGGTGGGCTCGCCGCCGGTCTCGCGCTCCTGGCACGCGACCTGGGGGAGGTGCGGATCGACGCACAGCTGCTCATCTATCCGATGCTCGACGACCGCGAACGCGCGTCGATGCGGGCGGTGACCGACGCCCGGGTGTGGCACCGCGACGTCAACGCGCAGGCGTGGGCCGCCTACTTGAGGGCACAATCTGGCGGACCGGGCTCGCCCGACGTGCCGGCGTACGCCGCACCGTCCCGGGCCGCCGACCTCTCCGGTCTTCCCGACACCTGGCTGGCCACCGCAGAGCTCGACGGATTCGTCGACGAGGACGTGGAGTACGCCGCCCGGCTGCTCCGGTCGGGTGTCTCGACCGAGCTGCACGTCTATCCAGGCGGAGTGCACGGCTTCGACCTGTTCGCCCCGGGGGCTGCGGTGACCCGCAGGTTCGTGGCCGAACGCCGGGCGGCCCTGGTCCGGTTCCTGGGTTCCTCGACGGTTGGCGGCTAACTATGCGTATCAATCCTGCGCGGTCCCTTTACAAGGGCGTCACGTTGGCCATATGGTGGCGGTCACATGCGAATCATGCGCATGATTACCAGTATCAAGGAGTCGGAATGATCGGGAACAAGGGACGCCCCCAGCGCCGGATGGTCAGGCTGAGCGTTGCCGTGGCGGCACTGCTCTCGGTGACGGCGGCATGCGGAAGCGGTGACGGCGGAGGCTCCGGCCCAGAGGCCAGCGACGAGCTGCCAGACACAGTCAAGGTGGTCTCGGTCAACGCCGTGACCGGCCCCTCCGGGTTCGCGGGTGTGTCGGCGAACAAGGGCTACGAGCTGGCCATCAAGGAGATCAACGACACGGACTTCCTCGAAGGCACCAAGATCGACATCACCTACGCGGACACCAAGGGCGAGCCGCAGACGGCGGCCCAGGAGCTGACCAAGGCCACCACGGCCGGTGACGTCTCCGCGATCTTCGGGTCGGTGGCCAGCTCGGACGCGGTGGCCATGTCGCCGCTGGCCGAGAAGGAGAAGATGCCGATCATCTACACCCAGGCGGGCTCCGACGGCGTCGTGGTCGGTGACTACACCTGGCGCGTGACGCCGCTGATGCGGACCTACTACACGAACCTGAAGAAGTGGATCGAGGAGACCGGCGCCGAGTCGCTGGGCATCATCTACACCGAGGCGACGCCGACTCTGCAGAACATCGGCAAGGAGACCTTGCCGGCGATGGCGGAGGAGCTGGGCATCGAGGTGACCACCTCGATCGGCACCCCGGCCACCACGCAGGACTACGCCGCCCCGATCTCCCAGGTGCTCGACACCGACCCCGACCTGGTCTCCATCCTCCTGGTCGGCGCCTCCAACCCGACCGCGATGACGCAGCTGCGCCAGGCCGGCTACGACGGCCCGGTCCTCGGCAACTCGGGTGCCTCTGCGGGCAACCTCGAGCCCGCTGGCGAGGCCGGCAACGGCATGGTCTGGGCTGCTGACTTCAACTTCCAGCAGGAGGCCGCGTCGAGCCAGGAGTTCGTCACGAAGTACACCGAGGAGTTCGGCGAGGACCCGCTGAACTACGCCGCCGAGGCCTACGACGCGGCCTGGTTCCTGGCAAGGGCGCTGAAGGAGTCCGGCCTCCGCCGACCGCGAGTCGATCAAGGACGCCCTGGCGACCGTGGGGGCCGAGTCCTACGACGGAGCTCTCGGAGAGGGCGTGACCTTCGACGAGCAGACTGTCGTCGTTCCCGGTGTGGTCATCGAGTACAGCACCGAGGGCGAGAAGCTCCTCTACGAAGGCACCGGCGAGTGACCTTCACGGGAACGCACCACTGAGCGAGCGGTGGGTCGCGACCAGTCGTCGCGACCCACCGCACCCGTTCGACACGATCACGACAAACAACCAGCACCGACAGGATTGGAGGAGGCCATGCAGGACGTCATCACCGTCGTCAGCCTGGGATCCATCTACCTTCTGTTCGCCCTGGGCATGAGCCTGACGTGGGGGACGATCGACGTCCTGAACTTCGCCCACGGCTCGATCTTCATGTTCTCGACGTTCACCGCCTACCTGATCCTGGGGGAGACCACCCTCCCGCTGCTGGCAGTCATCGGCATCGGCGTGGTCGTCGGTGCGTCGATGTCGCTGATCATCCAGGTGGTCGCGTTCGAGCAGATCATCAAACGCGCACGAGACAAACGCAGTGCCGAGATGCAGATCCTCATCGGTGGCATCGGCGTTGCGATCATCCCGCTGGCCATCGCGCAGGAGCACACCAAGAGCAACCCCTTCGGGCTGAACAAGTCCTCGTTCGAGGTCACGACCTGGGTGATCGGCGACGTGCGCATCACCAACATCACCACGCTCACGATCATCGTCGCGGTCGGCCTGTGGGCCCTGATCGCGCTGTGGCTGCGGCGCTCGCGCAACGGTCTCGCGCTCCGCTCCATCGGCGTGGACGCCGAGGTCGCCTCGATGATGGGCGTCGACCGGCGCCGACTGGCCCTGATCACCATGGCCATCTCCGGTGGCCTGGCCGGCCTGGCCGGGGTGCTGTTCACCTTCTCCCTCGGCGCGATCACGCCGGAGAGCGGTGACACCCTGCTGGTGAAGGCCTTCGCCTGCATCATCCTCGGCGGCGTCGGCAGCATGGCCGGTGTCGCCTTCGGCTCCTACTTCCTGGCTGCGGCCGAGGTCTGGGTGCTCACCCAGACGAGCGGCTCCTGGGTCGAGGCAGTCTCGTTCGGGCTGATCTTCCTGGTCCTGCTCGTCCGCCCGGCCGGTGTCTTCGGGCGCAAGGAGGTTCGCCGCACATGAACTGGTACGACACCAACCTGGTGCTGATCCAGGCCACGATCACCGGCCTGCTCCTCGCCCTCAGCGTGCAGGTCCCGCTCCGGATGGGCGTCTTCTCCTTCGCCGGGGCCGGCGCCTACGGCATCGGCGCGTACGCCGGAGCGATCCTGGTCCTGGACCACGACATGGCCGCGGTACCTACAATCATCCTCTGCACCCTCATCGGCGCCGTCGTGGTGCTCGTCCTGGGCCTGCTGATCTTCCGGCTCAACGGCCTCTACCTGGCGATGGCCACGGTCGCCTTCGACCTGATCATCAGCGTCATCGCCATCAACGGTGGTGAGCTCACCGGCGGGTCGACCGGGCGGTACGGCGTCATCACCGACTTCACGATGGGTCTCATGTTCGCGATCGGGATCGCGGCGCTGGTCCTGGTCGCGTGCAGCGAGCTCGGCCGCACCGGCCGACGCGTCAACGCGGTCCGCGACGATCCGGAGCTGGCGGCCTCCATGGGCATCCGGGTGCGGCGCTACCGCCTGACGGCGTTCCTCGTCAGCGGCGCACTGGGTGCCTGCGCCGGTTGCCTCAACATCCTGGTGCGCAGCGCGGTCAGCCCGCTGGACATCGGTTTCGGGCTGATCGTGCTCGCCCTGACGATGATCATCGTCGGCGGTGCCCTGTCGTGGAAGGGCGCCCTGATCGGTGCCATCATCTTCACCTGGCTGCCCGACCTGCTCTCTGTCATCGGCGAGTGGCAGGAGCTGATCTACGGCATCATCGTCGCGATCGCAGCAGTGCTGCTGCCGCGGGGCATCTACGGCCTCTACCTCGACTTCAAGCGGGCGGTGCTCCGCGCGCAACGCCGCAACTCCGGCCGCGTCGCGGAGGCGCTCGCGGACGAAGAAGAACGCGAGAGCGACGATCCGCCCCCACTGCTCGATCTGGAGCCCACCGAGATGGGAGCGAAGCCATGACCGCGGAGACCGAGGTCCCGGAGCGCCAGCACGACCCGTCCTCCCGCACGGCAGTCCTCGAGGCCCAGGACGTCGCTGTCCACTTCGGTGGGGTGAAGGCGGTGGACGGGATCTCGCTCGCGCTGCATCCCGGGCTGATCTACGGGATCATCGGCCCCAACGGGTCCGGCAAGAGCACCCTGATCGGTGCCATCACCCGGCTCACGAAGCTGACCAGCGGCAGGCTGCTCTTCGACGGCGAGGAGTACCAAGGGATCCCGCCGTCGGCCGTCGCCCGCAAGCGGGTGGCGCGCACCTTCCAGACGGTGCGGCTGCTGCCCGACCTCAACGTGAAGGACAACATCCAGCTCGGCGCCGACGGACGGGTGGACGGCGATGGACAGCCGTTCGTTCGTCGGCTGCTCAACCGAGGCACCTCTCCGGTCGTGACCGACGTGATCGAGCGGACCCTCCTCCGTGGGTTCGAGTCCTTCTATCCCTCGGAGCTGTCCTACGGCACCCAGCGCCGGGTCGAGATCGCCCGGGCCATGGTCACCGACCCGCGCCTGCTGCTGCTCGACGAGCCCACCGCCGGTATGAACCAGCAGGAGCGCGCCGAGATCTCCGCGCTGCTCCAGGACCTGAGGTCCGAGGGGCTGTGCCAGCTGCTGGTCGAGCACGACGTGCAGATGATGATCGACACCTGCGACCACGTCTTCGCCATGAACTTCGGCAAGCTGATCGCCGAGGGCAAGCCCGAGGACGTCGTCAAGGACCCGCAGGTGCAAGAGGCCTACCTGGGCAGGAAGTGGCGCGAGCATGCTTGAGATCGAGGACCTGCACGTCAGCTATGGCAACGTCCAGGCGGTCCGCGGGGTAGGGATGCGCGTGACGCCGGGCAAGGTCACCCTCGTGCTCGGCGCCAACGGCGCCGGCAAGACCACGACCCTCAAGGCGGTGGCGGGTCTCGAGAAGCCGGTCTCCGGCACGGTGACCCTCGACGGCCTGGACATCACCGGCCTGGCCCCGCACAAGGTGGTTCGGCACGGCATCTCGCTGGTGCCGGAGGGCCGACGGGTGTTCGGCCCGCTGACCGTGGCGGAGAACCTGAGGATGGGCGCCTACACGGCGGACAAGGCGACTACAGCGCAGACCCTGGAACGGGTCCACGAGATGTTCCCGATCCTCTCCGAGCGCGCCGGGTCGGCCGCCGGACTGCTCAGTGGCGGCGAGCAGCAGATGCTCGCCTTCGGCCGGGCCCTGATGTCGCAGCCGACGTTCATGCTGCTCGACGAGCCGTCGATGGGGCTCGCTCCGGCGATCGTCGACTCGATCCTGGCCAAGGTGCGGCAGATGGCGGACTCCGGCATCGGCATCCTGATGGTCGAGCAGAACGCCGAGGCCGGCCTGGACGTCGCGGACGACGTGGTCGCGGTGGCCCGCGGCGAGGTCGTCTACGGAGGGCCGGCCGCCGAGGCGAGGAACAACGCGTCGGTGCTGCGGGCCTTCCTCGGCGAGGCCGCACTCGCCACCACTGCCGAGTGATCGCACCAGGCGTGCCCGGTGTGGCTCTCGCAGCCGGCTCAGCCGAAGATGCGCTGGTCCCAGGGGATCGTCTGCTCGAGGAGCTGTGGGTACTTCCGCTCGACGTAGCGCTCGTAGGCCTCGATGTGCTCGCGCATCCGGGCCTCGGACGCCACCGGGTCCCGGGCCTCCAGCGCTGCGTAGATTTCCTCGTGGGCCTTGAGGATGGCCTGGCGACGGAAGCCGGGGTAGTCGATGCCCATCCGGGTGCCGTCCATGATCCCGAGCAGCGACTCGATGATGTAGCCGAACAGGGTGTTGCCCGACGACCAGGCGATGATGTCGTGGAACCGCTTGTTGGCGTCGAGGAACGAGTACTGGTCATCCATCTCGGTGCGCATCTGGTCGACGGTGCCGCGCAGCTCCACCAGCGTCTCGTCGGTCATCCGTGTCGCCGCCAGGCTGCTGATCATCGGCTCGAGTGCGGAACGCACCTCGGCGACGTTGCGGAACGGCGCCGCCTGCAGCTGCATGAGCAGCACCAGGGTGCTCCCCAGGTGAGCCGCGTCGGGGTTCTGGAGGACCGGTCCGCCACGGGGTCCGGGCTTGAGCGAGATGACGCCCTGGAACTCGAGCAGGCGCAGCGCCTCCCGAAGGGTCCCGCGGCCGGTCTGGTACTTCTCCAGCATCGTGCGTTCGGGCTCGAGCAGGTCGCCGGGCTTGAGGCCGCCACGCATGGCGTCCTGGACGATCCGTTGAGCGACGAGCATCGCGGCCTTGGGGGGCCGCTGGGCAGCCCCAGTCACCGTCGCCATGCGTCGGTCCTCCCGGCTCGGAAATTGTTGACTAACATTAACACCGATAGGTCCCGAAGCTGCCGATTCCGGTGGGACGATCCGCGTTCGGCAGCTCCCGCACGAGAGGTCAGGCTATGACAGAGGACGTGTCGCTGGCGCAGCGGCAGGCCGAACGCGTGGAGCTGGCCCGGGAGATCGGCGAGCTGGTCCGGGACTGGGGGCTCCGCGAGGTACGCCCCACGGTGGTCGAGCGTGAGGGGCTCGGTGAGTTCCCTCGAGACCTCTACAAGCAGATGGGCGGGCTCGGCTTCTTCGGCTGCTGCTTCCCCGAGTCCCTGGGTGGCACGGGAGCCGGCTTCCGTGCGCTGGCCGCCGTCGCGGAGAACCTGGCCTGGGTCTACCCGCCGCTGTCGGCGTCGATGAACCTGCAGGCTGCGACCGTGCCGCTCACCATCGCCAACTGGGGTTCGCCGCCGCAGCAGGACGCGTGGGTGCCGGGCCTGATCTCCGGCGAGCTGCTCGGGTGCAACGCGATGACCGAGCCCGACGGCGGCTCGGACTTCCTCGGTGCGATGCGCACCCGCGCCGTACGCGACGGCGACGACTATGTCCTCAACGGCGCCAAGATGTGGATCACCAACGCCAACGTCGCCGACGTGGCCATCGTGTATGCCAAGTCCGACCCGGCCGCCGGCCATCGCGGCGTGTCGGCGTTCGTGGTCCCGACCAGCACGCCCGGCTTCGAGGCCGTCCGGGTCCCGTGCCGGGGCCTGGGCAAGCTGATGCCGACCACTGCGGTCAGCCTGACCGACGTGCGGGTGCCGGCCGATGCGCTGCTCGGGGACGAGGGGCAGGGGTTCGTGGTCGCGATGAACGCGATGGACTACGGCCGGCTGACCGTGGCCGCCCGCTCGGTGGGCCTCGCGCAGGCGTGCCTGGACGCCGCGGTCGCGTACGCCGACGAGCGCACCGCGTTCGGCGAGAAGATCGGCAGCTTCCAGATGGTCAAGAAGCAGCTCGCCGACATGACCGCCGAGGTGGCGGCCGCGCGGGCGCTGGTCGACGTGGCAGCCGAGCGGTACGACGCCGGCGACCTGGCCACCCGCGAGTGCTCGATCGCCAAGTACTACGCCGGCGAGGTGTGCAACCGGGCGGCCCAGGCCACCGCCGAGATCTTCGGCGGGGCGGCGTTCATGGACGAGCTGCCCATCGGCCTCTACCTGAACTTCGCGAAGCTGTGGCAGACCGGCGAGGGCTCGGCCAACATCCAGGCCGTCCTCATCGCCGACGACGCACTGGGGTGGAAGAAGATGGACCGGCACAAGACCGTGCTCAAGGACCTGCACCACACGGAGGTGTCAGCGTGACCGACGTCGAGATCGAGGAGCGCGGCACCGCGCTGTGGATCAGGCTGAACCGCCCGGAGCGACGCAACGCCTACGACGCGCCGATGGCCGAGGCCATCACCGAGGCGCTCGAGGGTGCGTCGACCTACCACGCGGTCGTGATCACCGGCTCCGGCGGCTCGTTCTGCGCCGGCGGTGCGCTGACCAACCTCAGCCAGCCGGACATGCCGTCGATGCGGGCGCTCTACAAGGCCTCGCTGCGGCTTTTCGACGGCATCCGCACGTGTCCACGCCCGGTGATCGCCGCGGTCAATGGCGCCGCTGCCGGAGGCGGCAACGAGCTCGTCGTCGCCTGCGACCTCGCCGTCGCCGCCCGGTCGGCGACCTTCGGGCAGACCGGTCCTCGCGTGGGCTCGTCGCCGGTCACCGGGGCCACCAACGTGATGGGCGTCCAGATCGGGGAGAAGCGGGCCAAGGAGCTCTCCATGCTCTGCCGCCGCTACTCCGCCGAGCGCGCCTACGAGATGGGCCTGGTCAACGAGGTCGTCGACGACGAGGCCCTCGAGGCGACCGTCGACGGCATGTGCGCGGAGCTGGCCGTGCTCAGCCCGCGGTACGTCGAGATCACCAAGATCAGCTCGAACCTGTGGTGGAACGCTGCGCGTGACTCCTTCTCCAACGGTCTGGGCATGCTGGTCCAGGCGATCGGCAGCGACGACATGCGCGAGGGTGCGGCGTCGTTCATGGAGAAGCGCAAGCCGCAGTTCCCCGACCCGGCCTGAGCTCTTCTACACGACGGACTGGGGCGTCTGCCGCCACGGCGCCAGCACGGCGTCCGGGTCGGCGTACTCCTCGGGCAGGTCGTCGGTCATCGCCAGTGCCGAGCCCATCCGTCCGTAGCCGACGAAGGTGGCGACCTGGAAGCACAGGTCCATCCGCTCCTCGTCGGTGAAGTGCTCGGCCAGCTGGGCGAAGGTGTCGTCGCTGACGGAGAGGTGGTCGGTGGCCATCTTGTCGGCGAACCCCAGGGCGGCCCGCTCGGCGGCGGTGAGGTCGGGTGCCTCGCTCGGCTTCTCGAGCGAGCAGACCAGGTCCTCGGTCAGGCCGTCCTCGAGGCTGTCGGCGTACCGGATCGCCATGCAGCTGCGGCACTGGTTGTGGAAGGAGATCCGCAGCCGGACCAGCTCGACGAGCCGCCGTGGCAGCACCGATGCCTCGCGCAACGCCCTCATGTAGGCGAGGTAGGGCACAGCGATGCCCGGTGCCTGCGCGTAGATCTGGTGGCGCAGCGGTGCGTCGGCGCCGAAGAGCGGCACGTAGGAGTCGGCCGAGACAGGTGGGATGCGCGACATGGCAATTCCTAATCATGATAGGGGTGGTTAAGAGCGCAATATTCACCTCAACCCGCCCGTTGGCAAGGCCCGCCAGAGATTTGTTTTCGGAGCGTTTGCTTCGACGTCAGCGTGCCTGCCAGCGCGGCGCGCGCTTCTCCTTGAAGGCCGTGGCGCCCTCGCGGGCGTCCTCGGACTCGCGGACGGGCAGGGTGATCTCGCGCTGCTTGTCGAACATCTCGGCTCGTGACCACTCCGGCGCCTCGACGATCACGCGCTTGGTGGCGCGGACGGCGAGCGGGCCGTTGGCGGAGATGGACCGGCCCAGCTCGAGGGCGGCCTCGAGGGCACCGCCCTTCGGCGTGAGCCGGTTGACCAGGGCCACCTCGTAGGCGCGGGTGGCCGGGACCAGCTCGCCGGTGAGGGACCATTCCATCGCCAGGTGGTAGGGGACCCGCTCGGGAAGCCGCATCAGCCCGCCACCGGCCGCGACGAGGCCGCGCTTGACCTCGGGCAGCCCGAACTTCGCGTCCTCGGCGGCGACGATCATGTCGCAGGCCAGCGCGATCTCGAACCCGCCGGCCAGGGCGTAGCCCTCGACCGCGGCGATAACGGGCTTGGCCGGGGGACCTTCCACGATTCCGGCGAACCCCCGGCCCGGGATCGACGGCTGCTCGCCGGCGAGGAAGGCCTTGAGGTCCATGCCGGCGCAGAAGGTGCCCCCGGCGCCCGTGACGACGCCGGCGACGAGCGTGGGGTCCTCGTCGAGCCGGTCCATCGCGGCGCCCAGTGCCTCCGCGGTGACGGTGTTGATCGCGTTGCGGGCCTCGGGACGGTTGATCGTGACGACCAGCACGCCGTCCACGACGTCGGTGAGGACCAACGGCGCCTCGGCCTCGACGTCGGAGGTCATCGCGGTGACATGCGGATAGCGCCGTCGAGGCGGATGGTCTCGCCGTTCAGCATCGGGTTGTCGATGATGTGCAGCGCGGTGGAGGCGAACTCCTCGGGCCGGCCCATGCGTGCCGGGTGCGGGACCTGGGCAGCGAGCCCGGCCCGGATCTCGTCGGAGAACCGGCTCAGGATCGGGGTGTCGAAGATTCCCGGAGCGATCGAGCAGACGCGAATCTGCGCCCGGGAGAGGTCGCGTGCGGCGACCAGGGTCATGCCCACCACACCGGCCTTCGCGGAGGCGTAGGGGATCTGGCCGATCTGTCCTTCCCAGGCCGCGACGGACGCGGTGAGCACACAGACGCCGCGCTCGCCGTCCACCGGTTCGTTGGCGGCCATCCGGGCCGCGGCCAGCCGGAGCACGTTGAACGTGCCGGCCAGGTTGATGTCCACGATCTCGCGGTAGAGGTCGTAGTCGCCGGCGCTGCCGTCCTTGTTGACCAGGCGCACCGTACCGCCGCGCCCCGCGCAGTGCACCAGGGCCCGCAGCGGTGCGCGGGAGGTCGCGATGTCGAGGGCGCGGTCGACTCCCTCGGGGTCCCGGACGTCACTGGGGGAGAAGGTCGCGAGGTCGCCGAGCTTTTCGGCCATCTCCACACCGGCCGACGCCTGGAGGTCGACGATCGTGGTCGGTACGCCGCGGTCGACGAGCGCGACCACGGTCGCGAGGCCGAGACCGGATGCGCCACCGGTGACGACGGCGGAGGCTTGGGTGAGGTTCATGGGGTCCTTCCGATCGGGTGGTTCGGGGCGGTCAGCGCAGGATCTCGATGATGGTGGCGTTGGCCATCCCGCCCGCCTCGCACATCGACTGGAGGCCGTAGCGGCCACCGGTCTGCTCGAGGTGGTTGATCATGGTCGTCATCAGCCGGATCCCCGAGGCGCCCAAGGGGTGGCCCAGGGCGACGGCGCCGCCGCGAGGGTTCAGCTTCTCGGGGTCGATGGGGAACTCCGCCGCCCAGGCCAGCGGGACCGAGGCGAACGCCTCGTTGATCTCGACGGCATCGATCTGGTCGATGGTCAGGCCGGCCCGCTCGAGCACTTTGGCCGTGGCCGGGATAGGGCCGGTCAGCATCAGGACGGGGTCGTCCCCGACGACCGCGGACGCCACGATGCGTGCGCGGGGCCGCAGCCCCAGCTCGGCCGCCCTCCCGGCGCTCATCACCAGCATCGCCCCGGCGCCGTCGGTGATCTGGGAGGCGTTGCCGGCGGTCACCTTCCAGTCGATGTGCGGCAGCCGGACCTGGTTGTCCGGGGTGCCGAAGACCGCCCGGAGCTCGCCCAGCTTCTCGACCGAGGAGCCCGGGCGGATCGACTCGTCGACGCTGACCTTGGTGCCGTCAGGTGTCGCGATCGCCACGATCTCGTTGTCGAACCCGCCCGACGCGGCGGTGGCCGCTGCCCGCTGGTGGGAGCGGACGGCGTACTCGTCGAGCGCGAGCCGGGAAAGCCCCCACTTGTGTGCCACGAGCTCGGCGGAGACGCCCTGCGGGACCAGGTCGGGGAACCGCTCCCGGACGGTGGGGCCCTGGGGGTCCTGGTCGAGACGGTTGATCCCCATCGGGACGCGGCTCATCGACTCGATGCCACCGGCGATCACGACGTCGTTGGCTCCGGCCACGATGCTCTGCACGGCGAACTCGAGGGCCTGCTGGCCCGAGCCGCACTTGCGCTCGATCGTCACCGACGGGACGTGGACCGGGTAGCCGGCGGCCAGCCACGCCTGCCGGCCCGGTGTGCCGGACTGCTCTCCGGCCTGCCCGACACACCCGACCATGAAGTCCTCGACCGTCCCGGGGTCGATGCCGGTGCGGTCAACCAGCCCGGTGAGGGTCTGGGAGAGCAGGTCGACGCTGTGCAGGCTGGACAGGGCACCGCCCTGCTTGCCGCGTCCCATGGGGGAGCGGACGGCATCGACGATGACGGCCTCGGGCATGGCAACTCCGGTCAGCAGGCGCTTCAGGGGCGGGTGAATTGATGATCATGATCAGGCTAGTACCGCTGCCTCTTGCGGGGAAGAGGGTAGACCAGTAATCATGCTTACGAATATCATGTTTTGGATCACACGGCCGGACAGAGAAGGGCAGAGCGATGAGCGGGCTGGGCACCGAGAACCTCGAGAAGCTCAAGGGCACCAACCTAGAGCCGGACGACCGGATGGAGCTGCTGACCACCCAGACCGAGTGCAGCTTCGTCTTCCACAACGCCGAGGGCTGGCCCACCGGCGTGATCATGAGCTTCATCTACGTCGACGACCGGTTCTGGCTGACCGCCGTCGAGGGACGGGCCCACGTGAAGGGTGCCGACGCCGACGACCGGGTCACGGTGATCGTCTCCAGCGCCGGCAGCGGTCTGCCCGGGCGCCGGATGGTGGCCTCCCGCGGCCGGGTCACCGTGCACCGGGACCGGGAGACGATCGACTGGTTCCTCGGTGAGTTCACCACGCGGATCCAGCCCGAGGGTCCCGACGCCTGGCGCAAGCTCCTCGACAGCCCCAACCGCGTGGTCTTCGAGGTGGTCCCGGTCGCCAAGCCGGTGAGCCACGACCAGCGCAAGATCCCGGGCAACGGCCGCGGGCTCGCCGAGGAGCCGGACCGCCCGGGCCAGGCCCAGGGCCATGTCAAGACCGAGGACGCCTGAGGTGCCGCAGCACCTGATGCTCGTGTTGAGCAACGCGCGCACCGACCAGGAGGACGAGTTCAACCGCTGGTACGACGAGCACATGCGCGACACCATCGACAAGCTCGACGGGTTCGCCTCCGCCCAGCGCTTCGAGCTCGCCCGGCTGCCCGGAGCGCCAGCGGTGCCGTACCGCTACCTGGCCGTCTACGAGGTGGAGGACGACCGGCTCGAGCGCGCGTATGAGCAGTTCCTCCACGGACGCGAGGAGCGGGCCGAGGCGACCGCGGCCGGCCGTGAGCCGATGATCAAGGTCTCCGACACGATGGACCCGAGCACGTTCCTGGTCGGCTTCTACTCCGCGATCACCGAGCGCACGGTCTCCCAGCGGCTGGCCGGCTCCGACCGGGCTACGGTCTGATGCGTCGGCTCGAAGGTCGGGTCGCCCTGGTGGTCGGTGGTGGCTCCGGCATGGGCCGGGCAACGTCCATGCGCCTGGCCGAGGAGGGTGCGATCACTTACGTCGCGGACCTCACGCTCGACGCCGCCAAGACCGTGAGCGGCGAGATCGGTGCGGCGGGCGGCACCGCGGAGGCCGTGCAGCTGGACGCAACAGACAACGACGAGCTGCGTGCGCTCTACGAGCGCATCGACGCCTCGCACGGCAAGCTGCACGTCCTGCACAACCAGGTCGGCATGCCCGGCGCGGGCGGGCTGGACGTGTCCGAGGCGGACTTCGACCGGGCCATCGAGGTCAACGTGAAGACCGCGTTCTACGTCGCCGCACTCGGCTACGAGCTGGTCAAGAAGGCCGACCGCAAGGGTTCGATCACCATGACCGCCTCGACGGCGGCGCTGGTGGGCTCGCCGTTCAGCCCGCTCTACTCGCTGACCAAGGGCGCGCTGACGTCGTACACCCGCGCGCTCGCCCTGGTCGGCGGGCCCGACGGGGTCCGCGTGAACGTGATCTGCCCCGGGCCGGTCGACACCCCGATGCTCCCGACCTTCTTCGGCCGTGACCCCGGCGCGGACATGGCCGACCTGATGGGGGCGTTCATCGCCCTCATCCCCCTGCAGAGGCCCGCGACCCCGGCTGAGATCGCCGGCGTGGTCGCGTTCCTCGCCAGTGACGACGCCGGCTTCGTGACCGGCGCGACCATTCCCGTCGACGGAGGACAGACAGCCAAATGAGCACCGATCCAGCATTACTGGGCGCCCGCAGCGCCCGCGTCTACTACACCTACGCCCGGGCGGTCGACGAGGGCGACCTCGACACGCTGCGTGCGCTGGTGACCGACGACATCAAGATCACCCGCGGCGACCACGCCACCGAGGACGGCGTCGAGGCGTTCCTCGACGTCTACCGCGCGCACAACGCGCTCAACATCCCGGTCTGCAAGCACGTGGTGACCAACGTGCTCGCCGAGCAGGACGGCGACGACATCGTCACGCACGCCTACTTCCAGGCGACGATGCTGGAGGAGGACAAGACCCGGGTGGTCATCGGCGTCTACGACGACGTGCACCGCGAGGTCGACGGCGAGCTCCGGCTCGCCCACAAGAAGATCACCGTGCATCGCCTCCTGCAGCTGCCGGCCTCCTCGGGCACCTATGCCCACGTAGGCACCGAGTAGCCCATCGGTCGCCCGGGGGGCGGGGCTGGCTGACCCACCTCGCCCCTCGTGGCTCGGACGCCGGGTTCAGTCCCGGTAGGTCGTCCAGGTCGACAGCGTCTCGGGGTAGTCACCGTTGACGTCTGGTCCGCCCGGCGGCCGGATCCGGACGCTGTCGGCGAAGCTCGTGGGCATCTGCTCGAACGGCACGTTGTACATGAACCGCAGCTCCCGCGCCGCGAACGTCCAGCGGCCGGCCTCGTCGCGGGCGTAGTCGTCGTCGTACCGGTACGCCGCCATCAGCAGCCTGTTCCCCAGGGCCAGCTCGGCCTGCCCGGTCAGCAGCCCAGTGGCGGTGCCGGCGTCGCTGTCCACCTCGATCACGTGGCTGTTGGGGATGTGCAGCGTGGTGACGTAGCGATCCATCATCGAGGCGTAGAACGGACGCAGCTCCGCGTGCCCGGCGTACGTCGTGCCGGCGCGGCTGAAGCTGCCGTCCGGCGCGAAGCAGCGCACCACGGTCGCGAGGTCGTGGTCGTCCACCGCCACGGAGTAGAGCGCCCCCAGCGCCCGGATGGCGTCCTTGTCGGCGAGGGCCCGCACCTGCCGGGCGACCTCCTCGGGGGAGCCGGCGAGCTTGCTGCTGGTGGCGAGGTCGAGGTCCATGCGACGTTCCTCTCAGCGTCTATTCAGGCGCATCATTGTCAGAGTAGGCACCGCGATGTTAGCGTCGCGATACCCCTCCCGCCAGCCCCTGGTGCGAGGCGATGATGTCTCAGGAGGACCCATGGTCACTGCCCTCGACGAGAGCCCGGCGCACCCGCACGAGGCTCACTCCGGCGCTCGCGGCGTCGTGGTCACAGGTGCCGCGCAAGGGCTGGGCAGGGGCATCGCGGAGTGCCTGGCCGCGGCCGGGCATGCCGTCGTCGGCGTCGACCTCTCGGATGCGGTAAACGACCTGGTCGGCGACCTCGGGGAGGGCCACGGAGCGGTCGTGGGCGACGTGTGCGACCCCGCGGTCATCGACCGCGCGTGCGCCGAGGCGGCCCGGCTAGGAGACGGACTCGTGGCGGCGGTGTTCAACGCCGGCGTGGCCTCGCCGGGCGACACCGTCGGCTACTCCCTCGACGAGTGGGACCGCGTCCTCGGCGTGAACCTGCGCGGCGTCTTCGTCGGTGCCCAGGCGGCCCGGCCGCACCTCCGGGCCGGCGGCAGCATGGTGATGCTCTCCTCGATCGCCGCGTCGCAGGGCTTCGCGGCCCGCGCGTCGTACTGCGCCTCGAAGTCCGGCGTCGACGGGCTGGTCCGCTCGCTGTCCATGGAGTGGGGACCCGACGGGATCCGGGTCAACGCCGTCGCGCCCGGGACCATCGAGACCGAGATGCAGAAGAAGATGATCGCCGCAGGACGGCTCTCCAACGAGAGCGCCCTGCAACGGGTGCCCCTGGGCCGGATCGGCCACCCGCACGACATCGGCAACGCGGTGGCGTTCCTGGTGTCGGACCAGGCGGCCTACATCTCCGGGGTCGTGCTGCCGGTCGACGGCGGCTGGGCCGGCGGCGGGCTGCCCGCCGTGGCCACGTCCTGAGGGAGGGCTAGCCGTGGTGAAGATGGGCGTGCACCTCAGCGACATGCCGACGGCGCTGACACCCGCCGAGCACTTCCAGGACTTGCTGCGCATGGTCGAGGCCGCCCAGGAGGCCGGCTTCACCTACATCGCGATCGGCCAGCACTTCCTCTACGGAGAGCTGCGCTGGTTCCAGCCGGTTCCGCTGCTGGCAAGGCTGGCGGCCGAGGTCGACCCCCACGTCAAGCTCGTCACCAACATCATGGTCGCGCCGCTCTACCACCCGGTGCTGCTCGCGGAGGAGCTCGCGACCCTCGATGTCGTCACCGAGGGGCGGCTCGTCTGGGGTGCCGGGCTCGGCTACCGACCGGAGGAGTTCGACTACCTCGACGTGCCGTTCAAGCAGCGAGCCAGCCGGTTCGACGAGCTGCTCGGGCTGATGAAGCGGCTGTGGACCGAGGACGAGGTCACCCACGAGGGCCGGCACTGGCAGCTCGACGGCGTACGCCCGCACCTGCACCCGGTGCAGGACCCGCACCCGCCGATCTGGATCGGCGCTCAGGCCCTGGCCGGAGTGCGCCGGGCCGCGAGGTACGGCGACGGGTATGCCTGCTCTCCCGAGACTCCGATGCACGAGATCGCTGAACGGCACCAGGTCGTCATGGACGGGTTCGCCGAGCGGGGCAAGGAGTTCGGTCCGCAGCCGCTGCGCCGCAACGGGATGGTCGCGGACACCCGCGAGCAGGCGCTCTCCGAGTTCGCGCGCGTGGCTCAGGGTCGCTACGTCACGTATGCGCAGAAGGGCTTCGACGCGATGGATTTGGGCAGCCTCGAGCGGGACTTCCTGGACACCGTCGCCGACCACGCGGTCATCGGCACGCCGGACGACGTGGTCGCCACGCTGACCGACTACGCCACCCGGCTGCCCGTCGAGCCGATCGTGCTGCGGCCGGGCTGGCCGGCCATGAGCGGCGCCGAGACGGTCGACGCCATCCGCCGGCTCGGACGCGACGTGGTGCCGGCGATGCTGCCCGTCGAGCCCCGCACGACGATCGACGAGAGCGCTTTCGAGGCGCCCGTCACGTTGACGAAATCATAATCATCAATATTATAGTTAGGGCTGTCAGCCACTCCACGAACTGAGGTCTCGTCATGGTCAAGATGGGTCTGCTCCTGAGCGACGTCCCCAAGTCGGTCACGCCGGCGCAGCAGTTCAAGGACGTGCTGCGGATCGTGGAGGCGGCGCAGGCGAACGGGTTCACCTACATCGCGATCGGCCAGCACTTCCTCTACGGCGAGCTGCGCTGGCTGCAGCCGGTGCCGCTGCTGGCCCGGCTGGCGGCCGAGGTCGACCCGCACGTCAAGCTCGTCACCCAGATCATGATCGCGCCGCTCTACCACCCGGTGATGCTCGCCGAGGAGATCGCGACGCTCGACGTGGTCACCGAGGGCCGGCTGGTCTTCGGTGCAGGTCTCGGCTACCGACCCGAGGAGTTCGACTACCTCGACGTTCCATACAAGCAGCGGGCCGGCCGGTTCGACGAGTCCCTCCAGCTGATGAAGCGGCTCTGGACCGAGGAGAACGTCACCCACCACGGCAAGTACTGGCAGCTCGAGGACGTGCACCCCCACCTGTTCCCCGTGCAGCAGCCGCACCCGCCGATCTGGATCGGTGCCCATGCCATCCCCGGCGTGGAGCGGTGCGCGAAGTACGGCGACGCCTACGCCTGCCCGCCCGAGACGCCGATGCACGAGATCGCCGTGCGCCACCAGATCGTGCAGGAGGGCTTCGCCGCGCGGGGCAAGGAGTTCGGCCCGCAGCCGCTGCGCCGCAACTGCCTGGTCGCCGACTCACGCGAGGAGGCCATCGTGGAGTTCGCGCGGGTCGCCCAGGGCCGCTACCTCACCTACGCCAACAAGGGCCTCGACGTCATGAAGGACAAGGACCTCGAGAACGAGTTCGCCAAGGCCGTGTCCGGCCATGCGGTGATCGGTACGCCGGACGACGTGGTCGCGACTCTGACCGACTACGTGCACAAGCTGCCCGTCGACCCGCTGCTGCTCCGCCCCCAGTGGCCGACCATGGACGGCGACGAGACCATCGCCGCGATCAACCGGCTCGGCAAGGACGTCGTACCCGCGATGCTCGCCCTCGAGCCCCGCACCACGATCGACGAGGCCGCCTTCGCCGAGCCCGGCGGGGAGTGACCGGCGCGATGGCGATGCAGTACTACACCGACCTGGTCCCAGCCTTCCCGGACCCGGAGACGTGGACCTTCAACCACGTGCTGCGTCACCACGCGGCCGAGCGGCCCGATGCCGTCTGCCTCGACCTCCCCGAAGAGGGTGCGACCTGGACCTATGCCGAGGCGCTGGAGTTCTCCGAGCGCGTCGCCAGCGGCGTCTACGCCGCCGGTGCCCGTGAGGGAGACCGCGTCGTGCTCATGGCCGTCAACTCCTCGCAGTTCGTGAAGACCTGGTGGGGCGTCTCGGTCGGCGGGCTCGTCGAGGTCCCGATCAACAACAACTACGAGGGCGAGTTCCTGCGCCACCAGCTCGAGGTCGCCCAGGCCAGGTTTGCCGTCATCGACGACGTGATGGCCGAGCGCTGGGTCGCGGTGGCCGAGCACGCTCGTGGCATCGAGAAGTTCTGGGTGATCGGCACCGGCGCCGGCAGTCAGGACAAGGCGGTCGAGCTCCTGCGCGAGCACGGCTGGCAGGCCGCTTCGTGGGAGGAGCTCGAGGCCACCGACAAGACGGTGCTGCCGACGCCCCGCCCGCAGGACCTGGGCGCGATCTTCTACACCTCCGGGACGACCGGCCCCTCCAAGGGCGTGGCGATGCCGCACTCGCAGCTCTACTTCTTCGCGCAGATCGTGGTCTCGCTCACCCGGCTGACGCCCCAGGACGCCTACCTGACCACCACCCCGCTCTTCCACGGCAACGCGACGTTCATGGCGGTCTACCCTGTGATCATCGCCGGCGGCCGCGCGGTCATCCGCTCGAAGTTCAGCGCCAGCAGGTGGATCGACCACGTCCGCGACTCCGGAGTCACCGTCACCAACTTCGTCGGCGTGATGATGGACTTCGCCTGGAAGGCCGACCCCCGCGACGACGACCTCGACAACCAGCTGCGGTGCGTCTACGCCGCTCCCACGGCGAGCACGATCGTCGAGCAGTTCAAGGAGCGCTACGGCATCGAGGCGTTCCTCGACGCCTTCGGCCTCACCGAGACCTGCGCGCCGATCATGTCGCCGTACGGCGTCGACCGCCCGGCCGGCGCTGCGGGGCTCCAGAACAAGGAGTGGTTCGACATCCGCCTGGTCGACCCCGAGACCGACCGTGAGGTCGAGGTCGGCGAGGTTGGCGAGCTCGTCGTGCGACCAGTGCACCCGTGGACGTGCAGCAACGGCTACTACAACATGCCGGAGAAGACCGTCGAGGTCTGGCGCAACCTGTGGTTCCACACCGGTGACGCCCTGCGCCGCGACGAGGACGGCTGGTACTACTTCATCGACCGCTACAAGGACGCCCTGCGTCGCCGTGGCGAGAACATCAGCTCCTACGAGGTCGAGCAGGCCCTGCTCGGCCATCCCGCCGTCGTCGAGGCGGCGGTCATCGGCGTACCTGCCGACCAGGAGGCCGGCGAGGACGAGGTGCTCGCAGTCGTGGTCACGTCCCAGCCTGCCGACGCTGCCGAGCTCCTGGCGTGGTGCACGGGCAAGATCCCCGCCTTCGCCATCCCGCGCTACCTGCGCATCGTCGACGCGCTGCCGAAGACGCCCTCGGAGAAGGTCCGCAAGTCGGTCCTGCGCGACGACGGCGTCACCGAGCGACACCTTCGACAAGACGACCACCGAGAAGGCCCGCTGATGGACTACACGAGCGACCCCGTCCACGAGGACATCCGCAAGGCGGTTCGGACGCTCTGCGAGCGGTTCCCCGACGACTACTGGGCCGAGCGGGACGAGAAGCACGAGTTCCCCTGGGACTTCTACAACGCGGTCGCCGAGGGCGGCTGGCTCGGCCTCACCATTCCCGAGGAGTACGGCGGGGGCGGTCAGGGCGTCACCGAGGCCGCCATCGTCGAGCGCGAGATCGCGGCCTCCGGTGCCGGCATGGGCGGCTGCTCGTCCGTGCACATCGGCATCTTCGGCTTCGAGCCGATCCTGCACCACGGCAGCGAGGACCTGAAGAAGCGCTTCCTGCCGCGGGTGCCCACCGGTGACCTGCAGATCTCGTTCGCGGTCACCGAGCCCGACGCCGGCACCGACACGACCAACCTCTCGACGTTCGCGACGAAGGTCGACGGCGGCTGGTCCATCACCGGCAAGAAGGTGTGGATCTCCAACGCGGCGCAGGCCGAGCGGATGCTGCTCCTCGCACGGACCACGCCCAAGGACCAGTGCGCCAAGAAGACCGACGGACTCACGGTCTTCTTCGCCGAGATGGACCGCGAGAAGGTCACGATCCGCAGGATCCCCAAGATGGGCCGCAACTCGGTCGACAGCAACGAGCTGTTCATCGACGACCTGTTCGTCGCCGACGAGGACGTCGTGGGTGAGGTCGGCAAGGGCTTCAAGGTCATCCTCACCGGCCTCAACGCCGAGCGGGTGATAGCCGCCAACGCGATGCTGGGCATCGGCGAGGCGGCGCTGCGCCGCGGCACGCGCTACGCCAAGGAGCGGGTGGTCTTCGGCCGCCCGATCGGCCAGAACCAGGGCATCGCCTTCCAGCTCGCCGAGGCCAAGATCCGGCTCGAGGCGGCGGACGCCGTGCTGCAGAAGGCCACCTGGATGGTCGACCAGCAGCTGCCGTGCGGCGCCGAGGCCAACTACGCCAAGTGGCTGTGCGCCGAGGCCGGCTACAAGTCCGCGGACGTGGCGCTGCAGGTGCACGGCGGCATGGGCTACAGCAAGGAGTACCACGTCGAGCGCTACTTCCGGGAGGCCCGCCTGATGCGGATCGCGCCGATCAGCCAGGAGATGGTGCTCAACTTCGTCGCCGAGCACGTGCTCGGCCTCCCGCGGAGCTACTGACGTGGCGCCGTACCGCACGATCTTCACGTCGACTCTCAGGCGCACCACCGATGAAGGAGCCACCGCATGACCGCCACCACCGATGACCGCATCGACCAGAAGTGGGTGCCGGCCACCCGCACGCTTCTCATCGGTGACCGCATGGTCGACCCGGAAGGCGAACGCTGGGACGTCTACAACCCGGCGACCGAGGAGGTCATCGCCACCGTGGGCGGTGCGTCCGCCGCGCAGGTCGACGCAGCTGTCGAGGCGGCCCGGCAGGCGTTCCCGGCATGGGCCGCGCTCTCCGGTGAGGAGCGGTCCCGGCACATCCACCGGTTCGCCGACGTGCTCGAGGCGGCCGCCGACCGGCTGCTGCCGTCGATCGTCAACGAGGTCGGCACGCCGGTCGCCCTGGCGGAGTACCTCCAGGTCAAGATGGCCGTCGACGAGCACCTGCGCTGGGCGGCCGAGGCGGCCAAGGTGGACCGGACGATGCACCTCGGCGGCTACGACAAGCCGCACCCCACCGAGAGCGACGTCGTACACCAGCCGGTCGGCGTGGTCGCGGCGATCACCGGCTACAACTACCCGTTGAACCTCGCGATCTTCAAGTTCGGCGCGGCCCTCGCTGCCGGCTGCACGGTGGTGCTGTTCCCGTCGCCGCGCACGCCGTTGACCACCCTGCTGCTCGGTGACCTGATCCAGGAGGCGGGCCTCCCGCCCGGCGTCATGAACGTGATCATCGGTGGCGTGGAGGTGGGCCAGCAGCTGTCGTCGCACCGCGATGTCGACCGGGTCTCGTTCACCGGCTCCGACGGCGTCGGCTCCAAGATCATGGCCCAGGCCGCCGAGAACCTCACCGGGGTGACCCTCGAGCTCGGCGGCAAGTCGCCAAGCATCGTCACCGACAACGTCGACGTCGCCAAGATCGCGGTCGAAATGCACCTGCGGTGGGCCCGCAACGGCGGCCAGGGCTGTGCCGCGCTGGCCCGGCTGCTGGTGCACGAGAAGCAGTACGACGAGTTCCTCGAGGCCGGCGCCTCGGCGTTCGACCAGATGGTCGTGGGCGACCCGTGGGACCGGGCGACGAACATCGGCCCGATGATCCGGCCCGACCACAAGGCCCGCGTCCATGGCTTCATCGACGGCTCGGTCGCCGACGGCGGCACCAGGCTCCTGGAGGTCACCAAGCCCTTGCCGGAGAAGGGCTGGTTCGTGAACCCCGTGCTACTGGGCGACCTGCCGCACTCGGCGCGTGCAGTCCAGGAGGAGATCTTCGGACCGGTGGCGGTGATCGTGCCCTTCAAGGACACCGAGGAGGCGATCCGCCTGGCCAACGACACGGCGTACGGCCTCGCGGCCAACGTGTGGTGCGACGACCTCGTGGAGGCCCGCCGGATCGCTGAGCAGGTCCGGGCCGGCACCGTCTGGATCAACGGCGGTGGCGCCATGCGCGCGGACGCCCCCTTCGGTGGCTACGGCCGCTCGGGTATCGGCCGGGAGCTCGGTGAGTGGGGCATGCACGAGTACCTCGAGGTCAAGCACATCCAGTGGAGGCTCTGATGTCGCGTTCCGGGGGCCCGCTCACGGGCGTGCGGGTGCTCGAGCTCGGGTCGATGTACGCCGCGCCGACCTGCGGCCGGATGCTGCGCGACTTCGGCGCCGAGGTGATCAAGGTCGAGGACCCCACGTCCGGGGACTACGCCCGCCAGTGGACGCCGATGAAGAACGGGCAGTCGCTCGGCTTCGCCCGCATCAACAGCGGTAAGCGCTCGGTCGCCATCGACATCCGCACCGACGAGGGACGAGCGCTGGTCCGCAAGCTCGCGGCGAAGGTCGATGTCGTCATCGAGTCCTTCCGGCCCGGCCGGATGGCCGAGTGGGGCCTCGGGTACGACGTGCTCGCGGCCGAGAACCCCGGACTGGTGCTCACCAGTGTCTCCGGCTTCGGCCAGA
>CAVXYB010000013.1:0-134210 GCA_963765915.1 uncultured Actinomycetota bacterium | reverse complement strand
GTAGTACCAGGGGAACGGCGACCAGTCCGGGTCGCGCTTCTCGAGGAACTGATCGCGGCCCTCCTGCGCCTCGTCGGTCATGTAGGCCAGCCTCGTCGTCTCGCCGGCGAACAGCTGCTGGCCGACCAGACCGTCGTCGATGAGGTTGAAGGAGTACTTGAGCATCCGCTGCGCGGTCGGCGACTTGCGGTTGATCAGCCGGCCCCACTCCAGCGCGGTGGCCTCGAGCTCGGCGTGCGGGACCGCGCGGTTGACGGCACCCATTCGGACGCCGTCCTCGGCCGAGTACTCCTGGCCGAGGAAGAAGATCTCGCGGGCGAACTTCTGACCGACCTGACGGGCCAGGTACGCCGACCCGAAGCCGCCGTCGAACGAGCCGACGTCGGCGTCGGTCTGCTTGAACCGCGCCTCCTCCCGGCTGGCGATGGTGAGGTCGCATACGACGTGGAGGCTGTGGCCGCCACCGGCGGTCCAGCCGGGCACCACGCAGACGACGATCTTGGGCATGAACCGGATCAGCCGCTGGCACTCGAGAATGTGCAATCGACCCAAACGTGCCTGATCAACTGGCCCCACCACCTGACCACCATCAGACGCAACGGACGCTTCGTACTGATAGCCCGTCCGGCCGCGGATGCGCTGGTCGCCGCCGGTGCAGAACGCCCACTTGCCGTTCGCCGCGCTCGGCCCGTTGCCGGTCAGCAGCACGCAGCCGACGTCGCTCGAGGTGCGGGCGTGCTCGAGCACGCGGAGCAGCTCGTCGACGGTATGCGGGCGGAACGCGTTGAGCACGTCGGGCCGGTCGAAGGCGACCCGGACCGTGCCGTGCGCCCTGGCCCGGTGGTAGGTGAGGTCGGTCAGGTCCTCGAAGCCAGGAACGTCGTCCCAGGCGTCCGGGTCGAAGGTCTCCGACACACCGTCGAGCGCAGCCATGGCGCTACTGTGCCTCATGCTCAGCCGACCGATTGCTGGCTCGCTGGCCCGGGTGCTGGCCGCGCTGCTCGTCGGGTCGCTGCTCGCCCTGCCGCTGGCGTCGGCACCGGCGTACGCCGGGACCAGGGTCCTGCACGACAACGACGACTACGACGTCCTCACCCGCGACATCGACATGCGCAAGCTCAAGGTCACCTACGACGGCAAGGGCGTCCGCGCCACGATCACGATGAGGGACCTGCGCAAGAAGAAGCGGCTCCGGATCTTCGTCGGGATGGTGACCCGGGTCGACGACACGGACCCGAACTCACCGGAGTTCGGCCACCTCATCGAGTTCCGGCTCAACGAGCGCCGCAAGCAGAAGGTCGTGAACTGGGTGACGACCCCGGCCACCAACGGCTACGTCATCGACAAGTGCTCGGGCGTCAAGGTCAGGGCCAACTACAAGCGGGACACGCTGAAGTACAAGCTCCCCAACCGCTGCGTCCGTTTCGATCTGGCTCGCGGGTACGTCGACACGTGGGCGTCGGCCCGCAAGTACACGCGGGCGAGCTGGGACGAGGGGTCACCCGCCAACAGCACTGGTGACTGGTTCGACACAACGTACGACCTCGTGGTCCTGCGCTGAGCGCCGCGCGCACATGAAGCGACACAACCCCGAGGTCGAGGCCTGGCTGGTCGCGCGGGCGCTGCCGCTGGACGACGCCGTGCGCCTCGTCCGCAACATCGTCCTCGAGGCAGACCCGCGGATCGAGGAGTGCATCAAGTGGAGCACGCCGACCTACACCTACAAGGGCAACCTGTTCAGCTTCAACCCGGCCAAGAAGCTGGTCAGCCTGCTCTTCCATCGCGGTGCAGAGATCCCCGGGAACCATCCCCGGCTGGAGGGTGACGGCAGGCTCGCCCGCACGATGCGCTTCACCGATGTCGCCGAGGTCGAGGCCGGGCGGGCGGACCTGGAGCGGGTGGTCCGTGCGTGGTGCGACTGGCGCGACGGATGACCGCGGCGGCCCCTGCCGCTCTCGCCGAGCCGACCGTCGTCCCGCCGACGCGCTGGGTGGCCCTGCTGGCGGTGGCCAGCGTCGGGCTGTGGGCCGGGTTCTTCGGGCCGATCTCGGTGCTGCTGGCCCAGCAGGCCGAGGCGCTCGATGCGGCGAACAAGGAGCAGGTTCTCGCCCTGGTCACCGGGGTCGGTGCGCTGGTGTCGGTGATCTGCAACCCGCTGGCCGGCGCCTTCTCCGACCGTACGACGCTGCGCGCCGGCCGCCGGCTGCCGTGGCTCGTCGGGGGTGCGCTCGGCGGCGCGGTCTCGCTCGCCGTGCTGTCGGTCGCGCCGAACGTCGCGGTGATGGTGCTGGGCTGGTGCGGTGTGCAGGCCGCTCTCAACGCAATGCTGGCCGCGGTGACCGCGATGATCCCCGACCAGGTGCCGAGCAGCCGCCGCGGCCGGATCGGCGGGATCGTCGCCGTGGCGCAGACCATCGGTGTCGTGACCGGAACCGGCATCGCCGCCGCGACGGGCAGCATCGCGGCCGGGTACCTGTCCATCGCGGCGTTCCTGCTGGTGCTCGCGGTCCCGTTCTCGCTGTCCTCGCACGACCTCGCGCTGCCGCCCGAGGCGCGGCCGCCGTTCGACGTACGCCGGTTCGTCCGCTCGTTCTGGATCTCGCCGCGGCTCCATCCGGACTTCGGCTGGGCCTGGCTGACCCGGTTCCTGGTCAACCTCGGCAACGCCCTCGGGCTGCTCTACCTCCTCTACTTCCTCCAGGACGTGGTCGGCTACAGCTCCGACGAGGCCGAGGACCGGGTCTTCGTGCTCACCGCGGTCTACGCGCTCACCCTGGTGCTGACGACGGTCGTCTTCGGCGCGTGGAGCGACCGGCTCGGACGGCGCAAGGTGTTCGTGATCTGGTCGGGGCTGGTGTCCGGCTCGGCGGCGGTCCTGCTCGGCATCGGGCAGAGCTGGCCGGCCGCTCTGGCCGCCGCGGTCGTGATGGGCTGCGCCTACGGCATCTACACCGCCGTCGACTTCGCGCTGATCACCGAGGTGCTGCCGACCGCGATCGACCGGGCCAAGGACCTCGGCGTCATCAACATTGCCAATGCTCTGCCCCAGGTGTTCGCGCCGGTGTTGGCCGGCGTGCTCCTGTGGCTGGTCGAGTCGGCCGGCGGGGTGGTCGAGTCGGACGGGCACGGCTTCTCCACCGGCTATCTCGCCCTCTACCTGCTGGCGTTCCTCGCGAGTGTGCTGGGCTCGGTGTTCGTCACCCGGATCCGCGGCGTCGCCTGACGCCGGTGGAATGCCGAAGCGCCGGCTCGCGTTCCGGATGGACGTGACACTTCAAGGCGAATACCAGCCCAGCGCGGCCCAGTGGGTCCGCGACCAGGTCGAGAAGTACGAGGCGTCCGGCGGCTCCGAGGCGAACATCCTCCGCGGCCACGCGGAGTGGCCGATCGTGGTCATCACCTCGGTGGGCCACAAGAGCGGCAAGCTGCGCAAGAACCCGGTGATGCGGGTCGAGAAGGATGGCGTGTACGCCGCGGTCGCCTCCCAGGGCGGCGCCCCCACACACCCGGAGTGGTACCACAACTTCATCGCCCACCCGCAGGTCGACCTGCAGGACGGCCCCGAGCCGCACGAGTACGTCGCGCGCGTGGCCGAGGGTGCCGAGCGCGAGGAGTGGTGGGAGCGCTGCGTGGCCCAGTTCGCGCCGTACGCCGACTACCAGGAGAAGACGGACCGCGAGATCCCGGTGTTCCTGCTCGAGCGGGTCTGACCGACCTGCCGGCCAGGCTGCCGGGAGTTTCACCGGGTACCCGGTGAAACTCACGCTTCCCCGCAGAACCTTTAGCGGGGGAGCTCCAGATTCACCGGGTACCCGGTGAATCTGGACCCGACTACGGCCGCGCCAGCGAGGCGGCCAGGCTGACCAGGTGACCGAGCCGGGCCAGCTCGGACTCGACGAACTCCGGGCCTCCGCGGCGACCGAGCACCACGACGTCGTTGCCGTCGATGCGGGCCCCGGCGTAGAGGTTCACCTCGTCGCCGTTCACGTCGAGCCGGGATGCCTTCTCGATCTCGACGAACGGCAGCTCCTTCGGCGCCGCGTCTGTCGCGCGCAGGACGCCCTTGCTGCGGTGGATCCGCATCGCCCAGTCGGCGCGGAAGGCGACCGGCAGCAGGTCGACCACGCGGTCCAGCGCCTCGGCGGGATCGGCGGTCAGCTCTTCGACCACCTCGAGGTCGAGGAAGATGTTGCCACCGGCGGCGTACCGACTGATCCACATGACGCGGACGCCCTCGAGCGCATTGCACGCGGAGACGATCGAGTCGGGCATCGCACCGCCGTGCAGCTCGAGCAGGACGTCGTCGACCGCCATGCCATCGCGCTTCTCGACGATCTCGATCGCCTCGATGTCGCCTCCGGACTCACCGATCGTGGTCGCGACCCGACCCAGTGACCCCGGGACGTCGGGCAGCTCGACGCGCAAGAGGAAAGGCACTCAGCCGACCCTAGGCGATCGGGGTGACGCGGAGGTTTCCGGCCTCTCAGGGTGCGGACGGACCTGCAAGCCGCTGACGAAGCCCGGTGGCGCGCACCGCCCGGCGGCCGATGGCGGCGCGTACGTCGTCGGGCGAGCCGACCACGACCACGCGCTCGCGGGCCCGGGTGATCGCGGTGTAGAAGAGCTCGCGGGTGAGCAGCCTCGACTCGGGTGGGGGCAAGATCACGACGACCTCGTCGGCCTGGCTGCCCTGGCTCTTGTGGATCGTCATCGCGTGCATGGTCTCGACCTGGCCCAGCCGGCTGGTAGCGAGGTCGAGCCGGCCGGCGCTGCCGGCGACGGCTGCGCGCAGGGCCCGGCCCGGACTGCCCGCTGGCGGCCGGACGGCGACGCCGGTGTCGCCGTTGAAGACGCCGAGGCCGTAGTCGTTGGCGGTGACGAGCAGGGGGCGGCCGGCGTACCAGACCGACCAGAGCGGTTCGCCGGTCTCCTCACCGAGCCAGCGCTCGACCTGGGAGTTCCAGAACCGGACACCGTAGGGGCCCTCGCGGTGTGCGCACAGCAGCCGCTTCTCGTCGAGCAGCTCGAGCGCGCGGTCGGCGTCGCCTGCCTCGGCCGCGCGCAGGATGTCCGCGGCGTGCGGCGCGACCAGCGCCCGCACCCGGGAGGCCGGGTCGTCGACGTCCACCAGCTCGACGTGGTCGCCACCGGCTGAGAGCAGCGCGACCGCGGCGTCGGCCTCGCCGCGGCGCACGGCCTCGGCGAGTCGGCCGATCGACTCGCCGTAGCGGTGCGAGGTCAGCAGCGCCGCGACGCCGACCTGGGTCTGCTCCTGGACGGCGTCCACCAGGTCGGCCAGCACGGCACCGGCCTCGACCGACGCGAGCTGGAACGGGTCGCCGACCAGGATCAGCCGGCTGCCCTGCCGGACCGCCTCGAGCAGGCGGGCCATCATCGTCAGCGAGACCATCGACGTCTCGTCGACGACCACGACGTCGTGCGGCAGCCGGTTGTCGCGATGGTGCCGGAACCGCGACGAGGTGTCCGGCCGCGAGCCGAGCAGCCGGTGCAGCGTCACCGCGCGTACGCCGGCGAGCCGGGCGCGGTCCTCGTCCGGCAGCCCAGCCACTTCCGACTCGACCGCCTGCTGCAGTCGCGCTGCCGCCTTGCCCGTGGGCGCGGCGAGGGCGATGCGGAGCGCGGGCCGGCCCTCGAGCTCGGCCTGCTCCGCGCACAGCGCCAGCAGGGCGGCGACCGTGGTGGTCTTGCCGGTGCCCGGACCACCCGTGAGCACGGTGGTGGCGTTGGTGAGCGCGACCCGGGCGGCGGCCCGCTGCTCGTCGTAGCCCTCGGCCGGGAAGACCCGGTCGAGCGCCGCCGCCAGCCAGTCCTCGTCGGGAGCCGCCGAAGAGGCCGGGCGGCGAACCAGGTCGGCGTGCACCTGCTCCTCCTCGCGCCAGTAGCGGTCGAGGTAGAGGAGCCGGAGGCCGTCGTGGTCGAGCAGCCGCAGCACGGGGCTGCCGCCGGTGACCAGTTGGCTGGCCGCCAGGGCGGCGTACCACTCGTCGGGGTCGGGCCAGGGCAGGTCGGGGCCGAGCTCCTCGTCGGTCACGGCAGCGAGGTCGACGCAGACTGACCCTCCGCGCACGGCGCGCACCACGAACGCGACTGCCAGCGCGACCAGAGGTGCGTCGTCCCCGGCCAGCCCGGTCAGCGTGCGAGCGACATGGACGTCCGCGGCGTCCAGCACGCCCGCCTCGTTGAAGGTGCGGAGCAGGCCGTCGGCGGCGCGCGCCAACCGAGGGTCGTGCGGGTCCTCGAGCTCCGGGATGAGCAGCGTCATCTCGCACCGTCCAGGAGGTCGGACAGCGCGGTCACCAGCGCCGGCGGCGGCTGCCACGAGAAGACTCCTGCCGGATGGCCGTCCACCTCGGGCGTCTCGGGCCCGCACATGCCGCGCACATAGAGGTAGAGCAGTCCGCCGAGGTGCCGGGCCGGGTCGTAGCCGGGCTGGCGCCAGCGCAGGTAGCGGTGCACGACGACGACGTAGAGCAACGCCTGCAGGGGGTAGTCGGAGTGCAGCATCGCCTCCACCAGCCGCGGGCGGGCGTACGCCGCAGCGGTGAGCGGCTGGTCGGCCGGGCCCAGCCAGTTGGTCTTGTAGTCCGCCACCAGGTAGCGCGGACCCGCCGGCCCGGGCACCCGGAACACCACGTCGATGGAGCCGGAGAGGTAGCCGCGCAGCGACTGGCCGCCCAGGCCCGGCGAACGCAGCCGCGCGGCGTAGGGCCGCAGCGGGTCGTCGGCTGCGAGGTGCTGCTCCAGCAGCGTGCCGACGTCGGCCAGCGCCACGTCGCCCTCCGGTGCGATGTCGCCGCCGGACAGCGGGATCTCGAAGTCGAGCTCGCAGAGCCGGTCGGCCAGCCCGATCTCACCCAGGGTCAGCCCGTCGGCCAGCGGACCGAGCGAGGTGTGGTGGAGCGGCACCAGGGCCGCGGCCAGGTCGGCTGCGGGGACCTCGACCGGCCACCAGGCCCGCTGCTCCTCGACGTGGCCACGCAGCTCGGCCTCGAGGTCGGGCGCGGCCGGGTCGGTCACCTCGAGCACCCCGTGCACCAGCGAACCGAAAGCCGCGCCGGACGGCAGGTCGGCCATCGGCGAGGCGGGCGCGTCCTGCTTGTCAGGGGCCTGCACCGGCTCGGCGTCGTCGGGCTCGTCGGCCAGCTCGTCGGCGATCTCGTCGTCGCGCACCGAGAGCTCCGGCTCGGACGTCACCCCGCCGGTCTCCTCGGCGGCCCGGATCAGCGCGGAGTAGGACGTCCGCCGCCAGTCGACGTCGATGGCGCGGTCGAAGCGGCGGACCCCGAGGTCAGTGGGGGCGGTGGCCTGGGTCGGCTCCGGTGAGTCGGCGGCCCGCTCGGCCCGCTCGAGGCGCGGCCCACCGGCTGCCTCCCACTTCCGCAGGTGGTCGAGCGCCTGGGCGTCGTCCACCTTGGGCGGCAACGAGTCGGGGACGGCGGCCTGTCCGAGGACCCGGCCGCGCAGCAGCCTGGACAGCCCGCCGTTGACCTCGTCCCAGGACGGCGCCCACCACGCCACCACCTGCGACTGCGCGCGGGTCAGCGCGACATAGGTGAGCCGGATGTCGTCACCGGCCATCTCCGCGCGGCCCTTGGCGGCCACCTGCTGGTAGCCCGGCTGGCCGGAGCCGCCGATGTCGAGGCAGCGGGTGCCGTCGGGTTCGTGGTAGAGCACGGCCTCGCCGATCCGCACGTTGCGGTTGAACGCGAACGGCAGGTAGACGAGCGGGTATTGCAGCCCCTTGCTCACCCAGACCGTCATGATCTGGACCGCGGCCGCGTCGCTGTCGAGGCGACGGTTGCGCTCGGCCGCGCCGGCGCGCTCCTGGCGCTGCCTGCGCAGCCACTGCAGCAGGGCCGGCAGCCCGTGCCCCTCGCGGTGCGCGACCTCGTGCAGCAGCTGGGTGAGGTGCTCGACGTCGGTCAGGTGCCGCTCGCCGGCGCGCCAGGCGAGCACGCGCCGGGCCATGCCCGCGACGTACGCCGCTTCGAGCACGGCCGCAATGCCCCGGGCGCGGGCGTGGTCGGCCCAGCGCCGCAGGGTCTCGGCCACCTCATCGGTCAGGTCCACGGCGGTGGCGAGCTCGGCGGCGGTGCGGCCGAAGAACATCGTGGCCGCTGCGGCCCGGACCAGGCCGCTCCGGCCCGGCTGCTCGAACGCCTCGAGAAGACACTGCCAGTCGGCCGCAGCCTGCGAGGCGAACACGTCGGTGTCGCCGGTGTAGACGGCGGGGACCCCGGCCGCGGCCAGCGCGTCGCGGCAGGCCCGCGCGTCGCGGTGGCTCTCGACGATGACGGCGACGTCGCGTGCGCGGACCGGGCGGCCGTCATACGTCGCAGCCGAGGCGAGCAGCTGTCTGACGTCGGCCGCGAGGTCATCGGCGATGAACGGACGCAGGTCGTCCATCGGGATGGTGCGGGTGCCGCGGATCCCGAACGAGTCGCGGGAGACCACCCGCAACCGGAACGGGTCGTTGCACGGCGCATCCGCGAGACGGTGAGTGGTGCGGTGGGAAGCCACGTCGCGCACGACGATGTCCTGATGGCCGAGCGCCGCCCCCTCCAGCACCCTCAACAGCCGCTGCACCAGGGGTGCGTCGCTGCGGTAGTTGGTGTCGAGGGAAAGGAGCGCGTCCGCCCGGTCGCGGGCCCGGAGATAGGTGACGACGTCACCGCCACGGAACGCGTAGATCGCCTGCTTCGGGTCGCCGATCAGGACCAGGGTGACCTGGCCGACGAAGGCGCGTTCGATCACCTCCCACTGCACGGGGTCGGTGTCCTGGAACTCGTCGACCATGACGATCCGCCAGCGGCGGCGCATCCGGTCGCGGGCCGGCGCGTCGTCGGCCTCGAGCGCGACCGCCAGCCGGCCGAGGAGGTCGTCGAACCCGAGGATGCCGAGCAGCCGCTTGCGCCGCTCGAGCTCGCGGACCACGTCGCCGGCGAAGGCCCGGCGTACGCCGGCGGTGGTCTCGGCCGGTGGGTCGATCGGGGTCAGCCGGGTGCGCGGGTTGCGCACCACCTCGTGGGCGAGCTCGAGGGCCTGGGCCCGGGTGAGGACCGGGGTGTCCTTTACGTCGCCGAACCGCTGGAGGTAGAGGTCGTCGACGATCTCGCCGACGAGCTCGTCGAGATTTTCGACCAGCGTGACCCCCGCGTCGGTGTCGCCGGCCACGCCCAGCGAGCGGAGCACCAGCTGGCAGAACTGGTGGGTGGTGGCGATCGTCGCGGCGTCGAAGCCGGCCAGCGCGTCGCGCAGGTTGCGCCGGCGCTCGGCGAGCTCGTCGTCGCTGCCAGTCACGAGGTGCGTCAGCAGCTCGTCGTCTGCCCTGGTCGGGTCGTCGAGTGCCTCGGCCGCCTTCACCAGCTGGTCGCGGACCCGCTCGCGCAGCTCCTGGCTGGCCGCGCGGCTGAAGGTGATCAGCAGCATGTCGTCAAGGAGGGCTGCACCTTCGGCGATGTAGCGGGTGACCAGCGCCGCGAGCGCGTAGGTTTTGCCGGTGCCGGCGCTGGCCTCGAGCACGGTCGTGGTCGCGCCCTCGGGCAGCGGCGCCAGCAGGTCGAAGGGTCCGGTGATCACAGCGGCCCCCGCTCGCTGCGCAGCAGCGGCAGCCACAGTCGTTCGGCCAGCTCGCCGAGCCGGGGCAGGTCGTCGAGGTCTGCGTGCTCGCCCCAGACCCGGACGTGCGCGGGGGCGGCGTCCTCGCCGGGGAACCGGCTGCTCTTCCACTTCTTGAGGGCCTCGGGCCGGGGCTCCTGCCCGGTGAGGACCGCTGAGGCCCACGCGAATGACGTCTTGATCGGCAGGTCGAGCGGCGCCCGCCGACCCTCGTCGTAGAGGTCGACGAGGCCGGTGAGCAGCGTCAGCGGCTCGTCCACCGTCGGCCCGAGCAGCCGCTGCGCGGCCTGGCTGCCGCGCGGTGACCGGCCGATGGTGAGCGCCGTCCAGTTGTGGTCGGGATGGCCGGCCGCGAGCGCCAGGAGCCGGACCCAGGACTCGAGGAGGTGCTTGCCGTCGAGCTTGGAGTAGCCGACCGCGACCAGCCGGTCGCCGTAGACGGGCGTGATCGTGCCGGTGAGCCGACGGCCGCCGGGCAGCTCGATGTCGACGTCGAGGGCCCGGGCCGGCACCTGACGGTGGGTGAGCGCGGCGACAGCGAGGTTCATCGCGGTCTCCCGGACCTCCGTGGCCTTGCGCCAGCCGAGCTGACCGGGCGGCAGCGCTCCGCGGCGCCACTCGATCTCGCGCGCCATGTCGGGGTGGATGCCGCGGAGCATGTCGGCCAGCATCCGGTCGCCTACGCCCCACGACTCGAGCTGGTCGATCTCAACCGGCATCGCGTCGCTGACGCTGTCGACGTCCCACGGCAGGGTCAGGTCGAGGGCCCGGAAGAACCCCTTGACCGGGTCTCGGAAGAACGTGACAAGGTCGCTCAGCGCCAGGTCGCCGTCGCCGGGCCGGGCCACGGGGGTGGTCAACGGCTCGCGGAGGAACGGCGGCGGGGCCGGCCGCGGGCCGAGGGAGACCTTCGCGGCGGCCAGCATCTGCGGGTCGAAGGTGAACGGGGTCGGGGTGCCGAGCCGGCCGGGCTGGACGTTGCGGAGGTCGTAGCCCTGCAGCGGGTGGTGGACCACGATCTGCTGCTTGACGGGCCCGCTCGTGGTGCGGTCGAGGGCGTCGAGCAGCTCGCCGAGCGGCACGGCGGGCGGGCGCGGCTGGCCGCTGTGCGCGTCGGCGCCGGTGTAGGTCACGACCAGCCGCTCGGTCGCTGCGCCGATCGCATCGAGCAACAGCTGGCGGTCCTCGGAGCGCACGTCGCGCTCGCCGGTCACCGGCGTGCGAGCCAGGACGTCGTCGCCGTCGACGGTGCGCTGCCGCGGGAAGATGCCGTCGTCGAGACCGAGCAGGCAGACCACCCGGTGCGGCACCGAGCGCATCGGGACCATCGTGCAGACGGTGAGGCTCCCGGCCCGGAAGTTGGCTCGTGTCGGCCGGCCGGAGAGGTGGTCGTCGAGGAGCGAGCGGACATCGCTGAGCCGCAGCGCGCTCGCGCCCCGCTCCCCCGCGTCGACCTCGACCCGCGCCAGCTCGCGTTGCATCTGTCCGACCTGCCACTGGTCGGCACGGTCCACCTTCGTCAGCTGGGTCACGCCGCCCTCTAGGCCCTCGAGCCACTCCGCGAGCGGCCGGATGCCGGTGAGCCGATCGGTCGCGGCGACGAGCCGGTCGACGTACTCCGAGAACCGGCCGGCCAGCTCTACCCGGTTGCTGCCGACGTCGTCGAGCGGCAACGCGGTGCCGAGCCAGCCCTGCGAGTCGTCGGACATCGCGACCCCGGTGAGGATCCGGTCGAGGCCGAAGCGCCAGGTGTTTTGCAGGTAGCGGACGCCGAACGGCTCGCGGTGCTCGGTGTCGAACCCCCACCGGACGCCGGACTCGCGCACCCAGTCGGCCGTCGTGTCGAGGTCGTCGTCGACGAAGCCGAAGCGGCGGCGGACCGGCGCCGTCTGGGCCAGGTCGAGGACGGAGCTGGCGGTGGCGCGGCTGCCGGCCACGTCGAGGAGTTGTGAGGCCACGCCCAGCAGCGGGTTGGTGCGCGAGAGGGCCCGGTCGGCGAGCTGGACCCGGAGCCGGTGTGCGGGGTGGCCGCCCTCGACAACGTCACCGAGGCCGAACGCCGCGGTGATCAGCGGCGCGTAGTTTTCGATGTCAGGGCACATCACGAGGATGTCGCGCGGCTCGAGCGGCCGCTCTCCCGGAGCGTGATCCCGCTCGCTGTCCTCGAGCAGCCCGAGCAGCACCTCGCGGAGCACCTGCACCTGACGAGCCGGGCCGTGGCAGCGGTGCACCTGCACCGTCCGGTCCGTCGGGTCGAGGACGCGGCCCTCGGGGCGCGGAGCGTCCGCGCGCAGGTCGGCCTGGAGCCAGCCGAGCAGGGTGTCGGGCAGCGCGGTCTCCGGGACGACCTCGTGGTCATCGGCGGTCGCGCCGAGGCTGCGCTGCAGCTCGCGCTGGTCGCGGCCCAGTGACGCCAGCAGCGGGTGCCGCACCCGGCGGTGGCTGACGTCGTCGCGTCTGGGGACGGGGCCGGCGAGGTCGGCCAGCCGCTGCCACAGGTCGCCGCTCGGGTGCGGCAGCCACAGGTGCAGGTCGTGGTGGGTGGCCAGCGCCTGGAGCAGCTCGATCTCGGTGGCCGGCATCCGGGTGTGGCCGAACAGCGAGATCCGCGGCGGCAGGTCTCCGGGGCCGGCCCGGAGCCGCTCGAGGGTCGCGGTGTGCCGCTGGTGTGGATGTGGTGCGGCCACGGTCTCCGCGAGTAGCCTCCACAGCGGCGGCTGCCAGGCCAGGTCACCGTCGATCGGGCCGCCGAGCCCGTCGGTGGCGTCGCCGGCGGACCAGTCGACGAGCAGCTGCGGCCGCTGCGCGGCGTAGGACGCGAACAGGCCGGCCAGCCGCCTGGCCACGGCGTAGCGACGGCCGCGCCGGAACTCGGCCTCGTCGCCGTGGTCGCGGTGGCCCAGGTGGAGCGCGAGGGTGGCCGCCCACGGCTCGTCGAGGCAGCTGTCGAGCACCGACAGCAGCGGCCAGGCCAGGGCATCGGGGGCCCATGGGTCGGCGTCGCGGGTGCCGGTGAGCTCGGCGATCAGTGAGCGCGGGAACCGGAACTCGACGCCCGCGCAGACCCCGTCACCGGTGCCGGCGCCGGACGTCCCGAGCCGGTGGGACAGTCGCTGGGAGAGCCACCGCTCCACCCCGCGCGCGGGCACGAGCACGAGCTCGGTCGCGAACGGGTCGTCCAGCGGCGTCGCCAACAGCTCGCCGAGGGCATCGACGAGCAGGTCGGTCCGCGGGGCGCGGTGGAGGTGGAGCACCACAGCGCGACCCTATGGGTCGGCGCCGACCTACGCCGCTGGGTCAGCTCCTGGGTCAGGGTCGTGTGCCTGAGCACGTGCCATGACCCGTCGTGAGGCACACGACCCGTCCGCCGGGCTCCGGGTCAGCGCCCCCAGAACCCCTTGCGGTTGTCGTCCGACTTGGCGGCGGCCTCGACCGCGGCGATCGCCTCGGGGTTGCCGTGGAACTTGCGGTAGCTCCACACCAGAAGCCCCACCGCCAGGGCGGCCGAGCCGAACTGCGTGAAGCTCGTCGCCTTGCCGCCGGGCAGCCACCACCGGTCCGCGACCGGCCACCAGCCGGGCGACTCGGGACTCATGAACCAGAGGACGCCGGCCGCGACGAGCAGCAGGATGCCGGTCGCGGTGGCGATGATCCGCGGCCAGGTCTCGACGCTGTTCGCGGCGCCCTTCAGCGCCTCGCGCTTGATCGGCTCGACCCGGCGCTCGGCCCACTCGTACTGCTGGGAGAGCAGGATGATGCCGCCCGCCATCATCAGCAGCCCCGGGCCGGGGAGCACCAGCGCGGCGATGCCGGCAACGAACAGCGTCCAGCCGACGACCTCCAGGAGGATTCGCCGGGCCGCTCCGCGCATGTGGCGAGCATGTCAGAGGGGGGCAACACGGTTGCGTCCCAGCGAACGCTGCGGAGGTTTCGTTTCGACACGGCCGGTTCCGACCTCGTACCTCGGTCGGACGGCCTGCTCAACCACCAACGCTGTCGCCCCTCCTCGTTCCTCGGAGGGTCGTCAGCCAAACTGGTGGAGGTACGCGCGGCCCTCGTCGCTGAGGTTCCCGTGCGTCTCCGCGATCGTGGCCCACCGCACCGCCATGCGCGCGAACCGCATCGGGTTGTAGACGTCCTCCTCGCGGCTGAAGAGGCCGTCACCGGCGTAGGTCATGATCGTGATGTTCGGCTCCTCGAGGTGGGTGCCGTCGCCGGGGTCGGGCATCAGGTTGCGCACTTCGCAGATCAGCCGAGAGGTCGGGGCGTCGACAACCTGCCACGCCAGCGGGAAGCCGGTCATGATCCCGCCGGGGAATGTCGTCATCGTCTGCACCGACCAGGCCCGGATCTCGTCGCGTCCCCGGAAGGTGCCGAACGCATGCTCGACGTACTCCGCGTCCTCGGTGAAGTTGTCGGCGAAGCCGTCCCAGTTGCCCGCGTCGACGTAGCCCTGCACCCGACGGTGCACGGCGGCGTACGCCTCGGTGATCTCCTCGACGTCGAACCGGCCCTCACTCACGCGGCCATCCAACCAGTGAACGAGAACGTGTTCTAGTCGCAGACGGCGGCGCGGACGACCAGGTCCAGCACCGGCCGGGGGTCGATCTGGGCGTGTCCGCCGATGTCATGGAGGAACAGCCCTTCGAAGCAGGCCGCCACCGCGTCGGTGGCCAGCTGCGGGTCGCGGGCGCCCAGGCGGGCCAGTGCCGGCAGGAGCGTGGCCTCCATCGTTGCTCGCCCCCGAGCCAGCTGTTCACGCAGTGCCGGGTCATGAGCGGCCTCCATGAACAGCACCATCCGGGCCGTCGTCACGGTGCGGTTCGCGCCCATCATGAAGCCGTAGAGGCCGACCAGGGCCTCGATCAGCTCGTCGACCGTCTCGGGAACGGTGGCGGCACCGACCTCGGGCAGCTCCGTGTCCAGCATCCAGCCGAGCACGCCCTCCAGCAGTGCGGCGCGGGTCCGGAAGTGGTTGGACGTCGAGCCCTTCGGCAGCTCGGCCCGCTCGTCCACCCGCGCATGGGTCAGGGACCGGAGTCCCTCGGTCCCGAGCAGCTCGACGGCGGCGACCAACCCGCGCTCGCGGTTCGACGGCATATCTCACTATAGAAGTAGTGCATTCCCACTACGAACGTAGTATCTTGCCCGGGGTGATCGCCCTCCTCGCCCTGGTCGCGTGGACCTCCAGCGTCGCGGTCGGGCTCGCCCTGCTGTGGCGCTGGCGACGCCGACCGCGAACGGCGTGGTTCCACCTGGCGACCGCCGCGCTCGGCCTGGTCTGCTGGGCGGCGTACGTCGCGGCCGACCGCCCGCTCTGGCTCGGCTGGTCGGTCTTCGCGTGGCTGTTCGTCGTCAACGGGCTCGGCGACCTCCTGATGGTCGCAGGACGGCCGGCGGGCAGGCGGCGCTACCTCGCCGCGGCGCGCGACGTGCTGAGCGGCCGGCGCCCGCTGGCCACGGCGCACGCCCTGCTGGCGCCGACCACGCTCGTGCTGGTGTTCGTGGCCGCGCTGGGCGTCTGACCGGTCAGGCCGTGCGCCGCGACACCAGCAGCGCAGCGAACGCCAGCACGGTGGTGAGCACGAGCGCGGCGACGAACGGAGCCAGGTCCGCGGACGTCCCGACGCCGGTGAACACCAGCCCGGCCAACGAGATCGCGGTGGCGGCGCCGACGGCGTCGGAGATCGACATCGCCGCACTGTTGCCGCCCTGGTCGCGCTCGGTCGAGGCGGCGAGCACGAGGGCGGAGATGCGCGGGTACATCAGCCCCATGCCGGCACCGGTCACCACCCACGCGGCGCCGACCAGCCAGGGCGAGATCTGCAGGACGGCAATGACCAGTTCGGCGGTGACGCCGACGACCAGCAGGCCGGCGCCGATCCGCACCGCGGCCAGGTGGTCGAGCCTGGCCCCGAGCCGGGCCTGCACCTCGGAGGCAGCGGACCACCCCAGCGCGCCAACGCTGAGGGCGGCGCCGGACAGCCACACGGAGAGGCCGTAGCGCTCCTGCAGCAGGTACGGGATGTAGATCTCGGTCGCGAAGAACGTCGCCGCGATCGCGCCGCGCAGGGCGACCACCGCCGGCAACCCGCGGCGTACGACGAGCGTGCCGGCCGGCAGCAGCGGCCGGACCGCGACGAGCACGACCACGAGTGCGACGGCAGCGGCGAGGAACCCGGGGGCGGCCGCTGCCCGTCCGGCCAGGTCGAGCAC
The DNA here is from genome assembly GCA_963765915.1 of uncultured Actinomycetota bacterium. Lineage (GTDB taxonomy): Bacteria > Actinomycetota > Actinomycetes > Propionibacteriales > Nocardioidaceae > Nocardioides. The sequence goes on along the minus strand of CAVXYB010000013.1, from coordinate 118,355 downwards.
CACCACGGCGACCGCGACCACCGCAGCGAGCGCCAGCCGGCCACCGGTCGCCACTGCGGACGGCTCGGGGTTGTCCACCATGTCACGCAGCCCGGGCAGCAGCATCACCGTTGCCGCGGCGGCCAAGGCAACGACGCCGAGGAACACCCAGCGCCACCCGGCGGCCTCGGCGACCACGCCCGCCACCGTCGGTCCGACCATCGACGGCACCACCCAGGCGGCCGCGAAGGCACCGAAGATCCGCGGGTGGTCGACCGGCGCATAGACCCGCGCGACGACGACGTACAGCGCCACGGTCATGGCCCCGGCACCCAGCCCCTGGAGGAACCGCGCGGCCACGAACAGCTCGATCCCGGGCGCCAGCCCCGCCAGCAGCAGTCCGCCGGCGAACACCGCCACCGAAGCGAGCAGCGGCAGCCGTGGCCCGCTCCGGTCCGACCACAGTCCGCCGGCCACCATGCCGACGACGCTGGCCGCGAGGGTCGCGGAGAACGCCGCCGAGAACCAGGCCCTCCCGTCCAGGTCGGCACTGACCGACGGCATGATCGTGGTGACCGCCAGCGCCTCGAACGCGGCCAGGAAGACCAGGCTGACCATGCCGACCGTCGCCCAGCGGTAGCGGGGTGCGAGCAGCGGCGTGGTCGCGGGTGTCGCGACGGCGTCGTCGGGGCGGCCGATCAGAGTCACTCGTGGAGAGTAGGAGTTGAAGTGCAGTTGAGTTCAAGCGAGTTCGACGAGGCGGTCGCCACACATCGCCGCGAGCTGCTCGCACACTGCTACCGCATGCTCGGCTCCCCCCACGACGCCGAGGACGCGCTGCAGGAGGCCCTCGTCGGTGCGTGGAAGGGGTGGGCCGGCTTCGAGGGCAGGAGCTCGGTGCGGACCTGGCTGTTCCGGATCGCCACCAACGCCTGCCTCAGGCAGGTCCAGAGACGGCCCGCCCGGGTGCTGAGCAGCGACCTCGGCCCCGGCTTCAACCAGACCGCCGATCTCGGCCGGCCGGACACCGAGCACCTGTTCGTCGAGCCGTGGGCCGACGAACCCGACGACACCGGCGACCCGGAGGCGGCGTACGCGCGGCGCGAGGGCGTCGAGCTCGCGTTCGTCGCCGCTCTGCAGCACCTGCCCGGCACCCAGCGAGCGGTGCTGGTGCTGCGCGAGGTGCTGCAGTTCTCAGCGGCCGAGGTGGCCGGCCTGCTCGACACGTCCGTGCCGAGCGTCAACAGCGCCCTGCAGCGGGCCCGCGCCGGGGTCGAGGAACGCACCAGCGGCCGCTCCCAGCAGGCCGAGCTGGCCGCGCTCGGCGACGCCGAGGTCGGTCGGCTGGTCGAGACGTTCCTGGCGGCCTGGGAGGCGGCCGACGTGGATCGGCTGGCCGGGCTGCTGGCCGACGACGCGCGCTTCACGATGCCACCGTTGCCGGCGTGGTTCGACGGCCGGGAGATGGTGGTCCGGTTCCTGACCGAGCGGCTGTTCGAGCTGCCGTGGCGGCTGGAACCACGCACGATCAACGGACAGCCCGGCTTCTACTGCGAGCAGCTGGTCGACGGCGAGTGGCAGCCCGGCGCGGTCAACCTGCTGGACTTCCGGGACGGACGGATCACGCGCATCGCCGGCTTCATCGACCCCGACGTCGTGAAGGAATTCTCCGGAGACCGATGAGTCCATGGTGGTCGCCGGCCTCTGCACCAGTGAGACCCGAACCTACGGACCCAAGGAGCACAGCATGAGCAAGATCGTCGTGACCGGCATCATCAGCGTGGACGGCTACACCGAGGGCAAGGACGGCGACGTGATGGTGATGCCCATGGACCACGCCTTCGACGAGCACAACGCCGAGCGGATGCGGGCCGCGGGCTCGCTGCTCCTCGGTGCCACGACGTACCGCGGCTTCGTCGGCTTCTGGCCGTCCATGGTCGACAACCCCGACACAACGCCGGGCAGCCGCGAGATCGCCCAGCGGTACGCCGACGGCATCCCGATCACCGTCGTGTCCGACTCCCTGACCGAGGACGACACCGGGCCGTGGCGCGACCAGACCACGATCGTGCGCCGGTCCGACGCGCACGAGGCGGTCGCCCGGCTGCGCGAGGAGGACGGCGGCGACGCGCTGGTGTTCGGCAGCCGCACGATGTGGTCCGACCTGCTCGCGCACGGCCTCGTCGACGAGCTGCACCTCCTGGTCGGCCCGGCCCTGGTCGCGGGCGACGCGCACGCCTTCGAAGGCGTCCCGGCCACCGGGCTCCGGCTGCTCGGCGTACGCCGCTGGGACGACTCGGACAACGTGCTGCTCAGCTACGCGATCTGACACCATCCGCACGTGGGTACGACGGGACTGGTGCTGTTCGTCGTCGCGGTGGCGGTGGAGTCCGCGCTGCTGGTCGTCGTCGGCTCGCTGTGGCTGGCGGGCCGTCGTACGCAACGGAAGCTCCGCGCAGAGGTGGCCGCCCTGAGTGCGGGCCGACGGCCACCCCGCCGGCGGATGCCGACCCCGGACGAGGCGGTCAAGGCGATGTGGGAGACGGTCGACCGCGTGCGCGAGAAGGGGTTCGGGGGCGCGCTGCGCAGCTCGATCGACGACCTGGCCGGCTGGGCGCAGGTCGAGCGGCCGGCGCTGATGCGCATCGCCGGGCCGGACGGCAGCGTGGCGATCCTGTTCTCCGACATCGAGGGGTCCACCGAGCTCAACGAGCGGCTCGGCGACAAGGAGTGGGTGCGGCTGCTGGCCCGACACGACGCGGCGGTTCGCTCGGCGATCACCCGGCACGACGGGCACGTGGTCAAGACGCAGGGCGACGGGTTCATGGCGGCGTTCGGGTCGCCGGAGCTGGCGGTGCGCAGCGCGATCGCGATGCAGCAGGCCTTCGAGCGCGGGAGCCGCAAGGGACGCGCGACCGTGCTGATCCGGATCGGCATCCACCACGGCGACGTGGTGCACCGCGACAACGACATCTTCGGCCGCAACGTCGCGCAGGCCGCCCGGGTCGCGGCCCTCGCCGACGGCGGCGAGATCCTGGTCAGCGAGGCCGTCTCCGACGCGGTCGCGGACTGCGATGACATCGTGCTCACCGACCCGCGCGAGGTGGAGCTCAAGGGGCTGGCCGGCGAGCACCTCGTGTCCGCCGTCGACTGGGCTGGCGGTAGCTAGGGCGTGTCTGACCGATCTCGGCCGTGGCGAGCGTCGCATCCACGGGATGCTCCGCAAGGCGCCGGAGCGAAGTCGCTGTAGGCCCATCTACGAGTGACGGCAACGCCGCGGAGCGCCCGTGGGGCGACGCTCGGTAGGCCAGGATCGGTCAGACACGCCCTAGTAGCGGCTTCCGCTCAGGGCGGCGTGGTACTCCGAGGAGACCGTCGGGCCACCCGTGCCCGACGTACCGCCGACGTCGATGCGGCCCGCGATCGCAGAGCCGTCGGGGGCGAAGCGGATCGAGACGGTGCCGACAAGGATGTTGTTGAGCTGGGCGCCAGCGCCGTGCTCGTCCGCGGTGTCGACGTTGTAGAGGTTCATCGTGTTGATCGGGGACAGCTCCATGATCACGTCGGCGTAGATGACGTCCTCCTCGACGCGCTCCGAGACGATGTCCACCGACCCCCCGTTGGGGATCACGCCCAGGTCGAGGTCGGCCATGATCGACGTGTTCGTGCCGAACCACAGCGCACCCGAGATGCCCACGAGCGGGCTGGTGTCGGTCTTCACGCCGATGTCGATGACGTTGACGTCGTTGTTGCTGCCGCCGACGGCGTCGTACGGCGCGGTGACGAGCACCCAGCCGCCGACCTCGAAGGGGATGGTGAGGCTGCCCTCGGACACCTCGCCCTGGATCTCGACGCGGTACGCCGCCGGGACGGTCAGCTCGACCCGGCTGCTGGCATCGAGCGCCATCGCCTGCGGCGCGAGCCCCGGCGTGAGGGGCGGGTCGGTGTCGCCGGCCGCGCGCGAGATCGACCCCGGCGCGGTCCAGGAGTCGAGGTCGTCGCCGCCGCAGCCGGTCGCCAGGACCAGCAGCGCCGCCCCGAGCACGGTGGCCGCACCGTGCCTGCTCATGCCGGGACAGTAGGTGGGTCGGCGGTCAACCGCCAATGGCCACCCCGGCCCATCGGTGGTTGAGGAAGGCGTTCTGCGCCTGGCTCGAAACCACCGCAACCGGGGTTGGAACGCCACCAAGGTGGCCCGGTCTCGGCGGGGCCTTGCGTGGTTTCCGAGACGGTCGTTGCACGACCTCCTCAACCACCGAATCCCGGGCCAGCCAGTCTCGTGTGCCAGTCTTCCGAGGTGACCGAACCGGCCGTGCCGCCCCGCCGCGGACGCCCCGGCCACGACCTGGCCGCGGTGCTGCGCGCCGCGATCGACCTCTTCAACCGCAAGGGGTACGACGCCACCAGCATCGGCGACGTCGCCGACGAGCTCGGGGTCACCAAGTCGGCGGTCTACCACCACGTGCCGAGCAAGGAGCATCTCCTCTCCGAGGCGCTCGACGAGGCGCTGGCCGGGCTGGAGGCGGCCGTCGACGCTGCCGTCGACGCGGAGGGATCGGCGTACGAGCGCCTGCGTGGGGTCGTCCGCCGCAGTGTCGAGGTGCTCGTGGACCACCAGCCCGCGGTCACCCTGCTGCTGCGAGTCCACGGGAACACCGAGATCGAGAACGCCGCGCTCTCCCGACGCCGGCGGATCGACGCCCGGCTCGCCGCCCTGGTCGGCCAGGCCGCCGACGAAGGCGCCCTGCGGGCCGACCTCGACCCCGACCTGGTCAGCCGGCTGCTGTTCGGGATGATCAACTCGCTGGTCGAGTGGTACCGGTCCTCCGGCCCGGTCGACGTCGAACAGCTGGCCGATGCCGTCACCGCGATCGCCTTCGAGGGGCTGGTCGTCAGTGGTGGAGCTGGCCGCCCCGGGCGGCGGTGACCTACGGCCCATTTCGACGGCTGGAAAGGGCCCAGGCTCACCGCCCACCTGCGGCGCGGCGGTGAGCGGCCACCCTCAGCTGATGTCCTGGCGCACCACCCGCAGGATGCCGGCGCCCGCGAAAGCGGCCGCCCAGGCCGCGAGCGCGAGCGCGCCGCCCCACCACGACAGCCGGACGTCGTCGGCCGAGGCCTGCGTGACGTTGACGACCGCCTGGGTCGCCTCGCTCGGGAGGTACGGCGCGATGTGCTGCTGCCCGAAGTCCCAGGCCTTGATCACGGCCCCGAGGATCGGTTCGACGATCCACGCGACGCCGACGCCGATCAGCAGTGCCGCGACCTGGTTCGGGATCAGGATGCCCGCGCCGAGGCCGATCAGCGCCCACAGCCCGAGCACGAGCAGGCTCAGCGCCAGGGTTCGCAGCACCTGTGTGGACGGGAACGCGTCTGCCCCGCGCGCCTGCAGGGTCACTGCGCCGACCACAACAGAGCCGACCAGGCTCAGCACGCCGTACGCCGCACCGACGATCACCAGCGCGAGCACCTTGCCGAGCATCACCTGTGGCCGCTTCGGCTGCGCGAGGAAGGTGCTCGTGATGGTCCGGTGCCGGTACTCCGAGCCGATCTGGATCACGCCGATCACCAGCATCAGCAGGTAGCCGACGCTGAGGCCCGCGGTGTAGACACTGTTGGCGATCTGCACGTCGTCGCCCATGGGGACGCCGCCGAAACCCCCGCCGCCGCCCGCCTCCTCGATGAAGCTTTCCGAGGTGTAGAGAAGGGCGAAGAGCAACGAGAATGCTGCCGCGCTCAGCACGATGCCGATCGCCATCCCCCACCAGAGCCGGGTGCTGAAGAACTTCAGAAGCTCCGACCTGACCGCGCGGGTGATCACACCGCCTCCCCCAGGTTGCGGTTCTGGCCTTCGGTGAGCTCGAAGAAGAGGGCTTCGAGGTCGGCTGCGCGCCGCCTGAGCTCCCAGACCGGCAGCCCCGCAGCGAGCGACACGTCGCCGATCACGTGTAGGTCGGTCGTGTGGACGAACAACGACCCGTCCTCGCCCGGCTCCGAGGTGACCCCGGCCGCGCCGAGCGCTCGCGCGAGCGCGCCCGGGTCCGACGTACGGACCACGGCGCCCGCATCACCGCCGAGGTCGGCCATCGCGCCCTGTTTGACCAGGCTCCCGTTGGAGATGATCACCACGTCGTCGGCAGTCTGCTCGACCTCCTGGAGCAGGTGGCTGGAGACCAGCACGGTCTTGCCCTCGTCATCACACAGGTGGCGAAGGAAGCCGCGAAGCCAACGGATGCCCTCGGGGTCCAGGCCGTTGGCGGGCTCGTCCAGGACCAGCAGTCGCGGGTCGCCGAGCAGGGCCTGGGCGAGTGCGAGCCGCTGCCGCATGCCGGTCGAGTAGCCACCGGCCCGCTTGCCCGCGAACGCCGGGATGCCGGTCATCTCGAGGAGCTCGTCGACCCGGCGGGGCGGCACGCCGGACACGGCAGCGATGGTGCGCAGGTGGTCGCGGCCGGAGCGTCCGGGGTGTACGTCGGTCGCCTCGAGCGCGGCCCCGACGACGGCCAGCGGCTGGTCGAGGTCGGCGTACGCGCGGCCGTCGATGGTCGCCGTACCCGATGTCGGCCGCACCAGGCCGAGCAGCATCCGCAGCGTCGTCGTCTTGCCGGCGCCGTTGGGGCCGAGGAAGCCGGTGACCCGACCGGGAGCGACCGCAAAGGTCAGGTCGTCGACCGCGACGAGGCTGCCGAACCGCTTGGTCAGTCCCGAGAGCTCGACGGCCACACCGGATGGCATGTCGTCGATCCTGCCACGGGCGTCACGGCGAGATAGTCCGTCACGTTTGTGTAGGTGATTTCTGCCCACGACCTACACAAAGGTGACGGACTATCGCAGCGCGCGGCTCCGGCCCCGGAACTCGGCGATCACCGTGTCGCCGCGGCGGACGGTCACGTCGTAGATGCCGGAGCGGCCGCGCAGGGCGCGCTCATGGGCGGTGGCGACGAGTACGTCGCCCTCGTGGGCCGGCTCGAGAAGGGTGATGTCGAAGCCGGCCGCAACGGTCTGCACGCCCCGGGAGTTGCAGGCCAGCGCGAACGCGCTGTCGGCCAGCGACGCGACCAGCCCGCCGTGGCAGACGGCGTAGCCGTTGACCATGTCGGGGCGCACGCTCATCGAGACCACCGCCCGGCCGGGGCCGAGGTCCACCAGCTCCATGCCCAGCGCGCGGCTGGCCGGGTCGTCCGCCCACATCGTCCGGGCCTGCTCCACGGGGTCGTTCATGCGTCGTAGTCGACGGTCACGCGGTCGCCCAGCGGGTGACTCTGGCAGGTGAGGACGAAGCCGGCCTCAACCTCGGCTTCCTCGAGCGCGTAGTTGCGGCGCATGTCGACCTCGCCCTCGATGACCCGGGCCCGGCAGGTGCCGCAGACGCCGCCCTTGCACGCGAACGGGAGGTCGGCGCGCATCGTCTGGGCGCCGTCGAGAATGGTCTGCTCGCGCGGCAGTGCGGCGCTCGTGGTCAACCCGTCGAGCACCACCGTGACCTCCGTGGTCTCACCGGTGACGACCGGTCCCGATCGGTGCAGGTCCGGCGGCGGTTCGTCGACGTAGAACAGCTCGAAGTGCACCCGCTCACGGGGTACGCCGAGCTCGGCCAGCACCGCCTGCGCGTCGAGCAGCATCGGGTGCGGCCCGCACAGCCAGACGTGGTCGAACTCGCTCGCCGGCGCCAGCACGGTGAGCAGCCGGCGTAGCCGGTCGCTGTCCAGCCGGCCCGAGAACAGCTCGACATCACGTGGTTCGCGGGACAGCACGTGCACGAGCTGGAGCTGCGGGCCGTAGCGGTTCTTCAGGTCGGCGAGCTCCTCGGCGAACATCACCGAGCCGGTGGTCCGGTTGCCGTAGAGCAGCGTCACGTCGCCGTCGCCCGCGAGAACGGTCGACGCCACCGACAGCATCGGCGTGATCCCGGAGCCGGCCGCGATGCACAGGTGCCGGCCCCCCTCGAGCATGGCCGGGTCCGGGCAGAAGCGCCCGCTCGGCGTCTGGACCTCGATCCGGTCGCCCGGCCGGACCTCGTGCACCAGCCACCGGGAGAAGAGCCCGTCGGGGATCTCCCGCACGCCGACCCGCGGCCGGGCACCGGCCGGCGTGCTGATCGAGTACTGGCGGCGCTGCTCCACCCCGTCGACCACCCGGCGCAGGGTGAGCGACTGGCCGGGCACGAACTCGAACTCCTCGGCCAGGTCGTCGGGGACCTCGAACGTCACCGCGACCGCGTCGTCGGTGAGCTCCTCGACGTCGGCAACGGTGAGGGCGTGGAAGGCGCTCACTGTTGCCCCGCTGGTTGAGGAAGGCGCGCCAGCGCCTGTCTCGAAACCTCGGAAGCGAAGGCACCCGCGCCAAAAAACAGGGTGGATGAGTCCCAGCACCGGCGTGCGTGGTTTCGAGACGGTCGCTGCGCGACCTCCTCAACCATCGCTCTCATCAGATTTCCTTGACGTGCTCGAACGGCTCGAGGCAGTCCGCGCAGCGGTAGAGCGCCTTGCACGCGGTCGCGCCGTACTCCGAGGTCAGTTCGGTCCGCGCCGACCCGCACTGCGGGCAGACCACGGCCCGCGCCATCGGCAGCAGGGTGAGCGGGATCGGTCCGTCCCGGTGCGGCGCGGGGCCGGGTGCCGAGAGGCCGTGTGCGCGCAGGGCAGCACGGCCCCGCTCGGTGATCCAGTCGGTCGACCAGGCCGGGCTCAGCGAGACCTCGACCCGGGCGGCGTAGCCGGCGTCGACCAGCCGATGCACCAGGTCGTCGCGCATCGTGGCCATCGCCGGGCAGCCGGAGTAGGTCGGCGTGATCGTCACGACCACCTCGGATCCTTCCCTGCGTACGTCGCGGAGCACGCCGAGGTCCTCCAGCGTGAGCATCGGCATCTCCGGGTCGCGGACCGAGGCCGCGATCGCGCGGGGGTTCACCACCGCCCCTGGGGGTGGGCGCGGGCCACGACCTGCATCTCGGCGAGCAACCGGCTCTGCGCCTCGGTGTGCAGTCCGTCGCGACCCGTGCGGCCCCGGACGCCGGCGAGCGGCGCGGCATCGGGGCGCTCCACCCCGCTCACGGCCAGCACCTGCTCGAGGACCACCTCGACCTCGTCGGAGACGGTGGCCGGGTCGACGCCCACTCCGGCATCGGCCACCATCGCCTCGATGGAGTGGGTGGTGAGCAGCTCGGCGTACAGCGGCCAGAGCTGGGCCAGCGCCTCGAGCAGGCGCCGCCGGGACTCCTCGGTGCCCTGGGCCAGGGTGAGGAACCAGCGCCCCGCGTAGTCGCGGTGGTAGCTGACCTCCTTGACCCCCTTCGCCGCGACCGCCGCGAGCACGGTGTCGCGGCTGGCCTCGAGATGCTCGAGCAGTGCGAGCCGGACGGTCGCGAACAGCAGCAGCCGCACGACGGTGTGCGCGAAGTCGCCGTTCTCGACCTCCACCAGCCGGACGTTGCGGTAGCTGCCCGCGTCGCGGAAGAACGCCAGGGCGTCCTCGACCGGCACCGGGGACCCCTCCGGCAGCACCGGTACGACCGACGCGTCCGCGGCTGCTGCCCGCGCCAGCAGCAGGCGGGCCTGCCCGAGCAGGTCCAGCGCGATGTTGGCCAGCGCGATGTCGTCCTCGAGGTCGGGCGCGCGGCTGCACCACTCCGAGAGCCGGTGCGACATGACCAGGGCGTCGTCCCCGAGCATCAGGCAGTACGCCGCCAGGGCGCTCGCGTCCACGTCGTCGGGCACGGTGGTGTCCACGCCGGCCAACGGGTCCTCGAAGTCGGTGCCGAACGCCCAGTGCGAGGTGTCGGTGCCGAGCAGGTCGTCGTAGACGCTGCCGTGCTCGTGGCTGGGGTCGGGTGCGGAATGGCTCATGGGTGCCGTCACATGTGGGGGACGTCGTCGGGAATGGAGTAGAAGGTCGGGTGCCGATAGACCTTGTCGCCACTGGGCGCGAAGAGCGGGTCCTTCTCGTCCGGGCTGGACGCGGTGATCGCGTCGGCGCGCACCACCCAGATCGAGACGCCCTCGTTGCGACGCGTGTAGACGTCGCGGGCGTGATGCAGCGCCATCTGGTCGTCGGCGGCGTGCAGCGAGCCGACGTGCACGTGGTTGAGGCCGCGCTTGCCGCGGACGAACACCTCGTAGAGCGGCCACTCGCGCTCGGAGGCCTCGGCGCTCATGCGTCGTCCTTTCCGGGGTTTCGAGACGGGCGCAGGACGCCCTCCTCAACCACCGGGAGCGCGCTAGCGCCTGTCTCGAAACCACCGAACTTCGAGCGTTGCGCAAATGCCGTCGCCGCCTCGCGCACCCAGGCGCCGTCCTCGTGGGCCTTGCGGCGATGCGCGATCCGCTGCGCGTTGCACGGCCCATTGCCCCTCACGACCTGCATGAATTCCTCCCAGTCCGGCACACCGAAGTCGTGGTGCCCGCGCTCCTCGTTCCAGCGCAGCTCGGGGTCGGGCAGCGTGACGCCGAGCGCCTCGGCCTGGGGCACGGACATGTCGACGAACCGCTGACGCAGGTCGTCGTTGGTGTTCCGCTTGATGCCCCATGCCATCGACTGCGCGGTGTTCGGCGAGTCCTCGTCGGGCGGCCCGAACATCATCAGCGACGGCCACCAGAACCGGTCCACGGACTCCTGGACCATCGCCCGCTGCTCGTCGGTGCCCCGCATCATCGTCATCAGCAGCTCGTAGCCCTGCCGCTGGTGGAACGACTCCTCCTTGCAGATCCGGATCATCGCCCGGCCGTAGGGGCCGAACGACGTGCGGCACAGCGGGACCTGGTTGCAGATCGCGGCGCCGTCGACCAGCCAGCCGATGGTCCCTACGTCGGCGTACGACAGCGTCGGGTAGTTGAAGATCGAGGAGTACTTCTGCTTGCCCTCGATGAGCATCTCGGTGAGCTCGCCGCGGGAGACCCCGAGGGTCTCGGTGGCCGAGTAGAGGTAGAGCCCGTGGCCGGCCTCGTCCTGGACCTTGGCCAGCAGGATTGCCTTGCGCCGCAGCGACGGTGCCCGGGTGATCCAGTTGCCCTCCGGCTGCATCCCGATGATCTCGGAGTGGGCGTGCTGGGCGATCTGCCGCACCAGCGTCTTGCGGTAGCCCTCCGGCATCCAGTCGCGCGGCTCGATCCGGTCGTTGCGCGCGATGACGGCCTCGAACCCGGCTTCTAGCTCGGCATCGGGGGCTTGCTCGGTCGCGGTCACGGCGTCCTCCCTGGCCAGGCGTCGTATTTCCTGACCGATCGGTCTGTAAATACTGCCAGCGGACCGCCTGTGGCGCAACCCGCCCAGTCTGGTCAAGATGAACAGATGGCGACCGAGCGCTCCACCTTCCTCCTCGACGAGACCCAGATCCCGACGCAGTGGTACAACCTCGTACCCGATCTGCCGGCCCCACCGCCGCCCCCGCTCCACCCCGGGACGCGCCAGCCCGTCGGCCCCGATGACCTGGCGCCGCTGTTCCCGATGGCGCTGATCGGGCAGGAGGTCACTGCCGAGCAGTACGTCGACATCCCGGGCGGCGTCCTCGACGTCTACCGGATCTGGCGGCCCTCTCCGCTGGTCCGTGCCCGCCGGCTCGAGAAGCTGCTCGACACCCCGGCCAAGATCTTCTTCAAGTACGAAGGCGTCAGCCCGGCCGGCTCGCACAAGCCGAACACCGCGGTGCCGCAGGCCTTCTACAACCACCAGGAGGGCGTCACCCGGCTGACGACCGAGACCGGCGCCGGGCAGTGGGGCACCGCGCTGGCGTTCGCGACGGCGCAGTACGGCATGGAGTGCGAGATCTGGCAGGTCCGGTCGTCGTACGACCAGAAGCCGGCGCGGCGCACGATGATGGAGATCTACGGCGCGACGCTGCACCCGAGCCCGTCCGACCTCACCGAGGCCGGCCGTTCCGTGCTCGCCGAGCACCCCGACTCCACGGGGTCGCTGGGCATCGCGATCTCCGAGGCGGTCGAGGCGGCCCTCCAGCGCGAGGACACCCGCTACGCGCTCGGCTCGGTGCTCAACCATGTGCTGCTGCACCAGACCGTGATCGGCCAGGAGGCGTTGCTCCAGCTCGAGCTGGCGGAGGCGGTGCCGGACGTGATCGTCGGCTGCACCGGCGGCGGCTCGAACTTCGCGGGCCTCTCGTTCCCCTTCATCCGCGAGAAGCTCGCCGGCCGGATGGACCCCGTCATCCGCTGCGTCGAGCCCGCGGCCTGCCCGTCGCTGACCCGCGGCGAGTACCGCTACGACTTCGGCGACACCATCGGGATGACGCCGCTGCTGAAGATGCACACCCTGGGACACGGCTTCATCCCCGACCCGATCCACGCCGGCGGTCTGCGCTACCACGGCATGGCCCCGCTGGTCTCGCACGTCTACGAGCTCGGTCTCGCCGAGGCGGAGTCGATCCCGCAGCTCGAGTGCTTCCAGGCGGCGCTGATGTTCGCGCGGACCCAGGGCATCGTGCCGGCACCCGAGCCGACGCATGCGATCGCGGCCGCGATCCGGGAGGCCAACCGCTGCAAGGAGAGCGGAGAGTCCAAGACGATCCTCACCGCGCTCTGCGGCCACGGCCACCTCGACATGGGCGCCTACGAGGCCTACCTCGCGGGCACCATGGAGGACCTCGACTTCCCCGAGGACGAGCTGCGCGAGGCGATGGCGGCGGTGCCGGTGCTCTAGCGTCATCGCAGGGCTGCATTTACTGACCGAACGGTCTGCAATAGCGTGTTCGGCATGACGCGACTGCTGGAGAGCTACGCCGCCGGACGCTGGTTCCGGGCCGACGATGAAGGGCGGCCGCTGCTCGACGCGTCGACCGGCGAGAAGATCTTCCGGATCTCGGCCCAGGGGCTGGACCTCGGCGAGATGACGACGTACGCGCGGACCGTGGGCGGGCCGGCGTTGCGGGCACTCACGTTCCACGAGCGGGCCGTCATGCTCAAGGAGCTCGGCAAGCACCTGATGGAGCACCTCGAGGAGTTCCACGAGCTGTCACTGCGCACCGGTGCCACCAAGGGCGACGGGATGGGCGACATCGAGGGCGGCATCGGGACCCTCTTCGCGTCCGGCAGCGTCGGGACCCGGCAGCTGCCCAACGACACGGTCCTGCTCGACGGCGAGCCGATCCCTCTGGGCAAGGGGGGCACCTTCGTCGGCCAGCACGTCTACACCTCCCGGCCCGGGGTGATGGTGCAGATCAACGCGTTCAACTTCCCGGTGTGGGGGATGCTGGAGAAGCTCGGCCCGGCGTTCCTCGCCGGCCTGCCCACGATCGTCAAGCCGGCTGCGCAGACGTCGTACGTCACCGAGGCCGTCGTACGCCGGATCGTGGCGTCGGGAATCTTCCCCGAGGGCTCGGTACAGCTGCTGATGGGCAGCCCGGCCGGCCTGCTCGACGAGCTCACCGTCCAGGACCACGTCGGCTTCACCGGCTCGGCGCACACCGCCGGGCTGCTCCGCACCCACACCAACGTGCTGCACGGTGGGGTCACCCTCGGGGTCGAGGCGGACTCGCTCAACTGCTCGATCCTTGGGCCCGACGTGGCCTCCGACGACCCGGAGCTCGACCTGTTCGTCAAGGGCGTCGTCACCGAGATGACCTACAAGGCCGGCCAGAAGTGCACCTCCATCCGGCGCACGCTCGTGCCCGCGCCGATGGTCGACACCGTGGTCGAGGCGCTCCGTGCCCGGCTGGCGCGGGTCACCGTGGGTCACCCGGCCGCCGAGGGCGTCCGGATGGGCGCCCTGGTCAGTCTCGACCAGCGCGAGGAGGTCCGGAAGGCGGTCCAGTCGCTGCGCGCGTCCGCGGAGGTCGTCTACGGCGACCCGGACGGCGCCGGCAACCCCGACCTCATCGACGCCGACGGCGAACGTGGTGCGTTCCTTGGTCCGGTGCTCCTGCGCGCCGACGCGAGCGCCGTCGAGCCGCACGACGTGGAGGCGTTCGGCCCGGTCAGCACGGTCATCGGCTACGACTCCCTCGACGACGCCATCGCGCTCGCCGCCCGCGGCAAGGGCAGCCTCGCCGGCTCGCTGGTCACCCACGACCCGGAGGTCGCCCGCACCGTCACCTTGGGCCTGGCCCCCTGGCACGGCCGGATCCTGGTCCTCGACCGCGACGACGCGGCCGAGTCCACCGGCCACGGCGTCCCGCTGCCGACTCTCGTGCACGGCGGACCGGGTCGCGCCGGCGGCGGCGAGGAGATGGGCGGGCTCCGCGGCGTCGTACACCTCATGCAGCGGACCGCGCTCCAGGGCTCCCCCGACATGCTCACTGCCGTCACCGGTCGCTGGACCAAGGGTGCCCGTCGCGCCGTCGGCGAGGTGCACCCGTTCCGCAAGAGCCTGGCCGAGCTGGCCATCGGCGACGCCATCGAGTCCGAGCCCCGCCGGGTGACGCTGGCCGACATCGACCACTTCGCCGAGTTCACCGGTGACACGTTCTACGCGCACACCGACGAGGCGGCCGCCACCAAGAACCCGCTGTTCGGCGGGATCGTCGCGCACGGCTACCTCGTCGTCTCACTGGCCGCCGGCCTCTTCGTCGACCCCGACCCGGGGCCGGTGCTCGCCAACTTCGGGGTGGACAACCTGCGCTTCCTCACCCCGGTCAAGGCCGAGGACACCATCGCGGTCACGCTGACCGTCAAGCAGATCACCCCGCGCACCAACGCCGACTACGGCGAGGTCCGCTGGGACGCGGTCGTCACCAACGACGCCGACGAGCCGGTCGCGACGTACGACGTCCTGACGCTGGTCGCGAAGGAGTGGCCGCCGGCCTGACCGGTTGCGTCCCAGCCCCGGGTCACCAGGTTTCGACACGCTCGGCCGCGACCTCGTTCCTCGGTCGCGCTCGCTGCTCAACCACCATCGACCGACCCAGCCCTCGTCCCTCGGGCTGTGTCGCTCAGTCGATGAGCCCGGGCTGCGCCTCGTCGTCGAGCCAGTCCTGGCCGTCGTCGAAGAGGTCGCGGTCCTCGCCGCTGCGCTTCTTGTCCTTGCCGCCACGCCCGGCCCCGGCCCCGGCGCCAGCGCCCACACCGCGAGCCCCTGCCGATCCGCGGCTGCCGCGCCCGGCCGCACCACGGCCGCCGCCTCGACCGCCGTTGCGTGAGGCCATGCCGCCGGCACCCGCACCCGCGCGGCCACTGGCGCCCGCGCGGCCACTGGTGCCTGCGCGGCCACCGGTACCCGCGCCACCGGTGCCGCGACCCAGGACCGAACCCGCGCCGACGCCGGTGCGCGAGGTGGCGCCGATACCACGGACGCCGCTGGCCGAGAGGCCGCCGCGACCTCCCGCGCTCACGGGCACGAGGCCGCCGTTGAGTCCGCCGGCAAGACCACCGGCGAGACCTGCCGCTGCCGCGCCACCCAGTGCGCCGCCGGCCACGGCGCCCAGCCCGCCGACCGCACCGGTGCCGCCGCCCGCGGACGGGATCGAACCGGGCGTCAGCGGACCCGTGGGGTGTGTGGTCGGGCCCTGCGGGACGCCGGTGGGGCCGCCGGGGTTGGTCGGTTGTCCGCCCGGGCCGGTGGGCCCACCCGGACCCGTGGGGCCGCCGGGGCCGTCCGGACCGCCGGGGCCGTCCGGACCATCGGGGCCGTCCGGGCCATCGGGGCCGTCCGGGCCATCCGGTCCGTCCGGGCCGTCGGGATTGTCCACCCCGTTGTTCGGCACGTTGGCACCCGGCCGGGAGCTGGTGTTGCCCGGGCCACCGCCGCCAGCGGGCGGGCCGGGCTTGTCGACGGTCTCGCCGTGGATGCTCTGGAAGACCGCCGCCTGTTTGGTGTGGTTGTCCTGGAGATTCGTGATCGCGGTGGTCGCCGCGGCCTCGTTGGCGTTGTAGTCGCGCCACCAGTTCGTCACGCTGGTGTCGTATTGGGACTGCCTGGCCTCGTCCTCGGGGGTCCGCGGACCGGGCGAGAATGTGGGGGCGGTCGGCTGGCTTCCGGGGTCGGCCTGGTCGAGCTCCTGAAGCCGGTTTCCGGCATGCCGCACACCGGTCGCTGCCTCGCCGAACGCGTCGGAACCCTTCTGCATCTCCACGGACTTGTTGAGCATCGCCTTCGAGCTGTTCGTGAACGCCTCGCGCGCCGTCGAGGCGGTCGCGCCGCTCCAGATCGCGCCATCGCTGTAGGACTGGGCGGACCTCATGCCGGTGGCCTGGGTCTGGAGCTCCCTGGAGACCTGCTCCAGGAGGTCGGCGCCGAGGGACCATTGGTCCTGCGCCTGATCGAGACT
The DNA here is from genome assembly GCA_963765915.1 of uncultured Actinomycetota bacterium. Classification (GTDB taxonomy): domain Bacteria; phylum Actinomycetota; class Actinomycetes; order Propionibacteriales; family Nocardioidaceae; genus Nocardioides. Next base: position 102,166 of record CAVXYB010000013.1, on the reverse strand, counting down.
GTCGGGGTTGGCGCTGTGGAAGTAGTCGGCGAGCTTCTGGTGCTGCGGTCCGCGCGGCATCAGTCCTCACCTCCCGACGTGTCGCTGCTGGAGCCCGGCAGCGCGCAGCTGCTGGGCGAGGCGAACGTCGGCGCCACGCACGACTCGGCGCGCTGGATGTACACGCGGATCTCCGCCTCGGTGTTCGCATCGACGTCCCAGGTCTTCTTCGCCATGTCCTGGAGGGACGCCTGGTAGCCCTTCAGTCCGGCCACCATGTCCGTGATCGCCTTGTAGACGTGGTCGTGCGCCTTGGCCGCATCGCCCGAACACCCGGTGCTGGCCGGTGAGGAGCCGAACGCACCGTTGCCGACGCCGTGCGGTCTGGCGCCCTCCAGATCTCCGGCCCGGTTTTCGAGGAACGTGACGACTTTGGTCACGAGGGCCTCGCTCAGACCGAGGGTCCGCAGCTCGTCTGCCAGCAACACCGAAGGCCCCATCCTTCCGAGAAAAGTAAGGGAACAGCGTGGTCGTGCAGCCACGTTCCGGGATCGCGGTGCGCGCCTGCCCGGACCACCTACCCAACCCCAGGAGGGACCAAACCGACAACCTGGGCTTCGCTACGGTGAAGGGCGTGCCCCCCACGCCACGCCGGATTCTCGCCGCCTGGCTCGTCGTCGCCGTCCTGGGTCTGGCCGCATGCGACGACGAGCCCGACCCGTCGGCGGACGGGTCGGACCCGCCCTCGAGCGGCACCCCCTCGAGCAGCACCCCATCCACCAGCGAGCCCACCGAGTCGGGTACGCCAACAGTCGAGCCCGCCGCCGGGATCGAGCTGCGCGAGCAGACCTCTAGCATCCGCGTCCCGGAGGGGTGGATCGCGTCCGAGCCCCTGGTCTCCTACCAGTCCGGCGCACGGGGACCACGAGGTGCCGGCAACATCAGCCTGATCGACGACGAGACCCTCAACCCGGGCACGTCGCTCGAGGTCCGTGTCGACTCGGCGATCAAGACCCTACCCAAGGACGCGACGTACCTCCGGCTGGACGACGTGATGCTGGGCGACACCGTCGCCTACCACCTCAGCTACACCACGGAGGGCAGCAACGCCGTCAACGACCTCGTGGAGACCGAGCGGAACGGGCGGCTGATCACGATCAACTTCTCTCTTGCGCCCAAGGCGCTGCGTGACAACCCGAACCTGGTGGCCTCGGTGCTCGCCACGTTCCAGTGGGTCTGACCGTGGCCGTCGATGGTGCCGCCCTTGCTGCGGGCACCATCAGGTTCGCATCCGGTCTCTCGTTCCTCGTCGACCCGGTGCACGCCAACCGGATGTGGGGCGACCGGGAGGAGCCCGTCACGACGACCCGGCTGTTGCTGCGCTCGATGGGCTACCGGGACGCGCTCATCGGCGGGCTGCTGGTCCACGCCGCGCTGCGCGGGCGCGACACCCGGGGATGGTTCCTCGCCTCCGGCGGCGCGGACGCCGCGGACCTGCTCGGCGGCTTGGCCGTGCACGACCAGATGGCCCGCTCACAGCGGCTCGTCGGCCTCGGAGGCGCCGTGGTGGGCATCGGCGTCGGGATCTGGGGCGCCACCCGCCGTCGCTGAGGCCGTCAGGATCATCGCGGGGGCCGGTGGTCTACGACCCGGCGCATCTTGCCCACCGAGCGCTCGATGCCGTCCGGGGAGACCACGTCGACCACCACCGAGACCCCGATCGATGCCTTGACCAGCTGTTCGAGGTCGCGGCCCGCCTGGCCTCCGTCGTACTGCGAGACGTCGCCGCGGCGCTCGACCCGCACGGTCATCTCGTCGAGGGTGCCGGTGCGTGACAGCACGCACTGGAAGTGCGGCGAGAGGGCCGGGACGGTGAGCAGCAGTTCCTCGATCTGGGAGGGGAACAGGTTCACGCCGCGCAGGATGATCATGTCGTCGGTGCGCCCGGTGACCTTCTCCATCCGGCGCATGGTCCGCGCGGTGCCGGGCAGCAGCCGGGTCAGGTCGCGGGTGCGGTAGCGGATCACCGGCATCGCCTGCTTGGTCAGCGAGGTGAAGACCAGCTCGCCTCGCTCGCCGTCCGGCAGGACCTCGCCGGTCACCGGGTCGACGACCTCGGGGTAGAAGTGGTCTTCCCAGACGTGCAGCCCGTCCTTGGTCTCGACGCACTCCTGCGCGACGCCGGGTCCGATCACCTCGGACAGGCCGTAGATGTCGACCGCGTCGAGGCCGAGCACGTCCTCCATCTCGTCGCGCATCTGGTCGGTCCAGGGCTCGGCCCCGAAGATCCCGATCTCCAGGGACGACTCGCGCGGATCGAGGCCCTGGCGGCGCATCTCGTCGACGATCGCGAGCATGTACGACGGGGTGACCATGATGATCCGCGGACCGAAGTCCTTGATCAGCCGGACCTGGCGCTCGGTCATGCCGCCCGAGACCGGGACCACCGTGCAGCCGAGCTTCTCGGCGCCGTAGTGCGCGCCGAGGCCGCCGGTGAACAGCCCGTAGCCGTAGGCGTTGTGCAACAGATCGCCCGGCCGGCCGCCGGCCGCGCGGATGCTGCGCGCCATGACGGTCGCCCACATGTCGACGTCGTCGGCGGTGTAGCCGACGACAGTCGGCTGGCCCGTCGTACCGCTGGACGCGTGTACCCGAACCAGCCGCTCGCGCGGCACTGCGAACATCCCGAAGGGGTAGTTGGCGCGCAGGTCGACCTTGGCCGTGAACGGCAGCCTGGCGAGGTCGGCCAGCTCTCGTACGTCGTCGGGGTGCACGCCCGCCTCGTCCCAGACCTGCCGATAGTGGGCGACGTTGTCGTAGGTGTGCCGGACAGTGGCTCGCAGCCTCTCGGTCTGCAGCGACCGCAGCTCGTCGAGTGAGGCGGTCTCGATGGGCTCGAGCTCGTCCATCCCTCCCATGGTTCGCAACCTACGCCGACGTGGTGGGGCTGCCTACCGTGAGATCGTGGCCGGTCGGCCGGAGGGCGGGCGGACCTCCGCTACTGCTCGTCGGCGAACCGCACCCGGCTCGCCTCGGGCGGTGGCGGGTCGCCCTGGGGGCCACCGCGCTCCTGCCCCTCGAGGGTGTTGGCGGTCTCCCGCTCGAGCAGGAGCCGCACCTCCTCGCGCTGCTTCGAGCCGAGCGGGCACATGATGACCAATGCGTGCTGGTCGCCCGGGTCGGCGGTGGCTTCGAAGCCGCCGCGCGACAGCGAGACCAGCGCCGCGGCCGGGTCCTGGCCGGTGGGCACGGTGTAGCGCAGCCGGTGAGGTGCCGCCAGCACCTCCTCACGCTGCTGTTCGCCGTGCTGACGCAGCCGCGTGAACAGCACGCTGGCGATGACGAGCAGGACCACGACCACGATGACGGGCACAAGGATGGCGCCCATGAGGACCTCCGAGGGAGTCGACATTCTCCCTCGTCCGGTGCCCATTCAGCCCGGGTCTGATACCCCAGCCGGCACGGTCAGCGGCCGCGCAGGCAGACCGGCGGGGAGCTCGCCGCGAGCTTGCGCAGGGGCAGCGTCGACATGGTGAGCGTCAGCCAGTCCGGGCCCAGGTAGCGCGCCTTGCCGATGCCCACGTCCGCCACCGTGCCCGGTCCGGCACCCACGTGCTTGTCGAGCCAGTAGTCGGCACCGGCGCTGGCCAGGTATCGGGCCAGGTGCCGTTCGTCGGGACCGGCGGGGTCGTCCATGATCACCCGCGCCGAGTAGTGCGACACCACGCCTGCCACGTCGTCGGGGTCGATGACCGCACGCTCCCGGAGGGCGTAGAGGTGGAAGTTGTAGCCGCCGCCGAGGGTCGCCGAGACCGCGCCGCGGGGCTCGTCGCGCAGGTCGGCCGGCTTGCTGGCGTTGCCGGCGAAGTCCTCGACGTAGTTGGCGCCGTTGATGCGCCTCGACGCGTTCGCCTGGCGCCACCGGCCGGTACGACGGGACAGCAGCCACAGCGAGATGTCGCGGCAGGACACGCGCACGTTGCGGGCCGGGCTGCCGTCGATGTCCTCGTAGATCTGACCCCACGCGCTCACCGCATGGAACCCGTGCTTGGCGGGATGGTTGCCGACACCCACACGGGGCTGCTTTGCCCAGTTGTAGCTGCTCGGCACGCCGTGCATCCGGCCGGCGTGCTTGCCGACCATGTCGTGCGCCAGCATCGACGCGACCTCGTCCCCGCCTGCGCAGCCGGGCCCGCGACCCCCGGCGACGCCGTACAGCTGGGACAGGCCTGTCGAGTCCTGAGGAAGGGCCAGCACCGAGACCGGCGCGAGGACTGCTGTTCCGAGGACCAGGGAACGTCGGGACAGGGGCTGCATCCAAGGCATCGTAGACAGGTCGCCCGATACCCCGCCGGGCACCTCTCGCAATGTGAACGACGCTCTGTCGTAGCCTCCGCCCGTGGCCTGTCGGATCGACGACTTCCTGCAGCTGGTGCACCAGCTCGATAACGTCACGCAGGCCGACCGCGATCGCTACTCACAGTTCGAGGTCGCCGGCCGGACCTTCGGCTACCTGTGGGAGCCGACCCGGACCGTGGGCCTCAAGCAGACCATCGCCGAGCAGCTCGCCCTCGTCGCCGAGCGCCCCGACGTCTTCGAGGTGCAGTTCACCGCCTACGGCTTCGGCTGGGTGGTCGTCTATCTCGACGCGATCGAGCGCGACGAGCTGGCCGAGCTGACCTTCGAGGCCTGGCGGCTCACCGCTCCGGATGGGCTGGTAGAGGAGCGTGCGGATCGGCTGCCGGACTGACGGGCTGGGGCGGGCGCCAGGCGTGCGCGGGGGGTGACCGCGTGTCCCGATGGCCATTTCCTCAGGATCAGACCGCACAATGCCTCCGGGAGAGCGAACCTCCGAGGCCTTTCGTGCGTCGTCAAGCATGGAGAGTCCCGGTCGAGAGGATGGTCAGTGAAGAACGTTTCGGCCCTGGTGGCAACCGTCGTGTCGGCGGTCCTCGTCATGACCCTGGGTGGCCCGGTCACCACCGCCGGCGCGGTCAGTGGCCCGGAGTCCGGCTCGGTCACCGGCTCGGACTCGACCAAGGCCTCGGTCGCGGTCGCGGTCGCGGTCGAACGGGACCAGACCCAAGGCCGCGGCCGCGGCGGCCGCTACAAGGTCCCCACCGGCGCGTACTTCAACAACCCGCGGGGCAGCTGGCACAACCGGCTGCGGATCGAGCGCCAGGTCGTGCACGCAATCCAGGCGACCAGGAAGGGCGCGATCATCCGGCTCGCGCTGTACTCCTTCGACCGGGTCCCGGTGGCCAGGACGCTGATCGCAGCGCGCAACCGCGGCGTGCACGTGCAGATCCTGCTCAACGACCACCAGGACACCAGGGCGATGAAGATGCTCCGCGCTCGCCTGGGCACCAACACGAGGAAGCAGGACTTCATCTACAAGTGCCACTCGGGCTGCCGCACTGACGGCCGCAAGCGACTGCTACACACGAAGTTCTACACGTTCACCAAGGCCGGCGGGTCGAAGTACGCGTTGTTCTTCGGCTCGGCGAACCTGACCATGAACGCGGCCAGGCACCAGTGGAACGACCTGTACCTCATGGACGGCGACAAGGAGCTGTTCCAGCAGTACGTCGCCCTCTTCGACGACATGAAGAAGGACTACGAGACCCAGCAGCCGCCGCTCCCCGACTTCTGCGGGATCCCGAACGGCGCGGTCTGCGACGACGCGGTCGACGAAGCGACCACGGTGACGTTCCCGCGCTACCTCGGCCCCGGCAACGACCCGATCATCAAGATCCTCGACCGGATCCAGTGCGTCACCGTCAACGCGAACGGCAAGCGGATCCGCACCAAGCTCGCCGTCAACATGCACACGATCCGTGGTCGCCGCGGCAACTATCTGGCCGACGCGTACCGCCGGAAGTTCGCCGAGGGCTGCAATGCCCGGTTCAGCTTCGGGCTGGTCGGCTTCCACACCAAGGGGCACCTCACCGCCAAGACGCCACGCGGCCGCCTGCCGCTCCGGTCCACGTCGTTCGACTACCACCCCGACAAGGAGGTGAAGAACCCGGACGGGAAGCTGGACCTCACCCTCGACTACTACTCGCACCAGAAGTACCTGGTGATCCAGGGCAACTACGCCGGCAACCCCAACGCGAACCTGGTGTTTACCGGGTCGTCGAACTGGGGAGCCCTCGGCGCCGTCAACGACGAGATCCTGGTCAACGTCCTCGGCAAGAGGGTCGCCCGGCAGTACCTGACGAACTTCAACTTCATGTGGCGGCCGGGCAACTCCCGCAACGCCTATACGACGACGTACACCAACTTCCGGGGCGGCTACCTCACCCCGGAGGAACAGTCGGTCCGGTACTCCGTTGGCGGACCGTTCTGGGAAGGCGACTGACGGACGGTTCCCACCGCGGCCTCGACCTTGTCGGTGGGGCCGGCGACAAAGATGTACTCGAGGTTGCGCAGGTGTGAGACCCGGCCGACCTTGTCGCCGGACGGGTTGAAGACGCCGATCTGCGCGCCGACGTACCGCTTGCTGTCGAAGGCAAGGATGCGGACGTCGTCGTGGCCCGCCGCGCGCAGCGAGTCGGCCATCTGCTCGGGGGTGATCCAGGACTCGTCGTTGTAGGAGACCACCACGACCTCGGCCTTCGTCCGGCGGATCAGGCTCGCCAGCGCGACCGGCATCTCGCGCTTGGTGTTGAAGACGCTCCTGGTCGCCTCGTCGCGACTGTCGACGCGCTTGCAGGCGATGCCGTAGTGCTCCGGGGCGTCCCAGCGGACCAGGGTCTCCCAGATGTGGTAGTTGGTGAAGTAGCGGTGCTGGTTGTACGGCGGGTCGAGGTAGGCCAGGTCCACCGGCTCCAGCTCGTCCACGGTGGTCATCGCGTCGCCGGCCACGGTGTGGCCGTCACCGGGCAGCAGCGCCGGACGCCGCAGCTCGAGGTCCCGGTGGGCCCGCGGCGCCCACTGCTTGAGGTAGGCCATCTGCACGCCCGTGGTCGAGTCGACCCGATCGGCGGCGAGCATCAGGCTGGTGAGCAGCACCGGGTACAGCGGTGACGTCTTGTGGTCGACCTCCAGCAGGCTCCGGATCGCGTCGACCCGGGCACCGTTCTTGGGCTGGAAGAACCGGGACGCCTCGCAGAAGGTCTCGGTGAAGTACCCCGGTTCCCCCCTCACCGCGTTGAGCCGCTTCAGCTCGTCGTCGAGGTCCCGCTCGTCCACGTCGCGGGCGTCGGTCGCGATGTAGCAGTCGCTCAGGACCTGGCTGTACGTCGCGAGGTCGGTCGCCGTGACGGTCAGCCCACGTCTCTTGAGCTCCTGCGCGACCCGCGTCGTACCCGTGAACAGGTCGACCGCGGTCCGCGCCCCCACGCTCTCCGCGATCGACCCCAGCACCCGGACCAGCGTGCGCTTGGAGCCCAGGTACTTGATCACGCCACGACGGTAGGTGACCGCGGCCCCACTGTCGTGGAGGATCTCGACGTGGAGACGATCGACGAGCACTTCGTTCGCCGTCTCGGCGCGCACAGTCAGGGGTCTGCACCCCGGGCGCCCGCCCCGGACGAGGACGCGCTTCGCCTGCTGTTCGAGGCCCAGGTGCAGAGCCGACACCTCGACTTCGCGGCTCGCTGGCTGCAGTCGCAGGGCGCCGGCTACTACACGATCGGGTCGGCCGGCCACGAGAGCAATGCGGCGCTCGGTCTCCTGTCCCGAGTGGACGACCCCGCGCTGCTCCACTACCGCTCCGGTGGGTTCTACGCCGCACGAGCCGCCCGGGCGGGCAGCCCGCACGCGGTCCGTGACGTCCTCTCGAGCCTGACCTCGGCGAAGAGCGATCCCATGTCGGGCGGCCGGCACAAGGTGTTCGGCCATCGGCGCCTGAACATCATTCCCCAGACGTCCACCATCGGCTCACATCTGCCCCGGGCGGTTGGTCTGGCTTACGCCCTCGACCTCAGCCACGACACGGGCGTGGAGCCTCCCTGGCCCGCGGACGCCGTCGTGCTGTGCAGCTTCGGCGACGCGTCCGCGAACCACTCCACGGCCACCGGAGCGTTCAACGCCGCTGCCTACCTGCGGCACCGCGACATTCCGTGCCCGGTCCTGTTCGTGTGCGAGGACAACGGCATCGGGATCAGCACGAGGTCTCCGCGTGGCTGGCCGGCCGCCGCGTTGGAGCGACTACCGCGCCTCCGGTACTGGCACGCGGACGGCGCCGACCCGGGATCGCTGCTGCCCGTGGTCGCGGACTCGCTGGACGCCGTTCGCGACAGCCGTCAGCCTGCCGTGCTCCATCTGTCCACCGTGCGGTTCATGGGCCACGCGGGTTCGGACGCGGAGATCGCCTACCGGTCCCGGAGCGAGATCATGGCCGACTACGCGCGCGACCCGCTCCTCGGCACCGCGTTTGCAATGGTCGACCAGGGCGTCATGTCGCCGTCCGAGGTGCTGGACCGCTACGAGGCGGTCCGGCAGGAGGTGATGGACGAGGCAAAGCACGCGCTCGACGAGGAACAACTGGACACCAGGGACGCGGTGATGGCTACGCTCACCCTCGCCGGCCCGACGCCGACCGCCCGGGTGACGCTCTCGAACGACGACCGGATCCGGGTCTGGGACGGCCGGCTGCCCGAGGCCGGGCCGCCGATGACCCTCGCGCAGACCGTCAACGCCACTCTGGTGGACCTGCTGGCCGCCCACACCGAGGCACTGGTGTTCGGCGAGGACGTCGCGGTCAAGGGCGGGGTCTACGGGGTGACCCGGGGTCTCCGGAAGCGGTTCGGGGGTCGCCGGGTGTTCGACACGCTGCTCGACGAACAGACGATCCTCGGCACGGCGCTCGGAGCCGCGCTCGTCGGCATGGTGCCCATCCCCGAGATCCAGTACCTCGCCTACCTGCACAACGCCGAGGACCAGCTGCGCGGCGAGGCCGCGACCCTGCGGTTCTTCTCCAACGGGCAGTACCACAACGGCATGGTGGTCCGGGTGGCCGGCCTCGCCTACCAGCGTGGGTTCGGCGGTCACTTCCACAACGACAACTCCGTCGCCGTCCTGCGCGACATCCCTGGGCTGGTGCTCGCCGTGCCCAGCCACCCGGCCGAGGCGCCCGGTTTGCTTCGAACCTGCTTCCACCTGGCGCAGCAGGACGGTCGCGTGTGCGTCTTCCTCGAGCCCATCGCCCGCTACCACACCCGCGATCTCCTCGAGGACGGCGACGGGGCGTGGACGGCGAGCTACGCGCCACCGGACGCGGCCCGAGCGTGCACGCCTCTGAGCGAGGTGGGCAGGTACGGCGACGGCGGCGACGTCCTCCTGGTCACCTTCGGCAACGGAGTGCACCTGAGCCGGCGGGCCGCACACACGCTGACCTCCAGCGGCGTGGCGGCCACGGTGCTCGACCTCCGCTGGCTCGCGCCGCTGCCGGTCGAGGCGTTGACCTCCGCCGCGCGTGAGTTCCCGGTGGTCCTCGTCGTCGACGAGACCCGGCACAGCGGGGGCGTCTCCGAGGGCGTCGTCGCGGCCCTCGTCGATGCCGGCTACGAGGGCCGGCTGTCCCGCGTCACCAGCGCCGACAGCTTCATCCCGCTCGGGCCGGCCGCCGAGACCGTGCTCCTCGGGGAGCACGACATCGTGACCGCCGTCCTCGACGTGGTCAGACGGTGAAGTCGACGCCCTGCGCGAGCGGCAGGTCGCCGGAGTAGTTGACGGTGTTGGTGGCCCGGCGCATGTACGCGCGCCAGGCGTCGGAGCCGGACTCGCGCCCGCCACCGGTCTCCTTCTCGCCCCCGAACGCACCGCCGATCTCGGCGCCGGACGTGCCGATGTTGACGTTGACGATCCCGGAGTCCGCGCCCTCGGGTGAGACGAACCGCTCCGCCTCGGCCTGGTCATTGGTGAACACGCTCGACGACAGACCCTGCGGCACCGCGTTGTTGATCGCGATCGCCTGGTCGAAGTCCTCGTACGGAAGGACGTAGAGCAGCGGCGCGAACGTCTCCTGCTCGACCACCGGCGTCTGCTCGTCGATGCGGACGATCGCCGGCCTCGCGTAGTAGGCGTTCGGCCCCTCGTCCTCGAGGGCGCGCCCGCCGCCCACGACGAGCTTGCCGCCCTCGGAACCGGCCTGGGCGATGGCGGCCTCCATCTTCTCGTAGGCGCCGCGGTGGATCAGCGGGCCGACGAGCGTGCCCTCGGCCATCGGGTTGCCGATCGGCAGTCGGCCGTACGTCGAGACGAGTCGATCGGTGAGCTCGTCGACCACGCTGCTGTGGGCGATCACCCGGCGCATCGTCGTGCATCGCTGTCCGGCTGTTCCGGCCGCCGAGAACACGATGCCGCGAGTGGTTAGGTCGAGGTCGGCGCTGGGACTGACGATCGCGGCGTTGTTGCCGCCGAGCTCGAGCAGGGATCGTCCGAACCGGCCGGCGACTCGCGGCCCCACGGCGCGGCCCATCCGCGTCGAGCCGGTCGCGCTGAGCAGCGCGACGCCCGGATGGTCCACGAGGGCCTGCCCCACCTCGGCGCCGCCGATCAGGACCTGCGACAGGTGGGTCGGGGCGCCGACCTCGGCGATGGCCCGGGCGAGGATCGCGTGGCTGGCCAGCGACGTCAGCGGCGTCAGCTCGGACGGCTTCCAGACCACCGGGTCCCCGCACACCAGGGCGACGGCGGTGTTCCAGGACCAGACCGCCGCCGGGAAGTTGAAGGCGCTGATGACGCCCACGACACCCAGTGGGTGCCAGGTCTCCATGAGCCGGTGACCGGGACGCTCGGACGGCATGGTGCGTCCGTACAGCTGCCGGGAGAGGCCGACTGCGAAGTCGCAGATGTCGATCATCTCCTGGACCTCTCCGCGGGCCTCGGAGGTGATCTTGCCGACCTCGAGGCTGATCAGGCTGGCCAGGTCGTCCTTGTGCTCGGCGAGGAGCTCGCCGAGCCGCTTGACCAAGGCTCCGCGGACGGGGGCGGGGACGGTGCGCCACTCGAGGAAGGCGCTGTGGGCGCGGTCGACGGCGTGGTCGACAGCGGTGGCGTCGGTCCACGCCAGTGAGCTGAGGCGCTCGCCGTTGATCGGGGACGTGGCGTGCACGTCACCCGCAGTGGACTCGAGGTCGACGCCGCAGGCACGGGCGGTCTGGATCGCCAGGCTCTGGAGCTCGGCGCCCGTGGGGATGGTGGTCGGTGTGTTCATCGGCGGTCCTTCGGTCGTCAGACGATGTTGAGCTCGGGACGGATGGTGCTGTCGTCGAAGCGACGGGCGTCGAGGCCGGTGACGTCGACGACGGGCGGGTCGCCCAGGTAGAGGTCTCGCATCACCTCGCCGATGGCGGGTCCCATCAGGAACCCGTGCCCGGAGAAGCCGGTGGCGTACAGGAAGCGGGACACGTCCGAGGCCTCACCCACCAGGCCATTGTGGTCGGGGGTCATCTCGTAGAGCCCGGCCCACCCGCCAGCAATGCCGACCTCGGCGAGCTTCGGGGCTCGGTGCTCGATCACCGCGCCGAGTCGCGGCAGCCAGTCGTCGGACCGGCCGAGCTCGAACCCGGGCTGCTCGTCGGGATCGGACATGCCCAGCAGGAGGCCGTGGCCCTCGCGATGGAAGTAGAAGCTGGTCGAGAAGTCGATCGTGAACGGCGTGGTGGGGTCGAGATCCGGCATCGGTCCGGTCGTCAGGATCTGCCGCCGCAGCGGCTCCACGGGGAGGTCGACTCCGACCATGTCCCCGATCTGGCGGGACCAGGCGCCGGCCGCGCAGATGACGGCGGGTGTCCTGATGACGCCTCGGCTGGTCTGTACGGCGGTGATGGTGGTGCCCTCGGTCAGGATCCCGGTCACCGGGCAGCCCCGGACCAGCCGCGCGCCAGCGCGGCGCGCCGCTGCGGCGTACCCCAGGACAACGGATTCGGGGGTGCAGTGCCCGTCGCTCGGCGACCACGCGGCAGCCAGCAGGCCGTCGGTCTCGACCAGTGGCGAGAGCCGCTGGGCCTCGGCGACGTCGATCATCCGACTGGGCACGCCCAGCTTGTTCTGCAGCGCCACGTTCTGCTCGAACGCTCGGACGTGGTCAGGACGGTCGAGCAGGAACAGATATCCCACCTGGTGCAGGTCGATCTCCTGGTCGAAGTCCTGCCTGAACCTCTCGAATGCCTCGAGGCTGCGCCGGCCGAGCTCGATGTTCACCGCGTCGGAGAACTGCGCACGTACGCCTCCGGCGGCCTTGCACGTGGACCCGGACCCGAACTCCGCCTGCTCGACCAGCACCACGTCGCGGACCCCCGCCGCGGCCAGGTGGTAGGCGGTGCTCAGCCCGATCACCCCGCCACCGACGATGACGACCGACGCATGTGTCGGGAAGTCAGGTGGCGCCACGGTCACGCTCGATTCGCCGACTTCGATGAGCACTCGTGACGCGCCCGGAGGGATTCGAACCCCCAACCTTCTGGTCCGTAGGCAGCTGCGGCTGTGCTCGGTGGTGCTCCGACATGGCCGAGAGTGTCGCAGTTGAGCAGGAATCGCGGCCATCCGTAGCAGCCCGCAATGAGCTTCGGCGTGCACGCCAGTGGGGAGATGGCACGTGCTGACTACCGATGGCTAGTCCTGAGAAGGTCACTCGAGCCATCACATCAGGTCATGCGGCGGGGGCCGGGGTGAGGTTTCATGCAGTCATCCAACGTGGGGATCTCGGTCGACCCTCGAAATTCGAGCATTGTCAACGACTTGGAGATCCCATGGCCGCCCGCGCCGTTACGAAGTCCCGTCTCGGCCGGGTGGCCGTCGCCACACTGCTGGCGAGCGGGGGGGTCCTCGCCGGGACCCTGACCAGCCCTGCTTCGGCGGTGCCGTTGAGTTTCGACGTCCAGACCACCGGAAACGCCTCGGACCCCTTGATCGACGGCATCTGCGACACAAGTGTTGCTGCGGGCCAGCAGTGCACCCTGCGGGGGGCGATCCAGGAGGCCAACGCGAACGCGGGCCCGGACACCATCACGTTCAGCCTGTTGACACCATTCCGGGTGACGCTCACCGGCGCCGGCTTGCCGCAGATCACGAGCCCGGTGACGATCGACGGCACCACCCTCCCGGGATTCAGCCCCAGCGGCGGCACGATCGTGCGGGTTGACGGCGTCACCAACACGACCGGGCTCGCCATCGGGTTCGACGTCCAGCCCGGTGGTGCCGGGTCGACGATCAAGGGTCTGGAGATCGAGCGGTTCAACGGGTCCGGGATCCGGCTCGCCTCGAGCAACAACACGGTCTCAGGCAACTACATCGGCACCACCGCGGCCTCGGCGGTCAACTGCGCGACCGGCATCTCATGCTCAACCAATGTCGGCGTGAGCATCGAGGATGGTTCCAACAACACGGTGGGAGGCAACACCGCAGCCGACCGCAACGTGCTGTCCAACAACGGCAGCTACGGCGTGCAGGTCACGACCTTCGGCGGCGGCTCTGGGGCCAGCGGCAACACGATCAAGGGCAACTACGTGGGGACGAACGTCAGTGGCTCGGCGGCACTCCCGAACGGCTGGGGCGTCGTGGTCGTCAACAACGGTGGTTCGGATCCGACCGGCACGACGATCGGCGGCACCGCGGCGGGAGCGGGCAACGTCATCTCTGGAAACGCCAACAACGGCATCGACCTCGCCTATGGCACCACCACGGCGGCCGGCAACATCGTCGGCCTGAACCCGGCTGGGACCACTGCGGTTCCGAACAACGGGACTGCCGGGGTCTACCTCCAGGGGACTGCGTCGGCCGTGATTGGCGGGCCCAGCGCCTCGAGCCGGAACATCATCTCCGGAAATGGACAGGAAGGCGTCGAGTCGGGAGGGACGACCGGGACGGTCACGATCAGCAACAACTACATCGGCACGGACATCACGGGCACGCTGCGACGTGGCAACCAGTACACCGGGATCTACCTTCCCTCTACCAACGGAGCATTGGTCGACTCGAACCTCATCTCCGGCAACTCGGTCTGCTGCGGCGGTAGTCAGGTGCAGGTGGACTCAGGGAACGGCGTCCAGGTCACCAACAACCTGATCGGGTTCGCTCCGGACGGGAGCACCCTTATCACCGGCTCGACCCACGGACTGTCGACGTACAACACGGTCGACCTCACCGTCAGTGGAAACACCATCGGTGGGAACACGTCGTTCGGGATCTACGCCAGCACCACCGACAACCTGCTGGTCACGAACAACAAGGTCGGCACCGACACCGGGGCACGCTGGCGCGGGGCAACGACATCGGCATCCAGGTGGACAGCTCCAGCCAGGCCGTCATCGGGGCGCCCGGAGCGGGCAACCTGGTCTCTGGCAACACGAGCTACGGGATTGTCCTGGGGAGCACGGTGGACAGCTCGGTCAAGGCGAACATGGTGGGCACGGACGTCACCGGAGCGAACGTCCTGAGCAACGGCTTCACCACCCTCTGGCTCACCAGCTCCTCGCGGATCGACGTCGGCGGCACGGCAGCCGGCGAGGGCAACGTCATCGGAGGCGTCACGCCGTCATGCTGCGAGGCGGGCATCTACCTCTCGAGCGCAGACGCCAACCGGATCCTGGGCAACAGGGTCGGCGTCAATGCGGTGGGTGGCGCACTCCCCAACGCGTGGGTCGGCATCTACCTCGACAGCGGCAGCGAGACCAACCAGATCGGTGACGGGACCAGCGCGGGTGCCAACCTGGTCGCCAACAACGGTGACGCCGGAGTCGTGGTGTCCGGCGGACGCGGCAACCGGATCCGTGCCAACTCGATCTCTGCCAACGGCCTGCTCGGGATCGACCTCAGCCAGGACGGCGTGACCGCCAACGACAGCGCAGACCCGGACACCGGGTCGAACAGACTGCAGAACTTCCCGGTCCTGGCGACCTCGGCCTCCAACGCGGGGGGGAACGCAGGTCACCGGCTCGCTGAACTCTCGCCCGAACCGTAGCTACGTCCTGGACTTCTTCGCCAACAGCAGTTGTGACACCTCTGGCAACGGGGAAGGCGAGGTCTACCTGGGCTCCAAGACCGTGTCCACCAATGGCTCGGGCAACGTGTCCTACAGCGCGAGTTTGGCCGGATCCGCTGCCGCAGCTTCGTCGGTGACCGCGACAGCGACCGACGTGGCGTTGGGTGACACTTCGGAGTTCTCCTCCTGCGTTGTCAACCAAGGTGGCATGCCCGCGGCCTCGGTGGACAACGTCTCGGCGGCAGAGAACGCCGGGAACCTGGTGTTCACGGTGACGCTGTCCTCGGCGCCGGTCTTCTCGCCCGTCACCGTGGACTACGCGACCGCGAACGGGACGGCCACGGCCGGGTCGGACTACACCGCCACGACGGGTACAGTCACGTTCACCGGGGCGCAGACCACGCAGACGGTCTCCGTGCCCCTCATCAACGGCACGACCGACGAGGTCGACGAGACCTTCACGTTGACGCTCAGCAACCCGTCCAACGCGCTGATCGGCGCCGGCCAGGGGACTGGCACCGGCACCATTCTCGACGACGACGCTGCGCCGACGGTCAATGTTGCGACCGCTCCGAACGTGAACGAGCCGAACGCCGGGACGATCACCCAGACGTTCAACGTGACGCTCTCGGCGGCGTCCTCCCTGCCGGTCTCGGTGACCATCGCCACCGCGCCGAACACGGCGACCGCAGACGTGGACTACGACACCAACGCCGCACACCTCACGTTCGCGCCCGGCGAGACCCTGAAGACGTTCCAGGTCTTGGTCTTTGGCGATCTTCTCGATGAGATCAACATCGAGCGGTACTGGGCCGAACTGTACGCACCGTCGAACGCGACTCTGGGCACCTTTGCTCAGGGGGGCATCGTCGACAACGACGCCCGCCCGTCGGTGAACGTCGGAGACGTGACCGCAGTGGAAGGGAATGCGGGCTCGACGACCTTCACCTTCGACGTAACGCTCTCCGCGCCGTCGAGCCTTCAGATCATCGCCAAGGTCAGGACGAACGACGGGACGGCCGTAGCCCCCGGCGACTACACGGCTCGCTTGGGCACTGGCGGTTTGGGCATCTCGCTGACCTTCGCCCCGGGCGTGACCTCGATGCCCTTCGCAGTCGCGGTGAAGGGAAACGCCGTGGTCGAGCCGGACGAGCAGTTCTTCGCTGACATCGTCAGCGTGAACTCGACGGGGACCATCGGCGATAGCCACGGGATCGCCACCATATTGAACGACGACTGAGCACAGCGGCAGGAGGCTGGCAGCGGTCCGCCAAGCCGCTGTTGGCTCCTCGCCGGTGCATCCCGTCAGAGAACCGTGAGAGAGGGGAAGGCCCCCGGGCCGATGAGTCTCGGGGGCCCCTTCGTCTGTCTCCGAAAGTCAGACCACGGGCGTGCACTCCCAATCCCTTCTTCCCGGTCATGAGGTGAGGTGAGGTGTACGCGTGGCAGAATGACGTCACTGCGGGGGTCAGGGCATGGAGCTAGGTATCGCTGGTCTCGGTTCGCCGCGTCTGTCCCGATGGGTCTGCGGGGTTGCTGTCGCGGGGACCGTGGGCGGATTGCTGGTTGCTGGGGCGGGGTCGGCTGCGGCTGATGGGCCGCCGGTGACGACGTGGGCACAGCTGAGCTCTGCGGTGGCGGCTGGTGGCACGGTGACGTTGGGTGCGGATCTGGCCAACCCGGCCGGGGCCAGCCTGACGGTCGGCACCACGGCGGTGACGCTGGACCTGAACGGTCACTCCCTGTCGATCACGGGACTGCCCGCGAACAAGGCCGGCATCGAGGTCGGGACCGGGCGGTCGTTGACGCTGGAGAACCTGGCCGTGGCTGGGGCGACCCTGGTCGCGACCGGAGGCTCGGGGGAGCCGGGATCGGTGGTAGTGGCGCGCTCTCGGGTGGCGCACCGCAGGGCGCCGGCTCGATCACGGTCCGCAGCGGTGTCACCCTGACCGCTACCGGGGGCACCTCGGCGGCTGGGATCGGGGGCGGAAGTCTCAGTGACGGCAGCTGCACGGGCGGCGGCTCCTCGCTGGGCTCGCTGCAGGTCACCGGCGGCAACGTGACGGCCAACGGCGGCAACTTCGCGGCGGGGATCGGCAGCTCGGACTGCTCGGCCGGTCCGCCGGGGCAGGTCATGGTCTCGGCTGGGGTGGTCACGGCGACCGGTGGGGTCAACGGCGCGGGGATCGGCGGTGGCTTCGACGGCGCCGGCGGTCCGGTGTCGATCTCCGGGGACGGTAACGGCCACTGGGGGCGGGTTCGGGGCCGGGGTCGGCGGTGGGTACGGACGCGCCGGGCGGCCAGGTCGATGTCTCGGCTGGGGAGTTGACGGCGACCGGGGGTGACCGGGGGGCCGGGATCGGTGGCGGGAAATTCGGCGCCGGCGGGTCGGTGACCGTCGTTGGTATGGTCCGTGCCGCCAACGGCACCAACGCCAGCGCGGTCGGTGCCGGTGCCGGTGCTGCTCCGGGTGCCGCCCAGTTCGGGTCGCTGTCGGTCTCGGGCACCTTGGAGATCGTCGAGGACTCGGTGCTGCGGATCCCGGCCGGGGTGAGAGAGACCATGACCATGACCGCGAGCGGCACGATGAAGGGTGCGGGGAGCGTTCACAACCTGGGTGCGATCCTGGTCAACGGCGGCAGCATCGAGCTGCCCGTCGAGCCAAACAACTACCACCTGGTCTTCAACCTGAACGGTGGGCCAGGCGCGACCCCCAGCCCGATGGACGTCTACGCCGACACGGTCGCCGACAGCGGCCAGGCCCTGCCGACAACCACCCCGCCGTCCGGTTACACGTTCGTGGGCTGGTTCACCCCGGGCAGCCCAGGCGGACACAAAGTGGTCAACGCCACGGCCGTGCCCACGGTCGTAGGCGCCGGACCGGCCACCGTCCAACTCTACGCACAGTTCTTCCACAACCCGGTGGTCACCGGCATCTCTCCCTCCGTCATCTGGGCCACCCACGACGTCGGCCTGAGCGACGTACGCGGCGGCAACACGGTGACCATCACCGGCACCGGCTTCACCGGGGCGACCAACGTCGAGTTCGGCAACGGCTTCCCCGCAACGTCGTTCACCGTCATGTCGGACACGACGATCGTCGCGACCACGGGGCCACATTCCGCGGGATTCGTGCACGCGTACGTGACCAACCCGGCCGGTCGCAGCCCGGCAAGCAATCAAAACTATCTCCGGTACCTGCCATCTCAAGTGACGGGCGTGTCTCCGGACTCCGGGCCGACCAGCGGTGGGACACAGGTGACCCTGACCGGGTTCGGCTTCGACGACGCCCAGGCCGTCTACTTCGGCAAGCGTGTCACCAGTAACTTCACGATCGTCTCGAACACTCAGATGACAGTGCCGGCGCCCCCCTTCGCGGGGTATAACACCTGTGCATATCACGGTACGCAACCCGCGCGGACGGGGTACGCAAGGCACCTTGAGCTGGCAAGTTCCCGAGCGAATTCACCTACCCGCCCCCAGCCAGGGTCGACAGCGTGAGACCCAAATGCCGGTCCGACAGGTGGCGGGCAGTCGGTCACGATCACCGGCGATGGCTTTACCACTGCTACCGCGGTGCGTTTCGGTGCCAGCGCGGCGTCGAGCTTCACCGTCAACTACAACGCGTCGATCACGGCGACCACCCCGCCGCACGCCGCAGGGACATGGTGCACGTGGTCGTGGTCAACGATGGTGGCACCAGCTCGACCAGCCCGTCCGACCAGTACTTACCTACCGAGCCGCGTCCGGCGGTGACCGGGGTCGCGCCGGGTTCGGGGACCACCGGCGGCGGCACGGCGTTGACGATCACCAGCACCGGGTTCACCGGGGCCAGCGCGGTGCTCTTCTCCACCATCGGCACCACGAACTTCACGGTGGTCTTGGTACTCCCAGATCACGGTGACCAGCCCGCCGCATGCGGCCGGGACCGTGACGACAACATCAAGAACCCCGTTCGGTACGAGCGCGGCGGTCGCCGCGGACCGGTTCACCTACGTGGTGCGCGCGAAGGTGACCGGGCTCTCAGCCAGAGCTCCGGCCCGACCGCGGGCGGGCAGACGGTGACGATCACCGGGACCGGGTTCACCGGGGCGGCGGAGGTGTTGTTATCGTCGACCACGCCGGCCGCGAGCTTCACGGTCAACTCCGACACCTCGATTACCGCGGTGACTCCCCGCCGGGCTGCCGGGCCGGTGAACGTCTATGTCCGCGACGGAGCCGGCAACAGCGGCGCGTCGACCGCGTCCCGCTACACCTACCTCGCGCCGCGACCGGCGGTCACCGAGCTTAGCACCAGCATCCGGGACGACCGGGGGCGGCATCATTGGTGACGATCACCGGCACCGGGTTCGCCGCTACGACCCAGGTGCGCTTCTCCACCGACCCGGCCACCGTTTTCCGCCGTAGAACTCCGACACCTCGATCGCCGCGACCAGCCCGCCGCATGCCGCGGGGCCGGTGAACGTCTTCGTCACCACCGCCGGGGGCACCAGCGCCGCGGTGGCCGCATAGCCGCTTCACCTACGTCACCCGCGCGCACGTGACCGGGGTGGCGCCCAACACCGGCACCACCGCCGGCGGGCGGCTGGTCACCATCACCGGGACCGGGTTCACCGGAGCGACCGCCGTCACTGTTCTTCGACCACCGCGGCCACAGAGCTTCACCGTCAACTCCGGCACCCAGATCACCGTCACCACCCCACCCCACGCCGCGGGAGTGGTGAACATCTACATCCGCGACGCAGCCGGCAACAGCCCCGCCGTCACTGCCGACCGTTACACCTTCGTGGCGCCGCGGCCCTCGGTCACCGAGGGAGCCAACGCCTCGGCCAAGCCGGTGTGTCTGGGGGGACTTCGACTGTCTCCGCAGGTCAGACCACGGATGAGTCTGCGCGCCCGGAGGGATTCGAACCCCCAACCTTCTGATCCGTAGTCAGATGCTCTATCCGTTGAGCTACGGGCGCCGTGTCCGCGGCGCGCCGCAGGACTGGACGAGGATAGCCGGAACGCATCGAGGGCTCCGAATCCGAAACGGCGACCTCAGAGACGGCGCAACGAGCGGAGCACGCCGATCTTGTCGATGCGGTGCTCGGGGTTGTGGAACTCGTCGGCCCAGTAGTTTCCCGCCGCGTGGTCCTCAGGGGTGGCGCAGGTCGACAGCGTGATCATCGCGCGGGTGGGAGTGCGGCCCGCGTGACCAGGGACTGCAGCGGACTGGGCGCGGCGCGACGACGGACGGCGGAACGATGTCGAGCGGGTGCGGGTGATCTCGTAGACGAGACGGTGGGTTCGGGTCTCGACCACGACGCGGGCTCCGGGACGCAGCGCTGGCAGCGTGGCGAACGGCTGGGTCGAGGACGTGCGGTGGCCGGTGACCAGGAAGTTGCCGAGGCCGCCGGGGCCAACGAGACCACCGCCGCCGTGCGGGGCGGCCAGGTCGCCGGCGTCCTGGATCGCGGTACCGGGGCGGTCGTCGGGCGTACCGGCGTACGGCACCACGGGGAAGCGCGAGAGGCCGAGGGCCGGGATCGTCAGGTACGCGCGGCGAGGCAGTCCGGCGGTGGCCAACGGCCGCGCGGGCCGCGCGGGCGGGGGCGCGACGGCAGGCGCCACGGCCACGGGTGCTCGAGCCCCGGCCGGCGGGCTCGGGGCAGGCGGGCTCGCGGCAGGCGGGCTCGGAGCAGGCGCAGCGGGAGCCGAGCAGCCGGCGAGCATGACCAGTCCTCCGACCAGTCCCGCGACCTCGGCCCTCACCCCGTCGAACGTACCTCCGCACCGGGTGTGATCCAGACAACAGTGCTTGGCACGATCCAATATGCCGGCCCGTCGCGCGCGGGTAGCCTCAGCGGCCTCAGTCGCCGACAAGGACGCCGCGCGATAGACACTCGGATTCGCTTGCGCGAGAGGACTCTCAAGGCCGATGACCGCCACGCAGGACGCCCCCGGCGACACGCAGCAGACTCCCCAGGCCGGCGGCGAAGGCGCCGCGCCGACGACCCACCAGGGCATCCTCGACTTCGTCAACGAGGTCGCCGCGATGACCAAGCCGGCCCGCATCCACTGGTGCACCGGCTCCGACGAGGAGTGGACCGAGCTCACCGACGCCCTCGTCTCGACCGGGACGTTCACCCGGCTCAACCCCGACATCAAGCCCAACTCCTTCCACGCCGCCAGCGACCCCACCGACGTGGCTCGCGTGGAGGACCGCACCTACATCTGCTCGGTCGACGAGAAGGACTGCGGGCCCACCAACAACTGGATGGCCCCGGACGAGATGAAGGCCATCATGCGCAAGCTGTACGACGGCTGCATGACCGGGCGCACGATGTACGTCATTCCGTTCGTGATGGGCCACCTCGAGGCCGAGAACCCGATGTTCGGCATCGAGATCACCGACTCCGCCTACGTCACCGCCTCGATGCGCGTGATGGCGCGCATGGGCTCGAACGTCCTGGAGCGGATGACCGAGCTCGACGCCGACTTCGTGCCGGCACTCCACTCGGTCGGGCACCCGCTGGCCGAGGGCGAGCAGGACATCTCCTGGCCGTGCAACGACACCAAGTACATCGTCCAGTTCCCCGAGGAGCGGGCGATCTGGTCCTACGGCTCCGGCTACGGCGGCAACGCGCTGCTCGGCAAGAAGTGCTACGCGCTGCGGATCGCCAGCGTGATGGCCCGCGACGAGGGCTGGCTGGCCGAGCACATGCTGATCCTCAAGCTGACCAGCCCCGAGGGCAGCACGAAGTACATCGCAGCGGCGTTCCCGAGCGCCTGCGGCAAGACCAACCTCGCCATGCTCGAGCCGACCATCCCGGGCTGGAAGGTCGAGACCCTCGGTGACGACATCGCCTGGATGAAGGTCGGCGAGGACGGCCGGCTGTGGGCGGTCAACCCGGAGTACGGCTTCTTCGGCGTGGCCCCGGGCACCAACCAGCACACCAACCCCAACGCGATGAAGACGATCAACAAGGGCAACTCGGTCTTCACCAACGTTGCGCTCACCCAGGACGGCGACATCTGGTGGGAGGGCCTCGAGAACACGCCCGCCCACGCAACCTCGTGGAAGGGCGAGCCCTGGACTCCGGACAGCGAGGAGCTGTCGAGCCACGCCAACAGCCGCTACTGCACGCCGATCAAGCAGTGCGACATCCTCGCGCCTGAGTACGACGACCCGCGCGGTGTCCCGATCGACGCCATCCTGTTCGGCGGCCGGCGCAAGACCACCGTCCCGCTGGTCTTCGAGGCTCGCGACTGGGTCCACGGAACCTTCCTGGGCGCCACCCTGTCCAGCGAGACCACCGCGGCCGCGGTCGGCCAGGTCGGCGTGGTGCGCCGCGACCCGATGGCGATGCTGCCGTTCATCGGCTACCACGCCGGCGACTACTTCAGCCACTGGATCACGGTCGGCAAGGAGAACGACGCCGCCAAGCTGCCGCGGATCTTCTACGTCAACTGGTTCCGTCGCGACCAGGACGGCGACTTCCTGTGGCCGGGCTTCGGCGAGAACAGCCGGGTGCTCAAATGGGTCGTCGAGCGGATCGACGGCCTGGCGGCTGCCGTGGAGACCCCGATCGGGCACGTGCCGACCAAGGACGCGCTGGACGTCGAGGGGCTCGACTTGACCGACGAGGCCCTCGAGGCCGCGCTGGCGGTCGACGTCGAGGAGTGGAAGGCCGAGATCCCGCAGATCCAGGAGTGGTTCGAGAAGTTCGGCGACCAGCTCCCCACCGTGCTGTGGACCGAGCTGGACGGGCTGAAGGCCCGTCTCGGCGTCACCGTCGACATCTGACGAACTCCCGCGACCCACAGGTCACGCAGCCCACGTTGTGGGATCATCGACACCTCCACGGGGCCGTCGGAGGGTGGTGAGTCATGCCGAGCTACGGACCTGACGAGCGTGCCCTCTTCGAGGACGACGCCACCAAGCTGTACGAGGAGATCTGCGCCAAGGGCGGCATGGCCGCGGCCGACTACCGGATCGCCGAGGACGGCGAGCTGCGCAAGGCCTTCGACCTGCTGGTCGAGATGGGCCTGGTCATCTTCGACAGCGAGCAGGACGGCTGGGCACCCGAGGACCCGACCAGCGTCCAGTCCCGCGTCGTCTCGCCGCTGAGCCAGGAGGCCGCCAAGCTCCTCTCGGAGTCCTCGCAGTGGTCCTCGGCGTTCAGCAACCTGTCCCAGACCTGGCGCCGGGCGCCGCAGTCGTCGGCGCGCGGGCCGTTCACCTACCTGCGCGACTCCGCGATCGACTCCTTCCTCGAGCAGATCGTCGCCGAGTGCGAGGAGGAGATGCTCACCGCGCAACCCCAGGCCGGCCGCGACCCGCGGTTCCTGGCCATGGCCGCGCTACGTGACATCGAGCTCCTCGAGCGAGGCGCCAAGATGCACACCCTCTACCAGCACAGCGCACGACGCAGCTCGGTCACCCACAAGTACGTCGCCGCGGTGACCGCCCGCGGTGCCGAGGTGCGCACCCTCGACGAGTTCTTCAACCGGATGATCGTCGTGGACCGACGGGTCGCCGTGATCCCCAACCAGGAGGACCTCTCCGTGGCGGTGGCGGTGCGGGAGCCGGCGGTGGTCGCCTACCTGGTCGACGTCTTCGAGCGCTCCTGGGAGCGGGCGCGGGCGTTCACCAACCGGGAGACCTCCCTGATGAAGGACATCGCCGCCGAGCAGCGCGCGATGACGATGCGGATGCTGATCGAGGGCCACAGCGACCCGGTCAGCGCCAAGCGCCTGGGTGTCAGCCCGCGGACCTACGCCGGCTACGTCGCCGACCTCAAGACCGAGTACGACGCCGAGACGCGCTTCCAGCTCGGCTACACGATGGGCCGGATGGGAATCTCTGGCCACGAGGACATCGAGGACGAGCCGGCGGAGTGAGACCTGCTCAGCTCCGCCGGCGTCCTCCGGTGGTGTTCCGTGGCACCATCGGATGCCCCGTGCCGACAAATGTCACGAGGGCAGCGACCCTGCGGTCACTGCCCTCGTGCTGTTGAGACGGGCCTGGGGGGTAGGCGCTGGGACCGGACAAGTGGGGGGAAAGTCGGGTCCTCGTCTCAAATCTGTGGTGGCTCTCAGCGACCCCAGCTGGAGTCAAAACGCTGGACCTGGTTGCCGGCGTCAGCCGGTCCGGCAGTGGCGCCGATCAGACCGATGGACACCGCAACGGCACCAACGATGACTGCGATCCTGCGCGTGAAGTTCTTCATGCGTTTTCCCCACTTAGTCGATGACGGGGCCCACGGAATGGCCCGCCTCCGGTAGTGTGTCGGCAGGGTCAGGCAAGGCGTGAGCCCACGGGTGCCTCACAAAATTGCATTGCAAGAATATGCAGTTGAATGCTGCTTGACGGCGCCGCGATAGGGCATGCCCGCTTTTGGGTATTGATGACTGCTGGGGCTCCTGAGACGCGTTGGACGTTACTCCTCACGCTCGCCGGAACGCGCGAAATGCAGGAAATCGACATGATTCCCCTGACGGGGGTTGGGCGTCCGGATCAATGTGATTCGGCCCGAACACGTGCAAACGGCTCCCACTAGCGAGTGGGAGCCGTCCCTTTTGCCTGGGCAGACGCTGGCGGAGGCGGCGGGATTTGAACCCGCGAGAGGGTTGAAGCCCTCAACCCGCTTAGCAGGCGGGCGCCATAGACCGGACTAGGCGACGCCTCCGCGGAGCAGGCTACAAGTTGGCGAGCGCAGCCCACGAATCTGGGTGCCGCACCGCATCACCGTGGGGTCGGGCGGCCCGACACGCCCGGGCGGCACAAGAAGTTTTCAGCCGATTCCGGGGCCGACTGTCACAGCGGGCGCAGGCCATGGCCCCGCTGCAGCCGGCCCTGGAGCTCGCGCACGAACTCCTCGCGATTCACCGCCAGCACGCCGACCGGGATCGTCGTGGTCCGCCCGTCGCGCAGCCGCAGCTCGACGCAGGCCACGTCATGGCGAACCGTGGTGACGGCGTCCTCGACGGCGCTCCATCGCGCCTCGGTGACTCCGGCGCCCCGCACCAGCCGGACCCGGTAGCCGTCGTCGGTGCATCGCAGCACCCAGGCTCGCGCGCGGAGCCACCAGCCGAGGGTCACGCAGCCGGCCACACCGAGGAGCACCACGAGCACCAGGAGGTCGCCCGGCAGACCGGCAAGCGCCACGACCGCCGTGCCGACGAAGAGCAGCACCGCAAGCGCGACCAGGGCCAGACCCACGAACCGCGCGATGACGGCCGGAGCCAGGCGGTAGACGGTGGGCGGTGACGACGGCACGCAGGTGATTGAACACCGGACGGTCTCACTCCTCGCACACAGGGTTGTGACGGAGCGTGACCTGGGTCACACTCGGAGTTGCCCCGGCGCCCAGGAGGCCGCGATGTCCGTCGTCCCGCCCGGCCTGCCGGCCGCCCTTCAAGCCCTGGACCACGCTCTCGACGCGCCGCGGCGGCCTGGGATACCGCTCGGCAATTGGCGTTGGCTGGTCCGGCAGCGAATGGGTGGTGTCCGCGATGCGCTCGTGGGCGAGGCCGCCGGGTCGGACGACGGGTGGCTGGCCGCGCGAGGCGGTTCCGCGTTCCGAGAGCGCAATGCGCTGCTGGGCCGGCTCAGCGCCCTCGGGCCGCAGATCCTCGAGACGCCGGACGTCGAAGCCACCCGGCTCGAGCTGAAGCGGCTGCTGATGGACATCCAGCGGCACGTGCAGCGGCTCAACGACCTGGCCTACGACGAGGTGGAGCTGGAGCTCGGCGGCTCGGAGTAGGGCTCTTCTCGAAGTGTGCTGTCAGCGAGATCCGCACACTAATTCCGCGGCCCAGGCACGCACCTGGCGTCGTTACCGACGCTTCGAAGACGCCCAGTCTGCGCGCGCGACAGCGCCTAGCCATGCACGCACCTGGACCACGGCCTTAGCGCACGCACCTCGCTGACAGGACACTACGATCGACCCCGGTGCCGCCGTACGTCGGCGGGCACGGAGGGGTGCCGGAGTGGCCGATCGGAACCGCCTTGAAAGCGGTCGCTGGCAGAGATGTCAGCCGCGGGTTCGAATCCCGCCCCCTCTGCTGATCAGAGCCGTCCGAGGAACGAGGACGGGTCAGATCGTTGGTGGTTGAGCGAGCGCGCACGGCTGAGCTTGCGAAGCCGTGACCGCGCGTCGAAACCTGGTGACGAGGGGCTGGGACTGGCCTCCGTGAGTACCAGCCTCGTTGCGATGGTTTCGACACCGTCGTCGCTGGCGCTCCTCCGGGCTCAACCACCGGCTGGGCCGAATTCAATCAATCAATCCAGCAGCAGCTCGATGAGTACGTCGCCCTCCTGGACCACGTCAGCCGGGGCGATCTTGACCGCGCGCACCGTCCCGGTGTCCTCGGCGATGACGGGGATCTCCATCTTCATCGACTCGAGGATGATCACCACGTCCCCGGCCGCCACCTTGTCGCCGGAGTCGACCGACACGCTCAGCACGTTGGCGACCATCTCCGCGACGATCTCGGACACCCGCTCACGAGCCATGCCCAGAACCTAGCGCCCTGCCAGCTCCTAGAGCAGGGCGGCCGTACGGGGTGGCTCCGGCCGGACCGCGGCGGCCTCCTCGAGCCGGCGGCCACCCTGGCCCCGGGAGCCGGTGAGGGCCAGGTCGGCCCGGATCACGATGTAGCCGAGGAGCAGCCCGACGACGAGGCCGTAGAGCACCGAGAGGCCGCACTCGAGCAGGGAGATCGCCGGGTTCACCAGGGAGTTGGCGACGGGCGCGGTTGCCGCGACCCCGAAGGCGCAGAACCACCAGCCCTGCCGACGCCGGGCGCGCATGTGGCAGCCCCAGGCCAGGGCCGGGACACCGAGCACGGTCTCGATCGGGCGCGGAAACGCCCCGAGGTGGTCCCGGCACCAGCGCACGCCGTCGAGCAGGTTGTCGACGAGCTCCTCGGAGCCGTAGCGGCGCAGCATCTCGGCGTACAGGAGGGTGACGGCGAGCACCACGCCACCCATCGCCACGGCCGCGAGGCCGCGGCTCCCGAGGCCGTGCAGGCCGGCGCCTAGCCGGTAGACGACGCCGAACGCGCCGGCCATGGCCAGGCCGAGGGTGGCGTACTCGAAGCGCACCACCGAGACCACCGGGTCGAAGCCGATGGTCGCCATCGCGCCGATCGCAGCAACGAGCACGGCCACCACGCACTCCCGGGCAGCCCGCACGAAGCGGACCGCCGGGGTCGTGGCCATCACTCCGAGCACCGCCGAGACGACGCACGTCATCACCGCGGCGCCGGTCCGGAGGTAGTCCTGGTCCAGCACCAGGACGAGGACGCCGAGCGCCAGCGCGAGCCCACCGAAGACGACGGGTCGTCCGCCCGTACGCGCGGCCAGGCCCCACGCGTACGCCGTCACGACCGCCACCGCGCCGGCGCCGTCCAGCCATGGCGGGCCGACCGGGAGCAGCGCACAGATGAGCGCGGCCAGCCCCCCGGCTACCACGAGCAGCCAGAGGGCGACCAGGAGCCGGCTGTGGCGCGGCTCGTCGTCAGCAACCGTGACGCTCAGCTCGGGGGTCGCGCCGGCGATGGCGCCCGGCACGATCTCCTCGTGCACCGGCTCGGGCAGGGGTGCCGGCGCGGGCCGCGGTGCCGGGTCGACCGGCCTGACGCGCACCCGGTCGTGGCGCGTCGCGCGACGTCGAGGAGCGGTCCGTGGCACAACAGGACAGGTTACAGAGCAGCCGGTGTCGGCTAGAACCTGCGGTTGGCGAGCGAGGGGTTGGTGCGCCGGGCCACGTCCAGCACCTCGCGGTCCAGGGTGGCGCGCAGCACCGCGGCATCCACCCCCGCGTCGGCGAGCACGTCCCCGAGCGGGTCCACGACCATCGAGTGTCCGGTGTAGCGCGGACCGGGCTGGCCCGCCGCGACGACGAAGACGGTGTTCTCGATCGCGCGGGCCCGCACCAGGGTGCGCCAGTGCTCCACCTTTCGGGGCCCCGCGACCCATGCGGCCGGGACGACAAGCACCTCGGCACCCCGGTCGATGAGCAGCCGGCCCAGCTCGGGGAAGCGCAGGTCGTAGCAGGTCATCAGCCCGACCCGAAAGCCGGCGACTTGCACGAGCACCGGGGTCAGCTCGCCGGGCGAGAGCGCATCCGACTCGCGGTAGCCGAAGGAGTCGTAGAGGTGGATCTTGCGGTACTCCGTGGTGGCGGCGCCGCGCACCAGCAGCGTGTTGTAGGGACGGGTGCGATCCGCCGACGTCTCGAACATCCCCGCCACGACTGTCGTGTTGTGCTGGGCCGCCACGGCAGCCAGCTCGGCGGCGAACGCACCGTCCAGCGTCTCGGCGTACGGGGCGACGTCGGAGCCCGGCTCGCCGAAGTCGCGGGCGAACGCCTCCGGGAGCACGACGAGGTCGCTGTCGCTGGTGACCAGGTCGCGCAGCCGGGCGCGGTTGCTCGCCGGGTCGAGGCCGGACGCCTCCTGGACGACTGTGACCGACAGCATGTTCACAGGCCAAGTGTCTCGCGTCTCATGTCCTTTGATGCTTGGCGTCTTCAGGGTGCGTGCATCGCAAGGCGGAGAAGCGACGTCTGTAGCGGGCTACCGCGAGCGACGACAACGCAGCGAGGTGCGTGCCATGGTGGCGCGAAGCGCCAAGGACATGAGACGCGAGGCGCTTTTGTCCCAGCCCGGTGCGGGCGGCCGGCAGGTGCGGGGACACTGGGGTCGTGGTGTCCGGAGGGTTCAGCGCAGTGGTGCTGGCCGGCGGCGTGGCCGCCCGGCTCGATGGCGTCGACAAGGCCTCGGTCGAGCTGCACGGCCGGACCCTGCTCACCTGGGCGCTGGACTCGGTCATCGACGCCGCCGAGGTGGTGGTCGTCGGTGACCCGGTGCCGACCCATCGGCCGGTCACCTTCACCCGCGAGGACCCGCGGTACGGCGGCCCGGTGGCCGCACTCCTCACGGGCCGCGACGCGCTGCTCGACCCGCGCGGGACCGTCGCGGTGCTGGCGTGCGACATGCCGTACCTGACCGCGCACACCTTCCGGAGACTCCGCGACGCCGCCGAGAGCTGCGACGGCGCGATGCTGGTGGGTCCCGATGGCCGCCGTCAGCTCGCACTGGTGCTCGACGTGGCCCGGCTGGACGCCGTTCGTCCCGGCCGCGAGGAGCAGCACGGCCTGGCCCTCCACCAGCTTCTCGAGCCGCTCGACCTCGCCGAAGTGGCCGCCGAGGGTCAGGAGCACCGGGACGTGGACACCTGGGCAGATATCCGGGATCTGTCGTGACGACCGGCGTCGAGACGGCTCCAAGGTTGCGAGACGACCGACGGCGCGCAAGTCTGAGGCCGTGAACCTCCACGACTGGATCGACGAGCTGTGCGACGTCCTCGATCTCGAGGACGTGGAGGTCGACGAGGGGCTGCTGGCCGACCTCACCCGAGCGGCCGCGCGCAACGTCGAGCATCTGGCCGCACCCGTCACCGCATTCCTGCTGGGCTACGCCGCCGCCGAGCAAGAGGCCAACCCCGAGGGGGTCGAGCTGCTGGCCGCCCGCGCGCAGCTGTTGGCCGAGGGCTGGGACCGCCCGGCCAACGCGCCCGACCCGGTGGACGTGGACGACCCCGTGCCCGACGACAGCACCGTGGACCACACCGGGGAGCGCTACGAGGACGACCGGGTCGACGAGCTCGTCGACGAAGAGGTCTAGGTGCGCGCTGTCCTCGCGGACGAGGCCGGCGGCCCCGAGGTCCTCGTCGTCCGCGATCTCCCCGACCCCGAGCCCGGGCCGGGCGAGGTCGTGCTGGAGGTCGCCGCGGCCGGCCTGAACCGGGCCGACCTGCTGCAGCGGCAGGGGTTCTACCCGCCGCCTCCCGGAGCGTCCGACGTGCTCGGGATGGAGTGCAGCGGAACCGTCGCGGCGGTCGGCGACCGCGTCGACGACTGGGCGGTGGGTGACCGCGGGTGCGCCCTGCTGTCCGCCGGCGCGTATGCGACCAGGGTGGCAGTCCCGGCGGGGCAGCTGATGCCGGTGCCGGACGGGGTCGACCTGGTCGAGGCCGCGGCGTTGCCCGAGGTGGCGTGCACGGTGTGGTCCAACGTGTTCATGGTGGCCGCCCTGCAGGCCCACGAGGTGCTGCTCGTGCACGGCGGTGCCGGCGGGATCGGGTCGTTCGCGATCCAGCTGGCCGCCCAGCTGGGGGCGCGGGTGTTCACCACGGCGGGCAGCGACGAGAAGCGCGAGTTCTGCCGGTCGCTGGGCGCCGAGGTGGCGATCGACTACCGCAACGAGGACTTCGTCGACGTACTCAAAGAGCACACCGACGGGGCGGGTGCCGACGTCATTCTCGACAACATGGGGGCCTCCTACCTCGGCCGCAACGTCACCGCGCTCGCCACCGAGGGCCGGCTGGTGGTCATCGGGATGCAGGGCGGCACCAAGGGCGAGCTCGACATCAACGCGTTGCTGCGCAAGCGCGGCGCCGTCATCGCGACCACGCTGCGGAGCCGGCCGGCCGAGGAGAAGGCGGCCATCTGCCGGTCGGTGGTCGAACACGTCTGGCCCCTGGTCGCCGACGGCCGGGTCCGGCCGATCGTGCACGAGACCATCCCGCTCGACGACGTACGACGCGCGCACGAGCTGATGGAGTCCGGCGAGCACACCGGCAAGATCCTGCTGGTCACCTGACCACGCGAGGGTCGATCGGGAGTCGATCGCTACCGTGAGGCCATGAGCGAGCAGCAGGGAACGGGGCCCGCCGGCGACCAGGGTGGCCAGGAGACCGAGAACGGCCAGCAGGGCGAACGCCAGGTCGTCATCATCGGCCCCGACGGCCAGCCGGTGGGTGCCGTCCCCGAGTCCGCGCTCGCGATGGCCCAGGCAGCGGCGAGCGGCGACGAGGAGTCGGACGAGCGCGCCCTCACCGACCTGGTCGAGCAGCCCGCGAAGGTGATGCGGATCGGCAGCATGATCCGCCAGCTGCTCGAGGAGGTGAAGGCCGCGCCCCTCGACGAGGCCAGCCGCAACCGGCTCAAGGAGATCCACCAGGCCTCGATCCACGAGCTCGAGGCCGGCCTCGCGCCCGAGCTGGTCGAGGAGCTCGATCGACTGACGCTGCCGTTCTCCGACGACCAGACCCCCTCCGAGGGCGAGCTGCGGATCGCCCAGGCCCAGCTGGTCGGCTGGCTCGAGGGGCTCTTCCACGGGATCCAGACCGCGATCTACGCCCAACAGATGGCCGCCCGCGCGCAGTTCGAGCAGATGCGCCGCGGGCTGCCCGTGGGTCATGGCGGCCAGCCGCAACAGCCGGGCGACCCCGACCAGACGCACCAGCCCGGCGACTCCGGCGGGATGTATCTGTAGCTAGGCCGGGTCTAGCGGGAGCGACGGGTCAGGCCACGCACCAGGAGCAGCCCGAGCAGGCCGATCAGGACCAGTGCGGCGCCCGGGGCGGCCGCGCGCGAGACCGACTGCGGCTCGCTGGTGTCGACAGGGGTGAACACCGCCTGCTCCGGAGCCGGCTGCACGGGTGGCTTCCCCTCGCCGAGGAGCCGCTCGACCTGCGCGACCACGGTCTCGCTGGAGACCCGAGTGCCGCTGATCCCCGACGCGAGCCACGGAGCGCCGGTGCCGGTGACGAAGAACATGTACTCGGTGCCGGTGGCCAGCTCGCCGAGGCTGCACTGGAGCCGGTTGCGGTCCGTCTGGACCTGGACGGACTCGGTGTCGATCTGGCCCTGGTAGACGAGGTCGACGGTCACCGTCTGGAGGTAGAGCGCGCCCGGCTGGCCGTCGGTGCGTTCCTGCCGCTCGACCTCGGTCACGATGCCGCTGAAGACCGCCATCGCGTTCTTGGTGCTGTCCTTGACCGTGAGGGGCGGGCAGTCGGGCCCCTGGCCCGGCGGGGTCGCGGCGTCGGCCGGTGCGGCCCCGGCGAGCACCGTGAGCACGACCGCGAGGGACCCGAGAGCGAGGGTCAGCAGGCGTCGGGGCACCGGAGCATCACAACAGATCAGAGCTTGAAGATGCCAGTCAGCACCGTCGCGACCCCGTCCTCGTCGTTGCTGGGCGCGACGTGGTCCACCGCGGCCAGCACCGTGGGATGCGCGTTCGCCATCGCGTACGACGTCCCGGCCCAGGCCAGCATCGGCAGGTCGTTGGGCATGTCGCCGAAGGCGACCACGTCCGCCGGGTCGACTCCCAGCCCGTCGGCCACGAGCGCCAGCGTCGACGCCTTGGTGACGTCGGCCGCGCTGATCTCGAGCAGGGTGCTGGTCGAGGACCAGGTGATCGTGACCTGTTCGCCGATCACCGCCTCGGCGGCATCCCAGTAGTCCTGCGGCCCGAGGTCCTCGTGCCGGGCCAGCAACTTGACGACGGGGCCGTCGACGAGCTCGTCGAGCGGCGCCCGCCGGGCGCCGTCGGGCACCGGGTGCCGCTCCATGAACGCCGGCTCGAGCGCGATGCCGGCCAGGGTCTCGACGGCGAACGCCGAGCCGGGTACGGCGGCCCGCAGGTCGGCCACGACCCGGCGAACGGTCGCCGGGTCGATCTCGCGGCGCAGCCGGGGCCGGTCCGCGGCGACGTCCCACACCAGTGCGCCGTTGGACACCACCGCCAGCCCGTGGTCGCCGACGTGCTCGAAGACCTCCTCGGCCCAGCGCAGCGGCCGGCCGGTCACGAACACGACCGGGACGCCCCGGGCTTCGACAGCGGCCAGCACGTCGCGGGTCCGGTCGGAGATGGTGCCGTCGGTGCGGACCAACGTGCCGTCGAGGTCGGTGGCGACCAGCCGAGGCGGTTTCGAGACAGGCGCTGGAGCGCCTTCCTCAACCACCGGCGGGACAGGCGCTGGAGCGCCTTCCTCAACCACCGGCGGGACAGGCGCTGGAGCGCCTTCCTCAACCACCGGCGGGACAGGCGCTGGAGCGCCTTCCTCAACCACCGGGGGCGCGCAGCGGGCGGGCCAGCACCAGCTCGCCGTCCTCGTTGCTGCCGCGAAGCTCGGTGAAGCCGCACTTGGCCAGCACCCGGACACTCGCCGCGTTGTCGGGTGCCACGCTCGCGCGGACCCGTGCACCGGCCGCCTCGGCCTGGGCCACCATCGCTCGCAACGCCTCGGTCGCGATCCCGTGGCCGCGGGCCTCCTCGACCAGGCCGTAGCCGACCTCGGTCTCGGGGACGTCGTCCGACGCTGGCGTGGGTGGCCCGAAAAAGCCGATCGAACCGATCACCTGCCGCGCGTGCACGATGAACCGCGGGCCCCACGGGTCGCCCGCACGCCACAGGGACGCGGCGTCGCGGTCGTCCTGTCGCGGGAAGTGCTGGTGCCAGTTGCTCTGCCCCCGTCCGGCCACCACCGCCTCGGCCTCCTGGGCCGTCCACAGCGGCAGCTCCAGCCGCGACGTCGCGAGCGGGTCCAGCTGCATCAGAAGTACCTTCCGAGCTCGACCGCGGCGCCGTCCTCGGCCACCGAGAGGGTGACGTCGTCCGCGGCATCGATGACCTCCTGGACGGCCTGGCCCATGGCCACTCCGCGCCCGGCCCACTCGAGCATCTCGATGTCGTTGCGACCGTCGCCGATCGCGAGCACGTCGGCGGCGTCGACGCCGAGCCGGCCCGCGACGTGGGCCAGCCCCGAGGCCTTGGATACCCCGACCGGCGCGAGGTCCAGCCACGCGGTCCAGCCCACGACGTAGTCGGTGCCGTGCAAGCCGAGCTCCGACGCCAGGGTGACGAAGTCTTCCGCGGTCGCCTCCGGGTCGCGGATGATCACCCGGCTGACCGGCGTGGAGACGAGCTCCGCGACGTCGGTGAGGATCATCTCTCCGGACAGCTCACCGACCGGGAACTCGCGGCTCACGCGGTAGCCGACTCCCCGCTCCTCCACGGCGACCAGCGCCGTCGGATGCCGCTCGAGGATCGCCTTGACCGCGGGCGCCGCGTCGAAGGTCTCCTCCATCACCACCTCGAGGGGCGGGTAGCGGAAGGCCACCGCGCCGTTGCTGGCCACGACCCAGAGCGGGTCGGTGCCGTCGAGGTACAGCTCCAGCCGGTCCGCGACCGGGATCATGCCGTGCGGCGACCGGCCGCTGGCCAGCACCACGTGGGCGCCGGCGTCGCGGGCGCGGCGTACGGCGTCACCGACGGCCGGCGCGATCTCCTCGTACGTCGTGCCCGCGCCCTCGATCCACTTGAGCAGCGTCCCGTCGATGTCGAGGGCGACGAGCCGGGGGCGCCAGCTACTCATGTACCGGCTTGAGCACCTCGACACCGCCGAGGTGCGGGCGCAGTGCCTGGGGGACGCGCACCGAGCCGTCGGCGTTCTGGTGAGTCTCGAGGATCGCCACGATGGTCCGCGTCATGGCGCACAACGTGCCGTTGAGCGTGGCCAGCGGCCGGGTGCCGTCGGCGAACCGGCCGCGGATGTCGAGCCGGCGGGTCTGGAACTCGGTGCAGTTGGAGGTCGAGGTCAGCTCGCGGTAGCGACCCTGGGTCGGGATCCAGGCCTCGCAGTCGAACTTGCGCACAGCAGACAGGCCGAGGTCGCCGGCGGCCACGTCGATGACGCGATAGGCGATCTCGAGCTTGTCGAGGAACTCCTTCTCCCACTCCAGCAGCCGCTGGTGCTCAGCGTAGGAGTCCTCGGTGGTGGTGTAGACGAACATCTCCACCTTGTCGAACCAGTGCACGCGGATGATCCCGCGCGTGTCCTTGCCGTGCGAGCCTGCCTCCTTGCGAAAGCACGGGCTGAACGCCGCGTAGCGAAGCGGCAACGACGTGGCGTCGAGGATCTCGTCGGAGTGGTACGCCGCCATCGGCACCTCCGAGGTGCCCACGAGGTAGAGGTCCTCCCCCTCGATCTTGTAGACGTCGTCGGCCGCCTGGCCGAGGAACCCAGTCCCCTCCATGGCCCGCGGCCGGACCAGCGACGGCGCGATGACCTGGGTGAAGCCGGAGTTGCGGGCCTGCTCCATCGCGAGGTTGACCAGCGCCAGCTCGAGCTGCGCACCGACACCGGTGAGGAAGTAGAACCGCGAGCCCGACACCTTCGCCCCGCGCTCCATGTCGATGGCGCCGAGCATCCGGCCCAGCTCGACGTGGTCGCGCGGCTCGAATCCTTCGGCCGCGAAGTCGCGCGGCGTGCCGATCGTCTCGAGCACGACGAAGTCGTCCTCGCCGCCGGCCGGGGTCTCCTCCTGGGCCAGGTTGGGTATCGACAGGATGGCCGCCTGCCAGGTCTCCTCGGCCTCGGTCTGCGCCAGCTCGGCGGCCTTCACCTGGGCGGCGAGCTCCTTGGTGCGGGCCAGCAGCGCCTGCTTCTCGTCACCCTGGGCCTGGGGGATCTGCTTGCCGAGCTGCTTCTGCTCGGCCCGCTTGGCCTCGAAGTCGGCGATCGCCTGGCGGCGCCGGCTGTCCGCGGCGAGCGCCTCGTCGACCACCGCGTCGGACAGCCCGCGCTTGGCCTGGGCGGCGCGCACGCGGTCGGGCTGGGTACGGATGATGCGGGGGTCGATCATGCTTTTCTCGGGGTCCCCGCGGAGATTTCCGGCGGAGGAGCGAAGCGGTGGAGACGGAAATCTCCGTGGGGTGAGGTCACCGGGCAAGGCTAGCCTTCGGCCAGCACCGACCTCACCCGAGATACACAGCCCCGTCGTACGTCACAGTCACCAGGAATGGAGCTCCGTTGCTCGACCGGTCGCGGCAGGTCCTCCTGGGCTGGGCGCTGCTGTCGTTCGCGCTCTTCGTGGTCGTCACCGTCACCGTCGTGCAGGGCTGGGGACCCGTGGCCCAGTTCGACGACCGTGGTTCGCCCGCGGCCCAGTACACGGTGGACTCGGGCTGGCTGATCGAGCCTTTGAGGGTGATCGAGGTCGCGTTCGGGAACGCCGGCATGGCCATCCTGACCGCGGCGGTGGCCGGCCTCATGGTGGCCCGCGGCCACCGCCGGGCGGCGCTCTACGCGGTGGGCGTCATCTTGGTGACCACGGCGGCGTACACCCTGATCAAGCTGCTGGTCGGCCGGACCAGGCCCGAGTGGCAGGCAACCCAGGCGCTGCTGTCCAGCAAGTCCTTCCCGTCGGGCCACGCCGCGTCGGTCACCGCACTCGGCGGCGTCCTGATCGTGCTGATCGTCATGCTGGTCCGCCGGGGCAACGTACGGCGCCTGCTCTATCTTCTGGTGGCCGTGCTCGTGGTCGTGGTGTGCCTCGACCGGGTGCTGCTCGGCCGGCACTTCCCGTCCGACGTGGTCGGCGGCTTCCTGCTGGGCATGGGGATGGTGGCTCTCGGCCTGGCCGTCTACAGCCCGCTGCCCCGTAGCCACGCCCAGCTGCTCCCGGCGCTGCCGGACCCCTATCCCTCCGAACGCAAGCTCGCCGTCATCGTGAACCCGTCGAAGCTCGAGGACGTCGACGCCTTCCGGGTCCTCGTCAGCTCCCTGGCCGCCGACGCCGGCTGGTCGCTGCCCGTCTGGCACTACACGACCGTCGAGGACCCGGGCACCGGCATGGCCGAGGCCGCCGCTGTCGCGGGCGCCGACCTGGTCATCGTCTGCGGCGGCGACGGCACCGTGCGCGAGGTCTGTGCCGAGCTGGCCGGCACCGGCATCCCGGTCGGGATCATCCCGGCCGGCACCGGCAACCTGCTGGCCCGCAACCTCGACATCCCGCTGTTCCTCCGCGTCGCGATCGACGTCGCCCTGACCGGGCAGGACCGCGCGATCGACATGGTGAAGGTGAGCGGCGACGGCATCGAGGACACCCACTTCATGGTGATGGCCGGCATGGGCTTCGACGCTGCGATCATGGAGGGCGTCAACGAGGACTTCAAGGCGAAGGTCGGCTGGATCGCCTACGTCCTGTCGGCGCTGAAGTCGCTGATGTTCCCGGCGGTGAAGGCCGAGATCTCGGTGGACGACGCCGAGTTCGTCACGCACCGTGCGCGGACGATCGTGGTCGGCAACGTCGGCTATCTCCAGGCCGGGATGCCATTGCTCCCCGACGCGGCCATCGACGACGGCCAGCTGGACGTCGTACTCCTGCACCCCCGCCGGTTCCTGTCGTGGATCCCGCTGGCCTTCCGGGTGCTGGCCAAGCGCCCCCGCACCGACGAGCTGGTCAACCGGATGACCGGCCGCACCATCGTGGTCCGAGCCAGCGCGGACACGCCCCGCCAGCTCGACGGAGACTCGATCGGCCCCGGCCGTGAGCTGCGGATGGAGTGCGTGCACGGCCGGGTGCTCGTCCGCGTGCCACGCTGAGGGCCATGGACCGCACCGCTGCCCAGGACTGGCTCGACCGCTACGTCACGGCCTGGCTGACCTACGAGGCTGACCTGATCGGCGACCTCTTCACCGAGGACGTCACCTACCGCTACCACCCCTATGACGAGCCGATCACCGGTCGCGACGCCGTCGTTGCCTCGTGGCTCGGCGACGACACCCCGGGATCGTCCAGCCGCGACGCTATGGGGACGTACGACGCCAGCTATGCACCCGTCGCTGTCGACGGTGACGTGGTCGTGGCGACCGGGACGTCGTCGTACCGCGACGAGCCGGGCGGGCCGGTGGTCCACGTCTTCCACAACTGCTTCGTCATGAGGTTCGACGACGACGGCCGCTGCGCCGATTTCACGGAGTACTACATCGAGCGCCCGCGCTAGAGCGGGGATAGTCCGTCACGTTTGTGTAGGTGAATCCGACGATCGACCCACACAAACGTGACGGACTATCGCGACGTGACGACCGAGTCGACCGGGTCGTCGACCGCGGGGCGGGTCGACTCGCCCTCGGTCGAACCCTGCTGCACGAAGTCCTTCTGCCGGATCAGGACCAGGCAGAGCGCCGCCGAGGCGAAGGCCAGGACCGCGGCGATCAGCGTGATGTGGTTGAGCGCGTCGACAAAGCTCGAGGTCGCGAGCGCCGCCAGCTGGTCTCGCACGCCGGCGGGTGAGTTCGCGAGGACCGTCTGCACCTGACCGCCGGTGATCGCCGCGGCGACCTGGTCGGACTGGCCCGCGGCCGGCGTGCCGGCAAGCCCGCTCCTCACGCCGTCGGACACCTGGTGGGCGAAGATCGAGCCGAGAGCCGCGATGCCGGTCGCGATGCCCACCTGGCGGAACGTCGAGTTGATGCCGGAGGCCATGCCGGACCGCTCGACGGCCACCACTCCCACCGCGGTCGAGGCCAGCGGGGTGTTGATCATGCCGATGCCCACGCCGGAGACCAGCAGGCCGGGGATCAGGTGCGTCCAGGACGAGTCGACCTCGATCCCGTGGATGAGCAACAGGCCGACACCGAGCACCATGAACCCCGGCGCGATCAGCCACTTGGTCGGCACCTGCTCGGTGAGCCGGCCGGCGATGGCAGCCGCGAAGAAGGCGGCGCCCGAGAGGAACAGGAACCGGACCCCCGCCCCGACGGCGGAGTACCCGAGGACGTTCTGCACGTAGATCACCAGGTACGTCAGCAGCGAGAAGACGGAGGCGGAGACCCCGAACGCCGCCACGAGACCTCCGGTGAACGTCGGCTTCCTCAGCAGTGCGAGGTCGAACATGGGGTCCTTCTGCACGGTCTGGCTGACCACGAAGACCGCCAGCAGCGCAGCGGCTGCGACCATGCAGAGGACGACGCCGTTGTCACCCCAGCTCTCCTGGCCGGCCCTGATCAGCCCGTAGACGAGCAGCCCGAGGGCCAGGCTGAACGAGACGAACCCGAACCAGTCCGGACGCCCGGCGCGCGGGTCGTGCGACTCGCGCACCCGGATCACGCCGATCAGGATCGCGAACAGGCAGATCGGGACGTTCACGAAGAAGATCCACCGCCACGAGATCCCGCTGGTCAGCACGCCGCCCAGCACCGGGCCGAGCGCGACCGCCACGCCGGTGGTCGCGCCGAAGGCGCCGAAGGCGATCCCGCGGTCACGGCCCTGGTAGGCCGAGGCGATCAGCGCCAGGGCGGTGGCGAACATGGCGGCGCCCCCGATGCCCTGGAAGGCCCGGGACAGCTGGAGGACGAGGATGTCCTGGGCGGCTCCGCAGGCGATCGAGCCGACCATGAACAGCCCGGCACCGATCACGAAGACCCGCCGGCGCCCGAACAGGTCGGCCAGTGAGCCGGCGGTCAGCAGCAGGGCGGCCAGGCTCAGCGCATAGGCGTCGATGACCCACTGGAGGTCGGAGAGGCTGGCGCCCAGCTCGCCCTGGATGTCGGGCAGCGCGACGTTCACGATCGTGATGTCGAGCAGCAGGATGAAGATGCCCGTGCAGACCGCGGCCAGGGTCCACCACTCGGTGTCGCGGCCCGCGGCCGCGGCTTCGGCAGACGCCTCCGTCCGGGTGGTCGGAGTGGGGTCGGTCATGGTCCTGAACCTCTCGCTCGCCACAATCGTCAACTACCTAACGTTTACCCTGTGTACGATACTCAGGGAGGACGATCCGTCAAGTACCTAATGATTATTCGAGGGAGGACCCGGTGGGCGACGTCGATCCCGAGCTCGCGCACACCCTGCTCCCGGAGCTCTCGGTCATCCCCGGCCACCTGATCTGGCGCTCGGCGGCCCGGGTCACCGCCGCCCTCGGCGAGTCGCTACCCGCCGGAGTCGACATCCACGCGTACGCCGCCCTGCTCGCGCTGGCCACGGGCCAGGCGCGGTCCCAGCAATGGCTCGCCGACAGCGTGTCGATCAGCCGCACCACCATGGCCAAGGTGGCGTCCGCCCTCGTCGACCAGGGGCTGGTCGAACGGGTCCGCAACCCCGACGACCGACGCTCCTACGCGCTCACGCGCACCCCGGAAGGCGCGGCGGCCGCGAGGCGCTGGCGCCGCCATGCCGAGGACCTCGAGGAGGCGCTCACCGCCGGGTTCACCGAGGCGGAGCGCGAGGAGCTCCGGGGCCTGTTGCTCCGCGTCGCCGCGCAGGGGCTGTCCCCCGAGACCCCCGACGCCCTCCTCGAGAGCATCGCGTTCCTCATCACCCGCATCCACGGCTGGAACCACGCGGAGCTGATGACCGCGCTGCGTGACCTTGGCATCGAGCCCCGGCACACCGGGTCCCTGGTCGCACTGCGGGCGACAGGACCCATCGCCCAGGCCGAGTTGGCCCGCAGCCTCGGCATCAGCGGTGCCACCGTCGTCGAGATCGTCGACCATCTCGAGCGGCGGGGGTTGGTCGAGCGGCGGCGTCTCGAGACCGATCGGCGCACCCAGGCGCTGCACGTCCTGCCGGGCGCGGAGGCGGTGGTCAAGGAGGCGCAGCGACGGGCCATGGCCGTCACCGGCCGGATCCTCGCCGCACTGGACCCGACCGAGCGTCAACGGCTGGTCACGCTGCTGCAGCGGTTCATCACCGGCGGGTGAGCACCATCCGCCACCGGTCGCGGAGCTCGGGCTGGGCGAGGTTCGGCAGCCGGTCCAGGGACTTGGCGACCAGCCCCCCTCCCTCGAGCGCCTCCATCTCGGCCCGGTCGAGCAGCCACGGTGGCTCCGCGGCCACCTCCTCGTCGTCGTCGCGGACGATCTGGACGACGAACAGGGTGCCGCCCGGCGCGACCAGCCGGCGTACACCGGACACCGCGCCGTCGCGCACCGAGCCGTGCAGGGCCTGGATCGTGTAGATCTCGACCACGAGGTCGAAGGTGCCCACGAGGTCGTCGGGCAGGTCGAGCAGGTCGGCGACCCGGTAGTCGACGTCGCTGCCGGGGTAGCGCTGACGGGTCGCGGCGACGGCCGCCGGACTGATGTCGAACGCGGTGGTGGCGTACCCGAGCGAGGCGAGGTGCTCGGCGTCCGCGCCGTACCCCGCTCCGATGACCACGGCTCGGAGACCGGTGCCGTCGCGGCCGGCCACATGATCGGCGAGCAGGGGGTGCGGGTCGGTGCGGTCCCACGGCATGCTCACCTCGCCGCGGGCGGCCGCCGACCAGAGCTCGTCGTACCAGCGCGTCGGGTCGCCGTCGGCCACGGCGGCCACGCCGAGCTCGTCGGCCAGCTGGTCCCACTCACGTGGCTCGGTCATGGCTTCGCCGAACCCACGGCTTCCTGCTCCTCCGGCGACAGCGGTTGCTCGCAGCTCCAGCCGGCGATGCTCTTGGCGTAGCTGCGGGCCTCGCTGCGGCCGTGGATCGCGGTCAGCACCACGCCGTCGCCGCGGTCGTCGAGCAGGGCGAGCGACCACGAGAGCCGGCCGCCGACGCTCGGACCACCGCTGGCGAACGCGTCGTACCGGACGAGCCCGAGGTGCCGGATCGCGCCCTTGGCCTCGGCGCGGAGCGCCGCCACCTCCTGGCGCAGCCCGACCACGTCCTCGGGCAGTGCATCGACGTCGTGGCGGCCGGACGTCGTACGACGCAGACCGGCGGCGGCGAGGGCCAACGCGGCAAGGGCGATCGCCAGGCTGAGAACGACGAGGAACGCCACGCCTCTCAAACTACGATGCTGCGGTGACCGAACCGCGACGCATCGCCTACCAGGGCGAGCCGGGCGCCAACTCCCACCAGGTGTGCCGCGAGCAGTACCCGGAGCTGGAGGCGCTGGCCTGCGCGTCGTTCGAGGACGTGTTCGCGGCGGTCGAGGGCGGCGAGGCCGACCTGGCCATGATCCCGATCGACAACTCGATCGCCGGGCGGGTCGCCGACATCCACCACTTCCTGCCCGATTCGGGGCTGCACATCGTGGCCGAGCACTTCCTGCGGATCCGGTTCCACCTGATGGGGATCCCGGGCGCGCGACTCGACCAGATCCGGACCGTGCACAGCCACGTGCACGCGCTCGGCCAGTGCCGCAAGATCATCCGCGCCCACAACCTGCACCCGGTGATCTCCGGCGACACCGCCGGAGCCGCGCGCGAGGTGCTCGAGGCCGGCGACCCGTCCCAGGCGTCGATCTCGCCGCCGCTGGCCGCGGAGATCTACGGCCTCGAGGTGCTCGCCGAGGACGTCGAGGACGAGGACCACAACACCACCCGGTTCGTGGTGCTCTCCCGGGAGCTGATCGAGGCGGCGGCGGGCAACGGACCGGTCGTGACGTCGTTCATCTTCAACGTCCGCAACCTGCCGGCTGCCCTCTACAAGGCACTCGGCGGCTTCGCGACCAACGGCGTGAACATGACCAAGCTGGAGAGCTACATGGTCGGTGGGGAGTTCACCGCGACCCAGTTCCTCGCCGAGGTCGACGGCCATCCCTCCGACACGGGCCTGGCGCACGCGCTGGAGGAGCTGAACTTCTTCACCACGGACGTGAAGATCCTCGGCGTCTACGCGGCCGATGCGTTCCGCGAGGACCACGCGTAGTCCCTCGCGTTGCTCCAGTCACAAGATTCACCGGGTACCCGGTGAAACTCACGCTTGCCCGCTGAAGGTTTAGCGGGGGAGCTCCAGATTCACCGGGTACCCGGTGAATCTCACTCGTCCGGTGGGTTCTGCAGCAGCCGAGCAGCG
Organism: uncultured Actinomycetota bacterium; assembly: GCA_963765915.1. Lineage (GTDB taxonomy): Bacteria > Actinomycetota > Actinomycetes > Propionibacteriales > Nocardioidaceae > Nocardioides. Next base: position 59,850 of record CAVXYB010000013.1, on the reverse strand, counting down.
CGCCGTGTGGGTCGCGGAGCATCGCGGTCCGGCCCACGCCAGGCACGTCGTACGGCGGCACCAGGACGCTGGCGCCGAGGTCGACGGCCCGAGCGACGGTGGCGTCGGTGTCCTCGGCGTTGAAGTAGACGTCCCAGTGCGGCGGGATGCCGTCCATCTGGGGCGGGAACGCGCCACCGACCGGCCGACCCTCGACCATCAGGCACGTGTAGTCGTCGCCGGTCTCCATCGGCATCGACTCCCACTCGACGCCGAGCACGTCGGTGTAGAACCTCGTGGCGACGGGCAGGTCCGGGCTGCTGAGCTCATGCCAGATCGGGCAGCCGGGCTCGTTGACCCGCACCGAGCCGATGTTCGCGCCGGCCTGCCAGAGGTTGACCCGCACGCCGGTCGGGTCCTGGATCGAGGCCATCCGGCCCAGGTCCATCACGTCGAACGGGCCGGCCTCGACCTTCCCGCCCGCAGCCGGCACCTTCGCCGCCGTGGCGTCCACGTCGTCCACGGCGAGCGAGACACCCCAGAACGCCGGGTGCCCCTGCAGCTGCGGCATCTGGCCTGCGATCCCGGCGACCGAGTCGCCGGCCACCGACACCTCCACGTAGACCCCGGCCTCGCCCATGTCGACGTCCTCGAACTCCCAGCCGAACAGCGGTCCGTAGAACGCCTTGGCCGCCTGCTGGTCCGGCGTGGTCAGCTCTACGTAGCTGGGCGTGCCCTGTCGGTAGGACTCCACGGTGCTCACGTCCAACAGCCAACACCCGCGAGCAGGGGAGCGTCCACGACGGGACTAGCCTGCTCGGGTGGAGAGCGACCCGCGGATCGAGGACCTGGGCTTTGCCAGGGTGGACCTCGACCGCGCGCGCCGCACCGGCGACGCCGAGGTCGTGTACGGCGAGGGCAAGACGCCCGGCCAGGTGATCGCGATCCTGAAAGCCCTCCATGACAAGCACCCCGAGCGCGCCGTGCTGGCGACCCGGCTCTCCGAGGAGGCGCTGGCGCAGGTCGCGACCTCGCTGCCCGAGGCGAACGTCGACGCGGTGGCGCGGGCGGCCACGCTCGGGCCGTTCCCGGAGCCGCGCGGGACGGTGGCGGTGGTGTCGGCCGGTACGTCGGACGCCCCGGTCGCGGCCGAGGCCGCGTTGTCGATCCGGGTGCACGGCTCGGCGGTCGACCTGATCGAGGACGTCGGGGTGTCCGGGCTGCACCGGCTGCTCGGCGTACGTGACCGGCTCGAGGCCGCCGACTGCCTGGTCGTGGTGGCCGGCATGGAGGGCGCGCTGCCGTCAGTGGTCGGCGGGCTGACCGGCGTACCGCTGGTCGCCGTGCCGACCAGCGTGGGCTACGGCGCCTCGTTCGGCGGCATCGCTGCCCTGCTGGCGATGCTCAACTCGTGCGCGCCCGGCGTCACCGTCGTCAACATCGACAACGGGTACGGCGCGGGCGTCTTCGCGGCCCGGGTGGCGAGAGCGGCCCGATGAGCACCCTCTGGGTCGACGCCTCGTCCGGCGCCAGCGGCGACATGCTGCTCGGCGCGCTCGTCGGCGCGGGCGTGCCGCTCGCGGTGCTCCAACAGTCCGTGAACGCGGTCTCCCCCGAGCCGGTCGCGCTGCGGGTCGAGGCGGTCACCCGCAACGGCTTCGCCGCTACCCGCGTTCACGTCGAGGTCGCCGACTCGGCGGAGCCCCGGTCCTGGCGAGACATCCGGACCCTCCTCCTCGAGTCCTCGCTCGCCGACGGGGTGCGCGACCTGGCGCTGCGGGTCTTCGAGAGGCTCGCCGTCGCCGAGGGCACCGTGCACGGCCGCGACCCGCTCGAGGTGCACTTCCACGAGGTCGGGGCCCTCGACGCGATCGCCGACGTGGTCGGGGTCAGCGCGGGGATCGTCCACCTCGGCGCCAGCGAGGTCGTGGTCAGCCCGGTCGCGGTCGGCTCAGGCTCCGTCACCGGCGCGCACGGCACCCTGCCCGTCCCACCGCCGGCCGTTGCCGCGCTGCTGACCGGCGTGCCGTCGTACGCCGGCCCTCCCGGCGCCCCGGCCACCGAGCTGTGCACGCCGACCGGCGCCGCGCTGCTGACCACGCTCGCGACGTCGTACGGCCCCCAACCGCCGATGACCACGCGGACGGTCGGCGTCGGCGCCGGTGGCCGCGACCCCGAGGGACACGCGAACGTGCTCCGCCTGCTGGTCGGCGCCCCGATCGTCTCCGAAGGAGAGGGTGCCGACGAACTGCTCGTCCTCGAGTCCAACATCGACGACCTCGACCCGCGGCTCTGGCCCGACGTGATCACGGCAGTGCTGGCCGCGGGCGCGCTGGATGCCTGGCTCACGCCGATCCTGATGAAGAAGGGCCGCCCCGCCCACACCTTCCGAGCCCTGGTGACACCCCAGCAGGCCGCGGAGGTGCGCGCCACCGTCTTCCGTGAGACCTCGACCATCGGGATCCGCGAGTACCGCGTCGCCCGGCACGCCCTCCCCCGTGAAAACACCACGGTCACTGTCGGCGGGCTCGAGATCTCAGTGAAGCTGGCCCGGCTCGACGGCGTCGTGGTCACAGCGCAGCCGGAGTACGACGACGTGGTCCGGGCCGCGCAGGCGCTCGGTCGCCCAGTCAAGGACGTGCTGGCCGACGCCACCGCCGCATCGCGTGCGCTGGTCGGTGCCTGGAGCCGCTGATGACGGCAGTGCCAACGCTGCGGGCTCGAGCGCGCACCCTGGTCGAGTCCACGCCGTTCCAGTGGGCGATCATCGGCGTCATCCTCGTGAACGCCGTCGTGCTGGGGCTGGAGGTGTCGCCGGGCTGGATGGACCGGTACGGCGATGCGACGGACGCGGTCGGACGGATCACGGTCGGCATCTTCGTCGTCGAGATCGCGCTTCGGATCTTCGCGCATGGCCGAAGCTTCTTCAGAGGCGGGTGGAACCTGTTCGACGTCGTGGTCGTGGCTATCGCGCTGGTGCCGGGCGGCGGGTCGTACTCCGTTCTCCGCGTACTTCGCGTGCTCCGGGTGCTGCGGCTGCTCTCGACGGTGCGCTCGATGCGCCGCGTGGTCGCCGCGATGGTGGCCACGGTCCCGGGCATGGCGTCGATCGCGGCGCTGCTGGCGATGCTCCTCTACATCGCGAGCGTGGTGGCGACCCAGGTGTTCGGCGAGTCCGACCCGGAGCACTTCGGCACCCTCGCCGAGTCGCTGCGGTCGATGTTCCAGATCACCACCGGCGACGACTGGGCCGCGGTCGTCCGGCCGGTCACCGACGAGCACCCGGCGGCGTACCTCTTCTTCGTCGGCTACATCGTCCTCGCGACCTACATCGTGCTGAACCTGTTCATCGCGGTGGCGGTCGACGCGCTCGAGCGGGAGACGGAGGAGGACCTCGAGGAACTCGAGGAGACAGTCGACCACTCGACCGCGGCCGTCCTCGCCTCGCTCGAGGAGCTCAAGGGCCAGGTGGCCGCGCTCGAGGCCCGACTCGACCGGGGAGCCTGACCCGACCTGTGGACCTCGCCGCCCTGGCGCTCACGTTCGCCGCCATCTTCGTCGTAGAACTGCCCGACAAGACCTTCCTCGCCACGCTGGTGCTGGCGACCAAGTACCGCCCGATCCTGGTCTGGCTCGGCGTCGGCGCCGCGTTCGCCGTACAGACGACGCTCGCGGTCCTGCTCGGCCACGCGGCGTCGTTCCTGCCCGAGAACGTCGTCCGGATCGTGGCGATGCTGATGTTCCTCGCCGGCGCGGTGATCCTGGTCCGCGAGGGCCGCGGCCACCAGCACGACTCGGGCGAGGAGCTCGTCGAAGGGGCCAAGGACGTCACCGGCCTCCGCGCCGTCCTCGCCTCGTTCCTCGTGCTCTTCGCCGCCGAGTGGGGCGACCTCTCGCAGCTGCTCACGATCTCGCTGGTCGCGCGGTACGAGGCTCCGGGCAGCGTGTTCGTCGGGGCCCTGGGAGCGCTGCTGCTGGTCAGCGGACTGGCGGTCCTCGCGGGTCGGACCCTGCTGCGGTTCGTCGCGCTGCACGTGCTGCACTACGTCGGGGCGGGCGTCTGCCTGGTTCTTGCGGCGCTGACTCTGGTGGAGCTGGTGCGGTGAGGTCGTTGTCGCCGGCGCGGAACATGTAACTCCGTGTTCGTGCTACTGGATCGGTGTTTGAACACCCTTCTAGAAGACGTAACACAGAGTTACATGCAGCGCCCGCCAAGCCGCCCATGGCAAATCAGTGGGCCTGACTAGAGTGCCCGGCATGACCGAGGGAACCGACGGCGGCGGCCGGGAGCGGGCACCGCACGGCGCGGACAGCGAGGTCGGCCGGCTGCGCACCGTGATGCTGCACCGACCGGGTCCGGAGCTGACGCGACTCACGCCCCGCAACAACGACAAGCTGCTCTACGACGCGATCCCCTGGGTCGCTCGGGCCCAGGAGGAGCACGACGCCTTCGCGGAGACGCTGCGCGGTCGTGGGGTCGAGGTGCTCTACCTCTCCGACCTGCTCACCGAGACGCTGCAGCAGGAGGACGCGCGGGCCCACGCGACCAAGGAGGCGCTCGGCGACCTCGACCTGGGCGACACGATGCGCGGCTACCTCGAGGGACTCCTCGGGGACGCCTCGCCGGCGGAGCTGACCGGCTACCTCACGGCGGGGATCCGGAACGACGAGGTGCGCGGTGGCTTCGGCCTGGTCACCTCGCTGCTGGCCCACGACGACTTCCTCATCGACCCGCTGCCCAACCTGCTGTTCACCCGCGACTCGAGCGTGTGGATCCGCGACCGCGTCACGATCACCTCGCTGGCCATGCCGGCGCGCAAGCGCGAGACGGAGCTGACCGAGCTCATCTACACCGAGCACCCGCGCTTCCAGGGCACCCCGCGCATCCACGGCGCGCACCTCGAGCACGTCGAGGGTGGCGACGTCCTGCTCCTCGCCCCGGGCGTGATCGCGGTCGGGGTCGGGGAACGGACCACGCCGGCCGGCGTGGAGCGGCTGGCCCGGCAGTGCTTCCGGTCCGACCTCGCGCACACAGTGCTCGCCGTACCGATCGCGCAGGAACGCGCAACCATGCACCTCGACACGATCTGCACGCTCGTCGACACCGACAAGATGGTCGTGTACCCCAACGTCGCGGACTCGCTGGTCGCCTTCTCGGTCCGGCCCGCCGGCGACATCGAGGCGGACGGTGACCTGGTCCTCGAGGTAGGCAAGGCCGAGCCGTTCCTGGTCGCCGCGGCCAAGGCGATGGAGATCGACGCCTTGCACAAGATCGACACCGGCCTCGACCCGGTCACCGCGGAGCGCGAGCAATGGGACGACGGCAACAACACCCTGGCCCTCGCGCCTCGGGTGGCGGTCGCGTACGAGCGCAACGACGAGACCAACGCCCGCCTGGAGGACGCCGGGATCGAGGTGATCCGGATCGCCGGCTCCGAGCTCGGCTCAGGTCGTGGCGGGCCGCGGTGCATGAGCTGCCCGATCTCTCGCGAGCCAATGTCCTGAGGGTCACACGTGCCCTCGGGGGGCTTCGTTCGTTCTATTGCCAGTGGTCATTCCTTTAAGTTCGTCGGGGTCCCCGCGGCCCAGGCACGCACATCGCTTTGTTGGAGTCGGTCGAAGGAGGTCAACTACAACTTCCCTCCTCCGCCTCGCGCTGCACGCACCTGGACCACGGCTACCCTCGACGAACTTGCAGTCATGACCACTACCCTCGGCCACTCCGGAAGGATCCGGCCAACTAACCGACCCGCGAAAGGCTGGCCATGGCAGAGAGCTTCTTCTCGATGTTCACACCCGAGGAGATCGCCCGCATCAGTGCGTCCGGCACTCGCGTGACGCTGCCCGAGGGGTGGGCGCCGATCTCGGAGAGGACGCCTGCCGACAAGGCCTACATCATCCTGAACGGCACGGTGTCGGTGCGCTCCCACGGTGACGAGGTCGCCCAGCTCGGGCCCGGCGAGATCGTCGGCGAGGCGGCGATTCTCAACCACTCGCTGCGTACGGCGACGATCGTCGCCCTCACGCCGCTGGAGCTGATCCACTTCACCAAGGAGCAGCTGGACCAGCTCAACGTCGAGATGCCGTCGTTCCACGAGGCACTCGAGAAGACCGCCGCGGAGCGGTTCCCGCAGAAGTCCTAGTGCCTGAGGACGCCGACCTCTCGGACGCGCTCGAGACCGTCGAGAAGTACCTGCTCGGAGAGGCCCCCACGCTGACCCGGCTGCAGGTGGCCGAGCAGGCCGGCGTACCGCTCGAGGTCGCGCAGGAGCTGTGGCGGCTGCTCGGCTTCGCCCACCAGCCCGACGACGCGGTGGCCTTCACCCAGGCCGACGTCCATGCGCTGGAGCAGACCCACGACCTGGTCAAGATGGGGATCCTCAGCCCGGACCGGCAGTCGGCGCTCGTGCGGACCTGGGGCCGCAGCTTCGCGCGGCTGGCCGAGTGGCAGACCACGCTGCTGACCGACCTCGCCCTCGAGAGCGACGACCCGGTCGGTCAGGTGACCGAGCTCGCGTCGGAGGTCCTCCCACGGGTCGAGTCGCTGCAGAACTACGTCTGGCGCCGTCACCTCGCGAGCGCCGGCGCCCGGCTGATGGCCGGCGACTCGTCGGGGTCGAACACGTCCAGGCTCGCGGTCGTCTTCGTCGACATCGTCGGCTTCACCTCGCGAAGCAAGGAGCTGGGTGACTCGGAGCTGGTGCAGTGGATCGAGTACTTCGAGTCCGAGGCCTCCGGGCTCGTCGTCGACCACGGCGGCCGGGTGATCAAGAACATCGGCGACGAGGTCCTGTTCGTGGCCGAGGACGTCACCGGCGCGGCCGAGGCGGCGCTGACCATGACCGCCCGCGGCGCCGACCCCGACGACGACTTCCCCGAGGTCCGCGCGGGGATGGCGTACGGCGATGTCGTCGCCCGCCTCGGCGACGTGTACGGCCCCACCGTCAACATCGGGTCACGCCTCACCTCGGTCGCCCGCCCCGGCTCGGTGCTCATCGACCGGGGTGCGCACGACGCACTCACCGGCGACACGTCGGACGAGGACCACGACGAGCGCGAGCACGGCGGGTACTCGTTCCGTCGGATGCGTCGCACGTCGGTGAAGGGGTACTCGCGCCTGCAGTCCTGGGTGCTGCGTCCGGCCAAGGGCTAGCCGGTCCATGCTCCCCGAGGATTTCGCCATCATCGGCGCCATCCTCGGCTCGCTCGGCGGCTTCTACTACCTCTACGAGACCGTTGTCGGCAACACCCAGCCCAACCGCATCACCTGGCTGCTGTGGGGAATCTTCCCGATGGTCATTTTCGTGGCCCAACGGGCGCAAGGCGTCGAAGGCTTGTCCTGGGCGTCGTTCGTGGCCGGCTTCACGCCGTTGCTGATCGTCGCTGCCTCGTTCTTCAACAAGCTGGCCTACTGGAAGAGCGAGCCACGCGACTACTACCTGATGGCGGCGGCCATCGTCGGCATCATCCTGTGGGCCGTCACCGACAATCCGAACCTGGCGATCCTGTTCGCGCTGCTGGCCGACATGCTGGCGGGCATTCCGACCCTCATCAAGTCGTATCGCCACCCGGAGTCCGAAAGCTGGATCGCCTACGCCATCAGCGCGTTCGGCTTCGGCATCAGCCTCCTGTCGGTCCAGACCTATGACTTTCAGAACGCCGCGTTCGTGGCCTACATCTTCATCATCAACGGTGCCCTTGCGGTGCTCGCCTCGCGGGGCCGCAGACCCAGGCAGCTGACCAGCTGACCAGCTGACCAGCTGAGCCTGTCAGCGAATGGTGACCTGTCGGTTGGCGAGCCCCGAGCGAGCGGCGCGCTGGTCCGCGGTGAGCGCGGAGTCGTCGGCCAGTGCGGCGGCGAGGTCCTCGGCGAACGTCGACGCCGGGTCCTCGAGCGCCTCGGGACCGGTGCCGAGCGGCAGGTCCCAGACCGGCGCCAGCAGCCCGTGCGCACGGAACATCCCCACCAGACGGGCGCCGTCGACGACCACGTCCTTGCCGGCGACGTGCAGGCGGGCCAGAGCGTCCAGCAGCGCCTCCTCGGGCTCGGGCAGCACCCAGCGCAGGTGCTCCTTGGTGCCGACGTCGGTCCAGTACGCCGCCTCCACCTGGGTCAGGCGCGCGCTGGGCGACGCCGCAGCGTTCGCGTGGTCGAGGGCGGCCGCCATCTCGTCCTTCTTCTCGACGTCGGAGACCCAGAAGTCGAACCCTTCGTGCACGGTGACCGTCAGTCGGCTGCCGGTCACCAGGTCCTGGAGCCGCGGCCCGTCGCCGGGAGGGTCGGTGAGCCCGACCACGCCGGGCTGGGACTCGAGCGCCACCTGCAGCACGGCGGCGACGTCGCGCGACGGGTCACCGAAGTTGTGCTGCACCTGCAGTCCCAGCCAGATCTCCCCGCTGTCGCGCACCATCGCTGGTGCGGCCATCGGCAGCAGGGAACACAGCGTCACCGGGGTGTCCGTGCCGGTGACGGTGAGCGGCGCCGTGGCCGAGGGCACCAGCTCACGCATCGCGACGATGTCGCACTCCGAGGGCAGACCCTCGAACGGGCGCGCGACGTACACCGCGGAGGCTCCCCCGTCGGCACCGTGGCAGGCCTTGTACCGCCTGCCAGACCCACACGGGCAGGGCTGCCGGGGGCCGACCTCGCCGGGCGCGATGGTCCGGGCGCCCTCGCGGGCCTTGGTGCGCGACTTCTTGGCCATGCCGCCAGACGCTAGCCGCCTATCTACCAAGGAGTTCCAGCAGGTACGCCGGCCGGTCGGTGATGACGGCCCTGACCCCGAGCTCCTGGCAGAGCCGGAGGTCGGGCTCGGAGTTGACGGTCCAGACGTGCATGTCGTGGCCGGACTGCGCGATCCGCGTGGCCAGCTTGGGGTGCTCGCGCAGCAGGTCGATGCCCGGGCCGGCCAGCCAGTCCTTGCCCATCACCCGGCGCAGCATCGGCCAGTACGACGCCCTGTCCATCAGCTGCACGACGGGCACCGCGGGCGCCAGCCGCGCCATCCGCTGCAGCGCGCCGAAGCTGAAGCTCATCACCCGCACCGGAGACGGCTCACCGTCCGGCGAGGCGTCCCAGCCGAAGTCATGGAGCAGCTCGGCCACGCGCTTCTCGACCAGGCCGCCGTACCGGGTCGGATGCTTGGTCTCGATCGCCACCTCGACCCGGCGCTCGTAGTCGGCCACCGTCTCGAGGAGCTTGCGCAGGGTCAGCACACTGACCATCCGTGGGTCGAGGTCGGGCGCCTCGTCATCGAGGTCGGCCCACGGGTTCTTCCAGGAGGCGAAGTCCAGCGCCTGGAGGTCCTCGAGGTTGGACGTCGAGATCAGGCCGCGCCGGCTCGCCGTACGCCGGAGGTCGCGGTCGTGCACGCACACCAGGTGTCCGTCGGCGGTGAGGCGGACATCGCACTCGAGCCCGTCGGCGCCGGCGTCGAGAGCCGCGACATAGGCCCCGAGGGTGTGCTCGGCGTTCTCGTGGCTGGCGCCCCGGTGCGCGACCACCTGCGGGGTCATGGGGCGAGTCTGACACTCCCGGCGGCGCGCCGCTCGGGGTCGATGACCGCTCCCGGGTTGAGGATGCCGGCCGGGTCCAGCACCGACTTTCCGGCCCGCAGTGCCGCCGCGAACAGGTCGGGCCGCTCACCGTCGTACCAAGGCCGATGGTCGCGGCCCACGGCATGGTGGTGGGTGATCGTGCCGCCCGAGCTCACGATGGCCTCCGAGACGGCGATCTTGATCTCGTCCCACTGCTCGACGGTCTGACCCCAGCGGCCCGCGGCATAGATCCCGAAGTACGGCGCTGGGCCGTCCGGGTAGACGTGGGTGAAGCGACACGTCAGCACTCCCTCGGCTCCCACCTGGCGCAGGGCGTCTGCGGCGGCGGTGGCGACGGTGGCCCGGAGGGTCTGGAAGCGGTCCCAGGTGCAGGCGGTCTCGAAAGTCTCGACGATCATCCCGTGCGCGGCGAGCGCGTCGCGCTGGTAGGGCATCCGCACGAAGGCCGAGCGCCATCTGTCGCCGGCCCCGCTGCCCGCGGACTGGTCCGCGGTGTCGGTGTAGCGGGCGGGCTCGGGCAGCTCACCGGCGTGGTCGCGGCACAGCTCCAGAGCGCGCTCCATCAAGGCGGTGACCGGGTGGTCGGCGGACTCGAAGCCCAGGATGAGGACGGCGGTGTCCGCACCGGCGTTGACCAGCGCCTCGATGGGATCGAGCAGCCGGCAGTTCGCCGGGTGCAGGCCCGACTGCGCGATGTCACGCACGGCCCGGACGCCGTTCTCGTAGTCCTCGAACGCCACCGATGCCGCGGCCCGCCAGCGCGGCCGGTCCTGCAGGCGCATCCACGCCTGCGTGATCACGCCGAGACTGCCCTCCGAGCCGAGGAACATGCGGTCCGGTGCTGGTCCCGCTCCCGATGCCGGCAGCCGGCGCGACTCGACCACGCCGGCGGGCGTGACGACGCGCAGCGACTCGACGAGGTCGTCGATGTGGGTGAGGACCGTGGCGTAGTGCCCACCGGCTCTCGTCGCCAGCCAGCCGCCGAGCGTCGAGAACTCGAAGGACTGCGGGAAGAACCGCAGGGTGTGGCCACTGGGCCGGAGCTGCTCCTCCAGGTGGGGACCCAACGTGCCCGCCTGGATCAGTGCTGCCCGGCTGGTCGTGTCGATCTCGAGCACCTGGTTCATCGAGCCGAGGTCCAGGCTGACGGCGGCGGTGTACCCGTCGCCGACTCGGGGCTCGACCCCGCCGACCACCGACGAGCCGCCGCCGAACGGGATCACCGCGATCGCGGCGTCGCTGCACCAGTCGAGGATCTGGGCCACCTCCCCCTCGCTGGTGGGGCGAACCACCAGGTCCGGAACGAAGTCGAGTCGTCCGAGCAGGGCCCGCACCACGTCCCGGAAGGCCCGGCCGTGACTGTGGGCGAGGCGGTCCTTCGGAGCCTCGGACGTCAGCGGCGCGAGCGTTTCGGGAGGCCGCACCCGACTCGGCTGGACCCGGAACGACTCGACGGCTGGTGCCTGATGCGCCTCGAGGTCGGCGTTGGGCAACATCGTCGCGACGCGGCGGGTCAGCGCCTGGAGCTCGTCCCCGACCACCGCATCCTCGACGTTGCCCCAGCCCCACCACGACCGAGTCTTCGGGGTCATGGGGCGATTCTGGCAGTGCCGGCTCCCCACCACTCGGCCAGTCGCTCGCGGCACCGGAACCGATCGTGGTACGACGCTGACGTGGCCAAGCACAGCGAGTCCACGACCAAGACCTATCTCTACCTCCGGGTGGGGTTGGTGGCGCTGGCGCTCTTTCTCGGGGCGTCCCTGCTCATCGAGATCGCCTTCGGGGACACCCGGTGGCTCGGCTCGATCAGCGCGTACTACTACACCCCGGTGCGGAGCGTCTTCGTCGGGACGCTGACCGCGATGGGGGTCTGCCTGATCGCGATCAAGGGTCGCGACAAGCCTCGCGAGGACCTGATGCTCAACCTGGCCGGGATGTGCGCTCCCGTCGTGGCCCTGGTCCCGACCCCGCTCGAGTCCAGTGCGTGCGGCGGACAGACGCGATGCGTACCCGATGAGTTCGTGCCGGGGGTCGTGAACAACGTCGAGGCACTGCTGGTGGTGGGCGCGATCGCAGTGCTGTTCGCCGCGCGCACCGTCCGCGGCGGCGTACGCGAGCGCGCCGACCTGGTCGCTTTCGGCGTCTCTGCGATCGGGCTGGTCGGTTTCGCGCTGTGGTTCGCGCTCGGCCGGGGCTCGTTCCTCGACTACGCCCACTACGGCACCGCGGTCCCGATGTTCGGGCTCATCGTGGCGGTCGCGCTCGTGAACGCCGCGCGGGTCGACGAGTTCGTGGCCGCCGGCGGCACGCTCACGATGGGCCAGGCCGCGACGTACAAGCGCGCCTATCGCTGGATCGCCTACGTCATGGGCTGGATCATCGGGGCTGCGCTGGCGTTGTGGGTGGTCGAGGCGGTCAGCGGGTCGGCGCCCATCGACCACTGGGTCTTCGTCGTGGAGGCGCTGCTGCTCGTCGCCTTCACGGCGTTCTGGATCCTCCAGACCGTGCAGTACGCCGTAGACGGCGCACCGGAATAGCCCCCCACCCCCGATTCGTCTGCGTCGGCACACCGCGTTTCCGCGGCGAGACCGCAGACGAATCGGGGGGTCAGGCCTGGGCGCGCAGGTAGCGACCGAAGTGCGGCACGGTGAACGCGATCCGGCCGCGCTCGCCGGAGTAGATGAGCCCCTTCTTGAGCAGCGCGTCGCGCGCCGGGGAGAGCGCCTGCGGCTTCCTGCCGAGCACGCCGGCCACGTCGGAGGTGGCGACCGAGCCGATCGAGTCCGGCTCGGGTCCGGCCGCGTCGGCCATCGCGCGCAGGTAGTCCCGCTCGCCGGGAGTGGCCCGCTCGTACCGGCTGCCGAAGAAGCCGACCGCCAGCTCCCGCTCGGCCTCGGGGGCGGCGACCGCGACGTCGGCGGCGGTGATCGGCGAGCGCGGGGCGAGGTCCCAGACGGTCTTGCCGTAGGCCTGGATGAAGTAGGGGTAGCCGCCGGTGGCGGCGTAGAGCGCGCCCAGCGCGCCGGCGTCGTACGCCGTGTCCTCCTCGGCGGCCGGTGCGCAGAGCGCGCGGTCCGCCTCCTCGCGGGAGAGGCGGTCGATGCGCTGGTAGGAGAAGAGCCGCTCGGAGTAGGACTTGCTCGCCGAGAGGACGGCCGGGAGGTGCGGCAGCCCGGCGCCGACCACGATCACCGGCAGCCCGGACTGGCTGACCTCGTGGCAGGCCGCGCACAGCGCGGAGACGTCGTCCGGGCCGAGGTCCTGCATCTCGTCGATGCACACCGCGACGCCCTTGCCGAGGTCGGCGGCCAGCCCGCCCACGTCGTTCATCAGCTCGACCAGGTCGATCTCGACGTCGCCGGAGTCGGCCCTGCCCCGCACGGCCGGTACGTCGATCCCGGGGCTCCACCGGTCCCGCAGCCTCGCGTCCGGACCGGACTGCCGCTCGGCGAAGGAGCGGATCACGCCCAGGACCTGGTCGGTCTGCTCCGGCTCGGGATGCGCGAGCTCGCGAACCGCCTGGTGCAGGGCACTCGACAACGGTCGACGCAGGCTCTGGTCGGGACGGGCCTCGAGCTTGCCGGTCCCCCAGCCCTTGCGGACCGCCTGACCGCGCAGCGCGTTGAGCAGCACCGTCTTGCCCACCCCGCGCAGGCCGGTCAGGACCAGCGACCGCTCCGGCCGCGACCGGGCGACACGCTCGAGGACGACGTCGAAGGCGCGGACCTGCTCGTCCCGGCCGGCCAGCTCGGGCGGCCGCTGTCCGGCACCGGGCGCGTAGGGGTTCCGGACCGGGTCCACGGCTACGACGGTATGGCGCTGTCTACCGGATTCCGTAGATTTGCGCGGCGCGGCCCGATCTTCTTCATCGACCCCTGCCCGTCTGCACGATTTGCGCGGTTGCGCCGTTGCACCGGGCGGTGAGCCTGGGCCCGTTCGGCGCGCAGCAATGGGCCCTAGCTCACCGCCGCCCGGGGCCGGGCAATGCCTGCATCCGGCGCGTCAGGCGAGCTCGCGGCGCGGCGCGTGCTGGTAGGCGCGGTCCAGCCCGGAGCGCAGCATCGAGATCAGCTCCGGGACCTCCTCGATGGAGAGGCGGAACGACCCGACGCAGAGGTTGTCGCGCCACAGCGAGAGCACCACGAGGTCGGCCTCGGAGTGCCAGCTGACGCGGAGCGCGCGGTCGCTACCGCGGGCGTCGAGGAAGATCGACCCCAGCTCTGGAAGCGGCCGGGCGGCGCTCATCGGTCCATCATGCTCCCGACATCCCAAACCTGTCACCGGTCTGCTGCTGCGATAGTCCGTCACGTTTGTGTATGTGAATCTCGATTCTGCCCTACACAGGTGTGACGGACTATCGCGGCGGGCGCACCCTCTTAGACTTGCGAGGTGCCCGAGCTGCCCGAGGTGGAAGCCCTGGCCCTCGACCTCAAGGGCCGGCTCGCCGACCGTGCCATCACGACAGTGCACATCGCGGCGTTCAGCGCGCTCAAGACCTTCGACCCTCCGCTGCGCGCCCTCGAAGGGCTGATGGTCGAGGACGTGACCCGGCACGGCAAGTTCCTCGACCTCAGTGTCGGCGGGCTGCACCTGGTCATCCACCTCGCGCGCGGCGGCTGGATCCGCTGGAAGGACGACGTCCCGAAGGCCCCGCCCCGTCCGGGCGGCAAGAACCCGCTCGCCGCCCGCGTCGTCCTCGACGACGAGTCCGGCCTCGACATCACCGAGGCCGGCACCAAGAAGCGGCTCGCCATCTACCTGGTCCGCGACCCGCAGGACGTCCCGGGTATAGCCAGCCTCGGCCCCGACCCGCTCACCGACGACTTCACCCTCGAGAAGTTCCGCGAGATTCTCGAGGCCGAGGGGCGCAAGCAGATCAAGGGGGTGCTCCGCCACCAGGGCACCATCGCCGGCATCGGCAACGCCTACTCCGACGAGATCCTGCACGCCGCACGCATGTCGCCCTATCGGTCCGCCGCGAGCGTGATCGAGGGCGCCGGAGGAGACGACACCGACCTGGTGATCCTGTACGACGCCATCCGGGTCACCGTCGGCGACGCCGTCGAACGCTCGCGCGGGCTGGCCGCCAGCGAGCTCAAGGGCGAGAAGAAGTCCCACCTCGCGGTGCACGGTCGCACCGGCCAGCCCTGCCCGGTCTGCGGCGACACCGTTCGTGAGGTCTCGTTCGCCGACTCCAGCCTGCAGTACTGCCCGACCTGCCAGACCGGCGGCAAGCCGCTGGCCGACCGCCGGATGAGCCGGCTGCTGAAGTAGGAGCCTGATGAACATCCCCACCGTCGCCGTCAGCGGCGTACCCGACCCGCTGCCCGAGGGGCTCACGGTGCTCGACGTCCGCGAGCCCGTCGAGTGGGCGTACGGGCACATAGAGAACGCCGTGCACATCCCGATGTCCGAGCTGACGTCCCGCCTCGACGAGCTCCCGGACGCCCAGACCCTGGTGGTCTGCAAGGTCGGCAGCCGGTCCGCGCGCGTGGCCGGCTGGTTGGTCCAGCAGGGCCGCGACGCGGTCAACCTGGACGGCGGACTGCTGGACTGGGAGGCCGCCGGCCGCGCCCTGGTGAGCGAGACCGGCCAGCCGCCGCAGGTCGTCTAGGAACCCTCCTCGTTCAGGTCGGGGCACTCCTTGTCGATGTACTTGTCGAGAGCGTCGATCTTCTTCTGGTCGTCGTCGCTCACGTCGCCGATCTTGGAGAGGTCCTCGAGCGTGGCGTCGTCATCAAGGTCCTTGATCGTCTTGACCGTGAGGTCGAAGCCCTCCTTGGCGTCGTCGGGCATGTTGTCCGGCGTCCCGACCTCCTCGAGCTTGTCCGCCGCGTCCTTGAGGGCCTGGATGTAGCCCTTCAGGTCCTTGGTCGGGTCGGCCTCGCTGAAGTCGTCCTGGAAGTCCTTCAAGGCCCCGCAGAACTCCTCGGTCGACGGCGCGTTGTTCCCCGGGAGGACGCCACCGCCACCGCCGTCGTCACCGCACCCGACGGCGCCACCGGCGACGAGGATGAGGCTTGCTGCCACCAGTCCGAGCTTCATGTGTTCTCCCTAAGTCGGTCAGTCAGCGCCCACCATTCCATGCCGTGGGCTCGGGCAGCCCCAACGCCCTCTCCAGCAGGCCGAGGTACGTCGTCCGCGACACCTCCACGGCGCCCAGCGCGGCCAGGTGCGGGGTCACCCACTGCACGTCCAGAAGCCGGTCCGCGGCGTGCTCGTCCCGGAGCAGCCCGACCAGAGCGACGAGCGCCACCTTGGAGGCGTCGCTGACCCGGTGGAACATCGACTCGCCGGCAAACAGCCCACCGATCGCGACGCCGTACAGCCCCCCGGCGAGCTCACCCTCCCGCCACACCTCGACCGAGTGCGCCCAGCCGAGCCGGTGCAGCTCGCCGTACGCCGCCGCGATGT
Organism: uncultured Actinomycetota bacterium; assembly: GCA_963765915.1. Lineage (GTDB taxonomy): Bacteria > Actinomycetota > Actinomycetes > Propionibacteriales > Nocardioidaceae > Nocardioides. Next base: position 43,899 of record CAVXYB010000013.1, on the reverse strand, counting down.
CCTCGGTGATCCAGCCCGAGTCCCGCGACGGGTCCGCGCAGCCGGCCACCACCGCGTCGAAGGCGGTGTCGACCCGCACCTCGAAGTCGCGCATCGACCTGCGCAGGGATCGGGACACCACCAGCCCCTCAAGCGGGACGATGCCGCGGCGCACCGGCGAGTACCAGTGCATCGGCTCCCGGACGCCGAGCTCGGGCATCGGGAAGATCCCGCGCCGGTACGCCGCGAGCAGCGTCCCCGGCGCCAGGTCGGCGCCGATGCCGACCAGGTCGTCGGCGGGTCCGGCGTCGCGTGGGTCGGGGAAGACCCATGGCGAGGGTGGTGGCTCGACCGGCACCCTGCTGACGCTAGTGGGCCGCCCGTAGGATTCCCGGTGTGAGCGTGAGCAGCAGGGCGGCGGGCGCCGTGAGCAAGCAGCTCGCGCCCAAGATCGGCGACCTCGCGCCCGGGCTGACCACGTCCTTCGTCCGCGAGGCGCTGCACCGCGCGATCGTCGGAGTCGGGCCCGCTGCCGTCGGCCAGCAGGGCCGCGGAGACCCAGCTGCGCGAGCAGCGCGGCGACGTCGACAAGGCCGTCCACGAAGTGATCGAAAACCACGTCCGCTACGCCGGCGGGCAGGGCTTCATCACCAACCTAGGCGGCTTGGTCACGGTCGCGTTCACCATCCCGGCCAACATCACCGGTCTGGCCCTGATCCAGTGCCGGATGATCGCCGGCATCGCGCACCTGCGCGGCTACGACCTCGACGACCCGCGGGTCCGCAACGCGATCCTCACCTGCCTGCTGGGTGAGGACGTCGTCAACGCGCTGGTCAAGAAGCGCAAGCTGCCGGCACCTCCGATGGCGCTGGCCACCGCCCCGCTGCACGACCCGGACCTCGACCGGATCATCTCCGCCGAGGTCGCCGCGGAGCTGGTCACCAAGGTGGCCGGCAAGCGGCTCGCCACCACGATCGGTCGTCGGATCCCGATCGCCGGCGGCTTCATCGGGATGGGCGCGGACGCCTACTCGACCTGGCGGATCGGCCGCTACGCCGACCGCGAGCTCCTGCCGCGCGCCCGGCGATAGAGCCCCAGCAGCCCACGGCCCACTCCGCTGTTCTCCAGCCGCACCACGATACCGCGGCGCAGCCGGTACGACGGCGTCGCGTACGCCCGCTCGAGCGCACCGCGGACGTCTGCGAGCTCGGTGTTCAGGCGCGTCTCCTCGTGCCGGAGCCGGGCGTTGTCGAGCAGCAGCGCCTTGATCGCGTCGACACTGGCCGCGGCGACCTGGCGCTCGCGCGGGTGGTCGGGGTCGGCGAACTCGGTGACCGGCGGTGCGCCGACGAGGTCGTCGAGGTCACCGACCACGTCGTACCCACGCCGCTGGATCTCGGCGATCCACGATCCCGACACCTCCTGCACCCACGGGTGCAGGTCCGGGGGCAGGGCGAGCCGGGGAGACCGGATCCGTCGCGACAGCGTCTGGTGGGCGAGCAGCTCACGGACCAGCGGACGATAGTCGGCCGGGGCGAGCTCGGCGTTCGCCCGCTTGTTGATCCGGCGCAGCAGCGTCGTCTCCGGCACCCCCAGCGAGGGGTTGTGCCGCTCGGCCTCGAGGTCGAGGTCGATCCCGTCGAGGCCGAAGGCCTGGCTGAACCGCTTCCACAGCAGCTCGGGAGCGCCCCCCGGCGGCGGGACGGTGACGAGATGGACGTGCTCGGGCGGCAGATCCTGGCCCCAGCGGTCGAGGATCTCCGGGACCTCCTGGACGCCCCAGAACCACGCGCCGATCCGGGTCGCGCGCTCGGGGTCGCGGATCTGGTCGAGGAAGGCGGCGTACCCGAGCTCCGCGCGGTGTTTGATGTTCTCCTGCCACTCCGCGGGGATCTGCCGGACCAGGTCGCGGACCGACAGCACGAGGTGCACCTCGGTCCCCTCGCCGTGTCCGAGCGACTCCAGCGCCCGGCCGATCTGGGCGCGCGAGGCGGTCGCGAGGATCTCGTGGCTGATGATCGAGGTGCCCGGCGCGGCGCGCACCCGCGCGGCGAGCTCGTCCCACGCGCCGATCGCCTCGCTCTGCAGCCCGCCCCACGGGAGCTTCATCAGGTCGAGCGCAGCGAGGAAGTGGCTGTCGAAGCGAGTCGCCGGATAGGTGATCCTCGCGGCCGCGAGGGTCTCGCGGTTCCGGAACAGCACGTCCTGGAGGTACGACGTGCCGGTCTTCGGCGTACCGACGTGGAGGAGGACCTTGTGGCTCATCGCGCCTCCTCCAGCAGCAGCTCGATCGCCAGGTCGAGGACCGAGCCGGTGGGGCGGCCCGCTGAGCCCGGCAAGAGCCGGTCCGGGTCCCCCACAACAGGGTAACGAGCACGGAGCAGCCGCTGGCGCAGGGCGAAGGATGCGTCCTCGACCCAGTCCTGGTGCTCCGGCGGCACCGTGGAGAGTCCCCCAGTCATGCCGGCCAGCCGCGGGCGCAGCACCGCGGTGAGCAGCTCGGCCTGCTGGGCCGGCGGCACGAGCAGGCTCAGCGCGCTACCGACCTGGCGGGCCAGCTCGGTCGCGCGGGCCGGCACGTCGGCGACTGGCGCCAGCCGTCGTACCCCCACCAGCGAGGGCAGCGCGTCGAGGTCCAGGACCACGCCGACCCGGCCGGTGTGGGGTCGCGCCCCGAACCGCTCGACGACGCCGGGTAGGTCCACCCGCCGGGGCAGGCGACGCCGCGCGCGCACCTTCGCCAGGAACTCCGGCCAGCTCGGGCCACCGGCGCCGAACGCGCTGACGGCCCAGGTGTGGGCCAGCATGGTCGGGACGTCCGCGCCGAGCACGTGTACGGCCCGACCGCCTCCCCCGGGCGGTCGGCCGTCGGCGACCAGCGCGGCCGTGTACGCCGAGGCCAGCCACGGGTCACCGGCCAGCTCGTAGCGGGTGCGGAACCGCCGGCTGCGGCGAGGAGAGTCCGACGGTGTTCCCGCGGCGACGAGGTCCTCGGCGACCAGCCCGGTCGCCACCCGCAGCAGCTCGTCGTCGGGCAGCTCGGCGGGGTCGACGGCGGGTGGCCCGAACCGGCGCTGCGCGTCGACGCCGACGAGCTCGAGGTCCGGCCGGCCGCGGCCCGGTGCGCTGGCGGCGACCACCCGCTCGACCAGCCGCGCGTCGGGCCGGCCCGCGAGGTTGAGCCGGCGCAGCAGCTCGAGCTGCTGGGCACCGGGGAGGAACCGGTCCGCGGTCACCTGCGAGGTCTCGGACCAGTCCGCCCACGGCGTCGTCCCGCCCTCACGCAGGTGCGCGATCCACGCTAAGGCGCGGGCCTGGCCGGCGTCGACACTCGTCGGGTGGTTCATCGCCGGAGGTAGCGAGCGAGCTTGGCGGCTCGCGCGCCCAGCGTGTCGTCGGGATCGGGCCGGCGGGCGGCTTCGAGGGTGAGTGCGACCAGGGCGTCGAGACCGGCCGAGGTGACGTCGCGGGCGCGCGGCTTGTCGGGGTCGCGCCACTCGGCGTCGGGTGCCGGGCGCACCGGCCGCAGCTCCTCGAGGTCGCCGACCACGTCGACGCCGGACCCCTTGGCCCAGTCGATCCACGACTGGGCGACCTCTTCGGCCCAGTCGTGGGCGTCCGGCGGCAGGGTCACCGGGTCCATCCCGGGACGCGCGGCCAGGGTCTCGTGGACGACGAGCTGTCGGACCAGCGCGCGGTAGTGGTCGGAGGGCAGCCCGGCGTCCTTGAGCCGCGCGTTGAGGCGGCGCAGGAGAGTGCTCTCGGCAGTCCCGATCGACGCGTTGCGGCGCTCGCTGTCGCGCGGTGCCCACGCCGGGTCGATGCCGACCGCGGTGCAGAACCGGCGCCACAGCTCGCCGGCCGGCGCGCCGGGCTGCGGCACCGTCACCACGTGCACCTGCGCCGGCGGCAGGCCGTGGCCCCAGCGCTCCAGCACCCCGGGCAACCCCTGCACCCGCCAGAACCACCGGGTGGCCTTCCGCTGGTCGGTCTCCCGGATCTGGCGTAGGAAGGTCCGGAACGTCACCTTGCGCTGGTGCTTCAGCTGCTCCTGCCACTCGGCCGCGACCTGCCGGGCCACGTCGCGAGCGGTGTAGACGACGTGCACCTCGGCGAAGGACAGGTCCGCCAGTGCGCGAGCGGCCTCCGCGGGCTTGGCGCCGGCGAGGATCTCGTGGCTGATCACGACGGTGCCCCGCGAGCGGCGGGTCCGTCGTACGAGCGCCTCCCACTCGCCCTGCGCCTGCGGCCGCATGCCGCCCCACGGCCGGTCGAGGAGGTCGAGCGCGGCCAGGAACATGTCGCCGTGGGCACCCGTCGGGTAGCGGTAGCCGTGCCGCCGCAGCGACCCGGCGTTGAGGGCGAGCCGGTCCTGGAGGTATGTCGTCCCGGTCTTGGGCGCGCCCACGTGCACGTAGACGCGCCGCGGGGTGCTCACGCCTCAGATTGTGACAGCGCGCGGACCACGGCCGACGGAGACGGGCGGCCCAACTCACCGGCCATCCAGGCGCTGCTGGCGACCAGCGCGCCGAGGTCGACGCCGTGCTCGATGCCCAGGCCGTTGAGCATCCAGACCAGATCCTCGGTGGCGAGGTTGCCGGTGGCGCTCTTGGCGTAGGGGCAGCCGCCGAGGCCGCCGGCGGAGGCGTCGTACGTCGTGATCCCGGCCTGCAGAGCCGAGTAGGTGTTGGCGAGCGCCTGGCCGTAGGTGTCGTGGAAGTGCATCGCCAGCTGGTCGAGCGACATCCCGGCGGCGACGAACGCCGCCAGGAGCGTGGTGACCTGGCCGGCGGTGCCGACGCCGATCGTGTCGCCGAGGCTGAGCTGGCTGGCGCCGAGGTCGAAGAGCCGCTTGCCGACCGAGACGACCTGGTCGACGGGGACCGCGCCTTCCCACGGGTCGCCGAAGCACATGGAGACGTAGGCACGGACGTCGAGCCCGGCGTCGCGAGCACGCTTCACGGTCGGCTCGAACATCGCGAACTGCTCGTCGAGGCTGCGGTTGAGGTTCTTCTGCGCGAACGTCTCGGTGGCCGACCCGAAGATCGCGATGTGCTTCAGCCCCAGCTCGAGGGCGCGGTCGAGGCCGCGTTCGTTGGGAACGAGGACCGGGAGGTCGCGACCGTCGGCACCCAGCCGGGTCATCAGCTCCTCGGCGTCGGCGAGCTGGGGGACCCACTTCGGGTGCACGAAGCTGGTGGCCTCGACGATCGGCAGCCCGGCGGCGAGCAGTCGGCGTACGAACTGCTCCTTGACGTCGACGGGCACCATCGACTTCTCGTTCTGCAGGCCGTCGCGCGGGCCGACCTCGTAGATCGTGACCCGGTCAGGAAGGTTCATCGGTCGCCTCCACCAAGAACAGCGTGTCGCCTAGCTTGACCTGATGACCGGTCGACGGCGCCGACGGTCGTGACCGTGCCTGCGAACGGCGCCTTCAGGGTGAGCTCCATCTTCATCGCCTCGAGCATCCCGAGCACCTGGCCCTCCTCGACCGCCTCGCCCTCGGCGACCCGCACGTCGAGGACGGTGCCCGGCATCGGCGCGGTGATCGCACCGTCGCCGGCGGCGACCGCATGGTCGGCCATCACGTCGGGACGCGCGAAGACGAACCGCTGGCCGTGGTGGACGACCTCGACCTGGTCGTGGCGCACGACCGCGACCGGCGGGCGCTCCGGGGGGATCCGCAACGTCACCGGTTCGTCGAGCTCGACGACCACGGGTGCCGGGTCGGCACCGAGCCGGAACCCGTCGGAGCGGAACGGCCCGTCGTGCTCGCGGTCCCGGAGGAAGACCGCCCACGCGGCGAGCTCGCGCGCCGGCGCTGGGTCGGGCGGCGCGAGCTCGTGCCGGTCCAGCCACGCGGTGTCGATGGTGGCGTCGCGGAACTCGTCGCTGGCGACCAGGGTGCGCAGGAACCCGGCGTTGGTGGTCAAGCCGAGAATCACGGTCTCGTCGAGCGCCTGCACCAGCGCCTGCCGGGCGGCCTCGCGGTCGGGGCCGTGCGCGATCACCTTGCCGAGCATCGGGTCGTACGCCGTCGAGACCACCTGGCCGCTCGAAAGGGCGTGGTCCACGCGCACGCCCTCCGGCCATCGCACCACCGTGGCGGTGCCGGCCTGGGGCAGGAAGCCGCCGAAGGAGTCCTCGGCGTAGACCCGAGCCTCGATCGCGTGGCCGGACAGGGCGACGTCGCCGATCGACAGCGGCTCGCCGGCGGCAACCCGGAGCTGGTGCTCGACCAGGTCGATCCCACCGCACACCAGCTCGGTGACCGGGTGCTCCACCTGGAGGCGGGTGTTCATCTCCAGGAAGTAGACCTCGCCGGTGTCTGCGTCCAGCAGGAACTCGACGGTGCCGGCGTTGACGTAACCGACGTGCCGGGCCAGGTCGACGGCGGCACTGGTGACCCGCTCCCGGGTAGCGGCGTCGATGGTCGGCGCGGGCGCCTCCTCGAGCACCTTCTGGTGCCGGCGCTGGGTCGAGCAGTCGCGCTCGAAGAGGTGCCGGACCGTCCCGTGCGTGTCGGCGATGACCTGGACCTCGATGTGGCGGCCGTGCTCGACGTACTTCTCGACCAGGATCGTGTCGTCGCCGAACGCGGACGCCGCCTCGCGCTTCGCGGCAGCGACGGCCTCGTCGTACTCCCCGGCCGACCGGACGATGCGCATCCCCTTGCCGCCGCCGCCGGCGGCCGCCTTCACGAGCACCGGGTAGTCGATCGGTGGTTGAGGAACGCGCTCTGCGCCCATCGGTGGTTGAGGAGGGGGTTGTTCTGCAACCGTCTCGAAACCCCCCAACGAGGGCACGACCGGTACGCCGGCCGCGATTGCGATCTCGCGCGCAGCGTCCTTGCGGCCCATCTGCCGCATCACCGTCGCGGGTGGCCCGACCAGGGCGACCCCGGCCTTCTCGAGCGCCTCGGCGAACTCCGCCCGCTCGGAGAGGAAGCCGTAGCCGGGGTGCACCGCCTCCGCCCCGGTGGCCAGGGCCGCGGCGACCACGGCGTCGATGTCGAGGTAGCTCTCGACCCGCACCGCCTCGTCCGCGGCGCTGACGTGCGGGGCGACGGCATCGATGTCGGAGTGGATCGCGACCGTGCCGATCCCCAGGCGCCGGCAGGTGCGGATCACGCGCAGCGCGATCTCACCCCGGTTGGCGACCAGGACCTTGCTGAACAGCTGGCTCGTCATGGCGGGGCTACATCCGGAAGACGCCGTACGACGGCGTCGCGATCGGGGCGTGGGCGGCCGCGGCCAGGCCCATGCCGAGGACCCGGCGGGTGTCGACGGGGTCGATCACGCCGTCGTCCCAGAGCCGGGCGGTGGAGTAGTAGGGCGAGCCCTGCGCGTCGTACTGCTCGCGGATGCGTTCCTTGAACTCCTCGACCGGGACCGGGTCGTCGGGTCGACGTACCTCGGCGAGCACGGCCGCGGCCTGTTCGCCGCCCATCACCGAGATGCGCGCGTTGGGCCACATCCACAGGAACCGCGGGTCGTAGGCGCGGCCGCACATGCCGTAGTTGCCGGCACCGAACGAGCCGCCGATGACCACGGTGAACTTGGGCACCACCGAGCACGCGACGGCGGTGACCAGCTTGGCGCCGTCGCGGGCGATGCCCTTGTTCTCGTACTCCTTGCCGACCATGAAGCCGGAGATGTTCTGCAGGAAGACCAGCGGGATCCGGCGCTGGTTGCAGAGCTCGATGAAGTGCGCCCCCTTGAGCGCGGACTCGCTGAACAGGATCCCGTTGTTGGCCACGATCCCGACCTCGTAGCCCCAGATCCGCGCGAAGCCGCAGACCAGCGTCTCGGCGTACAGCTGCTTGAACTCGTGGAACCGGCTGCCGTCCACGACCCGGCGGATCACCTCGCGGACGTCGTACGGCGTGCGGGTGTCGGTCGGCACCACGTCGTAGAGGCCCGCCGGGTCCTCGAGCGGCTCCTCGACCGGGTGCGCGACCAGGCTGGGCGCCTCCTCGGGCAGCGTGGCCACGATCGAGCGGATGATGTCGAGGGCATGCGCGTCGTCGTCGGCAAGGTGGTCCACCACGCCCGAGGTGCGCGCGTGCACGTCGCCGCCGCCGAGCTCCTCGGCGGTGACCACCTCGCCGGTTGCGGCCTTCACCAGCGGCGGGCCGCCGAGGAAGATCGTGCCCTGGTTGCGGACGATCACGGTCTCGTCGGACATCGCCGGCACGTAGGCACCGCCGGCCGTGCACGAGCCCATCACGCTGGCGATCTGCGGGATGCCCTTGGCAGACAGGTTGGCCTGGTTGAAGAAGATCCGGCCGAAGTGCTCGCGGTCCGGGAAGACCTCGTCCTGCATCGGCAGGAACGCCCCGCCCGAGTCGACGAGGTAGACGCAGGGCAGCCGGTTGTCGGCGGCTACCGCCTGGGCGCGGAGGTGCTTCTTGACGGTCACCGGGTAGTAGGTGCCGCCCTTGACCGTGGCGTCGTTGGCCACGACGACGGCCTCCTTGCCGCTGATCCGGCCGATGCCGGTGACGATGCCGGCGCTCGGTACGGCGTCGCCGTACATGCCGGTCGCGGCCAGTGCGCTGAGCTCGAGGAAGGGGCTGCCCGGGTCGAGCAGGCGGTCCACCCGGTCGCGGACCAGCAGCTTGCCGCGCGCGGTGTGCTTCTCACGCGCCGACTCAGACCCACCCAGACGGGCCGCGGCCAGCCGGTCCCGGAGGTCGGCGACCAGCTCCCTCATGTCCTCGGCCACGTCGCCTAGGTTAGCGATCATTAACCTAACGGGCCAGCGTTCCGGGCAGGAGTCCCCGGGGCCCCGGGGACTCCGACCACGGCGGCACCGCCTCAGGGGCGACGCGCGGCGCGGATTCGGGCGACCTCGGCGGCCTGCTCGAGCGTGAGCGGCTGCAGCACGCAGAACTCGTTGCCCTCGGGATCGGCCATCACCACCCAGCTCGCTTCGTCCGCTTGCCCGACCGACGTACGGCGGGCGCCGAGCGATTCCAGCCGGGCCACCTCGGCCGCCTGGTCGTCGGGGCGGAGGTCGAGATGCAGCCGGTTCTTGCCCGCCTTCGCGTCGGGCACCCGGACGAACAGGAGGTCGGGCACCACGCCGTCCTCCATCGAGTGCTCGGGCGGCTCGAGGGCAACCTCGCCCGGCGTGTCATGGGTACGGCGCCAGCCCAGGGCGGCTGCCCAGAAGGACGCGAGCGCCTGCGGGTCGGCGGCATCGATGTCGAGGCACTGGATGGTCAGGGTCACGTCGTCCACTCAACCCGCGCGGAACAAATGCCGCCACCTGGGCGGGGAGCCGATGCTGGTCAGGCGAAGGTCCGCGGCGCCAAGGCCGGCGGCTTGCACACCCGACACGGCTCCATCTGTCCCGCGAACGCCTCCTCGATGCCGACGACGTGGGCCTCGTCGCGGGCCTCGGTGAGCGTGCAGTCGAGCCGGTGGTAGGAGGTCCCGCCCGCCAGCACCAGCGCGCCACCGACACCCGTGGGCGCGTAGCCCGAGCGCGGGGACATCGAGGCGCGGCCGGCCTCGGTCGCCGTGGCGATGCGCTCCAGTACGGCCTCGAGCCGGGCCCGGTCCTCACGTGCGTTCTGCACGATCAGCAGCGCCGAGCCGATGACGACGATGGCGAGACCGACGATGCCGCCCGAGATGAGGAACGGGAACTGGGCCATGATCGTGTTCTTGCCGGCCGCTCCGTTCCAGCCCAGGAAGATCGCGCCGAAGCCGATCAGGCACAACAGCACCCCGAGCTGCCCGCCGAGTCGCCCGAGCGGTGAGGAACTGACGGTCAGCTGCTGGGTGGTCTGGTCGTTCTGTGTGGTCATGGTTCCTCACGCTCCGAGGTAGGCATCACGAAGGTTCACGTTGCGGATCTCCTCGCCGACCGCCTGATCGGCCAGCGTCCCTTTCTCCATCAGCAGGGCCCGATCCGCGAGCGGCAGGGCACCGGCGTTCTGCTCGACCATCAGCACGGTCGTGCCGTCCCGGGCGATGCGGGCTGTCGCCTCCCAGACGGTCCGGGCCAGGGTCGGGCTGAGACCCATCGAGGCCTCGTCGATCATCAGCAGCCGGGGGCTCGACATGAGTGCCCGACCCACCGCCAGCATCTGCTGCTCGCCTCCGGACAGGGTGCCGGCCACCTGGTCCGCGCGCTCGCCGAGGCGCGGGAAGTAGTCCAGGACCAGCTCCATCTGCCGGCGCACGGTCTTGGGTCTACGGCGCTGCACCCACGAGCCGAGCCGGAGGTTCTGCTCGACGGTGAGCCGCGGGAAGACGCGGCGGCCCTCGGGGCAGAGCGCTATCCCGGCCTTGACCCGCGCTGACGGCGAGCGACGGCCGAGCACGCGGCCGTTGAAGACGACTCGCCCCTGGGTCGGCTTGAGCAGGCCCGCGATGGTCGAGACGGTCGTGGTCTTGCCGGCGCCGTTGAGGCCGAGAAGCACGCATACCTCGCCCTCCTCCACCTCGAAGTCGATGCCGTGCAGCACCGGGAAGCGTCCATAGCCGACGACCAGGTCCTGGATCTCGAGCAGGGCCATCAGACCGCCACCTCCTCGGTGCGCTCGGCGTCCGTCTCGGCGACGGTCCCGGCGTCCTCGCCGAGGTAGGCCCGGACGACCTCGGGATGACGGCGGATGACATCCGGCGCGCCCTCGGCGAGCACCTCGCCGAAGTTGAGGCAGTAGACATAGTCGGAGACCTGCGTCACCAGCGGCACGTGGTGGTCGATCATCACGATGGTCAGGGCGAATTCCCGGCGCACCTGCAGCAGCAGTTCGCCGAGCCGCCCCGCCTCCTCCGGGCCCATGCCCGAGCCGGGCTCGTCCAGGAGCAGCAGGTCCGGGTCGGTGGCCAGCACGGCCGCGATCTCGACGCGCTTGAGCAGTCCGTAGGGAAGGTCCGCGACCCGGGCGGCCGCCACGTCGGCGAGGTCGAGGAGCTCGAGGATCTGCCGGCCGCGGTGGGAGATGCGCCGCTCCTCGTCGTACGTCGCGGGCAGGCCGAGCATCCCGGCGACCGGCTCGTAGCCGACCTGCAGGTGCTGGGCGGTGCGGAGGTTGTCGAGCACGGTGGCGTTCTTGACCAGGCCGACGTTTTGGAACGTGCGGCCGATCCCGAGCGCGGTGCGCTTGTGCACAGGCAGCCGGCTGATGTCGCGGCCGCGGTAGCGCACGGTGCCGGCGGTCGGTGCGTAGAAGCCGGTGATGCAGTTGAACAGCGTCGTCTTGCCGGCCCCGTTGGGGCCGATGATGCCGACGATCTCCCACTCCCCCGCGCGCAGGTCGACGTGCTGCAACGCCTTGATCCCGCCGAAGTGGATGGACAGGTCGCGGACCTCAAGCACGGACATCGGAGACCGTCACCTCCTCGACCTGGCCGGCGTGCCGGTCGAAGCGGCCGCCCAGCAGCCACTGCCGCACCGGCGCGATCTGCTGACCGATGCCGCCGGGATAGAGCGTGATCGTGGCGAGCAGAAGAAGCGGGCCCACGACGAGCGCCACGAACTCCTGCGGAAGGCCGATGGTGCCCTCGATGAAGGTCGTGAGGCTGAAGTCGACGGCGCCGAGGGGCTTGTCGATCATCTCGAGGAGCTTGCCGCTGCCGAGGAGTGCGAAGAACGCCGCGCCGATCACCACCCCGGAACGCGAGCGCAGCCCGCCGACCACGGTCATCAGCACGAACAGCAACGCGAGCTGGAACCCGAACTTGCTGCCGACGATGACCTCGTCGTGGTGCGCGAGCAACGCCCCGGCCAGGCCGGCGAACATCCCTGAGGTCATGAAGGCGAGCAGGATGTAGGCCTTGACGTTGATGCCGTAGGTCGATGCAACGCGGGGGTTCTCGCGCAGTGCGGCGAGCGCCCGGCCGGCCTTGCTGCTGGTGAGCCGCCAGTCGATGAACAGCACCAGCGCGAGGAAGCCCAGACACAGCAGGTAGTAGCGGATCTCCGACTCGAAGCCGGCCGGGCGCGGCGCCGCCTTGCCGCCCTCGCCGCCGGTGAGCTCGGTGAAGCCGAGCAAGGTCTGCTCGGTGAACGCGCCGTAGGCCAGGGTCACGAGCGCGAAGTAGAGACCGGTGAGGCGCAGGGACACGGCGCCGAGCAGTCCGGCCTGCAGGGCACCGACGCCTGAGGCGATGAGCAACGCGATCCAGAAGCTCAGCTTGAGGTCGACGACGACGTACGCCGAGGTGAACGCACCGATCCCGACGAACGCCTGATGGCCGAGGGAGATCTGACCGGCGTAGCCGAGGAGCACGTTGAGGGACAGGCCGACAATGCCGAAGATGACCGCCTCGGTCGCGGCGCCGACGTCGGCGACCCCGAGGTCGAACGGCGACAGCTTGTTGGCCGGGACGGCGAGGACGAACCATGCCAGCAGTCCCCAGACGAAGCCACGGGCGCCCCATCCGGAGCGGCTCGGCCGGAACGTCTCCGCCTCACCCTGTGCGACGAGCTCGGGCAGGACGACGTCGAGCTCTCGGGTTTCCTCCGAGCCTCCGGTCTCGGGACGGGCGTCCAGGGCGGTCATGCCGCCACCGCCCGGCCCACGAAGACACCGGTGGGCTTGACCAGGAGCACCGCCAGCAGGAACACGAACAGCAGGGCGGCCCCGGTCCCGGGGATCCGCTCGCTCATCACACTGAGCGAGCCGAGCTGCTCGACGCAGCCCACCAGCAGACCGCCGGCGACCGCGCCGGGCATGCTGCGCATCCCGGCCAGCACCGCGGCCATGAATCCGGGCAGCAGCGCGGCGAAGGCGCCGAAGCTGAGGAAGCCTGCGGTGAAGGTCAGGATCGGGCCGGTGAGGAGGCCGGCGAGGCCACCGAGCGCCGCGGCGATCCCCCAGGTGAGCATCGACACCCGCCGCACGCTCACGCCGATCAGCTCGGCCGCCACCGGCTCCTGTTCGGCGGCCTGGATCGCCAACCCGGACGGCGACCTGAAGAACAGCGCGAGCAGTATCGCGACCACGACGAGGACCCCGGCTGCGATCAGGGCTTGCATCGTGACGGGGGCACCCCAGGGCGTGACGAAGAAGCGGTCGCTGATCTTGGGCATGGTCATGATCAGCGTCTCGTTGAACAGCCAGAACTGCAGACCGATCGCAGCGAGGGCGACCCCCGCCGTGCCGACGAGAAGAGTGACTCTGGACGCGTTGCGCAGGGGGTGGACGACCAGGCGCTCGGTGAGCAGCCCCATCGCCACGGCCACGCCCATACCGAAGGCGAACGCCTGCCAGTAGCTCCAGCCCCACAGCGTGAGAGCGGCGTACGCCGCGAACAGCCCCGTCGTCCCGAACTCGGCCTGGGCGAAATTGAACACGCCCGAGGCGCGGTAGACCAGCACGATGCCGAGCGCGACCAGCGCGTAGACGCTGCCGCGAAGCACTCCGGAGGTCATCGCGATCGCGAGCTCTTGGGAGAAACCGTCCACGTCGACCGTCCCCGTGCCTTACGGCGCCTCGTTGGTGCGAACGGTCTTGTACTCGCGGCTGCCGCAGTCGGCTTGGAGCAGGTGCATCGCGGTGCCGCCGAACCGGCTGGTGAAGTTGGTCGTCGGGTAGACGCCGCCGCCGTCGAACTTCTTGACCTTGGCGATCGTCTCCATGAACCCTTCGCGGGAGAGCTCCTGGCCGGCGGCGGCGAGCATCCCAGCGACGACCCGTTCGACGCCGTAGATCGCCGCACCGATGTCGTCGGGCGCGGCACCGTTGCTGGCCTGGTAGTCCGCCACGAACTGGCCGTTCTGACGCATGACGTCCATGCCGGGGAACGGCGAGTAGAACAGCGCTCCCTCGAGGTTGGGGCAGCCGACGTTGGCGACGATGTTGAGACCGTTGGTGAGACCCGGACCGATGAACCGCGGTTGGCAGATCATCGCCTTGGAGACGTTGAGCAGGGTGCTCGGACTGGCGTTCCAGATCACCGCCTCGGCGCCGCTGTTGCAGATCTTGGTGCCGATGGTCAGGGCCTCGGCCTGGGTGTTCTTGGGGATGCGCTCGGCGTAGGCGAAGGACCCTCCGGCCGCGCTCTGGACCGCCGCCACGACCTTGTCGTGGTAGCCGTTGAGCGAGTCGTTGTCCGCGGTGATCACCACGACCTTGTCGCCGTCGTGGAGCGACTTGTAGATCCGCGCCAGCATCGGGGCCTGCTGGTCGTAGGTCAGCGACAGTGCGAAGTACGTCGACAGGTCGCCGAGCGGGGTCTGGCCGGGCCGGGTCTCGTGGACCCCGGCCGACAGGTAGGGCACACCGGCCTCGGCGGCGTACCGCGCGCAGGCGTCGATCTGGTCGGCCCCGGCCCCACCGATGAGGAGGAATACCTCCTCCTGCTCGGCGAGCTCCTTGCACTTGGTGCGCGCCACGTCCGGACGGAACTGGTCGTCCTCGAAGATCACCTCGATCTTGCGGCCGAAGATCCCGCCCTTGCGGTTCACAGCGTCGAAGTAGACCCCGACCGCCCGCTCGAACGAGCTCTGCGGGATGGCGGCCGCACCGGTGACCGGGGCGTGGACGCCGATCTTGATGCTGTCGGCGGTGAGTCCCGTCGTGTCGCCGCCACCGCTCTCGCCGCCACCACCGCCACCGCCACCGTTGCCGCCGCCGTTGCCGCCGCCGCCAGTGCCGTTGCCTGCGCCGCCACTGCCACCGCCGCTACCACCGCCGCTACCGCCGGTCGTGCCCGCGGTGCCAGTAGTGCCCGAGCCGCCTGTGGTCCCGCCACCCTCGAGAGGGGCTCCGGCAACGGGTTGACCAGCTGCGTCGACGGGCACCACCTGGCCGGTCGCCGGGTCCACCACCGTGCCGGCAGCAGTGCCAGCAGGGACGTAGGCCGGGACGGCGGTCTCGACACCGGCCTTCTGTCCGCAGGCGGCCAGGCCCAGGCTCAGGGTGAGCGCCGCCACCACTGCGCCGACGCGGCGCCGCCGGCGCCCGCGATGAATGTCGGGCAGGTCGTGCTTCGTGATCGTCACGGGTCTTTCCTTCCAGGGAGTCGGCCCACGCCTGTCGTCCTCATCCGGTCGAGGGCGCGGCTCACGCCGCGACGCCCGCCGCCGACGGCCGGCTGTCCCGCCGGACCCATCGCGAGCATCACGAGGTAGGCGAGCAGCAGGGCGGGCACGGCGAGCAACGCCCTGGCGCCGATGGCGTCGTGCCACGCGAGGACCGGCGCGGCGACCGGTGCGATCGCCTCGGCCGCGGTCTGCGTCAACGGCGTCTCGGTCTCGGTCGGAGGGGCCGGCTCGACGGGAGGCGCCGCGGGCAGCGCGTTGTCGACGGTCCCACCGCCTACGCCGCCGAGCCCGCCGCCACCGGCACCCTCAGCCGCACCGTCGACAGGTTCGGTCTCCGCGTCCGGCTGGGACTCCTCGTCGACGGGCTCGTCGTCCTCGGTCGGCGCCAAGGTCTTGGCGACCAACCCGACGCCGGCCGACTTGTCGAAGGCGACCTGGAACGTGGTCGAGGCCGGCTCGGAAGTGTCGGTCGCCGCCGGCTCGGTCGGGGGCGAGCTCACCAGCACGATGGCGGGGGCGAACTCCCGGTCCTCAGCCAGCCACTGGCTCGCCAGTGGCGTGAGGTCGAAGGTCCAGACGCCGTTGCCGTCCCGCGTACCGGCGACGGCGCCCGCCGCGCAGTCGTAGGTCGGCCGGGTGACCCAGGCGCCGTTGTCGACTGCTACCCAGAACGCCTCGGTCATGAGGCAGGCGGTGACGGTGCCGGAGGCCGAGTTGGGGTTGGCGGCGGGGTCGGCCGTCTCCTTCAGGGCCAGCCCCACGCTGCCGACCTCGGCGTCTTTGGCGCCCTCGAGCGTGAACTCCAGAGCCGTGATGCGCTCGGCTTCGCCCGCGAGCGCGGAGACCGGCAGGCTGCCGGCTGGGGCGGCGAGAGCGGGCAGCGACGGCGGGGCGAGCAGCCCCGTCTCGGGCGCCTGCTCGTTGCTGCGCGCCCACCATCCCGTCTTGGTCAAAGTCCCGCCGACAAACGTGCCGGGGACAGGCGTGTCGCCCGCGGCGGACGCGGGCGCACCGAGCAACGCGACGCCGATCAACGGAGCGGCGAGCATAACCGCGGGCAACGCAGCAAGGCGGGCGCGATGGCGCATGGCTGGTCCCTTCGAGAACTCTGGGTGGCGTGATCAACGCCACAACCGAGTTCCGGGTTACGCATCGCCCGGAGAACAGCGACACGCGGACCCGCCCGTACCGTCCGGGCGGTGGTGTCGATGGAACAACGACGCCACCACACCCGTTGACCCGCCATGAGCGCGATCACGCTGACCGGTGAGTCCTTCGACGAGACCCTGACGTCGAACGACGTCGTCTTCGTCGACTTCTGGGCGGCCTGGTGTGGCCCGTGCCGGCAGTTCGCACCGATCTACGAAGCGGCCTCGGAGCGGCACGAGGACGTCGTGTTCGGGAGCATCGACACCGAGGCCGAGCGCGGGCTGGCCCAGGCGGCCAACATCACCTCGATCCCGACGCTGATGGCCTTCCGCGAGGGGATCCTCGTCTTCAGCCAGGCCGGTGCGCTGCCGGCCCCGGCACTCGAGCAGCTGATCACCGCGGTCAAGGCGCTCGACATGGACGACGTACGCGCGAAGATCGCCGCGCAGGACGGCTGACCGCCCCTCGGGCCCGGGCGGCGGTGAGCCTGGGCCCATTCTGATGCGGGAAAGGGGCCGTAGGTCACCGCCCACCCGTCTGGCCGCCGCCGCTCCCGGGGCGGCGGTGAGCCTGGGCCCATTCCGATGCGCGAAATGGGCGCTGACTCACCGCCCACCAAGGCCGGTTAACACCCGCTAACCTCGGAGGCATGGCCCGCCGCGACGACATCCTCGCGACAGCGGCGGAGCTGTTCGCGGCGCGCGGCTTCCACGGCGTCTCGGTGGCCGACATCGGGGCCGCCTGCGGGATCTCCGGCCCGGCCCTCTACAAGCACTTCACCTCCAAGGACGCGGTGCTCGCCGAGATGCTGGTCTCGATCAGCGAGCGCCTGCTCGCGGTCGGTCGGGAACGGTCCGACCGTGCACCAGATCCGGCAGCGGCGCTCGCGGCCCTGGTGGACTGGCACGTCGACTTCGCGCTGCGCCACCGGCCGCTGATCGTCGTCCAGGACCGCGACTGGGAGTCGCTCCCCGAGGAGGCGCGCGAGCAGGTCCGCGCGCTGCAGCGGGAGTACGTCGACCTCTGGGCCGGGCGGCTGCGCGACGTACACGACGGGCTGCGGCTCGACACCGCGCGGGCAATGGCGCACGCGGCCTTCGGCCTGATCAACTCCACCCCGCACAGCGCACTCCTTCCCGACGCCCGGATGCGCGAGCTGCTGACCCGGATGGCCGGTTCGGCGCTCGGAGTCTGAGAGGCTCAGGGCGATGGGTGCACGGGTGATCGCCCCCCTCGTGGCCGCGGTCCTCGGGATCGGCGGCGGCGTGGCGACCGCGCTCGTCGTGCCAGACGGCGACGGCAGTCCGCGCACCTCGACGTTCAACGACCCACTTCATCTCGGCATCCCGCTGGTCGACCAGGACTGCACCGGCGAAGCGCTGCTGGTCATCGGCTACGGCGACAGCGTCGCACCGCTCGGCACCGCGGTCGCCAACCACGGCACCAAGGGCGTCCGCTACCTGCGCACCGACCAGTCCTGCGAGACGATCCTGGGCCCGGAGCGCGAGCCGACGCCGACCTACGTGGCCTACCTCGGCCCCTACGAGACCCTCGGCGAGCCGTGCGAGAAGCGGATGACCCCTGAGCACCGGGGCGACTTCGTCACGGTCCTGCGCTCGGGCAACAACACCCTCGTCAAGTGCCCCTGCGCGCTCCCGACCAGCGTGGCGCCGGTGCTCACGCCACAGATGGTGGCCAACGCCGAGGAGACGGTCTGGATCCGTGCCCTCCAGGCGATGCTGAACGACTACGACAAGGCCAAGTTCCCCCACTCCAAGATCACCGGCGCGTACGACGACGACACGGTCGCCCGGGTGACCGAGGTTCAGCAGGAGCAGCAGGGCATCCCGGTCACCCCAGGGGTGGTTGACGCCGCCACGTGGGGGATCCTCACCGACCGGATCTGCCGGATCTACGACTTCTGAGGTTCGCCGCAGGATTGGCCCCACGGGGGCGGACGACGGTCGTTGCCGCCTCCCAGACATGAGTCCAAAGTCGATCCCCACTCAAGGGGGCGGTCGATGACCCGTCGTTCCATCCGCTCACGCCCGGTGCGCGTGACCGCCGCGGGTGCTCTCGTGGCTGGCGCCCTGACCATTCCCGCGGCCGTGCACCCGCCACGGCATCGTCTTCATCGCCGACGAGGTGCTCGTCGGCTTCGGCCGCACCGGGGCATGGTTCGGCGTCAACCATGACGGAGTGAGCCCGGACCTCCTGGGCTTCGCGAAGGGGGTGAACTCCGGATACGTGCCGCTGGGCGGCGTGCTGGTCGGCGACCCGATCTGCGACACGTTCACCAACCGCCCCTACCCGGCGGGCATGACCTACAGCGGGCACCCACTCGCCTGCGCGTCCGCCGTGGGGGCCATCGGCGCGATGCACGACGAGGGCACCGTGGCGGCCGCAGCTCGACTCGGCACCGACATCCTCGGGCCAGGCCTGGTCAAGCTTGCACAGAACCACCCGTGCGTCGGTGACGTCCGTGGCATCGGCGGGCTGTGGACCCTCGAGCTGGTCCGTGACCGGCAGACCAAGCAGCCGCTCGTGCCGGTTGGTGCCACCGGTGAGGCGGACGCACCGATGGCCGCGTTCGCCAAGGCGTGTCTCTCCCGCGGCCTGATCCCGCTCGTCCTCGGCAACCGTATCCATGTCGCGCCACCACTCAACGTGAGCGGCAGCGACGCCGCGACCGGGCTAGCCGTCCTCGACGAGGCTCTGGCCTTGGCCGATTCCTTCCTGGAGTGACCACGGCTGGGGGCGCTGGGCCGAGCCTGGATGGCGAAGCTCCTCGAGCAGCGCGGCCGCCCGGAGCGCCGCGTCCACGGCCACGTCGAGGTCGGGATCCTCGTCCGGAACGGCGGCCTCGGCCGGCGTGGTGCGCTGGTGCAGCAGGGCCAGCAGGTCGTCGCGGGCGACACCGCGCAGGTGCAGCAGCACGAACGGGTCGTCCTCGACCAGCCACGCCAGCTGGTACATCACCGCCAGCGCGTGCGGGCACGGGTCGACCCAGGCCTGGCAGGTGCAGGTCGAGCTGAGCTCGCTGCCGAAGGGCAGCAACTCGACGCCGGCCTCCTCGGCGTGCTCGACCATGGTGTGCGGCAGGTCGCCGGACAGCAGCGCCGCCACCCGGCCGGCCTCGGCGGCCACCGTCTCGACCAGCGCCTCGCGCGCCGCCGGGTCGAGCACCGGGACACTCCCCAGCACTGCCCACAGCCCGTGGGCATCCTCCACCGCGGCCACGAACTGTCCCGGCTCGACGCTGATCTGGCCGATCCGGCCCGACCGCGAGAGCGCGCGGGCAGCGGCCAGGTCGGCGGAGGTGTACGACGCCTCCTCGACCGCCCGGACCCACGCCTTCGCCCACCAGCGGGTCGCCCGCGCGGCTCCGCGCCGGGCCGGCGTGCGCGGGTGGACGACGGTGGTCATGCCCGGTCCCAGCCCTCGCGCCGGGCGTCCTGGCGGCGCAGGGTGACCAGGTCGAGCAGCTCGTCGTCGTTGAGCTCGGTGAGCGCGGCCTCGCCGTTGCCGAGCACGGCGTCGGCCAGCGTCCGCTTGCGCTCGAGCAGCTGGGCGACCCGTTCCTCGATGGTGCCGAGGGTGATCAGCCGGTGCACCTGGACCGGCCGAGTCTGGCCGATCCGGTAGGCACGGTCGGTCGCCTGCTCCTCGACCGCCGGGTTCCACCATCGGTCGAAGTGGATGACGTGGTCGGCCCGGGTGAGGTTGAGGCCGGTGCCGCCGGCCTTGAGCGAGAGCAGGAAGACCGGCGACTCCCCGCTCTGGAACCGGGCCACCATCGCCTCGCGCTCGCGCACGGGGGTGCCGCCGTGCAGCAGCTGGTGGGGCACGCCGGCCTTCGCCAGGTGCGCCTCGAGCAGCCGGGCCATCGCGACGTATTGAGTGAAGACCAGCGCCGCGCCGTCCTCGGCGAGCACGGTGCCGAGCAGCTCGTCGACCAGGTCGAGCTTCTGCGAGCGTCCGGATGAGCCGGACCACGCCGGACTCCTTGAGGAAGTGCGCCGGGTGGTTGCAGATCTGCTTCAGCCCGGTGAGCATCGCCAGCACCAGGCCGCGGCGGGTCACCTGGTCGTCGTGGCCGGCCCGCTCGATCCGGGCCATGGTGTCGCGGACGAACGACTCGTAGAGCACGACCTGCTCGCGGGTCAGCCCCAGCGGGTGATCGGTCTCGGTCTTGGCGGGCAGCTCCGGCGCGATGCCCGGATCGGACTTGCGACGGCGCAGGAGGAACGGCCCGATCAGGTCGGCGAACTGCCGGGTCCGCGTCTCGTGCACGCCCGCCTCGATCGGCGAGGCCCACACCCGTCGGAACGCCTGCCGGCTGCCGAGCAACCCGGGGATGACCCAGTCGAGGATCGACCACAGGTCGGTCAGGTTGTTCTCCATCGGCGTGCCGGTGAGCGCGACGCGGACCCGGCTCCCGATCCGGCGCAGTGCCCGCGCCGTCGAGGAGCGCGCGTTCTTGACGTGCTGCGCCTCGTCGGCGACGACCAGGTCCCAGTCCACCTCGGCGAGCTCGGCGTGGCTGACCCGCATGGTGCCGTACGTCGTCAGCACGAACCCGCTGTCGAGCCCGGCCAGCGAGCGTTGGTCGCCGTGGAACCGGCGCACCGCGACACCAGGGGCGAACCGCGCCAGCTCCTGCTCCCAGTTGCCGAGCAGGCTGGCCGGGCAGACCACCAGCGTCGGTCCCGGGTGACCGGCCCCGACCCGGTGCAGGTGCAGGGCGATCAGGGTGATCGTCTTGCCTAGCCCCATGTCGTCGGCGAGGCAGGCGCCGAGACCGTGGGACGTGAGCTCGACCAGCCAGGTCAGGCCCTGGCGCTGGTAGTCGCGCAGTGTGCCGTGCAGCCCGGCCGGGGTGTCGACCGGTGGCCGCCGCGCGGCGTTGAGCAGCCGCGCTCGCAGCTCGAGCAGCGAGGCGCCGACCACCACCTGCTCCTCGACGGGCTGTTCCGCGGTGCCGAGCTGGACGACGCCGGTGAGCGCCGCGGCCACCGCCTCGGCGGGCTCGACGGTGCGGATCACCCGCTTGCGGGCCTTGCGGGCGATCGCCGGGTCGATCACGGTCCAGTTGCCGCGCAGCCGCAGCAGCGGCGCGGCCGACGAGGCGAGCGCGTCCATCTCCTGCTCGGTGAGCGGGTCGCCGTGCAGCGCCAGCTGCCAGCGGAAGCTGAACAGGGTGTCCTCGCCGAACATCCCGGTGCGGAGCTGGGCCTCGCGCTCGGACATCGGCGTGACGCGGTCGAGCACGGTGGTGGCGGTGAGGTCGCGACCCAGGCTGCGCGGCCACAGCACGTCGACCCCTCGGCCGGCCAGCGCGGCGACGCCGTCGTCGAGGAGGCTGACCAGCTCGTCACCGTCGAGGGTGATCTGGTCGGGCACGCGGAGCTCCTGCAGCCGGTCGAGGACCGGCCAGGCCTCGGCCGCGCCGCGCAGGGCGATCGCCGCGTGGGTGCGGGCCCGGTCGCCGAACCCGTGGTCGTCGCCGGTCCACAGCACGGCGGCGTCGCAGAGGTGCAGCGGGTTCTGCTCGTCGTGGACCTGGAGGATCAACCGGACCGCGCCGGCCACCAGCTCTTCCTCGTCCGCCTCGACCCGCAGCGAGATCCGGACCAGCTGCGGGAGCTCGGGTCGCGGCGTTGCATAGCGGGCCAGCCGGTCGCGGAGGCGTTGCTCGAAGTCCGGCCGCGCCACCGCGGGACGACGGCCCGCCGTGGGTGCCGCCCGTGGCATCGCGTCGGCCACCGCGTCGAGCATCGCGCGCACGACGTCCTCGGCTGAGTCGGCGTCCACGCCGTCGTAGCTGCGGGCGGCGGCGAGACGGCGTACGCGGTCCTCGTCATCGTCGTCGAGCGGGCCCATCCGCCAGCTCGGGTCGGCGTCGGCCGGCTCGATCTGCCCGGCCGCGACGAGCCGGAGGCCGAGCAGGGCCGCGCCCGAGAGCAGCCCGACGCTGGGGTGCAGGTCGTCGCGCGCGTGTGCCTTGGTCAGCAGCGGCAGCGCGGCCCGGATCGGCAGCGCGACCGTCCGGCGCTCGTCGGTGAACTCGACGACCCCCTCGCGCGGCGGATGGGCGGCCCGGAACGACGCCGTGCCGCTCAGGGGGACGAAGCTCACGTCCCGAAGGTAGTCCGGCACTCCGACAACGACCTGCCGCGAACCCTCCTAGAATCGGGTCGTGAGCATTCTCGGAGCCACGATCGCCCGCCTCGACGGCACGTCGTCCACCCTCGGCGAGATCACCGCGGGCCGGCCGGCGCTGCTGGTCAATGTCGCCAGCAAGTGCGGGCTGACCCCGCAGTACAGCGGGCTCGAGCAGCTCCAGGAGCAGTACGGCGACGCGGGATTCACCGTCGTCGGGATGCCGTGCAACCAGTTCTACGGCCAGGAGCCCGGCTCCGCCGAGGACATCGCGGAGTTCTGCTCGGCGTCGTACGGCGTCACCTTCCCGATGACCGAGAAGATCGAGGTCAACGGCGAGGAGCGTCACGAGATCTATCGGACCCTGGTGCAGGCTCCGAACGAGAAGGGCCAGGCCGGCGACGTCACCTGGAACTTCGAGAAGTTCCTCATCGACGCGCAGGGACAGGTGGTGGCTCGGTTCCGCCCGAAGGTCCAGCCCGACGACCCGCGGCTGGTGGCGGCCGTCCAGGCCCTGGTGGCATGAGCTTCGACGCCGAGCGGTTCGACTGGCAGGTCACCGCCGACGCCCGGGTCCTGGTCTCCCGCGGCGGACGGCAGGTGGTCGTCGTGGCCGGCGCTCGAGGGTCGAAGCTGGCCGCCCAGCTCGAGACCGTCGACGACGAGCGGGCCCAGCAGCTGCTGGCCCGCGCGACGGGCAACTACAAGCGCGGCAACGAGCGCTAGTGGTCATGACCGCAAGTTCGTCGAGGGTAGCCGTGGTCCAGGTGCGTGCAGCGCGAGGCGGAGGAGGGAAGTTGACCTCCTTCGACCGACTCCGACGAAGCGATGTGCGTGCGTGGGCCGCGGGGACCCCGACGAACTTAAGGGAATGACCACTAACTGGTCCGCAGTCGCCCGGTGACCGGCGGCAGTTCCCTGAGCGTGACGATGCCCGGCGCGGCGGCGACGACGTACGGCACCGCGTTGGTGACCGGCATCGCGGTGTAGATCATCCCGAGCCCCATGAAGCCGGGCTCGGTCCAGTCCTCGGGTGGCAGGCAGTGCAGGACGGTCCGCATGTTCGGCACGCCGAAGACCTGGATCACGTGGCCGTGCGCGAGCGGTTTGGGCGGCACGGTGTGCTCGCCCATGATCCAGTTGAAGCCGACGCTGACGACGTTCCGGTCACCGACCCAGCCGCGGTGGTAGCCCATCGCCCCACCGACCGTTCCGGCGGGGATCTGCATGAAGCCGAGGTCGCTGTCGCCGGTCGCCGCGGTGAAGGTGACGTCGAAGGTGATCCGGTCCAGGATCGCGCCCATCGCGTTGGCCATCATTACCGCGGACTCGGCGAACACCTCGCTCTCGCGGCGCACGTTCTCCGCCAGCCCGGGAGTGTCCGGCGGCTGGGAGAAGCCCATCGCGGTCTGGGTTTCTGCCGACTCGTAGGTCGAGCAGTCCACGGACTCGGTGATCACCACCGAGTCGACCCGCTCGCAGGCGCCGCTCAGCACCATCCCGACCAGGTTGGTCATGCCGGGGTGGGCGCCCGAGCCGAAGATCGACGCACCGCCGCGCGCGCAGGCGTCGATGATCCGGCCGAGGTCCTCGGGGGTCTGCTTGCCGCCGGTGATCCAGGCGGCGCTGCTGCACACGTTGACCCCGGCCTCGAGTAGCCGGCAGAGCTCATCGATGCTCGGCCAGAGCGGGTTGTAGCAGCAGGCGTCCGCGCCGAGCGCGAGGAGCGCGTCGATGTCGTCGGTGGCCAGGACGCCGGTCGACTCCGGCCAGCCGCACAGCTCCGCCGCGTCGCGGCCGACCTTGTCGGCGCCGTGCGCGTAGACACCGACCAGCTCCAGGTCCGGACGGCCGAGGATCGCGTGCAACGACCGGCTTCCGATGTTGCCCGTCGTCCACTGGATCACCCGGAGCGGTTGCATGGGCGACAACCTAGCGCTGAACTAGAACGTGTTCTAGCGCCTCTCCGTACGCCGACACGAAGCTGGCGAGGTCGTCGTCGGTCAACGGCAGCGAGAGTGCGATGAAGCCACGCGGCGCGTAGTAGAACCCCCGGTCGAGCAGCTCGTGGAAGAGGAGCTGGCCGAGGTCGGCGTCGGCGGCGCGCACGTCGGCCGCCGTGCGGACCGGGCCGGGATGGGCGTGCAGGCTGAGCAGGCTGCCCCAGCCGGTGACGGTGAACGGCGCCCCGGAGGCCTCGGTGACCTTCGTGAGCTCGGCACGCAGCCCCTCGCCCCGCTCGAAGAGGGCATCAAGGGTTGTCGCGTCGAGCATGCCGATCGCCGCGACGCCGGCGGCCATCGAGAGCGCGTTGTTGTTGAACGTGCCGCCGTGCATCACGTCGCCACCGCGCTGCAGGTCGAACGCCGCCATCAGGTCGGCGCGACCGCCGAACGCCCCGAAGCTCAGCCCGCCGCCGAGGTACTTACCGAGTGTGGTCAGGTCGGGGCGCACACCGAGCCGCTGCTGGGCACCACCGGTGGACATCCGCGAGGTCATCACCTCGTCGAGGACAAGAAGGACACCGTGCCGGTCGCAGAGCTCGCGGACACCGGCGAGGTAGCCGTCGGGCGGCGGGAGGCAGCCGCCGGCGCCCAGGATCGGCTCGAGCAGCACGCACGCCGGCCTTGGCTCCTCGGCCAGGGCGGCCCCGAGCGCGACCAGGTCTCCGTGGGTGACCTGGCGGATCGGCAGCGGAGCCTGGAGCGGCTCGCCGTGGCCGCTGAAGTTGAGCAGGCCGCCGTGGTAGCCGCCGTCGGCGACGACGACACCGGCCCGACCCGTGAGGTGCCGGGCGAGCTGGACCGCCATGATCGTGGCCTCGGTGCCGGAGTTGGTGAACCGGAGCTGGTCGATGGCAGGGAACCGCGCAGTCAGCAGCTCCGCCAGCCGCAGCTCGTCCTCATGCGTCGCCCCGAGAGACCAGCCGCGCTCCAGCCGGCCCCGGACGGCCTCGGCGACCGGCTCGGGTGAGTGGCCGAGCAGCCCGCCGGTGAAGTCGCCGAGCAGGTCGAGGTAGTCGAACCCGTCGACGTCCGTGAGCCGGGCGCCGGCCGCCCGCGCCACCCGGAACGGGAACGGGCTCATGTCGATGACCGCGCGGCTGGTGCCGCCGGGGATGACCGCGCGGGCGCGCTCGGCCAGCTCGGCGCTGCGCGGCCGCTTCGCGGCGTACCGCTCCTCTGCCGAAGCCAGGGCCGGGGTCATGACTGGACCGCCAGGGTCAGCGGCAGCACTGCTGCAGCCCCGGCGGTGCGGATCGCCCGGGCGGCGAGGGTGAGCGTCCAGCCGGTGACGACGAGGTCGTCGACGAGCAGGACGCGCGAGTCCGGAGCCACCTCCGCCTGGAGGGAGAACCGGCGGCCGACGGCCGCGACGCGCTGGGCGGAGTTGACCGCGCCCCGGCCCGGCGCGATGTCGGGGTCGACGATGGCCCACCGGCCCATGATCGGCACCTGGAGCCGGCGCGACAGGCCGGCGGCGAAGTCGTCGGTGAGGTTCGGCCTGCTCAGCGACTCGACGACCACGATCGCGTCGACGTCGGGGCGCCAGTCGTCGAGCAGGGTGAGCACGGCCTGGACCAGAGGCGTCGGCACCGGGCCATCGGTGGCATCCGGCCGGAACAGCGCCCGCAGCGCCTGCCCGTGGCCGAGATCGGTGAGCCGGGCGACCGCGCGCCCCTCGTCTGCGTTTTCGCGGATCTTGCCCTTGAGATCGATGCCCAGGTTGGCCAGCGCGGTCGGCCACATCTTCCGCGGCTCGATCGGTACGCCGGGCCGGGCCAGCCGGGCGCCGGCCTGCTCGACCGAGTCGGCGGACACCGCGGCATCGAGGGTGAGGCCGCCGCAGTTGTCGCAGCGACCGCAGTCGGTCGCCTCGGGATCGTCGAGCTGCTCGCGCAGGAACCGCATCCGGCAGCCGCCGGTCTCGAGGTAGTCGAGCATCGCGTGCTGCTCGCGCTCGCGGGCCTCGCGCACCCGCTGGTAGCGCTCGGCGTCGTAGGTCCACGGCTGGCCGGTCGACTCCCAGCCGCCCCGGATCCGGCGTACGGCGCCGTCGACGTCGAGCACCTTGAGCATCGTCTCGAGCCGGTTGCGGTTGAGCTCGACCCGGGTCTCCAGCGCCGGCGTGCCGAGCGGCCCCTCGGCCGCCAGCACCTCGAGGGTCTGCTGGACCAGCTCCTCGCGGGGGAAGGACAGCGAGGCGAAGTAGGCCCAGATGTCGCGGTCCTCGATCGCCGGGAGCAGCACCACCGTGGCCTGGTCGGTGCCGCGGCCGGCTCGGCCGACCTGCTGGTAGTAGGCGACCGGCGACTGCGGCGCCCCCATGTTGACGACGAAGCCGAGCGTCGCGTCGAAGCCCATCCCGAGCGCGCTCGTCGCGATCAACGCCTTGACCCGGCCGGCCGCGAGGTCCTCCTCGAGGGCGAGCCGCTCGGTGGTCTCGGTCTGGCCGGAGTAGGCCGCGACGTCGTGGCCTCGGGAGCGCAGGTAGTCGGCGATCTCCTTGGTCGCTGCCACGGTGAGGCAGTAGACGATGCCGACGCCGGGCTGCTCGGCGAGGTGGTCCGCCAGCCAGGCCAGCCGCTGCTCGGCGGTCTTGAGCCGGACCACACCCAGCCTCAGGGACTCGCGGTCGAGCGAGCCCCGCAGCACCAGCACGTCGTCCTCGGTGCCGAGCTGCTCGGCCACGTCCTTGGTCACACGGGCGTTGGCGGTGGCGGTGGTCGCCAGCACCGGGATGCCCTCGGGCAGCTCGGCGAGGAGGGTGCGGATCCTGCGGTAGTCGGGCCGGAAGTCGTGTCCCCAGTCTGAGATGCAGTGCGCCTCGTCGACCACGAGCAGCCCGCACGTCGCCGCCAGCCGGGGCAGCACCTCGTCGCGGAAGCCGGGGTTGTTGAGCCGCTCCGGGCTGACCAGCAGGACGTCGACCTCGCCGGCCCGGATCGCGTCCTGGATCGGCTCCCAGGACTCGATGTTGGTGGAGTTGATCGTGACCGCGCGGATCCCGGCCCGCTCGGCGGCGGTGATCTGGTTGCGCATGAGCGCGAGCAGCGGGCTGACGATCACCGTGGGCCCGGCGCCCTCGGCGCGCAGCAGCAAGGTGGCCACGAAGTAGACCGCCGACTTGCCCCACCCGGTCCGCTGCACCACCAGCGCGCGGCGCCGCCCGACGGCCAGCGCCTCGATCGCGCGCCATTGGTCGTCGAGCAGCTCGGCGTCACCCTGGCCGACTCTGGGGCCAACCAGCGCGCGCAGGTGCGCCTCGGCGTCGCGGCGTACGTCGCTGATCGGTGCTGCTGTCATACGCTTTTCGGGGTCCCCGCGGAACCGTGCGGCCTCCGCGCGAAGCGCCCCTCGGCGCGGTTTCGTGGGGTGATCACTCCATCTGTCTACCAGCGGGGGCCGACCGTTCGGGCCGCTCATCCACAAGGGTCAGGCAGCGGGGCCCTTGCTGCGGACGTCGGCCACCGACGCCATCGCCTCGCGCAGCTCGGACAGCCAGTCCTCCTCGTGCTGCCCGACCAGCCGCACGCACCAGGCCAGCGCGTCGGAGCGGGACCGCGCGACGCCGGCATCGACCAGCGTGTCCAGCACCAGCCGCTGCGGCTGGCGCAACCGGGTCATCACCGGGGCCGCGACGTGGGTCCACAGCTCCGCATGCTTGCCATCGCCCTCGCCCAGACCGACCCCCCACGAAACCTTGACGTCGTAGCGGTGCTCGGCCTCGCGGGCGATCTCCATCCGCTTGCCGCGGGTCTCCTCGCGGAAGGCCTTCGCTCGCCCGGCCCGGGCCTCGGCCTGGGCGGCCTCGGA
Source organism: uncultured Actinomycetota bacterium (assembly GCA_963765915.1). Taxonomy (GTDB): domain Bacteria; phylum Actinomycetota; class Actinomycetes; order Propionibacteriales; family Nocardioidaceae; genus Nocardioides. The sequence goes on along the minus strand of CAVXYB010000013.1, from coordinate 15,784 downwards.
GGCATCCGAACCCAGGTCGACGTCGGGGATCGTCAGCCGGACGGTGATCTCCTCGCGGTCGATGGTGATGTCCGCCGGGGCGACGGCCTGCCAGTCTGCTGGCAGTCGGCCGGCGAACCAGCCGGCCACGCGCTCTCGCGCCTCATCTGTAATCATGTAAACATGTAAGCACGCCGGCCGCCGGCGGACAAGGAGCATCGATGGTCGAGCGACCCAGCCTCTACGAATGGGCCGGCGGCGCGGACGCGCTCGAGCGGCTGACGACCGTCTTCTACCGCGAGGTCGTCCGCGACGAGCTGCTCGAGCCGCTGTTCGGGCACATGGACCCCGGCCACCCGGCCCACGTCGCGCTCTGGCTGGGTGAGGTGTTCGGTGGACCGGCCACCTACACCGAGGAGCGCGGCGGCTACCCGCACATGGTCCGCCAGCACCTCGGCAAGGCGATCACCGAGCCGCAGCGACGACGATGGGTCAACCTGCTGATGGACGCCGCGGACGAGGTCGGGCTGCCGAGCGACCCCGAGTTCCGGGCCGCGTTCGCGAGCTACGTCGAGTGGGGCACCCGGCTCGCGGTCACCAACTCCCAGCCGGGCGCCGAGCCGCCGCTGGAGGCTCCGGTCCCGCGCTGGGGCTGGGGCGTGGCGCCGCCGTACGAGGGTTGAGTCGCTTACGCTCCCGCAGTGCGACGTCTCCTGCCGGCCGCGATCGGTCTCGTGCTCGTGATCACCGGCTGCGGCAGTGACGACGACGGGGCCGCCGACGACAAGCCGAGCTCGAGCACCTCGTCGTCAGCCGACGGCGGGTTCTCGGTGACCGACGGCATCACCCCCGAGGATCTCGTCACCTGCCTGACCGACGCGGGGCTCCAGGCAGCCGCCGTCGACACGACGATGATGGGCGTGGCGGACCCGCACGTGAAGGTCGAGGTCGACGACCTCGAGGGCTACGACGGCCAACGGCGCCAAGGCGCCAATCTCTGGGTCTTCGCCGATCCGGAGGCGGCGGCGAAGAACGCCCCCTACATCACCCTGGGCGGCTCGGACGACCCCAGCAACAACCGGTTCGCGGTGTCCGGCAACGTCGTCCGCGTCTTCGAGATCGTCACCGACTCCGAGCCGACCAGCGACGAGGCGTCGGTGCTCGCCTGCGTCCCCGGCTGAGTCACCAGATCCGGACGCGCTGCTCCGGGTCCATCCACAGCCCGTCACCCTCGGCGGTGCCGAAGGCCTCGTGGTACTCGTCGAGGTTGCGCACGATGTTGGCGCGGAACTCCGGCGGGCTGTGGGGGTCGATGGCGAGGTACTGCTGCGCCTGCTCGAGCCGACGCTTGGTCCGCCAGATGTAGCCCCAGTTGAGGAACAGCCGCTGCCGTTCCTCGACAGTGGCCTCGCCACCCTTCGAGATCAGGTACGCGCGGAGGCCGATGGTGAGGCCGCCGAGGTCGCCGATGTTCTCGCCGACGGTGAGCGCGCCGTTGATGTGCTCCCCGGGCAGCTCGCGCGGCGCGAAGCCGTTGTACTGCTCGATCAGTGCCTTCGACTTGACCTCGAAAGCCGCCTTGTCGTCCGGCGTCCACCAGTCGTTGAGGTTGCCGGCGCCGTCGTACTGGGCGCCCTGGTCGTCGAAGCCGTGGCCGATCTCGTGTCCGATGACCGCCCCGATGCCGCCGTAGTTCTCGGAAGGATCGGCGTCCGGCGCGAAGAACGGCTTCTGCAGGATCCCGGCCGGGAAGCAGATCTCGTTGGTGCCCGGGTTGTAGTAGGCGTTGACCGTCTGCGGCAGCATGAACCACTCGTCACGGTCGACCGGCGAGCCGATCTTGCCCAGCTGCCGGTCGGTCTCGAACGCCGCCGCGGCCGCCACGTTGCCGAGGAGGTCGTCGGGGCGGATCCGCAGCGCGGAGTAGTCGCGGAACTTCTCGGGGTAGCCGATCTTGGGCCGGAAGGTGTCGAGCTTCTCGTAGGCGCGGGCCTTGGTCTCCTCGGTCATCCAGTCGAGCGTCGAGATCGACTCGCGGTACGCCGCCAGCAGGTTCGCGACCAGCTCGTCCATCTGCTGCTTGGAGGACGGCGGGAAGTGCCGGGCGACGTACTCCTTGCCGACCGCCTCGCCGATCGCGCCCTCGACCAGGCCGACGCCGCGCTTCCAGCGCGCGCGCAGCTCGGGGGTGCCGTTGAGGGTGCGGCCGTAGAAGTCGAAGTTGGCCTCGACGAACTCATCGGTCAGGTACGCCGCCGCCGAGCGCAGCACCCTGGTGAGCAGCCAGGTCCGCCAGTCCTCGACCGGCACCTCGTCGAGCACCGTCGACAGGTGCTGGAAGTACGACGGCTGGCGCACGCAGCTCTCGAAGAGCAGATCCTCGGCCTCGTGCGCCGCACCGCTGAGGTTGGTGACGTAGACGTCCCAGTCGAAGCCGGGGCACAGCTCGCGGAGCTCGGCGATGGTCGTGAGGTTGTAGGTCTTCTGGACGTCGCGCGTCAGGGCGCGCTCCCAGTGCCCCTCGGCCAGCCGGGTGTCGATGCCGAGCACGGTCTGGGCGCCACCGCCCGGGTCCTCGTGGTCGACCAGCCGCAGCATCGTGGTCAGGTAGCCGACGTACGACTCGCGGATCGCGGCGAACTTCTCGTCGCGGTAGTAGGACTCGTCGGGCAGACCGAGCCCACCCTGCACGAGGTGGAACAGGTAGCGGTCGGAGTTGCGGTCGTCGGTGTTGACGTAGGAGCCGAACAGCCCGTGACCGCCGACTCGCTCGAACTCCCCGAGGAACGCCGCCAGGTCGCGCACGTCGCGCAGCGCCGCCACCGCGTCCATCAGCGGCTTGATCGGCCGGCTGCCGAGCCTCGCGATCCGCTCGGTGTCCATGAACGAGGCGAACAGGTCACCGATCTTCTGGGCGTCGGCGTTGAGCTCGGTGCCGTCGTCGGAGTCGGTGGCCAGCGAGGCGAGGTCCTCGATGATGCGGTGCACCTGTTCCTCGGCGATGTCGGCCAGCTGCACGAACGGGCCCCAGCTGGACCGGTCGGCGGGGATCTCGGCCTCGGCCAGCCACCGGCCGTTGACGTGGCCAAAGAGGTCGTCCTGAGGCCGGACCTCGGCGTCCATACCCTCCCGGGCGTCGTCGAGAATGCTCACGCGCTCGACTTTAGTTGGTGGCAGTTCGGAACTCGCCTTCGTCCAGCACCGGTACGACGGCCGCTGCGTCCAGCTCGGCGGCGACCTCGACGTCTTCGGCGAACCCTGCATTGATGAGCTCGCGACCACTCGCGCATCCCCTCAGCGCCCCGGCGAGGTCTGGCTCGACCGCGCGGAACGCCTGCTCGGCCAGCCGAGCCTCGGGGCTGAGGTCGGCTGCGGCGTGGTCGACCAGCGCCGCCACGACCGAACCGGCACCCCAGAGGTCCTCCGCGCAGGGGCGCAGCGAGCCGTCCGGCCAGCGCTCGCCGGCGGCCACCACCGCAACCGTCGCGCCCGGCCGCGCACCCAGCCAGCGAGCCACGGCAGACCGGTTGCGCAGGCAGGCGCCGACGACGACACACCCGGTGTCGGCGAGGGCGAAGGCGATCGAGGAGCCGTTGGGCGACGGCAGCACGACGCGGTCGACCCCGCTCGCCTGGGCCATGGCCGCAGGCGACAGGCTCGCGACGCCGCCGTTGTCGGCGAGGGTCCGCGCGTCCAGGCGGCCGAGGGCGAGGACGGCCGACCGCGCGGCGGCGTACTCGCTCGCCCGCTCGTCCTTCCAGAGATAGGGCAGCACGGTGATGCCACGCTCGGCCGCGACACAGAGGGTGGTTGTGAAGGAGAGGACGTCCACCACGACGGCGAGGTCCGCGCCGTCCGCGATCGAGGTGGCCCCGGTCGGCCCCCAGTCGAACCGGATCCGGTGCGCCTGCTGCCGATGGGCAGGGTTCATCGCACCCGCACGACCGACTTGCCCAGCGTCCGGCGCTGGTCCATGTCGACGAGCGCCTGCCCGAACTCCTCGAACTCGTACGTCGCCCCGATCGGCGGCTTGACGACGCCGGCCTCGATCATGGGGACCAGGTCCTGCCACTGCTCGTGCATGTAGCCGGGCCGCGTCATCGCGTAGGCGCCCCAGCCGACGCCGCGGACGTCGACGTTGTTGAGCAGCAGCCGGTTCACCTTCACCTCGGGGATGCCCTGTCCCGAGGCGAAGCCGACCACCAGCAACCGACCCTGGGTGCCGAGCGATCGCAACGAGTCGGTGAAGGTGTCGCCGCCCACGACGTCGACGATGACGTCGACGCCGTCCCCGCCGGTGAGCTCGGCGACCGCCTCGCGGAACCCGTCGAGCAGCACCGCATCGTCGGCACCGGCCCGCCGGGCGACCTCCGCCTTCTCGCTGGTGCTGACCACGGCGATGGTGCGGGCGCCGTACCCCTTGGCCACCTGGATCGTCGCGGTCCCGACGCCACCGGCCGCGCCGTGCACGAGGACGGTCTCTCCCTCGAGCAGGCCGCCACGCTCGGCGAGCGCAAACTGCGCGGTCAGATAGTTCATCGGGAGCGCCGCACCCTCCTCGAACGACAGCGCATCGGGCAGCGGGAAGGTCGACACGGCAGGGCTGGCGACCAGCTCGGCCGCGTTGCCGTACGGCCCCACGCCCGCCACCCGCTGACCAGGCTCGTAGCCGGGGCCGCTCACGACCACCCCGGCGAAGTCGACTCCCAGCGTGAACGGCGGGTCCGGCTTGATCTGGTACTGACCGCGACTCAGCAGCAGGTCCGGGAAGGACACCCCGACCGCGTGCACCTCGACCAACACGTCCTCCGCCCCCGGCGTCGGCTCGGGGATGTCGCGGACCTCGAGGTGCTCAGGACCGGTGGGCTCGATGACCTGCACGGCACGCATGCAGCGGAGGCTACCGACGCCGCCATTCCGGTGGTTGAGGAGGTTGCGTATCACGCCGCCGGTGGTTGAGGAGGTTGCGCAGCGACCGTCTCGAAACCACGTAAGTCGAGGCTGGGACCGGCCCCGGCGGTTGCGTCCCAGCCCGGGCTACGGAGGTTTCGAGACAGGCGCCAGCGCGCCTTCCTCAACCATCGATCGCGCCGCCGCGGGTTCGAGGAGGTTGCGCAGCGCGCCGCCGGTGGTTGAGGAGGTTGCGCAGCAACCGTCTCGAAACCACGTAAGTCGAGGCTGGGACCGGCCCCGGCGGTTGCGTCCCAGCCCGGGCTGCGGAGGTTTCGAGACAGGCGCCAGCGCGCCTTCCTCAACCATCGATCGCGCTGCCGCGGGTTCGAGGAGGTTGTGCAGCGCGCCGCCGGTGGTTGAGGAGGTTGTGCAGCAACCGTCTCGAAACCCCGCAAGTCGAGGCTGGGACCGGCCCCGGCGGTTACGTCCCAGCCCGGGCTGCGGAGGTTTCGAGACAGGCGCCAGCGCGCCTTCCTCAACCACCGATCGCGCCGCCGCGGGTTCGAGGAGGTTGTGCAGCGCGCCGCCGGTGGTTGAGGAGGTTGCGCAGCAACCGTCTCGAAACCCCGCAAGTCGAGGCTAACGTCCCAACCACGTACGTCGAGGCTGGGACCGGCCCCGGCGGTTACGTCCCAGCCCGGGCTACGGAGGTTTCGAGACAGGCGCTAGCGCGCCTTCCTCAACCATCGATCGCGCTGCCGCGGGTTCGAGGAGGTTGCGCAGCGCGCCGCCGGTGGTTGAGGAGGTTGCGCAGCAACCGTCTCGAAACCACGGAAGTGTCGCTGGGACCGGCCCCGGCGGTTACGTCCCAGCCCGGGCTACGGAGGTTTCGAGACAGGCGCCAGCGCGCCTTCCTCAACCATCGATCGCGCTGCCGCGGGTTCGAGGAGGTTGCGCAGCGCGCCGCCGGTGGTTGAGGAGGTTGCGCAGCGCGCCGCCGGTGGTTGAGGAGGTTGTGCAGCAACCGTCTCGAAACCACGTAAGTCGTCGCTGGGACCGGCCCCGGCGGTTACGTCCCAGCCCGGGCTACGGAGGTTTCGAGACAGGCGCCAGCGCGCCTTCCTCAACCATCGATCGCGCTGCCGCGGGTTCGAGGAGGTTGCGCAGCGCGCCGCCGGTGGTTGAGGAGGTTGCGCAGCAACCGTCTCGAAACCACGGAAGTCGCGCTGGGACCGGCCCCGGTGACTACGTCCCAGCCCGGGCTACGGAGGTTTCGAGACAGGCGCCAGCGCGCCTTCCTCAACCATCGATCGCGCTGCCGCGGGTTCGAGGAGGTTGCGCAGCGCGCCGCCGGTGGTTGAGGAGGTTGCGCAGCGCGCCGCCGGTGGTTGAGGAGGTTGTGCAGCAACCGTCTCGAAACCACGTAAGTCGAGGCTGGGACCGGCCCCGGCGGTTACGTTCCAGCCCGGGCTACGGAGGTTTCGAGACAGGCGCCAGCGCGCCTTCCTCAACCGCCGATCACGTCGCGTTGCGGTGCCGCCATGCCCGGCTGGCCAGCGCGGGCAGGTCTTCCCAGCGTCCTTCGATGAGGGCGATCCGCTTCTTGCGGCCCCAGCCCTGCACCATCTTCTCGAAGGCGAATGCCTCGTCGATGCGTGCGAAGTCCGCCGCCCACCTCAATGCCACCGGGCGCCGGCGGGCGGGCCTGGTGTACGCGGCTGCAAGGCCGTCGTTGTGCTCGCTGACCCGCCGGTCAAGGTCGGTGGTGCTGCCGACGTAGAAGGAACCGTCAGCGCATTCGAGGATGTAGGCCCATGCCATGGGCAGCACCCTGGGCCAGGTGGAGCCTGGGCGCAGTGCATGGCGGCGACTCTGTGGACTACTCGGAGAGCATCGGAAGATGTGGACTGTTCGCGGGCAGGTCTGAGGCTTCCCGCGGAGGTTTCGAGACGGTCGCAGAACGACCTCCTCAACCACCGGACCCGATCCAGTCCCAGCCCTCGCTGCGGGGGTTTCGAGACGGTCGCAGAACGACCTCCTCAACCACCGACAACGGTCGCAGAACGACCTCCTCAACCACCGGACCCGGTCCAGTCCCAGCCTTCGCTGCGGGGGTTTCGAGACGGTCGCAGAGCGACCTCCTCAACCACCGACAACGGTCGCAGAACGACCTCCTCAACCACCGACAACGGTCGCAGAGCGACCTCCTCAACCACCGACAACCGACAGCCGACGCCTAGGCTTGAGGCATGGCCACCGGCACGCTCGTGTACGACGCCGACTGTGGCTTCTGCACCTCGTCGGCGGAGTGGCTGTTGCGGCACGGCGAATGTGCCGTGGTGCCGTGGCAGCGCCTCGACCTCGAGGAGGTCGGGCTGACGCGCGAGGGCGTGACGACGGCGGCGTACTGGCTGACGCCGACCCAGCCACCACGTCGCGGGGCGCGGGCCATCGCGGCCGCGATGCGGACCTGCGGGCCGGTGTACCGGCTGCTCGGCCGACTCATCGACCTGCCGCCGGTGCGGCCGCTGGCGGCGGTGGCCTACGGGCTGGTGGCCAAGTACCGCTACAAGCTGCCCGGCGGCACCAACGCCTGCCGGATGCCGTAGCGATCAGTTCCGCGCGCTCTGCGTCCTCGGGTTGACCACGCTGTTCATCTCGAAGTGCATCGGGTCGGTGTAGCCCCAGTCGCCACCCCAGGTGAAGCCCCACTTCTGGAAGATCTGGACGACACCACGGTCGATCAGCCCGACGGTGCCGCGCTGGTTCTCGACCGCATTGATGTCCAGCGCCAGGCCGAAGGCGTGGTTGGAGAGTGTGGTGCTCCCGGCGATGAACCGGGGGTAGTAGCAGCCGGCGTACTGCTCAGGGTGGATCGTGTCGGTGAGGCCTCGCGCGACGACTTCCTGCAGCGCCGCCTTGAGCTGCGGGAAGAGCAGCTTGTTGCACGTCACCGCGCCGAGGATCGGCACCACCTCGGTGGAGATGTGGTCACGCACCCACGCGTTCTCCGGCGCGATGCGCCCGCCGCCGAGGACGGTGTAGCGGTAGACCCCTACTGCGTCGCCCACCGTCCCGGTGACGACCGCGACCTGGGCGGCGCTCGGGTCGATGCCGCTGCGCGTCGCCTTGTCGACGAGCTGGGCCGAGGTGTCGGCGCCCAGGAGCTTCTCGATCTTGTTGCGCACCGGCTTGGGGGCGTTCTCCCCGGTGCGCACCAGCAAGGCGTTGTCCGGCTTCATGCCGAGCGTCTTGACCCAGGTCTGGTTGACTACCGCGTCGATGAGCGGCTGCTGCTGGACGAAGGCGCCGACGTGCACGGCCGGGGCATCGGTTGCGGCGCCCAGCTTGAGGTTGCCGTCGTCGTCCGTCGGCACCTTGTCCTTGAGCCGCGTCTTCAGGGCCAGCTCGCCCCCGGCCAATCGGTCCCACGCCTCCTGGAAGTCGGCGTCACGCTGCGGCACGAACGTCCGGTACGCCGCCGGGTCGACCGCCGCAACGGTGAGCGCCTTGTTCTCGATCACCGCCTCGGACAGAGAGATCACCGTGACGCTGGTGACGCCGCGGACCTTCTCGATGGCCTTGACGGTCGCCTCGTCGATGGTCTCGCCGCGAGTCACGAGGATGTCCGCGGGTGCCAGCACGCCGGGCTGGCGCGCGCCGGGGGGTGGGACGCTGTGGTCCTCCACGACGACCGGGCCCGCGCTGGCGCTGGTGCTGGACCCGCCCGGGCTGATGGTCGGCTTGGGGTCGGCGGCCGGCGCGTCGCCCGAGCAGGCCGCGGACAGGACGAGGACGGCGACCGTCGCGGTCGCCGTCAGCGCGCGCCCTACCCCACGAGCCATCGAGCCCTCCCTGCGCCAAGGGTAGGTCGTGGGTCAGCCCTTCCGGCGCCTGATCTCCGCGTTGATGGCCGGGACCACCTCGTGCAGGTCGCCGATCACGGCGTACGTCGCCCGCGTCACCATCGGCGCCTCGGGGTCGGTGTTGATCGCGAGGATGTGCTTCGCCGACGAGCAGCCGGCCCAGTGCTGGATGGCTCCACTGATCCCGCACGGGATGTAGAGCTCGGGTGAGATCCGGCTCCCGGTCTGGCCCACCTGCTCGTGGTGCGGCCGCCAGCCGGCGCTGGTCACCACCCGCGAGACGCCCAGCGAGGCGCCCAGCAGCTCGGTCAGCTCGAGCAGGTCGTCGAACCCCTCGGACCCGCCGGCACCCCGACCCGCGCCCACCACGACCCGCGCCGACTTGAGCGAGCCGGACTGGTCGGCCTCGGGCTGCTCGGTGGAGACCACCCGGGCGACCAGGTCCACGGCCGCGATCTCGGGGGTATGGGCGAGGAGCTCCGCGGCACCCGGCACGGCGGCGGGCGCGGCCTCGACGGCGTGCCCGGCGACGGAGAACACCGCCGGTCGCTCGTCGAGCCGCATCTCCTCCAGCGCAGCGCCGCCGACCACCTGCCGGGTGACCACGAAAGGCGCCAGCCCGGAGAAGGACAGGACGTTGGCCGCCATCGCCACCCCCGACCGCGCCGCGACGTGGGCCATCAGCTCGTTGCCGCGGTCGGTGCCCGCCGCCAGCACGACCACGGACTTCGTGGTGTCGCGCACCGAGAGGATCGCCGACGCCCAGCCGGCACCGGAGTACGCCGCGACGGCATCGCCCCCGACCTGGTGCACGTGCCGGACGCCGTACGCCGCCATCTCCTTGAGCAGGTCGTCGGTCACGCTCTGCCCACCACTGGCGACCACGACCGCGTCGACCGGCACGCCACCGCCCTCGGCAGACAGGTTCCGCGCGAACGTCAGCGCCTCCAGGGACACCTCGACCGGAGCCCCGTCGAGATCCGTCTCCACCAGCGTCAGGATCATCGGAGCACCCCCAGCTCCTCGAGTACGTCGACCACGGCGGGCGCGGCCTCGGGACCCTTGCCGAGGATCTGCACGTTGCTCGGGACCGGTGGCGGCAGCGTGAGCTTCACGCGCTTGGGTCCTGTGGGCTCGGCTGTGGGGTGCGCTCCTCGACCGGCACCTTCTTGGCCTTCATCCGGCCCGGAACGCTGGGGTAGCGCGGCTCGACGCCGCCCTCGCGAATGGTCACGACGGCGGGCAGCCGCACCCGGTAGGTCTCGACACCGTCCGGTCCCTCGACCCGCGCGACGACGGTGTCGTCCTCGATCGAGACCACCTTGGCGCCGTTCACGACCGGACGGCCCAGCTCGTAGGCCAGCCGGATCCCGACCTGGAAGTCCCCGCTGTCCGCGGCGTCGTTACCGAGCAGGACCAGGTCGCGCGGCTGGCCGGCCGCCTCGTGGTCACGGACCACGGCGGCGATCTCGCGGGCGACATCGGCCGGACCGAACGTCGCCGACTCCGCCACGATCTGCGTGGCAGCCGTTGCCCCAACGGCCAGGGCCGAGCGCAGCTGCTCGACCGCGTCGGCATCACCGAGGGTGAGTACGGCGGCCTCGCCCCCGGTCGCTGCGGTGATCTGCACCGCGAGCTCGACAGCGCACTCCTCGTGCGGGCTCATCGTGAACCCGGCGTACCGGCCGTCGACGGACTGGGCGTCCTCGGTGAGCACCACCTCGCTGGAGGAGTCCGGCACCCGCTTGACGCAGACCAGGACGTTCGCCATGTCAGCGCAGCCTCTCGTTGCCGGGGTCGAGGAGGGGCGTCGCGTCGACCGAGTGGACGGTGACGGGGTAGAGCTCCTCCATGTAGGAGACAGCGAGCTCGTTGCCGATTGTGGCCTCCTCGACCGGCAGGTACGCCAGGAGCACGTGCTTGCCCAGGGATGGCGCCGACCCGGCGCTGGTGACGTAGGGGTGGTGGCCGTGCCCGTCGGTCAGGGTGCTGCCGTCGCGGGTCAGGATCGGCTCGCCGCCGAGCATGTACCGCTTGATGCCGGACGCCGAGGTGTGGTCGTCGACGGTCAGCGTGCACAGCACCGTCTTCGGCGCCTCCCCAGAATCACGCAGCGCGCTGTTGGAGATAGGCCTCCCTGCCGACGAAGTCGGCGGCCTTCACCTTGGGCCGCTGCATGCCGGCCTCGACGATCGTGCGCTCGCCGTCGAGCTCGTAGCCGTAGGCGCGGTAGCCCTTCTCGATCCGGCCGGTGGTGCCGTAGACCCCGATGCCGACCGGTACGGCGCCGTGCGCCTCGCCGGTCTCGAGCAGCGTCTCCCAGAGCTCCGCGGCGTCGCCCATCGACACGTAGAGCTCCCAGCCGAGCTCGCCCACGTAGGAGATCCGTGAGGCCAGGACCGGCACGCCGCCCACCGAGATCTCGCGGCAGGTGAGGAAGCCGAACCCCTCGTCCGACACATCTGCGTCGGTGAGCGAGGACACGATGTCTCGGGCCCGCGGACCCCACACGCCCAGCGTCGAGATCTCGTCGGTACGGTCGGTCAGTGTGGTCACCCCGTCGGCCGGCACGTGGTCGGTGAACCACTTCCGGTCGGCCATGCCGTGCGCGCCGCCGGTGACCACGCGGAAGTGGTCCTCGCCGAGCCGCATCACCGTGAGGTCGGAGCGGAACCCGCCGTTGGCGTCGAGCACCGGCGTGTAGATCACCTTGCCGACCGCCACGTCACACTGCGCCACGCAGGTGCCCTGCACGGTCTCCAGTGCACCTGGACCCACGATGTCGAGGATCTGGAAGGCGCTGAGGTCGATCACGCCGGCCGCGTCCCGCATCCGCAGGTGCTCAGCGTTGATGATCGGGCTCCACCAGCGCGCGTCCCACTCGTGCTCGCGCGGCATCACCCGGTCGCCGTACTCCTCGAGGAGGTGTGCGTTCGACTCGTACCAGTGCGGCCGCTCCCAGCCGGCGGTCTCGAAGAAGAACGCGCCGAGCTTCTGCTGCGAGTCGTACATCGAGGACTTCCGCTGGCCGCGGTCGGACTCGTACTGCTCGGCCGGGTGGATGATCCCGTAGGTCTTGATGAAGGACTCGGTGGTGCGCAGCCGGGTGTGCTCGCGGCGCATCTGGTGCGGGTGGAAACGGGCGATGTCGCTGTGGCTGATGTCGATCTCGCTCCAGCCGTGCGTCATCCACTCGGCAACCGCGCGGCCCACACCCGGCCCCTCCTTGATCCACACCGCCGATGCGGTCCACAGCCCCTGCACGTGGCTCTCACCGAGGATCGGCAGGCCGTCGCAGGTGAGCGAGAGCAGCCCGTTGATCGCGTAGCGCATCTCCGCGCCCTCGGCGCCGAGCAGCTCGGGCATCAGCTCGTAGGCCTGCTCGAGCTGCGGGTCGAAGTCGTCGGAGGTGAACGGCAGCTCGGTCGGGGACAGCTTCGACTGCTCGATCGACGGGATCTCCTCGGGCTCGTGGAGGATCGCGCGGTGCGCGTAGGAGCCGACCTCCATGTCGGCCCCGTGCTGCCGCTCGTAGCAGAAGGTGTCCATGTCTCGGACGATCGGGAAGGAGATCTCGCCCTCGTGCCCGGCGAGCTGCGGGCACGGGCCGACGCTGATCATCTGGTGGACCGCGGGGGTCAGCGGGATGCTCACGCCGGCCATGTCGCCGATCTTGGGAGATCCAGACCCCACAGGCAATCACGACGGTTTCAGCTTCGATGTCGCCGCCACTGGTGCAGACCTTGGTGATCCGCCCGTCGGACACCTCCAGGTCGGTCACCTCGACGTTCGGTACGACGGTCAGCACGCCCTTCTCGAGGGCGCGCTCGCGCATGATCGTGCCGGCGCGCAGCGAGTCGACGACGCCGACACCGGGCTGCCAGAAGGCGCCGATGATCTGGTCCTTGTCGAGGAACGGGACCTTCTCCTGCACGAAGTCGGGGTCGACGATCTCGGCCTCGATCCCCCAGGCCCTCGCCGAGGACATCCGGCGGCGCAGCTCCTCCATCCGCTCCTCGGTGCGGGCCACCTCGAACCCACCGGACTGGGTGAAGACGCCCATCTCCTTGTACTGCTCGACCGAGTCGAGGGTGAGGTCGGTGATCTCCCGCGAGTGGTCGGTCAAGAAGATGAAGTTGGAGGCGTGGCCGGTCGAGCCGCCCGGGTTGGGCAGCGGGCCCTTGTCGATCTGGACGATGTCGGTCCAGCCGAGCTCGGCCAGGTGGTGGACCAGGCTGTTGCCGACGATGCCGGCGCCGATGACGACGCAGCGGGCCGAGGTGGGGACGTTGGCCACTTGAACTCCTTGTTGCGTATTACGCGATGCTGTGCGCTATAGGGAACAGTTCCTAGTGTCACCCCGACGGCCCGTGCCGGTCAAGCGACCGGCACGGGTCGTCGTACGGGCCGACTCAGCCGAGCCAGGCCTCGACCTTGTCGGGGTTCTCCTCGATCCACTTGGCGGCGGCTTCCTCCGGCGACAGGCCGTCGGTGGCGATGTACGCCGCCACGACGTTCTGGTCCTCGTTGGTCCAGGTGAAGTTCTGGACCAGTCCGACCGCGGTGGAGTCACCCTCCGACCACTCGGTGCTGACGATCTTCTTCAGCTCTGTCTCGGGGTAGTCGCAGGCGACGGTCTGCGGGTCGTCCTGGCAGCCCTCCTCGTACGGCGGGAGCGCGACCCTCTGCATCGCCACCTCGGCGTTGAAGTACTGCGGCTCGTACCAGTAGCCGATGACCCACTCCTTGTTCTCCTCCGCCTTGCGGAACGCCTCGATGGAGGCGGCCTCCGAGCCGGAGAAGACGACCTGGAAGTCCAGGTCGAGGTTGCTCACGATCGCCTCGTCGAACTGCACGTACGACGGGTCGGCACCGAGGAACTGGCCCTTCCCGCCAGACTCGGACGTCGCGAACTCCTGGGCGTACTTGTTGAGGTTGTTCCAGTCCAGGATGTCGGGGTGCTCCTCGGCGAGCCACGGTGGGACGAACCAGCCGATGATGCCGACGTTGCCCTGGGGACCGAAGTCCGTGGCGGTGCCGTCACCGGACTCGGCGAAGAACTTCTTCTCGAGGTCGGGGTGGCCCCAGTCCTCGATGACGACGTCGACCTCGCCGGTGCCGAAGCCCTGCCAGGAGACGTCCTCCTTCAGCTCCTTGTAGTTGACCGTGCATCCGAGCTCCTGCTGGGCGACGACGCCGACGACGTAGGCGCTGGCCTCGTAGCCGACCCAGGGGTTGACGGCCATGTTGAGGTCGCCGCACTCACCTCCAGCGTCGCCCGCTGCTTCCTCGTTGGCCTCGGTCTCTTCGTCGATCGACCCTCCGCCACAGGCGGAGAGAAGGAGGGTGGCGACGGCGGCGAGGACCCCCAGTCGTGCACCCCAGCTCCGGGTAGTTCTCATCGTGCGTCTCCTCATCTTCGTGGTGTGGAACATCTGGTGGTCTGGTGGCCTGGGGTTGCGCCGCTGCGACTCACCGCGGCGGGCCGATCGGGAGCCGGATGTTGAAGGCGCGGCGGGATGCGGGTCCGTCGTCGCGGCGTACGTCGGCGGCGGCCCGGGTGATCCGGTCGAGCATCACGCCGAGCAGGACGATGGTGATGCCCGCGGCCAGGCCCTTGCCCCAGGCCTCGCTCCGGGCGAAGCCGTAGACGACGTCGTAGCCGAGAGCGCCGGCACCCACCAGGCCGCCGATGACGGTCATGGCGAGGACGTACAGCAGGCCCTGGTTGGTGGCCAGCACCAACGAGCCCTTGGCCATCGGCAGCTGGACCTTGGTGATCTCCTGCCACGCGGTCTGGCCGGTGGACCGACCCGCCTCGATCGTGGTCGGGGAGACGGCCTTGACGCCGTCGGCCACCAGCTTGATCGCCGCCGGGGCGGCGTAGACGATGCCCGCGACGATCGCGGTGAAGCGTGATGGTCCGAAGAGGGCGAGCACGGGGATCAGGTAGACGAACGGCGGGATCGTCTGGCCGGCGTCCAGCAGCGGCCGGATGCCGATATCGACCCGGCGGTCGCGGGCCATCCAGACACCGAAGACCAGCGCCAGGATCATCACCAGCACCGTGGCGACCAGCGTCATGTTCAGCGTGATCATCGCGTCGTGCCACAGGTCGAAGTACCAGATGCCGGCCAGGCAGATGACGGTGCTCACCAGGGCCCGGAGACCACCGAAGACGAAGGCCAGCGCGGAGAGCGCCGCGAACGCGAGATACCACGGCGAGTCGGCCAGCAGTGACTGCATCGGGTTGAGGAAGCCGTTGGTCACCGCGTCCTTGATGCCACCGGTGACGCCACCGAAGGTGTCGGTGAACCAGTCGATGGCGTCGCTGACCGCCGTCGCGATCTTGTCACCGATGGAGTACTTCGGGAACTCCGCCAGGCTGACGTAGGTGCGCGAGAGGTAGATCGCGACGAGGGTCGCGACACCGCCGCCGAGCAGGAGGAGGCGGCGCTGCCGCGGGTTGCCGCCACCACCGCGCGCCACCTTCTCGGCCCGCTCACTGGCAGCGGTGGTGGTCCGGTCGAGCATGACCGCCATCACCACGATGAGTGCGCCGGGCACGAACGCCGTGCCGACGTCGTTGATCCGCAGGCCGGCGAGCACGGGCTTGCCGAGGCCGGGACCGTTGACGAAGGCCGCCAGGGTGGCCATCGAGAGCGCCGCCAGGGTGGTCTGGTTGAGCCCGACGATGATCGTCTTGCGGGCCATCGGGAGCTGCACCTTGAACAGCCGCTGCCAGTACGTCTGACCGGCCGAGTCGGTTGCCTCGATGGTCGTCTTCGACACCTCCCGGATCCCGAAGCCCGCGATCCGGATGAGCGGCGGGAGCGCGTAGATGAGGGTCGAGACCACCGCGGCGCTGGGGCCGATGCCGAAGAACAGCACGATCGGCAGCAGGTAGACGAACGTCGGCATCGTCTGCATGAAGTCGAGGAACACCGTGACGACCTGGTTGGCTCGCGGGCGGGTGCCGATCAGCACCGCCAGCGGCATCCCGATGACCACCGCCAGCACCACCGAGATGCCGGTGATGATGAGCA
>CAVXYB010000012.1:0-33089 GCA_963765915.1 uncultured Actinomycetota bacterium | reverse complement strand
GTCGACGCCGCGCCGCTGTTCCGGTTGGCCAGCGCATACGCCTGTCAGGCGGACCCGTCGAGTCCTCGCTTGATCGCCTCGATCACCCGCGGCCGGAGCCGGGCGACCGAGATCACCTCGTCCACCGAGCCCACCCGAACGGCCCGGTGGATGTCGTGGACGCCGTCGAACTCGGCTGCGACCTCGCCGATCTTCTCCGGCCGCACCGCTGCCCTCAGGTCGGCGAGCTCGACGACCAGGCGGCTCCGGTCCGGTCCGGTGGCGTCGGCGATCCTGCCCTCGACCTCTCGGACGCGAGCGTCGGCCGACGTACGCTTCTCGACCTCGCCGGCGAACACGACGGCCGCCGCCGGGGCACCGCCGATGACCGACGCGTAGGACCCCTCGAGGGCGAGCACGGTCATGTTCGGGTTCAGGGCCTTGGAGAAGACCACGAACGCACCGCCGTGGTAGCGCGATATGACACAGAAGACGATCGGGCCGTCGAAGTTGACGATCGCGCGGCCGATCTCGGCGCCGTACTCCAGCTGCAGGTTGCGCATCGAGTCCGGTGACCCGTCGAAACCGGACAGGTTGGCCAGCACCACCAGCGGACGGTTGCCGCTGGCGGCGTTGATCGCCCGGGCCGCCTTCTTCGACGACCGCGGGAAGAGTGTGCCCGCGGTGTAGACGTCGGGCCCGTCGGTCGGCGGGAAGCCCCGCCGCGGCACCGGCCGCGACTCGATGCCGAGCAGGCACACGGGATAGCCGCCCACGTGGGCGTCCTGCACCACCGCCGTCTCCGCGTCGGCCATCCCCGCCCAGCGTTCGAGGGTCGGGTGGTCCTGGTCCGACAGTGCCCGCATCACGGTGCGGATGTCGAAGGCCTTCTTGCGGTCGGGGTTGGAGGCCGCGGAGAAGATCTCGCCGACGGTGGTGAAGTCGCTGTCCGCCACCTGGTGGGGGAAGCTCGAGATGTCGCGGTCGTCCGGGTCGGCGGTGGCGGCCCGACGCGGCCGGGCCTCTCCGGGTACGACGTAGGTGTGGTCGTAGTGGGCCATCAGGACGCCGAAGGCTCCAGACAGGTCGGGGGCCCAGTACTGCGCCTGCCCGTTGGGCCCCATCACCCGGTCGTAGCCGCCGATGCCGTAGTTGTCCTCGGCCGAGACTCCTCCCGAGAAGTCCAGCGACTGCTTGCCGGTCAGCACCATGGCACTGTCGGGCGTCATCACGAGGATGCCCTTGGTGTGCATGAGCATCGTCGCCTCGGCGTTCCAGTACGGCTGCGCACCGACGTTGATGCCCGCGACGACGACGTTGATCTCGCCACCGGCCTGGGTGAACTCGATGATCCGCTTGAGCCCGGCCGCGACCCAGTCCATGTTCTCCGTGCCGGAGTCCATCGAGATCCGGGCGCCCGCCGAGAGCGCGTACCACTCCACGGGCGCCTGCATCCGCTCCGCGAGGTCGATGGCCGCGATGATCCGTGAGCACTCGGCCTCCGAGACTGCCCCCAACGCCTTCGTCGGGTCGCCGCAGAGCACCACGCGCTTGACGCCCTCCGGGTGCAGGGGCGTCGGGGTCGTGACCACGGCGACCAGGATGCCGGCCTTGTTCTGCCCGGGTGACCGGTCGACGGGCACCAGCGCCCCCAGGTCGTCGAGGTCGTACTCGACGAAGCCACCCTCCGGCCCGGTGAGCACCCCCGCGAGCTCGTAGGGGTAGACCAGGCCGCGGCGGCGGGCGCGGACGACCTTGCCGGCGTACTCGTCGAGCGGCCTGAGCCGTTCGGTCGGCGGACCCTCGATGGACGCCGTGACGCCGGCGCCGGGACGGGCGTGGAACCGGATCGCGATGGGAGAAGGCGCTGCCGTCGGGGCCGATCACTCGGCCCTGCGCGAGCACCTCCTCGATGCCGGCACCGTCGGTGAGCGGGGTGATCTTGTCCTGCAGCGTGGTCAGCTGCTCCACATCGGCCTCGACGACCGGCCACACCTGGACCCACACGTGGTTGGTGTCGAGCTTGCTCCCGGCCGCACCGCGCGACGCGCGGACGCGGCGGATCGCCTCCAGGCAGTTCTCCACCGCCCGCTCCGCGTGAGGCAGGCCGGTGACCCTGCCCTCCTCGTCGCGGACGACGGCCAGCTGACGGACCTGCGCCAGGGCGACGAGCCGGCGGTCGGCGGGGTTCTCCCGCGCCACGCACTCGTAGAGCAGCACGTCCTCGGGCGCCTCGATGCGGGTGACGTGGAAGTCGCGCAGCCGCCACAGATCGAGCCGGCGGCCGACCATCGGGTGTACGCCGCGGACCAGGTCGTCCTCGACGATCCCGTCGTCGGCCAGCGGACGGTAGGTGAAGTAGTTGACCGGCCTGCCCTCGCCGGGGCAGACCGCCACCGCGACCCGGCGTACGTCGTGGGCGAAGGGCAGGGCACCGACGATGCGGGCGAGCTCCTCGCTGGCCTGCTCCGGCGCCTCCGGGACGTCCGGCCAGTGCACGTAGAGGTCGAGCACCACCTCGTGACCGGCCTCACGGGCGGCGACCTCGTCGCCGACGGCCGACACCATCGCGCTTAGGGGATCGCCGAGCTCGGCGATCGTGCCGACGGTGGAGACCACCCGGGTGTGGCGGCCATCGAGGACGTAGTCGGCCACCGCGAACGTACGACCCGCGCGCACGGACGATCGCAGGCCGTGCAGGTCGTGCTCGCGGTAGTGGCGGCGCACCAGCACCTCGAGCATCGGCTCCTGCTCCGGAACGCCGGTCTCGAGCCGCTCCGCAAGGAACCGCACGATCTGCTCCGGGATCGCGGCCAGCGCCTCCAGCCGCGCGGTCCGGCCGGGAGCGTCCTGATCGGCCGCGAGGGCCGCCACCTCGTCACGGACGCCGGCCAGGACGCTGGAACGCTCGGCGTCGACCAACGGCTGGTCGAACCATCGGAAACGGGCACTCCGGGCGAGGTCGCCGACCGCCGGGAACCGGAGCTGCGTGGCCCGGACCAGACGCTCGAGAAGGTCGCGCACCGAGCCCGCCAGGTCCTCCCTCGGCGGAGGCTCGGCAATCCAGCGCTGAAGGAGCTCGGTCGCCAGCTGCACCTCCGGGGCGGACCGCTGCTGCGCCAGGAAGATCCGGAACACCGCCTCCTCCAGCTCCGGCGTCCGGTCCCAGTCGGTCACGCCGTAGTGGGCGAGGACCCTGGCCAACCGGTCGCGGAACTGCTGCGGGAGGCCGCCGCGATCGACGTCCAGGCTCTGCAGGTAGGTGTGGAAGTGCTCCCTCGAGCTGTGCACCCGTAGCTCGGTGTGGAGGTCCTCCCCTGCGGGGCGGTTGCGGCTCAGCTCGGCGAAGTCGGCGATGAGGCCGAGGAGCTCGAGCTCGTCGGTCACGACGTCCTCGCCGGCCGCGAGGAGCTCACCGCGCGCACGGAGGTAGCCATCGATGACCCTGCCGTTGCTCTGCGGGTCGACGTCGAAACCCATCAGCATCCCCGCGAGGTCCTCGCGGCCCCGCGCGGCGCGCTGCTGCGCCGTCGAACCCGACCCCGCCTGCGGCAGGTCGAGGGCCGGGCCGTCCACCTCGGGCGCCGGGGCCTCGCCGGCGTCCCCGTCGGTGTCCTGGTCGGCGACGGGCTCGAGTCGGACCAGCGGGGCGCCGGTCTCCACCTGGCTCCCGGTCGCCACCAGGAGCTCACGCACCCGCGCCGCGAACGGCGCCCGGAGCACCGTCTCCATCTTCATGCTCTCGAGCACCAGCACCGGAGCACCCGCGTCGACCAGGTCGCCGGCAGCCACCGGGGAGGCCACCACCAGGGCCGGGGCCGGCGAGCGCAGCACGCCCCCTTCGTCGCGGCTGACCCGATGGGCCACGCCGTCGACCTCGATCATGTGGACGGGGCCATGGGTGGCGGTGACCAGGCGGTAGCGCTGGTCGTCGACGGCCAGCCGGGTGTGAAACTCGTCGAGCCGCTCGACGTCGACGTCGACCACCTGCGTTGTGCCTCCGGCGGCGACGGCGACCCGGAACCGGCGCGGGCCAGTCTGGAGCACCGTGACCTTGTACGCCGCGCCGCGCAGCTTGAAGTCGACCGCCCGGCCGACCTTGTGCTGCACCTGGGGCCGGCCGCCGTGGGCACTCTCGAGCAGCCGGGCGATCTCGACCTGCTCCTCGTCCTCGTAGGCCTCGATGCCCGCGGCGACGACGGCGATCCCGGAGTGCTCGTGGACGACGAGGCGCCCCTCGGCTCGGACTCGGTCGATCCATGCCGTGTCGGCCCAGCCGGCCTTCCCATCGACAACCTCGGACTGCTCGAGGAGGTCGAGGATGAAGCTCTTGTTGGTGGCGCCGCCCTCGATCACCACGGTGGTCTCAGCCATGGCGCGACGCAGCCGCGCCAACGCCTCGTCGCGGGTGCGGCCGTAGGCGATGATCTTGGCGATCATCGAGTCGAAGTCGGCCGGGATGGTGTCGCCCTCGCCAACGCCGGTGTCGACGCGGATGCCGGGCCCCGAGGGCAGGTCGAGCAATGCGATCCGGCCGGGCGACGGCGCGAAGTCGCGATCCGGGTCCTCGGCGTTCAGCCGGGCCTCGACGGCATGCCCCTTCTCGGGCGGCTTGGTCCCTTCGAGACGGCCACCGGCAGCGACGTGCAGCTGCGCCTTGACCAGGTCGAGGTCCGTGGTCAGCTCGGTGATCGGGTGCTCGACCTGGAGCCGGGTGTTGACCTCGAGGAACGCGAAGGTCCGCTCGCCCGGGTGGTAGAGGAACTCGACGGTCCCGGCGCCGACGTACCCGACGGCGATGGCGAGCCGCTCAGCGGCCGCCTTCAGCTCCTCGGTCTGGCTCGGGTCGAGCAGCGGCGAGGCCGACTCCTCGATCACCTTCTGGTTGCGCCGCTGCACGGTGCAGTCACGGACTCCGACCGCCCACGCCGTGCCGTGGCCGTCGGCGATCAGCTGGACCTCGACGTGCCGGGCCCCGGTCACCAGGCGCTCCAGAAAGACCACACCGCTGCCGAAGGCGCGCTCGGCCTCGTCGCGGGTGCGCTGGTAGGCGTCCTCGAGGTCGGCGGCGGAGTCGACCCTGCGGATGCCCCGGCCACCCCCACCGGCGGTGGCCTTGAGCATGAGCGGGTAGCCGATGCGCTCGGCAGCGGCCAGCGCGTCGTCCAACGTGTCGACGCCGCCTCCGCTCCACGGTGCGACCGGCACCCCCACCTCCTCGGCGAGGAACTTGGAGCCGATCTTGTCGCCGAGCCGGCGCATGGCGTCGGCACTCGGGCCGACGAACGTCACCCCGAGGCGCTTGCACAGGTCGGCGAACGCCGGATCCTCGGCGACGAACCCCCACCCGACCCAGACGGCGTCCGCCGCGCACTCGACCAGCACCCGCTCGAGGACGGCGAGGTCGATGTAGGGGCGGGCCGCGGCGGGACCAAGCGAGTAGGCCTCGTCGGCCTCCCGCGCGAACATCGCCGTACGTTCCTCGTCGGTGTACAGCGCGATCGTCGTGATCGGCACCTCACCACCCTGCGCGTTCAGGTCGCGGACCGCGTGGATCAGCCTCATCGCAGCCTCGCCGCGATTCACGATCGCAACTCGAGAAAACACCGGTGGTCCTCCAGCCTCGACGGCTCGCGCTCGGAACCGTCGTCGCGACACTGTCACGTCGGCGAGGCTACGAGCGAGTCACATCGGCGGCCTCGGCGGCGACGAGCTCCAGCAGTTGGTCGGTGGGACACGTCGGCCCCTGCGATCGGGAATCCTTACGAGACAGCGTGGTTGTGCCCGTTTTGGCGCTCGGGACCCGCTACACCCCGACGATGTCCACGAGGTCCTCAAGCCCGGCGTAGTCCGCGACATTGCGGGTGTAGAGCTTGGCGTCATGCGCGTGCGCGGTCGCAGCAATGAGCAGGTCCGTGATGCGGCCTCTCGGTTGTCGACCGGCATCGACCACCGAGGCGGCGAGGCGGCCATAGCTCACCGACACGGCCTCATCGACGGGCATCGCGTCGAAGCGTTGCTGCACCAGGCTGAGACGCCTCAGCCGCTCGGCACGCACCTCAGTGGACTTGGCGACGAGGACTCCGAAGTGCAGCTCCGCGAGCGTGATGGTGCTGATGGCCAACGCACCGGAGATGGGCGCGCCTGGCTCCGGTCCGACATGTGCCTTGCGCAGCTGCGCTGGCTGCGCTGGCACTTGACATTGAATCGAACATGTGTTCGAATAGGTGGTGATGCAGTAGTCCTCCGGTCTCCCGGAGCTCGCCACGGGCGCGCTGGCATCGAGGTTCCTCTCAGTCCCGGTGGGTTGGTCCCCGGGCGTCCTCGACGTCGGAGCCACCTGTGTCAGCCACCGCGCATCCTGTGCTCACCTGCACCTCGGCGATCGAGGCTGCCCTCAAGGACGTTGCCGATGTGGACCCGACGTTCATGCGTACCGAGGACAAGAAGGCTGCGCTGCTAGGTCTGAGCCGGTTGGTTGGCCAGCTCGACGAGCTTCGCGGCAGGGTGCTGAACGCGGCAGAGGACGTCGCGGCGGAGTCGGCGTCCCGCGATGCCGCTGCGTGGCTGGCCCATCATGCTCGGCTCGACCGGGTCGAGGCCCGTGGCAGCCTGCGGCTCGCCAGGGCCTGCGCGACGTGGGACGGGGTGGGCCGAGCCATGCGCGAGGGCGAGGTCAACCGTGGCCAGGCCGACGCCATCACCCGGGCGCTGGACGCTTTGCCGTCCACGGTGGGCGACGACGTGCGCCGCAGAGCCGAGGAGCGGCTGCTCACCGAGGCGGCGCAGTTCGGCCCGCGAGCCCTGCGGGTGCTCGGTCGCCGGGTGCTCGACGTGGTCTCGCCCGACGCTGGCGAGGAGCACGAGCGCCGGCTCCTGGAGCGGGAGGAGGCACACGCCGCGCGGACCACCTACCTGACCACCCGCGGCAACGGTGACGGCACCACCGAGATCCGGGCCCGGGTCTCCGACCCGCTCGCGCACCGGCTGCTCACCTATCTCGAAGCGTTCACCTCACCCCGGGTGGCCGGCGACGACCGCCGCCCCTATCAACAGCGGCTCGGCACCGCCTTCGGCGCGTTCCTCGAGGCCGTCGACCCGGCTCGCCTGCCGCTGCACGGCGGCAACGCCACCACCGTGCTGGTCACCATCGATCTCGAGGCCCTGCGCAACGGCCTGGGCACCGCCCTGATCGGCGACCAGCCGGTCACCGCCAGCCAGGCACGGCGGCTCGCCTGCACCGCCAAGCTCATCCCCGCCGTCCTCGGCGGAGACTCCCAGCCGCTCGACATCGGCCGCGCGGACCGGTTCTACAAGCCCTGGCAGCGCAAGGCGATGGCGCTCAAGCAGCCCACCTGCCGAGCCGACGGCTGCGACATCCCAGCCGTCTGGTGCGAAGCCCACCACGGCGGCGTCCCCTGGGGGCAAGGTGGCGGGACCGACCTCGCCGACGGGATCCTGCTCTGCCCCTTCCACCACCACCGCGCCCACGACCACCACTACGACCTCCGACGCCGACCCGACGGCCAGGTCACCTTCCACCGGCGGACGTAAATCGGGCGGTGACCCTCGTGGACCTCGTCGTCCGCGATCGGAGGGGCATCGTGCTCGCGTCAGCGCCGGAACAGCGCACGGAAGATCGCCCGGATCAGAAGGGCCAGCACCGTGCGGATCGCGATCTTCGCGACGGTGTTCCCCACCGTTCGGCCAGTCGACATCGGTACGGCGTCCGGAGTGCCGTCGACTGATGCGGCGCCGGCCGGGCCGTAGGGCACCGACGGGACCGGCTCGGGCGGCGGAGGAGTCGGGGTCGTGCTCATGGGAGGAGTGTGCCCTTCTAGGGGATCTCGTAGGTGAGGTCGATCCCGTCTGCCCAGGTCGCGCAGGTGCAGCCCTCGGGAGACGGAAGCGCGGCGATCGCCGCAATGAGGAGGCCAGTGAGCCTCTCGAGGTTCGCCTTGAACAGGGCGAAGACCTCCTCCTGGCCGACCCCGGAGCCGGTCTCTGCGCCGGCGTCCATGTCGGTGACGAGGGCGAGGGCGGAGTAGCACATCCGCAGTTCGCGGGCCAGGACCGCCTCGGGGTGGCCGGTCATGTTGACCAGCGTCCGGCCCTGGGCGGCGTACCAGCGCGACTCGGCCCGGGTGGAGAACCGCGGCCCCTCGACGACCACCATGGTCCCGCCGCGCCTCACGTCGGGCGCCGCACCGACCAGCGCGTCGCTGACGCGTGGACAGTAGGGATCGGCGAAAGGCAGGTGCACCGCCCCGCGTTCGACGTAGGTCTGGGTCCGGCCGCTGGTGCGGTCGACCAGCTGGTCCGGTACGACGAGGTCGCCGGGGGCCACTCCCCCGTCAGCCGGGCCGCGCAGACCGCCCACCGCGCACGGCCCGAGCACCTGCCAGACGCCGAGCGAACGGATCGCCCAGAGGTTCGCGCGGTATGGCACCAGGTGCGGCGGGAAGTCGTGGTGCGCGCCGTGGCGGGGCAGGAACGCCACCCGGCGACCGGCCACCGTGCCGACCGCGATCGGCGCCGACGGGTCGCCGTACGGCGTCTCGACCGTGAGCTCCTGCACGTCGTCGGCGCCCTCGAGGAAGGAGTAGAAGCCGCTGCCGCCGATGACGGCGACCTCCGCGATCGGGTTCGTCGTCGGGTCGGCCACGCCGACACCCTGCCAGCCGAGAGGTCAGCTGGCGTGCGTCAGCTCCGCGTCCTCGGCGACCACGACCCCGGCTGGCTCGGCCAGGCGGGCGACGTGGATGCGCGGTGGCGCCACCCGGGGCGCCACCGTGCCCTCCCCCTTGGCGCGCGCCATGTCGGCGCGTGTCATCCCCCCAAGCAACAAGGTCCCCACCATGTCTCTGCAGTTCGAGCTCGGACCCCCACGATCCGGCTTCGGTAGACGCAAGCATGCCCGTGGGGGGATCCAAAAGCAAGGACATCCGCATGGATTCAGTGTCCGGCGTGGCGCCAACCGGAGGATCTCAGCCGCGGAGCGGCTCCAGTGCCACTGAAAACGCAAATTCTCGTCGCGGAGTCAGTGCCTCTCCTCGAGCCCCACCGCGTCGCGCAGCCGCTGGACCGCCGGCTCGAGCTCGGGGTCGTTCCGGGCCTGCGAGGCCATCAGGTCCGACAGCGCCTCGGCCAGCACGTTGAGCTTCTCGGCCTCGGCCTCCTCGCCGCGGCGGGAGGAGTTCTCCAGCAGCACCAGCAGCAGCAGCGACAGGACGCTGGCCACGGTGTGGATCGCGCTCTGCCACGACTTGAGGTCGGCCCAGGCCGGCAGGCTGACCAGCCACACCAGCACGATGGCCAGGCAGACGCCGAAGAACGGCGCCCTGCTCACCACATGGTAGGTCGCTTCTACGAACCGCTCGAACCAGTTGCGTTCGTCGTCGTGCTCCCGGGTCTTTGCCGCGTCGCTCCGCTCCATCCAGGGAGTCTAGAGAGCCAGGGTCAGGCGGCCACTCTGGAGCGCTCAGGCCGGGCAACCGTGGGCTCGGCGAGCTTGCGGTCCATCCGGCGTACGAAGCGGGCGCGCCGCCACTCGGTGACCAGGGTCTTGAGGACGCGGAAGCCGTCCTGGACCGCGCGCAGGTTGGACTCACCGAACATGCGGAGCCTCTCGACCGAGGGCACCTCGGCGATGGACACCCCGGCTGCGGCGAAGCGGCAGTTGATGACGGTCTCGATCTCGAAGCCGTCGCCCCACAGCATCTTGCCGTTGGCCGGAGCCAGCGTCTTGTTGTCAGGCAGGTCGAGCAGCGGGATCAGGTCGGTCCAGA
Organism: uncultured Actinomycetota bacterium; assembly: GCA_963765915.1. Taxonomy (GTDB): domain Bacteria; phylum Actinomycetota; class Actinomycetes; order Propionibacteriales; family Nocardioidaceae; genus Nocardioides. The sequence continues at coordinate 23,322 of CAVXYB010000012.1, read as the reverse complement.
AGGCGTTGTAGCCGTAGCACAGGTCGGAGTAGCGGGTCCGGAAGCCGAGGTTGAAGATCCCGTTGAGGAACAAGTTGCCGAGGCGGCGGACCCGCGTGATGTCCGACGAGCCGCCACCCGGGACGAACCGCGAGCCCTTGGCGAAGTCCGCGCCGGACTTGAGGGCGTCGACGAAGCGGGTGATCTCGGCCGGGTCCGCGGAGCCGTCCGCATCGAACATGACCACGATGTCGCCGGTGACCCGCGCGAACCCGGCGGTCAGGGCGTTGCCTTTGCCGCGCCGGCCCTGGAGCACCGTGATGACGTCGGGCAGCGCCCGCCGAGCGGCCATCATCGTGCCGTCCACCGAGCAGCCGTCGACGAGAATGACCTCGTGGACCTTCGGCAGCTGCGGCAGCACCACCGAAAGGTTCAGGGCCTCGTTGAGTGCGGGCACAACAATGCTGATGAGCGGGTCCTCGGTGTTCCGTGTCGGAGTGCCGAAGTAGTCCGTCATTCGTGTGTGACCCCCATGTCGTAACCGGTCCCCCACGGTCCGGCTGCCTGTTGAATCTATGCCCACGGGGGTGTATGCGGAAAACTCCACAGTGGGGTAACAAATCACTGTTTGCGCAGGTCAGACCAGGTCTGAGGGGAACTGAGCCCGACCCGGACTGTTGCCCATTCGTGGATGCTGTGGCTCGCTGCTGTACGGATGAGGGAGACGCACGTCACGTCACCCGCGGTGCTGAGCTGCCCGCGCGGCTCTGAGAGCATCGAGGCCATGGTCGAGCTGAGCACGCGCGAGCGCGAGATCCTCGCCTTCGAACGGGAGTGGTGGAAGCACGCCAGCGCGAAAGACACTGCGCTGCGCGAGCGCCTCGCGATGACCCCCCAGACCTACTACCGATCCCTCAACGAGATCATCGACCAGCCGGCCGCCCTGGCCCATGACCCGCTGCTCGTACGGCGGCTGCGCCGCCAGCGAATCAGCCGGCGGCGGCAGCGGCGGGCCAGTCGCCTGAACGGGTGGTTGGGATAGCCCGTTCGGGGCATTTCTGTCCGTCTGGCGTTGAAGGGCTTCCCTGACGCTTGATTTCTCCACTAATCTCCCTTCTGTTGAACCGCTGGTGACCCGAGACTCCAGCGGTTCGACTCATTTCTGGGGGTTTCGAGACGGTTGCTGCGCCGTCACAGCGGCGTGAGCAGCTCGGCGGGCAGCCACTCCTCGACGACGAGCCAGCAGCCGTCCGCCTCCAGGGGTCGCAGCCGCGCCACATAGGTGACCCGCCCCTCCCAGCGCCCCCGGACCTGGCGCCACTCGATCAGGAGGCCGGGTCGCTTCACGCCCTCGGCGTCGACGGCGCCGGAGACCCAGCAGTGGCGGGCCGGGCAGGGCTCGGCGGGGTCCTCGGGTGGCGGGCGGTCACTCCGGACGCGGTCGGCGAGCGGCACCCCGCTGCCACGCTTGCTCCAGCCGCCGCCCATCTCCCCATGGTCCCACAGAATCGAACGTGTGTTCGAAACCCATGGCTGGGAGTTGACCCCTGCTGGTCGAGCTTGTCGAGACCTCCGCAGGGAGGGGCTGGGAGCCGACCCTGCGGGCATCTCGACAGGCTCGATGAGCGGTGGTTGCGTCCCAGCGTCAGCTTCAGTGGTTTCGAGACGGTCGCAGAACGACCTCCTCAACCACCGGCAGGGGTCAGTCCTCGTCGGTGGAGAGCTCCTCGTCGTGGGTGCCCGGGCGGGGGGCCCAGGGCAGCTCCTTGGCCGGGCGTACGACGACCAGCCGGTCGCCCCGGGAGAGCTGGGTGACGACCGGGTCGAAGTAGCGGTAGACCTTCTCGTCGCGCACCACCGCGATCACCTGGTCGGGCAGCGACTGCGGCTGCTTGCCGACCTCGGTGACGAGCAGGTCCCGCTCGGCCACCTCGAGGCCCTCGCCGTAGGTGAGCAGGTCCTCCATCACGTAGCCGAGGGTCGGCGAGATCGACGAGACGCCCAGGAGCCGGCCCACGGCGTCCGAGGAGGTGATCACCGAGTTGGCGCCCGACTGCTTCATCAGCGGGGCGTTCTCGTGCTCGCGGGCCGAGGAGACGATGTAGACGTCGGGGTTGAGCTGGCGGACGGTGAGGATCGCGAGCACGTTGGAGTCGTCGCGGTTGGTGGTGATGATCACCTGGTCGGCCTCGGCCACGCCGGCACGGCGCAGCACCTCGCGCCGGGTCGCGTCGCCGGTGACCACCGCGAGCCCGTCGGCGTGCGCGTCCGTGAGCGCGGACGCGCCCGGGTCGACGATGACGATCGACTCGCGGTCCTGGCCGTTGTTGACCAGGGTCTCGACCGCGCTGCGGCCCTTGGTGCCGTAGCCGACGACGACGACGTGGTGGCCCATGGCTTTCCTCCAGCGGGAGATGCGGAACATTTCACGGCCCTGCGAGGCGAGCACCTCGAGGGTGGTCCCGATCAGCAGGACCAGGAAGGCGATGCGGGCCGGGGTGATGATGAAGGCGTTGATCAGCCGGGCGCCGTCCTTGAACGGCGCGATGTCGCCGTACCCGGTCGTGCTCAGCGTGACCGTCGTGTAGTAGATCGCGTCGACGAGGCTGACCTGTCGGGTCGGGTCGTTGTTGTCGTAGTAGCTCTCGCGGTCGAAGTAGACCAGGCAGACGGTGCCCACCAGGATCGCCAGCGCGGCCAGCACCCGCCGCCCCAGTGCCCACCACGGGGAGCGGTCGCGTTCGGGCAGCGCGACCTGTCCGCGACCCGTCGACCCTCTCGACCAGGGGTCCTTGCTGCCCACGTCCGACACGGCGCTCAAGGTAGTGCCATTCGCTCGCCGACGAAGATCTTGTCGAACGACGCGTTCACCGCGGCGCCGATCAGGACGGCGAGCGCGACCAGGTAGAGCCACAGCAGTACGGCGATCGGCGCGGCCAGCGGTCCGTAGATCGACCGCGAGTCCGCGGCGGTCGCGGTGAGCACCCAGCGCAGCAGGAAGCTGCCGCCGATCCAGGCGAGGAGCGAGAAGACCGCGCCGGGGAGGTTGAACCGCCAGCGGGTCCGGACCGGCACGGAGACGTGGTAGAGCGTGGCCAGGAAGCAGATGCACACCACGGCGACCACCGGCCAGTAGAAGTTCAGCAGGAAGTCGAAGCGGCGCGGCAGCGCGTCGTCGACGAGCTCCGGCCCCGCCAGCATCAGCGGGATCGCAGCGATACCGGTCACCAGGGCCAGCACGTAGAGGAGGAACGAGAGCGCCCGGGTCTGGATGATCCCGCGTTGGCCGCCGAGCCCGTGCATGATCGTGATGGTGTCGATGAAGACGTTGAGCGCCCGGCTGCCCGACCACAGCGCCAGCACGAAGCCGAGCGAGATGACGTCGAACCGGCCGCCACGCAGTACGTCGTTCAGGGTCGGCGCGATGATCCGGTTGACCGCGGCGTCGGTGAGCAGCCGTCCGGAGGCGTCCAGCACCGCGTCGCGCATCTGGTCCACCTGGGCGGGGTCGAACTGGCTGGTGACGTAGCCGATGGCGCCGGCCAGGGCGAAGACGAGCGGCGGCACCGACAGGACGGCGAAGAACGCCGCCTCGGCGGCCAGGCCGGTCACCCGGTAGCGCAGGCAGGAGCTGACCGTCGCCACGATCAGCCGCCAGATGGTGTCGAGCACGGAGCGCCACCACACCCGGTCCTGGGCAGAGTTCCGCAGGGGCTCCGCCACCATGGGCTCTACGGTATTCCCATGGCAGCCTCGAACCGCGCATCCCTACGCGCGGCCACCAACCAGGTGCCGCCGCTCGTGGGGCACAACGTCGTCGCCGCCGACCTGGCCCTGAGCGAGGCCGTGGTCCGGCACGGCTCGGCAGAGGTCCTCGAGACCCTGCTGCCGCTCGGCGCCGAGGCCGGCACCGCCGGAGGCGCGCGAGCAGGGCCGGCTGGCCAACGAGCACCACCCCGAGCTGACGTCGTACGACCGCTACGGCAACCGGATCGACGAGGTCGAGTTCCACCCGTCCTGGCACTGGCTGATGGAGCGCGCGGTGGGCCACGGCCTGGCCGCGGCGGCCTGGGAGCGGCAGGCCGACGGCGATGCGGACGCACACCTGCGTCGGTCCGCCGGGTTCATGGCCTGGTCGCACACCGAGCCGGGGCACGGCTGCCCGATCTCGATGACGTACGCCGCCATCCCGGCGCTGCGGGTCGACGACGCGCTGGCCAAGGAGTGGACGCCGCTGCTGGCCTCCACGACGTACGACCCGGGGCTGCGGCCGGTCGCGGACAAGCGCGGCGCCCTGTGCGGCATGGGCATGACCGAGAAGCAGGGCGGCTCCGACGTCCGCGCCAACGTCACCGAGGCGCGGCCGACCGGGACTGACGGCGACTACACCCTGCACGGCCACAAGTGGTTCACCTCGGCGCCGATGAACGACGTCTTCCTGATCCTCGCGCAGGCCGAGGGAGGGGTCAACCTGCTTCGTGGTGCCGCGGGTGCTGCCCGACGGCACCCGCAACCAGCTCGACGTGGTCCGGCTCAAGGACAAGCTCGGCAACCGGTCCAACGCGTCCTCCGAGCTCGAGTTCGACGGCACCGTGGCGATCCGGCTGGGCGACGAGGGCCGCGGGGTCCGCACCATCATCGAGATGGTCGCGGCGACCCGGCTCGACTGCGTCCTCGGCTCGGCCGGGCTGATGCGCCGCGCGGTCTCCGAGGCGTCGTGGCACGTCGCGCACCGCTCGGCGTTCGGCGGCCTGCTCGCGGACAAGCCGCTGATGCAGAACGTCGTCGCCGACCTCGCGGTCGAGTCCGAGGCCGCGACCGTCCTGGCGCTGCGGCTCGCGTCCGCCGTCGACGACCTCGCCGACCCTCACGAGGCGGCGCTGCGCCGGATCGCGCTGCCGCTGGCCAAGTTCTGGGTCTGCAAGCGCACGCCGGCGATGACCGCGGAGGCGCTGGAGTGCCTCGGCGGCAACGGGTACGTCGAGGAGTCGCTGATGCCGCTCCTCTACCGCGAGGCGCCGCTCAACTCGGTGTGGGAGGGGTCCGGCAACGTCAACGCGCTCGACGTGCTCCGCGCGCTCAGCCGCGAGCCCGAGGCGCTGGACGCCTGGATCACCGAGGTCGGCAAGGCCCGCGGCGCCGAGCCGCGTCTCGACCCCGCCATCGACGACACCCTGGCGCTGCTCGGCTCGCTGATGGGCGACCCGGAGGGCCTCGAGGTCAACGCCCGCCGGCTGGCCGGCCGGATGGCCGCGGTGCTGCAGGGCTCGCTGCTGGTGCGCTTCTCACCACCCGAGGTGGCCGACGTGTTCTGCGCGTCGCGGCTCGGCACGTCGTACGACGGGACGTTCGGCGCGCTGGCCGGCGGTGACCTCCGCGGCATCGTCGAGCGGACCACGCCGACGGTCTGAGCCGTGACCACTCGCGAGCTGCTCGGGGCCGCCGACGTCAGTGACGACCGGCTGGCCGCCATGGTGGCGGACCTGCTGCACGAGGACCGGGTCGAGGTCCTGGACGTCGAGGTGGCGCCGGTCGACTACGACCTGCCGGCGATCACGACCGCGGCGCGCTGGTGGGTGAGCGGCCACGCCCGCACGGCGACCGGCGAGACGCCGTACCGGATGTTCGTCAAGCACGTGCAGGCCTGGGAGCGGCACCCGTTCTTCCAGTCGGTGCCCGAGGAGGCCCGCGAGATGGCGGCGGCCAGCGTGCCCTGGCGCACCGAGGCGGAGGTCTACCGCTCCGACCTCGCCACCCGGCTGCCGGACGGGCTGACCCTCCCCCGCGCCCTGGGCGTCTTCGACCTCGACGAGCTGTCCGCCGCGATCTGGCTGGAGGAGGTGCCGGTCCGGCCGGCGGTGTGGGACCACGAGCGGTACGCGCGGGCGGCCCGGCTCCTGGGACGGCTCTCCGCCAGCCCACGAGTGGCACCGCTGGCGTCGCTGCGGGACCTCGACTGGCAGCTGGCGATCTACGCCGAAGGCCGGGTGACACACGACGTGCTGCCGATGCTCGAGAGCGAGGACGTCTGGCGGCACCCGCTGTGCGCGGCGTTCGACGTGCAGCTCGTCGACCGGCTGCGGGCCCAGGGCCGCCGCGCCGGCGAGCTCGCGGCCGAGGCCGATGCGCTGCCCTACCTGATCGGCCATGGCGACGCCTGCCCCAACAACCTGCTGGCCGGCGAGCACGACGACGAGCTGGTGATGCTCGACTTCGGCTTCTGGGGCGCGGCCGCGGTCGGGTTCGACCTCACCCAGCTGCTGGTTGGCGACGTACAGCTCGGCCGGCGCGGCGCCGACGACCTGGCCGAGGTCGACGAGCTGATCGTCACGGCGTACGTCGAGGGGCTGCGCGCCGAGGGCTGCGACGTACCCGAGGCGCAGGTCCGCCGGTCCCACGCGCTGTGCCTGCTGATCATGACGGGCCTGTCGGCGGCGCCGTTCGACCTCTTCGACGCTCCGCCGACGCCCGAGGCGCACCGCATTGCGGCGGACCGCGCGAAGCTGGCCCGCCATGCCCTCGACCTGGTCGAGAGCACAGCGGGCCAGTGATCGCAGTCCGTCAGACGCCGACCGGCTCGCGCTTCTCCTCGGAGGAGGTCGGCTCCGGCTCGAACTCCCGCTCGTCCGCGTCGAGCATGGTCTCCTCGTCGAACGGGTCGTCCCCGGCCAGCACCCGATCCAACTGGGTCCGGTCCAGGCTCTTGGTCCAGTGCGCGACCAGCACGGTCGCGACCGCGTTGCCGGAGAAGTTCGTCACTGCCCGGGCCTCGGACATGAACCGGTCGATGCCCACGATCAGCCCGACCCCGTCGACGAGCTCGGGACGGTGCGAGCTCAGCCCGCCGGCCAGCGTGGCCATGCCCGCCCCGGTGACGCCGGCGGCGCCCTTGGAGGCGATCACCATGAAGACCAGCAGCGAGATCTGCTCGCCGATCGACAGCGGGTCACCCAGCGCCTCGGCGATGAACAGCGAGGCCATGGTCAGGTAGATCGCCGTTCCGTCGAGGTTGAACGAGTAGCCGGTCGGGACGACGACGCCGACGGTCGTCTTCTCGACGCCGGCGTGCTCCATCTTGGCGATCAGCCGCGGCAGCGCCGACTCCGACGACGACGTGGAGACGATGAGCAGGAACTCCCGGCCCAGGTAGCGCAGCAGGCTGAACAGGTTCACGCCGGTGGCCAGCCGCAGCAGGATGCCGAGGACGACGAACACGAAGACGGCGCAGGTGATGTAGAAGGCGGCCATCAGGATGGCCAGGCTCTTCAGCGCGTCGAGCCCGGTCTCGCCGACGACCGCGGCGATGGCGCCGAACGCACCGATCGGCGCGGCCCACATGATCATCGCGAGCACCCGGAACACCAGCCGCTGGAGGTGCGAGACGCCGCGGAGGATCGGCTTGCCGGCCGCGCCCATCTGCTGCAGCGCGAATCCGACGAGCAGCGCCACGAGCAGCGTCTGCAGCACCTCGCCGCTGGTCAGGCTGGAGAGCATCGAGTCGGGGATGATCCCGAGCAGGAAGTCGACGGTGCTGCCGTGCGCCTCCGGCGGCCTGCGCCTGGCCCGCGCTCGCGGTCGCGTCGTCCAGGTTGAGGCCGTCGCCGGGCTTGATGATGTTGCCGACCACCAGCCCGATGGCCAGGGCCACCGTGGACATGGTCAGGAAGTAGCCGAGTGCCAGCCCGCCGACCTTGCCGACCCTGGCGGCGCTGGCCACCGAGCCGACGCCGAGCACGATCGTGCAGAAGATGACCGGCTGGATCATCATCTTGATGAGGGAGACGAAGCCGGTGCCGAGCGGCTTGAGCTCCGTGGCGAAGCCCGGGGCGACCACGCCGACGAGGATGCCGAGGGCGACGGCGACGATGACCGCCATGTAGAGGTAGTGGGTCCTGCTCTGTGAACCAGCCTTGTGACCGGTCTGGGCTGTCGTGCTCATGTCCTGCCTCCTGTGCGAGTCACCGGGGCCTCCGGTGCTCTCCCGCCACCCTCGGGGCGAATGTGACGGCGGTCACCGTTGTGGTCGTTGAGTTCGTGAGCCCTGTCACGCAAGTGCCACAATCCGGGCGTGCGAGGTCTCTCCCGACCGACGTCGGTGGCGCGCCAGGTGCTGGTGCTCCAGGTCCTCGTCGTGCTCGTCCTCGTGGTCGCCTCGGTCGCGCTCGCGACGTACGACGCCCGCCGGGACGCGCGCAAGACCGCCACCGACCGGGCGCTCTCGGTCGCCCAGGCGGTCGCCGACGCACCGACCATCACCGATGCCCTCGCCGAGCCGGAGCCGAGCATGACCATCCAGCCCTTCGCCGAGCGGGTCCGGCACGATCCGAGGTCGACTTCGTGGTCGTGATGTCGATGGACCGGATCCGCTACAGCCACCCCGTCCCGGAGAACATCGGCAAGCCCTTCGTGGGCGACGTGGGGACCGCCCCCGAGGGCGAGCCGTTCACCCAGCAGTTCACCGGGACCCTCGGCCCGTCGATGCGGGCGGTGGTGCCGGTCTTCGATCCGGGTGACGACAGCCGGGTCGTCGCGATGGTCTCGGTCGGCATCACCGTCGCCTCGATCGACGTGCAGCTGCGCAACGACCTCGAGCTGATCGGCATCTCCGCGCTGCTGGTCCTGGCCGTCGGCCTCACCGGCACGTGGCTGGTCGGCCGCCGGCTGCGTCGCCAGACCCATGGGCTGGGCGCCGGCGAGATCACCCGGATGTACGAGTACTACACGGCCGTCCTCGGCGCGGTCCGCGAGGGGCTGCTCCTCCTCGACACCGACGGCCGGGTGCAGCTGGTCAACGACGAGGCCCGGCGGCTGCTCGACCTGCCCGACGACGTGGTCGGTCGCCGGCTGGCGGACCTCGGTCTGGCGCCCGGACTGGTCTCGGCGGCCCTGGGCCGGACCGCGGAGGCCGACGACATCTACCTCGCCGGCGACCGGGTGCTGGTCGTCAGCTCGTCCCCGGCGAAGTGGGAGGGCGCGGACGTCGGTGCGGTGGTCACCCTGCGCGACCACACCGAGCTCCGGTCGGTGACCGGAGAGCTGGATGTCGTTCGCGGGCTCAGCGACTCGCTCCGCGCGCAGAACCACGAGTCGGCCAACCGGCTGCACACGATGGTCTCCCTCATCGAGCTGGGCCGGGTCGACGAGGCGGTCGAGTTCGCCACCGAGGAGCTCCAGGTCGCCCAGCTGCTCACCGACCAGGTGGTGGGCGCGGTCGGCGACCCCGTCGTCGAGGCGCTGCTGCTGGGCAAGTCCGCCGACGCCGCCGAGCGCGGTGTCGACCTCCGGATCGAGGGCACCCTGCCCGCCACCGACGTCCCGACCCGCGACCTGATCACCGTGCTCGGCAACCTGGTCGACAACGCCTTCGAGGCCCTCGGGGCCACCGAGCCGGGCCAGCGACGCGCGCGCGTCGAGCTCGGCGGTGACGCCGCCGCGATCGTCGTCTCGGTCGAGGACAGCGGTCCGGGTCTCGACGACGAGGCGGTCGCCCACGCGCTCGAGCGGGGCTGGTCGACCAAGGGCTCCGGGGATGCCGGGCGCGGGGTCGGGCTGGCCCTGGTCGCCCAGACCGCGCGCCGGCACGGCGGCGACGTCGAGATCGGCGCCTCCGAGCTTGGCGGTGCGCGCTTCACCGTCACGCTGCGTGCGGCCGAGGTGCTCCGGTGACCGTGCGGGTGCTCGTCGTCGAGGACGAGGCCCGCGCGGCGGAGGCGCATGCGTCGTACGTCGGCCGGGTCCCGGGGTTCGAGCTGGTCGGGGTCGCCCGGTCCGCCAAAGACGCAGCACGCATGCTGGCCGGCGATCCCGCTCGTCGACCTGCTGCTCCTCGACATGCACCTGCCCGACGGTCACGGCCTGGGTCTGCTGCAACGGGTCCGGGCCGGCGGCCACCGGTGCGACGTGATCGCGGTGACCTCCGCGCGCGACGCGGACGTCGTACGCAACGCGGTCACCCAAGGCGTGGTGCTCTACCTGCTCAAGCCGTTCACGTTCGCGACGTTCCGGGCCAAGCTCGAGCAGTACGCCGCCTACCGCGACTCCCTCGAGGCCGAGGAGCGCTGGACCAGGAGGACGTCGACGCGCTGCTCGGCTCGCTGCGCACCGCGACCACCGCGCTGCCCAAGGGGATGAGTGCCGAGACCCTGCGCGAGGTCGTGGCCGCGCTCCGGGACGCGGACGCCGGGCTGTCCGCCACCGAGGTCGCTGCGCTGGTGGGCGCATCCCGGGTCACGTCCCGGCGCTACCTCGAGCACCTCGCCGACGGTGGCCGGGTCGAGCGGCACCCGAGGTACGGCGGGGCCGGACGCCCCGAGGTCGAGTACCGCTGGCTGGGTTAAGTGCCCTCCCTGGGGATAGTCCGTCAGTTTGTGTACGGTCTAACCGCGTCCCGACCTACACAATGTGACGGACTATCGCAGCGCGAGCGGTCGTCAGGAGAGGTCGAGGCCCGGGTAGAGCGGGTGCTTGTCGAGCATGTCGGCGGAGGCGTCCTTGACCTTGTCGGCCACGCCCTCGGCCAGCACGTACGACGCCTTCGACGTCTTGCCGTCCTTGGTGGTGCCCGGGCTGGGTGTTCTGCAGGACGTGCACGATCAGCTCGGCCACCGCGTCGAACTCGTCGTGGCCGAAGCCGCGGGTGGTGAGCGCCGGGGTGCCGAGCCGGATGCCGGAGGTGTACCAGGCGCCGTTCGGGTCGGTCGGCACCGAGTTGCGGTTGGTCACCACGCCGGCGTCGAGCAGCGCGAACTCCGCCTGCCGACCGGTGAGGCCGAACGGCGAGACGTCGAGCAGCACGATGTGGTTGTCGGTCCCGCCGGTGACCAGCTTCGCGTCCCGGGTCAGGAACCCCTCGGCCAGCGACTTCGCGTTGTCGGCGATCTTCTGGGCGTAGCCGCGGAACGAGTCCTGCCGGGCCTCGGCCAGCGCCACCGCCTTCGCGGCCATCATGTGAGAGAGCGGGCCGCCGAGGACCATCGGACAGCCGCGGTCGACCGACGGCGCGTACTCCTCCGTCGCCAGCACCAGCCCGCCGCGGGACCCGCGCAGCGACTTGTGCGTCGTCGTCGTCGTGACGTGGGCGTGCGGGACCGGGTCCTCGTCGCCGGTGAAGACCTTGCCCGCGACCAGTCCGGCGAAGTGCGCCATGTCCACCATCAGCGTCGCGCCGACCTCGTCGGCGATCTCGCGCATCTTGGCGAAGTTGATGCGACGCGGGTATGCCGAGTAGCCGCCCACCAGGACCAGCGGCTTGAACTCGCGGGCCTTCGCCGCCAGCGCGTCGTAGTCGAGCAGCCCGGTCTCGGGGTCGGTGCCGTACTGCTGCTGGTGGAACATCTTGCCGCTGATGTTGGGGCGGAAGCCGTGGGTGAGGTGGCCGCCGGCGTCCAGGCTCATCCCGAGCAGCCGCTGGTTGCCGAGCTCGTGGCGCAGCTTCTCCCAGTCCTCGTCGGTGAGGTCGTTGACGTTCTTCGCGCCGGCCGTCTCGAGCCAGGGTCCCTCGACGCGGTGGGCCAGGATCGACCAGTAGGCGACCAGGTTGGCGTCGATGCCCGAGTGCGGCTGGGCGTAGGCGTACTCGGCGCCGAACAGCTCCCGGGCGTGCTCGGCGGCCACCGCCTCCACCGTGTCGACGTTCTGGCAGCCGGCGTAGAAGCGGTGGCCGATGGTGCCCTCGGCGTACTTGTCGCTGAACCAGGTGCCCATGGTCAGCAGCACCGCGGGAGACGCGTAGTTCTCGCTCGCGATCAGCTTGAGAGAGCTGCGCTGGTCGTTGAGCTCCTGACGAGTCGCGTCCGCGATCCGCGGCTCGACCGAGGCGATCACCTCGAGGATCTGGCTGTAGGCGGAGCTGGTGAGCGCGTCGAGATCGGCCATGCGAGCAGACTAGTGAGGCAGCACACGGTCGGCCCAGCCGCCACGCTCACCGCGATCAACGTCAGTCTCATATCGTGGTCATGCGTCTCACCACACGAGATTCCTGTTTGTGGACAGCCGTATCGAGGGCTGAGACTGCTTGACATGATCTCCGCTGCGACGCATGCGCACCTCGTGGTACGACGCCACGTGGACTACGGGCGCACGCGCAGCATGCTCTGTCGGACTCGCTGACCGTTCCCTGCTTCACACGCAGCTCGCGCCCACCGTTGCGCGCGGCACCCCAGCGAAGGACTCCAGCCGAGAATGTCCGATCTGCGCTTCTCCGCCCGACGGGCGGCCCACACCGAGATCCCGCGCCCCAAGCGCGGTGAGGGTCAGTGGGCGCTCGGCTACACCGAGCCGCTGAACAAGAACGAGCAGTCCAAGAAGGACGACGACCCGCTCAACGTCCGCGACCGGATCCTGCACATCTACAGCAAGCGTGGCTTCCACTCGATCGACCCTGCCGACCTGCGCGGACGGTTCCGGTGGATGGGGCTCTACACCCAGCGCGCCCCCGGCTTCGACGGCGGCAAGACCGCGATGCTCGAGGAGGAGGAGCTCGACGACGAGTTCTTCATGATGCGGGTCCGCTCCGACGGCCGGCTGCTGCCCGCCGCGACGGTGCGCGCGCTCGGCGAGATCGGCCAGGACTACGCCCGCGACACCGCCGACGTGACCGACCGGGAGAACATCCAGTTCCACTGGATCCGGATCGAGGACGTGCCGGCCATCTGGGCCCGTCTCGACGCCGCCGGGCTGGACAGCACCGAGGCGTGCGGTGACTCGCCGCGACCGTTCCTGGGCTCGCCGGTGGCCGGCGTCGCCAAGGACGAGATCATCGACGGCTCCGAGGCGCTCGTCGAGATCAAGCGACGCGCGGTCGGCAACCCGGAGTACTCGAACCTGCCGCGCAAGTACAAGACCGCTCTCACCGGCCACCCCAGCCACGACGTCTCGCCGGAGACCAACGACATCGCCTTCGTCGGCACCGTGCACCCGGTGCACGGCCCCGGCTTCGACGTCTGGGTCGGCGGCGGACTGTCCACCAACCCGATGCTCGCCCAGAAGCTCGGCGTCTGGGTCCCGGTCGAGGACGTGCCGGACATCTGGGAGGGCGTCACCTCGATCTTCCGCGACTACGGCTACCGGCGGCTGCGCTCCCGGGCGCGGCTGAAGTTCCTGGTCGCCGACTGGGGCGTCGAGAAGTTCCGCGAGGTGCTCGAGAAGGAGTACCTCGGTCGCGAGCTGGTCAGCTGCGACTCACCGCCCTCCCCCACCGGCCACCGCGACCACGTCGGCGTCCACGAGCAGAAGGACGGCCGGTTCTACCTCGGGCTGGCCCCGGTGGCGGGCCGCATCGCCGGCACGCACCCTGGTGGCGCTGGCCGACCTGATGGAGCAGTACGGCGTCGCGGGCGCCCGCCTCACGCCGTACCAGAAGATCGTGCTGCTCGGCGTGGACGGCGACCAGGTCGAGCCGCTGGTGGCCGCGCTCGACCGGATCGGGCTGCCGGCCCGGCCGTCGGGCTGGCGCCAGAACACGATGGCCTGCACCGGCATCGAGTTCTGCAAGCTCGCGATCGTCGAGACCAAGGCCCGGGCCCGCGACCTCGTCACCGAGCTCGAGCGCCGGTTCCCCGACCTCGACGTACCGATCACCGTCAACGTGAACGGCTGCCCCAACGCCTGCGCCCGCACCCAGGTCGCCGACATCGGCCTCAAGGGTCAGCTGGTGATGCACGAGGGCGAGCAGGTCGGCGGGTTCCAGGTGCACCTGGGCGGCGCGACCGGGCTGCAGGCCAACTTCGGCCGCAAGCTGCGGGCGCACAAGGTGACCAGCGACGGGCTCGACGACTACGTGACCGTCGTCGTCTCCAACTTCCTGGCCGACCGCGAGGGCGACGAGTCGTTCGCGACGTGGGTCGCCCGCGCCGACGAGGACCTGCTGCGCGGCGAGAAGACCCTGGAAGCGCGCGCCGGCATGAGCGAGCGCGCCTTCCCCCAGCACTGCCCCTACTGCGGCGAGCAGGATCTCTGGCCGCACGACGAGACCCACGGGTCGTGGGAATGCCGCGGGTGCCTGCGCGCCTTCTCCCTGAAGATGCTCGGCCTCGTGAGACCGGGCGCATCCACGCCAGGGAGTGCCGAGTCATGACCGCAGCGACCACCAGGACCGCCCACGCCTCGCGCGGCATCGAGACCGAGGGCCGTTCTTCCGGAGGAGCTGCGCGAGCTGGTCTCCCACTGGGGCGCCGAGCTCGAGCTGGCCCCCGCCGAGCACATCATCGAGTGGGCAGCCGCGACCTTCGGCAAGCGGTTCTGCGTCACCTCGTCGATGGGCGACTCGGTGCTCGCCGATATCGCCTCGAAGGCCGTCCCCGGCATCGACGTGGTCTTCCTCGACACCGGCTACCACTTCATCGAGACGATCGGCACCCGCGACGCGGTCGCCTCGACGCTGGACGTCAACCTGCTCACGATCACGCCCGTCCAGAGCGTGGCCGAGCAGGACGCGGCGTACGGCAAGGACCTCTTCAAGACCGACCCCGACCTGTGCTGCCAGCTGCGCAAGGTCCAGCCGCTGAGCGAGGCGCTCGCGGAGTACGACGCCTGGGCGACCGGGCTGCGCCGCGCCGAGACCCACAACCGGGTGATCGCACCGGTCGTCGGCTGGGACGCCAAGAAGGGGAAGGTCAAGGTCTCCCCGCTCGCGCGATGGAGCGACGAGCAGGTGGAGCGCTACATCGCCGACAACGGGGTGCTGGTCAACCCGTTGGTCTACGACGGCTACCCGTCGATCGGCTGCGCTCCATGCACCCGCCGAGTGGCTCCGGGCGAGGACGCCCGCAGCGGCCGGTGGGCCGGCACCAACAAGACCGAGTGCGGCATTCACTCATGAGCACTCGGATGCACAACCCTGAAGGGAGGCCGTGATGGCCGCTCCTGCCCTGATCGCCCTGGCGCACGGAAGCCGGGACCGCCGCTCCGCCGCAACGGTGAAGGCCCTCATCGACGAGGTCCGCACGCTGCGACCCGACCTGCGGGTCGAGCCCGCTTTCCTCGACCTCTCCAAGCCCTCGTTCCACACGGTGGTGGACCGGCTGGTGAAGGCCGGGCACGACGAGATCGTCGTCGTACCCCTCCTGCTGACGCGGGCCTACCACGCGCGCGTCGACGTCCCGAGCGCGATCGCCGAGGCGATCGCCCGGCACCCGCAGCTGCAGATCCAGGCCAGCGAGATCCTGGGCCTCGAGGCGTCGTTCCTCGAGGTGCTCGACCTCCGGCTCCGCGAGGCGCTCAAGCTCGCCCGGATCCGCGAGCTCGACGCACTGGTGCTGGCCGCCGCGGGCTCCAGCGACCCGCTGGCCAACCAGGCCGTGGCCCGGCTGGCCCGGCTCTGGGGCGCGCACCACAGGCTGCCGGTCACCGCGGCGTACGCCTCCAGCGCCCCGCCGGCCACCGGCGAGGCGGTCCGCGCGTTCCGCGCCGAGGGCCGCCGGCACATCGCGGTCGCCTCGCTGTTCCTGGCCCCGGGCTTCCTGCCCGACCGGGCCGCCGAGCTGGCCCTCGAAGCCGGTGCCGTCGCCGTCTCCGAGCCGCTGGGCGCCCACCCCAACCTGGCCCTCACGATCCTGGCCCGCTACGCCGTCGGCGCCGTCGAGCTGGTCCCTGTCTAACGCCGAGTCGGGGTTACTGCGCATCAGTAGCCCCGACTCGGCACCCAGTCTCACGCTGAGTCGGGGCTACTGCGCATCAGTAACCCCGACTCGGCACCCAGTCTCACGCTGAGTCGGGGCTACTGCGCATCAGTAACCCCGACTCGGCGGGTTGGTCAGCGGTCCAGCCAGGCCAGCACAGCGGCAACCCGGCGTTCGACGGTCGGTTCGCCGACGTCGAGCTTGGTGAAGATCGCGGAGACGTGCTTCTCGACCGAGGACAGCGACAGGTGCAGCCGCTCACCGATCGTCCTGTTGGTGAGGCCTTCGGCCATCAGCGCGAGCACATCGCGCTCGCGGTCGCTCAGCTCGTCGAGCGGCCGACGCCCAGCCCGGCCGACCAGGAGGTCGACGACGGCGCGATCGAGCACTGACTCGCCCCGCGCCGTACGTCGGAGAGCGTCGACCACCTCGTCTCGACGCCCGATCCGCTCCTTGAGCAGGTAGCCGAGCCCGGCCGAGCCCTCGGCGAACAGCTCTCGCGCGTAGCCCTCCTGGAGGTGCTGACTGAGTACGACGACACCGGTGTCCGGGTGCTCGCGGCGGATCCTCAGTGCCGCCCGGATGCCGTCGGTGCCGTGGTCAGGAGGCATCCGGATGTCGGTGAGGACGGCATCCGGGCGGTGCTCGGCCACCGCCGCCAGGAGTCGATCGGCGTCTGCGACGGCCTCGACCACGACGACGTCCGGCGCGGAGCCCAGCAACCCGGCCAGCCCCTCCCGGACCAGGTAGTGGTCCTCGGCGAGGACGACCCGCAACGGGTCACCCACGACCGGCCCCGGGAATCGTCGCGGCCAGCCGAGTGCCGCCGGAGCCGGAGTCGATCACGACAGAGCCACCGACGGCCTCGACGCGGTCGCAGATGCCGCGGATGCCGGAGCCGGCCGGGTCCGCACCCCCTGAGCCGTCGTCCTCGACCTCGATGCGCAGCCCGTCCGGGCCCACGGCCATGCGGACCGCGACAGCTTCGGCCTCTGCGTGCTTGAGGATGTTCGCGAGCGCCTCGGTGACGAAGAAGAGCGCCGCGCTCTCCACTTCCGGGTCCAGCCGGGCGTCAGGCTCGCTGAGCTCGACCCGCACCGGCACCGGCAGCCGTTCCGCGACCTCACGTATCGCGGCGGCCAGGCCGAGGTCGTCGAGCATCGGGGGTCGGACGCCCTGGGAGACCTGACGGACCGTCGAGTAGGCACCGCTGGCGAGGTCGGCCACCCGGTCCAGCGCCGCTTCGCGGTCCCCGGGGTCGGTGCTGGCCCGGGCGAGCTCGGCATGGGCGATCAGGGCGAGCAGCTGCTGCTGCGCGCCGTCGTGCAGGTCGCGCTCGATCCGGCGGCGTTCCTCGTCGGTCGCAGCAGCGAGCCGGCGGCGGGACTCCTCCAGCTCGGCCACCCGCAGCTCCAGGTCGGCGCCGAGCCGGGTGGTCTGATCGGTGAGCGTGACCAGCTGCCGGCGGACGGGACCGAACGCGACCGTCAGCGGCACCACCGGGGCGGCGACCAGGAAGACCGCGTCACCCACGCCCGGATAGGTGCTACCCAGCGCGACACCGAGCACCGCCAACAGGCTGACCGCCCCCACCCCGGCCACCGGCCACCACATGCTGCGGCGGGTCTCGCCGCTGGCCCGGTGCAGGCGCACGGCGAAGACGACGAGCGCTGAGAGCGGCAGGACGAGCAGCGGCAGCACCACAACGGAGGCGATTTCGGAGGGCAAGAGGTGGACCAGCGGGCCGAGCTCGCGGTCCGAGGCCACCACGGTCGGCGTCGGACCAGAAACCGCAGCCAGGAGCGGGCACGCAACCGCGGCCGCAGCTCCGATCCGGACCGCTACCCCCGGCGCCCCGCCCTGCGGGAACACCGTCGCGATCCACAGCAGTGCCACGAAGCCGCCCATGAAGAGCACCAGCGAGGCCAAGTGAGCCCAGTCCGCCGTCGTGCCCGACGAGTCCAGCGCGATCGCCGAGCAGCCGAACGCGGCCAGGTGACCACCACCCACGCCGAGGAGCCCCACCGCGATGCTGGGCGGCGTGCCTAGCCGTACGCCGAGCGCGCCGGCCAGCACGAAGCAGGTCGGCACCAGCAGCAACTCGAACAGGTCGTAGGACATCGAGCCCATTGTGGAACGCGAACCGCCCCGTGACCTGCAGCAGACCGCACGAATCGTTGCGGCGCGCACCGTGTCGGCGGGCCGGGTCCGGTTCGTAGCGTCCTCCGCACCACTCACCCTTTGGAGGTTCCGATGTCCCGCTCCGCCCGTGTCGGTCAGGCCGTGCTCGTCCTGTTCGGCGTCCTGTGCACCGTGATCGCCCTGTCGGTCTTCTTCGTCCCCGACCCCTTCGAGCCCGACGCCCAGGCGCTGATCGGGACCTTCGGAGCCGGCATGGGACTTCTCGTGCTGGTGCTCGCCACCGCGGGTCTTGCTTCGGGCCAGCGCTGGCCGTGGCTGGCGCTGTGGCTGCTCCCCGTCTTCTTCCTCAGCCATGTCGCCCTCATCGGCACGCTGTTGCCCGACGGCGTGTTCACCGTCATCGCCGTTGCGGCGCTGCTGGCCACCCGCCCGGACGCGCCGACTCGGCGCTCCACACACGTCCCGATGAGCCGGGTCGGCGTCTAGCCGACGAGCTGGTGGAGCAGACGCTCCAGCTCGCGGGCCGGGTCCGCGGTGACGCCGCCGTGGACCGGGCCGGGCTGGAGCACCGTCGAACGCGGGGCCTTGAGGAACCCGAAGCGGGTGCCGATCGGCTGTTCGGCCGCGGCTCCCCCGCGCTCGTCCCCGGCACACACGCCGTCGACGAACGCCAGGGCTTCACACACCTGCTGTACGTCGACGCGCGGGTCGAGAGACTGCAACCGGTCGGCGTCGACGTGCCAGACGGCGTCGAGGTAGTCGGCCGCCTCGCAGTAGAGCACCACGCCGACGTTGACGAACTCCTCCCGGTCGACGCGCGGCACGCAGCGGAGCACGACGTACTGGTAGGAGTTCACGCCGCCCCCGCCCCTGCTGACGGCAGCCACTGACGAGTCGCGAGCCGGGCGGTGAGGAAGGCGACGTACGCCGCACGGAGCGCCTCGGGGTCCTCGGCGCCGGGGACCGGCTCCAGCCACTCGTCGGGTACGTCGGCCAGCACCTCGGCGAACACGTCCGGGCCGAGCAGCCCGCGCAGCTCGTCGTCGACCTGCGGCAGCTCGGCCGCGCGGTCCTTGAACACGTGGTCGTCCGGGCTCCACGGCTGGGCGGCGAACCGCTCGGGATCGCCCAGCCCCGCGGACCAGCCGTGGTGGAAGTAGAGGCTCGCCCCGTGGTCGATCACCCAGAGGTTGTCGTGCCACAGCAACAGGTTGGGGTTGCGCCAGGACCGGTCCACGTTGGCGCAGAACGCGTCGAGCCACAGCACCCGCACCGGGTCGGTGCTGCCGGTGGGCGCGGTGCCGTCGAAGCCGAAGGAGCCGGGCAGGAAGTCGACGCCGAGGTTGAGCCCCGCGCTGGCCTTCAGCAGGTCCTGGACCTCCTCGTCGGCCTCGTAGCGGGCGATCTCGGGGTCGAGCTCCAGCCCGACCAGCCGGGGGGTGTGCAGCCCGGTCCGCTGGGCCAGGCCCGCGACGACCACCTCGGCGACCAGGACCCGGGTGCCCTGACCGGCGCCGCGGAACTTGCAGACGTAGGTGCCGAGGTCGTCGGCCTCGACGATCCCCGGCAGGCTGCCACCCTCGCGGAGCGGCGTGACGTAACGGGTGACGGCGACGGTGGGGATCACGGCGCGTTCACTCGACCGGCACCTCCGACTGCAGCCGCTGCTTCTGCTCCTCGACGTCGAAGTTGGCGACCGGCCACTGCGGGTTCAGGTTCGTCAGCGTCTGGTGGAGCAGCTGACCGATGGCGAGGTTGCGGTACCACTTCTTGTCGCTCGGTACGACGTACCAGGGCGCCACCTCGGTGTTGGTGCGCTCCAGCGCGATCTCGTAGGCCTCCCGGTAGTCCGGCCAGTGCGCCCGCTCGTCGATGTCGTTCGGGTTGAACTTCCAGTGCTTGGTCGGGTCCTCCAGCCGGGCCAGCAGCCGTTCCTTCTGGGTCTCCGCGGAGATGTGCAGCATGCACTTGATGACCGTGATGCCGGAGCCGACCAGCTCGGCCTCGAACTCGTTGATCGCCCCGTAGCGGCGCTCGATCTCGTCGGGTGGTGCCAGCCCGTGCACTCGGACGATCAGCACGTCCTCGTAGTGGCTGCGGTCGAAGACACCGATGCGTCCCTTGGTGGGCAGCGCCTTCCGGATCCGCCAGAGGAAGTCGTGCGCGAGCTCCTCCTTGGTCGGCCCTTTGAATGACGTGATCTGGAGCCCCTGCGGGTCCACCAGCCCGACGGTGTGCCGCAGCGTGCCGCCCTTGCCGGAGGTGTCCATGCCCTGCAGCACGAGAAGCACCGACCGGCCGGGCCCCACTCGCGCTGCGCCCTCGGCGAACAGCCGCTCCTGGAGGTCGGACAGGTCGTCGCCGAGCCCGAGCAGTGCCGCCTTGCCCTCGTCCTTGCCGCCGTCGAAGCCCGGTGTCGCGCCGCTGTCGATCGTGGTGAGGTCGACCGGCCCGGGCGGGAGCCGAAGGTCGCTGCCGTTGAGGACGCTCGTCATGGCGCTCAACCTATGACGCTCAGCCGACTACTTGGCGAACGTCGAGGCTGCACCCGACCACGGTCCTGGTCGTTCCGTCCTCCTGCGGCTCGTCGAACCAGAGCCCCTCGGTGAACCCCGCCTTGGCCAGCACCCGCAGCGACGCGGCGTTGCGATGGTCGGGCGCGGCGAAGAACGTCGCCGCCTCCGGGAAGCGGGCGCGGGCCCGCAGCATCCAGGTCCACAGCACGCGTGGCCCGAGACCCCGCCCGCGCCACTGGTCGGCGCCGATCGCGTAGTCGATCCCGATCGCGTCGGGGTCCGGGCCCAGCAGCGCGTAGTCGGGGTAGTCGCCGATCCGGTAGTCCTGGACGAAGCCGACCGATCGCCCGTTCACCTCGATCACCCACATTCGGGTGGGACTCATGCCGTCCACGCGCTCGGCGTACTTCGCCACCGTCTGCTCGCGTCCAGGACCTCCGCGGTCGACCACCAGCGGCGTACGGCTTCGCTGCACCGCCAGTCCACGACGTCGTCGAGGTCGGCCCGGGTCATTGCCCGGATCGCGATCCGGGTGTCGTGGTCGACCACGAACTGCTTGGGCTCCCCGGACAGGTCGAGCGGCTCCGGCTCGGCGTGCATGCTCGCGCAGGTACGGCGGGCGGCAGCTGCCCACGACTCCCCCGGTCGCAGCACACCGCTGAGCTCGCGCCCGCGGTCGTGCACGACCACGTGGGTCAAGACCCAGCCTGGCTCACCCGTCACCCGGGCATTCTCGCCCAGCCTGGGCCAGCTCGTCACGGACGACCGCGAACGCGAGCCCGGAGGAGTAGCCCTTGCGGGCCAGCATCCCGACCAGTCGGCAGGTGGCGGTGGTGTCGTCGAACCGGGACAGCGCCCGCAGCTTGCGGCGGACCAGGACCCGCGCCGACTCCTCCTCGTCGGCGGGGTCGAGCTCGTCGAGCGCCTCGCGCGCGGTCTCGTCGTCGATGCCCTTGCGGCGCAGCTCCTGGGCCAGGGCCCGGGGGCCAGCCCCTTGCCGCCACCGTCTGCCGAGTGGCGCTGGCTGACCCAGCTGCGGGCGAACGCGCCGTCGTCGACCAGCCCGACCTCCTCGAACCGGTCGAGCAGCCGGGTCGCGATCTCGTCGGGCACCTGCTTGGCGGCCAGCTTGTCGCTCAGCTCCTTGCGGTGCGGGCCCGCCCGGCCAGCTGGTCGAGCAGGATCGTCCGGGCCACCGTTCGGGTCGGCGTCGGGCCCTTCCGCCGGGGTCTGGGGGGGCGGGGTTCGCGCAGCCAGGCGCGAACCCCGTCTCGACTCCGCCGGTCCAGGCGTCGGTCGACCCCGAGGTCGACCCGGGCGCCCGGCCGGTTGTCATCGCCCCCCTAGTCACCGGCTCGCTCAGAAGGCATCGACGCCGATCGGCTCGGCCGGCGGCACCGCAGGCGCCCGTCACCACCGTCGGCCCGACGCCGGCTTCCGAGGATCTTCTTCTCGATCTCGTTGGCCAGGTCGGGTTTCGGTGAGGAACCGCGGGAGTTTCCTTGCCCTGGCCGAGCTGGTCGCCCTCGTAGGTGTCCCAGGCACCGGCCTTGCGGATGATCCCCGCCTCGACGCCGACGTCGATCCGGCCACCCTCGCGGCTGATCCCCTTGCCGTACATGATGTCGAACTTGGCCTGCTTGAACGGCGGGGCCACCTTGTTCTTACGACCTTGACCCGGGTGCGGTTGCCGACCATGTCGGTGCCCTCCTTGAGGGTCTCGATGCGGCGTACGTGAGGCGGACCGAGGAGTAGAACCTCGGCGCCCGGCCACCGGAGGTAGCTCGCGACCCGGACATTACGCCGATCTTTTCGCGCAAGCCGATTGATGAGGATCGTCGTCGTACCGAGAGTTGTTGAGGGCCGCCCGTCATCTTGCGCAGGGCCTTCGTTCATCAGCGCGGCCTGGAGGGCGACATCACTGTCGCCCATCTTAGCCTCGGTCTTGGCCCGGACCACCAGTCCGACGACCCAGTGGAGTCACAGTGAGGTCGAGAGCGCGAGAGCGGATCGGCTGGTGTTCAGCAGATCTTCAGCGCGCTGCTCACAGGAGTTCGGCTCGGAGACCAGCGGCGCGTAGATATTGACGCCGACCACCTTGGCGTCCATGAGGTCGAGCACGTAATCAGCGTCGATGAAGGCCACGATGTGGCCGGCCTTTCAGCATCGGCCACCGCGTGCAGGCGGACCGTGTTTTGCCGCTGGACTCGGGACCGTAGATCTCCACGACCCGGCCGCGTGGGAAGCCACCGATGCCGAGCGCGATGTCGAGCGCGATCGACGCCGGTGGGGATCACCTCGAGGGCGGCCCGGGACTCGTCGCCCAGCCGCATCACCGACCCCTTGCCGAACTGCCTTCTCGATGTTGGCGAGGGCGGCGTCGAGTGCCTTCTCGCGATCTCCAGCCATGTGCGTGCCTTCCTGTGTCGGTCGAGGGGCAGGTGCGCCTTCGACGCTAGGGATGGCCACCGACAGCCGGTCCTACCGGCTGGCGGGTCTGTGGAGAAGCTGGCCCTGCGTCGCACCTGTGGACACAAACTAGCCCGAACACCTGTTCGATCGCCGCGACACGCCGACACGTCCGATTCGTCTGCGGAATCACCGGTCTTCCGCCGCGTAGCGAGACAGACGAATCGGGGTCAGCGCTCCGAGGGCGGGAGGTCGAGCGCCCGCCAGACCGCGGCCCACGACCTGCTTCGGCGGTACGCCGGCGTCGAGCGCCTCCTGGGCGGTCCGGCCCTCGAGATCGGCCATCACGAACTGCTTCGCCCAGGCCCGGTGGTAGGCCGCGCCGAGCGCGTGCTCCATCCGGGACCAGAACTCCGTGTGCCGCACGCGCACACTCTAAAAGGGGCGTTCCTAGATCGGCCGCAGCTCGTCGGCGTACGACAGCGAGACCCGCTTGAGGGTGCCGTCGTCGTCCACGCGGTACTGCCCCATCCGCCACAGCGGCGGGCTGTAGGCGTGCACCGAGACCGACCCGTGCACCGCGCCGTTGAGGCGGTGGATGTGGTCGGGGCCGAACGAGAACGCCGTGCCGGCCCCGACCCGCCGCTCGCGCGCGCCGT
>CAVXYB010000011.1:0-437582 GCA_963765915.1 uncultured Actinomycetota bacterium | reverse complement strand
GTCAAGTAGTACCCGAACACAAGCTTGGCTTTGCCGAGTCGGGGTTACTGATGAGCAGTAACCCCGACTCGGCGGGCGCTGGCAAGATGAGGGCCGTGACGCAGCCACCCACGCCGCCGCCCGGCCAGCCGCCGTACGGGAACTACCCGCCCAACCAGTACGGCCAGCCGATGTACGGCGGGTTCGCGCCGCCTGACCACCAGCAGGCGGTGCTGGTGCTGGTGCTCGGGATCCTGGGGCTGGTGCTGTGCCAGATCATCTCCCCGGTGGCGTGGGTGATGGGCAACCGTGTGGTCGCCGAGATCGACGCCAGCGGCGGCCAGCTCGGGGGCCGCAGCACCGCCAACGCGGGACGCATCTGCGGCATCGTCGGCACCTGCATCATCGGCCTGGCGTTGCTCGTGGTCCTCGCTGCGATCGCCATTGCCCTCATCAGCGCCGCCGGTACGGCCTAGCGAGGCGTGAACGAGCGCGTCCGGCCCGCGAGGCCGCACCACCGGCTGACCGAGGACGGTCGCCGGATGCGGGAGGTGCTCTCGTACGCCCGGCGCGGCAACCGGTTCACCCCCAACCAGGCAGCCGCCTGGGCCGCGCACCACGAGCGCTGGGTGATCCCGGACGAGGAGGTCGACCGGCCGGGGTTCTCGTTCGCCGACTGGTTCGGGCGCGAGGCGCCGCTGGTCGCGGAGATCGGCTCCGGCGTCGGCGAGGCGACCGCCCAGCTCGCGGCCGCCCGCCCGGCCTGCGACGTGCTGGCCTTCGAGGTGTGGCGCCCGGGGGTGGCCGACACCCTGCGACGGCTGGACGAGGCAGGTGCGGACAACGTGCGGGTGGTCGGCGTCGACGCGGTCTGGTCCTTCGAGCACCTGCTCAAACCCTGCGCGCTGGCGGAGCTGTGGACGTTCTTCCCCGACCCGTGGCCCAAGCAGCGGCACCACAAGCGGCGGCTGGTCAGCTCGGCGTTCGCCCGCGTGGCCGCCAGCCGGCTCGCGCCGGGCGCGACATGGCGGCTGGCCACCGACTGGGCCGACTACGCCGACCAGATGCGCGAGGTGCTGGACGCCGAGCCGGCGCTCGAGGGCGGCCCGGTCCCGCGGTGGGAGGAACGGCCGCTGACCCGGTTCGAGCGCAAGGGACTGGACGCCGGACGCACGATCACCGATCTGGCTTACGTGCGGACCGTCACCCCTGGGGGAGCCGGACCCCGCAGTCGGTGAGCTGCTCCTCCACCCGCTCGCGCTCGGCGTCGAGCTCCGGCCCGGCCGGGAGGACGCCGAGCAGGTGGGTGAGGCCGAGGGCGGCGCAGCACTCGCCCAATGCCCGGTCGTAGGCCCCGCGAACCGCCTCGGTCTTGGCGAACGACGCATGCGGGTCGAGGTGGTGGAACCGGTTGCCGAGCCGGTGCAGGTCAGCCGCGATCGCCTCGATGGGCCGCGACTGCGGCTGCGGCCCTCCCCGGTGCCGCCACCGGGTGGTCATCCTGTCCCGGATCGGCTCGCCGCGCTTGCCCATGGCCATGCCCAGCCCGTAGGCCAGGACGCAGCAGAGTGCCCCGATCACCAGGAATGCGGCGAACACCGGGGACATGGTCCGACGGTACTCGCCAGCGCCGACAGCCGAGCGGGTCAGCCGCCCTCGAGCAGGGCGAGCTCCTCGTCGACGTAGGGATCCTCCTCGCCGGCGGCCTCGAGCTCGGCCTTGAGGGCGCGTTGGACGGCGAGCGCATCGTCGGTGCGGCCGAGGTTGCGCAGCGCCCAGCCGACCATCCAGCGAGCCACGCGGATGTTGCCGGCGTCACCGATCCGCTCTCGCGCCTCGAGTGCCTCCTCGAAAGTCGCCAGCGCGGCCGGCCAGTCCTCGGCGTCGGCGTGCACCATGCCGAGGTTGTTCAGCAGCGAGGCGTCCCAGTCCCGGGCCGCCGGCTCGGACGACGTACGCGCCACCTCCAGGGCCGCCTCGGTGAGCCGCTGCCGCTCCTCGGCCGGCGCGACCAGCGCGACCATGTGCAGCGCGTCGACGTGCAGCGCCTGCAGCCCGGCCTCCTGCGCGGTGGCCGCGGCCGCCTCGAAGTGCGGGCGCGACTCCTCGGGCTCGCCCCCCGAGCGCAGCAGCCGACCGCGCTCGAGCGAGGCCCGGGTCGCCACGTCGGGGTCGCCCGCGGACAGGTCGTTGAGGATCGCGTGGCCCTCGTCGTACCGCTCCTGGAGGCCGAGCGCGCGGGCTACCTGGGTCATCAGCACCAGCCGATCGGTGCCCTCGGCCGTCTCGGCCGCGGTGCGGAACCGCTGCTCGGAGCCGGCTGGGTCGTCGAAGTTCCACAACGCGGTCGGGTCGATCACGGCGACATCGTCTCTCACTAGTCTGGTGAGGGTGACAGCGACCGTGGAGCGACCCGCGGGGTCGCGCCGGTTGCACCGCGCCTGGTTCGTCGCGCTGGTCACCATGGGCGCGCTGGTGGCGGCCGCGGGGTTCCGATCCAGCACCGGCGCACTGCTCGAGCCGCTCGAGGAGGACTTCGGCTGGTCCCGCGCGACCACCAGCGGGGCGGTCAGCCTCAACCTGATCGTCTACGGGCTGACGGCGCCGTTCGCAGCGGCGCTGATGGAGCGGTTCGGCATCCGCCGGGTCGTGGTGGCCTCGCTGGCCCTGGTCGCGCTCGGCTCGGGGCTGACCTTGTTGATGACCTCGGCCTGGCAGCTGTGGCTGCTCTGGGGGTTCGCGGTCGGCGTCGGCACCGGGGCGCTGGCCCTCGTCTTCGGTGCGATCGTGGCCAACCGGTGGTTCGTGCGCCACCGCGGCCTCGTGATCGGGGTCTTCTCGGCGGCGAGCTCGACCGGCCAGCTGGTCTTCCTGCCGGCGATCGCGCACCTGGCCGACGGGCCCGGCTGGCGCTTTGCGGCCGGGTTGGTCGCCGCCTTCGCGCTGCTGCTCGTGCCGCTGGTCCTCTGGCTGTTTCGCGACTCGCCAGCTGAGGCAGGCACCACGCCGTACGGCGCCCCGACCGACTGGACTCCCCCGGCGGCGCTGTCCGCCACCCGGGGTGCCGCGAGGCTCGCGCTCACCACGCTGCGGGAGAGCGCGCGGTCGCGGGTGTTCTGGATCCTGTTCCTCACCTTCTGGATCTGCGGCTGGTCGACCAACGGCCTGATCGGCACCCACTTCATCCCAGCCGCCCACGACCACGGCATGCCGGCGACGACCAGCGCCAGCCTGCTCGCCCTGATTGGGGTCTTCGACATCATCGGAACGGTCGCGAGCGGCTGGCTGACCGACCGGGTGGACAGCCGGTACCTGCTGTTCGGCTACTACTTCTTCCGCGGCCTCTCCCTGCTCGTCGTGCACCACCTGCTCGGACCGCAGGTGGAGCCCAGCCTGTTCGTCTTCATCGTCTTCTACGGCCTGGACTGGGTCGCCACGGTGCCGCCGACGGTGGCCCTGTGCCGCGAGCACTTCGGGGCCGAGCGAGCCGGTGTGGTCTTCGGCTGGGTGTTCGCCAGCCACATGGTCGGCGCCGGCGTGGCCGCGAGCTTCGCGGGCTGGATCCGGCAGTCGACGGGCGACTACATGATCGCCTGGATGACCGCCGGAGCGCTGTGCCTGCTGGCCGCCGGCCTCTGCCTCCAGATACCGAAGCCGCAGAGGGAGGCGGATGCCGACCTCGAGGCACCGATCACGGAGTCCTTCTGACCGACGTCGCGGCTCAGCGCCGCGCGGTCATCCGGTGGCGCAGCTCAGCTTCTCGGCGCAGCCGGGCCTGGTCTCGCTCGCGGCGGGACGCGATGACGGCCGCGAGATACGCCTCCGGCGGCGTCCCGGGCGGCGGCCCGGGTGCGACGTACGGGCTGACCTGGTCGGCGAGCCGTTGGCCGATCGTGGCCCGCGAGTGTGGGTCGAGCGTGGGCAGCCGGCTGAGGAACTGGCGGATCGCCAGCGCGAGGCCGGTCGGGAGAGAGGCCATGTCGGCGCGCCGGGCCCACTGCGCCAGTGGCGGCGGCATCAGCGTGGGCGGCGCGAGGCGCAGCCTGACCCGGTCGCGGACGACGTAGGTGCCCGCGGCGTAGTCGCCGAGCCGCTTGCCGCGCGAGCTCATCAGGGCCGAGAAGAACGCCGGCACCCCGGTGAATCCGTAGATCTCGACGAAGCCGATCAGGGCTCTGACGAACGCGTGCTGGAAGGTGATGGGGCCGGCGTCGTCGCGGACCGTGCGGAGTCCGCAGACCAGCTTGCCGAGCGACTTGCCCGACGTCAGGGTCTCCAAGGTGGCCGGGACGACGAGGAAGACCACGATCAGCGTCAGGATGAACGACGCGTAGATCAGCGCACCGTCGGCCTGCAGCGCCGCGACGACGAAGACGAAGATCGCGGCGATGAACAAGATCATCGTGACGAAGACGTCGATCAGCCCGGAGACGATCCGCGAACCGAGGCTGGCCGGAGGTAGGTCGAGCGCGACCGCCTCGCCGGTGACCAGGTCATCGGTCGTGAGAGTCGCGAACTCGGGGGCGGTCATGGTGCGGTCAGTGTAGGGAGGGTTTTGTCTGGGTCTGCTCTCGTGGCTCTCCCGGTCCGACCCATCGGGCCGGGGCGCCCCGCGCCGACAGGAGCGGCGCGTCGCGGGCACGGCTTGGCTGCTCATTGAGTTGGGCTGGCCCGCGCCGCGGCCAGGCTCTTTTAGCGTCGCGGGGCACCCCGTCCCGAAGGGCCTGGTCCGGACGGCCGTCGCTCCGTCATCGGTGGTGAGGGGGTCGGGCTCGTCAGCGCTGCGCGCTTCCTCGCCCGACACCGGTGGCGCGTGAGGTCATACGGATGGAGCAGACGGGTGCTCCATCCGTATGACGTCCCTCCGCAGCCGCACGGATGCCGCCTTCACCAGGGCATGCGTCAACCTAGGCTGAGCGCGTGGACCTCGACGCGTACGTGCTCGCGCACGCACACGAGTGGCAGCGGCTCGAGGCGCTGGTGCACCGCGGCCGGCTGAGCGGGGCCGAGAGCGACGAGCTGGTCGACCTCTACCAGCAGGTCGCCACCCACCTGTCCGTGGTCCGCACGTCCGCACCAGACCCGTCGCTCGTCGCGCACCTGTCCTCACTGCTCGCCAAGGCCCGCAACAAGGCCGTCGGCACCCGGGTCAGCTCGTGGCGGGGCTTCGCCGCGTTCTTCACCGAGCGGTTCCCGGCCGGGCTCTACCGGCTGCGGTGGTGGTGGCTGGGCTGCCTGGCCGGCAACGTGGTCGTGACCGCGGTGATGATGCTCTGGCTGCTCGACCACCCCAACGTCGAGCAGAGCCTGCTCACGCCCGAAGAGGTCGACCAGCTGGTCAACAACGACTTCGAGAACTACTACAGCACGTACGCCGCCAGCCACTTCGCCGCGCAGGTCTGGATCAACAACGCCTGGGTCTCGGCCCTGTGCATCGCGTTCGGGATCCTCGGCTTCCCGGTGATCTATCTGCTGTTCACCAACATCTCGAACCTCGCGATCATCGGCTCGATCATGCACCGGCACGATCACGGTCAGCTGTTCTGGGGGCTGATCCTCCCGCACGGGCTGCTCGAGCTGACCGCGGTCTTCGTCGCCGGGGGCATCGGGCTGCGGCTGTTCTGGTCGTGGATCGAGCCCGGGCAGCTGACCCGTTCCCAGTCGATCGCCCGCGAGGGCCGGACCGCCGGCACGGTCGCCCTCGGGCTGGTCGGCGTGCTGTTC
This sequence comes from uncultured Actinomycetota bacterium, assembly GCA_963765915.1. GTDB lineage: Bacteria > Actinomycetota > Actinomycetes > Propionibacteriales > Nocardioidaceae > Nocardioides. The sequence continues at coordinate 431,879 of CAVXYB010000011.1, read as the reverse complement.
GTGAGCGGACTGATCGAGGCGTTCGTGACCCCCTCCGGGCTGCCCACGTGGGCCCGGGTCGGCATCGGCATCACCGCCGAGCTCGGCTTCCTTGCCTACGTGTTCGTGCTCGGCCGGCAGGCCTACCACCGCGGCGCCACCGGCGACATCGACAGCCGCTACCTCGAGGACCGCGTGGCCACCCAGGCCTGACTCTCCGCCTCAGGCCACCCCAGACTTCTGCCAAACCGGTCACGGGGTGGTGTCAATGGGTCGATCATGCCCAGCGTGACCCTGTCGATTTCGGTCGACGTGTCCGACTCGCTGGAGGAGGCACGGACTCGGCTGCTCCGCACTGCCCGAGCCCTCAACAGGGCGTGGGTGGCGGCGCTGTGCTCGATGGTCCTGCTGATGCTCGCCACCCTGGGTCTGCTGCTGGTCGCGACTCAGCACCAACCGGTCTACGTCGTCATCTGGTCGGTGCTGCTGGCGGCGACCGGCTACAACGTGACCCGGTTCTGGCCTCATCGGCCCGTACGGCGCGGCGTGCTGCTCGACGCGGGCGAGGTGGCCGCACTGCGGACGGAGGTCGACCCGCAGGACCGGGTGGTCTGGCCCGACGTGGTCCGGCTGGTGCCGCAGGCCGAGCTCGAGCTCGCCGACGGCGAGCTGGTGCTGGGGATGCCGCTGCTCGCCTGCCTCGACCAGGGTGAGCTGCGAGAGCTGATCATCGTCGCGGCGGCCCAGGCGGTCGTCGAGGAGGAACGCGGGGTTCGCTGGGCGGTCCGGGTCGCCCATGGGGACATCGGTCGCAGCCTGGTCGGCGGCCGCCGACCGCGGCTGACCTGGGCGAGCGCCCGGCTGACCTCGTCGCTACGCGCCAAGATCGCGGCCCTGGAGGCCGACCTCGGGAACTGGGCCGGGGCGTGCGCTCGCGCCGCGGCGCTCCTGTCGGACGCCAACGCCGCGGCCCAGACCTCCCGCGACCAGGCGGCGGAGGCATGGAACGTGGTGGGGTCCGAGTGGCTGGCCCCCGCGTTCGCTCGCGGCCGGCGGAACGTCGCTCCGTTCACCGGGCTGCGCCACTTCATCGAGGCTGCGGACGCCGCCGGGTGGCTGGCTCAGCCGACAGCGTGGTGGCCGACGACCGGGGTGCTCGGAGGTCTGGTCGCCCGCCACGAGGAGGCAGTGGCTCGCGATCTCGACCATCGCGGCGACCGGCTCCGCCCGATCACCTGGGGGCAGCACCCGACCGAGGTCACGGTGCCGCAGTGGCGTGCCCTGGTCGCGGAGGTGCTCGATGCATCCCGCAGGTCCACCCACGAACCGGCGGTCACTCTGGCGTCCGTGCTGGATCTGCTCGAGGCCGGCCAGGGACCCTCGCTGGCCGAGGCCACGGCCGCCGACCGCGGGCTGACCCGTGGCGATCAGGCGTACGCCGCGTGGTTGGAGAAGTTCGCCGCTCGCGTGCTGACTGCCTCGATCGGCATCGCCGCCGTCGACGCCGGCACCTGCCACCCGAGCTGGTCGTGGCCGGAGGGCAGCTGCCTGGTCGCCGAGGAGGGCTGGACTTTGCCGCTGGACTCGGTGGTTGCCGACGTGCTGGGCATGGTCCGCGATGGCGAGGGCCTGGAACGGGCCTACGCGGAGCTGCGCGAGGCGCTGGTCGAGCTCGGGATCGACATCGATGAGCCGCTGTGGCTCGACCACGACAGCGGTCCGCGACCCGAGCGGCCGGTCGGGTCCTTTGCGACCCGGCAGGGGCTCCAGGCCCGGCTCGTCGTGCTCACCGACCGGTCCCTGCACCTGTTCCGCGACCAGCAGGGTCCGAGGCTGGGTGGGCTGGTCAGGCCCGCCGACCCGCGTGCCGCCAGGGTCGAGCTGCGCAAGCAGATGCTCGCGGTCTGGCAGGGCGACACCACCGACCAGGTGCTGACTCTCGCCACCGACGACGTACGGCAGGCCCGGTTCGCCCCCGCGATCGGAGGGCTGTGGTGGCGGCTCAAGCTCATCGGCGACGACGGCACACTGGTGCTGCGCGGCCGCGGCGAGGGCTTCGAGGAGGAGGCCGAGGTCGCCGAGTGGCTGGGCGACCGGGTCGTGGTGCACCGCCCGCGCCGGGCTCGGCTGGCCGAGCCGGTCTCGGACTACTAGCCCAGGACGCGGATCACCGCGAGTGCCACCGCTGCCACCGCGAGCACGGTGCGCATCCGGTCGACCCGGAGCAGCCGGTCGATCAACCCGTCGTCGCGCCGGACCAGCCGGCGGTGCAGCGGCGCCGCGAGCACCGCGGTCACCGCCATCGACAGCACGGCCACGGTGACGGCGACCGCCGCGAGCGTGGACCAGTCGACGGCCAGCCACCACGCACCGGCCCCGGCCACAGCGACGTAGATGACCGCCATCATCGGCACGATCGAGCGGCGGTGCCGGTCGTGTGCCTGTCGCCAGTGGGTGGCGCGCACCCGCGCCAGCTCCGGGTAGACCAGCATCGTGACCGTCGCCAGGAACCCGGCCTGGACGGAGGTCGCCACCAGGAACGCGGTTGCCGCGGCGTCGTTCATCGCACCCGTCCTGCCCCGGTCATGGGGTGCAGGGTAGACCGGCCACCGCGTTAGGGCGTGTCCCGCAATCCCTGGCGGCGCCGGACGCCGCCCAGGTCACGCGCTGGCGGCGTTGCCGACGCTTCGAAGACGCCCAGTCTGCGCGCGCGCCGGCGCCTTGCCAGCACGCGCCTGGACGACGCCCGCATCCACCACGAATTGCAGGACACGCCCTGGCTCTCACAGCAACCCGTTGGCCTTGAGGGTGAGGTAGTGGTCGGCGAGCGCCGGCGGCAGGCGCTCGGCGTCGGCGTCGATGACGTCGAGCCCGACCGCGCGGAGCAGCTCGGCGGTCTGGCGGCGGCGGACCATGGCCTGCTCGGCCGCGGCGGCGTCGTACACCTCGTCGATGGTGCTGCGGGCGGCCGCGAGCTGCGCCAGCGCCGGGTCGCGGACCGAGGCGAGCACGACCCGGTGGTGGCGGGTGAGCGCGGGCAGCACCGGGAGCAGCCCCTCCTCGACGGCGGACGGCTCGAGCGGGGTGAGGAGTACGACGAGCGCGCGCTGCCGGCCGAACTGGGTGACCGCGCCGGCCAGGGCGGACCAGTCGGCCTCGGCGATCACCGGCTCGAGGTCGGCCATCGTGTCCTGGAGGTTGGCGGCCACGTCGCGGGCGCCTCGGGAGCGCAGCCGGGCGCGGACCCGCCGGTCGCCGGCCACGAAGTCGATCCGGTCGCCGGCCCGGGCCGCCAGCGCTGCCAGCAGCAGCGCGGCGTCCATCGCGGAGTCGAGGCGCGGCACGTCCTCGACCCGGCCGGCCGAGGTGCGCGAGGTGTCGAGCACCAGCACCACGCGCCGGTCACGCTCGGGCTGCCAGGTGCGGACGACGACGTTGCGGTTGCGCGCGCTGGCCCGCCAGTCGATGGAGCGGACGTCGTCGCCGCGGACGTACTCGCGGAGAGAGTCGAACTCGGTGCCCTGCCCGCGGACCCGGATCGCGGCCCGGCCGTCGAGCTCGCGGAGCCGGGCCAGTCGGCTGGGCAGGTGCTTGCGGGACTCGAAGGGCGGCAGCGACCGGACCGTGCCCTGGACGTCGAGGGTCCGCTGCCGGGCGGCCAGGCCGAGGGGACCGCGCAGCCGCACGGTGACGCCAACGGCGTGCAGGTCGCCGCGACGCCGCGGCTTCAGCGGCGTGCGGAGGAGCACCCGGTCACCGGGGGAGAGGGCGATCCGGTGTCGGTTGTCGGTCGCGCCCGCGGTCGGCTGCCACGCGTCGCGCACCAGTCCGCGCAGTCGGCGGCGGCCGAGGTTCTCGACGAGCAGCTGTGACTCGGCGTCGTACCCCATCCGGACCGTGCCGATCGGCGTCCTGGTGACCGCGAGCTTCTTGGCGGCCGGGGCGAGCAGCAGGTCCGCGACGAGGAGGACGGCGACCACCAGCAGCCACAGCCGGACCGTGCCCGCCTCGGGCCGGAGCACCACCGGCACCAGTCCCAGGACCAGCAGCAGCGGCACCCGGCCAGTGATCACCATCGGGCCACGACCACCTAGATAACCAAGTCCAAGGCATCGCACGCTACGCGACGCTCAGCATCCACGCTGGCGGCGTTGCCGACGCTCGTTGGACGGACAAGTACGACTTCGCGCCGGCGCCTTACCAGCGCGGCGCTGAGCGCCGCTCGCTTGCACGATCCCTTGGACTTGGTCATCTAGCGCGGCACCGGCACCGAGCCGAGCGCGGAGGCCAGCACCTCGGCGACGTCGACGCCCTCGAGCTCGGCCTCGGGGCGCAGCCCCAGCCGGTGGACGACGCTCGCGTGCGCCAGCGCCTTCACGTCGTCGGGGGTGACGAAGTCGCGGCCGGTCAGCCAGGCCCACGCCCGGGCCGCGCGGAGCAGCGCGGTGGCCCCGCGCGGGCTGACGCCGAGGCTGAGCGAGGGCGACTCCCGGGTGGCGCGGGCGATGTCGACGATGTAGCCGACCACCTCGTCGGTCACCTGGACGGTCTTGACGGCGGCCTGACCGGCGGCGATGTCGGCCGGACCCGCGACGGCGGTCACCCCGGCGGCCCGGACGTTGCGCGGGTCGAACCCGGCGGCGTGCCGACGCAGGATCTCGCGCTCCTCGTCGCGCTCCGGGATCGGCAGCACCACCTTGAGGAGGAACCGGTCGAGCTGCGCCTCGGGCAGCGGGTAGGTGCCTTCGTACTCGATCGGGTTCTGGGTGGCGGCGACCAGGAACGGCGCGGGCACCTTGCGCGAGACGCCGTCCACCGAGACCTGGCCCTCCTCCATCGCCTCGAGGAGCGCGGACTGGGTCTTGGGCGGCGTCCGGTTGATCTCGTCGGCGAGCAGCAGGTTGGTGAAGACCGGGCCCTCCCGGAAGGTCAGCTCACCGGCCTGCCGGCTGTCGATCACCATCGAGCCGGTGATGTCGCCGGGCATCAGGTCGGGAGTGAACTGCACCCGCTTGGTGTCCACCGACAACGCGGCGGCCAGGGTGCGCACCAGAAGTGTCTTAGCGGTGCCGGGCACGCCCTCCATCAGCACGTGGCCGTCGCACAAGAGGGCAACCAGCAGCCCGGAGACGGCGGCGTCCTGCCCGACCACTGCCTTGCCGACCTCGGCGCGCACCGCCGCGAGCCGCTCGCGAGCGTCTCCCGATTCCGGTGTCTGGGTGTTGTCGGTCATGTACGGCGTACCTCTCTGTCGAGCTCGGCCAGCTGCCTGGCCAGGGTGATCAGGTCTCCGTCGCTGGACGGCACGGTGCCCGCCGGGCTGAGCAGCGCCGCCACCTCGTCCACGTGACGGCCGGTGCGACGGGACACCTCGCGGACGACCACGTCGGCGTGGGCGGTGGAGCCGAGCCGGAGCCGCGCGGCGCAGCGGGCCACCGCTGCCCGTCGGAGTGAGGCGGCGGCGTGGCCGCGGTCGCCCGAGCGCCGGTAGAGCCGGCCAAGGCTGCGGGTGGTCTCGACGGCGCGCACCACGACCGGCAGTGGCTCGGTCGCCAGCGCGCCGAGCCGCCGCACCCGCCAGAGGATCACGGTGACCATCACGATCGCGCCGAGCGCCAGCGCCGGCCGGACCCAGCGGGGGAGCAGGGTCTGCAGGCTCACGCCGTCGTCACCCACGAGGTCGTCGAGCGAGGGGACGTACCAGACCAGCCGGTCACCCTGCCCGAGCAGCCGCAGTGCGACCGCGGCGTTGTCGGCGCGCAGGATCTGGTCGTTGGTGAGCGCCTGTTCCGCGCCGAAGAGCACCAGCCCGTCCTCCGGCTCGGTGACGACTGCGCCGCCCTTGCCGTCGAAGCACTCGCCGTCGGGGTAGACGGTCGTGCTGTCCACCTCGAGTGTGAGCCCGTCGTAGAGGCGGTTGTCGCAGCCCGAACGGCGGCCATCGCCCAGCGTGATCTGGCTGCCCCCGCCGGGGATGCCGAACGCCTCGGAGACACCCGGTCCGGCGCCGACGATGACTACGGTCTGCGCGTCGGCGGTCTGGTCGCGGAGCCGCTCGATGGTGCTGGTGCCGAGGTAGTAGGGGGTGACGACGACCACCGAGGTCTGGCCGTCCACGGCGATCGACTCCAGGGCGTCGGCGTCGCGTGCCACCTCGACGTCGACCCCCTCGTCGTCGAGGACGCGGGCCAGGGCTCGGGTGCCGTCGGGGCCGGGGTTGTCGGGGTCCATCGGGATCGAGGTCTGGGTGCCGGTGCCGAGCACCACCGCCACGGCGACGGCGGCGACCAGTGCGAGACCGATGAGCAAGGTGGACCGGTGCCGGCGCAGGTTCATCTCCGCACCACCAGGTCCTCGTCGAGAGCCAGCACCGACACGGCCTGGTCTCGCGTGGCCGGCCGGTCGCCGTACAGCACCGCGTCGAAGAGCGACGCGCTGGCCTGGACCCGGTCGCTCATCGCGGGGTACTCCGCGGCGAGTGTGCTCGCGACCTCGTGCGCCGTGGTTCCGGGATCGTCGGCCAGCCGGCCGCGCTCGACCTGGCGTACGGCGAGCGCGCGGAAAGCCTCGACCACCGCCTCCTCGAACCGGCCGGCCTCCAGCGCCGCCTCGGCACGGGCGCGCAGCTCGGCCGCCGTCACGATCTCCTCGGTGAGGACAGCCCCGTTCTCGTCGCGGTCGCGGGCGGTACGTCGCGCCCGGGAAGCGAGCCACACCAGCGCGGCTACGAACCCAACGAAGAGCAGCATCGCCATCAGAGTGGACAGTGGCGGCGCCTGCGAGGCCGCGTCGATGCCGCTGGTCACCTGGCGCTCGATCCAGCCGAGGATCTCCTGGAGCAGGTTCTGCTGGTGGTACTCGGGGTGCAGCAGCTCGCGGCGGAGCGCGGAGCGCGCCTCGGAGCCGGACGGGTCGAGCGGCGGGTCGAGCGGCGGTTCGAGCCAGATCACGACGCCGTGATCCCGGCCTGCTGCATCAGCTCGACGTCGTAGGCCTCCTTGCGCATGCGCTGGTCGATGTATTGCAGCGAGGTCACCGCCGACGTGAACGGCGTGACGAACGCCGCCGCGATGACCTGCGAGAACGCCTGGGTGACGACCAGCACGAGCAGCGCGTACTGCGCGCCGACCGCCACCGTCGCGACCTGGCCGATGATGCCGATCGGGAAGGCGAGCACGTTGGCGGCGATGCCGACGACGAGGATGGTCAGCAGCGCGATGCCGAAGGTGCGCCAGAACTGCTTGCGGGTGAGCCGGAAGCCCCGGCCGATCGCACCGAAGATCCCGACCGGCTCGAGCATCAGCGCCGGCACCGGCAGGTAGTAGACCCGCACCCAGAACCACACCATGAAGGAGAGGAACGCCGGCACACTGGCCAGCCCCCAGATGACCACCAGCGCGGTGTTGTCGCCCACGTCCGACGACAATCAGCACCCACAGCAGCGCGTAGCCGCCGATGAGCAGCAGCGCCGAGAACCCGAGCAGGAGCGCGAGCCCGACCAGCCGCCACCGCTTGCCGCGGGTCGCCGCCCAGGCCTCACCGAGGGTCAGCCGGCGGCCGACCGCGGCCGCGGCCGTGACGTGGGCGATCATCCCGGTCACCAGGATGGTGCCGAAGCTGGCCAGCACGGTGCCGAGCCCCAGCGAGCCGAGCGAGCCCACGAAGCCCACGATCGAGCCTTCGTCCGGGTTGCCGGTCTCGTCGAGCGAGAGGTTGACCGAGGCGGTGAGCACCGCGGTGATCACCACCGGGATCGTCATCGCCACCGCCGCCACGAGCACCGCCGAGCCGACTGTCGCCTTGGGGTTGAAGCGGATGATCCGGAACGCCGCGTCGTACATGTCGCCGAGCGACAGCGGCCGCAGCGGCATCGCGCCCGGCTTGTGTGCGGCGCCGAGCATCCCGGGCACCGGTGCCCAGGCTCCGGGTGGGGGCTGCTGGGGGTAGGTCGGGGGCGGGTAGCTTGCGTACGACGGCGGACCCGTCGGGGGTGGCTGCCAGCCCGGCGGTGGCGGCACGCCGTTCCCCGGATCCGACATGCCGTTCATCCTGTCAGGTGCGCGTGATGCCCGTCGTACTCTGCGTTGATGCGATCGCTGGGACGCCACGCCGTCGCGCTGCTGCTCGGCTGCGCGTTGCTCATGGGGTGCTCCGACGAGGAGTCGGTCCCCGACGACACGGCAGCTGAGCCTGGCCACGCCACGATGTCAATCGAGGACCACTGCCCCACGGGCGTCCCGGACACCGCGGATGCGACGGTCATCGAGCTCGGCGGCGGAGACCTGACCCTCGTCGGCGCCGAGTTCGCCTCGGCGTCGAGCGACGGCACGGTGATGGTGCTGCTGCACCAGACGGGCATGCTCGGGCTGTGCGGCTGGGGCCAGTTCGCGGTACAGGCGGCCGCCGCCGCCGTGCCGTCGCTGGCCATCGACATGTGCGGGTACGGCGGCTCGAAGTGCGCGGGCGGCGAAGACACCCCAGCCCTGGATCAGGTCGACCTGGCGGCGTCGTACGCCCGCGAGGAGATGGGCGCGGAGCGGGTCGTGCTGGTCGGCGCCTCGATGGGCGGCTCGCAGACCGTGATCGCGGTCGCCGACGGCGCCGAGGTCGACGGCTGGGCCGACGTCTCCGGGCCCAACGTGTGGGAGGGCACGACCCTGGCGGACCGGGCCGCCGACATCCGGGCCCGGGGGCTGCCCGGCCTGGTCGCGCACGCTGCCGACGACGACGACACGTGGTACGCCGCGGCGCAGTCGCTGGCCCCGGCTGCGGGCGCGGCGTTCCTCGACGGCGACTCCGGGCACGGGTACACGCTGCTGACCAACAACCTCGGGGACTTGCGCCCCGACGGTCAGGCCCTGATCGACTTCGTGCGATCCGTGTAGTGCGACGGCAGGACGCAGGCGGTGTCGAGGCCGAGCACCCGGTTGAGCCGGCCGAAGGACAGCCACGAACCGATGGACATCGACAGCTCGACGATCTCGGCGTCGGAGTAGTGCTCCTTCATCCGGGTCCAGAACGCGTCGTCGAGGCCGTGGTGGTCGAGCGCGTACCGCTCGGCGTACTCCGCGGCCAGCCGGGCCCGGTCGTCGAGGTCTGGGCTGGTCCGCCAGTCCGTCACCGACTCCACGAAGGACTCGTCCACCGTCACGCCGTCGCGCTCGGTGCGCCAGTCCTGGCAGAAGAGACAGCCGTTGACCTGCGCGATCCGCAGCCGGGCGGCTTCGAACTCGCGGAGCCCGAGCGTGCTGTGGTCGTAGACGGCCTGCGCGAACTTCGCCGCGGCCGGTCCGATGCCGGGCACCATGGAGCCCCAGACGTGGATGATCGGATCCTGGCCCTCGGGGACGTCGACGATCATGCTGGCTGCCTTCCTCAGGAATAGAACGTGTTCTCGTTCCGCACGGACCGCGCGATGGTAGGGGTGTCAGGCCGTCGCCGAGAAGGACCCGAACGCGTCGATCGTCACTCCCTCGCCGCCTCCGGCCAGCCCGGTGCAGGCGAACGTGCCCTCGATCCCGGCGGCGTCAAGCCCGCCCACGGCGACGATGCACTGCGTGTGGGAGGGGTCGACGAAGGTCTGGTCGGCGTTGGCCGCGATGCTCACGAACGGGTCAGGCGCGCAGGCATCGAGGTCCTCGATGTCGAACGTGAGGGCGTGGCCAGCGGCGTCGGAGAACGTGGCTCGCAGCTCACCGTCCTCTGCGTCATAGCCATTGGCCGAGACCGGGTCCAGCGACAACGAGTGGGTTCCCAGGCCGGGGCCTTCGGTGATCTCGAGCGTCGCCGTGCCCGCGGTGAAGTCGAGGTCTCCGTCCGGTGGGGTGCACTCGAGGGCCGGCGGGTCGTCGGTGTACTCGACCACCGACTCGGAGGGCGAAGGGCTGTCCTCGCCGGATGCTGACCCTCCGCCCTCGGATCGGCCGCATCCGCTCACCACCGGGGCGAGGAAGACGAGAAGTACGAGAAGCTGTGTGGACGGACTTGCGCTGCGGGTGGCTCATCGGTCTCTGAGATGAGCGCTTTCCGGCCGATTTGGCCTCGGCCGCAAGTCTCTGACAAACTGTTCCGGTTGCTCTGGCGGGTTGCCGGGGTGCATCGCACTGCTTGACTCCTAAATCGCGTCTCCTGCGTGTTGATGGTGTCGACGTGCGTCCGCACCGAACCAGGAGACCCGATCAGCCCGGCCGATGCGCCGGGCGCCACCAACGCCAACATCCCGAATCACGGTCCTGTGTCGCCTGGAATGTACGCGACACGCCCGACCGCGGGGGTCGGTGCTGGGGTGGGGAGAGCAGCGCCCACCACAAGAACAGACCCAGACCAGTCGCGGCAGCAGACGAGAAGGACGAGAGAGACCTATGGCGGGACAGAAGATCCGCATCAGGCTCAAGGCCTATGACCACGAGGTGATCGACACCTCGGCGCGCAAGATCGTGGACACCGTCACCCGGACGGGTGCTCGCGTCGCCGGCCCCGTGCCGCTGCCGACGGAGAAGAACGTCTACTGCGTGATCCGCTCGCCGCACAAGTACAAGGACTCGCGCGAGCACTTCGAGATGCGCACCCACAAGCGGCTCATCGACATCCTCGACCCCACACCGAAGACGGTCGACTCGCTCATGCGGCTCGACCTCCCGGCTGGCGTCGACATCGAGATCAAGCTCTGAGGTTCGACACATGACCACCGAACGGAACGTGAAGGGGCTGCTGGGCACCAAGCTCGGCATGACCCAGCTGTGGGACGAGAACAACCGGATCGTCCCCGTGACCGTGATCGCCGCTGGCACCAACGTCGTGACGCAGGTCCGGACGCCCGAGACGGACGGCTACAACGCCATCCAGGTCGGCTTCGGAGAGATCGACGGCCGCAAGGTGACCAAGCCGCGTGCGGGCCACTTCGAGAAGGCCGGCACCACGCCGCGCCGCCACCTCGTGGAGATCCGCACCACCGGCGCCGGCACCTACACCGTGGGCCAGGAGCTCGCGGTCGACACCTTCGCCGCCGGCGAGGAGATCGACGTGACGGGGACCAGCAAGGGCAAGGGCTTCGCCGGCACCATGAAGCGGCACGGCTTCCACGGTGTCTCGTCCTCGCACGGCGCGCACCGCAACCACCGCAAGCCCGGATCGATCGGCGCCTGCGCGACCCCGGGTCGGGTCTTCAAGGGCATGCGCATGTCCGGCCGGATGGGCACCGACACCGTCACCACCCAAAACCTCACGGTGCACGCCGTGGACGCCGACAAGGGCCTGATCCTCGTCAAGGGCGCCGTACCCGGCCCCAAGGGCGGCCTGGTCGTGCTCCGCTCGGCGGCCAAGCGGACCGCTGACACCACCACTGGCGGGGAGGCCTGAGCATGCCGACGAAGTCCAGCACCAAGGCCACGAGCAGCCCGAGCAGCAAGGTCGACCTGCCCGCCGAGATCTTCGACGTGGCGGTCAACATCCCGCTGATCCACCAGGTCGTGGTGGCCCAGCAGGCCGCCGCGCGCCAGGGCAGTGCCTCCACCAAGAGGCGCGGCGAGGTCCGCGGCGGTGGCCGCAAGCCCTACAAGCAGAAGGGCACCGGCCGCGCCCGCCAGGGCTCGACCCGCGCCCCGCAGTTCGCCGGTGGTGGCGTCGTGCACGGCCCGCACCCGCGCAGCTACGACCAGCGCACGCCCAAGAAGATGAAGGCGGCCGCCCTGCGCGGTGCCCTCTCCGACCGGGCCCGCGACGGTCGCATCCACGTGGTCGCCGGCTTCGGCCTCGGCGAGAGCCCCTCGACCAAGACCGCGCTGGCCGGGCTCTCCGCGATCAGCGACCGGCACCGCTTCCTCGTCGTGCTCGAGCGCTCCGACGCGGTCACCTGGCTCTCACTGCGCAACGCACCCGAGGTGCACATCGTGGCCGTCGACCAGCTCAACACCTACGACGTGGTCGCCTCCGACGACGTGGTCTTCACCCAGGGCGCGTTCGACGCCTTCGTGACCGGTACCACCGCCCCGAGCGAGCGCAAGGCCACCGTGGTCGAGGCTCCCGCCGACGACGCGGTGGTCGAGGCTCCCGAGGTCGAGGCCGAGGAGAAGCCGGCCGCGAAGAAGGCGTCCACCAAGAAGACGGCCGCGAAGAAGACCGCCACCAAGAAGACCGCCACCAAGAAGACCGCCACCAAGAAGACCGCCGACAAGACAGCCGAGAAGAAGCCGGCCGCCAAGAAGACGGCCGCGAAGAAGTCGGCTGACAAGGCCGAGGAGGAGTCCGAGTGAGCACGCTGCACAAGGACCACCGCGACGTCCTGATCGCGCCGGTCGTCTCCGAGAAGAGCTACGGCCTCCTCGACGCCAACAAATACACCTTCCTGGTCCGCCCGGACGCGAACAAGACCGAGATCAAGATCGCGGTCGAGAAGGTGTTCAACGTCAAGGTGACCGCGGTCAACACCCTCAACCGCCCGGGCAAGACGCGGCGGACCCGCAACGGGCTGGGCAAGCGCAAGGACACCAAGCGCGCCATCGTCAGCCTCGCCGAGGGCCACCGCATCGACATCTTCGGAGGACCGGTTTCCTGATGGCCATTCGCAAATACAAGCCGACCACCCCGGGCCGTCGCGGCTCGTCGGTCGCCGACTTCGTCGAGATCACCCGGACCACGCCGGAGAAGTCCCTGACCAGGCCGCTGCCCCGCAAGGGCGGCCGCAACAACCAGGGCCGGATCACCACCAGGCACCAGGGCGGCGGGCACAAGCGCGCCTACCGGATCATCGACTTCCGGCGTTACGACAAGGACGGCATCCCGGCCAAGGTCGCGCACATCGAATACGACCCCAACCGCACCGCCCGGATCGCGCTGCTGCACTACGCCGACGGCGAGAAGCGCTACATCGTCGCGCCGAAGGACCTGCGCCAGGGCGCGATGATCGAGTCCGGGCCGAGTGCCGACATCAAGCCCGGCAACAACCTGCCGCTGCGCCACATCCCGGTCGGTACGACGGTCCACTGCGTCGAGCTCCGGCCCGGCGGCGGTGCCAAGATCGCCCGTTCGGCCGGCATCAGCGCCCAGCTCGTGGCCCGTGAGGGATCCCGCGCGACGCTGCGGATGCCGTCCGGGGAGATGCGGTTCGTCGACGTCCGCTGCCGCGCCACCGTCGGCGAGGTCGGCAACGCCGAGCAGTCCAACATCAACTGGGGCAAGGCCGGCCGGATGCGCTGGAAGGGCAAGCGCCCGACCGTGCGCGGTGTCGTCATGAACCCCGTCGACCACCCCCACGGTGGTGGCGAGGGCAAGACCTCGGGTGGCCGCCACCCGGTGACCCCGTGGGGCAAGCCAGAGGGGCGCACGCGCAAGCGCAAGGCCTCCGACGCCCAGATCATCCGTCGTCGTCGTTCCGGCAAGAACAAGCGCTGATAGGGAAATAGACAGATGCCTCGCAGCCTCAAGAAGGGCCCGTTCGTCGACGACCACCTCCAGAAGAAGGTGGACGCGGAGAACTCCAAGGGTTCGCACAACGTCATCAAGACCTGGTCGCGCCGGTCGATGATCGTGCCCGACATGATCGGCCACACGATCGCCGTCCACGACGGCCGCAAGCACGTACCGGTGTTCGTCACCGACTCGATGGTCGGCCACAAGCTCGGCGAGTTCGCGCCCACCCGCACCTACCGAGGTCACGTCAAGGACGACCGGAAGGGGCGTCGTCGATGAGCACCACTGATCGCCAGCGCAGCAGCGCGCGCCGCGACACGCTGCTCGGCGACCGCCCGGGTGCCTTCGCGAGCGCCCGCTACGTCCGGATCACGCCGATGAAGGCGCGCCGGGTCGTAGACCTAGTCCGCGGCATCCCGGTCGACCAGGCCCTGTCCATCCTCCAGTTCGCCCCGCAGGCGGCCGCCGAGACCGTGCACAAGGTCCTGCGCAGCGCTGTCGCGAACGCCGAGACCACTGAGGGCCTCGACACCCACGACCTCGTCGTGTCGGTGGCGCAGGTCGACGAGGGTCCGACGATGAAGCGCTGGCGCCCCCGGGCCCAGGGTCGGGCCACCCGCATCAACAAGCGGACCAGCCACATCACGCTGGTCGTCCAGCCGGCCTCTGAGGTCGCCCCCGAGCCGGCCAAGCCGGCCAAGAAGACCGCCGCCACGAAGGCTCCCGCCACCAAGACCGCCGCCAAGAAGGCTCCGGCCACGAAGGCTGCGGCCAGCAAGGCCACCGCCAAGAAGACCACCACGAAGACCGCGGCCCCCAAGAAGTCAGACGCTGGGGCCGCCGAAACCACTGGAGAGGGCGCCTGATGGGCCAGAAAATCAACCCGAACGGGTTCCGGCTCGGCATCTCCACCGACCACAAGTCCCGCTGGTACGCCGACAAGCTCTACAAGTCCTACGTCGGGGAGGACGTCGCGATCCGCAAGCTGCTCTCCAAGGGCATGGAGCGGGCCGGCATCTCCAAGGTCGAGATCGAGCGCACCCGCGACCGCGTGCGGGTGGACATCCACACCGCGCGTCCGGGCATCGTGATCGGCCGCCGCGGCACCGAGGCCGACCGTATTCGCGGCGAGCTCGAGAAGCTCACCGGCAAGCAGGTCCAGCTCAACATCCTCGAGGTCAAGAACCCCGAGATGGATGGCCAGCTCGTCGCCCAGGGCGTGGCCGAGCAGCTCTCCGGCCGCGTGCAGTTCCGTCGCGCGATGCGCAAGGCGATGCAGACCACGATGCGCTCCGGAGCCAAGGGCATCCGGATCCAGTGCTCGGGCCGCCTCAACGGCGCCGAGATGTCGCGGACCGAGTTCTACCGCGAGGGCCGGGTGCCCCTGCACACGCTGCGTGCCGACATCGACTACGGCTTCTACGAGGCCAAGACGACGTTCGGCCGGATCGGCGTGAAGGTCTGGATCTACAAGGGCGAGGTCGCGGGCACCCGTGCCGAGCGCCAGGCGCAGGCCGCGGCCCGCGCCGGCGTCCCCGGTCGCGGCGGCAGCAACCGCCCGGCCCGCAGCGGCGCCGGTGACCGTCCCAGCCGGGGCACCCGTCCGACCCGCGCCGACCGTGACGGAGGCGCGCCTGAGGCCACGACGGCCCCCGCCGCCCCCGCCACCGAGGCGCCCGCCGATCCGGCCACCGGCACCACGACGCCCGGAACGGAGGGCTGAGCCATGTTGATGCCACGTCGGATCAAGCACCGCAAGCAGCACCACCCCAAGCGGAGTGGTGCCGCCAAGGGCGGCACCCGCTTGGCCTTCGGTGACTTCGGCATCCAGGCGATCGAGAGCCACTACGTCACCAACCGCCAGATCGAGTCGGCCCGTATCGCGATGACTCGGCACATCAAGCGCGGCGGCAAGGTCTGGATCAACATCTACCCCGACCGTCCGCTGACCAAGAAGCCCGCCGAGACCCGGATGGGTTCCGGCAAGGGCTCGCCCGAGTGGTGGATCGCCAACGTCAAGGCCGGTCGCGTGATGTTCGAGCTGTCCGGCGTCGACGACGTCACGGCCCGTGAGGCGATGCGCCGCGCAATGCACAAGCTGCCGATGAAGTGCCGCTTCATCACCCGAGAGGCTGGTGAGTTCTGATGGCATCCGGGACCAAGGCGCACGAGCTCGACGAGATGACCGACGTCGACCTCGAGTCGCGGCTGCGGGAGTCCAAGGAGGAGCTGTTCAACCTGCGCTTCCAGGCGGCCACCGGCCAGCTGGAGAGCCACGGCCGGCTCCGCACGGTCAAGAGGGACATCGCCCGGATCTACACCGTGGTGCGTGAGCGCGAGCTCGGCATCAGGGTGGCGCCCGGAAGCAACGACGAGGATGGTGCCGCATGAGCGACACAAACGAGACCACTACCCCCACCGCCGACGCGGTGCCTGACGCACGGGGCCGGCGCAAGGTCCGCGAGGGCCTCGTGGTGAGCGACAAGATGGACAAGACCGTGGTCGTGGCCGTCGAGGACCGCGTCAAGCACGCCCTCTACGGCAAGGTGCTGCGCCAGACCGCGCGCCTCAAGGCCCACGACGAGCAGAACGAGTGCGGCGCCGGTGACCGGGTCCTGATCATGGAGACCCGGCCGCTCTCGGCGACCAAGCGCTGGCGCGTCGTACAGATTCTGGAGAAGGCGAAGTGATCCAGCAGGAGAGTCGTCTCAAGGTCGCCGACAACACCGGCGCCAAGGAGATTCTGTGCATCCGTGTCCTGGGTGGCTCGGGTCGGCGCTACGCCGGCATCGGTGACACCATCGTGGCCACGGTCAAGGACGCCATCCCCGGCGGCAACGTCAAGAAGGGCGACGTCGTCAAGGCCGTCGTCGTGCGCACCGCCAAGGAGCGCCGCCGTCCGGACGGCTCCTACATCCGCTTCGACGAGAACGCTGCGGTGATCCTCCGCCAGGACGGCGAGCCGCGCGGCACCCGCATCTTCGGCCCGGTGGGCCGCGAGCTGCGCGACAAGCGGTTCATGAAGATCATCTCGCTCGCACCGGAGGTGCTGTGATGACCCACGGCAAGAGCCTGAGCATCAAGAAGGGCGACACCGTCAAGGTGATCGCCGGCCGCGACAAGGGCGCCGAGGGCAAGGTGATCCAGGTGCTCCGTGAGGAGCAGCGGGTCATCGTCGAGGGCGTCAACCGCGTCAAGCGGCACACCAAGGTCGTCAACCAGGGCGGTCGCGCCGGCAACACCGGCGGCATCATCACCGCCGAGGCGCCGATCCACGTGTCCAACGTGATCCTGGTCGACGGCAAGGGCGTGACCCGGATCGGGTTCCGCCGTGACCCCGTGACCAAGCGCCGTCCCGACGGCTCGACGTACACCGCCGAGCGCAGCGTGCGGATCTCCCGCAAGAGCGGCAAGGACATCTGATGACCGAGACCCAAACCGAGACCGAGACCGAGACCCAGACCCCAGAGGCCGGCGTGGCGTCGGCCGACGTGACTCCGCGGCTCAAGACGCGCTACCGCGAGGAGATCCTCCCGGCGCTCAAGTCGGAGTTCGAGATCGCGAACGTGATGCAGGTCCCCGGCCTGGTCAAGATCGTGGTCAACATGGGCGTGGGCGAGGCCGCTCGCGACTCCAAGCTGATCGAGGGCGCGGTCCGCGACCTCACCGCGATCACCGGCCAGAAGCCGGTGGTGACCAAGGCCCGCAAGTCGATCGCGCAGTTCAAGCTGCGCGAGGGCATGCCGATCGGTGCGCACGCCACGCTGCGCGGCGACCGGATGTGGGAGTTCCTCGACCGGCTGCTGTCGCTGGCGCTTCCGCGCATCCGTGACTTCCGTGGCCTCTCGCCGAGGCAGTTCGACGGCAAGGGCAACTACACCTTCGGCCTCACAGAGCAGGTCATGTTCCACGAGATCGACCAGGACCGGATCGACCGCAGCCGCGGCATGGACATCACGGTCGTGACCACGGCCAACAACGACGACGAGGGTCGGGCGCTGCTCAAGCAGCTCGGCTTCCCCTTCGCGGAACGCTGAGGAGCAAGCAATGGCGAAGACAGCACTGAGGGTCAAGGCGGCCCGCAAGCCCAAGTTCGCGGTGCGCGGCTACACCCGCTGCCAGCGTTGTGGCCGTCCCAAGGCCGTCTACCGCAAGTTCGGCCTGTGCCGGATCTGCCTGCGCGAGATGGCCCACCGCGGCGAGCTGCCCGGCGTG
The DNA here is from genome assembly GCA_963765915.1 of uncultured Actinomycetota bacterium. Classification (GTDB taxonomy): domain Bacteria; phylum Actinomycetota; class Actinomycetes; order Propionibacteriales; family Nocardioidaceae; genus Nocardioides. The sequence continues at coordinate 414,278 of CAVXYB010000011.1, read as the reverse complement.
ACCAAGTCCAGCTGGTAATCACCCCGACGGTGGTTGAGGAGGTCGTGCAGCGACCGTCTCGAAACCACCGCAGCGAAGGCAACCAACTCAACACGATGAAGGTCCGGCGCCTGTCGGAAACCACACCGAGAAAGCAAGAACACACATGACGATGACCGACCCGATCGCAGACATGCTGACTCGTCTGCGCAACGCCAACCAGGCGTTCCACGACTCCGTGTCGATGCCGCACAGCAAGATCAAGCAGGGCGTCGCGGAGATCCTGCAGCAGGAGGGCTACATCGCCTCCTTCTCGGTCAAGGACCCCGAGGAGGGCGAGGTCAGCAAGACGCTCACCATCACCCTCAAGTACGGCCGCAACCGCGAGCGCTCGCTCGCCGGCGTCCGACGGATCAGCAAGCCCGGCCTCCGGGTCTACGCCAAGAGCACGGGCCTGCCCAAGGTGCTCGGCGGACTCGGTGTCGCGATCATCTCGACCAGCCAGGGGCTGCTCACCGACCGCCAGGCGAACCAGAAGGGCGTGGGTGGGGAAGTCCTCGCCTACGTCTGGTGACGAGAGGTCAGGAGGAGAACTAGCAATGTCGCGCATCGGCAAGCTTCCCGTCCCTGTCCCCTCGGGCGTGGACGTCGCGATCGACGGTCCCGTGGTGACGGTCAAGGGCCCCAAGGGCACCCTCAGCCACACCGTGGCCGCACCGATCACCGTCCAGAAGGGTGACGACGGCGTCCTCGACGTCCGCCGCCCCGACGACGAGCGGATCAGCAGGTCCCTGCACGGGCTGACCCGGACCCTGGTCAGCAACATGGTCGTCGGCGTGACCGACGGCTACGAGAAGAGGCTCGAGATCGTGGGCGTCGGCTACCGCGTCCTGTCCAAGGGCCCCACCCAGCTCGAGTTCCAGCTCGGCTACAGCCACTCGATCGTCTTCAACGCCCCGGACGGGATCACCTTCACGGTGGACAGCCCGACCCGGCTGGGCGTCCAGGGCATCGACAAGCAGCTCGTCGGCGAGGTGGCCGCCAACATCCGCAAGCTCCGCAAGCCCGAGCCCTACAAGGGCAAGGGCGTCCGCTACGCCGGCGAGCACGTCCGCCGCAAGGTCGGAAAGGCTGGTAAGTGACCATGGCGATCTCGCTGAACAAGCACAAGCACACCTCCGACCGGGTTCGGTCGCGACTGCGCCGGCAGGCGCGGGGCCGGAAGAAGGTCGCCGGCACCGCCGAGCGGCCGCGCCTGGTCGTCACCCGTTCCGCCAAGCACATCACCGTCCAGGTGGTGGACGACGCGGTCGGCAAGACCCTGGCGTATGCGTCCACGATGGAGAGCGACCTGCGCTCGCAGTCCGGCGACAAGACCACCAAGGCCAAGCTCGTCGGCGGCCTGGTCGCCGAGCGGGCCAAGGCAGCCGGTGTCGAGGGCGTGGTCTTCGACCGGGCCGGCAACAAGTACCACGGCCGGGTGGCCGCGCTTGCCGACGGCGCCCGCGAGGGAGGCCTGCGCTTCTGATGCCCCACACGAGCAAGCACACGACGTACGACGAGATGGAGAACCAGTCATGAGCGGACCGCAGCGCGGACAGCGTTCGGGCGGCGACCGCCGCGGAGGCCGCGACGACCGTCGCGGACAGGGCGGCGACAAGACCGCTTACGTCGAGCGCGTCGTCGCGATCAACCGCGTCGCGAAGGTCGTCAAGGGCGGCCGCCGGTTCAGCTTCACCGCACTCGTGGTGGTCGGTGACGGCGACGGCATGGTCGGCGTCGGCTACGGCAAGGCCAAGGAGGTCCCGGCCGCGATCGCCAAGGGCGTAGAGGAGGCCAAGAAGGCCTTCTTCAAGGTTCCCCGCATCCAGGGCACCATCCCGCACCCGGTCCAGGGCGAGAAGGCCGCCGGCGTCGTGCTGCTGCGCCCCGCTGCTCCCGGTACCGGTGTCATCGCCGGTGGCCCGGTGCGCGCGGTGCTGGAGTGCGCCGGCATCCACGACGTGCTGAGCAAGTCGCTCGGCTCGTCCAACCAGATCAACATCGTCCACGCGACCGTCGAGGCGCTCCGCATGCTGGAGCAGCCCGAAGACGTCGCCGCCCGTCGCGGGCTCACGGTCGAGCAGGTCGCTCCGGCGGCGCTGCTACGGGCGCGGGCCGAGCAGCCGGCCACGGCAGCGGAGGTGTCGTCCTGATGGCCCAGCTCAAGGTCCAGCAGAAGCGCTCGACGATCGGCTGCAAGGCCAACCAGCGCGAGACGCTTCGCACCCTCGGCCTGAAGCGGATCGGCGACGTGGTCGTCAAGGAGGACCGTCCCGAGATCCGGGGCATGGTCCACACCGTCCGTCACCTGGTGACGGTCGAGGAGGTCGACTAACCATGACGCTCAAGCTCCATCACCTGCGCCCGGCGCCCGGTGCCAAGACCGCGAAGACCCGCGTGGGTCGCGGTGAGGCCTCCAAGGGCAAGACCGCCGGCCGCGGCACCAAGGGCACCAAGGCCCGCTACCAGGTCCCGGCCTCCTTCGAGGGCGGCCAGATGCCGATCCACATGCGGCTGCCGAAGCTGAAGGGGTTCAAGAACCCGTTCAAGGTCGAGTTCCAGGTCGTCAACCTGGACCGGCTGGCCGAGCTGTTCCCCGACGGCGGCGACGTCACCGTGGAGACGCTGGTGGCCCGCGGCGCGGTCCGCGACGGCTCCCCGGTCAAGGTCCTCGGCCAGGGCGACCTGTCGGTCAAGATCGACGTCACCGCGCAGGCGTTCTCCGCCTCCGCAAAGGAGAAGATCGAGGCCGCCGGGGGAACTGCGACGGTCGCCTGAGCCGTTGTTCCCTGCGGACCGACCCGTACCGGGCCGACGATCTTGCTGGGATACGCTGCCGTGGTCCTCTCGACGAGCTCGACGGACCAGTTGACTACGAATAGAGACGCCTCTACATGCTGACCGCATTCGCGAACGCCTTCCGGACTCCGGACCTGCGGCGCAAGCTGTTGTTCGTCCTGATGATCATCGTGGTCTTCCGGGCCGGTTCGCAGATTCCCGCGCCGGGCGTGGACGTCGGCAACGTCCAGTCGTGCATCAACGACGTCGACAACACCGGCATCTACAACCTGATCAACCTGTTCTCCGGCGGGGCCCTGCTCCAGCTGACGGTCTTCGCGCTGGGGATCATGCCCTACATCACCGCGAGCATCATCCTGCAGCTGCTCGTCGTGGTGATCCCGCGGCTCGAGGCCCTGAAGAAGGAGGGCCAGTCCGGGCAGACCAAGATCACCCAGTACACCCGCTACCTCACGCTGGGGCTGGCGCTGCTCCAGGCGACCGGCATCGTCGCGCTGGCCCGCTCGGGCAACCTGCTCCAGGGCTGCGACAAGAGCCTGCTGCACGACAACGGCACCCAGACCTTCCTGGTCATGGTGATCACGATGACCGCGGGCACGGCGGTGATCATGTGGCTGGGCGAGCTGATCACCGAGCGTGGCGTCGGCAACGGCATGTCGATCATGATCTTCACCCAGGTCATCGCGACCTTCCCGGCCACCATGTGGGCGGTCGGCCAGGACAAGGGTTGGTGGATCTTCTCGCTGGTCCTGGCGATCGGTCTGGTCATCGTGGCGGCGGTCATCTTCATCGAGCAGTCACAGCGCCGGATCCCGGTGCAGTACGCCCGCCGGATGGTGGGCCGCAAGATGTTCGGCGGGAGCTCGACCTACATCCCCCTCAAGGTCAACCAGGCCGGCGTCATCCCGGTCATCTTCGCCTCGTCGCTGCTCTACCTGCCGGCGATGGCGGCCCAGTTCAACCAGGAGAACGACTCCGTCTGGGTCCGGTTCATCAACAACTACCTGGTGCGCGGTGACCACCCGCTCTACATGCTCACGTTCTTCCTGCTCATCGTCTTCTTCACCTACTTCTACGTCTCGATCACCTTCAACCCTCAAGAGGTGGCGGACAACATGAAGAAGTACGGCGGCTTCATCCCCGGGATCCGGGCGGGCAAGCCGACTGAGGACTACCTGTCCTACGTCCTGTCCCGCATCACGGCGCCAGGTGCGACCTACCTCGGTCTGGTCGCCCTGATCCCGTTGATCGCGTTGGTGCTGGTCAATGCCAACCAGAACTTCCCGTTCGGTGGCACGTCGATCCTGATCATGGTCGGTGTCGCGCTCGACACCGTGAAGCAGATCGAGAGCCAGCTCCAGCAGCGCAACTACGAAGGATTCCTTCGCTAATGCATCTAACGAGACAATGCGGCTGATCATCATGGGCCCGCCGGGAGCGGGGAAGGGGACCCAGGCGAAGTTCATCGCCGAGCACTTCAAGATCCCCGCCATCTCGACCGGTGACATCTTTCGGGCCAATGTCTCGAGGGGGACGCCGCTCGGGCTCGAGGCCAAGCGCTTCATGGACGCCGGCGAATACGTCCCCGACGAGCTCACCAACCTCATGGTCCGCGACCGCATCGACGAGCCGGACGCCACCAATGGCTTCCTCCTCGACGGCTACCCGCGCACCCTCGCGCAGGTCGAGGAGCTCGACGGGATGATCAGGTTCACCGGCCACCAGCTCGACGCGGTGGTGGTGCTCACGGTCAACCAGGACGAGATCGTGGAGCGGCTGCTGCAGCGGGCCCAGGTCGAGGGCCGGGCCGACGACACCGAGGACGTCATCCGCCGGCGCCAGGAGGTCTACGGCGAGGAGACCGAGCCGCTCATCGGCATCTACCGCGATCGCGGCATCCTCATCGAGGTCGACGGCATGGGTGAGGTCGACGTCGTCACGCAGCGCATCTTCGACGCGCTCGACGTCGTCTCGGAGAGCTGACGCCCCCACCGATGGGCTGGCGGGACCGCGGCGTCGAGGTCAAGACGCCCGAGCAGGTCGCGGCGATGCGGCGCGCCGGTCTGGTGGTCGGCCGGACCCTCGAGCTGCTGCGCGACGCCGTACAGCCCGGGATCACCACCCGCGACCTCAACAACATCGCCGAGGACGCGATCCGCACGGCGGGCGCGACGCCGTCCTTCCTGGGCTACCAGGGGTTCCCCGCGTCGATCTGCACCTCCGTCAACGAGGAGGTCGTGCACGGCATCCCGGGTGAGCGCGAGCTGCGCGAGGGCGACCTCGTCTCGATCGACTGCGGCGCGATCGTCGACGGCTGGCACGGCGACGCGGCGATCTCGGTGCCGGTGGGTGCGGTCGGTCCGGAGCTGACCGCGCTGGTCGACGACACCGAGGCCGCGATGTGGGCCGGGATCGCCGCGGCCCGCCCGGGCGGCCGGGTGGGCGACATCTCGCAGGCCGTCGAGGCGTCTCTGCGCGCCCACAACGGCAGCTACGGGATCCTCGAGGACTACACCGGCCACGGCATCGGCTCGGCCATGCACCAGCCGCCCGACGTTCCGAACGTCGGCCGGGCCGGCCGCGGCGTGCGGCTGGTCGAGGGGATGGCCCTGGCCGTCGAGCCGATGGTCACCCTCGGCAGCCACGAGACCGAGCTCCTCGACGACGACTGGACCGTGGTGAGCGCCGACGGGTCCTGGGCGGCCCACGTCGAGCACACCTTCGCGCTGACCGACCGGGGCGCCTGGGTGCTCACCGCGCTGGACGGCGGCGAGGAGGCACTGACCGCGCGCGGAGTCCCGTTCGGCGGCCGGTAGGGTGGCACCTGCAGGAGGGGAGTATTCCTTCGCCGCGGGATCGTCAGCACGAGCGTGAGCGCTCCGGGCCCGCGGGTCGCCCGTTGGGGGTGGTGGAAGAGACCTCTGGCGGTCACTCGTCCCTCACCACCCCCAGGAGCTGTCTGTGGAAGTCTCCCCGCTGGTCTGGACCCTCACGCTCGTCATCACGATCGGCCTGCTGATCGTCGACGTCTTCGTGATCGGGCGTCGGCCGCACGAGCCGTCGACCCGCGAGGTGACGGTCAGCCTGGCCTTCTTCATCGGTCTGGCGATGGTCTTCGGCATCGGGGTGTGGGTCTTCTCGGGCGCCCAGTACGGCGGTGAGTTCTTCGCCGGCTGGCTGACCGAGTACTCGCTCTCGGTCGACAACCTGTTCGTCTTCATCATCATCATGACCAAGCTGCAGGTGCCGCGGCAGTACCAGCAGACCGCCTTGCTGATCGGCATCGTGATCGCCCTGGTGATGCGGGGCATCTTCATCGGTGTCGGCTCGGCGGCGATCAGCCAGTTCAGCTGGGTCTTCTACATCTTCGGCCTGTTCCTCGTCTGGACGGCGTACAAGCTCGCCAAGGACGACGACATGGACGGCGAGCACTACGACCAGCCCCGGATCGTGACGTACGCCCAGACCCACCTCCCGGTGACGGACAAGTGGAACGGCGTGAAGCTGTCGGTCAGGGAGAACGGCAAGCGGCTCTACACGCCGATGTTCATCGTCGTGCTCTCGCTCGGCATGACCGACCTGCTGTTCGCGCTCGACTCGATCCCGGCGATCTACGGGCTGACCGAGGAGCCGTACCTCGTCTTCACGGCGAACATCTTCGCGCTGATGGGTCTGCGCCAGCTCTACTTCCTGATCGGGGACCTGCTGAAACGGCTGGTCTACCTGGCCTACGGACTCGCGGTGCTGCTCGCCTTCATCGGGGTGAAGCTGATCCTGCACGCGATGCACGAGAACGAGCTGCCCTTCATCAACGGTGGCGATGGCATCGACTGGGCGCCGGAGATCCCCATCTGGCTCTCGCTGGTGGTCATCGTCGGCATCCTGGCGGTGACGACGGTCCTGAGCCTGGCCCGCGACTCTCGCGACCGTCGGACCGCCGCGGAATAGCCACCGTGCGTCGCGCCGTTCCTCCCTGGTGAGCCTGTTGAACCTGTCCGTCCTGGACCTCGTGCCCGTGCGCAGCGATCAGGCCACGGCTGACGCGGTTGCCGCGACGCTGGCGCTGGCCCGCACCGCCGACGAGCTCGGCTACCACCGCTACTGGCTGGCGGAGCACCACAACATGCCGGCGGTGGCCGCCACCAACCCGCCGGTGCTGATCGGCCTGGTCGCCTCGGCGACCTCCCGGATCCGGGTGGGTTCGGGCGGCGTGATGCTGCCCAACCACGCCCCGCTGGTGGTGGCCGAGCAGTTCGCGCTGCTCGAGGCCGCGTACCCGGGCCGGATCGACCTGGGCATCGGCCGGGCGCCGGGCACCGACCCGGTGACGTCCTTCGCGCTGCGCCACGGCGCCGGTGGCGTGAGCGACGAGGCGGTGAGCCGGTTCCCGGAGTACGTCGACAACGTGCTCGCGATGATGGAGCCGGCCGGGGTCGGGCTCGAGGTCGCCGGGCGCCGGCACGTGCTGCGGGCCACCCCGGTGGCCCGCACGGTCCCGGTCATCTGGCTGCTCGGCTCCTCGGACTACTCGGCCCGGCTGGCCGCGGAGAAGGGGATGCCCTACGTCTTCGCCCACCACTTCTCGGGCTCCGGCACCGCCCAGGCGCTCGACCTCTATCGCAGCCAGTTTCGGCCCTCGCCGGAACTGGCCGAGCCGCGGACCTTCCTCACGGTGAACGCCGTGGTCGCAGAGTCCGCCGTGGAGGCCGAGCGGCGCGCCCTGCCGAACCTCCTGATGATGGTCGCGCTGCGTACCGGCGCCCCGCTCGGCCCGCAGCTGCTGGTCGAGGAGGCCGAGAAGGTCGACGTGCCGGAGGCCCACCGCCCGCTCATCGACGCGATGCGCTCGCGCTGGGTCATCGGCGACCCCGCGGGCGCCCGGACCCAGCTCGCCGACCTGGCCGCGACCTACGGCGTGGACGAGGTGATGATCCACCCGGTCGCCGCCGCCCACGTCGGCACCGAACCCGACCGCAGCCCGGCCCGCGAGGAGACGTTGCGACTGCTCGCGGACGATTTAGGGATTCCACCGGCTACTGACTAGACTGGTGCGTCGGCCCAACATGGGTCTGTCCTGTGGCGCCTCGCGGCTGCCCGGACACATGGCGATCCCGCTCCGAGGGGCGTTGTCGCGTGTGCCCGGGAATGAGGAGCCAGGGACGGCCGCATGAGGTCCACCCGCCCCCAGAAGCACGGTCGGGAGGTTCGCGGGCCGACGGTAGACGACAGCACCAACTACGGATTGTGGAGGACATGCCGAAGAAAGAAGGCGTGATCGAGATCGAGGGCACCATCACGGAGGCCCTCCCCAACGCGATGTTCCGTGTGGAACTGAGCAACGGGCACAAGGTTCTCGCCCACATCAGCGGCAAGATGCGCCAGCACTACATCCGGATCCTCCCCGAGGACCGGGTCGTGGTGGAGCTCTCGCCGTACGACCTCACCCGGGGTCGCATCGTCTACCGGTACAAGTAGCCCAGGCAGCCGACCCAGAGAAGGACCGATGAAGGTCAACCCGAGCGTCAAGAAGATCTGTGACAAGTGCAAGGTGATCCGTCGCCACGGCCGCGTCATGGTCATCTGCGACAACCCGCGCCACAAGCAGCGCCAGGGCTGAGCGCACCACCAGTTTTCACAACTCAACACCTCACATCGTGATCGCTAGCCAGGGACTTCCCTGGTGAAGCCACCTCCGGAGCAGACGGCCGGAGCCCGCCCTTGGCAGGGCGGGACGCGTCACGACCGACACCGCTGCGAACCAGTAAGGGCTCAGCCCTTGAAAGAAGGCCAACATGGCACGCCTCGTTGGTGTTGACCTCCCGCGCGACAAGCGCATCGAGGTCGCACTCACCTACATCTACGGCATCGGCCGTACCCGCGCCCAGCACCTCCTCGCGAAGACCGGGGTCAGCCCCGACGCCCGAGTGCACGAGCTGGGGGACGCCGAGCTGGTCAGTCTCCGCGACGCTATCGAAGCCGACTACAAGATCGAGGGTGACCTCCGTCGTGAGGTCCAGGCCGACATCCGTCGCAAGATCGAGATCGGCAGCTACCAAGGTCGCCGCCACCGCCAGGGCCTCCCGGTCCGCGGTCAGCGTACGAAGACCAACGCGCGCACCCGCAAGGGTCCCAAGCGCACGGTTGCCGGCAAGAAGAAGGCCAAGTGACGTCTCGCGACGTTGACGCAAGTCGACGCACTCCCGTCACCCACCACTCGATCACAGACCAGCTGTAGGAGAACTTCATGCCCCCCAAGGCTCGCGCGGCCGGCGCCAAGAAGGTCCGCCGCAAGGAGAAGAAGAACATCGCTCAGGGCGAGGCCCACATCAAGAGCACGTTCAACAACACCATCGTCACGATCACCGACCCCAGCGGTGCGGTGATCTCGTGGGCTTCTGCCGGCACCGTCGGCTTCAAGGGCTCACGCAAGTCCACGCCGTTCGCCGCCCAGATGGCCGCCGAGGCCGCCGGTCGCCGGGCGATGGACCACGGCATGAAGAAGATCGACGTCTTCGTCAAGGGCCCGGGCTCCGGTCGCGAGACCGCGATCCGCTCCCTGGGTGCCATCGGCCTCGAGGTCGGCACCATCCAGGACGTCACGCCCACCCCGCACAACGGCTGCCGCCCGCCCAAGCGCCGGCGCGTCTGACCACCGAGACAAGAAGGAGAGACTGACATGGCCCGCTACACCGGCCCCATGACCAAGAAGTCGCGCCGTCTCGGTGTCGACCTCGTCGGAGGAGACGCCGCCTACGAGCGTCGCCCCTACCCGCCCGGCCAGCACGGCCGTGGCCGGATCAAGGAGAGCGAGTACCTGCTTCAGCTCCGCGAGAAGCAGAAGGCGCGCTACACCTACGGCGTCCTCGAGAAGCAGTTCCACAACTACTACACCGAGGCCTCGCGTCGCGCCGGCAAGACCGGTGACAACCTGCTCCAGCTCCTGGAGTGCCGCCTGGACAACGTGGTCTACCGGGCCGGCTTCGCCCGCACCCGGCGGCACGCCCGCCAGCTGGTGGCCCACGGCCACTTCAAGGTCAACGGCAGGAAGGTCGACATCCCGTCGTTCCAGGTCAGCGCCCACGACGTCATCGACGTCCGGGAGAAGTCGCTGGAGATGACGCCGTTCATCGTGGCCCGCGAGACCCACGGCGAGCGCCACGTGCCCGCGTGGCTCGAGGCCCTCCCGACGCGGATGCGGATCCTCGTGCACTCGGTCCCGGTCCGGGCCCAGATCGACATCCCGGTCCAGGAGCAGCTCATCGTCGAGTACTACTCCAAGAAGTAGTCCTCGCCCTCCCCCGGAAATCGTTAGAGCCACCTCTCGCCATCGCAACATGTTCGGGTCCTTCAAATAGCGGTCGGACCCGGAAAGGAAAAAACCAGTGCTTATCGCACAACGCCCCACCCTGTCGGAAGAGTCCGTCGACGAGTTCCGTTCGCGGTTCGTCATCGAGCCGCTGGAGCCCGGCTTCGGCTACACGCTCGGCAACTCCCTGCGTCGCACGCTGCTGTCCTCGATCCCGGGTGCCTCGGTCACGAGCATCCGGGTCGACTCCGTCCTCCACGAGTTCTCGACCATCGAGGGCGTCAAGGAGGATGTCACCGAGATCATCCTCAACCTCAAGGGCCTCGTCGTGTCCTCCGAGCACGACGAGCCGGTCACCATGTACCTGCGCAAGTCGGGTGCCGGTGCCGTCACCGCGGCCGACATCACCCCGCCGGCCGGCGTCGAGGTGCACAACCCCGACCTGAAGATCGCCACCCTGTCCGACAAGGGCAAGCTCGAGATGGAGCTGGTCGTCGAGCGCGGCCGCGGCTACGTCTCGGCGGTGCAGAACAAGGGCGCGGACAACGAGATCGGCCGGATGCCGGTCGACTCGATCTACAGCCCGGTCCTCAAGGTGACCTACAAGGTCGAGGCCACCCGTGTCGAGCAGCGCACCGACTTCGACAAGCTGGTCATCGACGTCGAGACCAAGCCGTCGATCCGGCCCCGCGACGCCATCGCCTCGGCCGGCAAGACCCTGGTCGAGCTGTTCGGCCTGGCCCGGGAGCTCAACGTCGAGGCCGAGGGCATCGACATCGGCCCGTCGCCGGTCGACGAGCAGCTGGCCGCGGACCTCGCCCTCCCGGTCGAGGACCTGCAGCTGACCGTTCGCTCCTACAACTGCCTCAAGCGCGAGGGCATCCACACCGTGGGTGAGCTCATCAGCCGCTCGGAGCAGGACCTGCTCGACATCCGCAACTTCGGCGCCAAGTCGATCGACGAGGTCAAGGCCAAGCTGGCCGAGATGGGCCTCTCGCTCAAGGACAGCGCGCCGGGCTTCGACCCGCACGCTGCCCTCGCGGCCTACGGCGACGAGGACTACGACGACGCGTACGTCGAGGACGAGCAGCTCTGAGCCAGCCGAAATCGACCCGCGTCAATCGGGCGGGTCGTCTACCCCGGTACCTGACACGGCCGGAGAGATGAGAGAGAACAGATGCCTACTCCCAGGAAGGGTGCCCGCCTCGGCGGCAGCCCGGCCCACCAGAAGCTGATCCTCTCGAACCTCGCCACGGCGCTGTTCGAGCACGGCCGGATCACCACCACAGAGACGCGCGCCCGCGTGCTGCGGCCGGTCGCGGAGAAGCTGATCACCAAGGCCAAGCGGGGGGACCTGCACAACCGGCGTGAGGTCCTCAAGACCATCCACGACAAGTCCGTGGTGCACACGCTCTTCACCGAGATCGGCCCGTCCTTCGCCGACCGGCCAGGTGGCTACACCCGGATCACCAAGATCGGTCCGCGCAAGGGCGACAACGCCCCGATGGCGGTCATCGAGCTGGTGACCGAGAAGTACGACCCGAAGCCGGCGCGTAGCAAGAAGAAGTCCCAGCCCGAGACCCAGCCTGCCAAGAAGGCCACGACGGCGCCCGCCGCCGACGAGGTCGAGGAGGCGCCGGTCGAGATGGCCGACGAGGCGTCGCCGGAGGAGAGCGTGATCGCTGAGGCCGAGGAGACCGCGGACGAGGCTCCCGCCGAGGAGACCACCGAAGAGGCTCCCGCCGAGGAGACCACCGAAGAGGCTCCCGCCGACGAGGCCACGGACGAGGCTCCCGCCGAGGACGTCGACAAGACCTGACCCCCGATGCCCTTGCCTCACCACGGCCGTCGCGGCAAGGTGTGGATCAGGAGGTGGGCGATGCACGCCAAGGTGGGAGATCGCCTCGTTGTCGAGGGTCGGACGGACCACACGCCGCGGCGCGAGGGCGAGGTCCTCGAGGTGCGCGGAGACGATGGTGCCCCGCCGTACGTCGTGCGGTGGTCGGACGGGCACGAAGGGCTGACCTACCCGGGTTCCGACGCCCACGTCGTCGAATCGCCCTGAGGGCTCAGCGCGAGCCGATCCGGTCGAGCTCGGCCAGCAGCTCGCGTGCCGGCACGCTGCGCGGCTCGCCACCGCTCCGAGCGAGCTGGCGCACGGTCCGCTGGACGAGGGCGTTGGCCGGGACCGGCACCCCGTGCTCCCGGCCGAGCAGCACGATCTCGCCGGCCAGGTAGTCGACCTCGGTGGCGCCTCCGCCGCGCGCCAGGCTCTGCCAGGTCGAGCCTCCGGCCGGGCCGGCGTCGGTACGCCGACGCAGCAGGTCAGCGCGCCGTTCCCGGTCGGCCTCGGCCGTGACCACCTCGAGACCGGCGGCTGCGAGCACCTGCTCGCCCTCGGCTCGGACGCGCCGCTCGAGCTCGTCGGAGTCCTCGCCCGGGCCGCAGGCGGCGTCGACGCCGTTGCCGAGGTTCAACAGCAGCTTGCGGCGCTTCCAGGCCATGATGTCGGGCCGCGGCACCGACTCGAAGCCAGCCATGCGGAGGTCGGCCGCGATCGACTCCGCGACGTCGTCGGTGCCGTCGGGGTAGCGGCCGAGATCGAGAATGCCGGGCGTCGGGTGGCACTTCTGCACCACGACCCCTGGCTCGAGGTGGGTCGAGGGCAGCATCACCGTGAGGCCGTAGGTGCGGGCGAAGTGCCGCAGCACCGCCGGCTCGTTGGCGGTTCCGTTCTGGGCGCAGACGACCATCGTCCCGGCCGGCGCGTGCGGCACGAGGTCATCGAGCGCCGCACGGGTCTGGTGCGACTTCACGGTGAGCAGCACGACAGTTTCGTCGGTCCACGGGACCTCGGCCGCCGTGTCCGTCGCGGGCGCGCGTGCGGCGTACCGTCCCTCGTGGGTGTCGAGGACCAGCCCATCGCTGCGAATCCTGGCCAGGTGCTCGCCGCGGGCGATGAGCGTGACCTCGTGTCCGGCTCGATGCAGCCGCGCGCCGATCACACCGCCCACGGCGCCGGCGCCGTAGACCACGTGGTGGGTCACAGGGCCGTGGGCTTGTTCCGCAGCCAGGAGACGTAGGCCAGCATGCCGCCGCCGGAGAGCAGCAGGATCACGCCGACAATCGCGAGCGACTGCATGTCCTGCGAGACGCCGATGATCGACAGGACGACGCCGGTCACGAGGTCGAGCACGGCCATCAGGCCGAGGATCTTGGTCATGGAAACTCGAGGGGTGACGGTCTCGGACACGAGAGCCATCCTTCCACCACTCGTGATAGAGACTGGGCCATGAGTCGCGGCGTGCTGGTGGTCGGGGAGTCCCTGGTCGACATCGTGCAGACGCACAGCGGCAACCTGCACGAGTACGCCGGCGGCAGCGCCGCGAACGTCGCCGTGGCCCTGGCCCGGCTGGGGCGGCCGGTCCGGTTCGCGACCAGCTTCGCCGCCGACCGTCACGGCGAGATGATCGCCGCCCACCTCGCCCACGCGGGGGTCACCCTGGCCTGCGACCCGGCGGCCGTCGAGCGCACGTCGACCGCGCGGGCCACGATCGGCACCGCGGGTGCCGCGGAGTACACCTTCGACATCGACTGGCGGCTGCTGCCGGTGCCCGAAGGCGAGGACCCGCTGGTCGCGCACACCTGCTCACTCGCGGCGGTGCTCCCGCCGGGCGCCGACGACGTCCTGGCGCTGTTGCGCCGACTGCGCAGCCGTTCGACGATCACCTACGACGTCAACGCCCGACCGGCGGTCACCGGAACCGGACCCGAGGTGGTCGCGCGCGTGGAGGAGATGGTCGACGTCGCCGACCTGGTGAAGGCGAGCGACGAGGACCTGGAGGCGCTCTATCCGGAGCAGGGGTATGCCGAGTCGGCCGCCGCGCTCCTCGAGCGCGGCCCGGCCGTGGTCGTGGTGACCCGGGGGCCGGACGGCGCGCTCTGGCTCGACCGGGACGGACCGGTCGAGATCGGCTCGCGCGACGTGGTGGTCGCCGACACCATCGGGGCCGGTGACACCTTCGGGGCCGGTCTGGTCGACGCGCTCTGGGAGCGTGGCCGGCTCGGCGCCGAGGGCCGGGCCGCGCTGGCCGCGCTGCCCCGCGACGAGGTGGTCGACGTGCTCGAGCACGCGGCCCGGGCAGCGGCCGTCACGGTCTCGCGGCCCGGCGCTGACCCGCCGTACCGGCACGAGCTGGGCTAGCTCAGGAGACCGGGACCGCCGCGACGTCGTCCTCGGGGGCCGGGGCGAGGAACGCGTGCACCAGCGGTACGACGGACGCGCCCTCACCACTGGCGGCGGCGACCCGCTTCATCGAGCCGGAACGGATGTCGCCGGCCGCGAAGACCCCGGCGACCGTGGTCGCCAGGTTGGCCGGTGGGAGCCCGTCGACCCAGCACTCCCGGGGCACGTCGCGGCCGGTGAGCACGAACCCGTTGCCGTCGCGCGCCAAGTCGCTGGGTAGCCAGTCGCAGCGCGGCTCGGCGCCGAGCAGCAGGAACAGCCCCTGCGCCTGCTTCGTGGTCCGCTCCCCGGTGGTGGTGTGTTCCAGGCACAGCCACTCGAGCCGACCCTCGCCGCCGCCGTCGACCACGCGGGCGTCGGGCACCACGGAGATCCGGTCGTTGTAGTGAATCTCGTCGATGAGGTACTTCGACATCGTCTCCTCCAGTCCCGGACGGCGAACCACGATCGTCACCGACCGCGCGAACCGGGCCAGGTGCACCGCCGCCTGCCCGGCCGAGTTGCCGCCGCCGACCACCACGACGTCGTACCCCTCCATCTCGCGGGCAGCGGTCATCGCGGCGCCGTAGTGGACGCCCATGCCGACGAGGTCCTCCACAGCTTCGACGCCGAGCTTGCGATAGGCCACTCCCGTGGAGACCATCACGGCCCGAGCCTGAACGTCGCCTCCCTCGGTGCGCAGCAGGTGCGGCGCGCCGTCGGCGCCGGGCTCGAGCGCGGTCACCTCCCAACCGGTGAGGAACTGGGTGCCGAACCGCAGCGCCTGGCTGCCAGCCCTCGTCGACAGGCGCATCCCGGAGATTCCGCGCGGGAAGCCGAGGTAGTTGCGGATCATCGAGCTGGTGCCGGCCTGCCCCCCGATCGCCTCGGCTTCGAGGAGGACGACACCCAGCCCCTCTGACGCGCCGTACACCGCTGCGGCCAGCCCCGCAGGGCCGCCCCCCACGATGGCGAGGTCGACGGTCTCCTCGACCTTGAAGTCGCCGGGGCGGCCGTAGATCGACAGGGCCACGTCGCGCACCGACCTGGCCATGACCGGCGGCCGGTTGGCGGAGTACACGATCGGGAACTCCAGGCCGTCCGGGAACGTCTCCCGGAGCTTCTCGATCACCGGCTCGATCTCGGGGTCGTCGGGTCGCCACACCTTGTTGGGCAGGCCCGTCCGGTCGAGGAAGTCACGGATCGCGAGGGTGAGCCCGTCGTGGGTCGGCGAGATGATCTTGGCCGCCACCACCTCGGGGTTGGGCACGGTCGAGCCCCAGTCCGAGAGCAGGTCGGTGATCGCGTTGTGGAACTCCTCGTCACGCCGGCCGCGGGGCATCAGCAGGTAGGCGTCGTACTTGCCCTTGGCCATGCCTGCCCGAAGCCGGGGAGCGTCGTCGACGAAGTAGTCCCAATGCGCCGTGATCACCCTGCGCGCGGTCGGGATGACGGTCCGCCATTGGCCGAACGCCGCCACGATGCTGGGCTCGTCGGGCAGCCGGGAGTCGGAGACGAACATCGCCACGGTCCCGCCGCCCTCGCGGATCTCCTCGGCGACGGCGAGCGCTTCCGCACAGTTGTGGGCGGTGCGGAGGTCGTAGTCGCGTGCGTAGCGGCTGGTGAACTCCTCGAGCAGCACGTCGACGTGGTCACTGGAGACGAGCACGATGGCGGGATCAGGCACTTCGCCAGCCTAGGACGGTGCGGAAGACCCGGCTGAGAGGATGCCCGGGTGCGGATCCGCCTCGACGTCGCGTACGACGGCACCGCCTTCCACGGGTGGGCCGCGCAGCCGGGGCTGCGGACCGTCGAGGGTGATCTGGCGGCCGCGCTGGCCACGGTGCTGCGGGTGCCCTCGGTGGGGCTGACCTGCGCCGGTCGGACCGACAGCGGGGTGCATGCGCGCGGGCAGGTGGTGCATGCCGACCTCGAGTCGCTGGTCGAGGACCCAGAGCGGCTGGCGCGGCGGGTCAACGGCGTCCTGGGCGACGACGTACGCGTGCACCGGACGGTGGTGGCGCCGGAGGGGTTCGACGCGCGGTTCTCGGCGTCGTGGCGGCGGTACGCCTATCGGGTGGCCGACCGGCCCGAGCTGGTGGATCCGCTGCGCCGCTCGCAGGTGCTGGCCTGGGGGCGCCCTCTCGACGAGGCGCTGATGAATGCCGCGTCGATGGCGCTTCTGGGAGAGCACGACTTCGCGTCGTTCTGCAAGCGGCGCGAGGGTGCTACCACGATCCGGACCCTGCTCGACCTGCGGTGGGCGCGCGAGGACGACGGGCTGCTCGTCGCGCAGGTGCGTGCCGACGCGTTCTGCCACAGCATGGTGCGCTCGCTGGTCGGCTGCCTGATCGCGATCGGCGAGGGGCGGCGGGACGTGGAGTGGGCCGCCGCGGTGCTCGCGCGAGCTCGCAGGGAGTCCGCGGTCGCCGTCGCGTCGGCGCACGGGCTCACCCTCGAGGAGGTCGGCTACCCGCCGGACGCCGAGCTCGGCGCCCGGGCCGAGCTGACGAGGACGCGCCGTGGCTGAGTCGCCCGAGGACCACTACTTCACCGCCGACCCCGCCGTCCCGTTCCGGCGGATGCCGGTGCGCGCGTCGGTGTGGGGCCGCGAGCTGGCTCTGACCAGCGGGTCGGGCGTCTTCGCGCAGGGCCGGCTCGACATCGGCACCTCGGTGCTGTTCCGCGAGACGTCGCCGCCGGCCGGTGGCCGGGTGCTCGACCTCGGCTGCGGGTACGGCGTGATCGGGCTGGCCATCGCTTCTTGTGTGCCTGGCGCGACCGTGACCGCTGTGGATGTCAACGAGCGCGCGGTGCTGCTGGCCAACGAGAACGCCGCCGCGCTCGGGGTCGCCTCGAGGTTCACGGCGGTCACTCCGGACGGCGTACCGCCCGACACGACGTACGACGAGCTGTGGTCGAACCCGCCGATCCGGATCGGCAAGGCCGCGCTGCACGAGCTGCTCCTGACGTGGTTCGCCCGGCTGGTGCCCGGGGGCCGCGCGGTGATGGTGGTCGGCAAGAACCTCGGCGCCGACTCGCTCCAGCGCTGGCTCGGCGAGCAGGGCTACCCGACGTCACGGGTGGCCAGCGCCAAGGGGTTCCGGGTGCTGGAGAGCCAGCGGCCGTGATCTCGCCGTGGGAGGACCCCTTCTGGCGGGCCGGCGCGGTTGGCTGGGTCGACTCCCGCCTCCACGCACTTGGACGCGAGCGGACCGGCGAGGTCGAGCAGCCACACGTACGGACCTGGGCGACGGTCCTGCGCGTGCCGACCGCGGACGGGCCGGTGTGGTTCAAGGCGAACACCCCAGAACTCCGGCACGAGGTAGCCGTCGTGGACGCCGTCGCTCGCCGGGTCCCGTCGCGGGTGCCAGCGCTGCTCGCGCGCGACCTCGACCGGGGCTGGATGCTGATGGCCGACGCCGGGAAGCGGCTGCGCGAGGTGGTGGCCTCGGAACGCAGTCTGGTGCGGTGGCACGACGTGCTCGAGGGTGTCGCCGACCTGCACCGGGCGCTCGAGCCCGACGTCGACCACCTGCTGGATGTCGGTGTCCCCGACCTGCGCTTGGCCGGGCTGGCCGACTCCTACGCGGAGCTGGTGGCTGACCCAGACTTCGAGCCACGGTTCCGGGAGGCGACGGGCCGGGTCCGGGACCTGGTCGACGAGCTGACGTCGTACGGCGTCCCCGAGACGCTCCAGCACGACGACCTGCATGACGGGCAGGTGTTCGTGAAGGACGGCCGCAACTTGGTCATGGACTGGGGCGACGCGGTGGTCTCGCACCCGTTCTTCACGTTGTCGGTGACCCTGGAGGGCGTCGTCGCGTGGGGGCTCGACGATGTCGCGGGCTCCGAGGACATCTGGCCGTACGTCGAGACCTACCTGGCGCGCTACGCGCCCGACCGGCCCGAGCTGCGCGACGCCGTACGTCCTGCGCTCCGGCTGGGCTGGGTCAGCCGGGCGCTGAACAACCCGGCGGTCAGCGGCGCAGAACACACGCGGACGAGGCTGCGGATGTTTCTCGACGGAAAACCTGACTAACCGGCTAGGCGCACCGTGTCGGGGTAGATCTCCATCCACAGCGGTGGTCCGGTAGTGGGGACTGTCGAGAGGTAGCGGTGACCGGTCGGGGTGATGATCTCGATGGTGTGCACCGGGGCGTCGAGCGGCTTCGCGGCCCAGCCGTCGGCCTGCTTGGCGTGGTTGCACGCCTCGCACAGGCCCTCCCCGTTGTGGGCGCTGGTCTTGCCGCCCTTGGCGTGGTCCTTCACGTGGTCGAGGTGGCGGATCGGGGCGTTGCACCAGGGACTCCGGCAGTGGCGGTCGCGGAGGCGTAGGTATTCGGCCAGCTTGCCCTCGAACCGGCGGCTCTTCTTGTCCATGGCGACGACCTGCCCGGTCGACGGCTGCTTGTAGAGCCGGCGCACCCAGTCCGTCACGCCGCTCTCGGCATGGGCGGCGATCCACTCCCGCAGCAGCTCGCCGGGGACTGCCCCGAAGCCCTCCACGTGGCCGCTGGCGTCGGAGTCGCCGAGCAGGACGGTGTCGGGCACGACAATGTTGATCATCAGCGGCAGCTCTGCCGGACCGACGGGGCTCGCGACGTGCGGCGCCAGGATGCGGCGCACCAAGGTGTCGGCCATGATCGCGCCCCGGGAGCGGGGGTCGCCGGCGGCCTTGAGCCGGTCGGCCTCGGCGAGCAGCGCCTTGTAGACCGCCACGCCGTCCTTGACCGGCAGCAGTGCGGAGAGGTAGGTCATCGTGTCCGGCGCCGGCCGCAGCGTCGTGCGCCGGTCGGCCTCCGCGCGGCGGCGCCGCGCGGTCGCGGCCGCGGGCTCAAGTCGGCCGGTGAGGTCGAGGATCGCGCCCACCGCCTCCCGGTCGCCCATCGCCTCGATCTTGGCCGGGTCACCGGCGATCTTCTCGTCCACGAGCATGCGGTTCTCTCGGGACAGGCAGGCCGTCTCCCGCGCGACGATCATCGCCTTCCACTCGGTGATCCGGCCCGCCCGCAGCGCGTCGAGGGTGCACGGCAGCTCGGTGCGCAGGATCCTCGACAGTCCGACGTGACGCTGGCCGCGGTGCGGGGACTCGCGGCGAGCCAGCGCGACCTGGTGGGCGATGCCGCGACCTTGCCTCTCAGCGGGCTCACCTCGACGAGCGGCGGCTGCTCGCTGCGACCGGTCGAAGTCCGCGGTCACCTCGGCCTGGGCGCCCTCCGCCGCACACTTGAGCTCCTCCAACGCACGGATCATGTCGATCCTCGCGGCATCGTCGAGCTCGTGCCCTCTTCCACCCAGCTGCTGGGTCCAGGCACTGATCTCGGCGACCGACGGCAGCACGGCGGTCGCCCCGCTGGCGCCTGCGGCGAGCCCGAGATCCCTCATGCCTCACACGCTAGAGGCGACCCCCGACAGTCTGCTTCCGGTCCTTGCCAAGGCTGTGGAGGAAGCCGGTTCCGTAGGACGGGGATGAGCCGGGGGACTACGGTTCCCGCGTGACGGTACATTCGCAGCCCGACAGCGACCACGCGGCCGCGGCCGCGCTGATCGGCCGCTCCGGGGGCCTCGATGGGGTCCTTGCTCGCGTTGTTGATGCGATGCAGGTGGACATGGCGCAGGTGCTGCTGCTGGACGAGGCACAGTCCGTGCTCGAGCCGGTGGCGTCGTACGGGCTCGGGCGGGCCGGCCGCGGGTCCCTGCGGGTTCACATCGATCAGGGGTTCGCCGGGGGAGTTGCCGGTGCGCGGCGCCCAGTGGTGTTGACGGAGATCAACGAACGCACGGTGCTTGATCCCGTGCTGCGGCTGCACCAGCCCCGGGCCCTACTCGGCGTTCCCCTGCTGCTTGGACATGAGCTCCTCGGAGTCGTCCATGTCGGGTCGCTCGCGGACCGTGTTTTCGACATCAGTGACACGGTCCGTCTCGAGCGCTGGGCCGACGAGATCGCACGGACCATCCAAGAAGAACGACTCAATGAGCAGCAGACCGCGGCTCTCGTCCTGCAGCGAAGCCTGATGCCCGCCGTCGGTGCGCCGGTGGCCGGCCTCGAGGTGGCTGCGCGCTACGTGCCGGCCGAAGGGGAGCTCGGTGGTGATTGGTATGACGTGTTCACCCTGCCCGGTGACCGCGTCGGTTTCGTGATGGGCGACGTCGCGGGACATGGGTTGCGAGCAGCCGTCATCATGGGTCGTCTCCGCAGCGCTCTACGTGCCTACGCCTTGGACGAGAACGACCCAGCCGAAGTGCTGACCCGGCTCGACCGCAAGATCAGCCATTTCGAGGCTGGCTCGATGGCCACCGTCCTCTACGCGGTCACGACGGCGCCGTACGACACGATCGAGGTCAGCTCGGCAGGGCACTGGCCGCCCTTCGTCGTCGGGCCAGACTCCCAGCCGATCGCTGTCGACGTCCCCGCTGACCTCATGCTGGGCACCGGACTGCCCGCGCCTCGGCACTCGGCGACGATCGACTTCAGGCCCGGCACCACCATGTGCGCGTTCACCGACGGACTCGTTGACCGCCGTCCACGGCCGGGCGCCAGTCCGGAGGCACAGTTGACCGAGCGTCTCGAGACGGTGCGTCGGAGCCTGGTCGCGCATGATGAGCCCGAGACGGCCTGCACGCGCATCCTGCTGAATGCGCTCGATGACGAGCCGACCGAAGACGACATCGCCCTTCTGATTGTCCGGCGCCCGTTGGCCTGAACCCATCCCGACAGCCTCAGCTCCGTGCGTTGGCCATGAGAGCGTTGCTGTCATGGCAGGTGCAGCGACTCCTGGCCGCGAGGTTGTGCTCGAGACGGATCGCCTGCTGCTCAGGCCCTGGCGGGTAGCCGAGGCCGCCATCCAGCGTGAGCTGTGGACCGAACGTGATCCGCGTGTGCCGCCGCACCGCCGGATCGACGCGGATGGACACCCGACGGTCGCAGACCTCGAGAAGTCGATTCGCATCAACCAGCCATCGTCGATCGGGTTGCTGGCGGTCGAGCGGAAGGCCGCTGGTGACGTCATCGGCTACTGCGGGCTGATCGACAGCGGACGAGGATCGGAGGGGGAACCGGAGCTGGCGTTCGAGCTGCTACGCCGCGCCTGGGGTCAGGGATACGCGACCGAAGCCTCGTTGGCGGTTCTGGACTGGGCGAGATCGTCCGGGTACGCCCGTCTGTGGGCCACGGTCTGGGAATGGAACACCGCTTCTCGCGGGGTGCTGGCCAAGGTCGGGTTCACCGAGACCGAGCGGAAGGAAGTGGACGAGGTCTACGGGACGACCCTGTTCACCACGAAACGGCTCTGAGATAGCCGACGTTCGGGCTCGAGGGCGGCTCGCGCTTCGACTCAGCGACCGCAGCGGTCTACGCGCTCCCAGGACCAGTCGCTGGCGAGCCAGCGTGCAACGGCGTCCGCGAGTGGTACGTCGAGGTCCGCTCTGTCGGCCCGCACCCAGGACTGCACCGTGACGTCCCACTCCTCGGATGCTGAGGGGTACAGGCAGACGCAGCCGATGACGTCGTTGTCGCCCGGGTCGACGAAGCGACCGTTGGGCCACCGTGAGGAGGCTGCCCGTGACAACGGGCTCACATCCGGGATCTGAGCACGTCGACCTCGCAACCTGGAGCCGCAGGGTCGAAGCCGTGCTCGACCAGCCAGCGGATCGCCAGCAAGCTTCGCATCGACCACCAAGCATGGATCACGTCGAGATCGACGTCAGTGCCGTACCCACGGACGACGTCGCCAAGATGCTCCTCGTGTCCGAGCGTCAAGCTGGCGAGGTCATACAGGGCGTCACCCTGTTGCGCCTCGGACCAGTCGAGCACGCCGGTGATCTCGTCGCCGTCGGCGAACACATGGGCGATCTGTAGGTCGCCATGCGTGAATACCGGTGTCCACGCTCGGAGCGCAACCTCGGCAACGCGGCGGTTGCGCGTGACCAGGTCGGTGGGAAGGACGCCATTAGTGAGCAGCCACTCGCACTCGCCGTCGAGGCGCGATGCCAGCTCCTCGAGGTTCTCACCGGGCCATGGCGGCAGCGGCGCGTCGTGCAGCATCCGTACGGCGGCGCCGGCCGAGGCCCACGCCGCCGCCGACGCGACCGACGGCCCACCGAGCCGGGCGAGTGCCGTGCCTGGGAGGGCGGCGAGCGCAAGCACGGGCGGCTTCCGCCACAGGATCTCCGGAGTCGGGATCGGCGCCATGGCCATCGCCTCGACCTCGATATCGGTGCGGGTCTGATCAGCGTCGATCTTCAGGAACACGTCGCCGACACGCACGGTCGCGCGCTCGCGATGGGCGACGACGACCTCGACCTCCTCCACGTCGGCCGTTCTAGCAGAAGGACGCCGCACCGCTCGAACACATAAACAACTGACAAAGACCGGACCTGTGGCAATCTGCGGACGTGGAACTTCCTCGCCGCGACGTCGATCCCGATGGGCTGCTCGAGTACTCGGTCGTCTTCACAGACCGGTCGTTGAACCACATGTCGCAGCGCTTCGTTGGCGTGATGCAGGACATCGTCGATGTTCTGCGCACGACGTACGGTGCCGAAACCGTCGCAGTCGTCCCGGGTGGCGGCACCTACGCTATGGAAGCCGTCGCCCGGCAGCTGGCGACCGGCCGGCGATGCCTCGTCGTTCGCAACGGCCTCTTCTCATATCGCTGGTCGCAGATCCTCGATGCCGGGACCATCGCCGGAGAGACGACCGTCTGTAGCGCCAGGTCGGTGTCCGATGACCGACAGGCTCCATGGATCCCTCCTCCGGTCGAAGAGGTGGTCGAGTCCATCGAGCGCGCCCGTCCCGAGGTCGTCTTCGCGGCCCACGTGGAGACGGCGGCGGGCATGGTGCTGCCCGATGACTATGTCCGCGCCGTCGCCGCGGCCACGCATGGAGCCGGTGGGCTCTTCGTTCTTGACTGCATCGCGTCAGGGGCGTTGTGGGTGGACATGTCCGAGCTGGGCGTCGATGTCTTGCTCAGCGCCCCGCAGAAGGGGTGGAGCGGTTCACCGTGCGCGGGCTACGTGATGCTCGGCGAGGCCGGTCGGGCACAGGTCATGTCGACGACGTCGACCAGCTTCGCGGTCGACCTTCAGAAGTGGTTGACGATCACCGAGGCCTACACCCGGGGACTGACGCCCTACCACGCGACGATGCCGACCGACACGCTCGCGCACGATGCCGCGCTCATGCTCGAGACCCGCGCCGCCGGGCTCACCGAACTGCGTACGGCTCAGATCTCGCTCGGCACGCGAGTCCGCGCCATGCTCGCCGAACACGGGTTCCCGTCGGTCGCGTCCGAAGGATTCGCTGCACCCAGCGTGGTGGTGGCCTTCACCGATGACCCCGAGATCCGCAGCGGCGCGAAGTTCAGGCAGCGTGGTGTCCAGGTGGCCGCCGGCGTACCCCTGATGTGCGGCGAAGGCGACGACTTCTCCACGTTCCGGGTGGGGCTCTTCGGCCTCGACAAGCTCACTGATGTCGATGGCACCGTCGGGCGGCTCGAAGCAGTCACCCGATCGCCGCTGTGACCTACAGGAGCCGATCGATCGCGAGGTCGAGTGCCTCGTCGAGGCCGAGCTCCCGGCCGGCGGCCGTCATCGACTCACGGTCCGCCGCCGGCAGCCGCGACAAGGCAGCTCCCACCCGGCGCGCACGAAGGCTGACGTCCGCAGGCACCTGGACCGACCCCACGTCAGCCATGGCCCGGTCGGCGGCGCCGACCAGGAGGGCGGCGTCCGGCAACAGGGAGGCTTGAACGGCCAGCCCAGCCATGGTGTCGAGCACCTCGATCAGCTGGGACTCTGCATCGTGACTCCGGAGCACGGGGAGCGCTTCGCGGAGCAACGCCCTCGCCTCGTCGAGCGACCCCTCGGCGATCGCGAGGTCTGCCAAGATGCTGCCCGTCCGCGCCCGCTCGAGCTCGTTGCCGGCTGCCAGGTCACGTGCCTCGACCAGGCAGCGGCGAGCCGTGACCAGATCGCCGAGGTCGATGGCCGTGATCGCCCGGTTGGAGAGCGGGATCCCCATCGGGAGGTCCGGATCGGCGAGGCGACGACGCAGCGCGATCACCTCGTCGAGGAGCCTGGCCGCCTCCGTGGCTCTGCCGATGTCGCGAGTGAGTCCGGCGAGGCTGTTCGACGCGCGGGCCAACCACGCCTCGTCGCCCGCGGACTTGAGCAGGCGGTAGCTCTCTTCGCAGGCCGTCAACGCGGCTTCCGACCGGCCTTGGTCACCCCGGCAGATCGCCAGCCCGTAGAACGCCCGGCCGCGCAGGTGGTCGTCGGCCTCCGGGGTGCGACGCAGGGCGAGCTCGACCCAGTTGAGATCCTCGCCGGCGCCCGTGCGGTACCAGAAGATGGTCAGGGCGGTGGCGAGCCGGAGCAGGAGTACGCCCTGGCCGCTGTCGTCGTAGTGCTCCAGGGCGGCTCTCAGGTTGGACCGCTCGGCGCGCAGCCGCCTGACCAGGGCCACCGCCTCGGGTCCTGCCATCCCGGGACGGGCCTGCTCGGCCAGGCTCAAGTGGTAGGCCGCGTGCCGTTCCAGCACCGCATCGCGGTCCGGGTGTGTCGCCAGACGCTCGAGGGCGAAGTCACGGATCGTCTCGAGCATCCGGTAGCGACCTTCCTGCTCACGAATGACGAGGCTTGAACCGACCAGTGCGTTGAGCGTCTCCCTCGACACCCCGGCGATCTCGTCGGCCGCGTCTGCCTGGAAGCCCCCCGCGAACACGCCGAGGTGGCCGAAGGCTCGCGCGGCCTCGGCCGACAGCAGGTCGACGCTCCACGCCATCGTCGTCCGCAGCGCCCGTTGCCGGCTCGACCGTTCACGTGGTCCGTCGGAGGCGAGGTCGAGCCGTTCCCGGAGCCGCGTCGAGAGCTCGTCCAGCGTCATCTCGGCCACTCGGGCAGCGGCGAGCTCGATCGCGAGGGGCAGGCGATCGAGTGCCACGCAGATCCGGTTGATCTGCTCGAATCGTGATGCGTCGAAGCGGTGATCGGCCGCTGACGCCCGCGCGGAGAACAGGGCCAGCGCGTCCTCGGTGTCGAGGGGATCGAGCTGACGGACCCGCTCGCCGTAGACCCGCAACGGAACGCGGCTGGTCACCAGCACCTGGACGCCGTCCCCGGCCGCCAGCAACCGGGCCACCAGCGCCGCGGCGTCCTCCACCTGCTCGAAGTTGTCGAGAACCAGCAGCAGCCGACGTCCGGCCAGGTGCTCGAGGAGCGGCTCGACGTAGTCGTCGCCGACGGGGTCGACGTCGAGCGCCTCGCCGATCGCCGGCGGGACGAGGCGTGGATCGCTGAGCGCCGCGAGCTCGACGAACCACACCCCGTCCGGGCAGTCGCTCGCCATCTCGTGGGCCAGCTGGAGAGCGAGCCGGGTCTTGCCGACCCCGCCCGGCCCGGTGAGGGTGAGCAGCCGCGTCCCCTCGTTCAGCGATCGGACGAGATCGGTGAGGTCTGCCCGCCGGCCGATCAGCTCAGACGCCGGGGCCGGCAGATGGCGTCTGGCTCGGAGATCCGCGTCCTCGAGTCGCAGGGACGGGTCGTCGCCGAGGATCGCCGCGTGCAGCGACTGCAGGCTCGCGCCGGGATCCAGGCCGGTCTCCTCCGCCAGGTGGCGTCGGCCCTCGGCGTACACCTCCAGCGCCTCGGCCTGGCGTCCCGACCTGTGGAGCGCCAGCATCAGGTGGCCGCGGAGGTCCTCCCGGAGCGGGTGACGGATCACGAGCTCCTCGAGCTCGGGCACCTGGTCGCGGTGGCGACCCAGGGCGAGCAGGGCGGCGGCCCGGGTCGCGCGCACGTCAAGACGCAGCTCGTCCAGCCTGGCGGCGTCCGGCTCGAGGCCCGGGACGTCTCGCAGGCCCTGCCATGCCTCGCCCCGCCAGAGAGCCAGTCCCTGGTCGGCGACGCGGACGGCGGACTCGTGGTCGCCGGCGCGATGCCAGCGAACGCACTCGGCGGCCAGGTCCGTGAACCGGTCGACGTCGAATCCGTCGTCGGGTACGTCGAGCCGGTAGGCCCTGCCGATCGTGACCAGCCGAGCTGCCTCAGGCCCCAGTGCCTGGCGCAGGGCCGACAGGTAGACCTGCAGGCTGCGCAGTGGCTGCCGTGGACCCGCGCCCGGCCACACCTCGTCGACCAGTCGCTCGACCGGGACCGCGTCGGGGGCCCGGGCCAGCAGCACGGCCAACACCGCACGCTGCTTGGCGGGGCCCAGGTCGACCGTTCGGTCGGCGACGCGCACCTCGAGCGGCCCCAGCGCCCGGAACTGCGGCCTCCCGTCTGCCATGGGGCCAATCTGCCCCACTGCGTCGTCGCGGTCACCGAATTGAGCGTTCTTTGAGCGGTGGAGGCCACCCTCGGCTCACTCGACCACTCTTCACACCTGGAGCCGTCATGAAGATGCCTCACCTCACACCGACCACCGCAGTCACCGCGCGGGCCCTCGCCTGCCTGCTCGTAGGGAGTGCCCTCGGCCTCCTCACTTCGGCGCCCGCACAGGCGGCGTACCCCGGCAAGCCCGGGCGGATCTTCTTCCAGAGCGACCGCGGCGGCGCCCCCCATATCTACTCGATGAACAGCGACGGAAGCCGTCTCGCCCAGCTCACGACCGGCGCGACGAACATCAGTCCTGCTCTCTCGCCCGACGGCACGAGGATCGCGTTCATCCGCGCCGGTGACGTCTGGACGATGGACATCGACGGCACGAGCGTCAAGCAGGTCACGCGGACTCCAGCCACCGAGCAGACGCCCGTGTGGTCGCCTGACGGGGGACGCATCGCCTACGTCGTGAGAGCCGATGGCGGTAGCGACCTGGAGATCCTGGTGCGCGCCGCCGACGGCAGCGGCTCGCCGACCCAGCTCACGAACAACACGTTCCCGGACACCGATCCGGCATGGTCTCCGTCCCTGCCGGGGCGGCCGGAGGGCCTGATCGCCTTCGTCAGCGCGCGCCCCGGCGACACCAACCGCAACGTGTACGTCATGAATCACCAGGGCGGCTCGGTCGCGAACCTGACGCCGAACGGGCAGTACGCCGGCTCGCCGTACCAGGGCCATGACGACCACCCGTCCTGGAGCCCGCAGGGACGCCTGGCCTACACCCACACCTTCCTGCCCAACGGCGGTGGGCTGCCGGCCATCTGGGCGATCGAGGCGGACGGGTCCGGGATGACCAGGCTCTCGAGGGACTCGTCGCAGACGGCCACCGAGCCGGCGTGGTCACCCGACGGTAGACACATCGCCTTCGTCGGGACGGTGGGCACCGACCGCAACATCGCGGTGATGGCGGCCGACGGATCCGGGGCCAGGCAGATCGACACCACCATCAGCCACGACATCGCACCGGAGTGGCAGGAGGACTCCGTGGACCCGGAGACGACCATCACGAACGGTCCGGGCAGCGGAACCGCGACGTCGGCCACCGCGACCTTCATCTCCGACGAGCCCGGATCGACGTTCGAGTGCAGCCTCGACGCCGCCGCCTTCTCGGCGTGCGTCTCGCCTCGCACGTGGACCGGCCTGGCGGTCGGCGAGCACAAGGTCCGGATCCGCGCGGTCGACCCCGTGGGACGGGTGGACACCTCGCCTGCGTCGGCGAAGTGGACCGTGTCGTCGTCGGCCACAGAGGAGTCGACTCCGACCGCACCCCCTCCGAGCGTCGCCGCGTCTGTGGCGTCCATCGTGCGGTTGGACTCGACGCGTGGACGGGTGCCGGCCACCGTGTCGGCAAGCCCGGCAGGTTCGCAGGTGCACCTGTCGGTGTCCGCCCGCGTGTCGGCTATGTGGGTCCGGCTGGGCATGCTGCGCTACTCGGCCGAGTCCGCCGGCGCAGCCAAGGTCCGGGTCACGGTCGGCCGCAAGTGGCGTGCGAGGCTGGACGGCCAGCGAGTCAAGGCCAAGCTGGTGGTCGCGTTGACGTCACCGACCGGCGTGACGGTCGACGCAGTCGAAGCGTTCCGGCTGAAGGGCTGAGGGCCGAGGTTCGCCCCGTCAGTCGTCTGGCATCGAGCGACGGTCGCCCACCGGCCCGTCGGCGAGCGGGAAGGCGAGCGAGCCGGCGCGGACCCACCACTCCATCACGTCGTAGGCGAGCCGTCCTGCGATCACGGATGGGTCGCCGTCCGACAACCGCGCGGCCTCGGCAGGGCTGCAGGCGAAGACCGACATGCCGCGGTACGACGGGTCGCTCTGCTCGTCGAACGGCCCGTTGGCGACAGTCAGGCCCTGCTGCGCCAGCTCGGCGCGGTAGGCGAGGTGGCGTGCCTGGAGGGCGTCGAGCTCCTCGTCCGACATGTCCGGCGCATCAGCCGGCCGGCGCAGCACCACCAGCGTGTAGACGTCGAACGCGTCAGGGATGTTGGGATCGCGAGGCATCGGCCAGATCCTAGGCTGAGACCGTGCTCGACCTCGATGCCGTGGCCAGACCTGTTGTGCTCGATGGAGGACTCTCCACCGCGCTGGAGGAACAGTGCGCCGACCTCTCGGGTCCGCTCTGGACGGCACGTCTCCTGAGCGAGGAGCCGGAGCGGATCGCCGAGGTGCACCGCGCGTACTTCCTGGCCGGCGCGCAGGTCGCGACGACCGCGAGCTATCAGGCGAGCATCGACGGGATGGTCGCCGCCGGGTACGACGAGGCGGAGGCGCGACGGCTGATCACGCTCAGTGTCACCCTTGCCAAGGACGTCCGTGACGAGCTCACGGACACGCATCCTGGACTGCTGGTCGCGGCGTCGGTCGGGCCGTACGGCGCGTTCCTGGCGGACGGGTCGGAGTACACCGGGAACTACGCGGTCCCGAAGGCGCGGCTGCGGGACTTCCACGCGCCGCGCCTGGACCTCCTGTCCGAGGCCGCGCCCGACCTGCTCGCCGTCGAGACGATCCCGGACACCGACGAGGCCGAGGTCCTGGTCGAGCTGCTGGACGACATCGACGTACCGGCCTGGTTCAGCTACTCCGTGACAGGGGCGACCACCAACGCCGGCCAGCCGCTGGCGGAGGCGTACGCCGTCCTCACTGACAGCAGGACGATCCTCGCCGCAGGCGTCAACTGCTCGGAGCAGGCCGACGTGCTCGGCGCCGTCCAGGCAGCGGCGGCGGCGACCGGCCTTCCCGCTGTCGCCTATCCCAACCGCGGCGGCAGCTGGGACACCGAGGCCAAGCAGTGGTCCTACGGCCAGGCCCTCGACCTCGACCTCATCGAGACCTGGGTCGAGGCGGGCGCCAGGCTCGTCGGCGGGTGCTGCGGCACCGGGCCGTCAGACATCGCCGCTCTGGCCGAACGGGTCGAGAGTCTCAGGGCTCGATGACCTCGCGCGCGGTGTTCTGGTCGGCAGCCGGGTGCTCGACAAGAGCAAGCACCCGGCTGGCCATGAACCGGGCGGTCCGGACCGGGTTGCCGGTGCGGGTCACCTCGGACACCGTGACCAGTGCCCGTCCGGTCTCGATCTCGACCCGGCGGCCGTTGCGCGTGGCGACGATGTCGTAGGTGCGGACCTCACCGCCCGCGTCAATGACGATCTCCACGCGATCACCCCGCACGATTTCACCGTACTCCGGGCCAGGGACAGTCAGTGGTTGCGTAGCGCCCTGATGAGCTTCGCCTTGTTCATCTTCGACCGACCGTCGATGCCGATCTCACCCGCGCGCTTGCGCAGGTCGGTCACCGTCCAGTCGTCGTACGAGCCGGCCTTGCCGCCCTTGCGGCCGACCGCCTTACGGGAGGTGTTGGCGGCGGCGTTGGCGATCCGAGCCGCCTTCTCCCGGCTGCCCCCCTGCTCCCGCACCTTCTCGTAGAGCTCGTCGTCTCCGATGCTGGCTCCGTGGTCGCGCTTGGCTGGCATGCAGGATAGGTACCCATGGACAACCAGCCAGCCACGGGCCGGTGCCTGTGCGGAGCCGTCGCCTTCCAGGTCAGGGTCCGACTCCGCGACGTCGTCAACTGCCACTGCCACCGCTGCCGCAGGTTCACCGGCCACTTCATGGCGGCCACCAGTTCCAGGTCGAGCGATGTCGAGATCGACGACGTTGACGGTCTGCTGACCTGGTACTTCCCGGTCGCCGAGGCGGGCTACGCGTTCTGCCGGCGCTGCGGGTCATCCCTGTTCTGGCGGGCGCAGAGCTCGCCCGAGTGGCTGTCGATCTGCGCCGGGACGCTCGAGCCGCCGACCGGGCTGACGACGGTGGAGGCGTGGTGGACCGGCGAGGCGAGCGACTACCACGAACGACAGCCGGTGCCAGAGCGCTCGGCGGAGTGAGTCAGATGAACGCCGAGATGCCGGTCTCGGCCCGTCCGATCAGCAGCTTCTGCACCTGGCTGGTTCCCTCGTAGAGCGTCATCACGCGGGCGTCGCGGAGGTACTTCTCGGCCGGGTGGTCATCGACGTAGCCGGCGCCGCCGTAGACCTGGATGCAGCTGTTCGCGGCGCGGACGGCGGCCTCCGAGGCGTACAGCTTGGCCTTGGACGCGGCCGTCCGGAACTCCGCGGTGTCTGCGCGGCCCCGGTCGAGCAGGTCCGCGGCCCGCCACACCAGCAGCCGTGCCGCGTCGGCGTCGAGCGAGATGTCGGCGATCATCTCCTGGACCAGCTGGAAGCCCGCGATGGGACGGCCGAACTGGGTGCGGGACGTGGCATAGGAGACCGAGGACTCCAGGCAGGCCTGGACGAGACCGACGCAGCCCGCTGCGACCGAGACCCGGCCCTTGTCGAGGGTGGTCATCGCGATCTTGAAGCCTTCGCCCTCGTCCCCGAGCCGGGCGGACTCGGGCACGCGCACGTGGTCCAGGAAGAGCTCGGCGGTGGCCTGGCCGCGCAACCCGAGCTTGCCCTTGATCTCGCGCGCCTCGAAGCCGGAGCTGTCGGTCGGCACGAGGAACGCCGTCACGCCCTTCGGTCCGTCGCCGCCGGTGCGTGCGAACACCAGCGCCACGTCGGCCCAGGTGCCGTTGGTGATGAACAGCTTCTGGCCGGTGATCAGGTAGTCCGAGCCGTCACGCGACGCGCGGGCGGTGAGGTTGCCGGCGTCGGAGCCGGTGTCGGGCTCGGTCAGCCCGAAGCAGCCCAGCTTCTCCGCGGTCGCGATGCCGGGGAGCCACTCCTGCTTCTGCTCCTCGGTGCCGAAGCCCAGGATCGACTTCCCGACCAGCCCGTTGCTCACCGACACGATGCCGCGCAGCGCGGAGTCGGCCCGGCCCAGCTCCTCCATGCCCAGCACGTAGGTGATGTAGTCGCCGCCGAGGCCGCCGTAGTCCTCGGGGATGGTGAGCCCGAAGAAGCCGATCTCGGCCATCTTCGGGATGATCCCGAGGTCGACGGACTCGGCGCGGTCCCACTCCTGCCGGTGCGGCACCGCCTCCTTCTCGAGGAAGTCGCGGGCCAGGGCCCGGAAGCTCTCTTGTTCGTCGGTGAGCGAGAGGTCCACGAACCCAGTCTCGGCGAACGCCGCAGCCGCTACTTCACCGGGTGCTCCGTCGCGGCTGGCTGCCGGCCGAGGTCCGTCACCGACGGTGCCTCGCGGCTCGAACCCACGTTGACGGAGTAGACGTTTGAGTCACCCGACCCTCGCTGGTCGAGGACGATCTGGCCACCGACCCGCACCACCAGGTGCCAGCTCAGATTGGAGACCGAGCAGGTGCTGTAGGTGACGACGCTGACCTGGTAGGTGCCGGCCGGTGCCCCTCCGTAGGGCCAGTAGATGTTCTCGATCGGGTCGAGGATCTGCTCGTCACATCCCGCGTTGGCGTCGTGGTCGAGGACCCCGCCGGAGTCCGAGGTGTCGTGACCGTAGTAGATCTCTTCGCCGTAGGGGTCGACCGTGTGCAGGTCCAGGTCCGCGTAGCTGCTCCACGTGAGGGTGGCCTGGAAGGCGCCGCCGCCCACGAGGTCCGGATAGAGGTAGAGCCGGACGGTCGCGGTGTCGCTCGCGCCGGTCCCATCGGTGAAGGAGACCGCCGCCGTGTAGTCGCCTACGGCGCCCGACGGCGTACCGCGGATCTCGCCACTGTTCGGGTCCAGCGCCAGGCCGGGAGGCAGCTGGCCGCCGACGAGTGCCCACCGACCGGGCCGGTTGTCCGCGGTGGTCAGACGGGCCGAGTACGTGTGGTCGTTCGCGGCGTTCGGCAGCCTCGTGGTCGTGATCTGCGGGCCGGTGCTGGTATCCGGATTCGCCGGGCCGTAGCAGCCGTCGATCTTCTTGAACACGAAGAAGTGGCTGTAGGCCGGGGCGGTGAACCGGATGACCCACAGGTCGAGGAAGGCCCCGATCTCCGCCTTGAACCCCAGCTTGAGGTCGAGACACACCTTGTTGTCGGACTTGGCCTCGATCTTTCCGTTGGCGCTGACGAGCGCCTTGGCCTCGATCCCGACCCGGTCGAGGATCCCGAACTGCAGTGAGAGGCCGACGTTCGCGTCGGCCTGGAAGCTGAGCGCGCCACGGAAGGTGAGCCCCTTGTCGTGGCTCTCGTCGATGTTGGAGAACTTGCCGTCCTGGTACCGCGCTCCGACCATGCGCTGGGTCCGCTGCTCGACCGACAGGGTGCCGGAAGCCGTGATCGAGAAGGACGCCGCCGGGGCGACCGAAACGGTGAGGCCGGTCGCGCCGATGGGGAAGACGCGGCGATGCGCGTTCACCCACGCGGCGCGCAGTGAGCAGCCCATCTTCGAGGATCCCGTGACCGTGCCGCGCAGCACCGGCTCGAACCGGACCCACGCGTTGACGTAGGGCGACCCGAAGAGGCCGCCAGAGCTCACGTCGAAGTTGGTGTGGATCTTCTCGATGCTCAGACTCAGCTGGCCGCGGAACGTCACCGACTGACCGAGCTGGTTCTTGCACTCGAACGCACCCGGGCTCAGGTTCGCGAACGAGGTGTTGGGCACGCTGTCCTTGCCAGCCGTTCGCTGCGCCGCAGGGGTGTCTGAGTAGTGCACGTCGATGGCGCTGAAGACGTTCGAGAGCGCGGCCGGAGTCACGACCAGGGCCTTGACGCCGCCCGGCTGGTCCGAGACGTCGGTGACCGTGCCCGCCAGTCCACTTGGGAACGCCGGGGTGCCGGGTGGCAGGTAGTAGGCCGCTCCCACCGCGGGAACGACGCCGCCGGGCCCGACTCCCACCAACCAGGGCTGGGGCTGGCCGGCGACCGGATCGGCGGGCGCCGTGCCACTGGTCACCCAGACAACCCCGGCCCCGGTCACCGTGCCGGTCTTCGGGGTGTAGCGAGCGACGTTGACCGCGGCCCGGTCTCGGTACGTCAGCTTGGCGCGCTTGCTCTTGGCGCTCTTGCCTGCCTTGGTGCGCACCCGGACCACCTGCTTGCCGGGGAGCCCGGGGGGTGAGGTGAGCTTGATCGTGCGACCGCCGAGGGCCTTCACCTCCTTGACGACCGTGTCGCCAATGATCACCGACTTCACGCGGCCGAGGTGGCGTCCTTTGATCGTGATCTTGGTACCGCCCGAGGTGTCCACTCTCTTGGGCGACACCTTGGTGACGACGGGTCGCCGCCCCTGCTCTTGGGAAGTTCCGCGCAGCGTGTCCGCCGCCGCCGCCGTCGCGGTCGCGGCACCGGCACTGGCCACTACCGGCGACGCGGTGGCCGCGTGTGCACCCACCGCGTCGAAGGGGAGACCGGTGCTCGCGAGCACCGAGCCCAGGCAGAAGAGCAGGGCGCAGCGCAGGCGAGAAGACACGTCGAGATTCCCCGTTTCGGCGTAGAAGCACGTCCAAGTCACCCGACCCTAGGCAAGGGACCTTGACATCGACAATGGCCGACGAGAACCCCCCGACTAGTCCGTTCCGGTCAGGCGCACGAGCAGGTGTCTGGCCAGGTGGGCTACTTCCGCGCGCCGGCCTGCTTGGCCAGCTCGGCTCTCGCCAGCGACGCTTTGTGCACCTCGTCGGGTCCGTCGGCGAAGCGCAGGGTGCGGATGGCGGCGTACGACGAGGCGAGGGGGAAGTCCTGGGACAGGCCGCCGGCGCCGTGGGTCTGGATGGCGCGGTCGAGGATCTCCTGGACGACCTTGGGGGTGGCGATCTTGATCGCCTGGATCTCGGTGTGCGCACCGCGGTTGCCGACGGTGTCCATCAGCCATGCGGTCTTCAGGACCAGCAGCCGGAGCTGCTCGACGGCGACCCGCGCGTCCGCGATCCACTCGCGGATCACGCCCTGGTCGCGCCAGCGGCTTGCCGAACGCGACCCGGCCCTCGACCCGCTCGCACATCAGCTCGATGGCCCGCTCGGCCATCCCGAGCGCACGCATGCAGTGGTGGATCCGGCCCGGTCCGAGCCGGGCCTGGGCGATCGCGAACCCCTGGCCCTCGTCACCGACGAGGTGGGAGGCGGGCACCCGGACGTCCTCGAACCGCAGCTCGGCGTGACCGCCGTGCTCGTGGTCGTCGTACCCGAACACCGTCATCGGCCGGACCACGGTCAGCCCGGGGGTGTCGCGCGGGACCAGGATCATCGACTGCTGCTGGTGCCGGGCCGCCTCGCGATCGGTCTTGCCCATCACGATGAAGATCTCGCACTGCGGGTTCATCGCCCCGGTGATCCACCACTTGCGGCCGTTGAGGACGTACTCGTCCCCGTCGCGGACGATCGACGTCGCGATGTTGGTGGCGTCGGAGGAGGCCACGTCCGGCTCGGTCATCGCGAACGCCGAGCGGATGGTGCCCGCCAGCAGCGGGGTCAGCCAGCGCTCCTGCTGCTCGGGCGAGCCGAACATCGCCAGCACCTCCATGTTGCCGGTGTCCGGCGCCGAGCAGTTGAGCGCCGGCGGTGCGAGGTGACCGGCGCGGCCGGTGATCTCGGCGAGCGGGGCGTACTGCAAGTTGGTCAGCCCGGCGCCGTGCTCCTCACCAGGTAGGAAGAGGTTCCACAGACCCAGCGAGCGGGCCTCGGCGCGCAGGTCCTCGAGCACCGGCGCGGTCGACCAGGCGAAGGGATCCTCCAGGGCCGCGAGCTGGTCGTGGAAGACGGCCTCGGCCGGCTCGATCTTCGTCGCCATGAAGTCCAGCAGCTGCTCACGCAGCTCCTGGCGTGCGGGCGTCGAGGGCGAAGTCCATTTCAGCCTTTCTTGAGTGCGTCGAGGCCGGCCGCGACGATGAGGTCGAAGCCCTCACCGATCCGGTCGAACCCTTCTCCGACGGTCTGTCCCTGGAGGAAGCGGTAGTGGATCCCCTCGAGGATGACCGCGAGCTTGAAGTAGGCGAGTGCGAGGTGGAAGTTCATGTCCCCTGGCTCCCGGCCGCTGGCGGCTGTGTACGCCGCGAGCTGTTGGTCGTTGCCCGGCCAGCCCTGCGACTTGGCCACGTCCGAGACGAGGTCGCCGGCGGCCGACGCGCCCAGGGTCTCGTAGACCAGCATGAGCGCGACGTCCGTGCGGGTGTCACCGAGAGTGGCCATCTCCCAGTCGACGACGGCGTGGATCTCGTCGTCGGCGCCGACCAGGCAGTTGTCGAGCCGGTAGTCGCCGTGCACGACGCCGAGCACCGACGGATCCTCGGCCGGCAGGCGCTCGGTCAGCAGCCGGTGCAGCTCGTCCGCGTCGAGGTGCTCCCGGGTCTTCGAGCCCTCGAGCTGCTTGCCCCAGCGGCGGACCTGCCGCTCAAGGAAGCCCTGCGGCCGGCCGAAGTCGCCGAGGCCGACCTGCTCGGGGTCCACCGAGTGGAGGGCGGCGAGCACCTCGACCAGCCGGCCCGCGATCGCAGTGGTTCTGTCGGCGCCCAGCGCGTCGAGCTCTACGGCTCGTCGGTAGGCGACACCCTCGACCTTCTGCATCACGTAGAACGGCGCCCCGAGCACGCTCTCGTCGACGCAGTGGGCGTAGGTCCGCGGGACCGGTACGCCGGTGTCGGCCAACGCCGTCATCGCGGTGTACTCGCGGCCCATGTCGTGGGCCGTGGCCTGCACGTGGCCCAGCGGCGGGCGCCGCACGATCCACCACGACGCGCCGTCGGTGACCTCGTAGGTGAGGTTGGACTTGCCACCGGCGATCAGGGACGCGGACAGGTCGCCGTTGATCTCACCGGGCCGCTCGCCGTCGTACCAGCGACGGAAGGCATCGAGATCGAGGCCGGGCACCTCCATCAGACCGCCCCGATGAACTCATCGACCTTCGCCTGCAGCCGCCGCATCCCGGCCAGCCACGCGTCGGGGTCGGCCGCGCGAGCGGCGTAGTAGCCGCCCACCTCGGGGTGCGGCAGCACCAGGAACCGGTCGTCGGCCAGCGAGGCCACCCACGCGTCCGTGACCTGCTCCGGGCTGAGCGCGGCGTCGCGGGTGAGCAGGTCCTTGAGCGGCCCGGCCTGCTCGAGCATCCGGGTCTGCACCCCCTGCGGGCAGATGGCCTGGACCGCGATGCCGCGGTGGCCGTAGGTGACCGAGAGCCACTCGGCGAAGCCGATCGCGGCGTGCTTGGTGGCCGAGTAGGGGGCCGCGCCGATCATCGTGAGCAGCCCGGCCGCGGACGCGGTGACCACGAACCGGCCGCGCAAGCCGTCTCTGATCTGGC
Source organism: uncultured Actinomycetota bacterium (assembly GCA_963765915.1). Taxonomy (GTDB): domain Bacteria; phylum Actinomycetota; class Actinomycetes; order Propionibacteriales; family Nocardioidaceae; genus Nocardioides. Next base: position 377,422 of record CAVXYB010000011.1, on the reverse strand, counting down.
CATCGGCGAGCCAGGCCGGGACCAGCACCCGCGCGGCCCGGACGTGGGCCATCACGTTGGTGTCGAACATCCGCGCCCAGTCGTCGTCGGAGGCCTGCAGGCTGTCCGGCTGGGTGCGGTCGATCCCGGCGTTCGCCAGGTAGACGTCGATCCGGCCCAGCGCCTCGGTCGCGGTGCCGATGAGCGCGCGGACTCCCTCGTCGGAGGAGCAGTCACCCGGCGCCGCGGTGGCGCCGAGCTCTTCAGCCACCTCGCGGCAGGCGTCCTCGTCGAGGTCGTTGACCACGACCCGGGCGCCCTCGGCGACCAGTCGCCTCGCCAGGGCGCGGCCGATGCCATGGCCGGCGCCGGTCACGACCGCGCCGGCATCCTGAAGGTTCTGCATGCGCCAACCCTCGCACGTGTCAACGGTGGTTGACAGAGTTGGCAGTCGTCAACTACGGTTGACAGCATGCAGAACCTCAGCGAGCTCACCGCCGCCGCCACCGCGAACGACCCCCGAGCCGGGCTGCGCGCGGTCCGGGCCCTGGGTCGGCTGCTCGAGCACCTCGAGCGCACCCAGGTCGACCGGGCTCGCGCGGCCGGCTGGTCGTGGCAGGAGATCGCCGAGGTGCTGGAGGTCAGCCGCCAGGCGGTCCACAAGAAGCACGCACGTCGATAGGAGAGAGACGATGTTCGAGCGGTTCACCCGCGACGCCCGCGCCGTGGTCATCGGCGCCCAGGAGTTGGCGGCCCGCGCGCGTGCGGTCGAGGTGCGCCCGGCCCACGTACTGGAGTCACTGGCCGCGAGGGACATCTCCCTGCCGATGAAGGTGCTCGCCGACCTCGGAGCGTCCGGCGACGACGTACGCCGGGTCGTGCGCGGCCTCACCGCGCAGTACGCCGACGGGCTCGACGCCGACGACGCCGAGGCGCTCAAGCTGCTCGGCATCGACCTCGACGATGTCATCAGCCGGATCGACGGGGACCTCAACGACCCAGGCGGATCGGTCCGAAAGGGGCACCCGCGGTTCGCCCGAGACAGCAAGAAGGTGCTCGAGCTGTCCCTGCGCGAGGCGCTCCAGCTCGGGGACAACTTCATCGGCGCCGAGCACATCCTGCTCGGGCTGCTGCGCCAGGGTGACACCGTGACCCTGCAGACGCTCAAGGCGTTCGACCTGACAGTCGACGACGTACGACGAGCCGTCGAGGAGGCGGACCGCCGGGCGGGATGACCTGCGGAACGCCTGCCCACGCTGTTGTCAGGTCTCGCAGTTCGGCTTGATCTCGCCGGAGCAGGCGTCCCGGCCCTCGTGGCCGTTCACACGGTCGCGGCCGGCACCGCCGATCAGCACGTCGTGGCCCGGCCCGCCTTTCAGCTCGTCGTCGCCACCTTGTCCGTACAGCCGGAACTGGGGTGTGCAGTCCAGATCCTGGGCGTATTCGAGCGTCATCCGGCCCAGGAAGTCGTCGCCCGGTCCGCCGCGCATGGTCACCCTGCAGCCCCAAGCGTCCGCCGATTCGGAACGCCTTGTGCCGGTGTACTCGATCCTCCGGGCCCGGAGCTGGGTGTCCTCAACCCCGCCCACCTTGACCTTCCCGAGCCTGCCTTTGCGCAGGTCGAGGGCGACCTTGCCCGCCGCGTCGAGGTACAGCTGGTCGAGCTGGGCACCCAGCGCGATCCGGCCCGCGATGGGCAGCGGGCGCAGGGGCGAGCCGAACAGGCCCACGAAGTCCCCGCCGTTGGAGCCGCCCAGTCCCAGCTGGTCGCGTCCAGCCCCCAGGTCGATGTCGACCGTGCCGGCCGCGACGTACACCCAGTCGTCCCCGGGCGTGCCGCGGACCGTGGCCGACGCTGAGCGGGCCAGGTCGAGGAAGGTGCTGGCGAAGTTCGTGAACGTGCCCACGGACGCACCGTCGTGGGTGAGCGATCCCGGCAGCCGTAGACCCCAGGCCCCCGTGTCACCCGCGGGGCCTTGCACCACGAGCTGCGCCGCCGGCGCCGGACCGTGAAGCTGAGAACCGCCCTCGGCCTGCACGCTCGAGCCAGGCGGCAGTTGGACGGTCAGCCGGTCAGAGTTGTTGCCGAGGTCGATGACATCGAGATTTGGCTCGGACGGCGTCCCGCTGAAGACGCGGTCGAGAGTCGCGCCGGGGCTCGCGTAGTGGTTGGTGCCGGGCCCGAGGTGAGCCTCTTGGCCGTTACCGTCGGTGGTGACAACGACCGAGTCGTCGCCGGCCCCGGCATCCAGGAGGCCGCCGGCGACGCAGATGAGGTCGTCGCCGCCCAGGGCGTTGATGGTGGCCTGCCTGGTCGCCAGGATCACGTCCGGGCCCTCGGTGCCGATGATCGTGGCACCGGCCGTCGAAGACTCGATGGTGGCGGGCTGCCCTTGGCAGGTGCCGACGGCGTGGGCTGCTGGCGCGGGAGCGAGGACGAGCACGGGTACGGCGAGGAGCGGGGCAACGAGGTAGCGCACGGAGGCCTCGAGACGTGTGTGGGTGGGTCAGTATGTCCGACGCACGTCCGAGCAGGCAGGCATCGTCGAGGTCGATCGCTTCGGATCAGTGCCGCGTGACGATGCCGCGCGTGTCGACGGTGAGGCGCTGGCCGTAAGGGCTGGTCCAGGTGTAGCTGCCCTCGTTGTTGCGCTGGTAGATCCAGCCGCGGTGGGTCTTTGCCCGGTGATGTCGCCGGCAGAGCGGGGCGAGATTGTCGGGCCGCGTCTGGCCTGGTGGGCCGCCGCCGTCCATCTCGACGTAGGCCTCGATGTGGTCGACGTCGCACTCGCGGGCAGGCTTGTCGCAGTATGGGTGCACACAGGTGCGATCGCGCAGGAACACGAGCTCACGCATCCAGGCGGGTGGGTCGTGCTGGTCGACGGCGTCGCTGCGACTCAGGTCGAGGACCGGCTGGAGGGTGAAGCGGCTCGTCGTGAGCCAGTCGCGGATCGTCGCGGTGGTGAGCGGCCCGAGCCGCTCGACCGCGCCGAGGGTCATGATCGGGTCGGCCAGGTCGGCAGCGTCGAGATGCAGGTAGAGCTTGGTCTGGGTGGTGGCCCCGGCGCCGTCGGCAATGACCCCGATCGCGGCCACCTTGCGATGCTCGAGCGAGGGCTGGTCCTCGGCGGGCAGCCGCGGGTCCAGGAATTCGTGTGCCTTGGCTGCCACGAGCTTGTAGAAGTTCTTGAGCGTGGGGGTGTCGCCGATGATCTCGAGCTTGGAGGTGCCGGCCCACACCAGCCCCTGGTAGTCGTCGAGGCGAACCCCCCACGCGGCCTTGGCCTCGTCCTCGGCTGCCGCACGTGCCTCCGGGTCGAACTTCACTGTCGCCTCGTCGACGAGGCGCTGGATGCGCACCACCCCGCACGAGTCTGCGACGGGCGCCAGCTGCGCGTCGACGTACGCCGCGGCCTCGCGGGACAGACCGTGTGTGAGTGTCGCGATGCGCCGGGCGCGCCACGGTGCGATCCGCAGCTCCTCCACTCCGCGGTCGATCTGTGGGAGCCGGTAGCCCAGGTCGAGGCTGTCAGAGAGCAGCTGCATCGCCGTACGTGCCGAGACGCCGATGGCAGCGGCCAGGGGCTCAACGCACCCGGAGCTGACAAGCGGCGTGCCCTCGCCGCCGATGGTCTGATCGGCGTCACGGAGGTCTGCGTCACTCCAGTGCGCCGCATCGAGGACGTCGGTGACCACATGACGCTCCGCCCAGTGGCGTGCGTAGCGCAGTCGGCGCCGGTCGGCTTCCCGGACCTGCACCTCGGACTCGCGGATCAGGTCCAGGACAACGTCGTCGCACATCTGGTCCACCAGGATCGGCTCGCCCGAGCGCTGCACTTCGACCAACATGACGGGACCACGCTAGACGCGACCACCGACAGTCCTGCCTCGGTTACTCGCCAGCCTGTGAACAACGCGGATCGCATGCGTGTTAGTCCACGCCGATGGCTTCGCAGCAACCCGATGCCGGCAGATCGGCGCGCTGTTCGCAGAAATGTCAGCGCACTTTCCCTGCACAGCTACTGAAGCAATGCCGTCGTCGAAGCCATATTCACGCTCAGGAACTGAAATCGTGGACCCAATCCTTCAGTAGTTCTGCGACGCCGCACTCAACGCGGCAGATCCGGATCGTCGTTCTCATGCCTCGATCGTCATAGACTCCTGCAACCGATCCGGTCTGAGTACGACTCGATAGCGGGGGATTGATGGCGAAGGTTTTTAACCCTCCGCCCAACTGGCCGAAGCCGCCGCGTGGTTGGGCACCCGCGGATGACTGGCGTCCCGATGCCGCTTGGGGGCCGGCTCCCGAGGGCTGGCAGTTCTGGGTGGAGGAGGGGCAGCAGCCCGTCTCGGAAGTGGACAATCCTCGGCGATCTTCGCCTGGGACGCGCCCGACTGGGAGTAGCGGACCACGCTGGACCCGTCTCAAGCAGGTCGCCAACCGAGCACAGCCCGCCGAGGCTGGTGCCCCGGCTCCAAGTCAGACAGAGAAGCGGATCTTCATCTCCTACCGGCGAAGCGACTGTCAGCCGCAGGCCAACGCGATCAACGACGGCCTGCGCCATCGACTCCGGCCTGCGCGAGTATTCATGGACATCGACTCGATTCCAGCTGGCGTCGACTTTGCAGAGCACATCCGCGAAGAGATCGAGATGTGCGATGTGGTGCTTGTGCTGATCGGCGACAACTGGATATCGGCCACCGACCAGGACGGCCGACGACGCATCGACAACCCTGACGATTTCGTTCGACTGGAGATTGAGAACGCCTTCTCGGCATCACGGGTGAGTGTTGTTCCCGTGTTAGTCGAAGGCGCGGAGATGCCTCGTGCGACGGATCTCCCTGAGAGTCTTCAACGGCTTGCGCGCATCAATGCGATTGAGCTGAGCGACCAACGCTGGACCTCCGACATCGAGCGCCTCGCGGGCGAGATCAAGCGCTTGGAGGCATATCAGCAGGAGCGTGCGAAGCGGGCGCGGGATATCCAAGATCAAGGCCATGCAGTCGCGGCCGCCGAAGCAACGAGTCCAGCTTTCCAGCCGCCTTCGCCGGCCGAATCACGCAACATGCGGTTGGCGGATGTGCGAGTCGACAGGATCCGCGTCGTCATTGGCTCGATGCCGACCTCGTTCCAGACGAAGGATGTCTCTGACCATCCTGACGCTCGCGCCGCGCACGGTGCCCTTGCCGATGCGGTCAACTATCACGCGATGATCGGTCGGTTCCTTCAGAAGAACCAGGAGACTCTGGCTATTGCGCCGTACGGATCGGTCTCCGACGGCCAAGGCGCGACATGGCGGCGGTTGGATGACGACTCGGTCGTGTCGGACCTTCAGACTGAGCCCGTTCCGCGCGACGGGGACACTTCGGCGCTCCGCCTTGGCCGCTCGGTGGCCGAGAGGACGGCTCGTTTCCTGGACACCCGCCGCAAGAAGGACTGACTCGCTCGTCGACCAGCTGCGGTTCCAGGCTGCGCTGGTTTCCTGGTGGCGCTCGTGGTCTGTGCTGGATGAAACGGCGCCCGGAGGCCCGGTCGGGCGTCCGCCCTTCGAGTCCGTGAACGTCCGTTCATCGGCTGATTCGGTCGGATCCGCGCGCGAACGCTCCAGACAATCGACGCACACGCTGACGCTGGCAGTCAGCCGGTGAAGTCGTCGACCGCCCGCTGCCGCGCCCGCCGCCGCTCCCACAGCCCGCAGCCGACCATCACCAGGCCGGCCAGCACGGCACCGGCGAGTACGTCGACGACGTAGTGCTCGGCGTAGTAGACCAGCGCGGTGGACATCGCCACCGGATAGAGCACCAGCAGGTAGCGCAGCGGGGTGCGCAGTCGCCAGATGCCGTACATCGCGACCAGGAACGTGATGCCGGCGTGCAGCGAGGGCATCGCGGCGACCGGGTTGCCGACGCCCTGGAGGACCAGGTCGAACCGGCCCAGCCCCAGGTCGCGCCAGCCGCGACCGGTGAGCCGCGGCAGCGCTGCGTCGATGTAGCCCTGCTCGGAGGCCATCCAGGGCGGCGCCATCGGGTAGAGGATGTAGACGGTCAGCGCGCCGAAGCTCATGCTCACGTAGCGACGCATCCAGAGCAGCCACTCCGCGCGACTGCGGACCCACAGCACCGCCGCGATGGTGAGCCCGGTCAGGAAGTGGCTGGCGTAGACGGTGGTGAAGAAGACGTCGTACCAGCGCGGGTCGCTCTCACGCAGGCACGGGTCGCCGCACCATGCGTCCTGCAACCGCTCGGTGGGGAGCACCCCGCCGCCGAGCCACTCGTCCCACCGGATCGGGGCCGTGATGTGCACCGGCAGACCGAGCTCGTCGGTGAGCCCGCGGCTGTAGAAGTAGATGACCAGCCCCACCATCGGGATCGACCAGTCGCGCAGGAAGCGCAGGTGGTAGCGGCGCGGGGCCTCGATGTGCCAGGCGATGGTGCCGAACCACAGCCAGACGAAGACCTGGACGGTGTCGTTGGGGATGCCGAGCAGCTCCGACCAGACCGCCAGCGCGACGGCGTACACCGACATCGACACCACACGCACCCAGCGCCGGGTGACCGGGGGCAGCACGTCTGTCCGGGGGACGACAACGGTCTCGTTGCCCTCCTCGAGACCCTGTGCCATGCGCGAACTTTATGTGAGCGCTCGTCATTCGAGCGGGTCGAGGGCGCCGTACTTCGTCACCGCGTCGGCCAGCTCGCGCAAGTGGTGCCCACCGTCGCCGAGCAGGTGGTCGAGCGCGGTGAGGTGAGCGGTCACCATGCCGACGGAGTACTCCATCGTCATGGCGATGCCGCCGTGCAGCTGGATCGCCTCCTGGCCGATGTGGCGGCCAGCGCGGCTGACTTGCACCGATACCCGTCGGGCCGCGTCCGCGACCTCCACAGGATCGCCCTTGGCGACGACCATCGTCGCCCAGTCCACCATCGAGTGCGTCAGCTCCAGCGAGACGTACATGTCGGCCGCGCGGAAGGTCAGCGCCTGGAAGGTGCTCAGTGGCACGCCGAACTGCTTGCGGCTCTTGAGGTACTCCGCCGTGGTGGGGAGCAGGAACTGCATGGCGCCGAGCGCCTGGTTGGCCGCCATCACCCGGGTGATGTCCTGCACGGTCGCGATGCTCGTGGTCAGGTCGCGCCCGGGTTCGCCCAACGGCGTTGCCGCAGTGCCGTCGAAGGCCACCCGCGCGGCCCGTCCGCCGTCGTACGTCGGGTAGCCGGTGCGGTCGACCTCATCACCGTCCACCACGAACAGCCCGGTGCCACCGTCAGGGAGAGCGGCGCTGACCAGCAGTACGTCGGCCCGGGCGCCGTGCAGCACCGGCTCCTTGACCCCGGTCAGCGTCCACGCGTCGCCGTCCTGGGCGGCGGTGACCTCCTCGGCGTCCACCGACCAGCCGCGCCCTGGCTCGTCGTGCGCGAACGCCAGCACGCTCTCGCCGGCGGACAGGGCGCCGAGGAGCTCATGACGCTGCTCGGCGGTGCCGCAGGCCGCGACCAGCCCGCCGGCCAGCACCACTGAAGTGAGGTAGGGCTCGGGTGCGATCACCCGGCCGAGCTCCTGGCACACGATGCCGATCTCGACCGGGCCGGCCCCCACGCCGCCGTCCTCCTCGGCGAACGGCAGCCCGAGCAGCCCCATCTCGGCCATCCGCGTCCAGAGCTTCTCGTCGAAGCCGGGGTCACTCTGTCCGTCCGAGGGGGCGACCGCGCGGCGGCGGTTGTCGTAGTCGCCGTAGGCCTTGCCCACCAGGCCACGCACGGCCTCACGCAGGGCGGTCTGCTCGTCGTCGTACAGGAAGTCCATCGTCGCCCCTCAGAGGCCCAGGATGTTGCGGGAGATGATCTGGCGCTGCACCTCGTTGGAGCCGCCGTAGATGGAGGCCTTGCGAAGGTTGAGGTAGAGCGGGCCCGCGATCCGCTCCCACTCCTCGAGGTCGCTCCCACTCTGTCCGTCGCTGGCGGCGCCGCTGGCCAGCCCGGCGGGCCCCGCGAGGTCGAGCACCAGCTCGCTGACGGCCTGCTGCAGCTCGCTGCCCTTGAGCTTGAGCACCGAGGACGCCGGATGCGGCTTGCCGTCGGAGGAGTTGGCCGCGACCCGCATCGTGGTCAGCTCGAGCGCGAGCAGCTCGTTTTCGAGCTCGGCGATCCGCGCGCGGAGCAGCGGATCGCCGGCGAACCGGTCCTCGGCCAGCCCCTTGATCCGGGCGATGACCCGCTTGATGATGCCGGACGGCGCGACGCCCACGCGCTCGTTGCCGAGGAGGAACTTGGCGATCGACCAGCCGCCGTTGAGCTCGCCCACGAGGTTTTCGCCGGGGACCCGGACGTCCTCGAACCACACCTCGTTGACCTCGTGACCACCGTCGATCAGCTGGATAGGCCGGACCTCGAGGCCCTCGGACTGCATGTCGATGAGCAGCATGGAGATGCCGGCCTGCTTCTTGGCGTCGGGGTCGGTGCGGACCAGGGTGAAGATCCAGTCGCCGTACTGGCCGAGGGTGGTCCAGGTCTTCTGGCCGTTGACGATCCAGTCGTCGCCGTCCTTGACCGCGGTGGTGCGCAGCCCGGCCAGGTCGGAGCCGGCGTCGGGCTCGGAGAACCCCTGCGACCAGAAGATCTCGATGTTGGCCGTCTTGGGGAGGAACTTCTTCTTCTGCTCCTCGGTGCCGAACTGCGCGATGACCGGCCCGATCATCCCGGCGTTGAAGGCGAGCGGCGTCGGCACGCACGCGCGCTCCATCTCCTCGTGCCAGATGTGGAACTGGATCTCGGTCCAGTCCTGGCCGCCGTACTCGACCGGCCAGCGTGGGACGGCCAGCCCGGCGGCGTTGAGGGTCTGCATGCTCTCGACCACCTGGTCCTTGGAGAGCTCGCGGCCCTCGGCCACCGTCGTGCGGATGTCCTCGGACACCTTGGTCGTGAAGAACTCGCGCATCTCGTCGCGGAACGCGCGTTCCTGCTCGGACAGCTCGAGCTGCATGCCGACTCCTCGCTCTGTGACGCCGTTTTGCTACTCGCCAGTACACACCATCGTCCCAGACCGGTCTGCGCCTGCTCGCAACACAATCCGCGCGAGCAGCGTTGATGATGCATGCAGGTCGCTGTGCAGGACGGCGTGGGGCGGGAAGGAGCCCGGGTGGCTGGCTCTGCCCTTGAGGGCGCACCGGACTTCGACGGCTGGGTCGCCGCGCGCGGACCCGCGCTGCTGCGGCTCGCCTACACACTGACCGGCAACAGGAGCGACGCCGAGGACGTCGTCCAGGAGGCGCTGGCCCGCGCGCTGCCCCGCTGGGGGCGGATCTCCCGGGTCGGCGACGTGGACGCCTACGTGCGCCGGATGGTCGTCAACGAACACACCTCGTGGTGGCGCCGGTTCCGACGCCGGGAGTCCCCGGTCGCGGAGGTGCGTGACACGGTCGCCCCGGCGTCAGCCGGTGCCGGGCTGATGCCCGACCAGCGGGCGGGGCTGTGGGCGGCCTGCCAGGCGCTTCCGGAGCCGCAGCGCACCGCGGTCGTGCTCCGCTACTACGAACAGCTCGAGTACGCCGAGATCGCCGAGCTGACCGGCGTCCGCGAGGGCTCGGTGCGCTCGCGGGTCTCCCGTGGGCTGACCGCGCTGCGCATCACGATGGGAGAAGCCGATGTCTGACCCCTTCACCGACATGGAGGAGCGGCTGGCGGACGCACTGGCCCATGGCGCCCAGGCCGCGCCGCCCGCCATCGGTCTGGCCGCCGCTGCGCGCTCGCGGGCCCGGCAGCGCCGGCGTACCCGCCTGGCTGGCGGAGCGGCACTCGTCGTCCTGGCGCTGGGGGTCCCCGCCGGCGTGGTGGCCATGAGCGGGGGCGACCGGCCGGGTCCCGGTCCGGGTCCGGCGGGAGGCACCAAGGCCGCCGACCCGATCGAGGGCAGCGGCGGCGCACCGAACGGCTACCACTACGAGAGCTGGCGCGGCGTCACCGTCGAGGTGCCCAACACCTGGTCGTACGGGCCGCTGACCACCTGGTGCTCCGGGGGCGGCTCGCCGGACGAGCCGCGGATCAGCCGGCCAGGGGTCGCGATCACCATCGCGTGCACGCCGCTCTCCTCCTACGGCGTGGAGTTCGCGCCCGCCAACGGCAACGACGTCCGCTGGCCGGTCGCGGCCCAGTACTCCGACTCGTGGCCGGACGGCGCCTATGTCGGCGCCACCACGCTGAACGGGGTGGTCGTCACCGTCGCCGCCCGCAAGTCCACGGTCACCGAGGCGATTCTCGAGTCGGCACGGACCATCGGCCCCGAGGGCGATCCGCACGGCTGCACGGCGTCGCTCGGCGAGACGCAGCCCGACGTCACCAAGGACGAGATGGCGATCTGCAGGTACGACGCCGACGGGATGCTCGAGCAGAGCGAACTGCTCACCGGCGACGACGTCAAGGCCGCGACGCTCGCGTTGGAGTCGGCGCCCGTCCTCGATCTCGACTGCAACCCTGGCGATCCGAAGGCCGTCGTGCGAATGCGCAGCGTCGACCTGGAAGCCACCGTCGACCTCGGCGGATCCTGCGCCTCGATCCACGGGCTCGACGGCGACCGGCGGCTCACCTCCGCCGTCCTCTACTGGGCGCTCTCGCCGGGCTGGACCGGCGCGGTCGATGCGGCCATCCCCTTGCCATCGGAGCTCCGGCAGAGGTAAACCCGGGCATGGCCCGGAGGATCTTCGTGGCGGTGCTCATCGTCGGACTCCTGGTCGCGGCGTACGCCGGCTACCGTCTCTTCACCGGGGGTAGCGGTTAGTCAGGTGCGCTAGGGACCCCCGGTCGCGCACAATCCTTCGACGTGGGACATGTGGACGTCGCCGGAGTGCGTTTCGAGCTGCCCGACGGGCGGGTGCTGCTCGACGACGTGTCGTTCCGCGTCGGCGAGGGAGCCAAGGTGGCGCTGGTCGGGGCCAACGGCGCCGGCAAGACGACGCTGATGCGCATCATCACCGGCGACCTCCAGCCCCACGGGGGCGTGGTGACTCGCAGCGGCGGGCTCGGAGTCATGCGGCAGATGGTGGGGATGGCGCTTGGCGCGGAGCCGACCGTCGCGGACCTGCTGCTCAGCGTCTCCCCGCCCCGGGTCCGCGAGGCGGCCGCCGCCGTGGATCGCTGCGAGCGGGCGCTCATGGAGGCCGACGACGAGCAGACCCAGATGCGGTACGCCGAGGCGCTGGCCGACTACGCCGACGCCGGCGGCTACGACGTCGAGGTCGTGTGGGACGTCTGCACCGTGGCCGGGCTGGGCGTGCCCTACGAACGCGCCAAGTACCGCGAGCTACGCACCCTGTCGGGCGGCGAGCAGAAGCGGCTGGTCCTGGAGTACCTGCTCCGCGGCCCCGACGAGGTGCTGCTGCTCGACGAGCCCGACAACTTCCTCGACGTACCGGGCAAGATCTGGCTCGAGCAGCGGATCCGCGAGTCGGAGAAGACGATCCTGTTCATCAGCCACGACCGCGAGCTGCTCAACAACACCGCGACCCGGGTGGTCACCGTCGAGCTGGCCAGTGGTGGGCACAGTGTCGGCAACTCCGTCTGGACGCACCCGGGCGGCTTCATGTCCTACCACGAGGCGCGCACCGACCGGTTCCTCCGCTTCGAGGAGCTACGCCGGCGCTGGGACGAGGAGCACGCCAAGATCAAGGCGCTGGTGCTCCGGCTCAAGATCAAGGCGGAGTACAACGACGGGATGGCCAGCCAGTACAAGGCCGCCCAGACCCGGCTCCGCAAGTTCGAGGAGGCCGGGCCACCGACCGAGCAGCCCCGGGAGCAGCAGGTCGCGATGCGGCTCAAGGGCGGCCGCACCGGCAAGCGGGCGGTGGTGTGCACCCACCTCGAGCTGACGGGGCTGATGAAGCCGTTCGACCTCGAGGTCTGGTACGGCGAGCGGGTGGCCGTGCTCGGCTCCAACGGCTCCGGGAAGTCACACTTCCTGCGGTTGCTGGCCGTTGGCGGCAGCGACCCCGACGTGGAGCACCGTCCCGTCGACGACGTGCCCATCGAGCCGGTCCAGCACACCGGCAAGGCCAAGCTCGGTGCCCGGGTCCGGCCCGGGTGGTTCGTGCAGACCCACGAGCACCCCGAGCTGCTGGGCCGCACGCTGCTGGAGATCCTGCATCGGGGTGACGGCCGGCCCGACGGCCGCCAGGGAATGGGCCGGGAGCAGGCCGCCCGGGTGCTCGACCGCTACGAGCTGGCGCACGCCTCGGAGCAGAGGTTCGAGTCGCTCAGCGGCGGACAGCAGGCGCGGTTCCAGATCCTGCTGCTCGAGCTGTCCGGTGCCACCCTGCTCGTCCTCGACGAGCCGACCGACAACCTCGACGTGCAGTCCGCCGAGGCGCTCGAGGCCGGGTTGGAGGCGTTCGAGGGCACCGTGATCGCGGTGACCCACGACCGCTGGTTCGCCCGCGGCTTCGACCGGTTCCTGGTCTATGGCGCCGACGGAGCTGTCTATGAGTCGCCGGAGCCGGTCTGGGACGAGGGCCGGGTGGCCCGAACGAGATGAGCGTTGGACGGTGGGGCCCCGCGGCAGCGGCTTTGACGGACCCGATGCCTGCCGCGGGGCCCCACCTTTCTCGGAGAACCCACCGTCGTCGTGCGGTGGGCGTCTGTGGGACCCGGTCTAGGAGTTGGACGCCTCCGAGTCCGAGTCGAGGGTGAGCTGGGCCGTCTTCGTGGCTCCGTCGTGCTCATACGTCACGGTGACGGTGTCGCCGGGCCGGTAGGTCCGGATCGTGGCCACCAGCGAGTCGGCGTCGGTGATCAGGTGGTCGTCGATCTTGGTGATCACGTCCCCAGCCTGGATTCCGGCGTCCGCGGCCGTCGAGCCGGCGTTGACCTCCTGGATCTGGGCGCCGTCGCCGACCAACGCGCCGGCCTGTCCTTCGGGCTGCCCGTTCTCGCTCGTGCCGACGTTGGACACGGAGACGCCGAGTCGGGCGTGGGTCGGGGTCTCACCCTTGGCCATCTGGTCGATGATCGGCATCACCTCGTCCATCGGGATCGCGAAGCCGACACCGATGTTGCCGCTCTCGCCGCCCATGCTCTGGCCGGCGGTGGCGATGGAGGCGTTGATGCCGACCACGTTGCCGCTGAGGTCGACGAGCGCGCCGCCGCTGTTGCCGGGGTTGATCGCGGCGTCGGTCTGGATCGCGGGGTAGACGGTGCTGTTCCCCTGGCCGTCGGAGCCCACGTCGACCGGCCGGTTCAGGGCGCTGACGATGCCGCTGGTGACGGTGGCCTCAAGGCCGAGCGGGGAGCCGATCGCCACCACGCCCTGGCCCACGGCGAGGTCACCGGACTTGCCGATGGTCGCCGGAGTCAGGCCCGAGACGTCCCGGGCCTGGATGAGGGCGGTGTCGGTGAGCGGGTCGGTGCCGAGCACCTGGGCGTCGGCGTGGCTGCCGTCGTTGAAGGTGACCCTGAGCGTGCCGTCGGTTCCGGCCACCTGGACCACGTGGTTGTTGGTGAGGATCTGGCCGTCGGAGCTGAGGATGATCCCCGAGCCGGAGCCCGCACCCTGGCTGCCGCTGACGTCGATCTTGACCACCGACGGGAGCACCTTGGCGGCCGCCGACTCGACGCTGCCGTCCGTGGCGGGAGTAGTGGGGGTGTCGACGACCCTCGAGGCCGACGGTGCCGTCGACGGGCTCCTCGACGCGGCCGGCGCGCTGTCGTCGTGCCAGGTCGACCAGGCGGCGGCCCCACCCACCCCGGCGCCCGCGCCGACCAGCAGCGATGCGGCCACGACCGTGCCCGCGAACGCCATCCGGCGACCGCCGCTAGGCGGCATCGGAGGCGGCGGGGTCGGGGAGGTCGCGGTCGCGGAGTCGGCGTACGGACGCCAGGACGGGGGGTTCGGGGGGCTCGGGGGCATCGGGGCCGTGTCGTTCACAGGGCCGACGGTGGCCCCCCGATCTGTGACGATCCTGAGATGTCGCTGGGTGTCGATGAAGAACTCACGACCGTGGCACGATTCCGCCATGCTTCGACCTGCCGCCCTCGTCCTGACCGCCGCCCTCGTCCTCTGCTCAGGGCCTGCCTCGGCCATCGTCCGCAACGGCGGCCCGGGCGACGACAAGCTGAAGGGCACCGCCCAGGCAGACACCCTGCGCGGCAAGGACGGCGACGACCGGCTCTTCGGGCTCGGCGGCCCCGACCTCGTCGCCGGCGGCCCCGGCAACGACTCCGTGAAGGGCGGCCAGGGGCTCGACGACATCGGCGGCGGCACCGGCGACGACCGGGTGAGCGCCGGGTTCGACAACCTCGCCGACCGCACGTACGGCGGCCCCGGCAACGACGTGATCTTCATCGTCGGCCCCGACGGGACCTCCGCCGGCCCGGGCGACGACAAGGTCGTGGCCACCTACCCCGACGCCGAGATGTTCATCCTGTGCGGCCCCGGTGACGACGAGGTGGTCTTCAACGAAGAGCCCCCGAAGGGCCTGGTCAGCGACGACTGCGAGGACGTGCGCGTCGAGTCGGCAGGCTGAACCTTGTGGCCGCAGCCCGGGCGCGGTCACAATCCAGCATGACCGCACCCATACCCACTTTCGTCGACGATCGGCTCGGCCACTGGGCCGAGCACCTGCCCGACGGTGTCGCCTTCACCTACGGCCAGCGGAGCTGGACGTGGCGTGAGTGGGAGGACCGGGTCCGGCGCTGCGCCGGCGGCCTGCAGGCGCTCGGCATCGGCCGCGGCGACGTGGTCGGCTTCCTCGACAAGAACCACCCGGCCTGCGTCGAGCTGTCGATGGCGGCCGCCTCGCTCGGGGCGGCCAACGCGATCGTCAACTGGCGCTCGGCCGGTGACGAGGTCGACTACGCGGTCAACGACTCGGGCGCGAAGGTGCTGGTGGTCGGAGCCGAGCTGATGCCGACGATCAACAAGATCCGCGAGAGCCTGACCAACGTCGAGAAGGTCATCGAGGTGACCCCGGACGGCGCGGACGGCGACGAGTACGAAGCCTGGCTCCAGAGCTCCGAGCGGGTCGGCCGATCTGCGGACGTCTCACCCGACGACGTGTGCCTGGTCATGTATTCCTCGGGCACCACCGGCCGGCCCAAGGGCGTGATGCTGAGCCACGTCAACATGGTGGCCCACACGCTCAACGCCCACGACGGCTGGCAGTTCGAGCCCGGTGACAAGAACATGGTCGCGATGCCGCTGTTCCACGTGGGCGGCTCGTCCTACGTCCTCTTCGGGATCCACGACGGCATCCCGAGCGTCATGACCCGCGACCCGGACGGCGCCTCCCTGGCCGGCGCGATCCTCAACGGCGCGAACCGGACCTTCATGGTGCCGGCCGTGCTGGCGCAGGTGCTGCAGGCCGGGCCGGACGCCGTGAAGCTGTTCGGGGCCCTCAAGACCTACACGTACGGCGCCGCGCCGATGCCGCCGCCGTTGCTGCGGGCCGCGATGGAGGCCTGGCCGGACACGGACTTCATCCAGGTCTACGGGCTCACCGAGGTCTCCGGCGTGGCCACCCACCTGATGCCCGAGGAGCACCGGTCGGCCGTGGCGGACGGGCACCCGGAGCGGCTGCTGTCTGCCGGCCGGCCGATCCCGGGGGTCGTCGTACGCGTCGTCGACCCGGCGACCCTGGAGGAGCTGCCCGTCGGCGAGCCCGGCGAGATCTGGATGCAGACCCCGCAGCTGTTCAAGGGCTACCTCGGCAAGCCCGAGGCGACCGCCGAGGTGATCACCGACGATGGGTGGTTCCGCACCGGCGACCTGGGCAGGCTGGACGCGGACGGCTACGTCTTCGTCGAGGACCGGCTCAAGGACATGATCATCAGCGGCGGCGAGAACATCTACTCGCCCGAGGTGGAGCGGGTGCTGGCCGAGCACCCGGCGGTCATGGAGGTCGCGATCATCGGCATCCCCGACGACACCTGGGGCGAGTCGGTCAAGGCGGTGGTCGCCCTGAAGCCCGACACCAAGGCGTCCGAGGAGGAGCTGATCGCCTGGTGCCAGGAGTCGCTGGCGAAGTTCAAGTGCCCGAAGTCGGTCGACATCATCGACCTGCTGCCGCGGAACCCGACCGGCAAGATCCTCAAGCGTGAGCTCCGGAAGCCGTACTGGAAAGGCCGCGACCGGGCGGTGAACTGACCTGCCCGAGGAACGAGGGCAGGTCAGTTCGATGGTGGTTGAGCAGCGCGCGCGACCGAGCTTGCTCGGGCGCGACCGCGCGTGTCGAAACCTCCGCAGCTAAGGCTGGGACGTAACGACCGGCTCCTCGCCGACGTAGAGCCGGAACAGGCACCAGGCAGCCAGCGCGCACAACAGGTGCCAGACACCGTGGCCCTGGTAGAGCGAGTGCGGCCAGCAGAGCGGCGAGCCCGTCTTGGCGGTGTTCCAGACCGCGAATGCCACCGCCATGCAGCCCACGGCGGCCCACGCCCAGCGCAGGTCCAGGACCACGCCGTGGCGACGAGCCACGCCGCGCTCGAGGACGAGGGCGAGAGCCAGGAAGGCGCCGAACGCGAGGTTGCCGGCGAAGCCGACCACCGGTATTTCTTCGTTGTAGGTGCCGACCAGCTCGCACACGGCCACCACCACGACGTACGTCACCGCCAGGAACGCCGGGCCGCGGTCGAAGCGGCGCATCGCGGCGTAGGCCATGGCGAATGCGGCCAGGAGGTACATGCTCGCCACGTCGAGGTGGCCGCCGAGGTCCGACTCGGTCGCGTGCATCGCCATGCTGCCCGGGCCGAGGAGGACGACGAGGCAGGCGTACGCCGTGGCGAGACCCGGCCGCCGGGCCAGAGTGCCGAGGCCCAGCCCGCCCGGTCGACCGGCACGCAGCGCGATGGCCAGGCCGGCCACCACGAAGCCGATGTTGCTCAGGGTGTTGACCGGCTGGCGCACCGTGCCGCTCGCCGCTTCGCAGAACCCCGCTCCGCGGTCGACGTCCGGCCCGAGCCAGCCGCCGGCGACGGCGGCGGCGAGCAGGCCGAGCGACCCGACGGCCACGATGGCGGTGACCAGGACGGGGCGGCGGGTGCTCACGGCAGCTCCGGCATCCGCCAGACCGACCACGGCGAGGTGCGGTCGCCGAGCAGCGTGGTGACCGCCTGGCCGCTCACGCCCGGCACCTTCATGACGTAGGGCGCCAGCAGGTCGCGCGGCCACCCCAGAGGGGTGAGCGAGCTCTGGAAGACCGGCATCATCAGCCGGGTCCACCACTGGTACCAGCGCACATGCGCGGCCCGGGCCGCCGCGTAGGCACCCAGCGCGGCGGGCAGCGACGGAGAGGTGGCCAGGGCGTGGTGCAGGCTCCACGCGTCGGCGAGCGCGAGCGAGGTGCCGGTGCCGAGCTGCGGGCTCATCGCGTGGGCCGCGTCGCCGACCAGGACGGCCGCGCCTCCCCCCGTTCGGGCAGGTTCGGCGAGCCGGTACGGCGAGCGGACGACGACGTCCCGGTAGGTCGCCGGCAGGAGGTGGTCGACCCGGTCCAGCAACGGCGCGAACTCGGCCGCCAGCGGGCGGGCGGCGGCACGCCAGGCCGGCAGCCCACGGGCCAGTACGTCCGGCATCGCGGAGCTGCGCTCGGACCAGAACACCGAGGCCCGGCCCAGCCCGGTGGGCAGCACGCCCAGGTAGTTCCGGGTGCCGCGCAGGCACTGGAACAGCGCGTTGCCCGCCAGCCCTTCCGGATCGTCGACGATCGACCAGAGCGCGCCGTACTCGTAGCTGTGGTCGCGGACGGCGACGTTCATGCTCCGCCGTACCGGCGACCGGCTGCCGTCGCAGCCGACCACCAGGTCAAAGGTGCCGTGGTCGCCGGCCGGCGTCTCGACAGCGAGCCCGCCGCTCACCGGCCGTACGCCGGTGACGCGCAGCCCGAGGGTGACCGGGACCGAACGCTCGCGCACTGCCGCGAGGAGGAGCGAGAACAACGTGCCGCGATGCACGCCGAGCGCGGGCACCGCACCTGGCACGTCGTCGTACCCGATGTCGACGAGCCGCCGTCCCGACGACGCACGCAGGTCGACCCGCGACACCTCGCGCGACTTCGCCCGCAGCGGCGCGAGCAGTCCCAGTCGGTCCAGCACCTGATGACCCATGTGCTGCAGCCAGATCCCGGCGCCGACCGGCTGCGGGTCCTCCTCCTGCTCGAGCACCACCACGTCGACGCCGCGGTCGGCCAGCAGGCAGGCCAGGGTCGCGCCGGCCATGCCCAGCCCGACGATCGCGACCCTCACGGGGTCAGACTGGCAGCCCGCGCTCGCGTAGCGCCGTCCGCAGGGCTTCGGCACCCGTGAAGACGATCCCGTCCATCCCGAACGCGACCGCGGCGGCGACGTTGACCTCCTGGTCGTCGACGAAGAGCAGGTCGGACGCCGGCAGCCCGGCGCGGGCAACCGCGATCTCGAAGATCGCCGGATCCGGCTTGGCGATCCGCTCGGAGCCGGAGACCACGACGTCGTCGAGCAGGTCGAGGACCGGGAACCGCCGAGGCGCGTACGGGTACAGCTCGTCGGACCAGTTGGTCAGCCCCCACATCGGCACGCCGGCGGCGTGCAGCTCCCGGATCAGGTCGGCCGTGCCCGGCACCTCGCCGACCAGCGAGGCCTCGAAGTGCTCCCGGTAGGCCAGGGCGTGGCGCGCCCAGTGCGGGTGGCTGCGGCGGACGGCGTCCTCGCCCTCGGCCCACGTCCGGCCGGCGTCCTGGGCATCGTTCCACCCCAGGAAGTCGAAGTCGTCGGCGGCCAGGAACCGCCGCGCCTCGTCCTCGCCGACGCCGGCCGCGATCGCGGCGTGCGGGTCCCACTCGACGAGGACGTTGCCGAGGTCCCAGATCACGCCCTGGGGTGCAGGTGGGGTCGCGGACATCAGTGGTGCATCAGCTCGCGGCGGATCTCGCGGCGGCTCTCGGCGTAGACCAGGGCCTCGGTGAGCAGCGTGGCCACGACGACCCCGGCCACGATGCCGAGCTGCCCCAGGGCCGAGACGCCCTTGATCGGCACCCACAGCACGAGGAGCACCGCGACCGCGCCGAGCCGGAATGCCGACACCTTGTGGACGACCAGCCACTTGAAGAGCACGTGCGCGACCAGGTAGACGGCGACACCGCCGACGAGAGCGCCGAGGGCGACGCCCTTGAGCGGGTCGGACAGGTCGTGCGCGTCGGTGTCGCCGACGTACTCGAGCACCTTCTTCAGGCCCAGGGCCACGACCACGACGGCGGCCACGAGCGGCAGGTGCGCGTAAGAGAATGCGGTGCGTCCCAGGCGGGCCCGGGTCTCCACGGGCTCGGCCGCCAGCGCGCGCTCGCCGAGCAGGGCGCTGACATCGAAGTAGGCCCACCACATCGCGGAGGCGAGCAGCAGCCCCAGGGCAGAGGCCACCAGGATCGGCCAGGTGATCGGCAGCTCGGCCACTCCGACACCGATCGCCACGATCGACTCGCCGAGCGCGATGATGATGATCAGGCCGTGCCGCTCGGAGAAGTGGCCGGGAGAGGGCAGCCGCCAGCCAGAGGCTCCGCCGAGCCAGGTGCCGACGTAGTCGACGACCAGGGCCAGTGCCCACAGCGCGGTCTGGGTGTCGCCGTGGAACTGCGAGGCGACGACCAGCACGATGCTGCTGCCGGCCACGCTGGGCGCGAACCGGGCCAGCTGCCCGCGCAGCGTCGGGTCTTCACGGGCGACCAGCCAGAACATCACGAAGTGCATCGCCCGGACGAGCAGGTAGGCCAGAGCGAGGACAAGGGGCCCGTTGAGACCACCGTCGCCGTCCTCGAACGCCTCCGGGATGCACAGCGCGAGCACGAACATCGCCGACATCCCGACCAGGATCGCCAGCTTGATCGCGGGTTGCTCGACGCTGCTCACGTTGGCCAGCCAGGCGTAGCCGGTCCAGGCCCACCACAGCAGCGCCAGGATCAGCACGCCGCGCACCAGCCCCTCGAGGCCATGACCGGCGTCGATCTCGTGCGCCATGTAGGCGGTGACCTGGGTCAGCGCGAACACGAAGACCAGGTCGAAGAACAGCTCGAGGGGTGAGACCTCGGCCTCGTCGAGGTCTCCCCGCTCGCCGGGAAGGGCTGAGGAACGGGCCTGCGTCACCCGGGCTCCTGAGAGGTCAAGCCCAGCGCCTGCGACATCGCTTGGGCCTAGTTGGGCAACGCTGAAAGACCGCTGGCCTGAGCCTCCGAGCAAGCTCGGGGGCTCACGCCCAGCGCTCGTTCGCGGGCGTGAAGTCGAGCGTCCGGTCGCCGGTGTAGATCTGCTTGGGCCGGGCGATCTTCTGCTCCTTGTCCTGGACGAGCTCCAGCCACTGGGCGAGCCAGCCGGGGGTCCGGCCGATCGCGAACAGGACGGTGAACATCTCGGGCGGGAACTGGAACGCCTCGTAGATGAGGCCCGAGTAGAAGTCGACGTTGGGGTAGAGCTTGCGCTTGACGAAGTAGTCGTCCTCGAGCGCGATCTTCTCCAGCTCCAGGGCGATGTCGAGCAGCGGGTTGGTGCCGGTGACCTCGAAGACGTCCTCGGCGGACTTCTTGATGATCTTGGCCCGCGGGTCGTAGTTCTTGTAGACCCGGTGGCCAAAGCCCATCAGCCGCTCGTTGCCGTCCTTCACGCCCTTGATGAAGTCGGGGATGTTGTCCTTGCTGCCGATCCGCTTCAGCATCCGGAGCACCGCCTCGTTGGCGCCGCCGTGCAGCGGGCCGAAGAGCGCGGCGATGCCCGCGGCCACTGCCGAATAGGGGTCGACCTGCGAGGAGCCGACCGACCGGACGGCGTTGGTCGAGCAGTTCTGCTCGTGGTCGGCGTGCAGGATGAACAGCACGTCGAGCGCCCTGACCAGCCGCTCGTCGGCGTCGAACTTCTGCTCGCTCATCTTGAACAGCATCGACAGGAAGTTTGCGGTGTAGCTCAGCTCGTTGTCCGGGTAGACCATCGGCTTGCCCTGCGCGTGCCGGAACGACCAGGCGCCGAGGGTCGGCATCTTGGCGATCATCCGCACGATCTGCATGTGCCGGTTGTCGGCGTCGCTGATGTTGCGGGCGTCGGGATAGAAGGTCGAGAGGGCTCCGACCGACGCCATCAGCATCCCCATCGGGTGCGCGTCGTACCGGAACCCCTGCATGAACTCCTTGACGTTCTCGTGCACGAAGGTGTGGTAGGTGATCTCGTGCACCCACGAGTCGTACTCCGCCTTGGACGGCAGGGTGCCGTGCACCAGGAGGTAGGCGACCTCGAGGAAGTTGGACTTCTCGGCGAGCTGCTCGATGGGGTACCCGCGGTACTCGAGGATCCCCTTCTCGCCGTCGATGTAGGTGACCGAGCTGCGGCACGAGGCCGTGTTCACGAAACCGGGGTCGTAGACCGCGAGCCCGGGTTCGTCGTCGTCGGTCTTGATCTGCCCGATGTCGGCGGCCTTGATGGTGCCGTCGGCGATCGGGACGTCGTACTCCTGCCCGGTACGGTTGTCCCGGACGGTCAGCGACTCAGTCTTCTCTTGGGTCACCCCGCCAACCTAGTCCGCGCCGCGACCCGGCCAACAGCCGGTGTCCAGCGCGTGGGTCGGTCGGGACCCGCGGTTTTGACCGGTACGACGCCGCCCACGTAATCTGGTCCGTCGGGTCTGAGCGCGGTCGCATCGCGCCCGCCGACCCGGCCCGAGTCCCGCAACGTAAAGGTCATTCCACCGTGCGTACGTACAGCCCCAAGCCTGCCGACATCACCCGCGAGTGGCACGTCATCGACGCCACCGACGTGGTGCTCGGCCGCCTGGCCGTGCACGCCGCGACCCTGCTGCGGGGCAAGCACAAGCCGATCTACGCCCCCCACATGGACACCGGTGACTTCGTCATCATCATCAACGCCGAGAAGGTCTCGCTCGCGGGCGACAAGAAGACCACCAAGCTCGCCTACCGGCACTCCGGCTACCCGGGCGGCCTGACCGCCACCCCGATCGGCAAGCTGCTGGAGAAGGACGCCCGCAAGGTCGTCGAGAAGGCGGTCTGGGGCATGCTCCCGAAGAACAAGCTGAGCCGCGGCCAGCTGCGCAAGCTCAAGGTCTACTCCGGCCCGACCCACCCGCACCAGGCCCAGAAGGCCACCCCCTACGAGATCACCCAGGTGTCGCAATGACATCCACGACCAACGAAGACTCCGAGCGAGGACCAGCAGTGCCTGACACCGCAGCGCCTGACACGATCGAGGCCGAGGAGACGACCACCTACGAGGTCGACGAGCAGGGCGTGGCCTACAGCTCCGAGAGCGCCCCGTCCGCGGACGCACCGGCTCGCCCCGCCACCATCGCCCCCGCCGCGGCCACCGGCCGTCGCAAGGAGGCCGTGGCCCGCGTGCGCATCGTCCCCGGCACCGGCGAGTGGACGGTCAACGGCCGCGCGCTCGACTCCTACTTCCCCAACAAGCTGCACCAGCAGGTCGTGAACGAGCCGTTCGCCGCGCTGCAGCTCGAGGGACGCTTCGACGTCATCGCCCGGATCCACGGCGGCGGCATCACCGGCCAGGCCGGCGCACTCCGGCTGGGTGTGGCCCGTTGCCTCAACTTCATCGACGAAGAGGCCAACCGCCCCTCGCTGAAGAAGGCTGGGCTGCTCACCCGCGACGCCCGCGTGATCGAGCGCAAGAAGGCCGGCCTCAAGAAGGCGCGCAAGGCGCCCCAGTACAGCAAGCGCTGATCCCGGACCCGAGACAGCTTCGGATGCCGCGCGTCTTCGGCACCGACGGCGTCCGCGGACTCGCCAACGGGCAGGTCACCGCGGAGCTGGCGCTCGACCTCTCGGTCGCGGCCGCCCGCGTGATCATCGATCGTGGCGACTACGACCGGACCCGGGAGCGACCCCTCGCGGTGGTCGGTCGCGATCCCCGGGTCTCGGGGCAGTTCCTCGAGCACGCGGTGGTCGCCGGCCTCGCGTCCGCCGGGGTCGACGTACTCCGCCTGCGGGTGTTGCCGACGCCGGGCGTCGCGTACCTGACCGGCGCGCTGGACGCCGACCTGGGCGTGGTCATCAGCGCCTCGCACAACCCGATGCCCGACAACGGCATCAAGTTCCTCGCCCGCGGAGGCGTCAAGCTCGACGACGCCGTGGAGGCAGCCATCGAGGAGATCCTGGGCGGTGAGTGGGACCGGCCCACCGGTGAGCACGTGGGGCGGGTCCGCCCCTACGAGCGACCCGTCGAGGAGTACGTCGACCACCTCGTCGCGACCCTCGACCGACCCCTGACCGGGCTCAAGGTCGTCGTCGACTGCGCGCACGGCGCCGCCACCGAGGCCGCTCCGATGGCGCTCAAGGCGGCCGGCGCCGAGGTCGTCGTCATCGGGGCCGAGCCCGACGGGCTCAACATCAACGACGGGTGCGGCTCCACCCACCTCGCGCCGCTCCAGCAGGCGGTGGTCGAGCACGGCGCCGATGTCGGCTTCGCCCTCGACGGCGACGCGGACCGTTGCCTGGCCGTCGACCATGAGGGCCACGACGTCGACGGCGACCAGATCCTCGCGATCCTCGCCCTTGGCATGGCCGAGGCCGGGCAGCTGGTCGACAACACCGTGGTGGCCACGGTCATGAGCAACCTGGGGTTCGTCCAGGCGATGGAGGCGGCCGGCGTCCGGGTCGTCCAGACCCGGGTCGGCGACCGCTACGTGCTCGAGGAGATGCGCACCGGCGGCTTCACCCTCGGCGGCGAGCAGTCCGGCCACGTGATCATGAGCCGCTACGCCACCACCGGCGACGGGATCCTCACCGCGCTGCACGTGCTGGAGCGGATGGTCGTCACCGGCAAGGACCTCCATGCCCTCGGCTCGGTGGTCACCCGGCTGCCGCAGGTGCTGGTCAACGTGACCGACGTCGACCAGGGCGGCACCGACGACCCGGTGCTGCTCCAGGCGGTGGCGTCCGAAGAAGCCGCGCTCGCCGGCCACGGCCGGGTGCTGCTGCGCCCCTCGGGCACCGAGCCGGTGGTGCGGGTGATGGTGGAGGCGCCGACCGACGAGGCCGCCCGGGCCGTCGCCGCCCGGCTGGCCGACGTGGTCCGCGAGCGGCTCTCGCTCGGCTGAGGCGTGAGCGACATCGACGTGCGCGCGCTCGACCGCGGCAGCGACGACGAGGTCCGCGCCTACTGGGAGATCGGTCGCGACGCGGTCGCGCACCGGCCCTACAACACCCACCCGGCCTGGCAGGCAGCCTCGACGTACCTGCGCATGGGCCGCACCGACGTGCTCGACGTACGGCTAGCAGCCTGGCGCGGCGACCGGATGGTCGGTGCTGGCGGGCTGATGGCACCGATCCTCGAGAACACCGCCACGGCCTGGGTCGACGTCGCCGTCGCGCCCGACCAGTGGCGCACGGGGGTGGGGACCGCCGTGCTGGCAGCCCTCGAAGAGCAGGCCCGCGCCCTCGGCCGCAGCGTCCTGCTCGGTGAGTCGTGTGCGCCACCGGACGCGGAGAGCGCGGCGACCCTGTTCGCGGCCCACCACGGCTTCCACCCGGAGATCGAGGACGGCATGAAGGTGGTCGACCTGGTCGCGACCCGAGGCGAGTGGGCGGCGATGGCCGCGGACGTCGCAGCGCATCACGTGGACTACCGGATCGTCACCGTCTGGGCGCCGATCCCGGCCGAGCTGGTCGACGGCTACTGCGTGCTCAACACGGCGTTCAACGCCGAGGCGCCCAGCGGCGAGGCCGAGCTGGAGAACGAGCAGTGGGACGAGGCGCGGGTCCGCGAGCGCGAAGCCCGCGCGGCCAAGGCTGGGCGCGAAGATGTGCTCACCTTCGCTGTCGACCGGGACGGTGAGGTGGTCGCCCTCACCGAGCTGTTCATCAACAACACCATGCCGCACCGCGCCTTCCAGAGCGGCACGCTGGTGCTGCCGGCGCACCGCGGTCACCGCCTGGGCCTCGCGGTCAAGCTGGCCAACCACCGGGCACTGGTGGAGCGGTTCCCGCAGGTCGAGTGGATGGTGACCGGCAATGCCGGCGTCAATGCGCCGATGAACGCGATCAACGACTTGTTGGGGTATCGGGTGGTCGAGCGTTGCCTCGAGGTGCGCAAGGTGATCTGAGCTCTGGGTCTGGGTCTGCGCTCGTGGCTCCCCGGTTCCGGCCCTGCGGGCCGGGGTGCCCCGCTCCTGTCGGCGCGGGGCGCCCCGGCCCGCAGGGCCGGCAGACGGTGCCACGAGGTGAGCCGCCAGACCAACCCACACCCCTAGATCTTTCGCAGCCTCACGTAGCGGACTGAGTGGTCGGCGTCCTTGCGGAGGACGAGCGTGGCCCGGGAGCGGGTGGGCAGGACGTTCTGGGCGAGGTTGGGGCCGTTGATGCTGTCCCAGATCCGTAGCGCCTCGGCGGTTGCCTCGTCGCGCGAGAGCGAGGCATAGCGCGCGAAGTAGGACTGCGGGTCGCGGAAGGCGGTCTCCCGGAGCCGGAGGAAGCGGGAGACGTACCAGTCCCGGATGTGGGTGGTGCCGGCGTCGACGTACACAGAGAAGTCGAAGAAGTCGCTGACCGCCAGGCCGGTACGGCCGTCGTCGCGAACCCGGGCCGGCTGCAGGACGTTGAGGCCCTCGATGATCACGATGTCGGGGTTCTTGATGCGGACCTTCTGGTCGGGCACCACGTCGTAGGTGAGGTGGTCGTAGACAGGGGCCTCCACCTCGTCCTTGCCGGACTTGATGTCGACCACGAAGCGGAGCAGCGCGCGCCGGTCGTAGGACTCGGGGAACCCCTTGCGCTGCAGCAGGCCGCGGCGCTGGAGCTCGGCGTTGGGGTGCAGGAACCCGTCGGTGGTGACCAGCTCGACGTTCGGGTGCTCGGGCCAGTGGGCGAGCAGGTGCTGGAGCACCCGGGCGGTCGTCGACTTCCCGACCGCGACCGACCCGGCGAGGCCGATGACGAACGGCGTCCGCGGCGGGGTGTCCTGGTGCAGGAACTCCTCCTGGTCGCGGTGCAGGTGGCCGGCCGCCTCGACGTACAGGCTCAGGAGCCGGCTGATCGGCAGGTAGACGTCCCGTACCTCCTGCAGGTCGAGCTGGTCCCCGAGCCCGCGGAGCGCAGCGATCTCGTCCTGGGTGAGGGGGTCCTCCACCTCGCTGGCGAGCGCCGCCCAGGCCGAGCGGTCCAGCTCGATGTAGGGGGAGGCCTCGCGGGGTGCCTCCGGCGAGCCGTTGGAGGCCCCCGGGTGGCGCCCGCCGTCAGGGCGTGTCACGTCATCCTCGGTGGATGCCGGCGTCGTTCAGCGCGTGCGATGGCCAGGCGCCGGTGCGAAGGCAGATTGGGCGTCTTTCGAGCACCGGTAACGCCGCCAGCGTGCGTGCTGGGCGGCGCTGGCGCCGCCGTGGGGTGACGTGACACGCCCTGAGCATGGGCGCGATTGTGTCAGCCATCGCACCTGGCGGGGCGGTGACCCGGCTCTCGATAGACTCGCCGCTCATGTGCGGGATCGTTGGATACGTCGGGGACAGGCAGGCCCAGGACGTCGTCCTCGACGGCCTGCGACGGCTGGAGTACCGCGGCTACGACTCCGCTGGGATCGCGGTCGTCGACCACGGGAAGATCGCGCTGTCGAAGAAGGCCGGCAAGCTCGCCAACCTCGAGAAGGCGATCGCCGACCACCCGCTGCCGTCGTCGAACACCGGCCTTGGTCACACACGCTGGGCCACCCACGGGGCCCCCAACGACGTCAACGCGCACCCGCACGTTGGGTACGCCGGCCGGGTCGCGCTCGTGCACAACGGGATCATCGAGAACTTCGCGGAGCTGCGGGCCCGGCTCGAGGCGGAGGACCACGTGCTGCTCTCGGAGACCGACACCGAGGTCGTTGCGCAGCTGCTCGAGCTGCAGCTGAAGTCAGACAGCGACCTGACGGTGGCGATGCAGCGGGTGTGCCTGCAGCTCGAGGGCGCCTTCACGCTGGTCGCCGTCGACGCGCTCGACCCGGCGCGGGTGGTCGCGGCGCGGCGGAACTCGCCGCTGGTGGTCGGGATCGGCGACGGCGAGAACTTCCTCGGCTCCGACGTGGCGGCGTTCATCGAACACACCCGCGAGGCGCTCGAGCTCGGCCAGGACCAGGTGGTGACGATCACCCGCACCTCGGTGGAGGTGACCGACTTCTCCGGTCAGGTCGAGCAGGGGCGCCGCTACCACGTGGACTGGGACCTGTCGGCGGCCGAGAAGGAGGGCCATGACTGGTTCATGCGCAAGGAGATCTTCGAGCAGCCGCGGGCGGTGGCCGACTCGCTGCTGGGCCGACGCAGTGCGGAGGGGCTGCTGCAGCTCGACGAGATGCGCCTCTCCGACCAGGAGCTCTGTGACATCGACAAGATCATCATCATCGCCTGCGGGACGTCGTTCTATGCCGGGATGGTGGCCAAGTACGCGATCGAGCACTGGACCCGGGTGCCGGTCGAGGTGGAGCTGTCCTCGGAGTTCCGCTACCGCGACCCGATCCTCGACTACTCCACGCTGGTCGTGGCCATCTCGCAGTCCGGCGAGACCGCGGACACGCTGCAGGCGATCCGGCACGCCCGGGCCCAGCGGTCGAAGGTGCTGGCGATCTGCAACACCAACGGCTCGACGATCCCGCGCGAGTCCGACGCAGTCATCTACACCCACGCCGGCCCGGAGATCGGCGTCGCGTCGACCAAGGGGTTCCTCACCCAGCTCGTCGCGTGCTACCTGCTCGCGCTCTACCTGGCGCAGGTCAAGGGCACACGGTTCGGTGACGAGATCGACCAGGTGATGTCGGAGCTCGAGGCGATGCCGTCGCAGCTCGACGTCGTCCTCGAGACCGCCGAGCCGGTCTACGCGCTCGCGCGCTCGCTCGTGGGGACCCGGTCCGTGCTGTTCGTCGGCCGGCATGCCGGCTACCCGGTCGCCCTCGAAGGTGCCCTCAAGCTCAAGGAGCTGGCCTACCTGCACGCCGAGGGGTTCGCCGCGGGTGAGCTCAAGCACGGGCCGATCGCGCTGATCGAGCCCGGGATGCCGGTGTTCTGCGTCGTACCACCGCGCGGCCGCGACCAGCTGCACGACAAGATGCTCAGCGGCATCCAGGAGGTCCGCGCGCGCGGCGCCCGGACGATCTGCCTGGCGGAGGAGGGCGACGACCGGATCACGGCCTTCGCCGACGAGCTGATCCGGCTGCCGCAGGTGCCGGTGCTGCTCCAGCCGCTGGTCGCCGTGGTGCCGCTGCAGCTGTTCGCCTGCGAGCTCGCGACCGCCCTCGGGCACGACGTGGACCAGCCCCGCAACCTGGCCAAGTCCGTCACCGTCGAGTGAGCTCCTGATGGCCGTGATCGGCGTCGGCATCGACGTGGTCGACATCGAGCGGTTCGGGCTGTCGCTGTCCCGCACGCCCGGGCTCACGGAACGACTCTTCACTGCCGTCGAGGGCTCGCGACCGCTGGCGTCCCTCGCCGCCCGGTTCGCCGCCAAGGAGGCCCTCGCCAAGGCCCTGGGCGCGCCCGGGGACATGCACTGGCACGACGCCGAGGTGGTGTCCGAGTCATCGGGCCGGCCGTTGTTCGAGCTGCGCGGCACCGTGCTGGCCCGCGCTGACTCACTCGGGGTGTCCTCGGTGCACCTGTCGCTGTCGCACGACGCCGGCATAGCGTCGGCGGTCGTGGTGCTGGAGGCCTGATCGCGGCCCCTGGACGGGTCGTGTGCCTGGACGGGTCGTGTGCCTGACGACGAGACAGGGGTCGTCCTCAGGCACACGACCCTGTCAGCCGACTCCCCGTCGGTCGGCGGCCCGGCGCTGGGCGCGGGTCGTGTGCCTGAGGCCGTGCTAGGCAGCGTTGTCAGGCACACGACCCGGCAAGCCGAGGGCGATGAGGTCCAGGGCGACCTCCTCGCTCTCGTGGGTGAGCTCGTAGGCCGTGCACCGGACCACGACACGCGTCCTTGTGGTGATCCGACGAGACCGCTTGGCGTCGTCGCCGGCTTGGAGGATGTCCAGGTGATAGCCGCCGTCGACCTCCAGGACGAGGGTGGACCCGTCAGCCAGCACCCACTCCGCGTCGGTCCATCGCCCCTTACCTCCGCGATCAGAACGACGGATCTGGCGAGTGGGCAAGGGGAGGGCGAAGCGCCGGCACATCCGCTCGACCTCGAGCTCAGCGCCGGAGTGAGCCCCGCCTTCGACCATGCTGATCGTGCGCTTGAAGGGCTTGGCCCGTCGCAGCGGGTGAAGCTGGTCCACCCACTCGATCATCCGTTGGGGAGTTGAGAGGCGCTGCTGGAGAGTGGCAGCGATGACGCCGTGCGCGGCCCGGTTCGTCGCCTCGTACGCCGCCCACAGCAGCACCGCCGGCTCCAGTCGACACACGGGGATCCCCGGCTTCGGGGACAGCATCGTGGCGAACGGGCGGCGGCTCCGGAAGAAGTCGACCCCGGGAACTGGCTCGAAGCTGAGCTCGTCGTCCACCATCACGCTCACAAACGGCCGCTCCCAGCCGGTCAACCCGTGCCGCTCTGCCGCGGACAGGTTGGCCAGCATGCTGCGTGGGCCTGCATGCAGCACGGCGAGCCATCGCCACTGCTCGGCGTCGAGGGTGCCCGTCGTCGTGCTGATGACGCGTGGCGTCCGCTCGACCCAGCGTCCGGCTCGGATCTGACTGTGGACGCGATCCGCGTCGACGTCGTGCGCATTCAACTGGCGGCGAGCGACCATCCCCGCTTGGTCCTCGATCAGGGCTCGTAGCTTCCAGTCCATGTCATCTGCATTCCCCCTTGGCCCAGGCCCGCCGAACTCTGTCCACAGGGGCCGGGTCGTGTGCCTCTGGACGTGTCCGGTGTCGTTGTCAGGCACACGACCCACTTGGCCCGGGCCGGGGCGTGGCCCCGTTCCACTGGATGGCGCGTGCCCGCGAGCACGGGTAGGTGGGTTGTGTGCCTCTGGACGTGCCCGGTGTCGTCGTCAGGCACACGACCCGCTGCCAAGGGGCCGGGGGGCGACGACGGCCACTGGGTGGGGCGTGCCCGCGAGCACGCGTAGATGGGTCGTGTGCCTGGCGACCGGCCTGGTGTCGTCATCAGGCACACGACCCTCTCGCCGATGGGCGCCGGACCGCGTGCCGCTGCATCACGCGAGGAGCTCTGGACAACCGCACCCGGCTAGCGTGGCGGCCATGCTGCACGCGCACACCGTCGAGCAGGTCCGGGCGGCGGAGGCCGAGCTGATGGCGCGGCTGCCCGAGGGGGCACTGATGCAGCGGGCGGCGTACGGGCTGGCCACGGCCGTGGTCGACTTCCTCGGCTCGGCGTACGGGCGGCGCGTGCTGCTGCTGGTCGGGTCGGGCGACAACGGCGGGGACGCGCTGTGGGCCGGGGCGATGCTGGCGCGGCGAGGGGCGCAGGTGGAGGCGTGGCTGCTCAGCGACAAGGCCCACGACGAGGGGAGGCAAGCCCTCACCCGCGCAGGTGGCCGGGTCGTTACGGAGCCGACGAAACGGCCAGAAGTGGTCGTCGACGGCATCGTCGGCATCGGTGGCCGGGCCGGCCTCAAGGAGGACGCAGCACGCGCGCTCAAGCTGCTGCACGGCGTACCGGTCGTGGCCGTGGACACTCCCAGCGGCGTGGACGTGGACACCGGTGAGCTGGACGGCGACCACGTCGAGGCCGCGCTCACGGTCACTTTCGGCACCCACAAGGTCTGCCATCTCGTCGATCCGGGCGCGGAGGCCTGCGGCGCCGTCCACCTGGTCGACATCGGGCTCGCGCTCCCGGAGGCCGACGTCCAGGCGCTCCAGCCCGAGGACGTCGCGGCGCTGCTGCCCCGACCGTTGGCGCACAGCGAGAAGTACGCACGCGGCGTGGTCGGGGTCCGCGCCGGGAGCGCCCAGTACCCCGGCGCCGCCCTGCTCAGCGTCGCCGGCGCCGCCAGCGGGCTGTGCGGGATGGTTCGGTACGTCGGCGAGGCAGCGGTCGCCGACCGGGTCCGCGAGGCGCATCCCGAGGTGGTCGGCGAAGGTCGGGTGCAGGCGTGGGTGGTCGGGTCGGGAGGCGGTGACGACGCCGCCACGGAGCTTCGGGCCGCCTTGAAGGACGACGTCCCCGTCGTCGTCGACGCCGACGCGCTTCGGCACATTGAGAAGAGCCAGGCGGCGGTGCTCACGCCGCACGCCGGTGAGCTCGCCTCGATGCTGGGGGAGGAGAGGGCCGACGTCGAGCGACGTCCGCTCCACTTCGCGCGGGCCGCGGCCGCGACGTACGACACCACCGTCCTGCTCAAGGGCCGCCGCACGCTGATCGCTCGTCCCGACGGCGAGGTCCGCGTCAACACCACCGGCACCGAGTGGCTGGCCACGGCCGGTGCCGGCGACGTACTCGGCGGCGTGATCGGCGCACTGCTGGCCGCCGGTCTCACGGCGTACGACGCCGCCTCGGTCGGCGCCTGGCTGCACGGCGCGGCCGCGATGCTCGCCTCCGACGGGGGCCCGTTGGTCGCGAGCGACGTGGCGGGCGCCCTGCCCGAGGTCGTGCGCGGGGTGCTCATGCACGCCTGAGAGAATCGACCTCCATGGGCACCGCGCGCGCCGAGATCGTGGTCGACCTGGCCGCGATCCGTCACAACGTGCGCACCCTCCGGGAGCTCGCGGGCACGGCGATGATGACCGTGGTCAAGGCCGACGGCTACGGGCACGGCCTCGTGGAGTCCGCCCGGGCGGCGCGCGACGCCGGTGCCGAGTGGCTCGGAGTGGCGACCCTCGACGAGGCCCTCGCGCTGCGCGCGGCCGGTGACGAGGGCCGGGTGCTCTCTTGGCTGACCGTCCCGGGCGAGGACTACACGGCCCCCATCGCGGCCGACATCGAGCTGACCGCCTACTCGGTCGCGGAGATGGACGAGATCGCGGCCGCCGTCCGCTCCGGCGGCGTCTCGGCCCGCCTGCAGCTCAAGGTCGACACGGGCCTCTCCCGCGGCGGCGCGCCGATGGCCCTGTGGGAGAAGGTCGTCGCCCGCGCCCGGCGCGGCGAGAAGGAGGGCAGCTGGACCGTCACCGGCATCTGGTCGCACTTCTCCTCGAGCGACGAGCCTGACGACCCCGCCAACGACGCCCAGGAGAAGCTGTTCGGGGAGGCGCTCGACCTCGCGACCGCCGCCGGGCTGGATCCCGAAGTGCGGCACCTGGCCAACTCCGCGGCCGCGATCCTGCGGCCGAGCTCCCGGCTCGACCTGGTCCGCTGCGGCATCGCGTCGTACGGCCTGGACCCGGCGCCCGGGCTCACGCCGCCGCTCGAGCTGGTGCCGGCGATGACCGCCCGCGCCGACCTGGCGATGGTCAAGCAGGTCGAGGCCGGGACGGCCGTCTCCTACGGCCGCACGTGGATCGCGGAGGGCGCGACCAGGGTCGGCCTGGTCCCGGTCGGGTACGCCGACGGGCTGCCCCGGGTCGGCGGCAACCGGGCCGAGGTCGGCGTGGGCGGCCGGCGGCGCCCGGTCCGGGGCCGGATCTGCATGGACCAGTTCGTCATCGACCTCGACAGCGACGCGCCGGGCCCGGGCGCCGACGTCGTCATCTTCGGCCCCGGCACGCACGGCGAGCCCACCGCGCTGGACTGGGCGGAGGCCTGCGGGACGATCACCTACGAGATCGTCACCCGGATCGGTGGCCGGTTCCAGCGTCGCTACGTCGACAGCGAGAGGACCGCGCCGTGAGCGCCCGTCGTCGCGTCCTGGGTGCCGCGGCCGGTGCCGTCGGCCTTGCTGCCGCGGGCGCCGCGATCGGCGTCTCCCGCCAGCGCCGGGCGATCGGTCGCCGCCAGGTCGACCAGACGCCGTTCGGCACGCTGCGCTCCCGGCCGGTCACGGTGGTGGCCGACGACGGCGTTCCCCTGCACGTCGAGGTCGACGAGCTCGACCCGGCACTGCGCCAGCCCGGGAGCCCGCTGACCCTGGTCTTCTGCCACGGCTACGCGCTGAACCTCGACTGCTGGCACTTCCAGCGCGCGGCCTACCGCGGCCTGGTCCGCGCGGTCTACTACGACCAGCGCTCGCACGGCCGCTCGGGCCGCTCCACCGAGGGTCACGCCACCATCGACCAGCTCGGACGCGACCTCGAGGCGGTGCTCGACGCGGTCGTCCCCGACGGCCCGGTGGTGCTCGTGGGCCACTCCATGGGCGGCATGTCGATCGTCGCGTTCACCGAGCAGCACCCCGAGGTGATCGGCGACCGCGTGGTCGGCGTCGGCCTCATCTCGACCACGGCCGGCGGTCTCGACCCGAGCCGGATCCTGCTCCCGATGCTGCCCGCCAAGCTGGGCGGAGAGCTCACCCACCGCACCGTGCGCACGCTGGCGCGCGGCCACCGGCTGATCGACGGCTTCCGGCGAGCCGGCCACGCGATCGCGATGGTCGGGACCGACCTCTTCGCGTTCGGCGACGAGGTGCCGGCGGCGTACGTCGACTTCGTGGACGAGATGCTCTCCGCGACGCCGTTCGAGGTGGTCGCGGAGTTCTTCCCGAGCTTCAAGGGCCTCGACAAGTTCCACGCGGTCGAGACGCTGGCCAGGATCCCGACCACGATCATCTGCGGCACCGCCGACCGGCTGACCTCGATCGGCCACAGCCGCAAGCTGCACGAGATGATCGCCGGCTCGATCCTGCTCGAGTGCGAGAACGCCGGCCACATGGTCCTTCTCGAGCGGCACGGTCAGGTCAACGCGGCGCTGGACCAGCTGCTCTCGGCGGCAGCCGAGCGAGTCGGCACGCGGTGACCACCAGCGACGCCCCCGTCGAGGTCAAGCCGGTCGGCGCGGAGGAGGTCGCGGTCGTGCACGCGGTCGTGCATGCCGCGTTCGAGTCCCGCCCGCCGCTGGACCCGCCGGCCGCGGCGCTCGCCGAGACTCTCCAGGAGCTCGAGGCCCGGCTGTCCCTGCACGGCGGCCTGCTGGCCCGGGTGGACGGCGAACCCGCCGGTGCGCTGGTCCTCGACCCGGTCGGCAGCACCATGTACCTGCGCCGGTTCGGCGTCGTGCCCGCGTTGCAGGGCCACCACATCGCGGCGGCGCTCATCGACGCCGCGGTCGAGGCCGCCGAGGGGTACGACGACCTCACCGTCGTCGCCCGCGAGGAGCTGCCGGGCACGATCCGGTTCTGGGAGCGCCAGGGCTTCAAGGAGATCCGCCGCGAACCCCCGAACGTCGAGCTGCGCCGGCCGCTGCGCACCGCCGTGTTCAAGGCACCCGACGCCGAGTCGATGCGCGGGCTCGGCCGGTCGATCGCCGGGCAGCTCGGGCCCGGAGACCTGATCGTGCTGACCGGCTCGCTCGGCGCCGGCAAGACCACCTTCACCCAGGGGCTGGGCGCCGGGCTCGGCGTCCGCGGGTCGGTGACCTCTCCGACGTTCGTGATCGCGCGCGAGCACCCGAGCGAGATCGGCGGGCCGGCCCTGGTGCACGTGGACGCGTACCGCCTCGGCGGCGTCGCCGAGCTCGACGACCTCGACCTCGACACCTCCCTCGACCACGCGGTGACCGTCGTGGAGTGGGGTGGGGGCCTGGCCGAGGGCCTGACCGAGTCCCGGCTCGAGGTGCACATCGTCCGCTCCGACGACGACGAGCTGCGCCTGGTCGAGCTCACCCCGGTCGGCCCGCGCTGGCACGCACTGTCCTTCCGGGGGCTGGGATGACGATCGTCGTCGCGCACGTCAGCGACACCCACTTCGGCGGCCCGCCCGATGCGCGGCCCCGGGCCGAGGCGGTCATGGCGCACCTGCTCGCGCTCGACCCGCGCCCCGACGTACTCCTCGTCAGCGGCGACGTCGCCGACCACGGGCTGCCGGACGAGTACGCCGAGGCTCGCACCCTCCTCGACGCGTGGCCCGGCCCCCTGCTCGTCGGCACCGGCAACCATGACGTGCGAGGACCCTTCGCCAGGGGGCTGCTCGACCGCGAGGCCTCCGGCCCGCTCGACCAGGTCCTCGAGACGCCGGGGCTGCGGCTGCTGATGCTGGACTCGCTGGTCGCGGCGCCGGCGGGGGAGCGCATCGACCACGGCGAGCTGGCCGCCGGCTCGCTGGCCTGGCTGGACGCGGAGCTCGGCGCCGACGACCGGCCGACGTTCGTCTGCCTGCACCATCCGCCCGTCGACGTGGGCCTGGCGCTGATGGCGCCCATCCTGCTGCGCGACCCGGCTCCGCTGGCCGCGGTGCTCGGCCAGCACGACCACGTCCTCGCCACCCTGGTCGGGCACGCGCACACCGCGTGCTGGACCACGTTCGCCGGCCGGCCGGTGCTGGTCGGCGGCGGGGTGGCCTCGACGGTCCCGCTCGACGCCGAGCCCTACCCGGTCGTCTGGGAAGCCGGGCCGCCCACCCTTGCCTTCCACTTGGTTCACGACGACGGCCGGCTGACCACGCACTGGCGTGCCTTGCCGTGGGACGTCGACGCCTGATGCTGCTCGCCTTCGACACCGCCACGCCGCTGGTCACCGTCGCGCTCCACGACGGCGAGGACGTGGTCCTCGAGCTGGCCTCCGAGCGGCCGCTCCAGCACGGCGAGCAGCTCGCCCCGCTGGTCGACCGGGCGCTGCGCGAGGCCGGGCTGGTGCGCCAGGACCTGACGGCGATCGGCGTCGGCGTCGGCCCGGGACCGTTCACCGGGCTACGGGTCGGCCTCGTCACCGCCCGCACCCTCGGCTTCGCCCTCGAGCTGCCCGTCTACGGCGTCTGCACCCTGGACGTGCTCGCCGTCGAAGCGGCTGACACCCATGCGGTGACCGGCGACTTCGTGGTCGCGACCGACGCCCGACGGCGCGAGGTCTACCTGGCGTCGTACGACGCCGCCGGCGTCCGACTCGACGGGCCGGTCGTCGGCAAGCCCGCGGACCATGCCACCGAGGGACCGGTCGTCGGAGAGGGCGGCGTCCTCTACCCGGAGGCGTTCCCACACCGAGCCGGGCCGACGGTGCCAAGTGCCGGCTGGCTGGCCCGGGTGATCGCAGAGGAACGCGCCGAGCTGCGCGATCCCGAACCGCTCTACCTGCGCCGGCCCGACGCCGCGACGCCCGGGACGCCCAAGCGGGTCTCGTGAGGGTCCGCCCCGCGACTGAGGCCGACGTCGACGCGATCGTGGTCTCCGAGGCGGACAACCTCGGTGCTGACGCCTGGTCGGCCGGGCTGGTCGCCGAGGGTGTGGCCGGCCGGCTCCCGACCGTCCACTACCTGGTCGCGGAGAGCGAAGGGAGGCTGGTCGGGCACGCCGTGGCCAGCCTGGTCGCCGAGGTGGCCGAGCTGCAGCGGATCGCGGTCGCCGAACGCTGGCGGCGCCGCGGCGTGGCCGGAGCGCTGCTCGACGAGGTGGTCCTCCTTGCCGTCCGGGCCCGAGCCGACCGGCTGTTGCTTGAGGTTCGCGAGGACAACGCTGCGGCTCTCGCCTTCTACACGGCGGCCGGCTTCGTCGAGGTGGACCGGCGGCGCCGCTACTACCGGGACGGCGCCAGCGCCGTCGTCCTGGAGCGTCCTGTGAGGATGGAGAAGTGACCGAACCTCTCGTCCTCGGCATCGAGACCTCGTGCGACGAGACCGGCGTCGGTCTGGTCCGCGGCCACACGTTGCTGGCGGACGCGGTGGCGAGCAGCGTCGACGAGCACGCGCGGTTCGGCGGCGTCGTACCTGAGGTGGCGAGCCGTGCCCACCTCGAGGCGATGGTCCCGACCATCGAGCAGGCCTGCGAGACCGCCGGCCTGCGGCTGCACGACGTCGACGCCATCGCGGTCACCAGCGGCCCGGGCCTGGCCGGCGCGCTGCTCGTCGGTGTCGCGGCGGCCAAGGCGCTCGCGATCGGGCTGGGCAAGCCGCTGTACGGCGTCAACCACCTCGCCGCGCACGTGGCGGTCGACCAGCTCGAGCACGGTGCGCTGCCGGACCCTTGCCTGGCCCTGCTGGTCAGTGGCGGTCACTCCAGCCTGTTGAGGGTCGAGGACGTCACCACCACCGTCGACCCGCTGGGCGCGACCATCGACGACGCGGCCGGCGAGGCCTTCGACAAGGTGGCCCGGTTGCTCGGGCTGCCGTTCCCCGGCGGCCCGCACATCGACCGGATGGCCGCCTCCGGGAGCAGCGTGGCCATCGACTTCCCGCGAGGGCTGACCAGCCGCCGCGACCTGGAGCGGCACCGCTTCGACTTCTCGTTCTCCGGACTGAAGACCGCCGTGGCCCGGTGGGTCGAGGCACGCGAGCGCAGTGGGGAGCCGGTGCCGGTCGCCGACGTCGCCGCCAGCTTCCAGGAGGCGGTCTGCGACGTGCTGGTCCGCAAGGCGCTCGACGCGGCGACGTCCCACGGCATCGACGACCTGCTCATCGGCGGCGGTGTGGCGGCGAACTCCCGGCTCCGAGCGATGGCCGAGTCCCGGGCAGCGGAGGTCCGCGTGCGGGTGCGGGTGCCGCGGCCGGGGCTCTGCACCGACAACGGCGCGATGGTGGCCGCGCTCGGCGCGGAGATGGTCGCCCGCGGCCGGCCGCCGTCCGCGCTCGACCTGCCCGCCGACTCCAGCCAGCCGGTCACGAGCGTCCTGGTCTGAGGTCGCGGAACCCTCAGCCGGTCGTCGACACGTTGCCCATCACGAGCCCGACGACGATCAGGACGACCAAGGCCAGGGCGAGGCCGAGCCAGAGCGTGCGCCACCGCTGCGACTTGATCCCGACGATGCCGGCGACGACGACGGTGAGCGTGGGGGCCACCAGGTACGCGATGAAGGCGACCGTCCCGGGGGCGGTGCTGCACAGGTCGTCCGCGGTCGACCCTGAGGCGTGCTGGCTCGGTTCGCACAGCGTGTAGAGCAGCACGATCGTGGCCATCACCGAGGACAGCGCGACACCCGCGCCGACGACCGCGGTCACCAGCCCGATTCCCCACCGACGTGCCGACATCCGGACCTCCTGGCGGCATCTTGGCAGGTGGTCGTGCTTGACGCGTGTGGTGGCATGGCACCCAGTCAGCGGGTCGTCCAGGAGGAGTGCATGCACCAGGTCAAGGCGGTCGTGTCCAGGGGCAAGGGTCGGCCGGTCGAGCTGACGACCATCAACGTGCCTGACCCCGGTCCGGGCGAGGCGCTGGTGCAGGTCCAGGCCTGCGGCGTGTGCCACACCGACCTGCACTACCGCGAGGGCGGCATCAACGACGACTTCCCGTTCCTGCTAGGCCACGAGGCCGCCGGGGTCGTCGAGGCGGTCGGGCCGGACGTCACCGCGATCGAGCCCGGTGACTTCGTCGTCCTCAACTGGCGCGCAGTCTGCGGGAACTGCCGGGCCTGCGACCGTGGCGAGCCGTGGTACTGCTTCGCGACGTTCAACGCCACCCAGAAGATGACTCTCGCCGATGGACCGGACGCGGGCA
This sequence comes from uncultured Actinomycetota bacterium, assembly GCA_963765915.1. GTDB lineage: Bacteria > Actinomycetota > Actinomycetes > Propionibacteriales > Nocardioidaceae > Nocardioides. The sequence continues at coordinate 339,122 of CAVXYB010000011.1, read as the reverse complement.
CAGAGCTGTCACCGGCGCTGGGGATCGGTGCCTTCGCCGAGAAGACGCTGGTGGCCGCCGGCCAGTGCACGAGGGTCGACCCGTCGGCACGGCCGGCGGCGGTGGGCCTTCTGGGCTGCGGTGTGATGGCCGGGATCGGGGCAGCGATCAACACCGGCGGCGTCACCCGCGGGAAGTCGGTGGCCGTCATCGGCTGCGGCGGCGTGGGGGTGGCCGCGGTCGCGGGCTCCGCGCTGGCCGGGGCCGGGACGATCATCGCCGTCGACATCGACGCCAAGAAGCTCGCGGCGGCGACGAAGATGGGCGCCACCCACACCGTGGACTCCTCCGCAACCGACCCGGTCGCCGCGATCCAGGAGCTGACCGGAGGCTTCGGCGCCGACGTGGTCATCGACGCCGTGGGGCGTCCCGAGACGTGGCAGCAGGCGTTCTACGCCCGCGACCTGGCCGGCACCGTGGTGCTGGTCGGCGTCCCGACGCCGGACATGAAGGTGCCCGAGCTGCCGCTGATCGACGTCTTCGGTCGAGGCGGCTCGCTCAAGTCGAGCTGGTACGGCGACTGCCTGCCCGCGCGCGACTTCCCGATGCTCGTCGACCTCTACCTGCAGGGCCGGTTCGACCTCGACGCCTTCGTCAGCGAGGAGATCGGCATGCGCGACATCGAAGCTGCCTTCGGCCGGATGCACGCGGGCGACGTGCTGCGGTCGGTGGTCATCTTCTGATGCCAACGGCCTTCCTTGGTGGCGGACCATCGGGGGTGCCCGCGCGCGTGGCCGATCGCGCCCGGCCCCAGGCGGCGGTGAGCTACGGCCCATTCCGATGTCCTAAATGGGCCCAGGCTCACCGCTCACCGCTGCCCGGCCGCCACCAGCGGTGCGGATCAGAACGGCCGTACCAGCAGGCACGTCCCCTCACCGGCGACGCGGGTGAAGATGAGGGTGGCGTCATCGTCGCCGTGCAGGTCGAGCCGCTTGCGCAGTTGGTCGGGAACGACGTCGACGCCCCGCTTCTTGATGGTGACCCGGCCGATCCCTCGCTCGCGGAGCGCCGCGCGCAGTGCCTTTTCCCGGTACGGCAGCACCTCCCGCACCTCATAGCTGCGCGCGAACGGGGTGCGGAACGACGCGTCGGCGGTGACGTAGGCGATGTGCCGGTCGACGAGGCCGCCGCTCACCCCTGAGGCGACGGCGGTCACCAGGCCGGCCCGGATGACGGCACCGTCGGGCTCGTAGAGGTACTGCCCGAGCGGAACGACGTCCGCGCCCGGGTCGTCCTCGGTCGTGATTGTCGCCAGGCCGCCGTCCCGGATCACCGTGGCCCGACGGGCGGTGGTCGCGAGCCGGCCGCCCCAGAGCGCCGCTTCCTTGACCTCGCCGTGGTCGCTGACCCACTCCGCCTCGACCCCGGCCGGGATCATCTCGTGCGGCAGGCCGGGGGCGGTCTTCACGCACGCGTCGCGAGTGAGCAGGCCCTCGACGAACGACCAGGGCGGCGTCCAGGCCTCGAGAGAGAAGGTCCGGCCGCGGCCGGTGCGCCGGGCCGGGTCGGCGAACGCCACGTCGAAGCCCTCGTGGCTGGTGGCCAGGGCGTCCGCCTCACCGACGGCACCGGGCAGCCCGAGTGCGGTCAGGTTCGCCGAGGCGACCGCCGCCCGCACCGGGTCGAGGTCGACGCCCGCCGCGGTCAGCCCGGCGCGGGCGAACGCGATCAGGTCGCCCCCGATCCCGCACCCGAGGTCGATGACCGTCGCCGCGCCGAACGCCTGGACCCGGGCCGCCCGGTGCGAGGCCACCGACAGCCTGGTGGCCTGCTCGAGTCCGTCCGGCGTGAAGTACATGGCTGCGGCCAGCGCACCGAACTTGTCCACGGCTCGCCGCCGCAGGTCGACCTGGGTCAGCGCGGCCGCGAGCAGCGCCGGGTCGGTGCCCGGTGCGGCCCGGGCCAGCCGGTCGTGCGCGCGCAACGGGTCCGGCTGGTCGATGGCCCCGGCCGCGGCGAGCAGCCGCTGACCGTCGTCGGTCAACAGCCAGCGCAGCGCCTCGACGTCCACGGGGTCACCCTCTCTGGCACTCCATTGCCGTGAGTGCTAGTTTCGGAGTTGGCACTCTCAGGTTGAGTGTGCCAGCGAACTTCGTTCCATCACCCAATGCCATAAGCACCTGACAACCCCGCAGCACGAAAGTGGAGGTCGACACAGTGTCGGTCAACATCAAGCCCCTCGAGGACCGCATCGTGGTCAAGCCGCTCGACGCGGAGCAGACGACCGCGTCCGGTCTGGTCATCCCGGACACCGCCAAGGAGAAGCCGCAGGAGGGCGAGGTCCAGGCGATCGGTCCCGGCCGCATCGACGACAACGGCAACCGCGTCCCGCTCGACGTCTCCATCGGGGACAAGGTCATCTACAGCAAGTACGGCGGCACCGAGGTCAAGTACGGCGGCGAGGAGTACCTCATCCTCTCCGCACGCGACGTCCTCGCGGTCGTCTCCTGATCCACCCCCATCTGCGTCACCGACGGGTCGTGTGCCGGTGGCACACGGCCCGTCGTGCATGACCGCACATAACAAGGAGAACCATGCCCAAGATCCTCGAGTTCGACGAGCACGCCCGGCGCGCACTGGAGCGCGGAGTCGACGCCCTGGCAAACACCGTCAAGGTGACGCTCGGCCCGAGGGGCCGCTACGTCGTCCTTGACAAGAAGTGGGGTGCGCCGACCATCACCAACGACGGCGTGACCGTCGCCCGGGAGATCGAGCTCGACGACCCGTTCGAAAACCTCGGTGCGCAGCTGACCAAAGAGGTCGCCACCAAGACCAACGACATCGCCGGTGACGGCACCACCACCGCGACGGTGCTGGCCCAGTCGATGGTCCACGAGGGCCTCCGGGCGGTGGCCGCAGGCGCCAACCCGATGGGGCTCAAGCGCGGCATGGACGCCGCCGCGACGGCGATCAGTGACGAGCTGCTGAAGGTGGCTCGCGAGGTCGAGTCCAAGGAGGACATGGCCTCGGTCGCCACGATCTCCAGCCGCGACGAGGTGATCGGCCAGCTGCTCGCCGAGGCCTTCGACAAGGTCGGCAAGGACGGCGTGATCACCGTCGAGGAGTCCAACACCATGGGCACCGAGCTGGAGTTCACCGAGGGCATGCAGTTCGACAAGGGCTACATCTCGGCCTACTTCGTGACCGACCCCGAGCGGATGGAGACGGTCCTCGAGGACCCCTACATCCTGCTGATGCAGGGGAAGATCTCCGCGGTCTCCGACCTGTTGCCGCTGCTGGAGAAGGTCATCGCGTCCGGCAAGCCGCTGTTCATCCTGGCCGAGGACGTCGAGGGCGAGGCGCTCTCGACGCTGGTCGTGAACAAGATCCGCGGCACCTTCAACGCCGCGGCGGTCAAGAGCCCGGCGTTCGGTGACCGGCGCAAGGCGATGATGCAGGACATCGCGACCCTGACCGGCGGTCAGGTCGTGGCCCCCGAGGTCGGGCTCAAGCTCGACCAGGTCGGTCTCGACGTGCTCGGCCAGGCCCGGCGCGTGGTGATCACCAAGGACAACACCACGATCATCGACGGCGGCGGCGACCCGGCCGAGGTCGAGGGCCGGGTCAACCAGGTCAAGGCCGAGATCGAGAAGACCGACTCCGACTGGGACCGCGAGAAGCTCCAGGAGCGGCTCGCCAAGCTGGCCGGCGGGGTCTGCGTGATCAAGGTCGGCGCCGCGACCGAGGTGGAGCTCAAGGAGAAGAAGCACCGCATCGAGGACGCCGTCTCGGCGACCCGCGCGGCCATCGAGGAGGGCATCGTCCCCGGCGGTGGCTCGGCGCTCATCCATGCGTCGACCGTGCTCGCCGACGGACTGGGCCTGACCGGCGACGAGGCGGTCGGTGTTCGGGTCGTGCGCCTGGCTCTCGACGAGCCGCTGCGCTGGATCGCGGAGAACGGCGGTGTCAACGGCTACGTGGTGACCACCAAGGTCCGCGAGCTCGGCGTCGGCAACGGCTACAACGCCGCCACCGAGGAGTACGGCGACCTGGTCGCCCAGGGCGTGCTCGACCCCGTCAAGGTGACGCGTTCGGCCCTGATCAACGCCGCGTCCATCGCGGGCATGCTGCTCACGACCGAGACCCTGATCGTCGAGAAGCCCGAGGAGCAGGAGCCGGAGGCCAACCACGGCCACGGCCACGGGCACGGCCACTGAGCGAGAACGCTGGTTGAGGAAGGCGCGCAGCGCCTTCTCGAAACCTCTGAACACGAGGCTGGGACGCAACTCCGCGCGGGGTTGCGTTCCAGCCTCGTCTTGCGTGGTTTCGAGACGGTCAGTGCACGACCTCCTCAACCACCGCTGAGGGCTACCCATGAGTAGCAAAGGTGGCTAGGGTCGCTCCGGCGGGGAGGGAGACCCACGTCACATCCTCATTCTCGGAGAGGCACCCCCGTGCAGCGTTCGTTCCCTCGACCCACCCGTCCTCGTGTCAGCGCCGCGCTCGGCGTCCTGGCTCTCGCCGCGTCCTTCCTGACCCTCGGACTGGCGACGGCCCCCGCCGCCCATGCGGACGGTCCCGGTGCCGGGTCGCCGTGGGTGGTCAGCCTCGGTGACTCCTACATCTCTGGCGAGGCGGGCCGGTGGGCCGGCTCGTCCAACAGCAGCTCGTCGTACGCCGATGCACTCGGCGGCACTGCGTACTACGACAATGCCGGCGGCACGGCCGAGACGATCAACCGCTGCCACCGCAGCAAGGCCGCGGAGATCTACCTCGGCGGCGGCGTCAGCGGCCTCAACCTCGCATGCTCGGGCGCGACGACAGGGACGTCCGACGGCGAGAACTTCAAGCCCGGCCTGGACTTCTACAGCAATGGCAGCAAGCAGGGTCAGGCGCTGATGCTGCAGGGCTTCGCGGCGTCCCACAACGTGAAGATGGTGGTGGTCTCCATCGGCGGCAATGACTTCAACTTCGCGAGCATCGTCCAGCAGTGTGTGCAGGACTTCTTGGCGTCCCCGACGTGGTGGAAGGACTACTGCCAGGACGACTCGTCGGTGACGGCCAACTTCACCTCCGCCAACGTCGCGGCGGTCAAGTCGCGGATCGCCACCGCGCTGACGAACGTGCGGACCGCGATGCGCAATGCCGGCTACAGCGACGGCTCCTGGACGATGCTCGTCCAGACCTACCCGTCGCCGATCCCGAACGGCAGCGGCTTCCGCTACTCCGAGAGCGGCTACACCCGGCAGAGCACCGGCGGCTGCGGCTTCTGGAACAGCGACGCCAACTGGGCCAACGGCACCGCCCTCCCGACGATCAACAACACCGTGACTGGTGCGATCAGCCAGGCCGGCATCACCAACTCCAAGGTGCTCAACCTGTCCTCGGCCCTCAACGGGCGTCGGCTGTGCGAGACCGGCGTCGGCCTCTACGAGGAGGTGGGACTGACCTCGTGGACCCAGTCGACGGCGGTCAACAAGACCGAGTGGGTCAACCAGATCCGCACCGTGTCGACCTGCTGCTCGGGCAGCCCTTACTACATCCAGGAGGGCCTGCACCCGAACTACTGGGCACAGCTGGCGTTCCGCAGCTGCGTGCGGCAGGCCTACAACGGCGGTGCGCCGCGCGGCGGCACCTGCACACGGTCGGGCGACGGGCTGGTCAACGGTGAGCCGGTGATGACGCTGTCCTGAGGGCGCCGTCGCTCAGCCCGCGTGGCAGTGTGGCCGGGGCATGGCCCGGTTCACCCCGCGGAGCAACCAGATCGGCCGGTCACCGCAGCCGGTGCCATGGCGGACGTACCCGTCCTGGACGAGGAGCGCGAGCTGGCCGCCGTGCTCCTCGTCCCACTGCCCGAACTCAACCCATTCGACGATCCAGGTGGGCGGGTGCGGACCGGTGACCAGCGCGTCCAGCTCGGCCAGGTCCGGGTCGAGCGTGCGCATCGGCAGGCTCCACAGGTAGGCGTACGGCGACGACAGGCCGCTCTCGAGCTGCAGGTCGGCCCGGCCGCCGTAGACCACGAGCGTGTCGGATGGTGCGGCGACCTCTCGTAGGGCGACGCCGGTGTCGTGCTCGTCGTACTCCTGCAGCCCGCTGGCGTTGTAGAGGACCCAGCCGACCAGGCAGAGGACGGTCGATGCGGCTGCGGCGCTGATCACCGCACGCATCGCCGTCCCGCGCCGGGTGGCCCGCCGGGCGAGCAGGGCAGCGCAGAGCGCGGTGCCGGGCAGCAACGGGAACAGGTACGAGCGCCAGAAGCTGCCGCCGAGCGCCAGTCCGAGCAGGTCCACGGCGAGCATGGCCGCGATGGCGGCGGTCAGCGGCGCGTCGTCGCGCCACTCGGTTCGGATGTGGGCGAGGAAGCCGCCGATGATCAGGAGCATCCCGGCGCCGACCGCGGCCAGCACCAGCACGCCGAGGCGGATGGTCGGGGCGGGGTCGCCGTCACCGGCCAGCACGGAGCTGGCGTCGAACCGGAACCCGTAGACGGCGTACCAGAGCGTGTGCACCCGGACGCCGGCGGCGAGTGCCCAGCCGACGATGGCCAGTACCGGCACCGCGGCACCCGCCGCGGCGGCTCCGGACAGCTTCACCAGCTCGGACCGGGTGAGCCGGCGGGCGCGCCACGACCCGATGAGCAGGACGGCGGCGAAGACTACGCCGCCGGCCAGGTTCTGCTTGAAGCCGAGCGCGAGCCCGGCCAGGAGCCCGGCGGCGAAAGCCAGCCGCCAGGACCGGTCGCGCACCGCGACCAGCGACAGGCCCAGGCTGGCCATCAGTACGGGCAGTCCGAGCAGCTCGCCCTTCACCGCGACGGCGTCGATGAGCACGTTGGTGCTGAGCGCCGCGGTCGCCACCGCGGTCCAGCGGGCGGCGTGCTCGTCGGCGACCAGCCGGGCCACCGCCGCGGCCGCCAACACCAGGGCGGCGCAAGCGGCCGCGCCGACCAGCCGGATGAACAACGGCCCGGCAATGGCATCCGAGACCTTGAACAGCGCGATGAGCAGGGGTGGGCGGTCGACGAAGTAGGCGCCGTACAGGCTGTCCGGCATCGGGTCCCAGGCCCGCGCGACCAGGGCCAGCCCGGCCTCGTCGGCCCGGATCGGTCGGGTGAGCCCGGGCAGCCGGAGCAGGAACGCCGCCGCGGCTGCGACGGCGATCGTCCACGGCGAGTCGATCAGCCGGCCGGCCCGGCGCTCGACCCGGACCATCGTCGAGAGTGCGCTCACCGGACGGTCGCGCCCCGGATCCAGAGACACCGCGCGTCGGTCACGGGCCAAGCATGGCCTGCGAGCGCATAATGCGCCCATGCGCCGCGCCATGCCGTCGTTCGTCCTCGCCATCTCCATGGCGCTCGTGCTCGCCGTGTCCGGGTCGGGCGTCGCCAGCGCCAAGCCGCACCCGAGCCGTGCCTCGGTCACCGACCGGGCCGGAGACGCGCCCGCAGGCATCGACCTTGTTTCGGGCACCTATGCCGTCAGCAGGGGCGAGGCGCGGTTCACGGCCAGGGTGAAGCGACTGACCGAAACCACCTTCCTCGCCTTCGAGATCTCGCCGCTCAACGAGGGCTGGGACCGGCTGGCGGTCTACCGCGAGAACGGCAGGACAGTGGGCAAGGTCTACTGGATCGACAACAGCCTCGAGGACTCCAACCACCCGGTGCCCCACCCCGTGAGGTGTCCGGGTCTGAAGGTGTCGTGGAACCCGGGCACCGACCGGGTCAGCGTGACCTGGCCGTCGGCCTGCATGGTCATGTCCCGGCCCTACAGCCTGCCGTTCGTGCTCCAGGCGTTCTCCCGCTTCGGCGGCGTGCAGAACTCCAGGACCGACGCGCTGCCCGCCAGGACGCTCGACTACTGACGCTCGACTTCTGATGCTCGCCTTCTGGCGGGCGGTGCGTGTCCGGGGCCACCCCACCCGGCCGATAGAATGACTGGGGTGGAGCTACCCGACAAGTTCGCCACCCTGGGCCTGACCTACGACGACGTCCTCCTGCTGCCGGGTCACTCCGACCTCGCGCCCGCCGACATCGACACCACGACGCGGCTGACCCGCGAGCTCTCGCTCAAGGCGCCGCTGATCAGCGCCGCCATGGACACCGTCACCGAGTCGCGGATGGCGATCGCGATGGCCCGGGAGGGTGGCCTCGGCGTCCTCCACCGCAACCTGTCGATCGAGGACCAGGCCTACCAGGTCGATCTGGTGAAGCGGACCCAGACCGGGATCATCTCAAACCCCGTCACCATCGGCCCGGACGCAACGCTCGAGCAGCTCGACCAGCGCTGCGGCGAATACCGCGTCTCCGGCCTGCCCGTCGTCGACACCGACAATCGGCTGCTCGGCATCATCACCAACCGCGACCTGCGGTTCACGCCGGTCGCCGAGTGGGCGACGACCAAGGTCGACGAGGTGATGACGCCGATGCCGCTGTTCACCGGGCCGGTCGGGATCTCCCGGGAGGACGCGACGCTGCTGCTGCGCAAGCACAAGCGCGAGCGGCTGCCGCTGATCGACGACAAGGGCCGGCTCGGCGGGTTGATCACGGTCAAGGACTTCGTGAAGTCCGAACAGTTCCCCGACGCCTCCAAGGACGGCGCCGGCCGGCTCATGGTCGGGGCCGCGATCGGCTACTTCGGCGACGCGTGGCAGCGCGCCACCACCCTGGTCGACGCCGGGGTGGACGTCCTGGTGGCCGACACCGCGCACGGCAACGTGCGGATGCTGCTCGACATGGTCAAGCGGCTCAAGACCGACCCGGCCACCGCCCACGTGCAGGTGATCGGCGGCAACGTCGGCACCCGCGAGGGGGCACAGGCCTTCGTCGAGGTCGGCGCCGACGCCGTCAAGGTCGGGGTCGGGCCCGGCGCCATCTGCACGACGCGTGTGGTCACCGGCGTCGGCGTACCGCAGGTGACCGCGGTCTACGAGGCGGCCCTGGCCTGCAAGCCCGCCGGGGTGCCGGTCATCGCGGACGGCGGCATCAAGTACTCCGGTGAGATCGCCAAGGCCCTGGTGGCCGGCGCCGACACGGTCATGGTCGGCGCACTGCTGGCCGGATGCGAGGAGGCCCCGGGCGAGCTGGTCTTCGTCAACGGCAAGCAGTACAAGAGCTTCCGCGGCATGGGTTCGCTCGGCGCCATGAGCAGCCGCGGCAAGAAGTCCTACTCCAAGGACCGCTACTTCCAGGCCGAGGTCAGCAGCGACGACAAGATCGTCCCCGAGGGGATCGAGGGCCAGGTCGCCTACCGCGGCCCGCTCTCCGCGGTCGCGCATCAGCTCATAGGCGGCCTCAACCAGTCCATGTTCTACGTCGGCGCCCGCACCGTGCCGGAGCTGCAGCAGAAGGGCCGGTTCGTCCGCATCACCTCGGCCTCCCTCAAGGAGAGCCACCCGCACGACGTGCAGATGACCGTGGAGGCGCCGAACTACTCCGGTTGACCGAGCGAGCTTGCCAACTTGGAAAGTTCGAGGCATACTTTCCAACATGGCAAGTATGAATGCGTTCCCCTCCGACCCCGCCGGCGAGCTGGCCGCGGCCGACGTCGCGCGCAAGCGACTGGCCGCGTCACTGCGGCTCCCGTCGTGGTTCCACATCTCGCTCGGTGTCGCCGTCGCGATCCAGATCGGCGCGGCGGCGTACGGCATCGCGGAGCAGACCGGCCGGGGGGTAGCGGTCGCCGTCGCCGGCTGCCTCCCCTTCGTCGTGGTCGCACAGGTGCAGGTGGTGCGGTTCCGCCGGCTCAACGGGGTCCGGGTGGACGGGTTCGTGAGCCGGGCAGTGCTGGGCACGTCGGGCTGGGCCGTGCTGGCGGAAGTGGCGGGTCTGGCCGGTGCGATCTGGGCCGCTATGGAGGACCAGCCGGGACTGGCCGCGGCCCTGGCGGTCACCGGTGGGGCGGCGTACGCCGCGGGCGCCCACCTGTGGTGGCGGGCCTACCAGCGCGACCCGGCTGGTCACGCCAGGGCAGAGTCGCCGGCGACCCTGCTGGGCTACGGCCTGGTGGCCGTCGTGGCGCTCGTCCTCCTGGTCACGATGCGCTGATGCCCGGGATCGACCCGCTCATCCATCCGCCGGCGCGGCTGCAGCTGATGGCGATGCTGACCGCGGTGTCGGACGTGGAGTTCGTGACGCTCCGCGAAGCGCTCGAGGTCAGCGACTCGGTGCTCTCCAAGCACGTGTCGGCGCTGGCCGCCGACGGCTACGTCGCCAGCCGCAAGGGTGTGGTCGACGGCAGACGGACCACGTGGATCTCGCTGACCAAGGTCGGCGAGCGGGCGCTCCGGAGCCACGTGGCCGCGCTGCGGTCCCTCATCGAGGCCGTCGACTGAGCCCTAGATGAGTAAGTCCAAGGGCTCGCACGCTCCGCGACGCTCAGCATCCACGCTGGCGGCGTTGCCGACGCTCGAAAGATGCCCAACCTGCCTTCGCGCCGGCGCCTTGCCAGCGCGGCGCTGAGCGCCGCTCGCCTGCACGACCCCTTGGACTTACTCATCTAGAGGTAGAGCCCGGTCCCGTCGTTCTTGCCGGTCGCAGCGGCGGTGTCCGGAAGGTCCTCGGGTCGCAGCTGCGTGACGACCTCCTTCGCCGGGTCGGTCAGCGCGGTGATGCGAAGCGCCTGCCGCGTGACCGCGTCCTCGAAGACGTTGCGGACGAACCGGCCGTTGCCGAACGCCTCCGGGCGTGGGTCGGGGATCAGGTTGCGGAACGCCGACTCGACGCCGTCGAGCAGCGAGAAGCCGGCCCTGTCGGCGTACCGCAGGAAGATCCCCCACAGCTCGTCGGCGTCGTAGTCGGCGAAGTGGATCGTGGTCGGGAACCGCGAGGCCACGCCGGGGTTGGAGGCGACGAACCGCTGCATCTCCTTCGGGTAGCCGGCCACGATCACGACCACCTCGTCGCGGTGGTCCTCCATCAGCTTCAAGAGAGTCGAGATCGCCTCGTGCCCGAAGTCGCGGAAGGAGTCGGCCGGCACCAGGGAGTAGGCCTCGTCGATGAACAGCACGCCGCCGGTGGCCTGGTTGAACCGGGCCGTGGTGCGGGGCGCGGTCTGGCCGATGTACTCGCCGACCAGGTCGGCCCGGCTCACCTCGATGAGGTGCCCGTGCCCCAGCACGCCGAGCTGGGCGTAGATCCGGGCCAGCAGCCGGGCCACCGAGGTCTTGGCCGTGCCCGGGTTCCCGGTGAAGATCATGTGCCGCGCCTTCTCGGAGGGCGGCATGCCCGCTTCGGTGCGCAGCTTCTCGGCCTTGAGCTCGGCGACCAGCCGCTTGACCTGGTCCTTGACCGGAGCCAGGCCGACCAGTTCCTCGAGCTCGGCCATCGGGTCGCCGATCTCGACGTCCGGCACCGCAAGGTCGGGGATGCCCTCGCCACCCAGGGCCGCCGCGACCCTGACGCCCTCGCCGGGTGGCGTGCCCGTGCCGGCCAACGTCGTACGACGCTCGTCGAGCAGCTTCTTGGCCAGCGGGTTGAGCACCTTCGGCGGGGCGCGGAACAGGCTGATCAGGTCGTCGAGGTAGCCGCTCCGGCTCGGGCACGACGTCGCCCGCGCGAACGACGGCAGACCCGTGACCAGCTCGGCGACCTGCGTGGCCATCGCCATCCAGAGCCGGACCGCGTCGATCTCGCCGGTCACCATCCCTCGGGCCAGCCAGCCGCGGCTGTCCGCCATCCAGTCCGCGCCGTCGAAACCGGGCTTGAGCCGCTCGAACGCCGAGTTGATCGCGGTGAAGCGCTCGGGACCCGCGGCCGCGGCGAGGGCTGCGGGAAGCTCGTCGACGGTGTCGTGCAGCGCCATCGACGCGATCACCTCGTCGACGGTCTGGGCCCGGCTCACGACCCGGCTGAGCACCTCGTGCGCCGCGTCGAGACCGCTCAGCGACCAGACCAGCTGCGAGGTCCAGCCGCGGCCCTCGGAAAAGACCTCGGCGTCCTCCTCGGTGCACACCTGCTCGCGCCAGGTCTTGGCGACCACGTCCCACCCGGCGGTCTCGTGCAGCGCGCGGAGCTCGGGGTCGTCGAGGACCCGGCGCAGCATCGTGGTGAGGGTGGCCGCACGCGGGCCGTACTGAGGGACGTCCGCTAGGACCGCCACGCAGTCGATGGTGATCTCCAGCGCGGCGAGACGTGCCGCGCCGCCGAGGTCCCGCTGCCGCCACCACATGTCGAGGTACCAGGTGTCGTCGCTGTTGACGTAGTAGGTGATCCGCGGCTCCGTGGTCGTGTAGGAGTCGGAGAGCCATGGCTTGAGCAGGACGTCGCCCAGGCTCGCGTAGCTGCCGGCCCAGACCGGGATCGCGCTGGGCAGGTAGGTGAGCAGGTTCCACAGGAACGCCACCGTTCCCGCCGTGCCTGCCTTCCAGCTCTGCGACGGCGCGGTGCCGCCCTGGCCGCGCGGGTCCTCGGCCAGCACCTTGAACCTCTGCTGGGTCTCCTCGAGCCATGCCTGCGGCACCGGCCACGGGTCGCTGGTCCCGAGCACGTCGAGGTGCGGCTCGGGGCGCAGCAGCGGGGCGAGGTGGGACGGGAGGACGAGCATGGCGCTGGCAGTGTGCCGCATTTCCGTGTGCGAGCACACGCGATGGAAGACTGGCCTCGTGACCGAGATCGAGATCGGCCGGGCCAAGCGGGCGCGCCGCGCGTACGCCTTCGACGACGTGGCGATCGTGCCGTCGCGGCGGACCCGCGACCCCGAGGAGATCAGCGTCGACTGGCAGATCGACGCCTACCGGTTCGAGCTGCCGGTGCTCGCTGCGCCGATGGACTCGGTGATGTCCCCGGCCCAGGCGATCGCGCTCGGTCGGTTCGGTGGGCTGGGGGTGCTCAACCTCGAGGGCCTCTGGACCCGCTACGAGGACCCCACCCCGATGCTGGCCGAGGTGTCCGGCCTGCGCGGCGAGCAGGCGACCGCCCGGCTGCAGGAGATGTACGCCGAGCCGGTGCAGGACGAGCTGATCACCGAGCGGGTCCGCGAGATCCGGGACGCGGGGGTCACCGTAGCCGGCTCGCTCTCGCCGCAGCGGACCCGGGAGTTCGCCAAGACCGTGGTGGACGCCGGGGTCGACATGTTCGTGATCCGCGGGACCACGGTGAGCGCCGAGCACGTCTCCTCGCAGGCCGAGCCGCTCAACCTCAAGGAGTTCATCTACGAGCTCGACGTCCCGGTCATCGTCGGCGGCTGCGCGACCCATCAGGCCGCCCTGCACCTGATGCGCACCGGCGCGGCGGGTGTGCTGGTCGGCTTCGGTGGCGGTGCCGCGCACACCACCCGGACCGTGCTCGGCGTCGCCGTACCGATGGCCTCGGCCGTGGCCGACGTCGCCGCCGCTCGCCGCGACTACCTCGACGAGTCCGGCGGACGCTACGTGCACGTCATCGCGGACGGCTCCATCGGCAAGTCCGGCGACATTGCCAAGGCGATCGCGTGCGGCGCCGATGCGGTGATGGTCGGCTCGCCGTTCGCCCGCGCCACCGACGCACCCGGCCACGGGTTCCACTGGGGCGCCGAGGCCCACCACAAGTCGCTGCCGCGCGGCGAGCGCGTCGAGTTCGACACCATCGGCACCCTCGAGGAGATCCTCTTCGGCCCCTCCAGGGTCGCCGACGGCACCATGAACCTGATCGGCGCCCTCAAGCGCTCGATGGCCACCACGGGCTACACCGACCTCAAGGAGTTCCAGCGGGTCGAGGTCGTCGTCGTCGACTGAGGAAGGCCAATGAAGCGCTCCACCGCCGTCGACCACATCGTCCGCATCGCCGAGGACTGCGCGGGGATGCGCGGCTCGATGTTGGAAGTACCGGAGCTCGTGTCGGTGTGGGCGTTCGGGAAGGTCCTGGACGTCGACGCGAGGTGGACAGACGCCGATCACTTCGTGTCGTGTGCGATCGCGGTGGACCTTCCGGAGCTTCGCCTGCCGTGGCTGGCGCCACCAGAGGAAGTTGTTGCGCTCGGTCGGCTCGTCCGGTGGGACAAGCGACCCGTCGCACCGCTCTGGCGGTCGGCGAGGGCACCCGTCTGGAACCACCGCATCGTCCGTCCCCTGCGGGTCTGGAGCCACGACGGCGGGAGTGATGACGACGCGATCGCGGCCCTGCGCGAGCGGGTCGGGCTCGACGAGCATCGCGAGACCGCACCGACTGCCGAAGAGCTCGCGGACCGTCTCCAGCGCGAGGTCGAGGCGTCTCTCGTTGCGTTGCGCGGCGCCGTCGACACCTACGACGACAAGCGGTGGTCGCGCGAGCGCACCATGCCCTACGCGGACGCGCTCTTCGAGGCCGCCTACGGTTACTGCGACCTGCTGACCGTTCTCGAGGGCCCTGGCATCTGAGTCAGGCCTCCGCTCCGGCCAGCATCGCCCTTGCGTAGGCCGCCTCGGCCGTCACGTCGACGTAGCGCTGTCTGGCCACGGTGACGGCGTACCCCTCTGGCGTGCCGGGCACCCGCTCCAGGCTGACGAACGCGTCGCCGAGCAGCGCACGGAGCTGGTCCTCACGGGGCAGCCAGACCGCCTCGGCCGCCTCGAGGCTGTCGAGCGCCCACTCGGTGGTGCCGTTGAACGCCAGGATCGGCGAGCCGTCCGGGACCTCGACGGTCTGGATCACCATGTCACTGAGCACGAAGACGTGCCCGTCGAGGTCGCGGTCCGGCACCATGAACGCGTCACCCGGAGTCGGGTGCCAGGTCACGCCGGCGTCGCGAAGCGCGAGCGCGAGGTCGAGCGACAGCATGGCTCCAGTGTGCGGGATCAGCCTCCGTGCAGAGCCGGGACGGCTCCCAGCCCGTTCACGTCAGCAGCGACGTCCGCTGCGGCGGAGCCGTGCAACCTGACCACCCGGATCGGCCGACCGGGGTGGTAGAGGTTCCACCCGATCGGGACGTACGACGCCCGGGTGACGGCGAACCGGCCGCTGCGCCGCTCCGTGAACCGGAACCGCACCAGGATCCCCTGGAAGGTGTCCGGCCGGGCGGGATCCTGCTGGGCGACCATGTTGCCCATCCCGTAGACGACCCACTTCCCGTTCACCTTGGTGATCGGCTGGACGACATGGGCGTGCTCCCCGAGCACGAGGTCGACGTCGGGGGAGCGGGTCAGCCGGTCGACCAGCGCGACCTGTGCGGCGTTGGGCAGGTGGTTGTACTCGTCGCCGGCGTGCAGGTGGACGACCACGACGTCGGCGCCGGCGCGGCGGGCGGCGCGTGCCTGGCCCAGCAGGTTCGCGGCGTCCCACATCGAGACCGACCACTCGCGCCCGTCGGGCAGGGGGAAGCCGTTGGTGCCGTAGGTCCCGGCCACGACGCCGACCCGCACGCCGGTCGTGGTGGTCAGGATCACCGGATGCCGGCGCTCGGCCGCGGTCCGGAATGTCCCGATGTGGCGGACCTTGGCGCGCTCCAGCAGGTCGGCGGTGCGGACCAGGCCGTCGTACCCCTGGTCGAGGCTGTGGTTGGACGCCGTCGTGCAGGCGTCGAACCCGAACGAGCCGATCCACGTCGCGATCTCGGGCGGCGCCGCGAAGACCGGGTAGCTCTGCGGCTGCTGGCCGGGCGCCGCGAACGGCACCTCCTCGTGGCACAGGGCCAGGTCCGCGCGAGTCACCAGCGGCCGCAGCGCGGCGAACATCGGGTCGAAGTCGTACTGCTTCCCGCGCCCGGTCCGGGCGTGGTCGTCGGCCGCGCTCTCCCAGACCGTGTTGTGCCAGAGCAGGTCGCCGCCCATCATCAGGGTGGCGGTACGCCGCGGCGCGGCCACCCGGGGCGCCGGAGTGGCTGAGGGAGGCCCAGGTGTGGCCGCCTCGAGCCTGATCGAGCCGGAGGCTGCGGGTCGGTGCGAGACCTCGGAGTGCGGCGTACCGAGGGCCGCAGCGAGGGCCGCCAGCGCGGCGACCGAGCCCAGCGCCGCCCGAATCCGCACCTGCACGGGGATAGTGACTCACACCCGCGGCTCCAGGTTGCGCAAACCCCCTGACAGGATGGCGACATGGACCGTGGTCCGAGCGCGCTGAGCCCGGACGCCCGCGACCGCGCCCTCGCCACGCTGTCCGGCCGCGGGCCGGCAGTCGAGCTCGACGTCCTCGTCGTCGGCGGTGGCGTGGTCGGCGCCGGGGTCGCCCTCGACGCGGTGACCAGGGGGCTCAACACCGGGCTGCTGGAGCAGCGCGACCTCGCGAGCGGGACCAGCAGCCGTAGCAGCAAGCTGATCCACGGCGGGCTCCGCTACCTCGAGATGTTCGACTTCGGGCTGGTCCGCGAGGCGCTGCGCGAGCGCGGGCTGCTGCTCACCCGGCTGGCGCCGCACCTGGTCCGCCCGGTCCCGTTCCTCTACCCGCTCACCCACCACGTCTGGGAGCGGCCCTACGTCGGCGCCGGGCTGATGCTGTACGACGGCCTGGCGATGCTCGGCAGGGGCGAGACGGGCCTGCCGCGCCACCGCCACCTCAGCCGTCGCCAGGTCGCGAGGATCGCGCCGGACTTCGCGCCGGAGTCGATCGCGGGGGCGATCCGCTACTACGACTGCCAGGTCGACGACGCGCGCCTGGTCGTGAACGTCGCGCGCACCGCCGCCGCCCACGGCGCCCACGTCGCGACCCGCGTCAAGGTCACCGGCTTCCTCCGTGAGGGGGAGCGGGTGGTCGGCGTCCGCGCGTTCGACCTCGAGGAGGCGCGGTCCTTCGAGGTCCGGGCCCATGTGGTCGTCAACGCCGCCGGCGTCTGGACCGACGAGATCCAGGAGATGGTGGGCGGCCGCGGCGCGCTGCACGTCCAGGCGTCGAAGGGGATCCACCTGGTCGTCCCGCGCGACCGGATCCGCTCCGAGACGGGCTTCATCGTGCGCACCGAGACCTCGGTGCTCTTCGTGATCCCCTGGGGCCGGCACTGGATCATCGGCACCACCGACACCCCGTGGGACCTCGACAAGGCGCACCCCGCCGCGAGCCGCACGGACATCGACTACGTCCTCGACCACCTCAACGCGATCCTGCGCGAGCCGCTCGACCACGACGACGTCGAGGGCGTCTACGCCGGCCTCCGCCCGCTGCTGTCCGGGGAGTCCGAGCCGACCTCACGCATCTCCCGCGAGCACACGGTGGTCACGCCGGTCCCCGGCCTGGTGATGATCGCCGGCGGCAAGCTGACGACGTACCGGGTGATGGCGCGCGACGCCGTCGATGCCGCCGCGCACTCCCTGCGGACCACCACCAACCTCACGCTGCGACCCTCGATCACCCATCGGGTGCCGCTCGTGGGCGCGGACGGCTTCGAGACCCGCACCAACCAGCGGGTCCAGCTGGCCCGCCGGTCCGGGCTCCACGTGGCCCGGATCGACCACCTGCTCGGCCGGTACGGCGGCATGGTCGACGACCTGCTGGCGTTGGTCGCCGACCGACGGCTGCTGGGGCAGCCACTGGACGGCGCCGAGGACTACCTCGCGGCCGAGGTCGTCTACGCCGTCACCCACGAGGGCGCCCGGCACCTCGACGACGTGCTGACCCGGCGCACCCGCATCTCGATCGAGACCTTCGACCGCGGCGTCCGGGCCGCTCCGGCCGCGGCCCGGCTGATGGCCGAGCAGCTCGGCTGGGACGAGGCCCGCATCGCCGACGAGGTCGACCACTACCTCCGCCGGGTCGCCGCTGAGCGCGACTCGCAGGCCAAGCTGACCGACCAGGAGGCCGACGAGGCCCGGGTGAAGGCTCAGGACATCGTCTAGGACTCAGGACAGCGAGGTCGGCGCGTCGGCGACCTTGACCAGGCGAACCTCCGGCCGGGCCGGCACCGCGTCGACCAGGAACCACCGAAACGCCAGGTTGCCGCTGGGGTAGCCCATCGCGGTCAGGGCGTTCGGGTGCTCCAGCTGTCGCCGGGCCACCACGACGGTCACGAAGCCGTCGCTGTCGGCCTGCGCGGAGTGCCCGTTGACCGAGGAGCGCCCGTCGGAGGCGTTGTGGTTGGCCCTGAACTGGTTCCAGACGACCAGGTTCCAGAACCGGCAGTCAGGAGGCCGGTCATGGCCGACGACCTGGCCACCGCCGAGCGGGTCTTCGAGATGGCCGGGGAGCCGCTGACCGACCCGGGCCGCGCGGCGATGGCTGACTACCTTGATGGCCACCGTCGCGGCCGGCTGGGCAGCGTGCGGACCAGTCCGGAGCAGTTCGGGCTGACCGAGGCCGGCCTGCGGGCCCGGTTCGCGCCGTACGTCGAGCGGTTCCTGGCCGAGCCGGCTGGGACGTTGACAACTAGAACACGTTCCAACAATGCTGACACGCGTCAAGTTGGGACCACATGACGAGGCAGGGAGGGACCGTGTCGCAGGCGCCGCCGCCGACCGAGCTCAAGATGCAGCGCTCCAGCCGGGACGCCAGCTCCGTCCCCGTCAGCCTTGCCCTGTGGCTGGCCACGCTCCTGCCCGAGGGCGCCGAGCCGCGCGTGGTGCTGCACAGCGGCATCGACGCCAACGGCATGTCCTCGGAGACCCTGGTCCTCGACGCGAGCTGGACCGAGGGCGGCCAGGAGCGACTCGGGCAGTACGTCGCGCGGGTCGCGCCGTCGGCCGACGACGTGCCGGTCTTTCCCACCTACGAGCTGCAGGACCAGTACGACGCCATGCGGATCGTCCGCGACCGCTCCGACGTGCCGGTCCCGACCATGGGCTTCATGGAGCCGACCGGCCAGGTGCTCGGCACGCCGTTCTTCCTCATGGACCGTGTCGAGGGCGTGGTGCCGCAGGACGTGATGCCCTACAACTTCGGAGACAACTGGCTCTTCGACGCCACGCCCGAGGACCAGCGCCGGCTCCAGGACGCAACGGTCAGGGCGATCGCCGGGCTGCACGCCATCGCCGACCCGCAGACGACGTTCGGGTTCCTCGACCCCGCCAAGCACGGGCATGAGGGCGCGACACCGCTGGCGCGCAACGTGGTGCGGACCCGCGCGTGGTACGACTTCGCCGTCCCGGACATCGGCCGCTCGCCCACCATCGAGCGCGCCCTTGCCTGGCTGGAGGCCAACGTCCCGGACTCCGCCCAGAGCGTGCTGACGTGGGGCGACTCGCGGATCGGGAACGTGCTCTACCGGGACTTCGAGCCGGTCGCCGTCCTGGACTGGGAGATGGCCACGCTCGGACCGCGCGAGATGGACGTCTCCTGGCTGGTCTTCGCCCACCAGGTCTTCGAGACGTTGACGACGCTGTTCGAGATGCCGGGGATGCCGCACTTCATGCGCGAGGAGGACGTGACGGCGACCTACGCCGAGCTCACCGGCGTCAGCCTGGGCGACCTGAGCTGGTACCACGTCTACAACGGGGTCCAGTGGTGCATCGTCTTCATGCGGACCAGCGCCCGTCAGATCCACTTCGGCGAGATCGAGAGGCCCGAGGACATCGAGACGCTGATGCACTCCAAGCCGCTGCTCGACCGCTACCTCGACCAGGTAGGGGCCTGACATGGTCGGCCCGCTCGACGAGTACCCGATCCACCAGGCGCCACTGCCGGTCACCTGGGCGGCGAGCAGCGACCGCAACTTCTACGACCGTTCCTACTTCAACGCCCACGACCGGACCGGCGACATCTTCCTCATCACCGGCGCGGGCTGGTATCCCAACCTCGGCACCAAGGACGCGTTCGTCCTGGTCCGACGCGCCGACACCCAGACCGCGGTCCACCTCTCCGACGTCATCGACGACGACAAGCGGCTCGAGCCGCAGGTCGGCGACTACCGGATCGAGGTCGTCGAGCCGCTGCACAAGCTGCGCATCGTCATGGACGAGACCGAGGGCATCGCCGTCGATCTGACATGGGAGGGCTCGTTCGACGTCGTCCAGGAGCAGCCCCACGTGATGCGCTCCGGCTCGCGGGTCACCCTCGACGCGCAGCGGTTCGCCCAGGTCGGCACCTGGGCGGGCACGCTCGCGATCGACGGCGAGGACATCGCGGTGACGCCGGACCGCTGGGTCGGCTCGCGCGACCGCTCGTGGGGGATCCGCCCGGTCGGCGAGCCCGAGCCGCCCGGCGCGCCCGCACAGCCGCCGTTCGAGGGGATGTGGTGGCTCTACGTCCCGATGCGGTTCGACGACTTCGCGGTCGTGCTGATCCTCCAGGAGGACCCGGACGGCTTCCGGATCCTCAACGACTGCACCCGGATCTGGAAGGACGGCCGCCGCGAGCAGCTCGGCTGGCCGCAGGTCAAGATCCACTACACCTCGGGCACCCGGGTCCCCACCGGCGCATCGATCTCGTGCACCACACCGGACGGCAAACCGGTCCAGCTCGAGGTGGAGTCACTGCTGCCGGTGCCGATCCACGTCGGCGGCGGCTACGGCGGCGACCCGGACTGGGCGCACGGCATGTGGAAGGGCTCCGGGTTCACCGAGCGCGTGACCTACGACCTCAACGACCCGGACGTCGCCGGCCGGGTGATGTTCGGCGTCATCGACCACGTCGGCCGGGCCGTCTGCGACGGCGCCGAGGGCTGGGGGCTCTTCGAGCACGGCGCCCTCGGCCGGCACGACCCCAGCGGCTTCGCCGACTGGTTCACGCTGGCCCCATGACGGTGGTTGAGGAGGGCGCTCTGCGCCCGTCTCGAAACCTCGCAACCTTGAGCGGAGACTGAAGATGACGCACGACCGCGACGCGTTCTTCATCGACGGCGGCTGGGCCGCCCCCGCAGGCACCGACGTCCTCGAGGTGGTCTCGCCGCACTCGGAGCAGGTGGTCGCGCGGGTCCCCGAGGGGTCGGCCGCCGACATCGACGCGGCCGTGGCGGCCGCCCGAAGGGCCTTCGACGAGGGGCCCTGGCCGCGGATGTCACCGCAGGAGCGGATCGACGTCGTCCAGGCCTTCTCGGGGCTGTACGCCGGGAAGCTGGCCGAGATGGCCGACCTGATCACCCTCGAGATGGGCTCACCCACCTCCTTCGCGAATTTGGCGCAGTCGCCGGCCCCGTGGATGCAGATCGAGGCGTTCCTGGGCATCGCTCGCGAGTTCCCGTGGGAGGAGGAGCGCGCCGGTGTGCTGGGCTCGCCGGTCGTCGTACGACGGGAGCCGGTGGGCGTGGTGGCCGCGATCCCGCCGTGGAACGTCCCGCAGTTCACGATCATGTCCAAGCTGGTCCCGGCGCTGCTGGCCGGCTGCACGATCGTCGTCAAGCCGGCGCCCGAGACGCCGCTGGACGGCTACCTGCTGGCCGAGCTGCTCACCGAGGCCGGCGTACCGGCAGGTGTGGTCAACATCGTCGCCGCCGGCCGCGAGGTGGGCGAGCACCTGGTCGCGCACCCGGGCGTCGACAAGGTCGCGTTCACCGGCTCGACCGCGGCCGGCCGCAAGATCGCCGCGGTCTGCGGGGAGCAGCTCAAGCGGGTCTCCCTCGAGCTCGGCGGCAAGTCCGCCGCGATCGTGCTCGACGATGCCGACCTCACCGCGACCATGGCCGGGCTGCGGTTCACCGCGCTGATGAACTCCGGCCAGGCGTGCGTCGCACAGACCCGGATCCTCGCGTCGCGCGCCAGCTACGACACCGTCGTCGACGCGCTGGTCGAGACCGTCGCCAGCATGCCTGTCGGCGACCCCGCCGACCCCGACACCGAGATCGGCCCGCTCGTGGCCCAGCGCCAGCAGGAACGGGTCGAGCAGTACATCGCGCTCGGCCAGGAGGAGGGCGCCCGCGTCGCCCTCGGCGGCAACGGCATGCCGGAC
The DNA here is from genome assembly GCA_963765915.1 of uncultured Actinomycetota bacterium. Lineage (GTDB taxonomy): Bacteria > Actinomycetota > Actinomycetes > Propionibacteriales > Nocardioidaceae > Nocardioides. The sequence goes on along the minus strand of CAVXYB010000011.1, from coordinate 317,452 downwards.
GGGCTGACCTCGGGCTGGTACGTCCGGCCCACCGTCTTCGCCGACGTCGACAACAGGATGCGGATCGCCCAGGAGGAGATCTTCGGCCCGGTCCTGTCGGTGATCCCCTACGACGACGTCGACGACGCGATCCGGATCGCCAACGACTCCGACTACGGACTGGCCGGGACCGTGTGGACCTCCGACCGCGAGGCCGGCCTCGACGTGGCCCGTCGGGTGCGGGCCGGCACCTACGGCGTCAACACCTACACGATGGACTTCGCGGCGCCGTTCGGTGGCTACAAGTCCTCCGGCATCGGCCGCGAGTTCGGTCCCGAGGGGCTGGCGCAGTACACCGAGCTGAAGTCGATCTATACGGAGCTCCCCGCGACGTAGAAGACTCCTGACGTGACCATCGAATCGATCGTGCGGGGGATCAACCGAGAGCTGGTGCCGGTCTTCGAGGAGCGGCTGCGGGCCGCGCTGGCCGACCGCGACCGGGAGTGGCTGATCGAGCAGGTCGTGCGGCTCACCCTGGACGCGCACGCCCTCGAGGAAGCCGACCGGCGCCTGGTCGGCGAGGCCAAGGCCCGAGCTCGGCGCGAGCGCCTCGAGCGGGTGCGTGGGATGGCGTTCGGCCTCGACCAGCTCCGGGCCTTCGTCGAGGAGCACGCCGGCGTGACCCGCGAGGCGCTGATCGAGGCCGGACACCTGCGCGCGACGGCGTCGGCCAAGGGCACGGCGCTCCTCACCGCCTCGGATCGCACCGAGACCGGCGAGGCGCTGCTCACCCACGCCAAGGACGTCCTGTTCGCGCTGCTGTTCGGCGACGAGTCGATGGGCTGCGACCTCGCGCGCGGCCCCCAGGAGCTGCTCACCCTCGCGGTGCCGCGGTTCAAGGCCGGGGCCCTCGACTTCATGCGCGCCTCGACCGAGCTCGCCGCTGCCGGCACCTGGCAGGACCCCGACAGCGTCTCCAACGACGAGCGCGCCGACAACGTCCTGCTCGAGGTGCAGTACGGCGAGGTCGAGGGGGAGCTGGTCGGCAACGGGATCGTGCTCGCCTTGACCCTGATCAACAACCTCGAGGTGAACGAGCAGGTGCTCTACGCACGGATGATCAACGTCGAGGAGACGTCGCTGATCCTGTGAGCCGGCACGCGTGCTGGCACGTGGTCAGTTCGCGATGCGGAGCTTTCCGGGGCCCGCGGCCTTGGCCGCGTAGAGCGCTGCGTCGGCGCGTGGATAGAGATCCGCGACGGCGGCCGGCCCGACCGCGGAGGCCGCTCCGACACTGACGGTGACCCCCAACCCTGGGGCCAGGGAGTCCCAGTCCTCCAGGGTCACCAGCGCCCCGATCCGATCCGCCCGGTCCTGGACGACCTGGGGGTTTGCGCCGCTGATCACGGCACAGAACTCGTCGCCGCCGAGGCGGAGCGCGAGGTCGTCGGGGCGAAGAGCGGAGCGGATGATCTCTCCGAGCCGGCACAGGACGGCGTCTCCGCAGGCGTGCCCGAACCGGTCGTTCACGGATTTGAACTGGTCGATGTCGATGATCACCATGGCGATCGAGGTGTCCTCGCTGAGGCTGTCGCATTCGTGCAGGAGGCGCTGGTCGAAGGCTCGACGGTTGCCGAGCCCGGTCAGGGGGTCCTCCATGGTCCGCCGTACCAGACCCTCGTGCTGTCCCTGCTGGCGCTCGCTGTGGATCTGCGCCCGGGCTGACGCGAGCCGGCCGATCCGCTCGTCCCAGCGTTGCCTGGCCAGGACGGCCGCATAGCCACGGGCGGCCGATCCGGCACTCGGGTCACGGCCCTCCTCGCTCAGCATGGCCGTCCAGTCGGCGAACGATCGCTGGTACGCCGTCCCGTTGACGCGGGCCAGCTCGCGCGCCTGATCGGCGTGGGCGGTGGCCACGTCGTACTTCCGGGCATGAAGGGCGTCGTGGGCGAGTCCGAGGAAGACCAGCATCCGGGGCAGCCAGTTCGGGCCGCCGTCGTCGGCGGGGAAGTGCCGAACCAGGTCGAGGAGCTCGTCGATCTCATCGGGACCGGCGGCCCGCATCAGGATCAGGCGGGCCAGCCGACTGATTCGCAGCTCGAGAAGCCAGGACTCGGGGAGGTCGATCTCCAGGTCCTCGGTGCGGTCCCGAAGCAGCTGCTCGGCCTGCTCGAACTCGCCCACCTCGAGCAGGGCCGCCGTCCACCAGAACCAGTTGAGCCCACGGTTGATCTCGATGACCGGATGCAACAGCTGGTCGTCGCACAGCGGGAGCAGCGCCTCGGCACGGTCGTGCAGCTCGTCGCCCAGCTCCCACAGGCTGAGGTCGTCATACGCGTTGGCTGCGGAGATGAGGCCACTGCCCCGGGCCAGAGGATCGCACTCCTCGTCCAGGACGACCACGGCCCGGCTGGCATCCGCAAGGTGTCCGACGACGTCGCCGTCCCGGAGGGCAAGTCGAGCCTGGAGCGCCAGGCCCGCGGCGAGCATGCCCGGCTCGCCGAACACCTCAGCACGGTCGATCAGGGTCTTGATCGCGACTGCAGTCTCGTCGGGAAGGTTGCTGCTGGCGTCCACTGCCAGCGCGAACAGCAGGGTGGCGGTGGTCTCGGGCCAGTCGGACCGCTCAGCCTCCGCAAGTCGATCCGCGATCTCGAGGCGCGCCGCTACGACGTCTGGAAGCTGGACGGCCTCGACGAGGTGGTACGCCGCGTGCAGCGCCGCGCGTCGGAGCGGCTCCGATGACGCGCGTTCCCTCTCTGCCTCCGACCCCCACATGACGCCCATCCTCCCGTAGATCCCCTGGATCTACCGGCGCTTGGATGAATGGCCGCAACCAGCCACGTGCCTGCTACTCAGCGGTAGTAACGCACGTCACGACGGCCTACTCTCAACCACATGAGTGACCGGAATCCCAGCCCCGCCGGCGGTCCGCTGGTCGAGGGGCCGCGCGACCCCGAGCACGACGCGACGGCGTCGTACGCCCTCGAGCCGGAGTACGCCGAGATCCTGACCCGGCGGGTCCTCGCGACCACGGGTAAGACCGTCGAAGTGCGCAGCCCGCTCAACGGCGCCCCGCTCGCGCACCTCCCGCAGTCGAGCGCCGACGACGTCGCGCAGGCGTTCGCCCGGGCCCGCAAGGCCCAGCAGGCGTGGTCGCGGGTCAGCCTCGACGAGCGCGCCGCGGTGATGCTCCGGCTGCACGACCTGATCCTCGACCGGCAGGACGAGATCATCGACCTGATCGTCCTGGAGTCCGGCAAGGCGCGGAAGCACGCCTTCGACGAGCCCCTGCACGTCGCGCTCACCGCCCGCTACTACGCCCGCACGTCGCACGAGCACCTCGACACCAAGCGAAAGCTCGGCGTCGTCCCGGGTCTGACCCGGGTCGAGGTGAACCGCGTTCCCAAGGGCGTGGTCGGGATCATCTCGCCGTGGAACTACCCGTTCACGATGGCGCTCTGTGACGGACTGCCGGCGCTGATGGCAGGCAACGCGGTGGTCGCCAAGCCGGATGCGCAGACGATGCTGTCGGCGCTGTTCGGCGCCCAGCTGCTCGAGGAGGCCGGCTTCCCGCGCGACCTCTGGACCGTGGTCGCCGGCCCGGGCTCTCAGATCGGGCCGGAGATGATCAGCCGGGCCGACTACGTCTGCTTCACCGGCTCGACCGCGACCGGCAAGCTGATCGCGAAGGGCTGCGCCGAGCGGCTGATCGGGTGTTCGCTCGAGCTCGGTGGCAAGAACCCGATCCTGATCCTCCGCGACGCGGACCTCGAGAAGGCGGCCGAGGGCGCGGTGCGGGCCTCGTTCTCCAACGCCGGCCAGCTCTGCGTCTCGATGGAGCGCATGTTCGTGGCCGACCAGGTCTACGACCGGTTCGTCGAGCGCTTCGTGTCCCGCACCGAGGCGATGACCCTCGGAGCGACCCTCGACTGGGGCAACGACATGGGGTCGCTGATCTCCCAGGACCAGCTCGACACCGTGGTCCGGCACGTCGAGGACGCTGTGGCCAAGGGCGCCCGGGTGCTCACCGGCGGCAAGGCCCGGCCCGACCTCGGGCCGTACTTCTTCGAGCCGACCATCCTCGAGGGCGTCACGCCGGCCATGACGTGCTTCGGCGAGGAGACCTTCGGTCCGGTGATCTCGCTCTACCGGTTCCACGACGAGGCGGACGCCGTCGCGCGCGCCAACGCCGGCGAGTTCGGCCTCAATGCCTCCGTCTACAGCCAGGACGGCGCCCGCGCCCGGGCGATCGCCCGCCACATCAAGTGCGGCACCGTCAACATCAACGAGGCCTTCGGTGCGACGTTCGCCAGCATCGACTCGCCGATGGGTGGCATGCGGGAGTCCGGGCTGGGGCGCCGCCAGGGGAGTGAGGGGATCCACCGCTACACCGAGCCGCAGTCGGTGGCGACCCAGCGGCTGATCCGGTTCGCGCCGATGCTCGGGATGTCCGATCGGGCCTACGCCAAGCTGATGACCGCGAACCTGCGGTTGATGAAGAAGCTGGGACGGGCATGAGCACCCCACGACGTTCTCCGGCTCCCCCGCTTCGCTCCTCCGCCGGAAAACGCCGCGGGGACCCCGCTCGCGCGACGAAAGCAGGTGCCTCCGCGTGAGTGAGCAACTCGACTTCGACGTCCTCGTCGTCGGCTCCGGCTTCGGCGGCTCCGTCACCGCGCTCCGGCTGACCGAGAAGGGCTACCGGGTCGGCGTAGTTGAGGCCGGCGCGCGGTTCGAGGACTCGGACTTCGCCTCGGGCACCTTCGACCTGAAGCGGTACCTCTGGGCGCCGCCGCTGGGCATGTACGGCATCCAGCGCATCGACGCGGTCCGCGACACCATGATCGTCGCCGGGGCCGGCGTCGGCGGCGGCTCCCTCGTCTACGCGAACACGCTCTACGAACCGCTGCCGGCGTTCTACAACGACCCCCAGTGGGCGCACATCACCGACTGGAAGGACGAGCTCGCGCCGTTCTACGACCAGGCCAAGCGGATGCTCGGTGTCGTCGAAAACCCGGTCCGCACGCCCTCGGACGACGTGATGGAGAAGGTCGCCATCGACATGGGCGTGGCCGACACGTTCCACCCGACGCCGGTCGGCGTCTTCTTCGGCGGACCCGGGCAGCCGGCCGGGGACCGGGTCGAGGACCCCTACTTCGGCGGCGCCGGACCGGCGCGCAACACCTGCCTCAACTGCGGTGAGTGCATGAGCGGCTGTCGGCACAACGCCAAGAACACGCTGGTCAAGAACTACCTCTACCTCGCCGAGCAGAACGGCGCCACGGTGCTCCCGCTGACCACGGTCACCCGGATCTCCCCGCGCGAGGGCGGTGGCTACGACGTGCGCGTGAAGTTCACCAAGACCAAGACCAGGCGTGGTCAGAAGGTGCTCACCGCCGAGCACGTGGTCATGGCCGCCGCCTCGCTCGGCACCCAGAAGCTGCTGCACCGGATGAAGGACGAAGGCCACCTGCCCCGGCTGTCCGAACGGCTCGGCTACCTGTCCCGGACCAACTCCGAGTCGATCCTCGGGGCCATCGCGCCGCCGTCCGACACCACGGACTACACCTACGGCGTGGCGATCACCTCGAGCTTCCACCCCGACGCGGACACCCACATCGAACCGGTCCGGTACGGCAAGGGCTTCAACACGATGGCGATGCTGCAGACCGTGCTGACGGACGGCGACGGCGACGGGCCGCGCTGGCGGGTGTGGCTCAAGGAGATGTGGAACCAGCGCGCCAACATCAAGGACCTCTACGACTTCAAGCACTGGTCCGAGCGCACGGTGATCGCGCTGGTCATGCAGAGCCTGGACAACTCGATCACGACCTACGGCAAGCGCGGAAAGCTGACCCGGGTGTGGCGGATGACCTCTCGCCAGGGCCACGGTGCCCCGAACCCGACGTGGATCCCGGTCGCCAACGACGCCGTACGCCGGATGGCCGCGAAGGTCGACGGCACCGCGGGCGGCAACATCGGCGAGCCGTTCGGCATGCCGCTCACCGCGCACTTCATCGGCGGCTGCGCGATCGGCGACTCGCCCGAGACCGGGGTGATCGATGGCTACCAGCGGGTCTTCGGGCACCCCGGCCTGCACGTGGCCGACGGTGCCGCGGTCACCGCGAACCTCGGCGTCAACCCCTCGCTCACGATCACCGCCCAGGCCGAGCGCGCGATGGCGCTATGGCCCAACAAGGGCGAGGAGGATCCGCGGCCGGCGCTGGGGGAGCAGTACGTCCGCGTCCAGCCGGTCGCCCCGCGAGCACCCGTCGTCCCGGACTCCGCGCCCGGGGCGCTGCGGCTGCCGATCGTCGGGGTCAGCTGAGAAACTGCGTCTGCGCAGGTCACGTACCGGGACGGGTATGCCTGGTCCAGACCGCAAGAAGCCCGCTCAGAATTGCCCCTTCTACAGGCGTAACCCGCCCGCCGAGCCGTCGTTGGAGGATCGGACCCGGTCTTCATGCTCCCTCCCTCTGACCGGGCTCCGAGTCCAGGCGCTGTCCAACAAGTGCGTGGACGATCAGGGCCCGGCCACCCTCCCTCCCCGGCCGGGCCCTGGTGCATTTTGTTGGTGTTTCCTGCGTGGCTGGGTCTGGATCCGGCCCGCCGGGCCGGGCCCGGAGGTCCGGGTAGGCCGCGGGACGTCATACGGATGGAGCAGGCGGGTGCTCTGTCCGTATGACGTAACGCCGCACTCGCAGGCAGCCGCACAGCCATCCCGTCCCGGCATCGCAGCTTCGGGAAGACGGCGACACCACCGCGCCGCCCGAGGACCGAAGTCCCAGCGCCGGTAGGGTTTGTGCATGACGGCCGGCGAGCACGACCTGGTTCTCGTCGTCGACTTCGGGGCCCAATATGCGCAGCTGATCGCCCGCCGGGTGCGGGAGGCTCGGGTCTACTCCGAGATCGTGCCGCACCACGTGCCGGTGGCGGAGATGCTGGCGCGCAAGCCCAAGGCGATCGTGCTGTCGGGTGGGCCGTCGTCGGTGTACGCCGAGGGGGCGCCGTCGATCGATCCGGGCCTGTTCACGGCCGGGGTGCCGGTGTTCGGGATGTGCTACGGGTTCCAGCTGATGGCGCAGGGGCTCGGCGGCGAGGTAGCGCACACCGGGGTGCGGGAGTACGGGCGCACCCCGGTCACGGTCGGGACGCCCGGCACCCTGCTGGCCGACGTACCGGTCGAGCACACGGTCTGGATGTCGCACGGTGACTCGGTGGCGGCAGCGCCGGCGGGGTTCACGGTCCTGGCGTCTACGGCCGGCACTCCGGTGGCGGCGTTCGAGGACGTCGGGCGCGGGCTGGCCGGAGTGCAGTGGCACCCGGAGGTGCTGCACACCGAGCACGGCCAGAAGGTGCTCGAGCACTTCCTGCACGACATCGCCGGCTGCCGGCAGACCTGGACGATGCTCAACATCGTCGAGGAGCAGGTCGAGTCGATCCGGGCCCAGATCGGTGACGGCCGGGCCATCTGTGCGCTGTCCGGCGGCGTCGACTCCGCGGTCGCGGCCGCGATCGTGCAGCGCGCGATCGGTGACCGGCTGACCTGCGTGTACGTCGACCACGGGATGATGCGGCTCGGTGAGACCGAGCAGGTGCGGGCCGACTTCGAGGCGGTCTTCGACACCCTCGACGTGGTCGACGCGAGCGACCAGTTCCTCGGCGCGCTCGAGGGGGTCCACGACCCCGAGGAGAAGCGCAAGATCATCGGTCGAGAGTTCATCCGGGTCTTCGAGGCCGCGGAGGTGCGCGTCTTCGCCGAGGTAGCCCAGGAGGGCGACACGGCGTACCTCGTCCAGGGCACCCTCTACCCCGACGTCGTCGAGTCCGGCGGTGGCGCCGGCACCTCGAACATCAAGTCCCACCACAACGTCGGCGGCCTGCCCGACGACCTCGCCTTCGAGCTGGTCGAGCCGCTGCGGACGCTGTTCAAGGACGAGGTCCGACTCGTCGGCGAGCAGCTCGGGCTCCCGTCCACCATGGTCTGGCGCCAGCCCTTCCCCGGCCCCGGCCTCGGCATCCGGATCATCGGCGAGGTCACCCGGGAGCGGCTCGACATCCTCCGCCAGGCCGACGCAATCGCCCGCGAGGAGCTGACCCGCGCCGGCCTCGACCGCGACATCTGGCAGATGCCGGTGGTCCTCCTCGCCGACGTCCGCTCGGTCGGCGTCCAGGGCGACGGCCGCACCTACGGCCACCCGGTCGTGATCCGCCCGGTCACCTCCGAGGACGCCATGACCGCCGACTGGGCCCGGCTGCCCTACGACGTCCTCGAGCGGATCTCGACCCGGATCACCAACGAGGTCACCGAGATCAACCGGGTCACGCTCGACGTGACCAGCAAGCCGCCGGGCACCATCGAGTGGGAGTGAGCCGCACCGCGGCGGCGCCCTGACCGTTCCCACCACCGGACGGGCCCGGCGTGGCCCCACCCGGCTGCTTCACGATCACCGTGATGCTGGCGTGGTCCGCACCGTGCGCGGACGTTGCCGGAAGCAGGACGGTGTAGCGACTCCTTCTCTGGGTCGGGGTGACCGCGAAGGAGACTGAGCCGCTGGAGTCGAGCGTGCCGGTGGCCACCTGGCCGGCCTTGGTCACCAGCAGGACGCGGTCTCCGGGTTGGGCGCCGATGGCGGTGGCCGTGATCACCACGGTGCCGGCCGTCTCGCCGGGCGCCGAGTCGACGGAGACCTGGGGGTGGAGGGTCACCCGCCACCGGGCGCTGTGCACGCCGTCGGAGCGGAGGCGGACGGCGGTGCTCGCCGAGATGGGCGGCAGCACCAGTGTCACCTGGCCCGACGCGCTGGTGCGGCCGGAGGCTACGGGTTCCCAGGCGCCGCCGTACCGGGCCTGAAGCGTCACCCGCTTCTTGCGCACCGGGTTGCCGTCCTCGGATGTGACGGTGCCTGAGAACGAGGTCGACTCGCCGGGCTCCACCCTGTGCGTCGAGCCGGCGATGCTGACCGCCGCAACAGCGGGCGGTGGGACCACGGTCGGCGTCGAGGTGGGCGTGGGGGTTGGCGTCGGGGTGGGGGTGGGCGTCGGGGTGGGCGTCGGGGTCGGTGTTGGGGTCGGGGTAGGCGTCGGTGTTGGGGTGGCCGATGGAGTCGGCGTCGGTGACGGCTTGGCCGAGGGCGACGGCTTCGACGACGGCGTCTGCGTCTCGCTGGGCGTCGGAGTCGGTGTCGGCGTCGCGGATGCCGAGGGAGTGGGGGCCGCGGTCACGCGGTCCTTGGCCCGTTGCGGGCGCTCGTCGGGCGCGGGCGGGGCGACCGGGCCGAGTGCCCGGTGCGCGAACCTCTGGATCGGTTCGGGCAGGTTGCCGGTGTACGCCGCCGCCACGCCGCCGCCGCCGACCGCGAGGGCGACGGCGAGGGCGGGGCCGGCTCCGAACCGCCCGACGACCCGGCGCGGACCGCGGCGGCCCGGCAGCACGGACGGGGCCGGGCCTGCGGCGTCCCGCGCCTCCCGGAACATGGCGACGTAGCGCTCCTCCTCGCCCAACTCACCCGCAGAGCCGGGGGCGCGCAGGGCGCGCACGAGCGGGTCGTCGTCATACTCGTTGCCGGTCATGTCACACCACCTCTCGTGCCGATGGGGGCTGCGTGTCGCGCGCCAGCGCTCGTAGCGCCCGGTGCACCATGACCCGGACGGTGCCGGGCTTCTTGTCCAGGAGCCGCGCCACGTCGGCGACGTCGAGGCCGGCCACGACCCGCAGCATCACCGCCTCCGCCTGGTCGGGCGGGAGGGTGGCCACCAGCCCGAGAGCGCGGGCCGTGTCGTCGTTCGCGACCGCGTCGTCCTCTGCACTCCGGACCATCGGGTGAGCCTCCATCCGGGCCGGGTCGGCGACCGGGATGGTCGCGGGGCGCCGGGCGTTGGTGCGGGACTGGTCGATGGCGCGGTGTCGGGCGATCGTGAACAGCCAGGCGCGGAACTCGGCGTCGTTCCCCTCGAAGGTCGCCAACCCCCTCACGACGTGGATCCAGGTCTCGGCGGCAATGTCCTCGGCCAGGTCCTCGCCGCGGACCCGGAGATAACGAAGCAGAGCGGGGTGCAGGGTGCGCCAGAGCATGACGAAGGCGGCCTCGTCACCGTTGCACGCCGCGCGGACCGCTGCCGTGAGCTGGCCCGGACTGGTCGTCGGCAGTGGCGCGCGCTGACGGACCCGGGCGCGAGGGGGCTCGGGTGCGTCAGCGGTGTCGTCGCCGGTGGCGTGCAGCGCCGTCCCCTTCGAGTCCGTGGGCCGGAGTTCAGTCGACCACGATTCCACTGAGGCTCGGCGCGAACCACCAGTTGCCCGCGAACGAGAGCTGGTAGCTGGTGCCGTCGGCCGGGGGCTGCAGGAACCGGACCCGACCGTGCCGCTTGGTGCGCTTGGAGTCCACGACGGTCCAGGCCGTGCTTCCGGGCGCCTGGGCCAGCAGGTCCACCGTGGCCGCCGGGATGCCCCGACCGCGTCCGAGCAGGACTCCCGTGATGGCGAATCCGGCATCGGTGTGGCGCCCGACGATGGCGAGCGCGCTGGGCTTGCGGACGTGCACCCGCACCGGCTCGCTGACGGCCCGCGGCTGGTGCGTCGCGTGCCGGACGAGCATCCGGTACGCCGTGTTCTCGCTCGGCGCGTCGGAGATGGTCACGATGCCGTCCGGGCCGGTGGTCCCGGTGCCGACGACGACGAAGCCACCAGAGTGCTTGGTCCTGGCGCCCAGGTCGACGGTGGCACCGGCCAGGGGCTGACCCTCGAAAGTCACCGTGCCGGTGACTGCCGTGGACTCACCGGGGTTGATGCGCGTCGGATCCGCGACGATCGTCACGACCGGCCGGACGCCGACACGTACGACGCCGCTGCGCGAGGGCGCGAGCAGCCTGGAGCCCACGAACACCAGCCGGTAGCGGGTCACCATGACGGGGCTGACGTCGAAGGCCACCAGGCCGGAGCGGTCGGTCCGCTCCCTGTTGACGGCCTGCCACTGCGGCTGGTCCTCGGAACGGGCGAGCAGCAGTACCTGACGGTGCGGGACCCCGAGGCGATGGGTGCGCAGCCGGCCGCGCACGGTGTCGGTGCCGTCGGCCTCGACGACGCGGTGGACCGCACGGATCGACAAGGTCGTCCGCACCCGGTGGCCGGGATGGCCGTCGGTGCTGACGCGGACGGTGGCGATGCCGCTGCGACTCGGGCGGACATCCACCGCACCCTCGAAGCGCCAGCGGTAGCGGGTGGTGACCGAGGGCTTGACCTCCATCCGCAGGCCGCCCAGCGGGCCGCTCGTGACGCTCCCCAACGGTGTGAACGCCGTACTGCCCTCGGGCTTGGCCTCGAGCAGCACCGTGCGGCCGGCATCGTCGGCGCCTCGGATGTTCAGGTTGCCACGGATCCGGTTGCTCTCGCCGGGTTCGATGTGCCGGTGGGCCACCCGGATCGAGATCGAGCTCTCGGCGAGTCGCGACGGGTCGCGGGTTGCGGGCGCTGCGTCTGCCGCAACGGCCACGAACCCGGCCAGGCTGGCCATCGAGGCCAGGATCGCGATCACGCGCGCCGGGCGCCTGCTGTGCTCGTCCATGCCGCTCCTCTTGGTCCGGAGAGGGCGGTGTTCGCCCCTCGACCTGATGAACCGACACCGCCCGCCGTTCCGTTACACGCGAGGCCTTGTGCCGGGACCGGCCTGCGTTAGGGTCGCCGGGTCAGTCAGGGTCGAGGGATCGAGGACACCATGCACCAGCGTCTGGGCAGGAAAGCACTCGTCGTACCTGCCGCGGTGCTCGCGCTGGTGCTCGCGCCGCACGTGGCGGCGGAGGCCAAGAAGTACACCGGCACCAACCGGGCCGACACGCTCAAGGGCACCGGGGCCAACGACAAGTTCAAGGCCAAGGGTGGCAACGACAAGGTCATCGGGGGCGGCGGCAACGACAAGGCGTTCGGCGGCGACGGCGACGACTCGCTGACCATGTCCGCGGGCAACGACAAGGCGTACGGCGAGGCCGGCAACGACTCGATCAGCGGCGGCGGCGGCAACGACTTCGGCGACGGCGGCGAGGGTGCCGACAGCGTCCAGGGCGCCGCGGGCGACGACGTCCTCCTCGGCGGGGAGGGGAACGACAGGCTCACCGGCCAGGCCGGCAACGACACGCTCGACGCCGGCGGTGGCAACGACACCCCGCAGGGCGGCGCCGGCAACGACACCGTCAAGGGTGGCGACGGCGACGACCAGGTCGATGCCGGTGACGGTGTGGACACGCTCGACGACGGCGCAGGCAACGACAAGCTCGCCGGAGGGCCTGGCGATGACGTCCTGAATGTCGGCGCCGGCGCCGACAACGCCTTCGGCGAGGAGGGCGCCGACACGCTGTTCGTCGTCAACGACGGCGTCGCCGACAAGATCTTCTGCTCGAAGGGCAACCGCGAGGGCGATCCGGGCGACAGGCTGGTGCTGGTCGGTGGCCTCGACACCGCCGACACGATCGCGTTCTGCCCTCCCGCGACCACCCAGAGACACCTGCCGCTGTCGGTTCGGATCGCCCTGGCGCTGGCCAGGGTGGCCCCCCTGTGACCGGACGGGTGATTTCCGCGAGAATCCACCGGTTCGGCGCCGCTCAGGGCGAGAGCCGGGTTAGCGTCACAGCGTGACTCGTTTCCGCCGCTCACTCGTGGTCCCGGCGTCTCTCCTGGCGCTCGCGCTCGTCCCGCCGCTCGCCGCCGATGCGAAGACCTTCCACGGCACCAACAAGGCCGACAAGATCAAGGGCACCCCCAAGAACGACAAGTTCAAGGGCGAGGGCGGCAACGACACGTTCAAGGCGATGGCCGGCAACGACAAGGCCTACGGCGGACCCGACAAGGACAACCTCGTCATGGGCCCCGGGAACGACAAGGCCTACGGCGAGGACGGCGACGACGCGATAGGCGGCGGCGGCGGCAACGACCTGGCCGACGGCGGCATCGGCAACGACCAGATCATCCTCAACGCCGGCGACGACATCGCCTACGGCGGCGACGGAAACGACACGATCGGGACCGGCACCGGTCGCGACCAGGTCTACGGCGGGGCCGGCGACGACGACGTCAGCCTCAACGACGACGACGACCTCGGCTGGGGCGGCGACGGCAACGACCAGATCCGCGGCACCGGCGGCAACGACACGCTGTACGGCGAGCTAGGTGACGACTACGTCCAGGGTGGCGACGGCAACGACATCGACTACGGCGGCCCGGGCAACGACGACCTCGACGGCGGCGCGGGCAGCGACGTCCTCTACGACGGTCCGGGCGACGACCACCTGTCCGCCGACGAGGGCGACGACACCGTCTACGTCGGCGTCGGCGCTGAGGACGTCTACGGCGAGCCCGGCGCGGACACCATCTACGTCCTCAACGACGGGATCCGCGACGAGGTCTACTGCGCCGACAACACCGAGCAGTACGGCGACCCCGGCGACCTGATCATCTTCGTCGGCGGCCGCGATCAGCTCGACCACGTCAACTACTGCAACTTCCGGACCGCCCAGGACGTGCCGTTCGGCAGCGTGGCGTTCCCGTGAGCCGGCTGAGCGCCGGCTACTTGTCGAAGATGCTGTAGCCACCCGGCCCGACCACGAAGGCCAGGATGATCAGGATGACCCCCCACAGGATCTGACCCCGGAACAGGGCCACGATCCCGGCAATGCCGATGACCACGGCGAGAATCCACAACAGAAACATCGATACGTCCTTTCTCCGGCCCGCCAGGTGGCGGGTCGTCCCTCCCTCAGCGGTCCCCGGGTTCGGGGACCACGTGCACGGCTGCCTCCTCGGCGGAGGCGGCGGCGCCGTCGATGCCGACGTCCTCGCCGACCAGGTCCTTCTCGGAGTCCTCGCCCAGTCCCTGGTCGGGATCGACGAGTCGTCCTGCGCGCTGGTCACCCACCTCGCCGTCAACGAGGTCCTCTGACCCCTCGGCGTCGTCCTCCAGGTCGGCCTCGGCGTACGGGTCGGCCTCGGGGTCCTCCTGCGCGATGCGCTGGTCGAGCGACTCGCCGGTGGCCTCCTCGTACGGCGTGTTGCCGTACCGCTGGCCGGCCGACCAGTTCTCGGGCGGCGAGTAGCCGCGGTCGAGCTCGTCGGCCACGTCGGGGTCGGGCAGCCCGTCGACGTTGGAGGGCTGGTCCTCGTCGTCGACGCTGTAGTCGCCGTACGACTCCTTGTCGCCATCGAAGTCTTGGTGTTCCGTCACCGCCGAGGGGTACCCCGGACCTCGCAGTGGCATGCCACCACTTGACTTTAGTTCAAGTCTCATACTAAATATGATGCGTGTCATTGGTGCTGGGGATCGACTCGTCGACGCAGTCTTCGAAGGCCGTCCTCGTGGACGCCGACGACGGCGTGGTCGTCGACCAGGCCACCGCTCCGCACCCACCGGGCACCGAGGTCGACCCCCGCGCCTGGCTGGCCGCGAGTGATGCGGTCACGGCGCCGCTGCTCGACCGCGCCGACGCGGTGGCCGTGGGCGGACAGCAGCACGGCATGGTCGCCCTGGACGGCGACGGCGACCCCGTGCGGCCGGCCCTCCTCTGGAACGACACCCGTTCTGCAGGCGCGGTCGAGGACCTGATCGCCGAGCACGGCGGGCGGCAGGCCTGTGCCGAGGCGGTGGGCAGTGTGCTCGTCGCGTCGTTCACCGTGACCAAGCTGCGCTGGCTGCGCGACCACGAGCCCGAGCACGCCCTCCGGGTCGAGCGGGTGCTCCTGCCGCACGACTACGTCTCCGCCCACCTAGCCGAGCCCGGCACCGCGCCGTTCACCGACCGGGGCGACGCCAGCGGCACCGGCTACTACTCGGCGCGAGAGGAGCGCTGGCGCCCCGACCTGGTCGAGCTGGCACTCGGTCGGGCCGCAGCGCTTCCGGAGGTCGTCGCGCCCGGCGCGGTCGCCGGGCGGACCCGCGGGGGTCAGGTGCTCGGCGCCGGCACTGGCGACAACATGGCAGCCGCCCTCGGCATGGACCTCGCGCCCGGTGACGTGCTGGTCTCGATCGGCACCTCCGGCGTCGCCTCGACCGTGACTCGGACAGCCGTCGTCGACGGCACCGGGACGGTCACCTGCTTCGGCGACGCCACTGGTGGCTACCTCCCGATGGTCACCACCATGAACGCCGCCCGCATCCTCGACCTCCAGGCCGAGCTGCTGGGCGTCGACCACGACCAGCTCGCCGCCCTCGCACTCAGCGCACCACCTGGCGCCCACGGCCTGACGATCCTGCCCTA
This sequence comes from uncultured Actinomycetota bacterium, assembly GCA_963765915.1. GTDB lineage: Bacteria > Actinomycetota > Actinomycetes > Propionibacteriales > Nocardioidaceae > Nocardioides. Next base: position 302,230 of record CAVXYB010000011.1, on the reverse strand, counting down.
CTACGGCGGGGAGCGGACACCGAACCGGCCGCAGGCGACCGGCACGTGGACCGGGCTGCGGCCGACCACTACTCGCTCCGACCTCGCGCGTGCGGCGTACGAGTCCCTGCTCTGCTCGCTCGCCGACGCGGTCGACCTGCTCTCGGCGCATGTCGCCGAGGAGGGTGGCCGACTGCTGCTCGTGGGCGGCGCCGCTCGCAGCGCCGCCGTGCGCGCGTTGGCGCCGGCGATCCTGGGCCGCCCTGTCGTCGTGCCGCCGCCGGGGGAGTACGTCGCTCTCGGCGCCGCGCGCCAGGCGGCGTGGGCGCTCGCCGGAACCTCCGAGCCGCCGTCCTGGCCCGCCCCCGGCGCCGAGCTGCTCGAGGCCGACGCCCAGCCCGAGGTGCGGGAGCGCTACGCCGAGCTGCGGATCCGCACCGAGTCCTGGACCTGACCCACCACCCCTACTGGAGGCACCACCGATGAGCATCGAGATCCCCGCACCCACCCCCGAGGACAAGTTCTCCTTCGGGCTGTGGACCGTCGGCTGGCAGGGCCGCGACCCGTTCGGCGACGCGACCCGTTCCGCGATGGACCCGGTCCACGCCCTGGAGAGGCTCGCCGCGCTCGGCGCCTACGGTGTCAACTTCCACGACGACGACCTCATCCCCTTCGGGAGCGACGACGCCACCCGGGACGCGATCATCGAGCGCTTCCGCAAGGGCCTGGCCGACACCGGGCTGGTGGTGACGACCGCGACCACGAACCTGTTCACGCACCCGGTCTTCCGGGACGGCGCCTTCACGTCCAACGTGCGTGACGTCCGCCGGTTCGCGGTCCGCAAGGTGATGCGCAACCTCGACCTGGCCGCCGAGCTCGGGGCGAAGATCTACGTCTGCTGGGGTGGTCGCGAGGGCTCCGAGACCGGTGCCGCCAAGGACGTCGCGGTTGCGCTGGACCGCTACCAGGAGGCCTTCGACGTGCTCGGGCAGTACGTCGCGGACCAGGGCTACGACCTCCGGTTCGCGATCGAGCCCAAGCCCAACGAGCCTCGCGGGGACATCCTGCTGCCGACCATCGGCCACGCGCTCGCGTTCATCGAGACCCTCGAGCGTCCCGAGTCGGTCGGCGTGAACCCCGAGATCGGTCACGAGGAGATGGCGGGGCTCAACGCGGCCGCCGGCTACGCCCAGGCGCTGTGGCAGGGCAAGCTCTTCCACATCGACCTCAACGGCCAGCACGGTCCCCGGTTCGACCAGGACCTGCGCTTCGGCGCCGGCAACGTGCAGGGTGCCTTCTGGGTGGTCGACACCCTCCTCGCAGGCGGGTACGACGGACCCGTCCACTTCGACTTCAAGCCGGCGCGGACCGAGGACGAGGACGGCGTCTGGGCCTCGGCGAAGGCCTGCATGACCAACTACCTGGTGCTGCGGGAGAAGGTGCAGGCGTTCCGCGCCGACCCGGAGGTGCAGGCCGCTCTGGAGGCGGCGCGGGTGCCCGAGCTGGCCGTGCCGACGCTCGGTGAGGGCGAGACCTGGCAGGACCTCGCTGCCTGGCCGCTGCCCGACGTCGACGCGCTCGCCGCTCGCGGCCTGGGGGCCGAGCACCTCGACCAGCTGGCCCTCGAGCACCTCTACGGCGTCCGCTGAAGGACGGGTCGTGGACGGCGAGGGCGGCGGCGCCGGCACCGAGTGGGTGAGACGCCGCAACACCGCCACGGTGCTGCGCGCGCTGCGCACCGGCGGCGCGGCCTCGCGCGCCGAGCTCGCAAACCGCACCGGCCTGGCCAAGGCGACCGTCGGCACGATCGTGGCATCGCTCGAGGCCGGTGGTGCGCTGGTGGAGGAGCCGAGCCGGGGTGGCGCCCGAGGTCGCCCGGCCCGCCCCGTCGCGCTCGTCGGTGACCGGTATGTCGCTCTCGGCCTGGAGCTCAACGTCGACTACGTGGCCACGGTGGTCCTCGACCTCGCGGGCTCGGTCGTCCGGCACGAGACCAGGCCCGTCGATGGCCAGGGGCAGCTCCGCGCGCTGACGAGACTGGCGACGGCCACCGCGCGGCTGATCGCCGAGGACGCGCACCGTGAGCTGGTGGGTGCCGTGGTCGCGGTCCCGGGCGTGGTCCGGGGCGACGACCGCACGGTCGCGTGGGCGCCCAACGTCGAGATCGGCGGCGACCGGGTCGCGACGGAGGTGGCGCGGTCCCTGGGCGGCTGTCCGGTGCACGTCAGCAACGACGCCGACTGCGCGGCGTACGCCGAGGCGCACCACGGGGCCGCGACGGACACCACCTCCCTGCTGTACCTGACCGGCACGGTGGGGGTCGGGGCCGGCATCGTCGAGGCCGGCACCCTGGTCCGGGGTGCCCGGGGCTTCGCCGGCGAGGTCGGGCACATGCCGGTGGGCGACCCGACGGTCCCGTGCGGCTGCGGCCGCACGGGCTGCTGGGAGGCCTCGATCGGGCTGCGCGCGATGCTGCGCGCGGTGGGGATGCCCGAGCTCGGCACGCCGCTCGCGTCCGCGGAGGCGGTGGCGGTGCGCGCCCGGACCGACGAGCACGTCCGCGAAAGGCTCGCCCGGGTCGGCAGTGACGTTGGCCTCGGCCTGGCGGTGTTGGCCCAGGTGCTCGACCCGGCCGTCGTCGTCCTGGGCGGATACTTCGTGCCGTTGGGCGAGCTGGTGCTGGCCCCGGCCCGGCACACCCTCGAGCAGCGCCTGGTCGGCCCGTTCCGCGGGCCCGAGCTGCGGGTCGGCTCACTCGGCATCGAGGCCGCCGCGCTGGGCGCGGCAGAACGGGTGTTCTCCGACGTCTTCTCCGGAGCGCGCCAGCTGCCCGCGTAGTTGCGTTCCAGCCTGACTGTGCGAGGTTTCGACACGCGCGGTCGCGTCTGAGCAAGCTCAGCCGCGCGCGCTGCTCAACCACCATCGATCGGACCCGGCGTCGTTCCTCCGCCGGCTCCGATCAGCCAGCCAGGCGGGCCCGCACGTCCTGAATGGCGCTGCCGAGCGCCGTGACCGGGTCCACGAAGAGCGGCTCGAACGCCATCTCGGCCGCCCCGAGAAGCACCGAGTCCCGGCCCAGGGCCGGCACGGTCAGGGAGACCGACTCCAACGGGGCCGGCAGCGTCCGCGCCGCGAGACCGTCGTCGATCTCGGCGCGCACCAGGGTGTACATGGCGGTGAAGTAGCCGCCCATCACGACGACCTGGGGGTTGAACGTGTTGACGATGCTCGCGAGCCCGTGGCCGATGGCCTCTCCGATGCCGCGCAGCTCGCGCGGCGCCTTCTCGTAGCCGTCGAGGACCTCGTCGAGCTGGGGCACGCGGTCCTCCGGGCACCGGATGGCCGCGGCGATCGCGTGCGCGCCGACCTCGGTCTCCCAGCAGCCGAGGTTGCCGCAGTGGCAGGGCTTGCCTACCGGGTTGAAGCGCAGGTGCCCGACCTCGCCGGCGTACCCGCCGGCACCCTCCAGCCGCCGACCGCCGGAGATGACGCCGGCACCGACACCCACGTTGCCGGAGATGTAGATGAGGTCTCCGACGCCCACCCCGGCACCGCGCTGGTGCTCGGCCAGGGCACCCAGGTCGGCGTCGTTGGCGAGCGACACGGGGACGTCCACCCCCAGGGCGGCCAGGACGATGTCGCCGAAGGAGACATCGTGCCACTCCAGGTTCGGGGCCAGTCGGATCAGCCCGTCAGAGCGCCGGACCAGGCCCGGCACGCTGATGCCGATGCCGACCAGCGGTGAGGTGGACGGCGCCTCGGCCACCACATGGCGGACCAGGCCGGCCACGGTCGAGCCGACCTGCCACGGCTCGCTGCCCGCAACGATCGTCTCGGCCCGCTTCAGGACCGTGCCACCGAGCCCGACCCGGGCCACGACCACCCGGTTGACTCCCAGGTCGACCGCGACCACGAACGGTCCGTCCGGGGCGATCCGGACGCCCACGGAGGGCCGGCCGGCGCCCCGCGAGGTGCCGACCGCCGCCGCGTTGGCCACCGCGCCGAGCGACCCGAGCTCGGCGACCAGGCCCGCGATCGTGCTGCGGTTGAGGCCCATGTCCTTGGTGAGCTGGGCCCGCGAGCTGTTGCCGCGCTGGTGCACGTTGCGCAGCAAGGTGCCCAGGTTGTGGCGGCGGACGGCTTCCTGGTTGGTCCCCGTGCCCGCTCGACTGCTGGTGGTCATCGAGCCCCGGTGCTCCTAGACGCCGGCTGCGGAGCGGCGGCGACGCGAGATCGCGTCGACGCTCGCGGCGAGGAGGAGGACGCCACCGGTCACCAGGAAGTTGATGTAGCTCGCCTGGTTGAGCAGACCGAGGCCGTTCGGGATGGTCGCGATGACCATGCCTCCGACCACGGCGTCGATCGCGCGGCCACGCCCGCCGAAGAGGCTCGTGCCGCCGATGACCGCCGCGGCCACGGCGTAAAGCAGCACGTTGCCGCCACCTGAGCCGGGGGAGACCTTGCCGGTGTAGGACGCCGCCAGCAGGCCGCTGACCGCGGCCATCGACGAGCAGATCACGAACGCGGTGATCTTGACGCGTCGCACGTTGATGCCGGCGCGGCGGGCCGCCTCGGCGTTGCCACCGACGGCGTACAGGTGCCGGCCGAACCGGGTCCGGGTGAGCACGAAGGTCCAGAACAGCAGGAGCGCGATCACGACGGGGGCGACCCACGGGATGCCACTGATGTTGAACAGGTTCGGGTTGGGTGCGCGGTTCTGGCTGAGCAGCGCGGTGAGGCCGAGGACGATGGCCGCCAGGACCGCGATCTGGATCAGGACCAGTGCGAGGGGCTGGTGCACCAAGCCGCGCGACGACCGGGAGCGATAGCGCCACAGCGACAGCGCCGCGAAGCCGACGACGATCAGCGCGGCCGCGACCCAGCCGGCCGTGATCGGGACGTTCTTGATCGACAGGCCACGCAGGACCTCGTCGTTGTAGCGCAGCGAGCCGCCGGAGCCGATCAGCTTCAGTGGCACCGCTTGCAGCGCCAGGAAGAAGGCCAGGGTCACCACGAACGACGGGATGCCCAGCAGCGAGACGAGCCCGCCGATCATGGCGCCGATGACCGCGCCCAGTGCGATGCCGGCCAGGGTCGCCACCCACCAGGACTGGCCGTGGTCGATCATCGCCAGGGCCGTGATCGTCGCGGCGGCTCCGCCGGCGACGCCCGCGGACAGGTCGATCTCGCCGAGCAGCAGCACGAAGACGAGACCCATCGCGAGGACGCAGATGAAGCCGGCCTGCACGACCAGGTTGGCCATGTTGTAGGTCGTCAGGAACCCGTCGTGGAGCGAGGAGAAGACGACGAACAGCACGATCAGGCCGAGGATCGCCGGCAGGGAGCCCATGTCCCCGCCACGGAGCCGGTTGACGTAGTCGCGCGCCGAGTCGGCGACGGTCACCGCCTGGCGGTTGTCCTGGTCGAAGCCGGTCTCGGTCGTGGCCGGGCCGGTGGCGCCGGTGGCGCTGTCGGAGTCGATGGTCATGTCCTTCCCCCTCAGACGCCCGCGGTCGCGGGGTTCTCGGCGATGCCCAGGTTGCCGGAGCGGCCGGCCGTGATCAGCTCGACCACCTGGCTGTGGGTGACCTGCTTGGCCGGGACGTCGGCGGCCACGCGGCCCAGGTAGAGCGCGGTGATCCGGTCGGCGACCTCGAACACGTCGGTCATGTTGTGGGAGATGAGCACGACGCCCAGTCCGCGGTCGGCCAGGCGGCGTACCAGGTCGAGGACCTGGCGGGTCTGGGCGACGCCGAGGGCGGCGGTCGGCTCGTCGAGGAGCACGATCTTGGAGTTCCAGAGGACGGCCTTGGCGATCGCGACCGTCTGGCGCTGACCGCCCGAGAGGCTCGCGACGCTCTGCCGCACCGACTGCACGGTGCGCACCGAGAGGGAGGAGAGAGTCTCCCGGGCACGGGATTCCATGGTGACCTCGTCGAGACTGATGCCCTTGCGCTCCTCACGGCCGAGGAACATGTTCTCGACGATGTCGAGGTTGTCGCACAGCGCGAGGTCCTGGTAGACGACCTCGACGCCGAGCGCCGCCACGTCACGTGGTCCGTGCACGTTGACCGGCTCACCCTCGAAGAAGTACTCGCCGGTGTCGCGGCCATAGATGCCGGCGATGATCTTGACCAGCGTGGTCTTCCCGGCGCCGTTGTCACCGACGAGCGCCGTGACCTGACCGGGGTGGACGGCGAAGTCGACGTCATGGAGGACGTGGACGACACCGAAGCTCTTGTTGACGCCGCGCAGCTCGAGCAGAGGCTGGCTCATCATGACTCCTAGGCCGAGATTGGTTGTTCGGATGAACGAAAGGCGCCCGGGCCGGGTGAACCGACCCGGGCGCCCGCGTTCCGATCTGCGATCAGTCTCCTACGGTCAGGAGATGCCGCCCTCGGCGCACAGGTCGGCGTACTCACCGGCGCAGACGTCCTCGGCGGACTGGCCACCGTCGTCGATGACGTCCTTGACGGTGTCCTTGGTGATCGAGACCGGCTCCAGCAGGATCGACGGCACGTCGCGGCCGCCCTCGCTGTCCTCGGTCGTTCCGGTGGTCTCGGCGTCCTCACCGTTGACCAGGGCGATCGCCGCGTCGGCGAGCGCGCCGGCCTCGAGCGTGGCGGACTTGTAGACCGTCATGCACTGGGTGCCGGCGAGGACGTTCTGCAGACCCTCGACCGTGGCGTCCTGGCCGGTGACCGGGACCTGGCCCGCCTGGCCGTTGGCCTCGAGGATGCCGATCGCGGCGCCGCCGAGTCCGTCGTTGGCCGCCAGCACGCCGTCGACCTTGCCGCCGGCAGCGGTGTAGAGCTGCTGGAAGATCGTGGCCGCTTCCTCGTTGTCCCACTCGGGGACGGCCTGCTCGCCGACGACCGTGTAGTTGGTGATCGGGTCGAGGACGCTGTGCGCGCCTTCCGAGAACAGCGTCGCGTTGTTGTCCGTGGGCGAGCCGTTGAGGTACACGATGTTGGCGGCCTTGTCACCGAGGCACTCCGCGAGGCCCTGGCCCTGGAGCTCACCGACCACCGTGTTGTCGAAGGAGACGTAGTACTCCGCCGAGCCACCGAGGGTGAGGCGGTCGTAGTCGATCGTGGCCACGCCCTGTGAGGCGGCCTTCTCCTGGATCGCCGCGCCCGACTCGGAGTCGAGGTTGACGATCGCGAGGACGGTCACGCCCTCACCGATCATGGTGTCGGCGATCTGGGTCATCCGCTCCGCGTCGCCCTCGGCGTTCTGGATGGAGTACTCGACGCCGGCCTCCTCGAAGGCCGCCTCGAGCGCGGGGCGGTCAGAGGCCTCCCAGCGGACCGAGGACTCGGTGTCGGGAAGGATGACGCCGATCTTGCCGCTGCCGCTGCTGGCTCCGTTGTCCGACCCCGAGTCGTCGTCGCCGGAGTCGTCGCCGCACGCCGTGAGGGCCATCGCAACCCCCACCGCGCCGACGATCATCAAGCTTGTCTTTCGCCTCACGCGAATCGCCTCCTGTTGCTTGCGCCTCCGCCCCCTCGGCGGACGTCGCAGTTTGTTGCGCGCCACAACATATAGAGTGGCGGGCGTCACGTCCAGAGGGCAGCGGCAGGTTTTCGAATTTGTGACCGAACGGAGACGCCGCGGCCGGCGCGCCGGGATCCGCCTGGCCCCGAGTGACCGCGTGCGGTCAGCGCTTGGCGTAGACCGTGGTCCGCTCGACCACGGGCCGGCCGATGCCGGTGCCGATCTCGACGAGCTCGAGAGGCGTCTTGGCGGAGCCGTGCTCGGATCCGGCCATCCGGGAGATGGTCTCTTCCATCAGCGTGCCGCCGAGGTCGTTGGCTCCGGCGCGGAGCATCGCGCGGGTGCCTGCGACGCCGAGCTTGACCCAGGAGGTTTGGATGTTGGGGATCCGGCCGTGCAGCAGGATGCGGGCCAGCGCGTGCACGGCGAGGTTGTCGCGCATCGTCGGGCCGGGACGGGCGACGCCAGCGAGGTAGATCGGTGCGCTGGTGTGCACGAACGGCAGCGGAACGAACTCGGTGAAACCCTGCCGTCCTTGGGCCAGGTTCTCGTCCTGGATCTGGCTCAGCACCCGCAGGTGGGAGACCCAGTGTCGGGGGTTGTCGACGTGGCCGTACATCATCGTCGACGTGCTGGGGATGCCCACCCGGTGCGCGGTGGTGACCACCTCGATCCAGGTGCGGGTCGGCAGCTTGCCCTTGGTCAGCACCCACCGCACCTCGTCGTCGAGGATCTCGGCGGCGGTCCCTGGGATCGAGCCCAGTCCCGCCTCGCGCGCCTTGATCAGGAAGTCCTCGATCGACAGGCCGGTGCGGGCGGTGCCGTTGACGACCTCCATCGGGCTGAACGCGTGCACGTGCATCTCCGGAACGCGTTGCTTCACCGCGGTGGCGAGGTCGAAGTACGCAGTCGCCGGTAGCTCGGGATCGATCCCGCCCTGCATGCACACCTCGGTCGCGCCGAGCTGCCACGCCTCGTGGGCCCGGTCGGCGACCTCGTCGAGGGAGAGCGAGTAGGCGTCCGCATCGGTTCGTCGCTGCGCGAAGGCGCAGAACCGGCACCCGACGTAGCAGACGTTGGTGAAGTTGATGTTCCGGTTGACGACGTAGGTGACGTCGTCGCCGACGGTCTCCCTGCGCAGGTCGTCGGCCAGCCGGACCACCTGCTCGAGCAGCTCGCCCTCGGCCGTCATCAGGGTCAGCGCGTGCTCGTCGGAGAGGTTGCCGGGGTCGGCGATGGCCGCCTCGATCGCCTCCCTGCCCTCGGCATGCAGGACTGCCGGTCCGCCCGTCAGGGCGGCGGCGTCCTTGACCGACTCCCAGTCGCCGTAGACGTCGGAGAAGTCCGATCGCCGATCCTCGCTGCGGCCGGTGGTGTCGACGGCCTCGAACAGGTCGGTGCGTCCCACCGAGGCGAAGCCGCCATCCGGCTCCTGCCATGGCAGCCCCACGGGTCGTACGCCGGGGCGGGCAAGCCCGTCCTCGGTGGCGAGCGCGGCCACGTGCGCGGAGACGCGCGGGTCGAGCCAGGGCTCGCCGCGGCGTACGTACTCGGGATGCACGGTGAGCCGGGCCGCGAGCTCGAAGCCGCACTCGCCGGTGACCGACCGCAGCCGCTCCAGCGACGGCCAGGGCCGCTCCGGGTTGACGTGGTCCGGGGTGAGCGGGGAGACACCGCCCCAGTCGTCGACGCCGGCCTCGAGGAGGGCCCGGCACTCGGACAGGTCGACGAGGTTGGGCGGCGCCTGCACGCGGGCCTTCGGTCCGAGCAGCAACCGGGTCACCGCTATCGCGGCGCAGTACTCCTCCAGCCCGAGGTCGTCGGCGTGCCGCATCGCGGTGTCCGGCTTGGCCCGGAAGTTCTGCACGATCACCTCCTGGACCGCGCCGTACGCGCGGGAGGTTGCGCGCAGCGCCAGGATCGTCTCGGCGCGCTCGGTGAGCGTCTCGCCGATGCCGACCAGCAGGCCGGTGGTGAAGGGGATCGACAGCCGGCCGGCGTCCTCCAGCACCCGCAACCGGATGTCGGGGTCCTTGTCCGGCGAGCCGAAGTGAGCCTCGCCCCTCGTCTCGAACAGCCGCCGCGACGTGGTCTCGAGCATCATCCCCATCGACGGGGCCACCGGCTTGAGCCGGTTCAGCTCCTCCCAGCTCAACACCCCGGGGTTGAGATGGGGAAGCAGCCCGGTCTCCTCGAGCACCCGGACCGCCATCGCGCGGACGTAGGCGAGCGTGGAGTCGTAGCCCTGCTCGTGGAGCCACTCACGTGCCTCCGGCCAGCGATCCTCGGGCCGGTCGCCGAGGGTGAACAACGCCTCCAGGCAGCCGAGCTCGGCGCCCTGGCGCGCGACCGCCAGGATCTCGTCCGGCGAGAGGTACGGCGACCGGCCCTCGCGCGCCGCCTGCCCGGGCGTCTCCACGAACGTGCAGTAGTGGCAGCGGTCCCGGCACAGCCGGGTGACCGGAATGAAGACCTTGGGAGAGTAGGTGACGACCCCGGGACGGCCGGCTGCGACCAGGCCGGCGTCACGAACCTTCGCCGCCGCCGCGCAGAGCCGCTCGAGCTCGTCGCCCGTGGCCGCCAGCAGGGCCGACGCCTCAGCCAGATCGAGCGCCGCACCGCGCTCCGCGCGTGCCAGCGCACGACGCACCTGCTGGGGCGTAGGGAGGTCTGACACCACGGTTCAGGCTAACGGCGCGTGGGCCGGGACGATTCCCGGGTCTCAGTCCCCGGCCCACGCGGCAACGTCAGACCGAGACCGCCTCGCGCTCCGGCTCGCTGGCACCCGGGTCGACGGCCGCGTCGCCGCGGTCGAGCTTGCTCGGCCACCAGATCTTGCTTCCGAGGTCGAGGTTGAGAGCCGTGACCAGGACCGACCGCACGATCATCGTGTCGAGCAGGACGCCCAGCGCCACCGCGACTCCGAGCTCGACCAGGAACACGAACGGAAGCGTCGCCAGCACGAGGAACGTCGCAGCGAGGACGAGGCCGGCCGAGGTGATCACACCGCCGGTCGAGGACAGGGCGATCAGCGAGCCCCGACGCGTGCCGTGCTGGGCCGTCTCCTCGCGGACCCGGGTCATCAGGAAGATGTTGTAGTCGACTCCCAGTGCGACCAGGAACACGAAGGCGAACAACGGGAACCCGGCGTCCGCGCCCGCGAAGTCGAAGACGTACTCGAACAGGAGCGACGAGAGTCCGAGCGCGGCGCCGAAGGACAGGATCACGGTGCCGATCAGGATCAGCGGAGCCGTGAGCGCCCGAAGGAGCAGCACCAGGATCACGAGGACGACCACCAGCACCATCGGGATGACGACCTTGTTGTCGCGGGTCGAGGCGATCTTGGTGTCCAGGTAGAACGCCGCCCCGCCTCCGACCAGAGCATCCGCCCCGTCGATGGCATGCACCTTGTCGCGGGCCTCCTCGACGATGTCGAAGGCTGCCTCGGAGGCCAGGTCGTACTTGATCGGCACCTCGAAATAGCTCCGACCGTCGCCGATCGGGGTGGCGTCGGTGGGCGAACCCAGGCCCTCGATGTCGGCGACGGCCTCCTGGGCGGCGGGCAGCTGGTCCTCGTTGGCCACGACCTGAAGCGTGTTGGAACTGTCGGCGAGGTCGTGCTCGGCCAGCAGCTTTTGCGCAGTGACCGAGTCGAGCGTCTCGGTGAACGAGTCCTCGGTGGAGAGACCGCTCGCGTCCAGCTTGAACAGACCCAGGCACGCGACGAGCAGCACGACCGCCGTACCGACCCACACCACGCGTGGGCGCACGCTGATCCGCTCGCCGACGCGGGCCCACAGGCCCGAGTGGGTGGGCTCGGCGGTGCCGAAGCCGGGACGCACTGGCCAGAAGATCCACCGCCCGAAGATCACGAGGAGTGCCGGCAACAGGGTCACCATGACCAGCAGGGTCACGGCCACGCCGACCGCCAGGACCGGTCCGAGGCTCGCGGTCGAGTTGAGGTCTGCGAAGGACAGGCACATGAGGCCCACCACGACGGTCGCCGCGCTGGCGATGATGGCGGGCGCCGCCCGGTGCAGCGCGAACGCCATGGCCTCGTGCCGGTCTTCGTGGCGACGGAGCTCTTCTCGGTAACGAGCCACCAGCAGCAGCGCGTAGTCGGTGCCGGCACCGATGACCAGGATGCTCAGGATGTATTGACTCTGGTCGTTGACGACCAGGCCGGCGTACTTCGCAAACAGGTAGACCACGCCACCGGCCATGGTGTTGGCGACGCCGGCGCAGAGGATCGGGAGGATCCACAGCACCGGGCTGCGGTAGGTGAACAGCAGGATGAGGATGACCACGCCGAAGGTCATCAGCAGCAGCGTGAGGTGGGAGCCGTCGAACCCGCTGATGAAGTCGTAGGCCTGGCCGCCGAAGCCACCGACGTAGACGTCCACGCCGTCCATTTCGGTGATCTCTTTGATCTCGTCGACCGGCTCCTTGATCTTGTTCCAGCCGTCCTTGCCGAGGTTGAAGGTGAAGTAGACGTAGGCGACCTCACCGTCCTCGGACAGCAGCGCCGGCACGTTTTGGCCCTGCGCCTGCAGCGCCGCCGCGCCGTTGGGCGTCAGCACTCCTGCGTCTGTGATGCCGTCGATCTGGGCGATCTCCGTCGCCTGCTCGTCGATGGCGGCCAGGTCGGCCTCGCTGATGCCGCCCGGACGGTGGTAGGCGACCAGCGTCGGGATCTCGTTGGGGTTGATCTCCTCCGACAGCTCGTCGGCCACCCGTGTGGACTCCGCCGACGATGGCACCCATGAGGACTGCTCGTTGTTCTTGACGTCGGCGAGCTTGCCGCCGAGAAAGCCCAGCACTCCGGTCAGGAGCAGAACAACCACGAGAACGACCCATTTGGTGAGGGGCCCTGTCAGTTTTCCGGCGATCTGGCGATGCATGGGGCAACTCCATCAGAAGGTGGGGATGGTCGGCAGCGGGGTTTTCGCGCCGATCAGGACAGGGAATGGACGCTCTCGCGCTCCTCCTCCGGCGCACCCGGCTCGACCCTGCCCGGCTCGCTGTCGAGCTTGCTCGGCCACCAGATCCTGCCACCGATGTCGAGGTTGAGTGCCGTCACGAGAACGGACCTGACGATCATCGTGTCGAGGAGGACACCCAAGGCCACGGCGACTCCCAGCTGGGCAAGGAAGACGAGCGGCAGCGACCCGAGCACGAGGAAAGTTGCCGCGAGCACCAGGCCCGCGGACGTGATCACGCCCCCCGTCGACGACAGTGCGATCAACGACCCCTTCCGCGTGCCGTGCTGGGCTGTCTCCTCGCGAACACGCGTCATCAGGAAGATGTTGTAGTCGATGCCGAGTGCGACCAGGAACACGAACGCGAAAAGCGGGAACCCGGGGTCGGTGTGCGCGAAGCCGTTGTTGCTCTCGAAGAGTGGCAGTCGCGTGAACACCTCCGTGAACAGCAGGGTCGAGATGCCCAACGCCGCCCCGAACGACAGGATCACGGTGCCGATCAGGATCAGTGGCGCGATCACCGCCCGCAGAAGCATCACGAGGATCAGGAGGACCACGACCAGCACGATCGGCATGATCACCTTGTTGTCGCGCTCCGACGCGAGCTTCGTGTCGAGATAGAAGGCGGACCCACCACCCACGAGCGCGTCGGCTCCGTCGACGGCGTGGACCGCGTCCCGGGTCGCCTCGACGATCGCGAAGGCGTCGCTGGAGGAGATGTCGGCCTCCACAGTCGCCTCGAAGAAGGAGCGCCCGTTGCCGATCTCTTGGACGGCCGTCTGCGGACCGAGACCGGCGATGGCTGACATTGCCTCCTGAACCTCGGGCAGACGGTCGGTGTTGGTCACCACCTGCACGGTGTTGGAGGTGTCGGACAGTCCGTGGTCGACGAGCAGGGCCTGGCCCTGGATCGAGTCGAACTTCTTGGTGTAGGTCTCCTCCGTGGACAGGCCCGACGGGTCCAGCTTGAACAGGCCGAGGCAGGCAGCCCCCAGGACGAGTGCGGTGACGACCCAGACCATGCGCGGCCGCGGGCTGATGCGCTGCCCCACGTTGGCCCAGAACCCTCGGGTGTTGGGCTCCTCAGAACCGAAGTGGGGGCGCTTGGGCCAGAAGACCCAGCGGCCGCAGATCACGAGCAGGGCCGGTAGCAGAGTGACCATGATGAGGAACGTCACCCCGACGCCGACCGCGAGCACCGGCCCCAGACCAGCGGTGGAGTTGAGGTCGGCGAAGACCAGGCAGAGCATGCCGATGACGACGGTGGCGGCGCTGGCCAGGATGGCCGGCGCGGCACGGTGCAGCGCGAACGCCATCGCCTCGTGCCGGTCCTCGTGGCGACGCAGCTCCTCGCGATATCGGGCCACGAGCAAGAGGGCGTAGTCGGTGCCGGCACCGATCACGAGGATGCCCAGGATCGACTGGCTCTGGCCGTTGACGGTGAGATCGGCGTATTTGGCCAGGAGGTAGACCACGCCGCCGGCGATCATGTAAGCGAAGACCGCCGACATGATCGGGAGGAGCCACAGAACCGGGCTCCGGTAGGTGAGGAGCAGGATCACGATCACCACGAGCAGCGCGATCATGATCAGGTTGGTGTCGATGCCCTCGAACGCCTCCGACGCATCGGCCGCCTGGCCGCCGTAGCCGGCCAGGTGCACCGTCACGCCGTCGATCTTGGTGATGTCGCGGACTTCGTCGGCGGCCTCGGGGATGTCGAGCCAGCCGTTGGTCCCGAAGTTGAAGGTGAAGACGAGGTAGGCAACCTGCCCGTCGTCGGAGAGCAGCTGTGGCACCTGTTGGCCCTGGGCCTCGAGGGCGGCAGCGGCGTTGGGGGTGATCACACCCTTGTCGGCCACGACACCGTCGATCTTCGCGATCTCCTGTGCCTGCTCATCCATCGCCGCGAGGTCTTCTTCGGTGAGCCCGGACGTGCGATGGAAGACGACCAGGGTCGGGATGTCGTTGGGGTCGAGCGTCCCGGACAGCTCCTCGACCACCTTGGTCGACTCAGCCGAGCCGGGCAGCCAGGAGGAGGCCTCGTTGTTCTGGACGTCGACGAGCTTGGCGCTGAGGGGCATCATCGCGCCCAGCACGAGGACGGACGCGACGAGCGTGATCCACTTCGTGACGCGGGACGTGAGCTTTCCGGCGATCTGGCGATGCATGGGGTCACTCCATCAGAAGGCGGGGACAGTCGGCATCGGGGTTTTCCCCGAGATAGTGGCGGGTTCGACCCGTCAACCTTGCCGAACTCATCGACACCGACCGAGAACGGAAGGTGACATCTGGCCCAGTGGTCTGGACCACTGTCCGTAATCGAGTGCCACGTTGGCCGCATGCGTTGGACCGCGCCCAGCTCCCGAGGGGTTCAGAGCCCGAGCATCCGTCCGATGATCTCCTTCTGGATCTCGGTGGTGCCGCCGTAGATCGTCTGGATCCGGCTGTCCACGAACGCCTTCGCGATGGGGTACTCGGTCATGTACCCGTAGCCTCCGAACAGCTGGACGCCGCGGTCGACGATCTTGACCTGGAGCTCGGTGGTCCACCACTTCGCCATCGAGGCCAGTGAGGTGTCGACGTCGCCGGCGTTGAGCCGGGTCACGCAGTCGTTCAGGAAGACCCGCGCGATGTGCACCTCGGTGGCCATCTCGGCGAGCAGGAACCGGTTGTGCTGGAAGCTGCCGATCGGTTTGCCGAAGGCCTGCCGACTCTTGGCGTAGTCGAGGCACAGCTCGAGGATCAGCTCGCTCGCCGCGACCGCGATCGCGGCGATCGAGATCCGCTCCTGGGGCAGGTTCTCCATCAGCGAGACGAAGCCGGAGCCCTCGGCGCCGAGCCGGTTCGCCTTGGGGACCTGGACGTTGTCGAAGAACAGCTCGGCGGTGTCCTGGGCCTTGAGGCCGATCTTGTCGAGGTTGCGCCCGCGCTCGAAGCCGTCCATCCCGCGCTCGACGACCAGCAGGCTGATGCCCTGGTGGCCGGCGTCCGGGTCGGTCCGCGCCACCACGATCACCAGGTCGGACAGGATGCCGTTGCTGATGAACGTCTTGGAGCCGTTGAGGACGTAGTGGTCGCCCTTGTCGACCGCGCTGGTCCGGATGCCCTGGAGGTCCGACCCGGCGCCGGGCTCGGTCATCGCGATCGCCGAGATCAGGTCGCCACTGACCAGGCCGGGCAGCCAGCGCTGCTTCTGCTCCTCGGTCGCCAAGCGGCTGATGTAGGGGACGATCACGTCGTTGTGGACCGGGAAGCCGACCCCGCTGGCCCCGGCCCGCGTGATCTCCTCGGTGAACACGACGTTGTAGCGGAAGTCCTTCACCCCGGCCCCGCCGTACGCCTCGTCGACGTCGAAGCAGAGCAGCCCGGTCTCCCCGGCCTTGCGCCAGACCTCGCGGTCGACCTGTCCGTCCTTCTCCCATTGGTCGTGATGGGGGACGACCTCCCTCTCCAGGAAGGCACGTGCGGTGGCGCGGAAGTCCTCGTGCTCCTGTTCGTAGATCGACGGGCGCTCAGGCAACGGTGGGCTCCTTCGAGCTGGTCGTTCGGTTGAGCTCGTCGAGCATCGACGCGGGTCCGATCTGGCTGAGCTGGTAGCCGTTGGGGTACGTCGGGTGCTTGCGCTCGTACGGCGCAACGCGCGGAGGCGCGAACCGGAGCACCCGCGCCCGCAGCCGCAGCCCGAGGTCGACCGCCGCGACCAGCCAGCGCGGCTGTCGCTCCATGCCGAGCGCCCGGCGCAGCGGCTCGTCCATCAGCGCGATGGTGACCCTGCGGAAGCCGAGCTTGAGGTACCACGGCGCGGTCGCCCGCCCGATCCGGATCGTGGCCTCGGTGACTCGCGTGTTGGCCGGGTCGGGCTCGAACCGGTCCCGCTCGTAGGAGGTGAGCAGCTCGAGGTAGCCGTCGTAGGTCTCCGGCAGTCCCTTGATCCCCATCAGCTCGCCGAACCTGGTGGTGAAGCGGGTGATCGCGACCAGCTCGACCGGGTCGAAGCGCCGCCAGCCGTACCGCTCGATCCAGCGCACCGGGCCGACCAGCGTGGTGGCCAGCACGTACTGGAACTCGTCGTTGGGGATGTCGTAGTGGCCGTGGATCCGATTCAGCCGGCGCAGCGCGGCCCGGGACTGCTCGGAGTCGACGCCCTCGACCACTGCCTCCTCTTGGAAGATCAGGGTGTCGTCGTACCGCTTGACGCCGTGGTCCTCGAACTCGCCGGTCCGGTCGAGCAGCCGCGCGATCGACGGGATGCCGTAGTCGCGGAGGAAGGCGATCGCCACGCCCTGGTCGAAGTCCCAGGGGAAGTCGTGGCGGGCGGTGAGGGTGACGATCCGGTCGCGGTCGGCGTCGTCGTAGGGGTCCAGGGTCCGGATCTCGTCGAGGTTGTCGAAGCGGCCGCGGGACCCGATTTTCATGACACCCAGTCCTTGAGCTGGGAGACCGTGGCGGCCGGGTTGTCGCTGGCCGGGACTATCGACAGGTGGGTGACACCGGCCTCCTTGAACGCGGCGATCCGCTCCTGGACGTACGACGCGGGGCCGACCAGGTTGCTGGCCTCCATCCACTCCATCGGGACCAGCGCCTCGGCTTCCTTCTTCTTGCCGTCGAGGTAGAGGTCCTGGATCTCCTTGGCCTCCTTCTCGTAGCCGTAGTGCTGGGCCAGCTCGTTGTAGAAGTTCTTGCCGCGGGCGCCCATGCCTCCGACGTAGAGCGCGTACATCGGGCGCAGGAAGTCCAGCAGCCCCTTGACGTCGTCGCCGATCGCGACCATGCCGCCGGCGCTGATCTGCAGCGGGCCGAGCTCCGGGTCCCGCTTCGCCGCGCCGGCCGCGAGCGCGTCGCCCCAGACGTCATTGGCACGCTCCGGGATGAACAGGATCGGCAGCCAGCCGTCGGCCAGCTCCGCGGTCATCTGGACGTTCTTGTCGCCGAGCGAGGCGACCCAGATCGGGATGGTGTCGCGCTCGGGCCTCGTGAGGATCTTTAGCGGCTTGCCGAGGCCCAGGCCCCTGCCCTCCGACAGCGGGATGTCGAAGATCCCGTGCGACTCCAGCGGCTCGCGCTTGAGCCCGGAGCGGACGAGCCGGATCACCTCACGGGTGCGGCCCAGCGGCTTGTCGTACGGCATGCCGTGGAACCCCTCGATGACCTGCGGACCCGAGGCGCCCAGACCCAGCACGGCGCGGCCGGCCGAGACGTTGTCGAGCCCGGCTGCGGTCTGGAGCAGCGCGCCCGGGGTGCGCGAGAAGACGTTGAGGATGCCCGCGCCGATCTGGAGCGTCTCGGTCTTGGCGGCCAGGTATCCCATGAGCGTGGGCGAGTCGAAGCCGTAGGCCTCGGCGACCCAGACCATGTCCAGGCCGGCCTTCTCGAGCTCCACGACCTGGTCGGCCGTGGCGCGGGGGTTGCCGTCGTACATGAGGGGGTAGGAGAGCTGCACCCCCCAACTGTGACAGTGGCACTGTCACAATGGCAAGGCGGGTGGTGTGCCCGCGCGCAGCCGATGCGCGGGCACTAGCCAGCCGCCCGGCCTCAGGCGGCGGTGAGCTGGGGCCCATTTCGATGCCCTGAACGGGCCCAGGCTCACCGCCCACCGCGGCCCGGCCCCGGCGGCGGTGAGCTAAGGCCCATTGCCGCGCGCCGAATGGGCCCAGGCTCACCGCCCAGGGTCCGTGGCTCGGTTAGGTCATACGAATAGTGGACCCGTCTGCTCCATCCGTATGACCTAAACCGGGCGGCCGCGCGCGGCCGCCCCGACAACGCACTCACTCCGTGGTGGCCGGCGGGTCCAGCATGTCCAGCGCGGTGCCGAGCTCGGCCCACAGGTTGGCGGCGTACTCGGTGGTGATGTGGTCGGTGTCGCGGTAGCTGAGCGTGCCGCCGATGACGATCGGGCACTCGCCCTGGTAGCAGAGCCACGGGGTGGGGTCGACCATCTCGATGCCGGAGCCGCGGGCCGACTCGACGGCGACGTCGCCGAGCACGGTGGAGCGCTCGACCGGCTCGAACATGCAGTCGTCGAGGTTCGGGTCACCGGTCGACAGGCAGGTGGCCGGGTCGTCAGGCGACTTCGGTACGTCGCGGACGAGGGCCACCCGCTCGGCGTGCAGGCTGAGCTCCAGGAACAGCTTGTCGTAGCCGTGGCGCAGGATCGGGATGATCCCGTCGATGTCGGTGACCCGTTTCGCACCGTCGAAGACCCCGTTGACCGGCGGGGAGGACGCGACCACCACGAGGTCGGGCTGCAGCTCCGCGACCTGGTCGATCACCCAGTACTGGAAGTCGGAGCAGTCGGTGAAGGGCGCGTCTGAGTCGAGCGAGGCGATCGTCACGTGCGCGGCCGTGCACTGTGGCTTGACCAG
The DNA here is from genome assembly GCA_963765915.1 of uncultured Actinomycetota bacterium. GTDB lineage: Bacteria > Actinomycetota > Actinomycetes > Propionibacteriales > Nocardioidaceae > Nocardioides. Next base: position 283,413 of record CAVXYB010000011.1, on the reverse strand, counting down.
GTAGTAGGCCTGCCACCCTCCGGCCTCGATGATCCGGTTGAAGGCCGGGATCCAGGCCCGCGCGTGGGAGTCGCCGATCACGACGAGGGTCCGCTCGCCGTCCACGGTGCCGCGCGGGCAGAGCTTTCGGACGTTGTCCTCGTAGTCGCAGTCGCCGACGTCGGCGATCGAGTTGCGCAGGTTCAGCAGGTCAGGTGTCAGGTCGCTGGGCACCGCGCGCTTGTCACGGGCCGCCGTGACCGAGGCGCGGACCAGCGCCTCGGTGTTGTCGTGCAGCCCGTCGACGGGCGCCCCCGCGACGGTGATCGGCGGGTTGTCGCCGCGCTCGCCGGCTTGCATGCCGGTCCACCACCATGCCCCGGCCGCCGTCGCGAACACGAGGGTGGCGCTGACCGGGTAGAGGACCAGGGCCCGGGTGCGCCTCAGCCGGTGTGCCGGACGCCCGGCGCGGAACGGCATCTCGATGAACCGGTAGGAGTACGCCGACAGCGTGATCACCACGACCACGGCGATGACCTTCTCGAAGACGGTCATCGCCCGGCCGAGGGCGATCGGCGGGATGATCAGGACCGGCCAGTGCCAGAGGTAGAGCGAGTAGGACCAGTCGCCGAGCATCCGCATCGGCGCTATCGAGAGCAATGTCGCGGCGGTCGTCTGCTTGCCCGAGGTGGCGACCGCTGAGCCGGCGACGAGCAGCATCGCGGTGCCGGTCACCGGGAGCACCGCGGCGATCCCCGGGAACGGTGTCTCGGGGGTGATCAGCACGCACGCGGCGATCAGCAGCACCGCTCCGCTCAGGGCCATGGCCTCCACGCTCAGCCGGGTGAGCCTGCGGACCGCCGTGGGCGGGACCAGCGCCACGAGCGCGCCGACACCGAGCTCCCAGGCCCGCGTGAACGTGGAGAAGTACGCCGTGGTCGGCGAGACGACCGTCTGGTGCACCGCCCAGGCCAGCGAGGCCAGGCTGAGCACCACGAGCATGGTGACGACGGCCGTGCGCGGCAGCCGCTCGACCCGGACCCGGCCCCGCTGGGGCCTGAGCAGCCGGGCCACCGCGAGACAGCCGACCAGCAGCAGCGGCCACACGACGTAGAACTGCTCCTCCACGGCTAGGGACCAGTAGTGCTGGAGCGGTGAGGGGCCGGTGTCCTGGGCGAAGTAGAAGACGCCCTGCTGGGCGAAGTGGACGTTGGCGGCGAACGCCGAGGCCCAGAGCGCGTCGATGACGACCTGCCGCGCATCGAGGAGACTCATCCACGCCAGGGAGGCGACCACCGTGGCGACCGTGACGAAGGTGGCGGCCGGGAGGATGCGGCGGGCCCGGCGGGCCCAGAACGCGCTGATCGAGACCTTCCCGGTGAGCATCACCTCGCGGTAGAGAAGGCCGGCGATCAGGTAGCCGGAGATGACGTAGAAGACGTCGACCCCGACGAAACCGCCGGGGAGGAAGGGGATGCCGGCGTGCGCAGCGACCACAATCAGGACTGCGAAGGCGCGCAGCCCTTGGATGTCACTGCGTAGCTCTCTCGCCATCGCCCCGTCGCCCATGTCCCTGATCTGTCGAAGGTATCAACTGGTACGCCCATGAGAGGTCACGGAACGGGCCCGTGCGATCATCCTCCGCGTGACGACGTACCGGATTGCGGTGATGGGCGGGACCGGCCCGCAGGGCAAGGGGCTGGGATACCGGTTCGCCCGGCACGGTCACGACGTGGTCGTGGGCTCACGGGCTGCCGAGAAGGCGATCGCAGCCGCCACCGAGATCCTGGAGCGGCTGGCCGGCGTGGACGGCGCGGGGTCGGTGTCCGGCGCCTCGAACGCCGACGCCTGCGAGCAGGCCGACGTGGTCGTGCTGGCGGTCCCCTGGGACGGCCACGACGAGCTGGTCGCCTCGCTCCCGCTGGCTGGGAAGACTGTCGTCTCATGCGTCAACCCGCTGGCCTTCGACAAGCGCGGCGCGCACGGACAGGTCATCGACGGTGGTGAGGGCTCGGCCGCCGAGCGGGCTCAGTCGCTGGCACCGGACGCCACGGTGGTCGGCGCCTTCCACAACGTGTCGGCGGTCCTGCTCTGGGGCGACGAGGAGTTCGTCGACGAGGACATCCTCTGCGTCGGTGACTCCGACGAGGGCAAGCAGGTCGCCATGGACCTGGCCCGCGCGGTGACCGGTCGCGAGGGGCTCAGCGCCGGCAAGCTGCGGCTGGCCCGTCAGCTCGAGCCGTTCACCGCGGTGCTGATCTCGATCAACCGGAAGTACAAGGTGCACTCCGGTCTCCGGATCACGGGGATCCCGGACCGCTAGACACGGCCTAGGACGCGGTCTTGGCACGCTTCCCGAACGGCGCCAGCTTGGCCATCAGCAGCCCGTAGACGATGCCGATGATCGGAATCGCGAGGACCAGCACGCTGTTGAGGGGCAGCACGCCGGCCAGGACGAGCGTGACCGCGAGGAACAGCCCGAAGAAGAACCCGGCGAACACCCCGAGCACAGGACGACCGCGCATGGCTACACCCCCTCCTTCCGAGCGAGGCCGGCCATCGTGGCCATCACGCCGAACAGCACCGTTCCACCGGCAGCGCCGAGCGAGATCGGGCTGTCGGTGAAGCTGCCCTCGACCTTGATCTCACCCTCGAAGACACACACCGTCTTGCCCTTCTCGTCGTGGGTCGCGACCAGAGGGACGTAGAAGCCGCGGGGCACGAAGCTCGGCAGGTCGTAGTCGTCGGCCTTCGGCTTGGTGGTGGCGTACTTCTTGCTGGAGTCGCTCGACCACGTCCACGATTTTGGTCCGTAGTCCGGGAGGGGGTCGGGGAGGTCGATCTTCACCGCGCCGGCGAAGGACCGCTTGCCCTTGCCCTTCCCGCCGTTGATGCTCCCGGTGCCCGAGTAGGCGCCGGTCCGGTCGACGGTCGCCTTCGTGGAGTCCTGGGTGATCGTGGTGTCCGTGCCGTCGTCGCCGGTGATCACCACCTCGCCCTGGCAGTCGGCGGAGTCGGTGGTGAGCTCGGCGTACGCCGGCCCGGCCAGGGCGAGAGCGCCGAGGGCAATCAGCGACCCTGCTGCGAAGAGCGGGATGGTCTTGACGTGTCGTCGGCGCATGCGGGCCTCTCCCGTACGTCCCGAGCTCTGGAGGCGAGGCTAGGGCCAACCGGCTGGGCATAGCGATGGCCCACCCGGGGGATATTTGGCTGGGGATCCTTTCAGTGCTTGCCGTTCCAGCTCTCCCACAGGGCGGCGTACGAGCCGCCGGCGGCCACCAGGTCGTCGTGCGAGCCGAGCTCGGAGATGACGCCGTCCTCGACGACGGCGACCCGGTCGGCGTCGTGCGCGGAGAACAGCCGGTGCGCGATCGCGATCACCGTCCGGCCGTCGAGGACCGCGGCCATCGAGCGCTCGAGGTGCCGGGCGGCGCGCGGGTCGATGAGCGAGGTTGCCTCGTCGAGGACCAGGGTGTGCGGATCGGCGAGCACCAGCCGGGCCAGTGCGATCTGCTGAGCCTGCGCATCGGTGACCGCCCGGCCACCGGAACCGACCACCGTGTCCAGCCCGTCCGGCAGCGAGTCTGCCCAGTCGAGGGCGTCCACGGCCGCCAGCGCCGCACGGATGTCGTCGTCGGTGGCTCCCGGCGGCGCGGCCAGTGCCAGGTTCTCGCGCAGGCTGCCGACGAAGACGTGGTGCTCCTGGGTGACCAGCGCGACGTGGCCGCGCAGGTCGTCGAGCGGCAGCTCGACCAGGCCCACCCCACCGACGGTCACCGCACCAGTCCGGGGCGGATGGATCCCAGCCAGCAGCCGGCCGAGCGTCGACTTGCCGGCACCGGAGGGCCCGACCATCGCGATCCGCTCGCCAACCCCGACGTCCAGGTCGATGCCGTGCAGGACGTCGCGACCCTCGACGTAGGAGAAGCGGACGTCCCGCGCGTCCAGCTGCTCGCCGTCCGGCTCGGCACCGGTGACCTCGCGGTCGTCGGGCACCTGGGCCACGCCGAGCAGCCGGGCCAGCGATGCGGCGCCCATCTGCAGCTCGTCCAGGATCGAGACGATCCGGTCCACCGGGTCGATCAGCATCTGGACGTAGAGCGTGGCTGCGGTGACCTCGCCGAGCGTGACGCTGCCCTGGCTGTAGAGGTAGCCGCCGAACACGAGCGTCGCCACCGTCGGGATCAGGTAGGACAGCTCCATGCTCGGGAAGAACACCGTGCGCAGGTACAGCGTGTAGCGCTCCGCGTCGTACGACTCGCGGATGTCATCGTCGATGGCAGCGACCCGCTCGGGGCCCAGCCCGAGGGCCTCCACGGTCCGCGCGCCCTCGACGGTCTCGGTGAGGGTCGCGTTGATCGCGGAGTACGACGCCGACTCGCGCAGGTAGCCGTCCTTTGCGCGAGCGAGATACCAGCGCAGGCCGATCACCAGTGGCGGCAGGCCGAGCACGACCGGGAGCAACACCCACCAGCCGACGCTGACCGCGGCCGCGAAGGTCAGGACCGCGGCGACCACCGCAATCGTCCACTCGGGCAGCGCCCAACGCACCGACCAGCCCAGCTGGTCGACGTCCCGGCTGGTCCGGGTCAGCAGGTCGCCGGAGCCGGCCGACTCGACCACGCCGACCGGCAGCGCCAGAGCGTTGCCGACGAAGTCCTCGCGCAACTCGGCCAGGACCTGCTCGCCGAGTACCTGGCTGGTCAGCCGCGCGTATCGGGTGAGCACGGTCTGCACGAGCAGGAAGATCGCCAGGGCGAGGACCACTCTGTCCACGTGGCCGACCGTGGTGCCCTCGTCGACCGACTGCACCAGGTCCCCGAGCAGCCGGGGCGCGGCCAGCCCGGCGACCGCAGCGCAGACGTGCAGCGCCAGCGCGGCCCAGAGCAGTCGCGGGTGTCGCTTCGCCAGCCGGCGGACGTAGCGGCGCAGGGACCTCGAGTCGGCGATCGGCAGCGCCGTACGGACGCTCATTGACCGACCTCCGCGGGGTCGACCTCGCGGGTCACCACGGCGCGATAGTCGGGTCGGCTCGTCAACAGCTCGGCGTGGGTCCCGGTCGCGACCACCACACCGTCGCGGAGGAAGGCCACCTCGTCGACCGCGTCGAGCACCAGCGGGCTCGAGGAGACGACGACCGTGGTCCGCCCGGCCCGGTGGCCACGCAGCCGCGCCGCGATCCGGGCCTCGGTGTGCGCGTCGACGGACGAGGTCGGCTCGACCAGCACCAGGATCGCTGGGTCACCGGCCAAGGCCCGGGCCAGCACCAGCCGCTGCCGCTGTCCGCCGGAGAAGGTCCGGCCGCGCTCGGCCACCGCCGAGTCCAGACCATCGGGCAGCGCCTCGAAGATGTCATCGGTGGAGGCGGTCTCCAGGGCTCGCAGCACCTCGCCGGCCCGGCTCGGGTCGCCACCGCTGGTCCACCCCACAGAACCGCTCGGTGAGCGCGCTTCGCGCGGCGAACTTGCGCTTCCGCGGGGACCCCGGAAAGACGTGTCGAGGACCGCGCCGAGCCGGCCCGAGAACAGGGTCGCGCCAGTGTCGGAGACCACGATGCGACGGCGTACGTCGTCGCGGGACATCGCAGTGAGCGGGACACCGCCCAGGGTGACGTCGGAGTCGACCTCGGGCGCGCACAGCCCGAGCCGGTCGGCCAGCGCGGCGGCCTCCTCGGGCTGGTCGCTCACGAGGGCGGTCATCAGCCCGGTCCGGATCCGCAGCCCGGTGCGGGCGTCGGCGAGCTCGGCGCCGAGAGGTGGTGGCGGGACCGGCTCCGTGGGGTCGAGATGGTCGGGGGTGAGCGCGAGCACCGTGCAGACCCGACGGGCCGAGACCCTGGCGCGGATCAGCTTGTTGGCGTACTCGGTCGCGGTCCGCAGCGGGATCATCAGGAACGCCGAGTAGCCGTAGAACGCCACCAGCTCGCCGGGGCTGATCCGGCCTTCGGCGGCGTACCGCGCGCCGAGCCACACCACGAGCACCACGAAGGTGCCCGGCAGGAAGATCTGCAGCGCGTCGAGCAAGGACTGCAGCCGGGCCACCCGCACGCCGGCCCGGCGGGTGGCCTGCGACTCGCGCCGGTAGCGGTCGTGGAAGATCTGCTCCCCGCCGATGCCCCGCAGCACCCGGAGCCCGCCGACAATGTCGCTGGCGGTGTTGGAGAGCTCACCCATCAGCTGCCGCTGGTGCGCGCTGCGCCGGGCGAGCGGGCGGAGCAGTGGACCGATCAGCAGCATCAGTGCCGGCACGCCGATCAGGACCAGCAACCCCAGCGGCACCGACGTGCTCAGCAGGATCATGGCCACGAGCAGGAACGAGACGATCGCGCCCGCGAACCGGGCCGACACGTCCATCACCTGTCCCAGGTTCGAGATGTCGCTGGTGCCGATCGCGACGACCTCGCCGGTCGAGACCTTGCGCGAGAGCGCGCCCCCGAGGTGCACCGCCTGTCGGCCGACCAGCTGGACGGTGCGGTAGGCCGCGGTCAGCCAGTTGGCGACCGCGAACCGGTGCCGCATGATGCCGGTCACCGCCTGCACCAGCCCGAGGCCGAGCATCACGGCGGCGTAGAAGACCAGCGCGGAGCCGTCCTTGGCGGCCACGCCGCGGTCGATGGCACGGCCGATCACCGCGGGCATCACCGCCTGGCAGCTCATCCAGACGATGCCAAAACACATGCCGCCGACCAGCGTCTGCCACTGGCCCCTGGCCATCCACCACAGGAACGCCCCGGGCGACCTGTGCACCGCCGTCCCGGGATGGTCGAGCGGGAGGCGGCGCACTCGCTCCACGGTACGGAGCAACCCGGCGTAGGGCGACCGGATATCAGCGGGTCAGACGGCTCATCCCTCGCCGCCGGTGACCGACTCGAGCATCCCGCAGGAGGCGCGGGCGAAGTTGATCGCGTTGGCGGCGCCGGTCGGGCTCATCCGCAGCGTGATCTGGCCGGGCTTCCCGTCGAGGTGCAGCCCGATCTTGAACGCCGTCGCGCCGCCGGACTCTGCGAAGGCGTGGGCGTCGCAGCGGGTGGGCCTCAGCGGCAGGTCGATGCGCTGCGGAGGCTGGTCGCCGGCGATGGTGACGTCGGGCCGCCACACGTCGGTGCCGACCGGCGAGAGCACCGGGGTCCCGGAGACGGTGTCGATGGTCAGCGTCGGCCCGGCGGTGCCGGTGGTCTGGACGACCAGGGTGAGGGTGCCGTTGGCTCCTTCGCCGCCGTCGCCGTCGGCAGGCACGATGTCGTCCCAGCTCAGCGTGGCGACCTTGCCGATCGCTATCTCGAGGCACCGGGCCGAGGTGTACCGACCGACGACATCGGTCTCGTCCTCGACCGGAACGGTGACCACCCGGTCGCCGTACTCGACGGTGACCTTGCCGCTCGTCGCACTGCTCGTGCACGCGGGCTGCTCGGGCTGGTAGATCGGGAAGCCGCGCTCGGACTGGGAGGGGATGTCGCGCAGCCGGGTGCCGGGCAGCTCGGTGCGGAACCGACCGTCGGAGTAGGTCACCTTCGTCGGCGTGATCGTCTGCGCTGTGTCGTTGTTGATCCACACCTCGAACCGGTTGGCCGCCGCGTCGCGCGAAGACTGCCGCATGTCGGCGAGGAGCTTGCCGGTGGGAGGAGGTGGGGGCGGCAGCGGGATCGGGGTGAGCGTGTAGAGGGACTTCGAGGGGCTCGGCTCCGGGCCGGGCTTCGCGGATGTGGGCGAGTCGTCCTGCCCGCACGCTGCCAGCGCGAGTGCCAGCAACGCCGCGGGGAGGACTCGCCTCATCGACTGACGAGTGCCCTCGGCAGCACCAGCAGCAGGCCCACCAGGACCAGTGCCAGTGCGCCGCCCGCGACGACGGCCGCGGTCAGGTCGATCAGCACGTCGAAGATGAACGTGACGGTCCCGGCGACGAGGACGGACAGCGAGGCCAGCGCCAGCAACATCAGGACGTGGCCCGCCCTCACCACCCGGTGCTTGACCTGCTCCCCCGACAGCCGGCGGTGGATGGCGACCGGCGCGAGGACGAGCGCCGTAACCAGTGCGGCCAGCATGACCAGGAACAGGTAGAAGCGCTCCTGGTTGGTGGACAGGTCGGCGAAGGCCTGCTGGAACGGCAGCGTCAGCAGGAAGCCGGCGGTCAGCTGGGCGCTGGTCTGCATCACCCGCAGCTCCTGGAGCATGTCTTGCCACTTGCGGTCCTCGCGCTCCGCCTCGCTCTCGTTGCGCTCCTGGTCGCGGCCCTCGGGTTCCTGGTCCATCACGCTTCCTCCCTCTCCTCAGTCTGCCGCTCCGTTACCCGGCCAGCCCGTCGACAATCTCAGCGCCCGGCAGCCAGCCGGCCAACGAGCCGGGGATCAGCAGCTTCGAGCGTCGGACCCCGGAGCCGATCACCGCAACCTCGATGTCGAGCACCCGCGGGTCGACTAGCAGCCGCCACTGCGCCGGCAGCCCGACCGGTGTGATGCCGCCGTACTCCATGCCCGACTCCTCGACGGCGCGGTCCATGGACAGGAACGACGCCTTGCGGACGTCGAGGGTCCGCTTGACCACGTTGTTGACGTCGGCCCGGGTGTCCGCCCGCACCAGACAGGCCGCCACCCGCTCCGCACCGTCCCGCCTCCCGGCGACGACCACGCAGTTGGCTCCCGTGTCCATTCCGAGGTCGTAGGCCGCGCTCATCGCGGCGGTGTCGGCCACCGACGGGTCGATCTCGACCACCGCCAGATCGCCGCCGTGCTCCCATGCCTCGAGCGCGGCCACCACCGGCGGCGCGAGCAGCTCCGGGTGGTCGAGCGCCGGCAGGGACTCGAGACCACCGAGGGTCGGAAGGGTCATGGCGGTATCCAAGCGCACGGCTCGATGTCACCCGGGGTTCATGTCGAACCCGCCGTCCGGCCACGTGCGTTGTGGACCGTCGAGGACATGAGCAGGCGACTGCCGCAGGTGATCGGGCACCGGGGCGCTCCCGGCTATCGGCCCGAACACACCCTGGCGTCGTATCACCTCGCGATCGCGCTCGGTGCCGACGCGATCGAGCCGGACCTGGTGATGACCGCCGATGGCGTGGCCGTGTTGCGTCACGAGATCGAGATTGGCGGGACCACCGACGTCGCCGCGCATCCGGAGTTCGCGGACCGGCACACGACCAAGCTGATCGACGGCCGTGAGGTCACCGGGTGGTTCTCGGAGGACTTCACCCTCACCGAGCTGAAGGTGTTGCGCGCGGTCGAGCGGCTGCCCGATCGGCGGCCTCGGAACAGGCTGTGGGACGGCCGGTTCGAGATCGCCACCTTCGACGAGCTGCTGATGCTGCTGGCCGAGGAGCGACGCCGGTGGGGCCGGCCGATCGGGTTGAACGTCGAGCTCAAGTCGTCGGCGCACTTCGCCTCGATCGGGCTGCCGCTCGAGGACGTGGTGCTGTCCTCGCTGCGCGACCACGTGCTCGACCGGCGCGGATCCGGGGTGCTGCTGCAGTCTTTCGAGACCTCCAACCTGCGGTGGCTGCGGGACCGGACGGACCTGCCGCTGGTGCAGCTCATCGAAGCCTCCGGCGCCCCGGCCGACCTAGTGGCCCTGGGCGACCCCACGACGTACGACGACCTGTGCACGCCGGCCGGGCTTAGGGCCGTGGCGAGGTACGCCGACGCGGTCGGGGTGGCCCACACCCGGCTGCTCGCACGCCCCGACCTGGTCGAGGATGCGCACCTCAACGGGCTGCAGGTGCTGGCCTGGACGGTGCGTGACGACGACCCGGGCGGCCCCGCGCTGGTCGACGCGGAGATCCGGGCACTCCTGGATGCCGGCGTCGACGCGGTGTTCAGCGACCAGCCGGACACGACCCTGCTGGTCCGCGACGACTGGGCCGCCGACCAGCAGAGCCGCGAGGTCAGCCGTGCTGTGGGTGCGACACCGGGACCGGCGTAGCGGGGAAGACGTCCACGTCCTTCGGGACGATCAGCCAGGCGACGAGGTAGGCGATGATCACCGAACCGAAGCCCAGGACCGTCACCACGACGGTGAGTAGCCGGACGAGTGTCACGTCGAGGCCGAGGTGGTCGGCCAGGCCGGCGCACACGCCGCCGATCATCCGGTCGTCGGTACGACGGACCAGGCGGCGCGGCACCCTGACCGACGAGGCGTACTGCTGGTCGGCGTTCGGGCTGGCCGGTGGGCTGGTCGGCTGGGTGGGCGGCTGGTCGGCGGGCTGGCTGGTGGGGTCGGTCGCGCTCATGAGCTCTCCTCGGGGTCGTCGTGGTCCGCACGCTGCGGGACGGGAGCTTGGTCAGGCTGGTCGGACTGGTCGGACTGCTTATCGACCCAGCCGGTCTGCCGGACCGCGTAGCGGCGGGGGCCGGTGATCGCGGTCGCCACGAGGCCGACGACGCCGGCGACCACCCACGGGATCGGGAGCAGCCAGCGCACGTCGTCACCGGCGACCACGTCGCTCTGGACGAGGGCCCAGACGCCGACGATCCCGAGCAGGGCCAGGCCCATCACCAGGTGGCCGATGTTGATCGGATGCCGGCCACTGGGCCGATCACTGGGCCGATCACTGGGCCGATCACTGGGCCGGTCGTTGCTCTGGTAGTCGCTCATGCCGCTGCCTCCTCGCTGTGGACCCGGATCTCGCCGAAGTTCACGTCGATCTCGATGGTGATCTCGGGTGCGTCGGTGCCGCCGATGTGGTGGACCGTGTCGCTGACCTCGAACCCACCGCGCTCCGAGCCGAACAGCTCGATGTGGCCACCCCCGTGGACCTCGGCGTCGACCGTCGCGCTCAGTCCGGGAGGAAGGATGACCTCGACGCGACCGAAGCTGGCTTCGAGGTCGAGGGTGCGGCCGTCGAGGGCGTCGAGGTCTGCGACGTTGCGCAGGTCCAGGACTATCTCGCCGGCGTCGGTCTGCAGGTCGCTGTCGACGTCGGCGGCGGCCACAGGCGTCCGGTTGATGTCGCCACCGTCGACCTCCGTGGTCACCGAGGCTCCCGCCAGCGCGAGCGAGGCGAGGAGGCCGACCAGGATCACGCCGCCGGCCCGCCCGTAGAACGCGCCGACCAGCAGCATCACGCCACAGGTGCCGACGACGACGGCGGGGTAGGCCGGGTCGGCGATCGGCGCACCGGCCAGGTCGAGGGTGCCCAGCACCGCGACGCCTATCGCGGCCAGCGCGAGGGTGAACCAGAACAGGATGGGCCCGCGCTTGCGCGGGTTGCGGGGCTGGCGGTACGCCGGCGGTGCGACCACCGGCGCACCGGGCAGCGCCGGGACGAACGCCCCGGTTGCCGGGTCTGGAGCGTGGGGGACCGGCGGGGCGGTTGGCGAGGGGTTCTTGTCGCGGTCGATGACGGTCAGCACGATCAGGGCGATCACGGCGATCCCGACCAAGGGCCACGGGAAACCGAACTGCCCGATCGAGTCCGCGAGCAGCGCGAGCATCGCCAGCGCCCCGACGCCGATCAGCGCGAACGTGCGGTTGCGCTCGTCAAGGTGGAGCGACGCCCGGGGCTTGCCGTCCTCGGGCAGCAGCAGCCAGCAGGCGACGTAGAGCAAGATGCCGGAGCCGCCGAAGAAGACGAGCACCACGAAGGCCACGCGCAGCAGGATCGGGTCGATGTCGAGGTGGCGGGCCAGGCCGCCGGCGACGCCGGCGAGCTTGCGGTCAGGTCCGACGGTCCGGCGGATGCGACCGAGGTCGCGGGCCTCGTCTCGGCTGACGCGGGGACCCTCGTCGAGTGGCGGGGAACCGGTCGGGGCCTCGGGCGGGGTGGTCGTCATGTACCCAGACTGCGCGCTCGGAGCGCGGCTAACCATCGGGGACCACCCTGAACCTGGGCCCGTTCGGCGGTTCTGCCCTCAGGGTCGGCTCGGGGTCGTCGCCCATGGGGTCCGCCGTCCTGACCTGCGATCCTTGGGTGAAATGACCAGCGCCCCGATCCACCCGCACGAGTGGCGCCGGGCCGCCCGCAGCTCCGAGTCGCCGATCCTCGGCGGTGTGGCGAGCGGGCTGGCGCGGCACCTCGGCATGCCCTCGATCTGGGTGCGCGTCTTCTTCGTGCTCGCCGCGGCGTTCGGCGGGCTCGGTGTCGTCCTCTACGCGGGGCTGTGGATCATGCTGCCCAGCGACTCCCGGTTCCAGACCGGGACGCCGGGCGCCGAGAGCGCCTCCCGCGGCGGCCGCCGGCCCGGCCGGGTGCGGCGGCTCGCCGACGCCGGCCCGACGATCGCCCTGGCCGCCCTGGCCTTCGGCGCCATCCTCGTGGTCGAGGGCATGCTCGGCGGTGGTGCGGTCTTCTGGCCGATCGTGATCGGGCTGGCCGGACTCGCGCTCCTGTGGCGACAGGCCGACGAGGCCCAGCGCGAGCGCTGGCTCGACAACAGCGGGCGCCTGGACCCGGCCCGGGTCGTGTTCGGCTCGGGCGGCTGGGCGTCGTACGCCCGCGTCGCGGCGGGGGTGCTTCTCGTGGGCATCGCGCTCGCGGTCATCGGGTTCAACGGCACGTCCTTCGGCCAGGCCCGGATCGCGCTGCTCGCCGCCCTGTTCGGCGTGGCCGGGCTGGCCCTGGTGGTCGGCCCGTGGGTGCTGCGACTTGCCTCCGACCTGACCGCCGAGCGCGAGGAGCGCATCCGCACCCAGGAGCGGGCCGACGTGGCCGCGCACCTGCACGACTCGGTGCTGCAGACCCTCGCGCTGATCCAGAAGAGCTCCCACAACCCGAACACGGTGGCCCGGCTGGCCCGGGCCCAGGAGCGCGACCTGCGCTCGTGGCTGTACGTCGGCGAGTCCGCCGACGAGCGCAGCCTGGCCGGCGCGCTGCGTGCGGCGGCCGCCGAGGTCGAGGACACCCACGGCGTCTCCGTCGACGTCGTCGCGGTCGGCGACTGCGACCTCGACGACCCGCTTCGCCCCGTCGTCCAGGCCACCCGCGAGGCGGTCACCAACGCCGCCAAGCACGCCGGCACCGGCCGGGTGGACGTCTACGCCGAGGTCACCGCGGGCGCGGTCGACGTGTTCGTGCGCGACCGCGGCACCGGCTTCGACCTCGACGCCGTTCCCGAGGACCGGTACGGCGTCCGCCGCAGCATCCTCGACCGGATGACCCGGCACGGCGGCACCGCCGAGGTCCGCTCGGCTCCCGGCGAGGGCACCGAGATCCGGCTGCATCTGCCCCGGCCCCACTCCAGCTCCACCGAGGAGAACCCATGACCCCCACATCCACCGGGCCAGTCCGCGTGGTCATCGTTGACGACCATGCGATGTTCCGCAGCGGCGTCCGCGGCGAGCTGGCCGCGGCCGGCGCCGCCGAGGTCGAGGTCCTGGCCGAGGCCGCCGACGTCGACCAGGCGGTCAGGGCGATCGCCACGCACCGGCCGGACGTCGTACTGCTCGACGTACACCTGCCCGGTGGTGGCGGCGTCGAGGTGATGAGGCGCTCTCAGCCCACCACGCCCGAGACCCGCTACCTGGCCCTGTCGGTCAGCGATGCCGCGGAGGACGTCATCGGCACCATCCGCGGCGGCGCCCGCGGCTACGTCACCAAGACCATCACCGGCCCCGAGCTGGTCTCGGCGATCCGCCGGGTGTCCGACGGCGACGCCGTGTTCTCGCCCCGGCTCGCCGGCTTCGTGCTGGACGCCTTCGCCGGCTCGATCGAGGTCGCCGCCGTCGACGAGGACCTCGACCGGCTGACCGAGCGCGAGCGCGAGGTGATGCGGCTGATCGCGCGTGGCTACGCCTATAAGGAGGTGGCCAAGGAGCTGTTCATCTCGATCAAGACCGTCGAGACGCACATGTCGAGCGTGCTGCGGAAGCTGCAGCTCTCCTCCCGCCACGAGCTGAGTCGGTGGGCCTCGGACCGCAGGCTCCTCTAGGCCGCGCCCGATTCGTCTGCGGGATGACTGGGCGTCCGCCGCTCGCCCCTGGCAGACGAATCGTCTAGGGGGAGGCGCCACATAGGCTGGCGAGGACATGACGACGGAATCGCTGCCCGGCTTCGAGCACCTCGCCGCACCCGCGGAGAAGCAGTCCCGGCGCGGCGGGCCGACCGCCGAGCAGCTGCTCGAGGGGCTCAACGTGCCGCAGCGTGCCGCGGTGGCTCACGAGGGCACCCCGCTGCTCGTCGTGGCCGGCGCCGGGTCGGGCAAGACGCGGGTGCTGACCCGGCGGATCGCGTGGCTGGTCTCGGAGCGCCGGGCACACCCCGGCTCGATCCTGGCCATCACCTTCACCAACAAGGCCGCCGCCGAGATGAAGGAGCGCGTCGAGGAGCTGGTCGGCAAGCGGGCCCGGATCATGTGGGTCTCGACGTTCCACTCGGCCTGTGTCCGGATCCTGCGCAAGGAGATCGCCGCGCTCGACTTCGGGGGAGTCGGCTTCCGTTCCAGCTTCTCGATCTACGACGCAGCGGACCAGAAGCGACTGATGACCAACGTGGCCAAGGAGCTCGACCTCGATCCCAAGCGGTTCCAGCCCGGCGCGCTGCTGCACTGGGTCTCCGACCACAAGAACGAGCTGCGCGACGAGGAGGACGCCGCCCGCGAGGCGAAGAACAAGCTCGAGGAGACCTACGCCAGGGCGTACGCGCTCTACCAGAAGCGCCTCCGGCAGGCCAATGCGCTCGACTTCGACGACCTGATCATGCTCACCGTGTACCTGTTCCAGCAGTTCCCCGACGTGCGCGAGACCTACCGACGCCGGTTCCGGCACGTGCTGGTCGACGAATACCAGGACACCAATCACGCCCAGTACGCGTTCATCCACGAGCTGTGCGCCGACTCCTTTGAAGAGACCGACCACTCCGGCGGCGAGCGGGTCGAGCCCGCCGAGCTGATGGTGGTCGGTGACGCGGACCAGTCGATCTACGCCTTCCGGGGCGCCAACATCCGCAACATCCTCGACTTCGAGCAGGACTTCCCCAACGCCACCACGATCCTGCTGGAGCAGAACTACCGCTCGACCCAGACCATCCTCACCGCAGCCAACTCGGTGATCGGCCACAACCGGGGGCGCAAGGAGAAGAAGCTGTGGTCCGACGCGGGTGACGGCGAGCGGATCGTCGGCTACGTCGCCGATGACGAGCACGACGAGGCGCGGTTCGTGTCCGGTGAGATCGACGCGCTCGTCGACGGCGGTGCCCGGGCCGCAGACATGGCGGTCTTCTACCGGACCAACGCGCAGTCGCGCGTGTTCGAGGAAGTCTTCATCCGGACCGGCCAGCCCTACCGGGTGGTCGGCGGGGTCCGCTTCTACGAGCGGCGCGAGATCCGCGACGCGCTGGCCTACCTGCGGCTGCTGGTCAACCCCGACGACGTGGTCTCGTTGCAACGGATCCTCAACGTGCCCAAGCGCGGGATCGGTGACCGGGCGGTGGAGTGCGTCCAGGCGCTGGCCGCGCGCGACGGGCTGACCTTCTGGGAGGCGTTGCGGCGGGCCGACGAGGCGCCCGGCCTGGCCAGCCGCTCGTTGACCCAGATCCAGGCGTTCGTCGCGATGGTCGAGGAGCTGCAGTCGATGGTCGACGGTGGGGAGCGGCCCGACGTCGTACTCGACACGGTGCTGGCCCGCTCCGGCTACCTCGCCTGGCTCGAGGAGTCCGACGACCCCCAGGACGAGACCCGCCGCGAAAACCTCGGCGAGCTCGTCGCGGTGGCCCGCGAGTTCGCCGACGACCCCGTGGCGGGTCCCTCGGCCGACCCGGCCGATGTCGACGCGGGCACGGTCGCGCCCGGGTTGAGCGACTTCCTCGAGCGGGTCTCGCTGGTGGCCGACACCGACCAGATCCCCGACGACGAGGACGGCGTGGTCACCCTGATGACCCTCCACACCGCCAAGGGGCTGGAGTTCCCGGTCGTCTTCCTCACCGGCCTCGAGGACGGCGTCTTCCCCCACTCCCGCTCGCTCGGCGACCAGCCCGAGCTCGAGGAGGAGCGGCGGCTCGCCTACGTGGGGGTCACCCGGGCGCGCGAGCGGCTCTACATCTCCCGCGCGGTCGTCCGCTCGGCCTGGGGGGCGCCGTCGCACAACCCGGGCTCGCGCTTCCTCGACGAGCTCCCGGTCGACCTCGTCGACTGGCGCCGCACCGAGGCCGCCCAGGCGTCGTGGCAGCGGCCCGACCTCTCCGACCAGTACGGCGGCCGTGCCGGATCCTGGGGAAGCCCGACGGCAACCGGGCGCCGCAACTTCTCCTCGGCTGCGGCCCGTGCCGACGCCGCCAGCAAGGCCAAGCCGGCCCGCGCGATCCCCTCGCTCGAGCCCGGAGACCGAGTGGTGCACGACTCGTTCGGCATGGGCACCGTGGTCGCGCTCGAGGGCGTGGACGACAAGCAGGTCGCCTCGATCGACTTCGGCAGCGAGGGCGTCAAGCGGCTGCTGCTCAGATACGCGCCTGTGGAGAGGTTGTGATCGGTGCGCGCTGACGCGACGAGATTCACCGGGTACCCGGTGAATCTCACGCATACCCGCTGAAACTTCAGCGGGGGAGCTCCAGATTCACCGGGTACCCGGTGAATCTCGCGCCCGAGCGAGAGCCGCAACGAAGGCGACGAGCCGTCAGAAGAGACCGTGCTGCTGCATCGCGGCGTAGGGGTCGACCGGGTCTCCTCCACCGGGGCGGACCTCGAGGTGCAGGTGTGAACCGGTGACGTTGCCGGTCGCGCCGACCAGGCCGATGACCTGGCCGCCGGTGACGTTGTCACCGACCGAGACGTTGAACGAGCTCTGGTGGCAGTACCAGATCTCGGTGCCGTCCTCGAGCTGGACCACGGTCTTGTTGCCGTAGGAGCCGTCGTAGGAGGCGGAGATCACCACGCCGTTGGCGACCGAGTGGATCTCGTCGCCGGAGTTGCCGTTGAAGTCGAGGCCGGTGTGATAGCTCGACCAGAGGCCGTACTGGCCGAAGCGGGCCGTCAGGTAGACCGACTCGAGCGGATACTGCCAGCGGTCCTCGGCGAGGATCTTGGCGTACCCCTCGGCCTTGCCGGCCAGCTGGGCAATCGCGGTGTTGCGCTGCTGCGCCAGCCCCTCGGCGGCCTCCTGGAGCTGCTCGTCCGCGGCGTCGCCCTGCGCGTCGCGAGCGGAGTCGCGGCTGACCAGCCTGGAGCGCTTCGTGATCTTGCCCTGGCCGCTCGAGCCGCCCAGCGCGGAGGCGGCGTGGGTGACCGGGGACGCGTCGTCGCCACTGGCGACCCCCGGGTCACTGACGGTGACCGCGCCGCTGACCGACACCGCCAGCGCGGCGATGCCGAGCAGGACCGGGGTGGACGGCAGCCCCTTGAACAGCGGCCCGCGTCGGCCGGAGTGCTTGACCGCGCGGCGCTTGCCGGCGGTCGACGGGGGCTCGGCCCGCAGCATCGGCAGCCGGGTTGTCGGCTCGTGCTCGAACGATGTCGTCTGGTCGATCGGCTCGAGGGCGCTGAGCACTCGCTCGATGGATCCGGTGTCGAGGTCGCGCCTCGGCGCTGGTTCGACATCTACTTTGGGGTGCTCTTCGGACCGGGCCGTTTGGAGGGCAGAGTCCTCGGGCACCGCAGCCCTGCGACGTCCGACGTAAGGTGCGGCAACCATGGCCTCGACGGGGTGGACCGAGTCGACCGGCACGTCGGCCGCCCGACGTCCTGCCACCCGACGCCCCGCCGGCCGAGGGGTCGCCGAGCTTGCCTCGAGAAGTTGAGGCTCAGCTCGGTGACCAGCCACGAGTCAGGGTCCTCCAGGCAGACGGACGGGACAGCGCTCGACTGTAACGGATGCCGCAGAGGCCCCGAAATCGGTGTCAAGGCATTTGTGGAACGAGCCGGACGCCTCGTGGTTACTCTCCGTCCATGTTCGCGTCGGGTGCCCGGCTCCTGCTCGCGGGCGAGGTCGCGGGAGAGGCTCGGCTGCTGCGTGACCGAGGTCACGAGGTCGTCGTGCTCGGGGCGGGCGTCTCGGCGGAGCAGGCCACCGCGGTCGCCGTCCAGGAGGACGTCGGGCTGGTCGCCGTCACCGACCCACAGCTGGGCGCCGCGGTCGCCGAGCTCCTCGGCGATGAGGCGGTGGTGTTCTGGGTCACGTCGGAGACCCGACCCTCGTCCCCGCCCGAGCCACGGGACTAAGGTGCGCGAGACCACTCGACACGACCCTGGACAAGGACTTCCCTCGTGGACCTGATGGAGTACCAGGCGAAGGAGCTCTTCGCCAAGCATGGAGTCACGACCACCCTCGGCACCGTGGTCACCACGCCGGAGAAGGCCAGGGCCGCCGCCGAGGAGTACGGCTTCTGCGTGGTCAAGGCCCAGGTCAAGGCCGGCGGCCGCGGCAAGGCCGGCGGCGTGAAGCTGGCCAAGACCCCCGACGAGGCCTTCGAGCACGCGTCGAACATCCTCGGGATGGAGATCAAGGGCCTGACCGTCAACCGGGTCCTGGTCACGCCGGCCACCCCGCCGGTGGAGGAGTACTACTTCTCCTTCCTGCTCGACCGGTCGGACCGGCAGTACCTCTGCATCGCCAGCGTCGAGGGCGGCGTGGAGATCGAGGAGGTCGCCAAGACCAACCCGGACGCGGTCAAGAAGATCCCCATCGACCCCGGCAGCGGCGTCGACGAGGAGAAGGCGCGGGCCATCGTCGACGAGGCGAAGTTCCCCGCCGCGCTGACCGACCAGGCCGTCGCGATGGTGCTCGCCCTGTGGCGGGTCTTCGTCGACGAGGACGCCACGCTGGTCGAGGTGAACCCTCTGGCCCGGCTCGAGGGCGACCTCCTCGAGGCCCTGGACGGCAAGGTGTCGCTCGACGCCAACGCGGACTTCCGGCACCCCGACCATGAGGCGTTCGAGATCAAGGAGGAGGCCGATCCGCTCGAGGCAGCGGCCAAGGAGAAGGACCTCAACTACGTCAAGCTCGACGGTGAGGTCGGGATCATCGGAAACGGTGCCGGGCTGGTGATGTCCACGCTCGATGTGGTGGCCTACGCCGGTGAGCGAGCATGGCGGCGTGAAGCCGGCCAACTTCCTCGACATCGGGGGCGGTGCCAACGCCCAGGTGATGGCCGATGGGCTGCACATCATCCTCGGCGACGCGCAGGTGAAGAGTGTGTTCGTCAACGTCTTCGGCGGCATCACCGCCTGCGACGAGGTCGCCAACGGCATCAAGGGCGCGCTCGAGATCCTCGGCGACGAGGCGACCAAGCCGCTCGTCGTACGCCTCGACGGCAACAACGTGGCCGAGGGCCGCCGAATCCTCGACGAGCTGAACCACCCGCTGGTCACCCAGGTGGACACCATGGACGGCGCGGCCGACAAGGCCGCCGAGCTGGCC
This sequence comes from uncultured Actinomycetota bacterium, assembly GCA_963765915.1. Taxonomy (GTDB): domain Bacteria; phylum Actinomycetota; class Actinomycetes; order Propionibacteriales; family Nocardioidaceae; genus Nocardioides. The sequence continues at coordinate 264,160 of CAVXYB010000011.1, read as the reverse complement.
AACGCCTGAGCCCCGGCTCCCGACGAGAACGAGAACGAGAGAGCAATGTCGATCTACCTGAACAAGGACTCGAAGATCATCGTCCAGGGCATGACCGGGGGGATGGGTTCCAAGCACACCACCCTGATGCTCGATGCGGGCTCCCAGATCGTCGGCGGCGTGAACTCGCGCAAGGCCGGCACGACCGTCGAGCTCGGTGGCCAGGAGCTGCCGGTCTTCGGAACCGTGAAGGAGGCCATGGCCGAGACCGGCGCCGACGTGTCGGTCGTCTTCGTGCCGCCGGCGTTCACCAAGGACGCCTGCCTGGAGGCCATCGACGCGGGCATCGGGCTGCTGGTCGTCATCACCGAGGGCGTCCCGGTGCAGGACACCGCCGAGGTGTGGGCCTATCTCGCGGGCCCTGCCAACTCCGGGAAGACCAGGATGATCGGGCCCAACTGCCCGGGCATCATCACGCCGGGGGAGTCGCTCGCGGGCATCACACCGCACACGATCGCGGGCAAGGGCCCGATCGGGCTGGTCTCGAAGTCCGGCACGCTGACCTACCAGATGATGTTCGAGCTCAAGGACTTCGGCTTCTCGAGCGCCATCGGCATCGGCGGCGACCCGATCGTCGGCACCACGCACATCGACGCGCTGGCCGCCTTCGAGGCCGACCCGGACACCAAGGCGATCGTGATGATCGGCGAGATCGGTGGGGACGCCGAGGAGCGCGCGGCGACGTACATCCAGGACCACGTCACCAAGCCGGTGGTCGGGTACGTCGCCGGCTTCACCGCCCCGGAGGGCAAGACCATGGGCCACGCCGGCGCCATCGTCTCCGGCTCGTCCGGTACCGCGGCCGCCAAGAAGGAGGCCCTGGAGGCGGTGGGTGTGAAGGTCGGCAAGACGCCGTCCGAGACCGCTGACCTGATGCGGGAGATCCTGCAGAACCTCTGAGGTTTGCTCGCCGGACCGGGTCGTGGCTCGCGCGTAGGGTGCGGCCATGACTCGTCTGCGTCACCTCCTTGCCTGGATGGTGACGCCACTGCTGGGTCTCACTGTCGTCGCCCCGATGCTCGCTCCTGCCAGCGCAACCCCGCTCGAGGCGAGCGTGGCGCAGCGCCGTCCGCAGTCCGATCACGTGCAGGTCGTGCACGGCACCCACAAGTGGCAGGCCACCGAGCGGGTGGTCCAGGTCAAGACCGGACCCGCCGACAACATCGCGCTCGGCATCGACACCACCCTCTACGTCCCCGACAACGCCAGCCGCAAGCACCCCCAGCCGGCCATCCTGATGACCCACGGCTTCGGGCTCACCAAGGACTCGGCCGAGGTGGTGAGCACCGCTGAGTTCTTCGCCGCCCACGGCTACGTCGTCCTCACCTTCACCTCGTCCGGCTTCGGCGCGAGCGGAGGCTGCGTGACGCTCCAGTCGGCCGACTACGACGTGAAGAGCGCCCGTCAGCTCATCGACCAGGTGCTGGAGCCTCGCAAGGACGTCCTGCGCGACCGGCGGGGCGTCGTGGTCGGCACCATCGGCGGGTCGTACGGCGGCGGCATCCAGCTCCCGCTCGCGGCGGCCGACCGTCGCATCCGCGCGAGCGTGGTGGGCCGCACCTGGAACGACCTGAGCTACTCCCTCGACCCCAACAACCGCGTGGTTCCCGGCGACCCGACCGGGCTCACGCACTCGCTGAATGTGCAAGGGGTCTTCAAGCAGCAGTGGACATCACTGTTCTATGCGCTCGGCAACACCCAGCCCGCGATGGGCAGCGGCGGTTGTCCGCAGGCCAAGCAGGCTTCCGGCGACCCGGTCGAGATCGCGGGCGCGGCAGGGTGCCCCGGCTACTACCTCGCTCTCTGTCAGACCTACACCAAGCTGACCTCGACGGGCGACGCCGACCAGGAGTCGCGCACGCTCATTGCGCGTGCCTCGGCCTCGACGTTCATCGACAGGATCAAGAGACCGGTGCTGCTGGTGCAGGGCCAGAGCGACACGCTGTTCAACCTCAACGACGCGAGCGCCACCTACCTCTCCCTCAAGAAGCGGCACGTGCCGGTGGGGATGATCTGGAACTCGGGAGGGCATGGCGGCTACACGTCCCAGCCGGGCGAGTGCGAGGCCTACGACGGCATGAGGCGTTCGGTGAAGAAGATGGACCATTGCTACCTGTCCCTGCGGTCCCTCGGCTGGATGGATCACTGGCTCAAGGGGACGAAGAGTGGGCGAGGACCCGCGTTCGCCTACTACCGGGACTGGAAGAAGTACAAGGGCCACGGCGCAAACGACGAGCAGTACGGCGTCAGCGCCCGGTTCCCGGTGCGCGGGCGTTCCACCACGTTCACGTTGTCCGGAAGCGACGCCCTGGCTGCTTCGGGGAGCGCGGCCGCGCCGGGCTCGGTCACCTTCGTCAACCCCACCGGGGGCAGCCCGGCGGCGTACTCCGAAACCTCGAACTTCACGGGGCCCGATGCGTCCCCCAGCAACGGCAACGTGCCGCCCCAGGAGGTCCCGGGCCAGTTCGCGGCCTTCACCTCGACGCCGTTCAGGAAGCCGTTCAAGGTCGTCGGCATCCCGTCAGGGCACCTGCGGATCAGCAACAGCAACGGCCAGGACATGACCTTCTTCGCCAAGGTCTACGACGTCGATGCGGCCGGCAACGTCACCCTCATCCATCGCCTGATCGCGCCGGTGCGGGTCCCGGCGTCCGCTGTCGGTCAGCCGGTAGATATCAAGCTCGCTGGCTTCGCACACCGGTTCGCGCGCGGTCACCGGGTCCGGCTGGTCCTGTGCTCGACGGACCAGACCTCCTACAACGCGAAGGTGGCCGACGTGCTGACCGTGCTCACCGGTCCCGGGTCGACGTTCACGCTGCCGGGCCGGGTCCGCTAGGGACGCGGCGGCTGCCGCATCAGGTCCACTACAGGGCGGTCAGCGCGGGTCGCCTCGGCGACCGACCGCTCCCGGGACTCGTCGGAGCCGTTGCCCTCGCCGTACTCGTAGGACCCGAGCACCGCCCGGCCGACCCGGACCAGGTGATACACAGTCAGGCCCGTGTCGTGGAGGCGCTCGCCCTCGCTGGTGGACCAGTAGGTGTCGGCCCACACGACCGACTGGTCGCCGAGCGAGATGTCGAGTACGTCGTGGGTGGTGCCGTAGCCGTCCTCGCCGGCGTCTCGGCAGCCGACGACCGCGTCGTGGGCGCTGGTGACTGCGTCCGCCGCGTCATGCTCGGACGGGTAGAGCACCAGCGTGCGGCCACGTGACCACTCGGCCTCGCCGCGAAACTCGACGCCGATCAGGTCGGTGGTGCTGGCATGCGGGTCCCAGACGAGGCGGCCGCACAGGTCGATACGGCGTAGCCCGGGCTGGTCGGTCACCTCGACCGGGGAGTGGTCGTCGCCGTTCTCGTCGTCGTAGCCGAGGTCGAGCGGGAAGTCGGCCAGCGGACCGGAAGGTGCACCCGGCGACGCGGTCGGAGTGGGTGTGGGGGTCGGTGTGGGGGTCCTGCTCGGCGCCGGGCTGAACGTGGCACCGGGCTCCGGTGCGGCGCCCGGGCGCTCGGTCCCGCATCCGGTGGCCGCCAGCGCGGCGGCCAGGACCAGCGGAATGAGTCGGCGCACACAGGTGGGACCCGCGGCGCCGGGCAAAGGTTGCTACGGCAGGGCGAGCTGGCCGAGCCGGTCCTGGGCCCGGTGGGCCAGGACGATGAACGCCTCAGGGCCGATGCTCACGTCCCCGGACGGCACGAAGCTCATCTGGGCGACCGCGTTGCCGGAGCGGACCACGGCCATCAGGTAGCGCACCGACCGCTCCTCGGAGACCTCGACCGTGAGCCGCCACACGGAGAGGTCACCGGGGCCGGTCTCCTCGTTGGCGAGCCGCTCCACGTCGGTGCCGAGGTCGTTGTCGGGGCAGGCCTTGAGCTTGTCGCGGATGTTGCTGACGAAGGCCTGCGCGTCCTTGCGGCTGAGTGCTCCGACGGTCTCGGCGAGGCCGAACTCCGGCGGCAGCTCGGCCGCGGCCGGGATCACGAACGTGCGGGTCAGCGCCTTGGTGAACTCCGGACCGGAGAACGTCGTGTCGTCGCAGCGGGTGGCCGCGACGTTCTCCCTGGCCTTGCGCGGCGTAGTGCCGACCCAGGGCTGGTCGATGCCCGGGACAGGTGGCAGGTCCGCCTCGAAGAGCAGGGACGGGTGCCTGCCGACGGGCACCGGTGAGGAGTCCTTCACCGTGGGGGTGGTGGAGCACGCGCCGGCGTCCGGAAGCGTGCAGAGTCCGGAGACGGCGCTGGCGAGCAGGTCGGCGCTGGGTCCGAGGTCCGGCTCCTTTGCGGGATCGGTGAGCCCGGTCCGGGTGTCGACCACGGTCGTGGTCAGCCCGCCGCTGCGGGCCACCCCGACCACCTGTGTGGTCACCGGTTCCGCCCAGCTGCGCAGCACCAGCAGGGTGGCCTCGTCGCCCACGCCCTGGACGCGGTGGGTCGACAGCAGCTGGACCCGGGGGCTGGCGCAGGCGGCGTACCACCCGAGGGTGGTGGCGTAGGTCCGTTCCGCGCTCTCGGCGTCGACGGACGCCTCCGCGGACTGGCCCGCGGTGAGCGCGCCCAGCTTGGGGGCGGTGCCGTTGAACGTGCGGACCAGGGCGCCGATGCCGCGCATGTCGGCGTACCGGCCGCCCTGGCACGTGAAGACCAGCCCGTCGCCCTCGGTGTTGCGAGTGGTCGCGCCCTCGGTCCACTTCGCGGGGAACGCGGCTGTCACCTGGGCGACACCGAGCAGCGCCTCGGGGGTGAGCGGGTCGGGCGGCGGTGGCGGAACCTCCTTGTCGCGTGGCCCCGGGCTGTTGCTGCCCTCGAGGATCCCCTTGGAGTCGAGCTCGGGCCGTACGCCGGCGGCGTCGGTCACCAGGGAGCCCGAGATCAGCACCGCGGCGACCGCAGCGGCCGCCCCGACCGTCGTGTGCGCGCGCCGACGGGCCGAGCCGGCTCGCATCAGGATCGAGGGACGAGGCCAGCGCACCGAGTCGGCCGGTGGCGCGAGCTCTTCGAGAACCTGACGGACCGTCGTGGACTGGACGTCGCGGTGCATGGCGAACTGCGCGGTCGCGTTCTGCAGCTCGCGCTCAGCGGTGGCCCGGGTGACGCCGACCTCGCGGGCCATGTGGTCCATCGGCAGTGCGGTGAGGTGGGTGAGGAGCAGCACCTTGCGCTGGGTGGTGGACAGCTTCCCGAGCGCGTCGAGGGTGGCGCGGATCTCGGGGGCGAGGTCCTTCTGCCGGGCCCACCAGCGGGCCGTGCTGCGCCGCTGGGCACGGGTCCAGGCCAGCGGACGGACGTAGTCCTCGGGCTGGTCGAGCCGCGAGACCTTGCGCCAGTGGTGCCAGCCGACGATGAGTGCGTCGCGGACTGCCCGCTGGGACGCGAGAAGGTCGCCGGTCAGCGCATAGGTCTGGAGGAGCAGGCGACCGCGGACGTCCTTGTAGAACGCCTCGAAGCCCTCGGACCTCTGACGAAGCTTGGTACCGCTCATGGCCAGTCCACGGTAGCGACCCGGGCATGGATGCCCCGATTCGGCGTGGCAGCGCGGTCCGTCGGCGACCCGCCGTGATGATGGGGACGAAATGACCTCGCTGATGCCGAACTCGACCCGACCGTCCGCGGGCGAGCTCAACGTCGACCTGCGTCACCGGCGACCGCTGGTGCTCCTGGCAACGCTCGCGGGGGCGCTCGCAGCGGCCAGCACCCTCGTGGTGTGCCTGGCCCTCGGGGTGGCCGGCTGGTTCCTGACCAATGCCGGCGCGCACGGCACTCCGCGCGACGGGCTCCAGGTCGGCGCGCTGGCGTGGTTGATGGCGCACGGCTCCGGGATCCACGTCGGTGGTGCCCTGGTCTCGTTGATGCCACTCGGCATCACGCTGGCGTGCGGATGGGCCACCTGGCGCCTCGGCCACCGGCTGGGTGACTCGATCTCCGGCCACGGGCCCGACGCCTCACGGATCGCCGACGGCGAGCGGGACTGGACGGTCCCGGCCGCGGCGGTGCTCTACACGGCCGGGTATGTCGTTGTCGCCGTGCTCACCGGTGCCCTGGCCGGGACTGCCGCGACCGCCCCGGACACCTCGCGGGTGGTGCTGTGCTCGTTGCTGCTCTGCGGTGTTCTCGGCGCACCCGCGATCGCGATCGGCTCGGGGCGGGCCGCGATCTGGACCGCGACCCTCCCTGAGTCGGTGGTGGCGACGGCCGCGGCCTGCCGCCGCGTGCTCGGCACCTGGCTCCTCGTCTCGCTGCTCGCCTTCGTGGCTGCCCTGGTCATGGACTTCGACACCGCGCTGAACGTCGCCTCCCAGCTGCACACCGACGGCGGGGCCACGGCGCAGCTGGTCGTGATCTCGCTGTTGGTGGTTCCCAACGCGGCCATCTTCTCCGGCTCCTACCTGCTCGGCCCGGGCTTCACCGTCGGCACCCACACGATCGTCTCCCCTGCGGTGGTCACGGTCGGCGCGCTGCCGATGTTCCCGCTGCTCGCCGCCCTCCCGGACGCCGGCCCGACGCCGACCTGGACCTCGGGGCTGGTCGTCGTGGCGCCGCTGGTCGCCGCGGCCGGCGCGATGCGCGCCCAGCGAGCGCACCCGACGTACCGCTGGGAGGAAGGTGCCCTGCACGGCTGCGGCGGCGGGATGCTGGCCGGCGCGGTCTTCGGTCTGCTCGCGGTCCTGGCCGGCGGCGCCGCCGGCCCGGGCCGGATGAGCGACGTCGGCCCGCTGGCGTTCTCGGTGCTGGTGCACGCAATCACCGCGTTCGGCATCGGCGGGCTGCTCGGCGGCCTGGTCATGACCTGGTGGCAGCGGCGCAGCCTGCCGCCGCTCGAGCCCCTCAAGCCGCTCGAGGACCCGGTCGAGGACCCGGTCGAGGACCCGGTCGAGGACGCGGTCGAGGACGCGGAGGCGACGCAGACCGCGCTGGCCTCGATCGCCGACCCCGACCGCGAGCCCTAGACTCACCACCCGTGCCGATCCCCTCGTCCGAGGCCGCTGCTGCGCGCCTCGTGGTCCTCGTCTCGGGGACCGGCACCAACCTCCAGGCGCTGCTCGACGCCACCGAGGACCCGGCGTACGGCGCGACCGTGGTCGCCGTGGGCGCGGACCGGGACGGCATCGAGGGCCTCGCGAGGGCCGAGCGAGCCGGGGTGCCCACCTTCGTACGGCGCGTCAAGGACTTCGCCGACCGCGCCGAGTGGGACCGGGCACTCACGGCCGCGGTCGCGGAGCACCGGCCCGACCTGGTGATCTCGGCCGGTTTCATGAAGCTGGTCGGCAAGGAGTTCCTCACCGCGTTCGGCGGCCGGTTCGTGAACACCCACCCGGCGCTGAGCCCGTCGTTCCCGGGCATGCACGGGCCGGCGGACGCCCTGGCGTACGGCGTCAAGGTCACCGGTTGCACGCTGTTCCTCGTCGACGAGGGCGTCGACTCCGGCCCGATCGTGGCCCAGGCCGCGGTCTCTGTCGCCGCCGACGACACCCCTGAGTCGCTGCACGAGCGGATCAAGGTGGCCGAGCGGGCGCTGCTCGTCGACACCATCGGCGCGATGGCACGGCACGGGTTCACCATCGACGACAGGAAGGTCCGTCTTGGACAGCACTGAGGGACGTGTCCCGATCCGGCGCGCGCTGGTCTCGGTCTACGACAAGTCCGGCCTCGAGGAGCTGGTCCGCGGCCTTCACCAGGCCGGCGTCGCACTCGTCTCGACAGGTGGCTCTGCTGCCCTGATCGAGGGGCTCGGCCTGCCGGTCACCAAGGTCGAGGACCTGACCGGGTTCCCCGAGTGCCTCGACGGCCGGGTCAAGACGCTGCATCCCAAGGTGCATGCGGGGATCCTGGCCGACCGGCGCCTCGACTCGCACGTCCGACAGCTCGACGAGCTCGGCATCGAGCCGTTCGACCTGGTGGTCTCGAACCTCTACCCGTTCCGCGAGACGGTGCAGTCCGGCGCCAGCCCGGACGAGTGCGTGGAGCAGATCGACATCGGTGGCCCGTCGATGGTGCGCGCCGCCGCCAAGAACCACCCGTCCGTCGCGATCGTCACCTCGCCGGCCCGCTACCCCGACGTGCTCGCCGCGTTCGCCGCCGGTGGCTTCACCCTGGCCGAGCGGCAGAGGCTGGCCGCGGAGGCGTTCCAGCACACGGCGACGTACGACGTGGCCGTGGCGTCGTGGATGGGCAGCGTCCTGACGGACGGCTCAGACGGCACCGGTTTCCCGAGCTGGACCGGGGCGACGTGGGACAAGGCCGCGGTGCTGAGGTACGGCGAGAACCCGCACCAGCCGGCCGCCCTCTACCGGACACACTCATCTCCGGGCAGCGGCGGGCTCGCCTCCGCCGAGCAGCTGCACGGCAAGGAGATGTCGTACAACAACTACGTCGACACCGACGCGGCCCGGCGGGCGGTCTACGACTTCACCGAGCCGGCAGTTGCGATCATCAAGCACGCCAACCCGTGCGGGATCGCGGTCGGCGCCGATGTGGCCGAAGCACACCGCCGCGCTCACGCGTGCGACCCGACGTCGGCCTTCGGTGGCGTGATCGCCGTGAACCGGCCGGTGTCCGTGGCGATGGCCGAGCAGGTGGCCGAGATCTTCACCGAGGTGATCGTGGCCCCGGCCTACGACGACGGCGCCGTCGAGCTGCTTCAGGGAAAGAAGAACATCCGGATCCTGCTGTGCCCGGTCGACGAGCAGCAAGACCCCGTGGAGTTCCGAGGCATCAGTGGTGGCGTACTGATGCAGCGCGTGGACCACGTCGACGCAGCGGGTGACGACCCGGCGACCTGGACCCTCGCGACCGGCGAGGCCGCGCCGGCCGACGTGCTGTCCGACCTGGCGTTCGCCTGGCGGGCCTGTCGCGCGGTGAAGTCCAACGCGATCCTCCTGGCCAAGGACGGCGCCTCGGTCGGGATCGGCATGGGCCAGGTGAACCGGGTCGACTCGTGCCGGCTCGCGGTGGCCCGTGCGGGCGACCGGGTCGCGGGCTCGGTGGCGGCCTCGGATGCGTTCTTCCCGTTCGAGGACGGCCCCCAGGTCCTCTTCGACGCCGGGGTGCGTGCGATCGTGCAACCGGGTGGCTCGATGAGGGACGAGCTCACCGTCGAGGCCGCCAAGACCGCCGGGGCGACGATGTATTTCACCGGAACCCGCCATTTCTTCCACTGACCCCACCCAGGAGCGACGTTGACGGCTCAGAAGCTCGACGGCACCGCCACACTCAAGGCGATCAAGGCCGAACTGGCCGAGCGGGTTGCCCGGCTGAAGAACCACGGGGTCGTGCCCGGGCTCGGGACGGTGCTGGTCGGCGACGACCCCGGGTCGCACTGGTACGTCAGCGCGAAGCACAAGGACTGCGCCGAGATCGGCATCGAGTCGATCCGTTGCGACCTCCCCGCCACCGCGACCCAGGCCCAGGTCGAGGCCGTGATCGACCGGCTGAACGCCGACCCGTCGTGCACCGGGTTCCTGGTCCAGCAGCCGACGGGCCTCGACGAGTTCGCGCTGCTGTCCCGGGTCGACCCGGACAAGGACGTCGACGGGCTGCACCCGGTCAGCCTGGGCCGGTTGGTGCTGGGCGAGGAAGGGTCACTGCCGTGTACCCCGGTGGGCGTGATCGAGCTGCTCCGCCGCCACGGTGTCGAGATCGAGGGTGCCGAGGTGACCGTGCTGGGTCGCGGGATCACGGTGGGCCGTCCGCTGGGGCTGCTGCTGACCCGTCGTACCGAGAACGCGACGGTGACGATGTGCCACACCCGCACGCGGGACCTGGCCGCGCACACCCGCAACGCCGACATCGTGGTCGCCGCTGCCGGGGTCCCGGGCATCGTCACCGGCGACATGGTCAAGCCCGGCGCTGCGGTCCTCGACGTCGGGGTGTCCCGGGTCGACGGCAAGATCGCCGGCGACGTGGCCGAGGACGTCTGGGACGTGGCCGGCTGGGTCTCGCCCAACCCGGGCGGGGTCGGCCCCATGACGCGAGCCATGCTGCTCACCAACATCGTGCTGATGGCCGAGCGGACCGTGGGTTGAGGCTGGTGTCCGAGGAGCCGCCCGCGGAGCTGCCGTCGGCCGAGGAGCCCACCGAGGTCGGCGGGCCTGACCCGCCCATGCACGCGGAGCGCCGCTACCCCTCGACGATCGGCGGGCTCTTCTACCTGCTGGTGCTGGCCGCCGGGGCGACCGGCATCGCGATCGTGTGGGGCGGCGACTGGCGGCTCGGGATCCGCTGCCTCGCCGGAGGGCTCTGCTTCGCGGCGCTGCTCCGGCTGGTGCTGCCGACCAGGGACGCCGGCATGCTCGCCGTCCGGCACCGGTTCTTCGACGCGGTGCTGCTCGGCGGTGTCGGCGCCGCCCTGCTCTTCCTGGCGACGACGATCCCCGACCAGCCGGGGTGAGTCGGTCCCAGACGTCCCGAGATTCACCGGGTACCCGGTGAAACTCATGCTTCCCCGCAGAACCTTCTGCGGGGAAGCATGAGTTCCTGCGGGTCAGGCGGTGGTCAGGCCGTAGTCAGGCGGCCGAGGCCCTCGTCAGCTGTGACCGCACACGGGCTGCGGTGCGCTCGGCCCGGAACCAGTCTGACCAGACGAACCGGATGAACGTCCAACCAGTGAGCTCGCGGAGCAGGTCTTCACGCTGCTTCTCCCGCATGACCGTCTGAGCGATGGTCTCGCCCTCGCGACGCAGGCGCAGGTACTTCTGGAGCCCGTCGAACTCTCCGAGAACGCCGTACTGAGGCCAGGCCCAGTCGGTCCGGCCGGCGAGTTGTCCGTGCGGGTAGAAGACCTCGTGCTGCAGTTCGGGCATCGGCAACCTGTGCCTGCGGAAGAACTCCTTGCCCAATGACTCTCCGACTGACTCTGATCGACCGTCGCATCGTTCAATGACCAGCTCGAGGATCAGCGCTCCTGGCCAGTCCTTCACGGCCTGGTGCAGCTGACGCAGCTCCGGCTTGGTGACCAGCCTGCGATGAAGGAAGTCATCCGCGACCACAATGCCGACCTCAAGTCCGTGCAGCATGGCGCTGTCCAGAACCGTTCGGGCGGGCGACGTGAGCCAATGGTCACCGAGCCGCGTCACGTCGAGCACCCGAATGGTCCCCTCGTGATGGACCACCCCCGCGACATTGCGTCGTCCGCTCTTCGTGAACAAGTGCGTCACATGGACCGCACTCAGATCGAGACCGTGGTCGGGTCCGCGGTGACGAAGCACGGCACTGTCGTGCGAGAGAGCGATGTCGTCCTCGTACTGGCACACCACGGCATCGGAAAGGAGCGAATGGCGCCCGCGTGTGTCCAGCGCGTTCCACTCTTCACATCGGGCGTAGGCGCCTTGGCGAATCCTCTCGATGTGCTGGCCCCGGACCAGCCGAGCGAGGTAGTTGTCGTCGTAGCCCGCCGCGATGGCGTCTCGGCGTAGGAGCAGGCCCGCCGGGCTCATGAGTTCGTTGACCACGCCGGGACCCTGCCCGGATCACAGTGCCCCGCAGTTCGGCGTCGGAGGACATGGGGACGAACAGTCCTGCGGTGCCGCCTGTGGACGACTTGGCGACAGTCCGCGTCGAGTCGCGCGGCCTGCCCCGCAGAATCTGGAGCTCACCCGCTGAAGCTTCTGCGGGTATGCATGAGTTTCACCGGGTACCCGGTGAAACTCCCGCGGGGGCCGGGAGAAGCGAGAGCGCAGGCTCAGATCAGCCCGAGCTCCTTGACCGCGTCGCGCTCCTCACCGAGCTCGGCCACCGACGCATCGATCCGGCCACGCGAGAAGTCGTCGATCTCCAGCCCCTGGACGATCTCCCAGTCGCCGTCCTTCGTGGTGACAGGAAAGGAGGAGACGAGTCCCTCCGGAACGCCGTACGAGCCGTCGGAGACGACCGCCATCGACACCCAGTCGCCCTCGGCCGAGCCGAACAGCCAGTCGTGCGCTGCGTCGATGGTCGCCGAGGCAGCGGAGGCGGCGGACGACGAGCCGCGTGCCTCGATGATCGCGGCGCCGCGCTTGGCGACCGTCGGGATGAAGGTGTTCTCGATCCAGTCCTGGTCGCCCACGACCTCGGCGGCGTTGCGGCCGCCGACCTCGGCGTGGAAGAGGTCCGGGTACTGCGTCGCGGAGTGGTTGCCCCAGATGGTCATGTGGCTGATGTCGGTGACCGGGGCGCCGGTCTTGGCGGCCAGCTGGGAGATGGCCCGGTTGTGGTCCAGCCGAGTCAGCGCCGAGAACCGGTCGGCCGGGATGTCCGGTGCGTTGGACTTTGCGATCAGCGCGTTGGTGTTGGCCGGGTTGCCGGTGACACCGATGCGTACGTCGTCGGCGGCCACCTTGTTGAGGGCCTCGCCCTGCGCGGTGAAGATCGCGCCGTTGGCCGACAGCAGGTCGCTGCGCTCCATGCCCGGGCCGCGGGGCCTGGCGCCCACCAGCAGCGCCAGGCTGACGCCCTCGAAGATCTTCTCGGCGTCGGCACCGATCTCGACGCCGGCGAGGTTCGGGAAGGCGCAGTCGTCGAGCTCCATGACCACGCCCTCGAGGGACTTGAGCGCCGGCTCGATCTCCAGCAGCCGCAGCTCGATCGGCCGGTCACCCGCCAGAGACCCGCTCGCGAGGCGGAACAGGAGGCTGTAGCCGATCTGGCCGGCGGCCCCGGTCACGGCGACCTTGAGGGGGGTGGTTGAGCTCACGACGACTCCTTCGGCGGGAAGGGAAGGGGCGGACCCGCGTGACGCTAGCAGCGCACGGGTGCGCCACGATGGGAGGGTGCGCAGGCGGCGGAACGGGGGCGTCCTCGCGGTTCTGTTGGCCGCGCTCGTGCTCGCTGGGTGCGGCACCGCGTCCGACCCGAGTCCCCCCTCGGGGATCGACCAGCTGGTCATCCCCACTCCGTCGCCGGACCCGTCGGACTTCGTCCCGCTCATCGACAACCCGTGGCTGCCGCTGGAAGCCGGGTCTACCTGGACCTACCGGACCAGCGGGACGCCGACCGGCACGCTCACGGTGACCGTCGAGGCGAAGGCCGAAAAGGTGGCGGGCATCGTCGCCACGGTCGTGACGCGCACGGACAGCGCCGGCACGCAGGTCAGGGACTACTACGCCCAGGACCGCCGCGGGAACGTCTGGTGGTTCGGCCGCGAGGGCGAGTGGCGGGCCGGGGATGACGGCGCCCAGGCTGGGCTGGCCATGCCGGCCACGCCCCGGCTCGGCGACGGCTGGCGAACCGGCTACCAGCCGGGGGTCGTGGAGGAGCGGGCGTACGTGGCCAGGCTCGACCAGACGCTGACCACTCCTGCCGGCAGGTACGACGGCCTGCTCGGCCTCGACACCAGCAGTCCGCTGACACCGGGTGTGGCGACGCGGTCGTTCTACGCCCGCGGGATCGGGCTGGTCGAGGAGGTCTCGACCGAGGGCCCGGCCCGGCTCGTGGAGCTCGAGAGCGGGCCCGTGTCCTGAGTAGAATCCGTGTGCGCTACGCGCACACATAGCACGCACCTCGCTGCGTTGGCGTCGCTCGAAAGACGCCCAGTCTGCCTTCGCTCCGCCGCCTTGCGATGCACGCACTCTGAGCACGCCTAGTGCCCATGGACTTCTGACTCAGGACACTAGCCCTGCCTGGTCACTCCGGCGGACGGATCTGGGTCTTGCCCGAGTCGGGCTCGGGCTGCGACCAGCCCTGAGGCTCGGTGGCGGAGGGCTCGGCCGGCGGAGCCGGCTGCCACTGCTCGAGCGGCCTCCACTCCTGCGCGGCGTGGTCCCACTGCCACCCGTCCTGGATGATCGGCTCCTGCTCCCAGGCGGCCTGCTCGGTCGCTGCTCGCTCCGTCGCGGTCGGCTGGTTCCACTCCTGCTGGAACTGGTCCGGCGCGCCGTACCCGGGCACCGCGGCGGCCGCGGCCTGCGCCCGGTTGAAGACGAGCCCCGAACCCGGCACCGGGTCGGTGCCGTGGCCGAAGATCAGCGGGTAGGTGAAGCCGGCGATCGCGGCGCCGATGACCGGCGCCAGGATGAACAGCCAGAGCTGGATGATCGCGTCGCTGCCTGCGAAGAGACCGACGCCGATCGAGCGGGCCGGGTTGACCGAGGTGCCGGTGAGCGGGATCGACGCGAAGTGGATCATCGTGAGCGCCAGGCCGATCGCGGCGGGGGCCAGCGCGGGGTGCTCGTTGCGGGCGTCGGTCACCGCGAGGATCACGTAGAGGAAGATCGCGGTCATCACGAGCTCCACCAGGAACGCCGCCCACACGGCGTAGCCGGTGCCGTCATCCCCGAAGCCGTTCTGGGCGAACCCCTGGGTGTCGATGTCGTAGCCGTCGATCCCCTTGACCAGGATGAAGAGAACGAGGCCGGCCAGCACGCCGCCGACCAGCTGCGAGCCGATGTAGACCGGCACCTGGCGCCAGGCCATCCGGCCGCCCAGCGCGGCGCCGATCGACACCGCTGGGTTGAAGTGCGCTCCCGATACCCGGCCGAACGCGTAGGCGCCCACCAGGACGGCGAGACCGAACGCGAGCCCGGTCGCGACGTAGTCAACCCCGCTGAAGATCGCGGTGCCGCAACCGAAGAAGACCAGGACGAAGGTCCCCAGCACTTCGGCGGCGACCTTCTGGGGGGTGGTGGAGGTATCGGCCATGTTCGGCATGCTAGTAGCCGCATCCCCCGAGTTCGCACCGGCGAGCTCGTCGAGATATCTTGACGTCAAGACAAGTCGCACGTCGTACAGGAGCCGCCACAGCCATGGCCACGATCATCTACACCCACACCGACGAGGCACCGCTGCTGGCGACGTACTCGTTCCTGCCGATCATCGAGGCGTACGCCGCCCAGGCCGGGGTCGAGGTCGAAACCCGCGACATCTCGCTGGCCGGCCGGATCCTCGCGCAGTTCCCGGACCGGCTCGAGGACGAGCAGCGCGGGAGCGACGCGCTGGCCGAGCTCGGCGAGCTGGTCACCAGACCGGAAGCCAACATCATCAAGCTGCCCAACGTCTCCGCCTCGGTCCCGCAGCTGAAGGCAGCTGTCAAGGAGCTGCAGGACCAGGGCTACGACCTGCCGAACTACCCCGAGAACCCGAAGACCGACGAGGACCGGGACATCCGCGCCAGGTACGGCAAGGTCATGGGCTCCGCGGTCAACCCGGTGCTGCGCGAGGGCAACTCCGACCGCCGCGCGCCGGCATCGGTCAAGGCCTACGCACGCAAGCACCCGCACCGCATGGGCGCCTGGTCGGCGGAGTCGAAGACCAACGTCGCCACGATGGGCAAGGACGACTTCCGGTCCAACGAGCAGTCCGTCGTGCTCGAGTCGGACGACACCCTGCGCATCGAGCACGTGGCGGCCGACGGGACCGTGACCGTGCTCAAGGAGTCGGTGCCGGTGCTCGCCGGCGAGGTCGTCGACGGCACCTTCATGAACGTCGCTGCCCTGCGCCGTTTCCTCACCGAGCAGATCGCGCGGGCCAAGGCCGACGACGTGCTGTTCTCGGTCCACCTCAAGGCGACGATGATGAAGGTGTCCGACCCGATCATCTTCGGCCACGCCGTCCAGGCGTTCTTCCCCACGCTCTTCGAGCAGTACGGCGAGCAGCTGGCCGCCGCCGGCATCTCGCCCAACGACGGGCTCGGTGCGCTGCTCTCGGCCACCGCAGGACTGCCCGAGGGCGAGGCGATCGCGGCGGCCGTCGAGCAGGGTCTCGCCGACGGCCCGGCGATGGCGATGGTCGACTCCGACAAGGGCATCACCAACCTGCACGTGCCCTCGGACGTCATCATCGACGCCTCGATGCCGGCGATGATCAGGACGTCGGGCCACATGTGGGGTCCCGACGGCGAGGAGCACGACACGCTCGCGGTGATCCCGGACTCCTCCTATGCCGGGGTCTACCAGACCGTCCTCGACGACTGCCGCGCCCACGGCGCCGTCGACCCGGCCACCATGGGCTCGGTGCCCAACGTCGGACTGATGGCCAAGGCGGCCGAGGAGTACGGCTCCCACGACAAGACCTTCGAGGTGCCGACCGCCGGGGTCGTCCGCGTCGTCGACGGCGCCGGCGAGGCGCTGATCGAGCACACCGTCGAGCCCGGCGACATCTGGCGGGCCTGCCAGACCAAGGACCAGCCGATCCGCGACTGGGTGAAGCTCGCCGTCACCAGAGCCCGCGCCACCGGCGCCCCGGCGGTCTTCTGGCTCGACGAGAGCCGTGCCCACGACGCCAACCTGATCGCCAAGGTCAACGACTACCTTCCCGATCACGACACCGACGGTCTGACCATCGAGATCATGGCGCCGGCCGAGGCGGCGGCGTACTCCTTCGAGCGGATCCGTCGCGGCGAGGACACCATCTCGGTGACCGGCAACGTGCTCCGCGACTACAACACCGACCTCTTCCCGATCCTCGAGCTCGGCACCTCCGCCAAGATGCTCTCGGTCGTCCCGCTGATGAACGGCGGCGGCCTGTTCGAGACCGGCGCCGGTGGCTCGGCGCCCAAGCACGTGCAGCAGCTGGTCAAGGAGAACTACCTGCGCTGGGACAGCCTCGGTGAGTTCTTCGCACTCGCGGCGTCGTTCGAGCACCTGGCTGACCACGCCGACAACCCGAGGGCGCAAGTCCTCGCCGACACCCTCGACCGCGCCACCGGCACGTTCCTCGAGAACGACAAGTCCCCGACCCGCAAGGTCGGCGGCATCGACAACCGCGGTTCGCACTTCTACCTGGCCCTCTACTGGGCCCAGGAGCTGGCGAACCAGGACCAGGATGCCGACCTGGCAGCGTCGTTCAAGCCGTTCGCCGAGACCCTGGCGGGCCACGAGAAGCAGATCGTCGACGAGCTTCTGGCGGTCCAGGGCAGCCCGGCCGACATCGGCGGCTACTACCGCCCTGACCCGTCCAAGGCGGCCGACGTGATGCGCCCGTCGGCGACGTTCAACGAGGCGCTGGCCTCGCTGTCGTGAGCGACACCCAGGCTCCAGATGCCCGCGCCCCCGACATCGGGCGGCGGACGCTGACACCGTTCGGGTACGCCGTGTGCGTCGCGGTGCCGATCCTGATTGCGGCGCTCGGCTTCCTTCTCCTGACCCTCAGCCAGGACCGCGAGGATCTGGTGGACGGCACCAGGGTGCCGATCCTCACCTCGGACTGGAAGCCGGGCGACGGGGCCGACGACGGCCTCCTGCAGGGTGAGCTCGGCCTCGATGCGGACGGCTGTGTCCGCGTCGGTGACCAAGTGGTGGTGTGGCCGGCCGACTTTGTGGCCACGGTGCAGCGGGTGGGACAGAGCGACCAGCTCAAGCTCTACGACGCCGACCGCGACATCGTCGGCCGCGGGGGAGACACGGTCGAGCTGGGCGGCGGTAGCCACGAGGTGGGCGACTACGCCGGCCGGCCATGCGCCCCCGCCACCGGCGAGCTCTTCTTCGTCCAGTCCGAGGTCACGGTCGTCCGAGGGTCCTGATGAACGTCCTTGTCCGCGTGCTCGGCCTCGAGCTGCTGGCCCGGACGGCGGCTGGGTTGCCGGGTGTGTGGGCGCGGGTGGCGACGGCTGTGCTGCTGGTCGGGGTCAACCTGCTGCCGGTGTGGGCGGTGCTCGAGGGGCGGGCGGGCATGGGCGACGTGTTCCTCGTCTACTGGTTCGAGAACGTTGTCGTCTGGGCGTGCGGGATCGTCCGGGTCGCGACAGCGGAAGGGATCGACACCCACGGCGGGATGGTCGGGCAACGGAAGGGACTCGCGCCGTTCTTCGCCTTGCACTACGGCGTGTTCACGCTCGTCCACGGGTTCTTCGCCGGGGCCATGGCCTTGGTCGTCGGGCTCGAAGGCGGGATCGGTCAGGTGCTGCTGCTCGCCCTGCTGATCGCGGTGAGCCATGTCGTGTCGCTGGCCGTGAACTGGTTCGGCCGCGGCGAGCGCCTGGTGGTCGGCTCGGGGACGGCCGCCTTCGCGCCTTACCCGCGGATGCTCGTGCTCCACGTCGGGATCATCCTGGGCTTCATGTTCATCGGCGGTCCGAACGCCACCGACCACGGCGCCCAGGTCAACGCCGTCGCCACCCTGTGCGGCCTGAAGACGCTGGTCGACCTGCTGTTCCACCTCGGCACGCACCGCCGGCGCCAAGTGCGGGTCACCGACGACGGGCTCTACGGCGCGTCGGCGTGAGGGCCGTGAGAGCGGTCACGCCTGGGGCCGTCGAGGAATAGGTGAGGAGCGGCCTCATCTTGAACCATGGTGACGATGTCCCAGACCACCGAACCCGTCCTCGAGGGCGAGGCCGCGCCGGCCGCGCAGGCGGCGCACTTCTGGCCGGCGATCATCGCGCTGGCGATGGGTGGCTTCGCGATCGGCACCACCGAGTTCGTCACCATGGGTGTGCTCCCGCAGGTCGCCGACGGGGTGGACGTCTCCATCCCGGTGGCCGGCCGGGTGATCTCGGCGTACGCCCTCGGCGTGGTCGTCGGGGCGCCGCTGCTGGCGTTCGTCGGCGCCAAGCTGCCGCGGCGCGGGCTGCTGCTCGCGCTGATGGCCGCCTACGCGCTGTTCAACGCGGCCAGCGCCCTCGCGCCGTCGTACGGCGCCCTGATGGTGGCCAGGTTCCTGGACGGACTGCCGCACGGCGGCTACTTCGGGGTCGCCTCCCTGGTTGCCGCGAGCATGGTGGCGCCCGAGCGGCGTGGCCGCGCGATCGCACTTGTGCTCATGGGTCTTCCGGTGGCGAACGTGCTCGGCGTACCGGCGGCCACCTGGCTGGGCCAGACCTTGGGCTGGCGCGCGTCGTACTGGGTGGTGACCGCACTGTCGGCACTGACGATCGCGCTCGTGGTGTCCTTCGTGCCGAAGTGCCCGGGCAACCCCGAGGCGACCGGACGGCGTGAGCTGGAGGCGCTGCGGCGGCCGCAGGTGTGGTTCGCCGTGGTGGCAGGCGCGGTCGGCTTCGGCGGCATGTTCGCGCTCTTCTCCTACGTCGCCCCGATGGTGACCAGGGCGGGCGGCCTGGGCGACGCCGCGGTCCCCGTGTTCCTGCTCACGCTGGGCGTCGGCATGGTGTTCGGCAACTGGCTGGCCGGCCGCCTGGTGGACTGGTCGCTCAAGCGGTCGCTGCTCGGCGCGCCGGTCGGGCTGGCGGTCTCGCTGCTGCTGGTCTGGCTGCTCGTACCCCACGGGTACGCCGCCCTGCCCGCCGCGTTCCTCGTGACCACGGTCGGCTCGGTGCTCGCGCTCGGCATGATGCTCCGGCTCATCGACGCCGCCGGTCACGCCGAGACGCTGGGCGCCGCGGTGAGCCACGGGTCGCTCAACATCGGCAACGCGCTCGGCGCCTGGCTGGGTGGCCTGACGATCGCCGCCGGCTACGGCTACCGGTCGCCGCTGCTGGTCGGGATCGTGCTGTCGCTGGCCGGCTTCGCGGTCCTGGCGGTTGCGTTCGCCGTGGACCGGAAGCCAGCTCGCGCGTGACGCGGCACCGTCAGGAGATGGCCGCCTTCACCAGCTGGACGACCTTCTTCTCCACCGCGGGGCTCCACTTCTTGAGCGCGTACGAGATCGGCCACAGGTCGCCGTCGTCGAGGTTCGCCGAGTCCTGGAAGCCGAGCGTCGAGTACCGGTAGTCAAACTTGCCGGCGTCCTGGAAGAAGACGACGACCTTGCCGTCCGCGTCGGCATAGGAGGGCATTCCGTACCAGGTCTTGGGCGACAGCTCGGGGGCGTACGTCGTCACGATCACATGCACTCGCTCAGCTAGCGTGTCGAAACCACGCAAGCCGGGGCGCCCGGTGGTTGAGCCGCGAGTGTCGCTCTGCGACCGAGCGTGTCGAAACCACGCAAGCCGGGGCGCCCGGTGGTTGAGCCGCGAGTGTCGCTCTGCGACCGAGCGTGTCGAAACCACGCAAGCCGGGGCTGGGACGCAACCACCGCGGGCCAGTTCCAGCCTTTCCTGCGGGGGTTTCGAGACGGTCGCAGAACGACCTCCTCAACCACCGGCAGCCGACTGCGCGACCTCCTCAACGAGGCCTACGACAGCTGCTCGCGCAGGGACGCCAGATCTCCCAGCACCCAGGCCGAGGTCAGCAGGCCGTCGGTCGCGGTGAAGAACGCCGCGCCGGCGTACTCGAACCGCCGGCCGGTGGCCGGCAGGCCCAGAAGCGGGCCGGTGTGGGTGCCGGTGTAGGTCAGCCGGGCGGCAGCGGATGAGCCCTCACAGACGAGGGTCACCACCGAGTTGTGAAAGTCGGCGGCCCCGGACCGGACGGCGTCCCGGTAGGAGCGCCAGCCGTCCTGACCGACCGTGGAGGCGCCGAGGGATCCGCGGAACGCGAAGTCGGGGGAGAGGACCGAGGGCACGAGGGAGTCGTCCCAGCGGTTCCAGAGGTCGTCGTAGAACGAACGGACCAGGCTCTCGGTCGCCACGGGCGCCGATGGTAACCGTCGGCGACGGCGCTCGTTGGGCGGTCATGCGTCTGGTCGCGGTGGTGCTGGCTGTGCTCGCCGGGCTGGTGGCGGTGCCGACGACCGCGGACACGGCACCCGCGGAGACCGCGGAGGTGCGCGCGAAGGGCGGCGGGTCCCGGGCGGTCCCGGCCGGCCGGTGGATCGTCGACGGCAGCGGCCGGGTGCTGGTCCTGCACGGCCTCAACATGGTCTACAAGCGCCCGCCGTACGCCCCCGACCACATCGGCTTCGGCAAGGACGACGCCCGCTTCCTGGCCCGGCAGGGACTCACCACCGTCCGGCTGGGCCTGATCTGGAAGGCGGTCGAGCCGCAACCGGGGGTGTACGACGACCAGTACCTCGCGCGCATCAAGAAGACCGCCAAGGTGCTCGCCAAGCAGGGCATCTGGACACTCCTCGACTTCCACCAGGACCTCTACCACGAGCGGTTCCAGGGCGAGGGCGCGCCGGACTGGGCGGTCCAGGACGACGGGCTGCCGGCGCAGCCGCAGCTGGGGTTCCCGGCCAACTACTTCGTGATGCCAGGGCTGAACCGCGCCTTCGACCACTTCTGGGCCAACGACCCGGGCCCGGGAGGCGTGGGTCTCCAGGACCGGTACGCCGCCGCGTGGGCGCACGTCGCGTCGTACTTCCGGCAGAGCCCGAAGATCCTCGGCCTCGACCTGTTCAACGAGCCCTGGCCGGGCACCGGCTGGCAGGCCTGCGCCAACCCGGCCGGGTGCCCGGCGTTCGACGCCCGGCTGCAGGCCTTCTCGCAGCGGGTCATCGACGCGATCCGGGCCGTGGACCCGCGGACGGCGGTCTTCTACGAGCCGAACGTCATCTTCAACAACGGCGCCCAGACCTCGGTCCGCCCGCAGGGCAGCCGGCTCGGGTTCTCGTTCCACAACTACTGCCTGACCGCCGAGTCCGGCACCGAGGGTGGTGGCGCAGCGGCCTGCGACAGCTTCGACGACCTCGTCTGGAGCAACACCGCCGCCCACGTGCAGGCGACCGGGCACGCGCCGCTGCTCACCGAGTTCGGTGCCACCACCGACGTGCCCACGATCACCGCGATGGTCGACCGCGCCGAGCTCGCGATGACCGGCTGGCAGTTCTGGGCGTACTGCGGCTGCGACGACCCGACCACGACCGGTCCCGGCGACGAACAGGCGCTGGTCCTCGACCCGGCCCGGAAGCCGACGCGCACCAACATCGATCTCAACAAGCTGCGCGCCCTGGTCGTCCCGCACCCGCTGCGCGTGGCCGGGACGCCGCTGCGCTACCACTACGACCAATACACCCGGACCTTCCAGGCCGCGTGGTCGACGGCGCGGGCCGCCGGCCCCGGCCGGTTCCGGCGCGGCAGCCGCACGATGATCGCCGTACCGAAGCTCGTCTTCCGGCGCGGGTACGTCACGACGGTCACCGGTGGAGCTGTGGTGTCCCGCCCCGGCGCCCGGGTCCTGGTCGTGAAGCAGGCAAAGGGCGCCAAGGCTGTGGAGGTCGTCGTCCGCGCCCGCTGACGATCGGGAAGAATGCCCGGCATGTCCGCGCACACCACTCAACCCGAGGTCAGCGTGCCCGAGGTGGTCTCCGGGGGCGCGCGGCCGCGGGTGCTCTCGGGGATCCAGCCGACCGCTGACTCCTTCCACTTCGGCAACTACCTCGGCGCCCTCCGGCAGTGGGTCGACCTGCAGCGCGACCACGCGCCGTTCTTCTTCATCGCCGACCTGCACGCGATCACCGTCGAGCAGGACCCGAAGGCGCTGCGCGAGCGCACCCTGCGAGCGGCGGCGCAGCTGCTCGCGATGGGCATCGACCCACAGCGCTCCGCGATCTTCATCCAGAGCCAGGTGCCGGCGCACACGCAGGCGGCGTGGGTGCTCCAGTGCCTCACCGGGGTTGGCGAGGCCCGTCGGATGACCCAGTTCAAGGACAAGTCCGCCAAGGGAGGAGAAGGGGCGGCCAGCGTCGGGCTGTTCACCTACCCGGTCCTGCAGGCCGCCGACATCCTGCTCTACCGGCCGCACTACGTCCCGGTCGGCGAGGACCAGCGACAGCACCTCGAGCTCACCCGCGACCTCGCTCAGCGGTTCAACAACCGCTACAAGAAGACGTTCCGGCTGCCCGAGCCCTACATCCTCAAGGCCACGGCCAAGATCGCCGACCTGCAAAACCCCACCGCCAAGATGTCCAAGTCCGCGTCCAGTCCCGGCGGGATCATCGAGATGCTCGACGACCCGGCTGTGAGCGCCAAGAAGATCCGGTCGGCGGTCACCGACTCGGGCAGCGAGGTCCGATGGGACCCGGACGTGAAGCCCGGCATCAGCAACCTCCTCACGATCTACAGCTCGCTGACCGGGACGGGGATCCACGACCTCGAGGAGCAGTACGCCGGCCGCGGCTACGGCGACCTCAAGAAGGACCTCGCCGACGTGGTCGTCGCGTTCGTGACGCCGTTCCGGGACCGGACCCTCGAGCTGCTCGAGGACCAGACCCACCTGACCCAGGTGCTCGAGCAGGGCCGCCAGCAGGCGCAACCGATCGCGCAGGGCACCCTTGACGACGTCTACCGACGTGTGGGGTTCGCCGCCACGGCGAGGTAGCGCGCTAGTAAGGTCTGACGGTGCCAACGATCGGAGTGGCCGTGGCCATCCCGGAGCCATGGGCGACGCAGCTCCAGGACTACCGCACCTCCATCGGCGACACGATGGCGGTCACGATCCCCACGCACATCACGCTGGTTCCGCCGACCGTCGTCACCGACGACGAGCTCGAGAAGATCGAGGCGCACCTCGAGATGGCGGCCGACGACGTACCCGCCTTCGAGGTACACCTCCGCGGCACCGGGACCTTTCGCCCGGTCTCACCGGTGGTCTTCGTGTCCCTGGTCGAGGGGATCTCCCAGTGCGAGCAGCTCGCCGAGTCCGTACGCCGCGGCCCGCTCGCGGTCGACCTGGCCTATCCCTTCCACCCGCACGTCACCATCGCCCACCACCTCGCCGACGCCCAGCTCGACCAGGCCTTCGACGAGCTGGCCGACTTCGATTGCAAGTTCGGCGTCGAGGACTTCCGGCTCTACGTCCACGACCACGAGCTGGGCTGGACGCCGACCCGCTACTTCCCGCTGCCCGCGGGTACTTAGGGGGCATGGCCTCGCTGAAGGAGCGCCTCACCGACCGCGTCGCCGAGATCCGCAAGCGCCGCCCCGCGGTCGACCACGTCGTGCTCATGCAGGAGCACTACGGCGCCACCAAGGCGGGCCAGCAGGCCGGTGCGGTGACGTACTTCGGGTTCCTGTCGGTCTTTCCGGTGCTCGCGCTCGCCTTCTTCGTCGTCGGGTACGTCGCCAAGGTCTACCCCGACGCCCAGGACACCCTGGTCACCTCGATCAAGTCCATGTTTCCGGGACTGATCGGCTCCGGTCCCAACAAGCTGAACATCCAGGACATCGAGGACTCCGCGGCCACCGCCGGCCTCATCGGTCTGGTCGGCGTCCTCTACTCCGGGCTCGGTTGGCTCTCCGCTCTCCGCGATGCCTTGATCACCGTCTTCCAGCTCCCGAAGCGCGAGCAGCCCAACTTCATCATGGGCAAGGTCCGCGACCTGATCACGCTGGCCATCATCGGCACCATCCTTCTGGTTGCCGTCGCGTTCACCGGCCTGGTGTCCGGCTTCTCGAACGACCTGCTGGAATGGCTGCACCTCAGCACCGCCCTCGGCTGGCTGGTCACGCTGCTCACGATCGCGCTGGGTCTGCTCGCGAACGCCGTGCTCTTCTTCGCGATGTTCCGGCTCCTGGCCGCCCCCGACATCCCCAAACGGGCGATGTGGTCGGGTGCCCTCCTGGGTGCGGTCGGTTTCGAGATCCTCAAGCAGCTCTCGACGCTGCTTCTCAAGCTGACCCAGGGCAGCCCGGCGTTCCAGGTCTTCGGACTGGCCCTGATCCTGGTGGTCTGGATCAACTACTTCTCGCGGGTGATCCTGTACGCCGCCGCGTGGGGCTGGACCCACCCGCTGGCCCGCAAGCAGCGCGTGGTCGAGCCGGCCGAGCCGGTGCAGGGCCCGCCGCTGCCGTCGCTGGACGAGCTGCCGGACGAGGAACAGAAATCTCGCAAGGGTGCCTTCGTCGCGGGCGCCGCGGCGGGTGCCGCAGCCACGGCGGCGGCGGTGATCAAGAGTCGCTCCGACGAGTCGTAGCAGTTCAGTCCCAGCACCAGGTCACCAGGTTTCGACACGCTCGGTCGACACCCTCCTCGTGCCTCGGAGGGTGTCGCTCGCTGCTCAACCACCGACGATCGGACCCCTCCTCGTTCCTCGGAGGGCTCCGATCAGTGCCCGTGTCGCAGCGCGGCGTGCAGGTCCCAGTTGAGCCGCGAGATCACGTCCAGCGGGATCTCCTTGGGGCAGGCGGCGGTGCACTCGCCGATGTTGGTGCAGCCACCGAACCCCTCGGCGTCGTGCTGGCCGACCATGTGCACGACCCGGCGGTCGCGCTCGGCCTGGCCCTGCGGCAGCTCGCCGAGGTGGGTGACCTTGGCGCCGACGAAGAGCGACGCCGAGCCGTTGGGACAGGCCGCGACGCAGGCGCCGCAGCCGATGCAGGTCGCGGCGTCGAAGGCGCGGTCGGCTTTGTCCTTCGGCACCGGTACGGCGTGCGCGTCGGGGGCCGCGCCGGTGTTGACCGAGATGTAGCCGCCGGACGCGATGATGCGGTCGAGGGCCCGCCGGTCGACGACGAGGTCCTTGATCACCGGGAACGCATCGGCCCGCCACGGCTCGATGACGATCTCGTCGCCGTCGGTGAACGAGCGCATGTGCAGCTGGCAGGTGGTGGTCACCTCGGGGCCGTGCGCCTGCCCGTTGATCATCAGGCCGCACATGCCGCAGATGCCCTCGCGGCAGTCGGAGTCGAACGCCACCGGGTCCTCGCCCTTGCTGATGAGCCCCTCGTTGAGGACGTCGAGCATCTCGAGGAACGACATGTCCTCGGAGACCTCGTCGAGCGGGTACGTCGTCATCGCGCCCGGCGACGCGGCGTCGGGCTGGCGCCAGATCTTCAGGGTCACCCTCACTTGTAGCTCCGCTGCTTGAGCTCCACGAACTCGTAGGTGAGGTGCTCCTTGTGCAGCACGGGTGTCTCGCCCTCACCGGCCCACTCCCAGGCCGCGACGTACGCGTACTGCTCGTCGTGGCGCAGCGCCTCGCCGTCCTCGGTCTGGGACTCCGCGCGGAAGTGCCCGCCGCAGGACTCGCGCCGGTTGAGGGCGTCGATGCACATCAGCTCGCCGAGCTCGAGGAAGTCCGCGACCCGGCCGGCCTTCTCCAGCGACTGGTTGAGGCTGTCGTTGGTGCCGAGCACGCGGACGTTGCGCCGGAAGTCGTCGCGGAGAGTGCGGATCAGGTCGATCGCCTTGCGCAGCCCGTCCTCGGTGCGCTCCATGCCGCAGAACTCCCACATGATGTTGCCGAGCTCGCGGTGGTAGGAGTCGACGCTGCGGGTGCCGTTGGTGGACAGGAAGGCGTCCATCCGGCCCTGCACCGACTGCTGCGCCTCGACCACCGCGGGGTGGTCCTCGGGGACCCGGTCGAACGGCCCGTCCGCGAGGTAGTCGCGGATGGTGTTCGGCAGCACGAAGTAGCCGTCGGCCAGCCCCTGCATCAGCGCGGAGGCGCCGAGCCGGTTGGCGCCGTGGTCGGAGAAGTTGGCCTCGCCGGTGACGAACAGCCCCGGGATCGTGGCCTGGAGGTCGTAGTCGACCCAGAGCCCACCCATCACGTAATGGACGGCCGGGTAGATCCGCATCGGCACCGCGTAGGGGTCCTCGCCCGTGATCCGGGCGTACATGTCGAAGAGGTTGCCGTACTTGGACTCGATCGCCTCGCGGCCGAGCCGGTCGATAGCCTCGGCGAAGTCGAGGTAGACACCACGGCGGACACCCTCGACCTCGGGGCCTACGCCGCGGCCCTCGTCGCACATGTTCTTGGCCTGCCGGGACGCGATGTCGCGGGGGACCAGGTTGCCGAACGCCGGGTAGATCCGCTCCAGGTAGTAGTCGCGGTCCTCCTCGGCGATCTCCCGCGGGTCCTTGTCGCAGTCCGCCTTCTTCTTCGGGACCCAGATGCGGCCGTCGTTGCGCAGCGACTCCGACATCAGGGTCAGCTTCGACTGGTGGTGGCCGGTGACCGGGATGCAGGTCGGGTGGATCTGCGTGTAACAGGGGTTCGCCATGTAGGCGCCCTTGCGGTGCGCGCGCCACGTCGCGGTGACGTTGCAGCCCATCGCGTTGGTGGACAGGAAGAAGACGTTGCCGTAGCCGCCGCTGGCAAGCACCACGACGTCGGCGAAGTAGGTCTCGATCTCCCCGGTGACCAGGTCGCGCACGATGATCCCGCGGGCCCGGCCGTCGACCACGATCAGCTCGAGCATCTCGTGGCGGGTGTAGCACCGGACCGTGCCGGCCGCCACCTGCCGCTCGAGCGCCTGGTAGGCGCCGATGAGCAGCTGCTGGCCGGTCTGGCCACGGGCGTAGAAGGTGCGGGACACCTGGACACCGCCGAAGGATCGGTTGTCGAGCAGCCCGCCGTACTCCCGTGCGAAGGGCACTCCCTGGGCGACGCACTGGTCGATGATGTTCACGCTGACCTCGGCCAGCCGGTAGACGTTCGACTCGCGCGAGCGGTAGTCGCCGCCCTTGATGGTGTCGTAGAAGAGCCGGTAGACCGAGTCGCCGTCGCCCTTGTAGTTCTTGGCCGCGTTGATGCCGCCCTGGGCTGCGATCGAGTGCGCCCGGCGCGGGCTGTCCTGGTAGCAGAACGACTTGACGATGTAGCCGGCCTCGCCGAGCGTGGCCGCCGCAGAGGCGCCAGCCAGCCCGGTGCCGACCACGATGATGGAGAGCCGGCGGCGGTTGGCCGGGTTGGCGATCCGGGCCTCGAACCGCCGCGTGCCCCAGCGCTCTTCGAGCGGGCCGCCGGGCGCCTTGGCGTCGCTGAGCGGGTCACCGTCGATGTAGTAGCCGGCCGCGTCGTCGTACTGCTCGCCGCCCGGCTCGCGGCTTCGTGACGGGTCGAAGGACAGTGTGGTGTCCGGCATGTCCGGGCCGGAGGGGGTCAGGCTCACGAGATCACTCCGAGCAGGATGAAGATCGGCACCAGCGAGAAGCCGCCGGCGATGACGACCGCGAACAGGACCCCGAGCACGTTGGCGTTGCGGCGGGCGCGCGCATTGTTGGTCAGCCCGAGGGTCTGGGCCGCGCTCCACACCCCGTGCCGCAGGTGCATGCCGAGAGCGACCATCGCGACGAGGTAGATGACGGTGAGCCACCACGTCTGGAAAGAGTCGACGAGCAGGTCGTAGGGGTCGTCGGTCGAGCCACCGGTGACGTTGACCTTGCCGATCGTGAAGTTGAGCAGGTGCCAGACCAGGAAGAGCAGGATGGCCAGGCCACCCCATCGAATCAACCGCGAGGAGTACGTCGAGGCGAGGTTGCGCTTCATGACGTATCGCGTCGTGCGGGCTCGGGCCGCGCGCCTCCACAGGACGACGGCGCAGGCCACGTGCACCACCAGCGAGACGATCAGGGCGGTGCGGATGGTCCAGAGCATGCCCTCGTGGGGCAGCTCCGGCTCGCCGATGGTCCGCAGGTGCTCGGCGTACTCGTTGTAGGCGTCGTGCCCGCTGAACGCCTTGAGGTTGCCGTACATGTGCACGAGCACGAACAGGATGAAGACGGCGCCGCTGACGGCCATCAGCATCTTCAGCGCGATGGTCGAGCGAGCTGCTCGGGCATCCGTCACCAGCCCCGTCGTCTGGCCCGGACTCGGACGCGTGGTCGCCACCTGCGCAGGCTATCGCGCGGCGTCCGTCGCGCCCGTGACCGGACACGACCGCAGGGCCACACCGATTCTGCGCAGCATCGTGGTCCGCGCCCCGCTCGCAGCCAGGGACAGCCAGAGGTGGTGGTCGACGAGGTCCGCCAAGGCGGGATCCTCGGTGAACCCGCCCATTGCCTCGAGAGCGGTCCGCCGGACGACGTACCCCCGCGTGAGGTAAGCCCTGGACCGAAGCCGCCGCTCCTCGGGGACCAGGACGTTGACCAAAGTGTCGCCATGGGTCGCGAAGCAGACCGCGGCGTCGAGCCCCGGGTCATCGCGGAGCAGGTCGGCCATCCGCAGCACAGCGTCGCCGATCAGCTCGTCGCCCGCGTCCAGAACCGCGACGTACGGCTCGTCGGTGGCCGCCAGCAGCGCGTTGCGGACCGCGCCGCGGTGGTCGCCGGCGCCGCCGCGGCGCACGTACACAGCCACCCCGGGCGCCTCGCGGGCTGCTGAGCCGCCGGTGTCCTGGGCGACGCCGTCGCCGGGCAGCGCCGTGCACATCAGCCCGACCCGGTGGTCGCGGCGCCGCACCGGGGCACTCCTGGACCGGTCGATCTCGGCCGGCTCGATCGGCGCCAGCCACACGCCGTCGTTGATCGCCGGCAGCAGTCCGGCCATCGGCTTCTCGCCGCCCGGCCAGCCCACGATGGTGCCGCGGGCCACCGCCTCGACCGGCCGCGGCACTGGATCGGCGTCGTTGAGCGCGCGGCAGGCCTCGAGCAACGCCCTCGCCGCGGCGCCCATCCCCAGCTCGCGCCGGCACAGGTCGTAGGCCGCCTGCGCGATCTGGGCGCGCCGCGGTTCGTCGGCGACGAGGTCAGCAACGGCCGCGCCGACCTCGTCCGGTCCGGCCACGACCAGGTGCTCCCCGGGTCGCAGCGGTCCCATGTCCTCCGAGGGCTCGGTGACCACCACGCAGCCGTTGTGCACCGCCTCGAGGACCCGGACCCACTCGAGGGAGGCCTTCTCGCCGCGGTGCAGGTTCAGCATCACCTTGCTCCGCGCCAGCAGCTGCCACTTGTCCGCGCCCACCAGGAAGTCGGGGCGACCGTCGGTCATCGGTTCGTGGGGCGGCACCAGCAGCTCGGTGCGCAGGCCAGACAGGGGCCTGGCTGCGCGCGCGAGCAGGCGCAGCCGGCGCGGATCCGCCGTGCCCAGATAGACGACGTCCACGTCGCGGTGACCGGCTCGACCGTGCCACTGATCCCAGCCGGGCACGTGGCCCAGCGCGAACAAGGTGCCGTCGAGCCCTCGACGGGTCAGCTCGTCCAGCGAGTCCTGCGAGATCTCGAACCGGGCACCGAGCGTCCGACCGTGCTCGACCGACGCCTCGAACTCGTCGGTGCCCGGGTGCTCCACACCGAACGCGACGGTGCGGGCGTGCAGCCGCTCCGGCTCCGAGGGCGCGACCGAGTAGTACTCGTGGGGCACCACGACGGCCACGGTGCCGCCGTCGACCACCTCGGAGACGAGGCCGTGATGGGCGACGACGTCGACCCCGGGCGCGGCCACCTCGCGGACGGCGTCGGCGACCGCCGCGAGGATCTCCACCATGAACACGCTCGTGCCCGGCGCGGACACGAACGCGATCCTCAACGCAGCGTCGTCGGCCACGGCGGCACGCTATCGCTCCCTACGTTGCTATCGTGCGGCGAACGGATCGCGAAGCGCAGACGGGACCGACGATGGATTCGCAGGGGACCGCTCGGGCGGCCTCGCCCTCGACCCCCGGTGCCGCGGCGAAACCCACGGTGATCGTCGTGATGCCCGCCTACAACGCTGCCCTGACACTGCCCGCGACCAAGGAGTCCATCCCGCACGGGATCGCCAGCACCATCATCGTGGTCGACGACCACTCGCCCGACGACACGGTCAAGGTGGCGCGTGACCTGGGCGTGCAGGTGATCGAGCACCCGCACAACGTGGGCTACGGCGGCAACCAGAAGACCTGCTACATGGAGGCGCTGAGGCAGGGCGCCGACGTGGTCGTGATGCTGCACCCGGACGGCCAGTACGACCCCTCGATCCTGGCCGACATGGTGCAGCCGATCCTCGACGGGAAGGCCGACATGACGCTCGGATCGCGCTTCCTGCGACCCGGCGGCCCGCGGGCGGGCGGCATGCCGTTGTGGAAGATCGTGGCCAACAGGTTCCTCACGACGGTCGAAAACCTCGTCCTCGGCACCCACCTGTCCGAGATGCACACCGGCTACCGCGCCTACAGCCGGCACTTCCTCGAGGTGGTGCCGTTCCTCCGCAACTCCAACGACTTCGTCTTCGACACCCAGGTGATCGCCCAGTCGGTGGCCTTCGGCATGCGGACGGTCGAGGTACCGGTGCAGACCAAGTACTTCTCCGAGGCGTCGTCGATCAACTTCCGCACCAGCGCGGTCTACGGGCTCAAGACCCTCGGCGTGATGCTGCGGTTCAAGCTGCACCAGTCCCGTCGGCTCAAAGCGGCGATCTTCCTGCCGTGACGGAGCCCGGCCCGCGCCCGGCGCCCGCAGAGTGGGTCGTCGCCCTGGCGGTGGCGTTGGTCCTGGCCTTCGGCAACGCCGTCTGGCTCCTCATCGACCGCAGCGCGCCGTCGTTCGACCAGGCGTCGTACCTCCGGCTGACGATCCTGTACGACGAGGCGGTCGGCCGCGACGGCCTCGATGCGCTGTTCTCCACGGTGCGCGACATGGACCCGGGTCGAGGACCGCTGTACACCGTGGTGCTGATGCCGTGGCTGGCCGTGTTCGGAGAAGGGCCGCGCAGCGCGCTCCTCTACAACTCGGCGTTGGCCGTGGTCCTCTACCTGGCCGCCGGCGACATCGCCCGGCGGGTCTTCGGCACGCAACGAGCCCGCTTCACGGCGATGGTCCTCGTCGCGCTCACCCCGCTCATGGTCGGGCTGCAGCACGAGGTGCTCGTCGACTTCCAGCTCACCACTCTCGCCTGCCTGGCCGTCGCACTCCTGCTGCGCTCCGAGGTGTTCACCCAGCGGGCCTTCACGCTGCTGTGCGGCGCTGCGATCGGGCTGGGCACGTTGACGAAGGTGACCTTCCCCGCGTTCGTGGTGGGGCCGGTCCTCGTGATGCTCGGTTTGCTCGTCGTCCGATCCGTCCGCAGGCAGGGGCAGCCGGTCGGCCGGGCGTGGGTGAACGTCGCGCTGGGTGCGGCGGCCAGCCTGGCCATCGCCCTGCCCTGGTACCTCGCCAACCGGCAGGCCACGCTGGAGTACGTCCGGTCGACCACGAGCGGTCCGTTGTCCGAGGGCGCGGGTCCGAAGAATCCGCTGACCCTGCACAACATGGCGTCGTTCGTGGTGGTCGTGGTCGACCAGCACGTGGGCCTGGTCCTCACGGTGGCAGCCGCGGTCGTGCTCGCGCTGACCGCACGTGGGCTCCTGGGACGGCTCCGTGGTGAGGGTGAGAGCGTCTTGCCCTCGACGCTGGTGATGGTCACCTGGGCCGGAGTGCCGTTCGTCCTGCTGCTGACCGGACACAACCAGGACGTGCGGCTCATGGCCCCGGCCGTCGCGGCGTTCTCGATCGCGGTCGCCGGGGG
Organism: uncultured Actinomycetota bacterium; assembly: GCA_963765915.1. Taxonomy (GTDB): domain Bacteria; phylum Actinomycetota; class Actinomycetes; order Propionibacteriales; family Nocardioidaceae; genus Nocardioides. The sequence goes on along the minus strand of CAVXYB010000011.1, from coordinate 232,298 downwards.
GCTGAGCCAGGTCCGGCCGGCGGCCGTGCGTCATGGGCTGGTGGGGGTCGTCGTGCTGCTGCTGGCGTTCCAGGCGCTCAACCGCACCGTTTTCGTCGGTCCGTCCTGGTTGCCCGAGCAGGCCAGCCTGACCATCGACGACCAGACGCTCTGGATGCCACTCGCCTCGGCAGGTCCGGTCGGCTACCAGCGACTGCCGCAGCGTGACCGGGCCACCCCGATCTACCGCTACCTCCGGTCGCGGGCGACGGTCGACGGGAGGGTCCAACCGGCGACGATCTGCATGCTGGCCACCCACCCGGTGGTCAACGGCAACACCTTCAACTACCTCATCACCGCCCACGACGACCCGTTCACCGTGCTCGAGGTGACGGTCGGTCCGGACGGACCCGCAGGCCTGCCCGGCGTGCTGGCCGGGTGCACCTTCGCCCTCCACATCAAGCCGCCGCCCGGTGCGGCCTCAAAGGAGGACCGGATCTCACTGGTCAACCGTCCCTACGCGTCCAGCTACATGACACCGAAGCTGCTGGCCTCCTTCGACGGTCCGAACCGGTCCTTCCCGATTGGGGCGAAACCCGTTTCTGATGACCCCGGGGCCGATCCCGTGCCGGACCTGTCCCGCGTCCGGGTGCTCTCCCATCGGGCAGGTTAGGGTTCTGCGAGTGTCCGACTCTCCGTGGCGGCTGAGGCGGCGCGGCCGCCCGGGCCCGGGGAAGGCGAACCGGCGGGAGCCTCGCTGGAAGGCACGGCTCGACACCCCCGCGGCCGGGGCCGTCCTGACCCGCGGCCCCAACGCGGTGGGCGGGTGGGCCCTGCACGAGTGGCGCCGGGTGCAGTGCGTGCTGGTGACAGTCAACGGACAGCTGTACAGCTCGGTCACCGACTTCTACGAACGTCACGACGTGGCCGAGCGGTGGGCGGAGTTCCCCGACGCGGCCCGGGCGGGCTGGACGGCGATACTCGACCTGAGGGGGTTCGCCGGCGACGAGGCCATCGTGTCGGCGTACGCCCTGCTCGAGCCCAAGCGCAGCGGATCGCCGCGGCTCGGCCCCGTGCGACACATCGGCACCGCCACCTGCATCGTCGGTTCGGACGAGGAGACCTCCGGGCTCTCCGTCGGCACCCTCCATCGAGTGCCCTCGCTGGCGCCCGGCTTTGCGCGCGTGCACGGGCACGTGCAGGCCGAGGACGACGTCGCCACTGTCGAGCTCGTGCAGGACGGCCGCAAGGCCGGACTGGCCCGGACCACTCCCATCGGCGTCACGGTCAGCGAGAATGGCGCCCGCCTCACCTCGACCCGGTTCGACGGCGTGGTGGAGGTGGCGCATGACGTCGCCTCGACGGTCCTCTCGGCCGAGGTCACCCTCACCTCGGGAGAGAGCATTCGGCTCGCACCGTGGGAGGCGGAGGTCCGGGCACCGACGCCCGCCCCGCGGCCCGACGCGGCCCGCATGGACGTCGTACGCCGTCGGGGGCAGGCGCGGCTCGAGGAGCTGAAGGCCGCGCTGCCGCCGCTTGACCCGGCGGTGCTCGTGGTCACCCATGACCTCGCTCTGGGGGGCGGCCAGCTCTACCTGCACGAGCTCGTCCGCCGGTTGCTGCGCCGAGGGATGCGGTTTGCGCTGGCGAGTCCACGGTCAGGAGTCCTGACCGACGAGCTGGAGGCACTGGGCATCCCGGTGCTGATTACCGGCGAGACGCAGGTACGGGACCCGGAGGCCTACGAGACGCAGGTGCTCGCCATCGCGTCCTGGGCGGTCGAGCACGGCTGCCGCTCGGCACTCGCCAACACGGTGACGGCGTTCACCGGCGTGGACGCCGCGCTCCGCCTCGGCCTCCCGGTGACCTGGGCGATCCACGAGAGCTACCCGTTCGGGCAGTTCTGGATGGAGGCCTACGGCTCCGGTGTTGCGCACGACTACGTAATCGAGCGTGCCCGGGAGAGTCTCGGCCGCACGTCCCGGGCGGTCTTCGAGGCGCACGAGACGCTGCACTTCTACGAGCCTCTGCTGCCCCCCGGCGCCGGCGTCGTCGTCCCGTACGGCGTCGACCTCAGTGCGATCGAGCAGTTCCGCGAGAGCGTCGACCGCGACGGCCTGCGCGCAGAGCTCGGTATCGGCCCGGACACCCTGGCCCTGCTCTGCATGGGGACCATCGAGCCACGCAAGGGCCAGCTCAACCTGGCGCAGGCGTTCGCCGGCTCCCCTCGGGTGCGCGCCTCGGACTGCGAGCTCATCTTCGTCGGCGCGGTGGAGGAGGCGCCGTACGCCGAGGAGCTGCGCAGCCTCGTGGCCGGCCTCGGCGACGTGCGGATCCGCGTCGAGCCGGTGCAACCCGACATCCACCGCTGGTACCACGCCTCCGACGTGCTCGTCTGCGCCTCCGACGTCGAGTCGCTGCCCCGGTCGATGCTGGAGGCGATGGCGTTCGGCCGGCCGGTCGCGTCGACGGCGGTGTTCGGAATCCCGGAGCTCGTCGAGAACGGCACGTCCGGGTTCTTGTGCCGCGACCGCGATCTGGCCGCGTTGCGTGACATGCTCGAACGCGTGGCCAGCACCAGCCGCGATGACCTCATCGCCATGGGCGCCCGAGCCCAGGGCGTGGTCACCACGCGTCACGATCCGAGCATCTACGAGGGCTACTACCTCCAGGAGCTGACCGCCCATGTCCGGTGACGGGCGCACGCTGGCCATCGTCGGCCATGGCTTCATCGGTCGCCGGGTGGCCCGAGCCGCGCTGGCGGCCGGCTGGAAGGTGCGATCCCTCTCGCGGGAACAGGTCGAGGGCCACCACGACCCCGGCCACGACCTCGTGGTCGGAGACGCGCGCCACGGCGACCAGCTGGGCGAGCTGCTCGAGGGCGCCGACCACGTCGTGTTCTCAGCCGGCACCGCGAAGCCGGCGGAGTCCAACGAGCACCCGATCCACGAGATCGCGGCCAACCTGAGCCCGCTGCTGGCCACCCTCGAGGGCATGCGGCGCGCCTCGGTGCCCGCCTTCACCTTCCTGTCGTCTGGCGGCACCGTCTACGGGCCGGACGCGCCGACGCCGACCCCCGAGACCGCGCCGCTGTGGCCGATCAGCACCTACGGCGTGCTCAAGGTCGCGGCCGAGAAGTACGTCGGCCTCCACGCCCGCCAGCACGGCATGACCGCCGACATCCTCCGCTGTGCCAACGTCTACGGGCCGGGCGAGCCGACCCACGGGTCCCAGGGCCTGATCGGTGTCACCCGCTCGGCGCTCCGCGCGCATCGCCCGGCCGTCGTGTACGGCGACGGCTCGGCCCGCCGCGACTTCGTGCACGTCGACGACGTGGCCGAGACAGTGGTGGCGCTGGCCGCGCGACCCGACGGTGTGCGCGTCCTCAACGTCGGCTCCGGTCGGTCGGAGTCCGTGCTCGACGTGATCGCGGCGGTGGCCGGATCGCTCGGCACCACGGCCGCGCTGGAGCACCGACCCGGACGCTCCACCGACGTACCGGTCGTCCAGCTCGACGTCAGCCGGGTCCGCGAGCTGGTCGACCTGCAGCCCCGCGGCCTGCTCGAGGGGCTCTCCGAAACCTCGTCCTGAGCGGTCCGCCAGGGGTGTGACATTTCCCGCGTTCGCGGGTGACCCGGGGGTCGGCAGTTCCATAGTGGCGTGTCAGTGTGCAGACTGCGCCCGAACTTGACTGTCCAGTGCAGTGGCGGGTTTACCAGCGGAGGTGAGGATGGCGTCGACGGACGCTCGTGAGTCGACGGTGACGACGGCGGCACGGTCGACGGAAGCAGGGGTCGGTGGTCCGACCCGGGCCGGGATCGACGCCCGCACCCTTCGCCAGGACCGGTGGTGGCTCTACCCGGCCGCGACGTTCACCGTCTTCTTCTCCTTCGTCGTCTACTCCACCATCCGCGCCTTCATGGGGCGTGACTACTTCGCCGAGCCGTACCTCTCGCCGTTCTACTCACCGTGCCTCGGTGACTGCGTGGAGGGGTCCTCGGACTTCGGCCAGCCGTTCGGATGGTTTCCGCTCTCGGCGGCGCTGATCATCCTGGTCTTCCCGCTCGGCTTCCGGCTGACCTGCTACTACTACCGCAAGGCCTACTACCGCTCGTTCTGGCTCTCGCCGCCGGCCTGCGGGGTCGCCGAGCCGCACGCGGCGTACACCGGCGAGACCCGGTTCCCGCTGATCCTGCAGAACGTCCACCGCTACTTCTGGTGGGCCACCCTCGTGGTCGCGCTGATCCTGACCTGGGACGTGGTGCTGGCCTTCGGGCCGGCCCCCGGCGAGCCCGACGGCATCCACATGGGACTCGGCACCCTGCTGATGCTGGTCAACGTGGTGCTGATCTGGCTCTACCAGCTGTCCTGCCACTCCTGTCGACACATCGTGGGCGGCCGGCTCCGGCACTTCTCCAAGCACCCGGTGCGCTACAGGCTGTGGACCTTCGTGTCGAAGCTGAACTCCCGGCACGCGAACTACGCGTGGTACTCGCTCTTCTCTGTTGCCCTGGTGGATCTCTACATCTTCCTGCTGGCGGCCGGGGTGTTCGACGACCCGCGGTTCTTCTGAGGAGGTCGCTGAATGACCGAGACCACGTCCGCGAAGGGCACCGTCGAGAGGCACCAGTACGACGTCATCGTGATCGGCGCCGGCGGCTCTGGCCTGCGGGCCGCGATCGCGGCCCACGACGCCGGCGCGAAGACGGCGATCATCACCAAGTCCCTGCTCGGCAAGGCGCACACCGTGATGGCCGAGGGCGGCATCGCCGCCGCCATGGGCAACCTCTGGCCCGAGGACAACTGGGAGGTGCACTTCCGCGACACCATGCGTGGCGGGAAGATGCTCAACAACTGGCGGATGGCCCAGCTGCACGCCCAGGAGGCCCCGGAGCGGGTCCAGGAGCTCGAGGACTGGGGCGCCCTGTTCGACCGCACCGAGGACGGGCTCATCTCGCAGCGCGACTTCGGCGGCCACCGATACGCCCGGCTCGCGCACGTCGGCGACCGCACCGGCCTGGAAATGATCCGGACCCTCCAGCAGCGCGCCGTCGCGCTCGGCATCGACTGCTTCATGGAGTGCACGGTCACCGAGCTGTTCAAGGACGATGACGGAGCCATCTCTGGTGCCTTCGGCTACTGGCGCGAGACCGGGACCTTCCTGGCCTTCGAGGCACCGGCGGTCGTGCTCGCGACCGGCGGCATCGGCAAGTCGTTCAAGGTCACCTCGAACTCCTGGGAGTACACCGGCGACGGTCACGCCCTCGCGCTGCGCGCCGGTGCCGCCCTGATCAACATGGAGTTCGTCCAGTTCCACCCCACCGGGATGGTCTGGCCGCCATCGGTCAAGGGACTGCTGGTCACGGAGTCCGTCCGCGGGGACGGCGGCATCCTGAAGAACTCCGAGGGCAAGCGGTTCATGTTCGACTACATCCCGGACTTCTTCAAAGCAGAGACGGCCGACAACGTCGAAGAGGCCGACCGCTGGTACGACGACAAGAAGAACAACCGGCGCCCACCCGAGCTGCTGCCGCGTGACGAGGTGGCCCGCGCCATCAACTCCGAGATCAAGGCGGGGCGCGGATCACCTCACGGCGGCATCTTCCTCGACATCGCCTCACGCCGTTCGGCGGAGTTCATCCACAAGCGACTGCCGTCGATGCACCACCAGTTCAAGGAGCTGGCGGACGTCGACATCACCAAGGAGCCCATGGAGATCGGGCCCACCTGCCACTACGTGATGGGCGGCGTCGAGGTCGACCCCGACACCGAGCTGTCCGGCGTGACCGGCCTCTACGCCGTGGGCGAGTGCTCGGGTGGCATGCACGGCTCCAACCGGCTCGGCGGCAACTCGCTGTCCGACCTGATCGTCTTCGGCAAGCGGGCCGGAGAGGCCGCGGCGGAGTACGCCGCCGCGCTCCCCTCCGCGCCCGAGCTCGCGGACGACGTCGTACGGCGGGCCGAGCTGGCGGCGCTGGCGCCGTTCGACTCGACCGGCGGCGAGAACCCGTACTCGATCCAGGAGGATCTCCAGCAGTCGATGAACGACCTGGTCGGCATCATCCGGACGGGCGACGAGCTCGAGCAGTCGCTCAAGCAGATCGAGCAGCTCAAGGAGCGTGCCGAGCGGCTCGTGGTCAGCGGCGGGCGCGTCTACAACCCCGGTTGGCACCTGGCGATCGACCTGCACAACATGCTGCTGGTCTCTGAGTGCATCGCGAAGGCGGCGCTGGCCCGGCAGGAGTCGCGCGGGGGCCACACCCGCGACGACTTCCCCGGGCCGAACCCGACATGGGGTGCGAAGAACCTCGTGCTCACCATCAACGCCTCGGGCGACGGTGTCGACCTGGCCGAGAAGCCGCTTCCGGTCATGCCCGACGAGCTCAAGACCTTCTTCGAGGACAAGTGAGGACTTCCCTGTGACTGACCTGAAGATGCGTGTCTGGCGCGGCGACGACCGGGGCGGCGAGCTGCGCGACTACACGGTCGAGGTCTCCGAGGGCGAGGTCGTCCTCGACGCCATCCACCGCCTGCAGGCCACCCAGGCGGGCGACCTCGCGGTGCGCTGGAACTGCAAGGCCGGCAAGTGCGGCTCCTGCTCGGCGGAGATCAACGGCCGGCCCCGGCTCCTGTGCATGACCCGGCTCTCCGACTTCGACCCGGACGAGACGATCACGGTGACGCCGGTCCGCGCCTTCCCGATCGTCCGCGACCTGGTCACCGACGTGTCCTACAACTACGAGAAGGCCACCGAGCTGCCGGCGTTCGCGCCGCCCCCGCGCGACGCCGACGGCAAGCGCCGGATGGCCCAGGTCGACATCGAGCGCGGCCAGGAGTTCCGCAAGTGCATCGAGTGCTTCCTGTGCCAGAACGTCTGCCACGTGATCCGTGACCACGAGGACAACAAGCCCGCGTTCGCCGGCCCGCGGTTCTTCCTGCGGTACGCCGAGCTCGACATGCACCCGCTCGACACCCACGACCGCCGCGAGCTCGCCCAGGACGCCGCCGGCATCGGGATGTGCAACATCACCAAGTGCTGCACCGAGGTCTGCCCCGAGGGGATCAAGATCACCGACAACGCGATCATCCCGATGAAGGAGCGCGTGGTCGACCGCAAGTACGACCCGCTGGTCTGGCTGGGCGCCAAGATCGGCCTCCGCAGCAAGGACGACGCCGGCCGGGAGGCTCCCGCCAGGCAGGAGGGCTCCCCGGTCAAGCGACCGGCCATCCCGGTCGAGTGACGAATAGGTCACCGAACGTGGTCTGCCCAATGTTGGTGGCGGCCGCGCGCGTAGCCGACCGAGCCGCGGACTCTGGGCGGTGAGCCTGGGCCCGTTCTGGGCATCGAAATGGGCCCTAGCTCACCGCCGCCTGGGCCTGGGCGTTGACGGCGAGGCGCGATCGGCTACGCGCGCGGTCACCGATACCCCGTTGGGTGTTAGGACGGCTTGACCCGTGAAACCAGTGTGTGCGTTGATTCGGGAGTGACGGGGAGGGTCGCGCCGGGGTGGTACCCGGACTACGACGCACCGCCTGGGCACCAGCGCTACTGGAACGGGGAGCGCTGGACCGAGCGGCGGTCGCCTGAGCCACCACAGACCCAGCCGGCGGGGGGTGTCGCCGGCTGGGTCTCCGCCGTCGTCGTGTGCCTCGTCGCGGTGAGCGCGGCGGTGCTGGTGCTGGGGGACGACCACACCGCGTCATCGGGCCCGGGCTCCCTGCCGCCACCGGCCAGCACCCCGGCAGCACCGGCGTCGCAGGACTCGAGGGCCGGCGAGGAGGCCGGACCCCAGCGGCGGACCTGGGACGTGGCGGCGGCACTCGACGGCACCACGATCCAGCTCAGCAACGGCGCGACGGTCCGGCTCGTGGGGGTGACCGCCGGTGCCGACTGCAGCCCGGCGGAGCTCGGGCACCTGGTCGAGGGCCGGCGGGTCACCCTGACCCGTCGGGGCCCGGACAAGGATGCGGACGGCCGGCTGCTGCGTTACGTCGAGCGCGACGGTGTCGATGTCGGGCTGCGCCTGATCCAGCGCGGCTTGGCCGGTGCCTCCGAGCTCGCCCACCCCCGCCGGGCGATCTACCGACGCGTCGACGACCGCAGCCCCGACGTCTGCTAGGGCGTGTCTGGCGAATTGCCGGTGGATGCCGGCGTCGTCCAGGCGCGGGCTGGCAAGGCGCCGGCGCGCGCGAAGACTGGGCGTCTTTGAAGCGTCGGTAACGCAGCCAGCGCGAGTCCTGGGCGGCGTCCGGCGCCGCCATGAATTGCCAGACACGCCCTAGTGGCGACCTACATCAGTCGGCCACCGGCTCGTAGCGGACGAACGATCTGGTGAACGTCCCGGTGCCGTGCGTGGCCGAGCGCAGGTCGCTCGAGTAGCGCACCAGCTCGCTGGCCGGGACGTGGGCGCGGACCACCGCCATCCCGTCGGACGTGTCCTGGCCGATCACCCGGCCTCGCCGGGAGGCCAGGTCACTCATCACGGTGCCGACCAGGTCGTCGGGGACGCGCACCTCGACCTCGTCGTACGGCTCCAGCACGACCACGCCAGTGGCGTTCGCCGCCTCGCGCAAGGCCAGCGCGCCCGCGCTCTGGAAGGCCATGTCGGAGGAGTCGACGCTGTGCGCCTTGCCCCCGATGAGGGTGGCCCGGATGTCGACCATCGGGTTCCCTGCGCAGCCGCGGGCCAGCTGCGCGCGGATCCCCTTCTCGACGCTCGGGATGAACTGCCGCGGTACGGCGCCGCCGACCACCCGCTCGGCGAACTCGAACCCGGAGCCGCGGGGGAGCGGCTCGACCTCGATCTCGCAGACGGCGTACTGGCCGTGGCCTCCGGACTGCTTGACGTGCCGGCCGAGCCCGGAGCCTGCGGCGGCCAGGGTCTCGCGCAGCGGCACGAGGACGTCGACCTGTTGCACCGACACGCCGAACCGGTCCTTCAGGCGCTCGAGCGAGGCGTCGGCGTGCGCCTCGCCCATCGTCCACAGCACCAGCTGCTCGCTGCCCATGTCGACGCGCAGCGACGGGTCCTCGGCGGCCAGCCGGGAGAGCGCGGTCGAGAGCTTGTCCTCGTCGGACTTGGTGGCGGCCTCGATCGCCACGGGCAGCAGCGGGATCGGCAGCGACCACGGGCGGAGGACTCGTGGGTCGTCGACCGACGAGAGGGTGTCGCCGGTCTCCGCGCGCGTCAGCCGACCGACGGTGCCCAGGTCGCCGCACACCACCCGGGAGGCGGGCTGCAGCTGCTGGCCGAACGGATAGGACAGGGAACCGACCCGCTCGTCGTCGTCGTGGTCGGCATGGCCGGACTCGGCCCCGAAGAACGAGGTCAGGTGGCCGGACACGTGCACCGGACGGTCCGGGTCGAGGGTCCCGGAGAACACCCGCACCAGGCTGACCCGCCCGACGTAGGCGTCGCTGGTCGTCTTCACCACCTCCGCCACGAGCGGCCCGCTCGGGTCACACGTCACGGGATCGGCGGCCCGTCCGGCCGGGGTGAAGGTCGGCGGGCTCGGGTGCTCGCTGGGCGAGGGGAAGCCGCGGACCATCACGTCGAGCAGCTCGCCGCAGCCGACACCGCTGGACGCGCAGGCGGGGATCACGGGGAAGAAGGTGCCGCGGCCCATCGCGCGGTGCAGGTCCTCGAGCAGTGCGTCCTCGGTGACGATCTCACCGCCGAGGTAGCGGTCCATCAGCCCTTCGTCCTCGGACTCCTCGATGATCCCCTCGATCAGCGCGTCACGCGCGTCGTCGTGCTCGCCGGCCACGTCCGACCCGAGCAGCCCGACGAGGCTGGTCACCTCGGTGCCCGACATCACCGGGACGTACAACGGGAGCACCTTGTCACCGGTACTCCCGAACTCCGCCTGTGCTGCGGCCAGCACCCCTGGGTAGTCGGCCCGGGCGTGGTCGAGCTTGGTCACCACCACCGCTCGCGGCATGCCCACGTCGGCGCACTCACGCCACAGGAGCGTGGTGACCCGGTCAACCGGCTCGTTGGCCGCGACGACGAACAGCGCGCAGTCGGCGGCGCGCAGCCCGGCGCGCAGCTCACCGACGAAGTCGGCGTACCCGGGGGTGTCGATGAGGTTGACTTTCACGCCCCGGTGCACGAGCGGCGCCACGGCGAGGGCCATAGAGCGGCCGTGGCTGCGCTCACCGGCCTCGAAGTCGGAGATGGTGGTGCCCTCGGCGACGGTGCCCGCCCGGGTCAGGGCACCGGAGCGGACCAGGAGCGTCTCCAGAAGGGTGGTCTTGCCACCGGAGCTCGGGCCCACCAGCACGACGTTGCGTATCTCGTCAGGCTTGAGGGCCTCTAGATCTTGTCTGCCGGCTGCACGCGCTCCCTTGTCCGCCATGGGGACACGTTGCTCCGTCATGCGCCCGCAGGGCAACCACTGGCATGGACAAATTCACAGACGATGGCCCAGGACGGGTCGCGAACCTACGCTTCGCAGGTGACCGATGACCGAACCGTCGAGGGTGGCCTGGCCGAGCCAGAGGAGCTCGAGCCGGAGCAGGGGACCCTCGATCTCGCCGCGCCGGAGGACCGGCACGACCGCGCGGAGTGGGAGGCGGCGGCCGCTGCCGTGCTGCGCAAGGCGCGCCGGCTGGCTGAGGACGACCCCGACGAGCTGGTCTGGGAGAAGCTGACCCGCACGACGCTCGACGGGATCGGCATCACGCCGCTGGGCACTCCGGACCTGCTCGGCGGGCTCGTCACCACGGGCCGGCCGACGCGCCCGGGCGACTGGGACATCCGCTCCCACCTCACGATCACCGATATGAAGGCCGACAACGAGACCCTGCTGGCCGACCTCGCGGGCGGAGTCACCTCGCTGTGGCTCGAGGCCCACGAAGACACCGACTGGCCCACCCTGCTCGACGGAGTGCTCCTCGACGTCGCCCCCGTGGTGCTGCAGACCACCGAGTTCGGTGCCCGATCCTTCCTGCAGTACGCCCGCGGCCGCGAGCTCCACCCGCGGACCAACCTCGGTCAGGCCGCCGGCCGCGCAGCCCGGGAGGTGGCCGAGCTCGCGTGGCAGACCGGCGTGCGCGTGTTCGTGGTGGACGCGACCGAGGTTCACGATCGTGGTGCGTCGGACGTGCAGGAGCTCGCCCACTCGCTGGCCGTCGGGGCGACGTACCTGCGCACTCTGACCGACTTCGGGTTCGACCTCGACGAGTCGGCGAACATCCTCGAGTTCCGCTACGCCGCCACCGACGAACAGTTCACGACGATCGCCAAGCTGCGCGCCGCCCGCCGGCTCTGGGCCCGCGTCCTCGAGCTCAGTGGGACCGGGGCCCGCGAGCAGCACCAGCACGCGGTGACCAGCCGGCCGATGATGAGCAGGTACGACCCCTGGGTGAACATCCTGCGCACCACGGTGGCGGCGTTCGCCGCGGGCGTGGGCGGGGCGGACGCCGTCACGGTGCTCCCGTTCGACAGCCCTCTCGGCACGCCCGACGCATTCGGCCGCCGGATCGCGCGCAACACCAGCGCCCTGCTGATCTCCGAGGCGCACGTGGCCAGGGTCGCCGACCCGGCGGGTGGCGCGTACGCCGTCGAGAAGCTGACCGACGACCTCGCGGTGGCCGCGTGGGAGCTGTTCGGCCGGCTCGAGGAGGGCGCTGACCTCGATGCGGAGATCGCCGCGACCGTGGAGCGGCGCAGCGCCCAGGTGGCCACCCGGAAGCGGCCGATCACCGGGTTGACCGAGTTCCCGAACCTCGCCGAGGAGCTACCTGCCCGGGCGCCGGCCCCGGAGAGCCGGGAGGTGCGCCGCTATGGAGCGGCGTTCGAGGCGCTGCGCGACGAGCCCGGCGACATTCCGGTCTTCCTCGCCACGATGGGCACCGTCGCCCAGCACACCGCACGTGCCACCTTCGCCACGAACCTGTTCGCTGCGGGTGGCGTCCCCGTGGAGGTGGCCGGGCCGACGGACGGTGTCGCGGCACTCAGGGAGGAGCACGACGGCCAGCCGGTGGTGTGCCTGGCCGGGACGGACGCGGCGTACGACGAGTGGGGAGCCGAGGCAGCGGCCGCACTCCGCGGCTCTGGTGCCGAGTGGGTGATCGTCGCCGGCAAGGCCCGCGACTGGGCGGACGACTCGTGCGCGAGGGGTGTCGACGCCCTGGCGTTTCTCCACCGCTTGAGGGAGAAGCTGAGATGAGCAGCGTCCCGAAGAGCTTCGCCGGGCTGCCGTTGGAGGCCACCGAGGGCGGGTCGGTCAGCTGGGCCGACGCGGCCGAGCCGTGGACCGCGCCCGAGGGCATCGACATCCTGCCGATCTACGGTCCCGAGCACCTCGATGGTTTGGACGCGCTCGACACCTGGCCGGGGCTGAGCCCGTTCCTGCGCGGGCCCTACCCCACCATGTACACCACCCAGCCATGGACGGTCCGGCAGTACGCCGGATTCTCGACCGCCGAGGAGTCCAACGCCTTCTACCGCCGCAACCTCGCGGCCGGCCAGAAGGGCCTCTCGGTCGCCTTCGACCTGGCCACGCACCGTGGCTACGACTCCGACCACCCGCGGGTGCGGGGCGACGTCGGCATGGCCGGGGTGGCGATCGACTCGATCTACGACACCCGCACCCTCTTCGACGGCATCCCCCTCGAGGAGATGTCGGTGTCGATGACCATGAACGGCGCCGTGCTGCCGGTGCTGGCCCTCTACATCGCCGCCGCCGAGGAGCAGGGGGTCAAGCCGGAGCAGCTCAGCGGGACCATCCAGAACGACATCCTCAAGGAGTTCATGGTCCGCAACACCTACATCTACCCGCCCGAGCCGAGCATGAGGATCATCTCCGACATCTTCAGCTTCACCTCGGCGCGGATGCCCCGCTTCAACTCGATCTCGATCTCCGGCTACCACATCCAGGAGGCCGGGGCGACCCAGGACCTCGAGCTCGCGTACACGCTCGCCGACGGCGTCGAGTACATCCGGGCCGGCCTCGCGACCGGCATGTCGATCGACCAGTTCGCGCCGCGGTTGAGCTTCTTCTGGGCGATCGGGATGAACTTCTTCATGGAGGTCGCCAAGATGCGCGCGGCCCGAGCGCTGTGGTCTCGGCTGGTCCGCCAGTTCGACCCCCAGAACCCGAAGTCCCTGAGCCTGCGCACCCACTCCCAGACCAGTGGCTGGTCGCTGACCGCGCAGGACGTCTTCAACAACGTCGGCCGGACGTGCATCGAGGCGATGGCGGCGACCCAGGGCCACACCCAGTCACTGCACACCAACGCCCTCGACGAGGCGATCGCGCTGCCGACCGACTTCTCGGCCCGGATCGCGCGCAACACCCAGCTGCTGCTCCAGCAGGAGAGCGGGACCACCGGCACCATCGACCCCTGGGCCGGCTCCTATTACGTCGAGCGGCTCACCCATGACCTCGCCGAGCGGTCCTGGGCCCACATCCTGGAGGCCGAGCAGGCCGGCGGGATGGCCAAGGCGATCGAGCAGGGGATCCCCAAGATGCGCATCGAGGAGGCCGCAGCCCGCACCCAGGCCCGGATCGACTCCGGGGCCCAGAAGGTGATCGGCGTCAACACCTACCGGCTCGCTGCCGAGGACAAGCTGGACGTCCTGAGGGTCGACAACGACGACGTGTACCGCCAGCAGCTGGCCAAGCTCGAGCGGCTGCGCGCCGAGCGGGACGACGACGAGGTACGCCGCACCCTCGAGGCGCTGACCCGCTCCGCCGAGGACGGCCCCCAGGAGGGGGACTCCCTCGACGGCAACCTGCTCGCCCTGGCCGTCGACGCGGCCCGGGCCAAGGCCACGGTCGGGGAGATCTCCGATGCCCTCGAAAAGGTGTACGGCCGGCACCAGGCCACCATCCGTACGATCAGCGGCGTGTTCAGGGACGAGTCCGGCGAGGGCGGCGACACGATCGTCCAGCGGGTGCTCGACGCCACCGATGAGTTCGAGGAGGCCGAGGGACGCCGGCCGCGCATCCTGGTCGCCAAGATGGGCCAGGACGGTCACGATCGCGGCCAGAAGGTGATCGTCTCCGCCTTCGCCGACATGGGTTTCGACGTCGACGTCGGGCCGCTGTTCTCCACACCGGAGGAGGTCGCCCAGCAGGCCGTCGATGCGGACGTGCACATCGTCGGCATCTCGTCGCTCGCCGCCGGGCACCTCACCCTGCTGCCCGCTCTCAAGAAGGCGCTCGACGCGGAGGGCCGCCCCGACATCATGGTGGTGATCGGCGGGGTCATCCCGCCCGACGACGTCCCGACGCTGCGGGAGATGGGCGCCGCCGCGGTCTTCCTGCCCGGCACCGTCATCGCCGAGTCAGCGCTCGACCTGCTCACCCGGCTCCGCGAGCAGCTCGACCAATCCGGTGGTTGAGGAAGGCGCGCTAGCGCCTGTCTCGAAACCTCGCAAGCCGTGGCTGGGACTCGACCCCGGACGGTGCTGTTCCAGCCCCGGCTCACCTGGTTTCGAGACGGTCGCTGCGCGACCTCCTCAACCACCGAGGTCGCCCGATGCCTGACGTCGCGGCGCTGGTCGACGGTGTCCGCGCTCACAAGCGCGCGGCGGTGTCGCAGGCGATCACGCTGGTGGAGTCGTCGAAGCGTGAGCACCGCGCGGCGGCCCGCGAGCTGCTCACCGCCCTCGCCGACGACGGCGAGTCCGGGGTGCGCTCGGCTGCTGTGCGCGTGGGCATCTCGGGCGTGCCGGGGGTCGGGAAGTCGACGTTCATCGAGTCGCTCGGCACCCGGCTGACCGGCGCCGGCCATCGGGTCGGCGTGCTGGCCGTGGACCCGTCGAGCATCCGCACCGGTGGTTCGGTGCTGGGCGACAAGACCCGGATGGCGCGGCTCGCGGCCGACCCCCACGCCTTCATCCGGCCGTCCCCGGCCGCCGGCACGCTCGGTGGCGTCGCGCGAGCGACCGTGCAGGCGATGGCGGTGCTGGAGGCGGCAGCGTACGACGTGGTCCTGGTCGAGACCGTGGGTGTCGGCCAGTCCGAGGTCACGGTGTCCGGGATGGTCGACACCTTCCTGTTCCTGACCCTGGCTCGCACCGGCGACCAGCTGCAGGGGATCAAGAAGGGCATCCTCGAGATCGCAGACGTGATCGCGGTCAACAAGGCAGACGGGGACCGCGAGGGGGAGGCCCGGTCCGCTGCGCGCGAGCTGGCCGGTGCGCTCCGCCTGGTCCGGGGAAAGGGGGAGTGGGCGCCTCCGGTGGTCACCTGCTCGGGGCTGCACGACATCGGCGTGGACGACCTCTGGACACGCGTGCTCGAGCACCGCGACCACCTCGGTGCCGAGGGACTGGCCACCAAGCGCGCCCGCCAGCAGCTCGACTTCACCTGGGCACTGGTCCGCGACGAGCTCGACCAGCGGCTCCGCCACTCCGCGGGCGTACGCCGGATCCGCGAGGAGGTCCGCGCCGCGGTGCTGGCGGGTGAGCTGCCGGCACCGGTGGCCGCGGATCGGCTGCTCGAGGCCTACGACGAGCGTGACGAGGACCAGGAGTGACTCACCCACCTGGGTGATTTCTTGACTACTTCACGCGGTGTGACGGCAGGTCGGGACATTCCTCCCCTTGTGGACGGGACGCCCGCGTAGAACCCTGCGGGGTGGCCCGGATGCAACAGGGAGGGACGCACCGGCAACCTCGTCAGAGTCAGACCTCGTCACACCGATCCCGAAGGAATCACCATGCGCACCCGACAGATCCTCGCCGCAGCGACAGCACTCGCGCTCACCGGCACGGCAGCCGGCGCCGCCCTGATGGGCGCCACTGCGGCACCCGGGCACCAGGCCCACAAGGCCGACCCGACCGTCACCGTCATCGCCAAGAAGCTCGTCGGCCCCCTGAGCGTCGCCCAGGCGCCCGACGGCACCCGCTACTGGACAGACAACTTCGCCGGCCAGCTCTGGAAGCAGGCCCCCGGTGGCATGCCCACGATCGCATACCAGGGCACCAAGAAGGCTCCAGCCGAGGCGGTCTCCGCGGACGGCGGCGTGCTCCGGTTCACCACGGGCTCCGGCAACAACAAGGCCGGCAAGCTCTGGACCCTCGACGTCACGGGCGCGCCCCAGCTGATCGCCGACCTCTACGCGTACGAGAAGTCCGCGAACCCCGACCGCAAGACCCGCTACGGCTTCTCGGATGTCGGCAAGTCGTGCCTCGCGCAGCTGCCGAAGTTCGTCCCGGGCAGCTACAAGGGCGTGAAGGAGAGCCACCCGTACGCGACGGCCACCGCAAACGGGATCACCTACGTCGCGGATGCCGGCGCCAACGCGGTCTTCGCAGTCTCGGCCCTGGGCGCGGTCTCGACGGTCGCGGTCATGCCGCCAGCCAAGGTCAAGATCACCAAGTCGGGCGCCGAGGCGAACGGCCTCCCTGCCTGCACGATCGGCCACAAGTACGCGTTCGAGGCGGTGCCGACCGACATCGAGGTGGGCTCCGACGGCAACCTCTACATCACCAGCCTCCCGGGCGGTCCCGAGGACGGCTCACTCGGTGCCAATGGCCGGGTGCTGCGAGTCAAGACGACCGGCGGGAAGGTCAAGGCTCTCGTCCGGGGACTGATCAGCCCCACCGGCATTGCGGTCGCGTCGAACGGTGACATGTACGTCGCGCAGCTGTTCATGGGCGTGATCTCCAAGGTCAAGGCCGGCAAGTCGAAGGTCAGGCCCTACCTCCAGGTGCCGCTGCCCGCCGCGGTCGAGGCGACCCCGACCGGGCTTCTCGCGACGATCCACGCCCTCCCTGGCAAGAAGCCCAAGGGTCAGGTCGTCCAGATCACCCCGTGACCTGAGTCGACCCACGGCCGGGCATGTGGGTTGCCTCAACTAGATTGCAACCCACATGCCTGCTCCGGACCAGACCGTCTCCACCGTCATCGCCGACGTCGTCGACAAGTACGACGCGGACCTGATCGACGTGCGCCGCGACCTGCACGCACACCCCGAGCTCTCGTGGTCGGAGCTGCGGACCTCCGATGTCGCGGTGAACCGGGTCGAGCAGACCGGCTGGCACGTCACCCGCTACAGCCGCACCGGGTTCGCCGCTGATCTGGGCACTGACGGCCCCCTGGTCGCACTGCGCGCCGACATGGACGCGCTGCCGGTCCAGGACCTCACCGACGACCCGTGGGCGAGCACCGTGGCGGGGGTGGCGCACGCCTGCGGCCACGACGTCCACACGGCGGCACTGATCGGGGCCGCGATGGCCCTGGCCGAGGCGCACGACCGAGGGCACCTCACCGGGCGGGTCCGGCTGCTATTCCAGCCGGCTGAGGAGGTGATGCCCGGTGGGGCCGTGCACCTCATGGACGAAGGCGCCCTCGACGAGGTCGAGCGGGTCTTCGCGCTGCACTGCGACCCGGGCGTCGACGTCGGCCAGGTCGGGCTCCGGCTCGGCCCGCTCACCAGCGCCGCCGACCGGGTCGAGGTCCGGCTCGTGGGCACCGGCGGCCACACCAGCCGCCCCCACCTGACCGGAGACCTCACGTTCGCGCTGGCCAAGGTCACCACCGAGCTGCCCGCCGTGCTGAGCCGCCGGATGGACCCGCGAGCGGGGGTCAGCGTGGTCTGGGGCAGCCTGCACGCCGGCTCGGCTCCCAACGTGATCCCCGACCACGGTCTGGTCACCGGGACGGTGCGGATCCTGGACGCGGTGGCCTGGGCCGACTGCGAGGCGGTGGTCCGCGAAGTGGTCGGCGAGATCGTCCGCCCTTACGGCGTGACCGCCGAGATCGACTACCAGCGCGGCGTGCCGCCAGTGGTCAACGAGCCCGTCTCCAACCGGATCCTGGCGGACTCGGTGCGGGCCGTGCTCGGCCAGGGAGGTCAGGTCGTGGCGCCGCAGAGCCTGGGCGGCGAGGACTTCGGCTGGTACCTCGACCGGGTCCCTGGAGCGATGATGCGGCTCGGCACCCGCACTCCCGGCGGCGCGACGTACGACCTGCACCAGGGAAACCTCCGCATCGACGAGCGAGCGGTCGGCATCGGCGCCAAGCTGCTCGCCGAAGCCGCCCTGCGCGCGTTGCCCACCCAACCGCTGCCCACATGACCCAGACAGCATCCGCCGAGTGACCCGGACGTCATCCCGCCTATAGCCCGTCGTGACCAACCTCGTGGCCCCCTGAACCCGACAGGTCACCACTGCGTAACAACGCCCGTGCCGAGGGGTCTGGGGTGTCGTCAAAGCCGCCGGGAACCTATACGGTTCACCCGATCAGCGGCCGGTGGCCCATGAACATCAAGGAGGCGTCTTGCGACGCAGTAGGAAGTTCGCATCCGTCCTGACCGTAGGAATTCTCGCCCTCGGGGCGACGGCCTGCGGCGACGACGACGACAGCGGCAGCGACAACAACGGCGGCGACGGCGGCAACGGCGCCACCTCCGACATCAAGGTCGGCCTGGCCTACGACGTGGGCGGACGTGGCGACCAGTCCTTCAACGACTCCGCGGCGGCCGGTCTCGACCAGGCCAAGGAGGAGTTCGGAGTCGACGCCGAGGAGTCCGAGGCCTCCGACGGTGAACCGGAGTCGGCGCGCGAGGAGCGCCTCATCACCTTCGCCGAGGCCGGCTACGACCCGGTCATCGCGGTGGGCTTCGCCTACGCAGCGTCGCTCGCCAAGGTGGCCGAGCAGTACCCGGACACCCACTTCGCCATCATCGACGACTCCAGCCTCGCGGACGTCGCCAACGTCGCCAGTCTGGTGTTCGCCGAGGAGCAGGGCTCGTTCCTGGTCGGCGCGGCCGCGGCCCTGAAGTCCGAGGCGGGCCACATCGGCTTCGTCGGCGGAGTCCAGGTGCCGCTCATCGAGAAGTTCCAGGCCGGTTACGCGGCGGGCGCCGAGGCCGTCAACCCGGACATCACGGTCGACGTCACCTACCTGACCCAGCCGCCGGACTTCTCCGGCTTCGGTGACCCGGCCAAGGGCAAGACGGCCGCTCAGGGCATGTTCGACGGCGGTGCCGACATCGTCTACCACGCTGCCGGTGGCTCGGGCGGCGGCGTCTTCGAGGCAGCCGCCGAGGCCGAGGGCCTGGCGATCGGTGTCGACTCCGACCAGTACGAAACCGCCGACCCGTCGGTGCAGGACGTCATCATGACCTCGATGCTGAAGAACGTGAACGTCGCGGTCTTCAACTACCTCGAAGAGGTCGACGGCGGCACCTTCCCGTCTGGTGTCAACACCTACGACCTCAGCGTCGACGGTGTCGGCTACTCGACGAGCGGTGGCCAGATCGACGACATCGTCGACCAGCTGGACGACTTCAAGCAGCAGATCATCGACGGGGACATCACGGTGCCGACCACTCCCTGATCGGCTGCCCCGGACGAACGTCCGAGTCACGACGGGCCCGCGCGACACCCGCTCCCAGCGGGTGTCCGCGGGCCCCGTTGTGTGAGTAGGGTGCGCGAGATGCCGACTGACACCGGAGGAGGGCGGGTGTGACCAGCACCGCTGAGGACAGGGCCGTGCAGACGCCGGCAGGCGACGTGACGGTGCGCCTGCGGGGGATCGGCAAGCGGTTCCCGGGCGTCATCGCAAACGACGACATCAACATCGACGTGCGGCGCGGCACCATCCACGCGATCGTGGGTGAGAACGGCGCCGGCAAGTCGACGCTGATGAAGATCCTCTACGGCGTGCAGCCGCCCGACTCGGGGACCATCGAGATCCACGGTCAGCAGGTGACGCTCCACTCGCCCGCGGACGCGATCAGGGTGGGCGTCGGCATGGTGTTCCAGCACTTCATGCTTGCCGACAACCTCACCGTCTTGGAGAACGTCGTCCTCGGCGCCGAGAAGCTGCACGGCATCGGCGGTGACGCCCGTACCGAGGTCAAGCGCATCTCGGACTCCTACGGCCTCGGCATCGAGCCCGACCGGCTGGTCGAGGAGCTCGGTGTCGGCGCCCGCCAGCGCGTCGAGATCCTCAAGGTGCTCTACCGGGGCGCGAGCATCGTGATCCTCGACGAGCCCACGGCCGTCCTGGTGCCGCAGGAGGTCGACGAGCTCTTCGACAACCTGCGCGGGCTCAAGGCGGAGGGCATCTCGGTCATCTTCATCAGCCACAAGCTCGACGAGGTCCTCTCCGTAGCCGACGAGATCACCGTGATCCGACGCGGCACGACGGTGCGGACCGTGCTGCCGACCGAGGTGACCGCCCGTCAGCTGGCCGAGCTGATGGTGGGCTCCGAGCTGCCATCGCCCAGCACCGAGACCTCCACCGTCACCGACAAGGTGCTGCTGTCGGTCCAGCACCTCGGCCTGCCCGGGCCGGGCGCCCGGCCGCTGCTCGACGACATCTCGTTCGACATCCACAAGGGCGAGGTGCTCGGCATCGCCGGGGTCGAGGGCAACGGCCAGGCCGAGCTCGTCGAGGCGATCATGGCGATGCGGCCAGGCACCACCGGCATCGTCGAGCTCTCCGGCCAGGACCTCTCCAGCCAGTCCACCCGCGAGCGCCGCGAGTCCGGCATCGGCTACATCCCCGAGGACCGGCACCGCCACGGGCTGCTGCTCGACGCGCCTCTGTGGGAGAACCGGGTGCTCGGCCATCAGGGCCGTCCGCCGAGCGCCAAGGGCCCGTTGATCGACAAGGGCGCGGCGCGCGAGGACACCGAGCGGATCATCAAGGAGTACGACGTCCGCACGCCCGGTCCGGACGCCCTCGCCCGCGCGCTCTCCGGTGGCAACCAGCAAAAGCTGATCGTGGGCCGCGAGATGAGCGGAGAGCCGATCCTGCTGATCGCCGCACACCCGACTCGCGGCGTCGACGTCGGGGCCCAGGCGGCCATCTGGGCGCACATCAAGAAGGCCCGCCGCAACGGCCTCGCGGTGCTCCTCATCTCCGCCGACCTCGACGAGCTGATCGGCCTCTCGGACCGGATCGAGGTCATCCTCCGAGGCCGGCTGGTCGCCACTTTCGACCCCGACGACGTGACCCCCGAGCAGCTCGGCTCGGCGATGACGGGAGCCGGAGCATGACCCCCCGCGTGACGAGGCTGGTCCTCGCCCTCAGCGCGCCGCTGCTGGCCCTGCTGGCGGCGTTCGCGATCACCAGCCTGGTCCTGGCGGTGGCCGGCGACCCGGTGTTCGACGTGTGGGGCCAGATCCTCTCCGTGCCCGAGCGACGCAACGTCGCCAACATCATCGACAGCGCCACGGTGCTCTACCTGTCCGGCCTGGCCGCCGCGATCGGGTTCAAGATGAACCTGTTCAACATCGGGGTCGACGGTCAATACCGCGTCGCGGCGTTCACCGCGGCGGTGGTGGCCGGCGAGGCGTGGCTGCCCGGCTACCTCAACACCGCGCTGGCCGTCCTGTGCGCGATGGCCGTCGGTGCCCTGTGGGCCGGCATCGCGGGCGTGCTCCGCGCAACCCGTGGCGTCAGCGAGGTGATCTCGACGATCATGCTCAACGCCATCGCCACCTTCCTGGTCGCCTATCTGCTGCGCAAGGCCGCGGTCCGCGTCGAGGGCAGCAACGCGATCAACACCAAGGAGATCCCGGAGAGCAGCCGGATCCCCAACATCGCCATCGGCGACGGTCCGGGCCAGGAGATCTACGGCTTCGTGTTCCTCGCCGTCCTGATGGGGTTCCTCTACTGGTTCGTGCTCAACAAGACCCGGTTCGGCTTCGACCTCCGCGCCACCGGCCGCTCGGCCACCGCGGCGACGGCCAGCGGCGTCAAGATCACCAGGATGGTCGTCTTCGCGATGCTGATCTCTGGCGCGGTGGCCGGCCTGGTGGGGCTCCCGATCCTGTTCGGCGCGAGCTACCAGTACGGCTCGACGTTCCAGTCCGGGCTGGGCTTCGCCGGCATCGCGATCGCACTGCTCGGCCGCAACCACCCCATCGGCGTAGCGATCGGCGCGGTGCTGTTCGCCTACCTCAACGAGCAGTCCAACCCGCTGCAGATCCTGGTCGGGGTCTCGCCCGACATCGTGGCGATCACCCAGGGGACCATCGTCCTCACGGTCGTGATCTCCTACGAGATCGTCCGGCGCTACGGCGTCCGGCTCGAGCAGCAGGCGGTGGCGCGGGCCCTGGAGAACGAGCGTGCCGAGCGAGAGGAGGCCGTGGCATGAGCGTCCCGGCCGCCATCACCGGTGAGGGCACACCCCCGCCCGCCCCGAAGAGCCGACGGATCCCGGGTTGGGCACTGCTGGCCGTCATCCCGGTGATCCTGCTCCTGCTCGCACTGCTGGAGATGGTCACCGATGCCAACGACCTGGCTTCGTCCGGCACCATTGCCGCGACGCTGATCGCGACCACGCCCATCATGCTGGCCGGTCTCGGCGGCCTCTGGTCCGAGCGCGCCGGCGTCGTGAACATCGGCCTCGAGGGGATGATGATCCTCGGCACCTTCGGGGCCGCCTACTTCGGCTACCACTACGGCGCCTGGGCCGGGAGTGCTCGGCGCGATCGCGATGGGCATGCTCGGCGGCCTGCTCCACGCCATCGCCACCGTGACCTTCGGCGTCGACCACATCATCTCCGGCGTGGCGGTCAACATCATCTCGCTGGGCGCGGTCCAGTACCTCGCCTCCAACACGTTCGCGGGACTGCCCGGCGGCGGCACGACCCAGTCGCCGAAGATCCCGGACGTCCCCTCGATCACGATCGACTCCCTGAGCGACAAGCTGCTCGACATCGAGAAGGACAACACCTTCTTCGTCTCCCAGCTCGCGGCCCTGCTGCGCGCACTCTGCACCAACCTGTCGTCCCTCGTGCTGATCGGGCTGGTCCTGCTGGTCCTGACCTGGTACGTCCTCTGGCGGACGCCGTTCGGCCTCCGGCTGCGGGCCTGCGGCGAGAGCCCGGCGGCGGCCGAGTCGCTGGGTGTGCACGTGCTGCGCTACAAGTTCGCCGCCGTGCTGGTCTCCGGCGGGCTGGCCGGCCTCGGCGGCGGTGTGCTCGCGATGGTGGCCTCCAGCAACTACCGCGACGGACAGACCGGCGGCCGGGGCTACATCGGCCTGGCCGCCATGATCTTCGGCAACTGGCGCCCCGGCGGCCTCCTCATGGGCTCGGGCCTGTTCGGCTACACCGAGACGCTGGGTCTGCGGCAGGGCGGCAGCTCGGTGCACGCCCTGCTGCTGGCGGTGGCCGTCCTGGCCGTGGCGCTCGCCATCCTCCAGGTGCGCCGAGGCAACCCGAGGACCGCCCTGGTCATCCTTGCCGTCGGCCTGCTGATCGGTGCCGTCTACTTCCTCATCGACGAAGTGCCCGGTGACTTCACCCGGATGACGCCCTATGTCATCACCCTGGTCGTGCTCGCCTTCGCCTCGCAACGACTACGAATGCCCGCGGCCGACGGGCAGGTCTATCGCAAGGGGAGTGCCGGTTGACCGAGCCCGGCGAGCACCACGACTTCGACTGGGAGGCGCTTCGCGCGGAGGCGGTCGCGGCGATGGAGCACGCCTACGCGCCGTACTCGAACTACCGGGTGGGGGTGGCCGGGCTCGTCGACGACAACCGGGTCGTCACCGGCTGCAACGTCGAGAACGCCGCCTACGGCGTGGCCCTGTGCGCCGAGTGCGGGATGGTCTCCCAGCTCCACGTCACCGGGGGAGGGAAGCTCACCCATGTCGTGTGCGTGAACGCCGGCGGCGAGGTGATCATGCCGTGCGGGCGATGCCGTCAGCTGCTGTGGGAGAACGGCGGGCCGACGATGCTGCTGTGGACCGTCTCCGGGGTGAAGGCGATGAGCGAGGTGCTACCGGATGCGTTCGGTGCCGACGACCTCGCTTGACCTGTCGGCCCCACAGGTTGTTGCTGACCCCTACCCGTTCTTCGCCGAGGAGCGTGCCGCGCACCCGGTGGCGTGGCACGAGCCGTCGGAGATGTTCCTGACCTTCGACCACGCGTCGGCGGGCGCGGTGCTGCGGGACCGCCGGCTGGGCCGGATCTGGCGAGACAAGGAGCCGGCCGCCTACCTCGAGCCGTTCAACCTTCTCCACCGCAACCAGATGATGGAGAACGAGCCGCCCCAGCACACGCGGCTGCGCCGGATCGTGGCGGGCGCGTTCAACCGCGGCCATGTCGAGCGCCTGCGGCCGCGGGTCAAGGAGCTGGCGGCCGGGCTGCTCGACGAGACAGACCCGGCGAGCTTCGACGTGATCGCCCAGTACGCCGAACCCCTTCCGGTCCTGGTCATCGCTGAGCTCCTGGGTGTGCCGGCCACCCATGTCAGTGACCTGCGCCGCTGGTCGCAGGCGATCGTGCGGATGTACGAGGTGGCGCCCGGGCCGGAGGTCGTGGACGCCGCGGTGACCGCGGCGCGAGAGTTCAGCGACCTGGTGCGGGAGCTCGTCGCCGAGCGGCGGCACCAGCCCCAGGACGACCTGATCAGCGATCTCGCAGCCAGCGACCTCAGCGAGGACGAAGTGGTGGCCGCCGTGGTGCTGCTGCTCAACGCCGGCCACGAGGCCTCGGTGAACGTCTTCGGCAACGGGCTGGTCGCCATGCTCTCGGCCGGGCTGCGACCGGGACCCGACGCGGCCACCTCGGTGGAGGAGATGCTGCGCTTCGACTCCGCGCTCCAGCTGTTCGAGCGCACCGCGACCGAGGACGTCGAGGTGGCCGGCGAGGTGGTCGAGCGGGGTCAGAAGATCGCTGCGCTGCTCGGCGCCGCGAACCGCGACCCCGCCGTGTTCGAGCGCGCCGACGACCTGGACGTGACCCGATCCCCCAACCCCCACGTCGCCTTCGGAGCAGGCGTGCACTTCTGCCTGGGCGCGCCACTGGCCCGGATGGAGCTGACGGAGTCGCTGACGGCCCTGTGGGCGGCGTACCCGTCGCTGGGCCTGGTGGAGGAGCCGCAGAGCCGCGGCACGTTCGTGTTGCGCGGCTTTCGTACTGTCGTGGTGGGAGGTAGGTAGCGGATGGACGCGATCGACGTGATCGTCACCAAGCGAGACGGTGGTCGGCTCTCGGACGACCAGGTCGACTGGGTGGTCGACGCCTACACGCGCGGCGCCGTTGCGGACGAGCAGATGTCGGCGTTGGCCATGGCGATCCTGCTCAACGGGATGGACCGCGGGGAGATCGCGCGGTGGACCGCGGCGATGATCGCCTCGGGGGTGCGGATGGACTTCTCCGGACTGTCCCGGCCGACCGCGGACAAGCACTCCACCGGCGGCGTGGGCGACAAGATCACGCTGCCGCTGGCCCCGCTGGTCGCGGCGTGTGGGGTGGCGGTGCCGCAGCTCTCCGGCCGCGGCCTCGGCCACACCGGCGGGACGCTCGACAAGCTCGAGTCGATCCCCGGCTGGCGGGCCGCGCTGTCCGACGAGGAGATGCGGGACCAGCTCGAATCGGTGGGCGCCGTGATCTGCGCCGCCGGGGACCAGCTGGCGCCGGCCGACAAGAAGCTCTACGCGCTGCGTGACGTGACCGGCACCGTCGAGGCGATCCCGCTGATCGCCTCCTCGATCATGAGCAAGAAGATCGCCGAGGGCACCGGGTCGCTGGTGCTGGACGTCAAGGTCGGCTCCGGGGCGTTCATGAAGACGCCCGAGCGGGCTCGCGAGCTGGCCGAGACGATGGTGGCGCTCGGCAAGGACGCCCGCGTGCACACCGTGGCCCTGCTCACCGACATGTCCACACCGCTCGGACTGACCGCCGGCAACGCGATCGAGGTCGAGGAGTCCGTCGAGGTCCTGGCCGGCGGTGGCCCCGCTGACGTGGTCGAGCTGACCCTGGCACTGGCCCGGGAGATGCTGACGGGTGCGGGTCACGGCGACATCGACCCCGCCGACAAGCTCGCCGACGGCTCCGCGATGGACGCGTGGAAGCAGATGATCCGCGCCCAGGGCGGCGACCCCGACGCCGAGCTGCCCGTGGCCAAGGAGTCGCACGACGTCGCGGCCCCCTCGTCCGGCGTTCTGACCCGGCTCGACGCGCTGGCCGTCGGCACCGCCGCGTGGCGGCTCGGCGCGGGCCGGTCCCGCAAGGAGGACCCGGTGCAGGCCGGTGCGGGCGTCCGCTGGCACGCCCGTCCCGGCGACACCGTCACCGAGGGCCAGCCGCTGCTGACGCTGCTCACCGACGAGCCGGACCGCTTCGAACGCGCGTTGGCCGCACTGGACGGGGCCTACGACGTCGAGGCGGACGCGTCCTACACCCCGCCGCCGCTGGTGATGGACCGGGTGCACTGATGACGCAGCTGTCCGCTGGTGACGAGTTCACCGACGTGCCCGGTCGGATCCGCATGGGCATCGGCTGGGACAAGGACCGCACCGCAGGTGCGGCGTCGTCGGGTCGGCCGGACGTCGACCTCGACGCGACGGCGCTGCAGTTCGCCGGCGGGAAGCTGTTCGACCTGGCCTTCTACAACAACCTGAAGACCCGCGACGGGTCGGTCGAGCACCTCGGTGACAACCAGACCGGCAGCGGCGAGGGCGACGACGAGGCGATCACCGTCGACCTCGGTCGGGTGCACGGCCCGGTGGACACCATCCTGTTCCTGGTGAGCAGCTACCAGGGCCACTCACTGAAGTGGATCGCCAACGCCTACTGCCGACTGGTCGACGACCAGACCGATGAGGAGCTGGCGCGGTTCACGCTGACGCTTAGCGTGACGGACACGGGCGCGGTGCTGGCGACCCTGCGACGTACGCCAGAGGGCTGGAGCATGCGCGCGGTCGGCGAGGGGGTTGCGATCACGGTGCCGACGCAGGGGCTCGCCAAGCTCACCCGGTTCGTCTGAAGCCAGCTCAGGCGACGACGCCCCAGTCGTTGGGGTCGGAGATGTCGTCGACAGCACCGGGGTGGACCACCGGCCACGTGTTGTGCGGCAGAGCGATGGCGCCGTTGTTGAGCTTGATCCAGTCGAGCTGGTCCTGGAAGCCGACGCCGATCCAGTAGTCCTCGAGAATCTTGGCGATGCTCTGCACGAAGTTGAGAAGGTCGCCGATGGCGCTGATGACCACGGGGATCTCGAAGCTGAGGATCTTGTCCACCGTGGTGGCGTCGGAGAGCAGCTTGACGAGGTCGACCAGGCCTCCGATCAGCTTGTCGTTGAGGTCGACCCACAGCTGGAGGATCTTCGCCGCGCCCTTGTTGGTCATGTCGGCGGCTCGGTCCATGCCGAGCGCGGCGTCGCTCATGGCCTTGACCTGCTCGCCGGCGGCCAGGGAGTAGGCGGCGTAGGCCTGGCCCTTCCAGGACTTCCCGAGCTGCTGGATCTCGGACTGGATGGTCGGCGCCGGGTAGACCAGCTTGGCCCGGCACGCGGCGTAGTCGAAGGAGAGCTGCTTGAGGCCCGGCGGGTCACCGGCCAGGGTCCCGACGACCTTCGTGATGTCGCCGACGACGCTCTCGGCCTTCTCCTCGAGCTGGGGCCGGATCTCGTTGTTGAAGTAGTCGATGGCCCGCTCGACGTCGTCAGAGGTCAGCCCGTCCCAGATCAGCTTCGGGATGGGGAAGAGGATGTAGCCCCAGTCGAAGTGGCTGGCCGCGTCGTTGAGCACGCCGGCCATCCGGTTGAGCTCGCCCCACACCTTGTCGAAGAGCTCGTCGCAGCGCTTGCGGACCTCTTCCAGAAGCTGGTCGTAGTCGGTGATGTCGGTCATTTCGGCAGCCTGTTCCTGAGCTGGTCGGCGGACTCCGCGGCGGTGCTGTCGACGCCGTCGTAGGCGTTGGCGGCGGACGCCAGGGCGGCGGACATGTAGTCGAAGGTCGCGACCCCGTCGGCGAACGCCTCCGTGATCGCGCTGATGAACTGGTCGTGGTACTCGCCGATGTGGGCGACGTTGGCCAGGAAGCCGAACATGTAGCCCTTGCCGACCCCGTTGTCAGCGAGGTCGTGGGCGTCCTGCACGGCCTGCTTGCGGGTCTGCCACTCCTGGCCCTCCTGGCGCAGCTCGGCGCTCTGGACGGCGAACGACCCGATGTCACCCATGGTGGTGGTCTCTCTCCTCGTAGGCGGCCGTGAAGGCCTGCTGGATGGCGGCCGCGATCCTGGCCGGGGCCGCCTGTGCGATCCAGCCCGCGTCCGCGTCGACGTCGCCACACGGACCGGCCGCGTCGAGCCGCACCGTGAGGCACCGGTTGTCCGAGTGGCCCACGTGCGGGCCGGCCGGCCGGGCAGCCGGCTGGGCCTCCGGCTGGGCGGACAGTGTCCGGTAGAGGTCCAGGTCGACAGGTGCGTAGCCGAAGTCGGGGTAGAGCTGGGCCACGGACGGCGGTCGACCGGGGCCGACTGCGTGGTTGCGACGCGGCGCCCGCTCGTCGATCCTGCCCTGGGATCGCAGACCGAGCTCGATGCCGTCCATGACCGCGTCGGTGTGTGCGCGGCGCACGGAGTGGGCCAGCGCGGCGGGCCGGCGCAGGGTCTCGTCGAGCCGACCGGAGCTCACCCCCACGACGCGCCGGGTCGCGTCGACGGTCACGAAGAGGGTGCCGGTCTCGTCGCGACCGGTGACCGGTCGGTCGTGCACGTAGTGTCCGACCGAGTCGAAGCGGCGCAGCTCGGCGAGCCGGTCGGCTGAGGTCTGTGGCATGTGCCGAGCCTTGCCTCGGTCCGGCGCTCGCAAACCTCGTCGGTCCGGGGTTTGCCGAGACGGGGACTGAGGAAGGCTTGCGGTGTGTTCGCCCCCCGCGCGGCCGCTACGGCGGCCCTCCTCGTCATGTCAGCGGGGCTGGTCTCGGGCTGTTCCGACGGGGAGTCGAAGGCCGATTCGGATCCGTCCTCGACGAGCCCGTCGGCGGCAGCCCTGCCCGACAACCTGTGCGACGACGTGCTCGCGGCGGTGTCCGGTGAATGGCAGCTGAGCGAGGATTCGCACCAGACGGAGCCGCCGACGGCGGCGTGCGAGCTGGTCGGCCCGGGTGACACCGCGCTGAACGTGACACTCACGGGCCTTCCGGATCGTGATGCGGCGACCGCGGCACTGGACCTCGTCTGCCGCACGGCGGTGGGCAGCCCCGTGGGTGAGGGCCAGCGTCGGTGCGAGAGCGCGTCGGAGCGGGTCTCGGGCCAGCCGTACTCGGCGGCCGTTGCGGCGTCGTACGCCGCATCGGCGAGCGTCGTCGTGCTGCAGCTCCAGACGGCAGACGATGGCGTGGCGCTCAGCGCCCCTGCCGAGCTGGCGAGCGTCGAGGCTGCGCTGCAGTCCGGTTGAGTCCTATCCGAGCAGCAGGGCGACCATCTCGGCCACGCAGGCCGGCTTCGACTCGCCCTCGATCTCGATCGTGTATCGGGTGATCATCTGCTTGCCGGCCGGGACGTCCGCGAGAGCCGCGAGCGTGGCGGTGCAGCGGATGCGCGCGCCGACGCGGACCGGTGCCGGGAACCGGACCTTGTTGAGGCCGTAGTTGAGCCTCGGGCCGTCGGTCTGCACGTCGAGGAGCTGCTGGTTGAAGTGGGGGATGAGTGAGAGCGTCAGGTAGCCGTGCGCGATGGTGCCGCCGAAGGGGCCGGCCTTGGCGCGCTCCTCGTCGACGTGGATCCACTGGTGGTCGTCCGTGGCTTCGGCGAACTGGTTGACCCGCTCCTGGGTTACCTCCATCCAGTCGGTGGTGCCGAGCTCCTCGCCCACGGCGTCGGCGAGCTGGTCGAGGCTGGTGAAGGTGCGCACGTGGTTCCTCTCGTGCTCCGGCGGGCTGACAAGATGGCGCCCATGAGCGCCGTCCTCACCGAACCTAGTGCAGGTCCTGCGGTCACCCGGGAGCAGGTCCAGCGGGCGCCGAAGGTGCTGTTGCACGACCATCTCGACGGCGGACTGAGGCCCTCGACGATCGTCGAGCTCGCGTCGGAGGTCGGGCACACCTTGCCTGCCCCTGACGCTGTCTCGCTCGGAGAGTGGTTCACGACGATGGCCGACTCCGGTTCGCTGGTCAGCTATCTGGAGACCTTCGACCACACCGTGGCGGTGATGCAGACCGCGTCCTCTCTGACCCGGGTGGCGCGTGAGTGTGTCGAGGACCTGGCCGCGGACGGGGTCGTCTATGCCGAGGTGCGCTACGCCCCCGAGCAGCACGTCTCGGCGGGGCTGACGCTGGACGAGGTCGTCTCGGCCGTGCAACAGGGCTTCGACGAGGGGATGGCCTCGACCGGCATCCAGGTGCGCCAGCTCCTCACCGCGATGCGGCACCAGGCCCGCTCCCGCGAGATCGCCGAGCTCTCGATCGCATGGCGCGACCGCGGCGTGGCCGGGTTCGACATCGCTGGCGCGGAGGCCGGCTACCCGCCCACCCGCCACCTCGACGCCTTCGAGTACCTGCAGCGAGAGAACAGCCACTTCACGATCCACGCCGGCGAGGCGTTCGGGCTGCCGTCGATCTGGCAGGCGATCCAGTGGTGCGGCGCAGACCGGCTCGGCCACGGCGTACGGATCGTCGACGACATCACGGTGAACGACGACGGCTCGGTGTCGCTGGGTCGGCTGGCGGCGTACGTCCGCGACATGCGGATCCCCCTTGAGATGTGCCCGGCCTCCAACGTGCAGACCGGCGCCGCTTCCTCGATCGCCGAGCACCCCATCGGGCTGCTCACGCGACTGCGGTTCCGGGTCACGGTGAACACCGACAACCGACTGATGAGCGGCACCTCGATGACCTCGGAGTTCACTGCCCTGGCCGAGGCGTTCAGCTACACCGTCCGCGACCTGGAGTGGTTCACCGTCAACGCGATGAAGTCGGCGTTCCTACCCTTCGACGAGCGGCTCGCACTGATCGTGGACATGATCAAGCCGGCGTACGCCGCGATGCGGGCCGAGACGCCCGCGGGTGGTTGAGCGCGAGGTCGGTGGTTCAGGAGGTCGTGCTAGCGACCGTCTCGCGGATCGGTGGTCGAGGAGGTCGTTCTGCGACCGTCTCGCGGATCGGTGGTTGAGGAGGTCGTTCTGCGACCGTCTCGCGGATCGGTGGTCGAGGAGGTCGTTCTGCGACCGTCTCGCGGATCGGTGGTTGAGGAGGTCGTTCTGCGACCGTCTCGAAACCACCAAGCGCAGGCACCCAACCCACCCCGGGCCTGCCCGGAAAAGCTCTTCAAAAGAAGTCTCCAGATCCCTTGTGGACAAGGGCTTCTGCGCCGACTGACTGTCGGTGGTCGCTGCTTGACTGGGTCCCATGACAGCCACCCGGCAGCGCGAGCCCGACACCGCGGAGACCACCGCGGACGAGCCGGCCGCGCTGCTGGAGTTCGCCCGCTCCCGACGCGCCGCCGCCGACCGCGCCGAAGCCGAGCTCCTGGCCGCCGCGGCACGCTGGGCCGCGCTGCACCCCGGCGAGGGGGTCATCACCGAGGCCGACTGGGCCGACTTCGGCGGTGAACGGTCGCTGCCGATCGCCGGCCCCGGGGCCCCCGACATCGCCGAGTTCGCCATCGCCGAGTTCGCCCTGGCCATCGGCCTGTCCTCCGACGCCGGCCGCCGCTACCTCGGCGACGCCGTCGAGCTCCACCACCGCCTCCACCGCGTTGACGCCCGCGTCCAGGACGGCGACCTGCCGGCCTGGCGGGCCCGCCGGATCGCCGCCGCCACCAAGGCACTCCCGCCGAGGCCGCGGACTTCGTGGACCGGCACGTCGCCCCGGTCGCCCACCGGATCGGGCTGACCGCCCTGGACCGGCTCATCGACGAGGCCCTGACCCGGTTCGACCCCGAGGCCGCCGAGGCCAAGGCCGCCGACGCACTCGAGCGGCGCGGTCTCGACGTCCACCTACAGGACATGCACGACGACGGGACCGTCGACATCGGAGGCGTCCTGGACCTGCCCGACGCCGTCGACCTCGACGACGTCCTGACCCGGGGTGCGGCACAACTCAAGGCGGACGGCTCCACCGACACCCTCGGCGTGCGTCGCGCCCAGGCGCTGGGCCTGCTGGCCCGCGGCCTGCTCACCCTCGACACCCCGTCCCCGCGGCGGATAGCCCTGCACGTGCACACCACCAACGAGGCCCTGGAGTCCGGGTCCGGCCTGGTCCGGGTCGAGGAGACCCGCAGCTTCGTGCTCATCGACCGGCTCGCCGAGTGGTGCACCGACCCGGCCACCCAGATCGACGTCACACCCGTCATCGACCTGACCGGACACCTCGCCGTCGATGCCTACGAGGTCCCCGACCGGCTCGCGCAACAGACCACCCAGCGCGACCACACCTGCGTCTACCCCCACTGCACCCGCCCCGCCCGCCGCTGCGACCACGACCACCGGATCCCCCACGCGCAGGGCGGCGCCACCTGCACCTGCAACATCGCACCCCTGTGCCGGAGCCACCACCGGTTGAAAACCCACGGCGGCTGGACCTACACCACCCCCGCACCCGGCACCTACCTGTGGTCCAGCCCCCACGGCTACACCTACCAACGCGACCACCACGGCACCCACGACCTCACCGCGCCAGATCGATCTGACCGATCCCCGCCCGACAACGGGTGCCTGCACTCACACCCGTCCGGCGGACCCCGGCGCGAATAGCTGCACCGACAGACCGCCTCGGCGACCATCGCTGGCCGATCATCAGCCCACGCCGATGAACGAGCGTGCGGATCCGCCTTGATCTGGCAGCCGAGGTCCGTGCGCTCGCTTAGCCGACGAGCGTGCTCTTAGGCTGGCGGCCGTGCGGGTCGAAGGATTTGATGAGCGACACCTCGTCCAAGAGGCCAACGGCTCCAACTTCGTCGTCTTCATCTACATCGGCAGCACCGACCCCAACTATTCATGGTCGGTGTACAGCTATCTGATCACCGAGGCCGACCTGCCTGAGGTGTTGCGCTGGCTCACCGAGGAGCTGGCGACAGACACTTTCGCGGACCTCGACATGGGCACCATCACCTGTTGGTCTTTGGGCCTTGTTCGTCAGCCCGCGCGGCCGGCAACCGAATCCGACTTGGAAATCGCCTGGGTAGTCGGCTCCGACGTGCTGAACACTCCCCCCGCCAGCCGGTCATCCCACGAGCAACGACTCGCCGACGAGATGCTGGCTCGGCGGCACCACGTGACGCTCCTCCCGCCGTCCTGAGGCATCGCCCGGATCAGCCTCGATCCGATCGGCAGTCGTCACACCCCCAGCGAGCCGAGGCCGCCCCGGTCATGAGCCGGCGGACCGGGACACGTCCAACACGACGGTTGTAAGTGGGTGGGGTCGGGCGCCGATGAGAAATGGCGCCGACAGTGGTCCGAGTACGGTCCGGTGGAAACGCGCTGCGGGCGTCAAGCGAGAGCAACGAGATGAGACCACTTCGATACTCGATCAACGTCACACTCGACGGCTGCTGCCACCACGAGGCAGGGCTGCCCCCCGACGAGGAGTCGATGCGTTACTGGACCGCTGAGATGGAGGGGGCCGATGCCCTGCTATTCGGCCGGGTGACCTACGAGATGATGGAGTCGGCGTGGCGGCAGCCGGCCACGGGCACGTGGCCTGACTGGATGGGTGAGTGGGAGATCCCGTTCGCCGAGGCCATCCACCGGACGAAGAAGTACGTCGTGTCGAGCACGCTGAGCGGGGTCGACTGGAATGCCGAGCTGGTGGGAGGCGAC
Source organism: uncultured Actinomycetota bacterium (assembly GCA_963765915.1). GTDB lineage: Bacteria > Actinomycetota > Actinomycetes > Propionibacteriales > Nocardioidaceae > Nocardioides. Next base: position 198,844 of record CAVXYB010000011.1, on the reverse strand, counting down.
TTGGGGCAAGCGGTTCAGCGGCTCAAGCAGGAGCCAGGAGAGGGCCTGTTCGTAGGTGGCGTGACGCTCCCCCTGGCGTTGGCAGATCTGGGACTGATCGACGAGTACGTGTTCCTTGTGCAGCCGGTCCTTGCCGGATACGGGCCGACGTTGCTCGCCGGTCTGCGCGAGCGCATCCAGCTCGAGCTCGTGGATCGCCATGAGTTCCGGTCGGGGGCGGTCGTCTTGCGATATCGGCACCACGCGAGTAACGGCTTGACGTGATTGGCCTGGCACGTTGGCAGCTGCCTCGCGACCGAACGACGGGTCTCGTGCCTGATGCGAGGGTTCGGACCGTCCCAAACGTGCGGACAGAACGGCGCAACCTGTATCCCCGAGGTGCCAGTAGCTGAGGTTCGGGCGGGCTGGCGCGCGCGGAGCCGCGATCCGCTCGGTCAGCCGATGTGCGCGAGTCGGTCACGTCAAGGTGTCAGCTTGTGCGAGGTGTTCGACCTGGGCTGCGATTGCGGGTCAACCGAGTCGGAGTTTCAACTCGTCTTCGTAGCGGACACGTCGACGCAGACGATTCCCTTGTTGCCGTCCTGGTCGGCGATCACGGTGAGCGAGGGCGCGTTGCTGTCATCGACGACGGTCCCACCCGCGGCGACGGCGGCGGCGATCCGTTGCTCGGCCACTTCGGGCGCCACATAGACCTCGAGGTGGAACCGCTGCCGCGGGGTCTCGTGCTCGTCGGCATCCCCGAACCACAGGTTCGGTACCCGCGCCGTGGCGTCTCGGATTTCGTCGCTGGGGGTTCCGCGGCCCTGGGCCTCAGCGCTCCCGGTCAGCAGGACGGCCCACACCGGCGCGATGGTCGCAGAGTGCGCCGTGTCGAGGCCGAGCTCGATGTCGCTGACCGAGGCCGGGTCGGCGTCGAACCGGTGGTCGGCGGCGATCTCGGTGATCCGTCGCGCGAGGTCGACGTCCTGCTGGGTCACCCATTCGACGACGTGTTCGGTGCCCTCGTCGTCGCGGTAGATGGCGTCGTCGGTGACCAGCTTGAGGTCGACGTACCCATTGCCGATCGACACGCGCGGGTGGTGGCCGAGCGCGTCGCCCGCCTCGCCGACCGCGGCGACGAAACGTGCGCCGGCGCCGAAGTCGTCGACCACGTACCGGGCGTGCAGTCCCTGGGCGAGCTTGCGCCAGTCGGTCAGGTTGGCCTCGGCGATCTGTTCGCCCTTCAGCATGTCCATAGACGGTGGACCCTAGACCTGATTCAGCCGCAACGCCCGAGCCTGACTGCTCGCGCAGGTGCGTCGTCGCAGTCGCCCTCGGGCAGACTGTCGCGGTGCAAAGGTGTCGACTTCAGATCACGGGGGCCAGCGGGACAGGGACCACGACGCTGGCGAGGGCCGTCGCGGACGTGTGGGCGGTGCCTCATGGCGATGTCGACGACTACTTCTGGCAGCCGACCGACCCGCCCTACGTGCAGCAACGAGCGGACCGCGAACGCGTGGCGTTGATGGAGCAGGTCTTCCTGCCACGCCCGGCGTGGGTTCTGTCGGGATCGATGCTCGGGTGGGGTGACTCGGTGGTCGACCGCTGCGACGCAGTTGTGTTTCTCACACTCGAGTCCTCGGCACGGATGCAGAGGATCGAGGCACGCGAGCTGGCACGCCGCGGCGATGGCCCCGTCGACGAGGACGCACTGGAGGCGTTCCTCACCTGGGCCCGGGGATACGACGACCCAGGCTTCGGCGGACGCAGCCGAGTACGCCACGAGGAGTGGCTTGCGACGCTCCGGCTGCCGGTGCTGCGTCTCGACAGCGCCCTGCCGCCACACGAGCTTGTGGCAGCCGTGCTCTCCTGGGACCCGGGCCGCTGAGTCTGCGCTCAGAGCTGCTGGGCCAAGCCCACGATGTGACCCTGGGGGTCAGCGATCAGCGCGAACTCCACTCCGGGGACGGTGACCGGCTCCTGCACGACACGGCCGCCGAGGCGGGTCGTGTCCGCGATCGCGGTGGCCATGTCGTCGACGCCGACGAAGAACGTGACCAGGTCGCTGTCGCCCTGAAGCGGGCTGATCGCGGTGTACAGCGCGTCGGGCACGCCCGTCTCGACGAACGTGTAGCCGGGAACGGCACCCTCGGTGGGGTAGGTCCAGCCGAACAGGTCCCCGAAGAACGCCCGGGTTGCGTCGGGATCGCTCGAACGGATCTCGGCGTGCACGATGGGGTGACTCATGATGACCTCCGGTTGTAGGAGGCCACCGGACGGTGACCTCGTACAGGTGACGAGCGAGCGCAGCCCAAATCGACAGCAGTCGAACCAACCGTCAGCTCGGTCAGAACTTGTCCGGGAGTACGACGAACCAGGGCCTGGTCCACTTCCCGAACGTCGTGAGCTTGGCGGCCTCGAAGTCGGAGGCTGCCATCGGGTCAAGGGTGCCGTGGGCGGGGTTGTAGACGGTGACGCCGTCCGGAAGGGCGGCGACCGCCAGCACGACGTGACGGGGGATCCAACGATCGCCCACGTAGAAGGGGACCGGCAGTCCGGCACCGATGGCTGCCTGCATCCGGGCGACGAGGCGGGCCCGGTCGTGGAAGGGGACGAGCGTCGTCGAGTAGGGGATGCCCGCAAAGTCAGTCATCGCGCGGGACACCGCCCACGGGGGAGTGCCGAGCGCGCGCGGCCACGGGAGCCGGGAGCCGGTCACCGAGGTGACGCGACGGTGCAGCGCGACCGCCTCGGAGGCGAAGGCGTGCGGGTTCATGGTCGCGGCGTACGCCGGGTCGAGCAGCATCCGCGCCGCCAGCAGCGAGGAGGGGCCGCAGGTGCGCTGGTCGGGCTGCGAGAGGCCGCGGACCGCGTCGAGATTCATCGCCGCGACTCCGGGGACGGGAGCCGTTGCACGGCGGCGTACGCCTCGTCCGCCGAGCCAGGCTCGCAGCCGGCCGCGACCGCCGCGGCCACGATCCGTTGCTGGTCGCGCATCAGCGCCAGCCCGCGCCGGACCAGGACCAGCGGCGGCTTGCGGTGCTCGCGCAGGTCCCGCGACAGCCGCCGCCAGAACGTCACCATCGGGTGCTGGCGCAGGCAGTACGCCGCAGCCAGCAAACCCGCCGAGCGCAGCGGACCGACCACGTGGTGGGCGAAGATCCCCTCAGCGACGACCAGGTCGTGGCCGTCCAGGTCCAGCGTGTGCCAGCCGTTCCGCCCGTCGTGGGCGATGTCGTAGACCGGCACCTCCACCCTCCCGGTCCGGCACAGCGTCGCCAGCGCGGCGACCGCCTCGTCGCCCAGCCAGGAGCGGGGGTCGTCCCAGTCGACGAGTCCCGCGTTGGCCCCGTCGGTGATCCGCGGCAGGTCGGGATCGTCGCCGTCGCGGTAGAAGTCGTCGAGCCTCAGCACCGGGAGCCGGAGCCGTGCGGCGAGGTGGGACTTGCCCGAGCCCGAAGGCCCGGCCAGGACGATCACCTGCGCAGGCACGCGCCCATCATGCCGTGACAGGCTTTACACATGCGGACCCGGCTCGCCCTGCTCGCCGCCGCGCTGGTGCTCCTGCCCACCGGATGCGACGACGACGACGCTGATGCGCCGTCGTCGCACCAGACCACCGACGCGGACTGCGCCGAGCTGATCCCCGACCAGGTCTTCACCACGCTGGGCTGGACGCCAACCCCGAAGGGCGCAACGGTGACCGTGCGCGGCTGTCACCGCGAGGCGGAGCAGGGGTACGTCGAGGTGCGCGACCGCGTCGCGTCCTACGACAAGCTCTGTGCCACCCTGGACCGCACCGGGACCGTTGCACCTGGGCAGCCGGTCGACTGGCTCGGCGACGACGTCACCGCGTGCGCGGTCGAACCCAGCACCGACGTCGGCCAGACCAAGGTGGTCGTGCGGCGCAGCGGTGACGAGGTCACCCAGGTGACCATCGCCGTACTCACAAGCACGCCGCAGGCGCAGGTGCGAGCCGCCGTCGCTGAGCTGGTCGCCTAGACCCCGATCGGGTGCCAGACCGTCTTGGTCTCGAGGAAGGCGGTCATCGCGTCGAGCTCCGGCTCGGCGGACCAGTCCGGCTCGTCGGCCGGCGCCCGGCGGACCCGCTTGAGGTTCTCAGCGGCCGCCACCTCGAGCTCGGCGGCCAGCGCCGCGTCACCGGCGACCCCGCACAGGTCGATCGCGTTGACGTCCATGTGGGAGGCCAGCCACGGCCCCACGGTCGTCGCGTCACCTGTCAGCACGTTGACCACGCCACCGGGCACGTCGGAGGTGGCCAGCACCTCGCTGAACGTCACCGCGGGCAGGGGCCGACGGTACGACGAGATCACGACCGCGGTGTTGCCGCTGATGATCACCGGCGCGACCACGCTGACCAGGCCGAGCAGCGACGACTCCTGCGGGGCGAGCACCGCGACCACACCGGTCGGCTCCGGGGTGGAGAGGTTGAAGAACGGCCCGGCCACCGGGTTGGCGTTGCCGACGACCTGGGTGAGCTTGTCGGCCCAGCCGGCGTACCAGACCAGCCGGTCGATCGCGGCGTCCAGCACGCTCTCCGCGCGACGCGCGGTCAGCCCTTCCGACCAGGAGACGGCGTCGACGAACTGCGGGCGCCGGTCCTCCATCAGCTCGGCGATCCGGTAGACCACCTGGCCCCGGTTGTACGCCGTGCGCGACGACCAGCCGCCGAACGCCGAGCGCGCCGCCACGACGGCATCGCGGGCGTCCTTGCGCGACGCGAGCGCCGCGTTGGCCACGAACTTCCCGCGGAAGTCCTCGACCACGTAGGAGTGGCCGGACTCCGAGCGCGGGAACGCTCCGCCGATGTAGAGCTTGTAGGTCTTGCGGACGTCTGCCCTGCTGTTGGTGGGGGTCATCGCAGGTATGCCTCCAGTCCGTGCCGGCCGCCCTCACGGCCGTAGCCCGACTCCTTGTAGCCGCCGAACGGGCTGGCCGGGTCGAACTTGTTGAACGTGTTGGCCCACACCACGCCGGCCCGCAGCTGGTTGGCGATCTTGAGGATCCGCGAGCCCTTGTCGGTCCACACCCCAGCAGACAGGCCGTACGGCGAGTTGTTGGCCTTCGAGACCGCCTCGGCGGGGGTCCGGAAGGTCAGCACCGAGAGCACCGGCCCGAAGATCTCCTCGCGGGCGATCCGGTGGGCCTGGGTGACGTCGGTGAACAGCGTCGGCGGGAACCAGTAGCCGTGGCTCGGCAGCTCGCACGCCGGTGACCACCGGGCCGCCCCCTCGGCCTCGCCGACGTCGGACAGCTCGCGGATGCGGGCCAGCTGCTCAGCGGAGTTGATCGCGCCGATGTCGGTGTTCTTGTCCAGCGGGTCGCCGACCCGCAGCGTGGCCATCCGGCGCTTCAACCGGTGCAGCACGTCCTCGGCCACCGACTCCTGGACCAGCAGCCGCGATCCCGCGCAGCACACGTGACCCTGGTTGAAGAAGATGCCGTTGACGATTCCCTCGACCGCCTGGTCGATCGGCGCGTCGTCGAACACGATGTTCGCCGCCTTGCCGCCGAGCTCCAGGGTGACTCGCTTGTCGGTCCCGGCAATGGTCCGGGCGATGGCCTTGCCGACCTCGGTCGAGCCGGTGAACGCCACCTTGTCCACGTCGGGGTGCGCGACCATCGCCTGGCCGGTGCCACCGGCGCCGGTGACGATGTTGACGACCCCGGGCGGCAGGTCGGCCTGCTGGCAGATCTCGGCGAACAGCAGCGCCGTCAGCGGCGTGGTCTCGGCCGGCTTGAGCACGACGGTGTTGCCGCAGGCGAGGGCCGGCGCGATCTTCCAGGCCAGCATCAGCAGCGGGAAGTTCCACGGGATCACCTGCGCGGCGACGCCGAGGGGCTGCTCGCCGAAGCCGGCGTACTTCAGCTTGTCGGCCCAGCCGGCGTAGTAGAAGAAGTGCGCCGAGACGATCGGTACGTCGACGTCGCGGGACTCCCGGATCGGCTTACCGTTGTCGATCGACTCGAGCACGGCCAGCTCGCGGGAGCGCTCGGCGATGATCCGGGCGATCCGGTAGAGGTACTTGGCCCGCTCGGAGCCCGGCATCTTCGACCAGACCCGGTCGTAGGCACGGCGTGCGGCCTTCACCGCGAGGTCGACGTCGTGGTCGTCGGCCTCCGCGATCTCGGCGAGCACCTCCTCGGTGGCCGGGTTGACGGTCTTGAACGCCTTGCCGTGACCGTCGACGAACTCGCCGTTGACGAACAGGCCGTACGACGGCTTGATGTCGACGATCGACCGCGACTCCGGCGCGGGTGCGTAGTCGAAGGTGAGTCCGGGCTCTGCGCTCTGGGTCATGGGTCAGTCCACCGTGACGTAGTCGGAACCGGCGTAGCGGCCGGTGGTGAGCTTCATGCGCTGCATGAGGAGGTCGTTGAGGAGCGTGGAGGCGCCGAACCGGAACCAGTCCGGGTCGAGCCAGTCGGGGCCGGCGATCTCGTTGACAGTGACGAGGTACTTGATCGCGTCCTTGGCGGTGCGGATGCCGCCGGCCGGCTTCACGCCGATCTGGGTGCCGGTCGCCTCGCGGAAGTCGCGGACCGCCTCGAGCATGACCAAAGTGACGGGCAGGGTCGCGGCCGGCTGCACCTTGCCGGTGGACGTCTTGATGAAGTGGCCGCCGGCGAGCATCGCCAACCAGGAGGCCCGGCGGACGCTGTCGTAGGTCTGGAGCTCGCCGGTCTCGAGGATCACCTTGAGGTGCGCACTGCCGCAGGCCTCGCGCACCGCCACGATCTCATCGAACACCTCGAGGTAGCGGCCGGAGAGGAAGGCACCGCGGTCGATCACCATGTCGATCTCGTCGGCGCCGGCCTCCACGGCGTCCTTGGTGTCCGCGAGCTTGATGTCCATCGCGGCGCGACCGCTCGGGAACGCGGTCGCGACGGCGGCGACCTTCACTCCGCTGGAGCCCAGCGCATCCTTGGTGGCCGCGACCATATCGGGGTAGACGCAGACGGCCGCGGTCGACGGGCAGGTCGGGTCGGAGGGGTCCGGGTGCATCGCCTTGGCGGCGAGCGAGCGGACCTTGCCCTCGGTGTCCTGGCCCTCCAGCGTGGTCAGGTCGACCATGGAGATCGCGAGGTCCAGGGCGTACGCCTTGGCCGAGGTCTTGATCGACCGGCTCCCAAGCGTTGCGGCGCGGGCCTCCGCACCGACCTGGTCGACGCCCGGAAGCCCGTGGAGGAAGCGGCGCAGGGACGCCTCCGAGCCGGTGACGTCTTCGGCGAGCATGCCTCCCAGCATAGGGTGGATCCAGACGCCCGAGCCCTGGAGGAGCGTTGGTCGACAACCCCACAGAGGAGAAGTTCGCCCAGAACGGCGGACAGGTCGTGGCCGCGGTCGGCATGCTCATCGCGGTGGCGATGATCGTCGGCTGGGCGCTCGACCCCGACCGGGTGGCGCTCTGGGTGCTGGCCCTGGCCTTCGTGCTCGCGGTCCTGGTCTGGACGAGCATCCTGCGCCCCCGGGTGATGGTCGACGGGTCGTTCCTGGTCCTGCGCAACATGCTGAGCACGGTGCGGATCCCGCTGGCGGCGATCGAGGAGATCGCGGTCCGCCAGGTGATGGCGGTCCGGGCCGGCGGCAGGCGCTACGTCTGCGCCGGGGTCGGCCGGACCATGCGCCAGGCGCTGAAGGGGTCCGCGGTGCAGCGCGCTCGCGAGGAGATGGGCGGGATCCGCGGCGAGCTCGCCACCATCGTGGAGCCGGGGATGATCTACGCCGACTACGTCGAGACGCGGATCAGGGAGCTCATCGCCGAGGACCGCAACCGCCGCGGGATCCGGCCATTCTCGCCCGAGGTCGAGGCGCTGGCCGTCGACGTACGCCGCGAGCCGGCCTGGCCCGAGATCGCGGTGCTCGGGGCGACCGTGGTGTTCTTCGTCGTCGCGGTGCTCCTGGGCTGGGACTGAACGCCCGCTGATCGAGCCTGCGGCCACGACAGATCGCCAGACGCCCACTCGTCGGCCCGACCGCACCAACCGGCGGTCACGCCTGAGTAGCCATACGCATGTGGGGACGTGAACTTGGCCTCACGATTGAGCCATGAGCTTCGACCTCGCCCCCGCGCCGGGGCCCCGACCGGCCACACCAGCGCAATTGGCGTGGCTGCGCACTGAGCTCGAGGCGTGGCGGCAGGAGGGCGTCGTCGACGACGAGCTCGCCCGCACCATTGCCGGGCGCTACCACGAGTCCCGGCGGTTCTCCGTCGGCCGGCTCCTGCTGACCCTTGGCGCGGTGTTCGTCGGCATCGGCCTGATCTGGCTTGTCGCCGCGAACCTCGACGCGCTGCCGCCGCTGGCCCGGTTCCTCGCCGTGGCCGTGATCTGGCTGGCGCTGGTGGCCGGTGGCGAACTGCTGGCCGATCGGCACGAGCGGACGCCGGGGATTCGCCGGCCGCTGGTGTTCTCGGTGCGGCTTCTGGCCGCGTTCGCATTCGGCGCCGTTGTCTTCCAGGCGGCACAAAGCCTCCAGGTTCCCGCCTACGAACCGCGATTGGTGGGGCTGTGGGCCACCGGCGCGCTCATGCACGCCTACCTGATGCGCGCGCTCGGCCCGCTGCTGGTCGCGCTGCTGGCGGGCAGCACGTGGTACGTCTGGCAGGCGCTGTGGGACCGCCCGAGCGGCCTGACTGCAGTGCTCGCGGTCGTCGTGCTCGCCGTCGTGTGCCTGGGCGCCGCCACGCTGCACGCCGGTGACAGGTTCGCGCCGCCGTGGCGCGAGGCCGGAGCCGTGCTGGCCCTTGCGGGGCTCTTCGTGGCCGCCCTGCCGTTCGTGACCGTCGATGACTTCGAGTGGAACCTCTGGCTGGTGCTGGGCCTGGTCGTCACCGGCTTCACGGCGGCGCTAGCGGTGGTCCGGAGCCGCGGACGTGAGCGGCTCGAGCCGCTGGGCGCCCTCGGCGTCGGCGCCGTCGCGGTGCTGCTCGTCGCGTGGGAGACGGGGACCGATGTCGACGCCGTCGGCGCCGCCGAGTGGGCGCACGCCGCGGTCAGTGTGGGGGCCTACGTCGTGGTCGCGGTGGGCGTCGCCCTGCTCGGGACCATGCACGAGAGCTGGCGGCTCACCGCGGTCGCCACGGCCGCCCTGGTGGTGTTCACCACGTTCCAGAGCTTCGCGGTGTTCGCCCCGATCATCCAGGGCGCGTGGCTGTTCGTAGTGCTGGGCGGCATCTTCCTCGGGACGGGGTTCCTGTTCGACCGCGCACGTCGCGAGCTGGCCACCGCCCTCGAAGGAGGAGACCGATGAGCGCCCAGCTGCTCACCCGGGTCGCCGCCGTCAGTGTCGTCGGCCTCGCCCTCGCCGGCGTGGGGGTCTACCCGCAGCTGTCCGCCCATCTCACCGGCGACGAGATCCGGCTCCGGGTCGCACCCGTCGACCCGATCGACCCGTTCCGCGGCGCCTACGTCGACCTCTCATACCCCGACCTGCAGCAGCCGGGCGGCCCCAACCCGCCGATCATGGACGACGGCGAGAGTGGTGACGTCTTCGTCACCCTGCAGGACCGCGATGGCGTTTGGGTCGCCAGCGGCTGGACCCGCACCCGTCCGGACGACGGGCCATACCTGGCGTGCAACGACCGGGCGTGGGCGATCCAGTGCGGCATCGAGAGCTGGTTCCTGCCACAGGACAAGGCCGCGGCGATGGAGCGGCTGATCACCAACGGAGCCATCGCCACGGTGCGGGTCGACTCCCGGGGCAACGCCGTCCTGGTCGACGTCACCGACTGACCGGGAGGGAGGCTCAGCAACATGGTCGCTAAAGGCCGAGTGCCGCGATCGCGTCGGCACCGAGAGCGTCCAGCCGGGCTGCCGCCGAGATCCGGGCCGCGTCGACCCCGGCTTCGCTGTCCACGGGGACGACCACCTCGAGGTAGCACTTGAGCTTGGGCTCGGTGCCGCTCGGCCGCACGATCACGCGCCCGCCGTCCGCGAGGTGGTAGCGCAACCCGTCGGTCGGTGGCAGCGACGCGCTGCCGTGCGAGAGGTCGTCGACCGACTCGACGGCGAACCCGCCGAGCTCGCGGGGCGGCGTGCTGCGGAGGCGCTCCATCGCCTCCCCGATCAGAGTCAGGTCGGCGACTCGCACCGAGACCTGGTCGGTGGCGTGCAGGCCGTGCTCGAGGGCGAGGTCGTCGAGGACGTCGACCAGGGTGCGGCCGGCCGCCTTGGTCTCGGCGGCCAGCTCGCAGAGCAGCAGCAGCGCCGAGATGCCGTCCTTGTCCTTCACGTGCTCGGGGTCGACGCAGTAGCCGAGCGCCTCCTCGTAGCCGAAGGTCAGCCCCTCGACCCGGCTGATCCACTTGAAGCCGGTGAGCGTCTCGACGTACGGCTGCCCGGCCGCCGCTGCCATCCGCCCGAGGAGGGTGGACGAGACGATGGACGCCGCCCAGGTCCCGGTGCGGCCGCGAGCCATCAGGTGGTGCGCGAGCAGCGCGCCGACCTCGTCGCCGCCCAGCATCCGCCAGCCGTGCCCGGTCGGGACCGCGGCGGCGCAGCGGTCGGCGTCGGGGTCGTTGGCCACCACGAGGTCAACGCCGTGCTCCCGGGCGAGGGCCATGGCCAGGTCCAGGGCGCCGGGCTCCTCCGGGTTGGGAAAGGGAACCGTCGGGAAGTCGGGGTCTGGCTGCTCCTGCTGAACGACGACCCGCGGCGTCGCGAAGCCGGCGGTCTCGAGGACCTGCAGCGCCGAGGTGCCGCCGACGCCGTGCAGCGGCGTGTAGACGAGGTTGAGGTCGCGCGGACCGTCCTGCGCCAGCTCGGCGACGGTGTCGAGGTAGCGGTCCACGAGGTGCTCGCCGAGCACCGTTCCGGCGTTGCCGCGCGCGATGTCGGCCAGCTTGCCCACCGCCGCGATCCGGGCCGCGATCTCCGCGTCCGCCGGCGGCACGATCTGGCTGCCGTCGCCGAGGTAGACCTTGTAGCCGTTGTCCTGGGGCGGGTTGTGGCTCGCGGTCACCATCACCCCGGCCGCGCAGCCCAGCTCGCGGATCGCGAAGGCCAGCACCGGCGTCGGCAGCGGCCGCGGCAGCACCCAGACCTTGAACCCGGCACCCGTCATCACCTCGGCGGTGTCGAGGGCGAAGTCGTCGCTGCGGTGGCGGGCGTCGTACCCGACGACGACCGGTCCGTTCGCGCCCTGGTCGCGCAGGTACGCCGCAAGCCCGGCGGCCGCCCGGGTGACGACCGCCCGGTTCATCCGGTTGGGGCCGGCACCCACGGCGCCGCGCAGCCCCGCGGTGCCGAACTCCAGGGTGCCGGCGAACCGGTCGGCCAGGTCGGTGGCGTCACCGCCACCCTCGACCTCGGCGATCACCTGCTCGAGCTCGACCCGGGTGACGTCGTCGGGGTCGTCGGCAAGCCACGCCCGGGCCCGCTCCAGCAGGAGGTCCGTCGCCGCTGAGGTGGTCATGTGGGCACCTTAGTGTCGCCCTGTGACCGACCGACCGCCCGTGGCGGAGCTGATCACCGACCTGGCCGCGCGGCTCGGTGTTGAGCGGTTCGTCGCGGTGTGCACCGACCTGATGGGCGGCGCCGGCCGGGAGTCGTACGTCGACGAGCTCCGAAGCCTGACCGGCCACGAATGGCAGCCGGGCGACGGTGTCTTCGACCACGAGATCTGGCAGGACTACTGGGTGCGCACCTGGGGCGCCCGCGGGCTGCTCCACGTGTGGAACGACAGCGCGACGGACGCAATCGTGGCCGGGCTCGCCGACGAGCACTGGCGGCCGGCGGAGATGTGCCTCAAGGTGGCCGCCCGCCATGAGGTCGCCGGCACCGGGGATGGTGCCGTCACGCTGGCCGACCACGACCTGCCCCGGGTCCGCGCCCAGGCGATGCGCGCGCTGGCAGTCAACGGGGACACCGAGCACCTGGCCGCCGTCCGCGACCGGCTCGACGACGAGGACGCCGAGGTGCGGAGGCAGGCGACCCGCGCCCTCGACGCCCTCGAGCGTCGACTCGATCTCTAGGCTGGTTTCCTAGACGTTGACCCTGCTCATGTCGACGTAACGGTCGCCGACCACGGCGTCGCGCGGGACGGCGTCCTCGAGCGCTCTGAGGTCGTCGTCGGTCAGCTCGACGGCCGTGGCGCCCACGTTCTCCTCCAGGTAGGGGATCCGCTTCGTGCCGGGGATGGGCGCGACGTCGTTGCCCTGGGCGAGCACCCAGGCCAGTGCGAGCTGCCCCGGCGTGCAGCCGTGCTCGGCGGCGAGCTCCTTCACCTTCTCGACCAACGTCAGGTTGGCGTCGAGCGCCTCGCCCTGGAACCGAGGGAAGTAGCCGCTGGTCCGGGAGTCGCCGGGGTCGAGGGACTCCCTGCTCACCGCGCCGGTGAGCAAGCCGCGGCCCAGGGGAGAGTAGGGAACCAGCCCGATGCCGAGCTCGCGGATCGTCGGCAGGATCTCGTCCACGAGGTCGCGGGTGAACAGCGAGTACTCGGACTGCAGCGCGGTGATCGGGTGCACCGCATGCGCGCGCCGGATGGTCTCGGACGCGGCCTCCGAAAGACCGAGGTGGCCGACCTTGCCGGCGTCGACCAGCTCCTTCATGGCGCCTACCGTCTCCTCGATCGGCACGGATCTGTCGACCCGGTGCTGGTAGTAGAGGTCGATGTGGTCCACACCGAGCCGCTGGAGCGACGCGTCGCACGCCGAGCGGACGTACTCGGGCTTGCCGTTGATCCCGACGTGGCTGCCATCGGGGTTGCGCTCGTTGCCGAACTTGGTGGCGAGCTGGACCTCGTCTCGCCGGTCCTTGATGGCGCGGCCGACCAGCTGCTCGTTGGTGAACGGGCCGTACATGTCAGCGGTGTCGAAGAAGGTGACGCCGAGGTCGAGGGCGCGGTGGATCGTGTCGATGCCGGTCTGCTCGTCGGTGGTGCCGTAGAACTCCGACATCCCCATGCAGCCGAGGCCGAGCTCGGAGACCTCGAGGGCGGACGTGGTGCCGAGGGCGCGTCGTTTCAGAGTCATGCGTTCCACTCAACCCCTTGAAGCGCGCTTCAGGTCAAGCCCGGTCGAGCGCCGGGCGCACCTTGCCGTCGAGCGTGAAGTCCCCGCCGACGCGGGCGTTCTCGGCCTGGTCGTCCGGGCGGGCGGCGACTCGGTCTGCCCAGTCTTCTGCGTTGTCGAGCGGGTCGTAGCCGAGCGCGCGACCGGGGGCCAGGTCCCACCACGCCCTGGTGTTGGCGGAGATGCCGTAGAGGACCGCGTAGGCCGGGGCCGGCGTGGTGAGCGCCGCATCGACCATCCGCACGCAGTCGTCGTGCGAGAGCCAGGTGGCGAGGTGGCGCACCGTCCGGGGCTCGGGGCGGAACGAGCCGATCCGGCAGGACACCACGTCGAGGCCGTAGCGGTCGGCGTACAGGCTCATCAACGCCTCGGCCGCGGCCTTGGCGACGCCGTAGAAGGTGTCGGGCCGGGGCCGCACATCAACCGTGACCAGGCCATCGGGGAGGCCGGCGCGCGGGGTGTGGCCGACGGCGTGGTTGGAGCCGGCGTAGACGAACCGGCGGACGCCGTGCTCGACCATCGCGTCGAGCAGCGCGGCGGTGGTGACGACGTGCGAGCTGAACGAATCGGGCAGCGACGCCTCGCCGGGGTGACCGGCGAGGTGGACGACGGCGTCGAGGCTGGACGCCGCGAACTCGGCATCGAAGACATCGGCCACCGCGTCGGCGTCCGCGCAGTCGGCCGTGTGCCAGGCGATGTCGGTGCCGTCGGGGACCGGCACCAGGTCGAGGCCGACAACGTCATGGCCGCGGTCCTCGAGGCCCAGGGTCACGACCCGGCCGATGCTGCCGGCGGCGCCGGTGACGAGGACTCGCATGGTGAGGAACTTATAGGCGCGGCACGACCTGCGAGAGCAGCGAGCCCATTCGCTCCGCCGCGGACCGGCCGGCCTCGAGGACCTCCTCGTGGTTGAGCGGCTCCCCGCCGATGCCGGCCGCCAGGTTGGTGACCAGACTGATGCCGAGCACCTCCATCCCGGCCTCGCGGGCGGCGATCGCCTCGAGGGTGGTGCTCATGCCGACCAGGTGCCCGCCGATGGCGCGCACCATCCCGATCTCGGCCGGGGTCTCGTAGTGCGGCCCGGGGAACTGGACGTAGACCCCCTCGTCGAGGCTCGGGTCCACGTCGCGGCACAGGGCGCGCAGCCGGCTGCTGTAGAGATCGGTGAGGTCCACGAAGTTCGCGCCCTCGATCGGCGACCGGCCGGTGAGGTTGATGTGGTCGCTGATCAGCACCGGGGTGCCCGGCGTCCACGTCTCCTTGAGGCCGCCGCAGCCGTTGGTGAGCACCATCGTGCGGCAGCCTGCCTGGGCCGCCGTGCGTACACCGTGCACGACCGCCGCGACGCCCTTGCCCTCGTAGTAGTGAGTCCGGCTCAGGAACACCAGCGCCTGCACCCCGCCCACGTCGATCGAGCGGATCTTGCCTGAGTGCCCGACCACCGCCGCCGCACCGAAGCCGGGCAGGTCCGTGGCCGCGATCTCGGCCGTCGCCTGGCCCAGCGCGTCGACCGCGGGCAGCCACCCGGAGCCGAGCACCATCGCCACGTCGTGGCGAGCCACGCCGGTGAGCTCGGCGAGTCGTCCGGCGGCCTCGTCGGCCAGGGCGTAGGGGGTCGGCGCCGTCACCCGCGCGAGCCTAGTGTGTGCCCATGCTCGACCACTTCGGCATCAACTGCATCGACCTGGCGGAGTCCGCCGCCTTCTATGACGAGGTCCTGGCGACCCTCGGCCACCGACGCCTCATGGACTTCGAGGTGGCCATCGGTTATGGCACCGACAAGCCGGACTTCTGGCTGTCGACGTTCGAGGGGATTGGTCCCAACCGCGAGGTGCACATCGCGTTCACCGCCCCCGACGTCGAGACGGTCCGGGCCTTCCACGCCGCTGCCGTGGGCCGGGGCGCCGAGGTGCTGCACGAGCCGAGGCTCTGGCCCGAGTACCACGAGGCCTACTACGGCGCGTTCGTCCGCGACCCCGACGGCAACAACGTCGAGGCGGTCTGCCACCGCGGCCGGCCCGGCGACTGAGCAGCTACAGCCCGGTCGACCGGCAGGGCAGGCTCCGGAGGCGGGCGACGTAGTCCAGGGGCGCATCGGCGGCCTCGGCCGCATCGGCGAGCACGCCGACGTACGACGCCGACGGCAGGCCGCCCTCGTAGGCGTCGAGCACGTAGGTCCACACCACCATCTCGCCGGCCAGCGTGAAGATCCGCACCTTGGTCTTGCGGTAGAGGCCCGAGTCGGCCGCTTCCCACGCATCGAGGGCGGACTCGTCCTCCCGCGACACGTCGTAGACCGCCACGAAGACCTGCTCCAGCGGGTCCTGGACGATCGTCGGGAGGGCGCCGTCCCAGCCGTGCTCCTCGCCGCCGAATGTCAGCCGCCAGCCGGTCAACCAGCCCGTCGTCTCCAGCGGCGAGTGCGGGCAGCGCTCCAGCATGCGTCGCGGGTCCATGTTCGGACCGTAGGCGGCGTACAGGGGCACCGCTGAACAGTAATGCCCACTACTAGGGTGGCACCGTGAGCGATGAGACCCACTTCGATGTCCTGGTCCTCGGCGCCGGCCCCGGAGGGTACGTCGCCGCGATCCGCGCCGCCCAGCTCGGCAAGAGCGTGGGGATCGTGGAGGAGAAGTACTGGGGCGGTGTCTGCCTCAACGTCGGCTGCATCCCCTCGAAGGCGTTGCTCCGCAACGCCGAGATCGCGCACATCATCACCCACGAGAAGAAGACCTTCGGGATCGAGGGCGAGGCCACCATGGCCTTCGGTCCCACGCACGAGCGCAGTCGCAAGGTCGCCGACGCCAGCGCCAAGGGCGTCCACTACCTGATGAAGAAGAACAAGATCACCGAGATCGATGGCTGGGGGACCCTGACGGGCGAGGCCAACGGCAAGCACGGCGTCAGCGTCGACAAGGACGGCAGCACCTCGTCGTACACGGCGGACAACCTGATCATCGCGTCCGGTGCCAAGGTGCGGATGCTGCCCGGGATGTCGGTCAGCGACAACGTCGTCACCTACGAGGAGCAGATCCTCGACGAGCAGCTCCCGGGCTCGGTCATCATCGGCGGCTCCGGCGCGATCGGCGTCGAGTTCGCCTACGTGATGACGAACTTCGGCGTGGACGTCACGATCGTCGAGTTCCTCGACCGGATGGTGCCGACCGAGGACGCGGACGTCTCCAAGGAGCTGCTCCGCGCCTACAAGAAGCTCGGCGTCAAGGTGCTGCTCTCGACCAAGGTCGAGAACGTCGAGGACACCGGCAGCGGGGTCAAGGTCACGGTCAGCCCCGCCGACGGAGGCGACTCCCAGGTGCTCGAGGCCGACAAGATGCTGGCCGCATTCGGCTTCGCGCCGCGCGTCGAGGGCTACGGCCTCGACAAGGCCGGCGTCGAGCTCACCGACCGCGGCGCGATCGGCGTCGACGCGCGTGGCCGCACCAACGTCAACGGCATCTACGCGATCGGCGACGTGACCGGGAAGCTGATGCTGGCCCACACCGCCGAGGCGATGGGCGTCATCGCCGCGGAGACGATCGCCGACGCCGAGACCATCGAAATCGACTTCGACATGATCCCCCGGGCGACGTTCTGCCAGCCCCAGATCGCGTCGTTCGGCTACTCCGAGGCCCAGGCCAAGGAGAAGGGGTACGACGTCAAGGTGGCGTCGTTCCCCTTCTCTGCCAACGGCAAAGCGCGCGGCATGGCCGAGACCGCGGGCTTCGTGAAGATCGTGGCCGACGCCGAGCACAACGAGATCGTCGGCGCGCACCTGATCGGACCCGAGGTGACCGAGCTGCTGCCCGCGCTGACGCTGGCCCAGAAGTGGGACCTCACCGCCGACGAGGTGGCCCGCAACGTCTTCGCGCACCCGACCCTGTCGGAGGCGATGAAGGAGGCCGTCGAGGGCATCGCCGGCCACATGATCAACCTGTGAAGGAAATGACCGATCACGTCGTTGTCATCGGCGGCGGGCCGGGCGGCTACGAGGCGGCCCTGGTCGCGGCCCAGCTCGGCGCGGAGGTCACCGTCGTCGACACCGACGGTCTCGGCGGCTCGGCGGTGCTCACCGACTGCGTGCCGAGCAAGACGCTGATCGCCACCGCCGAGCTGATGACCGACGTGGCCGGCGCCAACGAGCTCGGCGTGATGATCGGCGAGGACGGGGTCCGGGTCGACCTGGCCAGGGTCAACCAGCGGGTCAAGGCGCTGGCCCGGGCGCAGAGCGAGGACATCGCGGCGCGGCTCGAGAAGGAAGGAGTCCAGGTCCTCGAGGGCCGCGGGAGCCTGGCCGGCCCCGACCGGGTCGTCGTCGAGACGACCTCCGGCCGCGAGGAGATCCTGCGCGCACACGCGATCCTGGTCGCCACCGGCGCTGCGCCACGCACGCTCCCGACCGCGCAGCCGGATGGCGAGCGGATCCTCACCTGGGAGCAGGTCTACGACCTCGCGGACGTGCCGACCGAGCTGATCGTGGTCGGCTCCGGAGTCACCGGCGCCGAGTTCGCCAGCGGCTACCTCGCGCTGGGCATCCCGGTCACCCTGGTCTCGAGCCGCGACCGGGTGCTGCCCGGTGAGGACGCCGACGCCGCCGCTGTGCTGGAGGAGGTGCTGACCCGCCGCGGGATGACGGTGCTGTCGCGCTCGCGGATGGAGTCGGTCAGCCGCGACGGCGACGTGGTGACCGTAGCCCTCACCGACGGCCGCACGGTCAGGGTTCGCACTGCATCCTGGCCCTCGGCTCGGTCCCGAACACCGAGGACCTCGGCCTGGAGGAGGCCGGCGTGGTCCTCAAGGACGGCGGGTTCGTCAACGTCGACCGGGTCTCGCGCACTTCCGCGCGGGGGGTGTACGCCGCCGGCGACTGCACCGGCGTTCTCATGCTGGCCTCGGTGGCCGCCATGCAGGGCCGGATCGCGATGTGGCACTTCCTCGGCGACGCCGTACACCCACTGGACCTGAAGAAGGTCTCCTCCAACGTGTTCACCGCCCCCGAGATCGCCACGGTCGGCTGGTCCCAGCAGGCCATCGACGCCGGCGAGATCCAGGCCGAGGCGATCACCCTGCCGCTCTCGGGCAACGCCCGCGCCAAGATGCAGGGGGTCCACGACGGGTTCGTGAAGCTGTTCTGCCGCCCCGGCACCGGCATCGTCGTCGGCGGGGTGGTGGTCGGCCCCCGCGCCAGCGAGCTGATCCATCCGGTGTCGATCGCGGTCGCGGAGTCACTCACCGCCGACCAGCTCGCGCAGGCGTTCACCGTCTACCCGTCGATGAGCGGATCGGTTGCCGAGGCCGCTCGCCGGCTGCACCGGTTCCGCGCCTGACCCGTCCGGGCCATTCCTCACAGGTCCGGCCCCGCCTAGCCTCGAAGGATGTCCGCCTCGGGTCCGGTACAGCAGATCCGCTTCTGCGAGGCACCCGACGGCGTCCGCATCGCCTACGCCGAGTCAGGCACTGGCCCGCCGATGCTCGTGTCGACCTGCTGGCTCAGCCACCTGCAGCACGACTGGGAGAGCCCGGTCTGGCGGCACTTCCTCGACCAGGTCGGGCGGTGCGCCACCATCGTCCGCTACGACGAGCGCGGCTACGGGCTCTCCGACTGGGACGTGACCGACCACGGGCTGGAGGCCAGGATCGGTGATCTCGCGGCGGTCGCCGACCACGCGGGCCTGGATCGGTTCGCGCTCATGGGCATGGCGCAGGGTGGTCCGCCGGCAATCTCCTACGCCGCCCGGCACCCGGATCGGGTGACAAGGCTGCTGTTCTACGGCAGCTACGCGGGCGCGGCCGCCGGCTCGGTCGAGAGCCAGGAGCAGCTCGAGGCCTTCGCGCAGCTGATCAAGGTCGGGTGGGGTCGGCCTCAGCACACCTTCCGGCGGGTCTTCACCACGATGATGATCCCGGGGGCCACTGAGGAGCAGATGCTCTGGCTCGACGAGCTCCAGAGGGTCGCCGCCTCCGCCACGACCGCGTCCGACGCGCTGCGCCAGCGGTCGAAGGCCAACTGCCTCGACCTGCTACCCGGCCTCGACGTGCCGACCCTGGTGCTCCACTCGGTCCGCGACCAGATGAACGACTTCGAGCACGCCCGGCTTCTCGCCAAGGGCATCCCCGGTGCCCGGCTGGTGCCGCTGGACAGCGACAACCACATCCTGCTGGGGGACGAGCCGGCGTGGCAGGTCTTCGTGGACGAGGTGCGCGCGTTCCTGGCTCCGGACGGTGCCCCGGCATCGGCCATGGACGTGCTGTCCGCGCGTGAGCGCGAGGTGGTGGCCCTGGTCGCCGAGGGTCGCTCGAACGACGAGATTGCAGCCGAGCTGGTGCTCAGTGTCCGCACCGTCGAGCGACACCTGCAGAACGCCTACACGAAGCTCGGCGTGCGCGGACCCTCCGCCCGGGCGGCCGCCGCGGCCGCGCTGGCACGTACGTAGTCCGGACACCACCGCCCAGACGGAATGGGTGGCAGCGCCGACGCGACCGTGCCGCCGGCGTACCTAGGTTCGCCGCATGACACAGACACAGCAGCAGCTCCAGTCCGACGACGCGGCCCTCAAGGCCAAGCACGCCGCCATGTGGGCGATGGGCGACTACCCGGCCGTCGCGACCGAGGTGATCGCCGAACTCGGTCCGGCCCTTGTCGAGGCCACCGGCATCGCCCCCGGTGACCACGTCCTCGACATCGGCGCCGGCTCCGGCAACGCGTCGATCCCCGCCGCCCTGGCCGGCGCCGACGTCGTCGCAAGTGACCTGACCCCCGACCTCCTCGAGACCGGCCGCCAGGCGGCCGAGCGGGTCGGCGCGCAGCTGCGCTGGGAGGTCGCCGACGCGGAGGCGCTGCCGTACGCCGACGCCGAGTTCGACGCCGCGATCTCCTGCGTGGGCGTGATGTTCGCCCCGCACCACCAGCGCGCAGCCGACGAGCTCGTGCGGGTGGTCCGTCCCGGCGGGCGGATCGGGCTGCTCAGCTGGACGCCGTCCGGCTTCATCGGACAGATGTTCGCCACCATGAAGCCGTACGCCCCTCCGCCGCCGGCCGGCGCCCAGCCGCCTCCGCTGTGGGGCGACGAGGCGCACGTTCGCGAGCTCTTCGGCGACCGCGTGACAGACGCGACAGCGGAGACCAGGACCCTCCCGGTGCCGCTGTTCCCGGACGGCGCGTCCTTCCGCGACTTCTTCAAGCGCACGTACGGACCGACGATCGCCGTCTACCGGTTCCTGGCCGATGACCCGGCCCGCACGGCGGAGCTCGACGAGGCCCTCGCTGCCCACGGCGACCGCTACGCCGGCGACGGCGTCATGGAGTGGGAGTACCTGCTGCTCACCGCTCGTCGCGCCGGGTAGTCCTGCCGGGTAGGTCCCTCGTGCTTGCCCGAGGGACCTACGCTCGGACCCCATGACCCCCTCTCGCCTGCTCGGGCTCGGCCTGGGAGTCGTCGTCGCCGGCTCACTCACGCTGGGCTCGTCGGTCGCTGCGGTTGCAGAAGACGTGCCTGCCACCGGCGTCACGACCTTCACGGTGACCGGCTACGGCTACGGCCACGGCCACGGCCTCTCGCAGTACGGCGCCCAGGGCGCTGCCAACCAGGGCCTCTCGTGGCAGCAGATCGTCGGCTTCTACTACCCCGGGACCCGACTCGGCCGGGCCCGCGGCACCATCAAGGTCCTCATCACCGCTGACAAGAAGGACGTCATGGTCGACGCCCGCGACGGCCTCCAGCTCACTCGGCTGACCGGGCGCAAGACCTTCAACCTGGCCAGGTTGCGGCCGAAGGCGACGCGCTGGCGCGATCATGCCGCGGGGCTCCAGGAGCGTGGTGTCCTACCGCGCTCCCGGCCGCGCCGCCTGGCAGAAGTGGACGACGTTCCCGGGTGCTGCCGAGTTCTCGGCCGGCAACCAGCCGGTGACGCTCCTGCTGCCGAAGCACGAGTCTGCGCAGTACCGCGGCGCGCTCCGGTCGGTCGAGAAGCACACGGTCAACGTGCTGTCGCTCGACCGCTACCTGCAGGGCGTCGTCCCGCGCGAGGTCCCCGCGGACTGGCCCGCCCAGGCGGTCCGCTCTCAGGCCGTGGCCGCGCGCACGTACGCCGCGTTCGAACGGGAGGCCGCGACGTCCTACTACGACATCTGCGACACCGAGTCGTGTCAGGTCTACGGCGGCGTGGCCGACGAGCACCCGGCCGCCAACGCTGCGGTGAAGGCCACGCGCGGCCGGGTGGTGCTCTACGAGGGCCAGCCGGCGTTCACCCAGTTCTCCTCCAGCAACGGCGGCTACAGCTCGGCCGGCTCGCAGCCCTACCTGGTCGCGCAGCCCGACCCCTACGAGGCCTCGTCGGACAACCCCAACGACCCCTGGACCACCACCATCACGCGTGTGCAGATCGAGAATGCCTGGCCCGCGGTCGGCACCCTCGAGAACCTGTCGTTCACTCGGGACGGGCTGGGTGCGCAGTTCGGTGGCCGGGTCACGTCGGTCAGGCTCACCGGCAGCCTGGGTGGCCTGCCCACCTCCGTCAACGCCACTGGGGACGACTTCCGGTTCCGGCTGGGCCCGCTGAAGTCGACGTGGCTCAAGCTGGACGCCGTAACCCCACGCTGACCAGGGCGTTTCACAGCATGTGATGACCTCGGCCCCCCGTCCACGATCGGCCGGGGCGCTGCTCCTCGGCCTCGTCGGGACCGCTCTTCTCGGGGCTGGCATCCTGCCCGCACCTGCGGACGCCGCTCCCGCGCTCCCGGGCGTCTACCACGTCAGCCCGACCGGTAGCGACAGCGCCGACGGCAGCCTCATTCGCCCATGGCGGACGATCGCGAAGGCCACGGCCACCGCACCTGCCGGTTCGACAGTCCTGGTGGCCGGCGGCACCTATCAGCCGTTCGCGGTGACCCAGCCGGGGCAGACCGTGGCCGCGATGCCGGGGCAGCGGGTGCTGGTCCGAGGCCGCGCCGGCGTCCGGGACGTGATCCTGCTCGCGGCCCCGGCCGTCACCCTGCTCGACATCTCGGTGACCGGCTGCGTGCCCAACCCGACGCCCGTCGGCGGCTTCGGGGACGGTGGCAGCAGCGCCATCCGGATCAATGACGGCGCCAGCGGGGTCACGGTGAAGGGGACGACCATCACCAACAGCCGGGGCACCAACCAGCACGGCCTGCCGTTCGGCTGCTACGGCATCCTCGTCCACAACGCCGACGCCTCCAGGATCGTCGGCAACGACATCTCCGGCACCGGCACGGGCGTCTATCTCAACGGCGGCGGTCGCCTCGCCGTGATCGCGGACAACCGGATCCACGACAACGACGTACTCATCCGGAACACCCCCGGCGGGGACGACGACTACGGCGCCAACGGGATCACGTTCTCCAACGTCTCCGCGCTGCCCGGGGCGGTGGCCACCAAGAACGTCATCACCGACAACGCAGGGCCGTCGTCCGACTACGTGTACGACGGCGGTGCCTTCGAGATCTACAACTCGTCGAACGTCCAGATCCTCGCCAACACCATCGCGAACAACGAGAACGTGCTGGAGACGGGCACCAGCCCGGACGGCAGCAACCCGCTCGGAGACTGCGTCGGCAACGTCTTCGCCGGCAACGAGGCGAGCGGCCGGTCCGCCGGGAGCGGCCTCGACCGGTCCGTCGGGCTCATCCTGCGCTGCGCCACCGCCATGGTCATCGACCACAACACCTTCACGGAGATCGACTGGTGGCTCTACGAGATCACCACCGGCGACAAGTTCTCGAGCGACGTCATCGGCTTGGCCATCACGGGCAACACGATCAGCCAGTACCAGAAGGTCTACCACCTGGCCGTCGACCCACAGGCGTCCCTGCTGCTCGTCGACGCCAACCGGATCCACTTCACCGGGCCGATCTTCGCCAGCTACGGCGACGGCTCCACCAGCCCCGACCTCGCCGACTGGCAGACCCGCAGCGGCCAGGACCGGCTGACCACCGCCTACTGAGCTACTGAGCCAGCACCAGCACCAGGTCGCCGCCGTCGACCGCCTGGGTCCCGGACAGAGCCAGCCGCTCGACGGTCCCGGCGATCGGGGCGGTGATCGAGGCCTCCATCTTCATCGCCTCGATGGTGGCGACCACCTCACCAGCGGCGACTTGGTCGCCCTCGGCGACGACGATGGTGACGGCACCCTGGAACGGCGCCGCGACGTGGCCGGGCTTCGAGGTGTCCGCCTTCTCGGCGGCCGCGACCTCGGAAGCGACGCTGCGGTCGCGCACGCTGATCGGCCGGAGCTGACCGTTGATGGTGGCCATCACGGACCGGTAGCCGCGCTCGTCGGGCTCGCTGATCGCCTGGAGCCCGAGGATGATCGTCTTGCCCTCCTCGATCGTGATCTCGTGCTCCTCGCCGTACCGCAGCCCGTAGAGGTAGTCGATGGTCGGCAGCACCGAGATGTCGCCGTAGGTCTGCCGGGCCTCGTTGAAGTCACGGGTCGGTCCGGGAAAGAGCAGCTCGTTGAGTGTCTCGCGGCGGAGCCGGCCACTGCCCTCGCGCAGCGCCTCGGCCTGCTCCTCGGTGACCTCGCTCGCCGGCGGCTTCCAGCTCCGGCCCTCGAGGGCCTTGGTGCGGAACGGCTCCGGCCAGCCGCCGGGAGGGTCACCGAGCTCGCCGCTGAGGAAACCGATCACGGAGTCGGGGATGTCGAACTTGGCGGGGTTCTCCGCGAACTCGGCCGGGTCGGCGCCCAGCCCCACCAGGGCCAGCGCCAGGTCGCCGACCACCTTGGAGGAGGGCGTGACCTTCACGATGTTGCCGAGAATGTCGTCCGCCGCGGCGTACATCTCCTCGACCTGCTCGAATTTCTTCTCCCAGGCCGAGCGCGATCGCCTGCTGGCGCAGGTTGGAGAGCTGGCCGCCGGGGATCTCGTGCCGATAGACCCGGCCGGTGGGGGCGGGCAGACCGGACTCGAACGGTGCGTAGACCCGCCGGACGGCCTCCCAGTAGGGCTCCATCGCGTTGACCGCCGCCAGCGAGAGTCCGGTCTCGCGGTCCGAGTGGTCGGTGGCCGAGACCAGGGCGGACAGGGGCGGCTGGGACGTGCTCCCCGCCATCGAGGCGCAGGCCGCGTCGACGGCGTCCACGCCGGAGTCGATCGCGGCAAGCAGGGTGCCGAGCTGCCCACCGGCGGTGTCGTGGGTGTGCAGATGGACCGGGAGGTCGAACCGCTCCCGGAGCGAGGTGACGAGGGTGCGGGCCGCGGGCGCGCGGAGCAGCCCGGCCATGTCCTTGATCGCCAGCACGTGCGCGCCGGCCTCGACGATCCGCTCGGCCAGCCTCAGGTAGTAGTCGAGTGTGTAGAGCTTCTCGTCCGGGCTGGACAGGTCGCCGGTGTAGCACAGCGCGACCTCGGCGACAGTGGTGCCGGTCTGTCGGACCGCCTCGATGGCCGGGCGCATCTGCTCGACGTCGTTGAGCGCGTCGAAGATCCGGAACACGTCGAGGCCGGTCTCGGCGGCCTCGCGAACGAACGCCGTGGTGACCTCGGGCGGGTAGGGCGTGTAGCCGACCGTGTTGCGTCCGCGCAGCAGCATCTGCAGGCAGATGTTCGGGACCGCCTGGCGCAGCCCCGCCAGCCGTTCCCACGGGTCCTCCGAGAGGAAGCGCAGGGCCACGTCGTACGTCGCCCCGCCCCAGCACTCGAGCGACCACAGCTGCGGCGTGCTTCGGGCGAGGTGTCCCGCGACCGCGAGCATGTCGCGGGAGCGCACCCGGGTGGCCAGGAGCGACTGGTGCGCGTCCCGGAACGTGGTGTCGGTGACAGCGACGTCCCGGCGCGCACGCAGCCGGCGCGCGAACTCCTCGGGGCCGACGTCCAGGAGCAGCTGCCGGCTGCCGTCGGGCGCCGGCACGTCGAGGTTGACCTCGGGCAGCTTGGTCACCGGGTCGATCGTCACCGGAGCCTCGCCGTGCGGCTGGTTGACGGTCACGTCGGCGAGGTAGGTCATGAGCTTGGTGCCGCGGTCCCCGCTGGCCCTCGCGCGGAGCAGGTGCGGGTGGGTCTCGATGAACGACGTGGTGATCCGGCCGGCGGCGAAGTCTGGGTCCTCGAGGACCGCCTGCAGGAACGCGATGTTGGTGGTCACCCCGCGGATCCGGAACTCGGCGACGGCGCGGCGGGCCTTCTGGACCGCCAGCTCGAAGGTGCGACCCCGGCAGGTGAGCTTGGAGAGCATGGAGTCGAAGTGCGCACTCACCTCGGCGCCGGTGTACGTCGTACCGCCGTCCAGCCGGACCCCACCGCCGCCGGGGGAGCGGTAGGTGGTGATCACGCCCGTGTCGGGTCGGAAGCTGTTGGCCGGGTCCTCGGTGGTGATCCGGCACTGGAGAGCCGCCCCACGGATGGTGATCGTGTCCTGGGAGAGGCCGAGATCGGCCAGGGTCTCGCCGGACGCGATCCGGAGCTGAGCCTGGACCAGGTCGACGTCGGTGATCTCCTCGGTGACCGTGTGCTCGACCTGGATCCGCGGGTTCATCTCGATGAAGACGTAGCTGCCGTCGGGATCGAGCAGGAACTCGACGGTGCCCGCGTTGCGATAGCCGATCTCGCTCGCGAACCGGACCGCGTCCGCACACATCCGGTCGCGGAGCTCCGGGTCGAGGTGGGGCGCGGGCGCGATCTCGACCACCTTCTGGTGGCGGCGCTGCACTGAGCAGTCGCGCTCGAAGAGGTGGATCACGTTCCCCTCGGCGTCCGCGAGGATCTGCACCTCGATGTGCCGTGGGTCGACGACGGCCTGCTCGATGAAGACTGTCGGGTCGCCGAAGGCGCCGTCCGCCTCGCGCATGCAGGTCTCGACGGCGTCGCGGAGGTCCTTGGGATCGTCGACGCGACGCATGCCGCGGCCGCCACCGCCGGCCACCGCCTTGACGAACAGCGGGTACGGGAGCTCCGAAGCTGACTCGACGAGCGCCTCGACGTCGGTGGACGGGTCCACCGAGGCCAGGGTCGGTACGCCGGCCGCCTTGGCCGCCGCGATGGCCCGGGCCTTGTTGCCGGTCAAGGTCAGGACGTCTGCCGTGGGGCCGATGAAGGTGATGCCGGCGTTCGCGCACGCCTCGGCCAGCGCCGGGTTCTCGCTCAGGAAACCGTAGCCCGGGTAGACCGCGTCGGCACCGGCCCGGACCGCCGTGGCGACGATCGCGTCCGCGTCGAGGTAGGCCCGGACGGGATGGCCACGCTCGCCGATCTCGTAGGCCTCGTCGGCCTTGAGCCGGTGCTCGGACCGGCGGTCCTCGAAGGGGAAGACGGCGACCGTCCGGGCGCCCACTTCATACGCGGCCCGGAACGCCCGGATCGCGATCTCGCCGCGGTTGGCGACGAGCACCTTCGAGAACATGCGCGCCAACCTACAAGCGCGGCAGGTCGGTCTCGTCCCGGTCTCAGGTGACGGGGGCGGTCGGCGCGACGGGCCTCGCGGGTTCGAGGTACTGGGCCTCGAGGGAGTCAGGGTCGAGGGGCCGGGCCATGAGGAAGCCCTGGGCCTGGTCGACGCGCGCGATCCGGAGGAAGTCCATCTCGTCCGTGGTCTCGACGCCCTCGGCGAGGGTGGACAGCCCGAGGTCCTTGCCCAGCTGGACCAGGGTCCCGATGAGGGCCCTGGACTCGGGTGACGAGGTGACCGCACTGGTGAACATGCGGTCGATCTTGAGGCAGTCGACGGGGAACTGGCGGAGGTAGGCCAGCGAGGAGTAGCCGGTACCGAAGTCGTCGACGGCCACCCGCACCCCGCCCAGCTGCTTGATCGCCCGCAGCCGCCTCGCGGTGGCCTCCACGTTGTGCATCAGGGCGGTCTCGGTGATCTCGATGATCAGGGTGGAGGAGCGCAGCCCACTGAACAGAAGTGCGTCCCGGACGTCGTTCACGATGTTGTCGTCGTCGAGCTGGCGTGCGGAGACGTTGACGGAGACGTCCAGGGTGTCGCCGCGGGCATGCCAGGTAGCCATCTGCTGACAGGCCCGCTGCAGGACCCAGCGGCCGACCTCGCGGATCTGCCCGGTCTGCTCGAGGATCGGGATGAACTCGTCGGGACTGATCAACCCCCTGGTGGGGTGATCCCAGCGCAGCAGGGCCTCGACGCCCACGATGGCGAGGTCCGCGAGGTTGTAGATCGGCTGGTAGACCAGTCGGAACTGGTGGCTGGTCAAGGCCGAGCGCAGCTCGAACTCCAGGTCCGTGCGGCGACTGATGGTGGTCTGCATCTGAGGGTCGAAGGTCGCGTAGCGGTTCTTGCCTGCGGACTTGGCCTGGTAGAGCGCGACATCGGCGTCCCGCAGGAGGTCCTCGGCGCTGTCGCGGTCGCCGGTGGCGATCCCGATGCTGATGTTGACCTTGAGCTCTACCGACTCGTCCTCGAGCTCGAAGGGCTGGTGCATCACGTCGAGGAGACGCTGGGCGACGAGGTCTGGGGCGACGTCCAGGGCGCTGCCGTCGAGCAGCACCACGAACTCGTCGCCGCCCATCCTGCCGATCGTGTCGCCGCCGCGCAGGGTGCTCGACAGCCGGTGCGCGACAGCGACCAGCAGCCGGTCACCGGCCCCGTGACCGAGCGTGTCGTTGACGTTCTTGAAGTCGTCGAGATCGAGGAAGAGCAGGGCGGCTGGGGCGTCCTGGCGGCGGTCCCGAGCAAGCATCTGCTCGATGCGGTCCATCACGAGCCCGCGGTTGGGCAGTCCCGTCAGGGTGTCGTGCAGTGCCTGGTGGTGGAGCTGGCTGGTGCGTTGGACCAGCTGTCGTCGGGCCCGCTCGCGGCCGGTGCCCAGCACGAACATCAGAAGTCCGAGCAGCAGACTCAGGGCGATGCCGCCGAGCAGCCGGGGTAGTGCGAGGCCATGGGTGATGCCGGTGGCCTCGACGGTGCCGAACGTGCGTACCGTCCAGCCGTTGTGAAGGTTGATCGTGGCCGACTCGGCGTTCGCCGGACTCGGTCCGCTCGTGAACTCCACATCGGAGATACCAACCCGGTAGCGCAACGCCACGGACAGGCCCGGGTTGTCCCGCAAGCCCCGGTCGAGCAGGACCATGGGGTCCAGCTGGGTGACGACCAGGCCGGCGAAGGCCTCCTGACGACCTGCGGCCGTGGCCGGCGTGACCCCGCCGTCGTAGATCGGGGTCTGGATGGCCAGCCACGTCTTCCCCTCGGACGGATACGGGACGTAGGCGCCGCGACCGGAGTCCCGAGCGGTCATTACGGTCAGCTGGACCAGGGGATCGGCGCAGTAGTCGTGGCCCGAGGGCGGCGGGTCGGGCATCGGGCGGATTGAGACGGCGGCCTTGATCAGGCAGTAGAACGGCCGGGTGCCCGCCGGCACCACCTCGAAGGTCCCGTCCGCGGCCAGCGGCCCCGTGGGGTCGGCCACCGCCTGCGCCGCGAACGCGGGCAGGTCAGCATCGTCGACCAGCTCCAGGACGGCAAGCCCCGTCATCTCGGGGTAGCGATCGTCGATCCGCGCCGCGGTGGACCATCGCGCAAAGCTCGTCTGCGACAGGCTCGGATCCGCCAGCAGCCCACCCGCGTCGACGACGAGGTCATCATCGTGCTGGATCGCGAGCTCCAGCGTCGAGGCGACGTGACCCGACGAGGTCTCGAAATCCTCGCGTGCGTGGTGGGCCTGGTCATCCGCTACTGCATCGGCAGCCAGCACGGAGCCGACGATCCCAGCCACGATAAGCGCGACCGTGGCAGCCGCCCAGACGTAGTCCCGACGCGAACCTCCCCCGTCGGGAGCGCCACTGGCACGCACCCTCATGAGCCGCTCCCAACGTCGGACCGCAATCGCCGCCGCGAACATGGCGGTCCGTGCTCAGACCGGCGTGGAGGTCACTCCTGCACGGTGCCACACATCGAGGGCCCTCACCGGGTTATCGGAATGTGCGTTGCGGGGTCAGGCAGCGGAGATGAAACGCGGGGTTTCGGCCGGCTTCGCGGGCGCGGCGTGGCGGAGGTGACGCAGCACCGTCACCAGGCCGGTGCCGACCACCCCGAGGAAGCCCACGAGGGCGAAGAGCGCGAACACGGCGACCAAGATCCAGCTGACGAACTCGACCATGAAGCCAACGCTATTGACCTGCGGTCGCCTTCGCAGGCGAATCGCTGAAGTCGACCAGGAACTGCGCAACCAGATCGGGAAGCGCCGATCGGGCGACCTGGACGGCTTCGTCGTCGGGGATGTCGAGCACCGGGACGGACTGGGAGCCGCCGGCGGTGGTGGCGACGAGAGTGGTGAGGCCGGCGCGGCGCTGGAACCACGTCGAGCGAAGGTTCCAGCCGATCACGTGCTGCACCTCGAGGATCCGGCGGCGGCGTACGAGCGAACCGGACCGAGAGACCAGGTGCCCGGCGACCAGCGCGTGGCCGAGCGAGTGGATCCGGTCGACGGCGAGCAGGGCGGCTACTGGAAGCACTGCCCATCCGGCCAGCACCCAGGGCGCTGCGCCGAGCAGGACGGCGACCAGGCAGGCCCCGGCCGCGATGAAGGCGGGGACCAGCGCCCTCGTCCAGCGGCGCCGGGCGGCACGCGGACCGTGCCGCACGAGCGCAGTGTCGACGGGCTCCGGGCTGTTCAGGACCTCGCGGGCGACCCGCTCGACGACGACGCGAGGCCCGGGCGGGACGAGCGTCGAGCTGCCCTGCTGCTTGCGGTCGAGCCCCGTGACGATGGCCGAGAGCCGGGCGCCGCGAGCGAGGCGAAGGCCGAGGGGCTCGGACAGGTTCACACCCGCCACCCGCTCGTTGTCCAGCGTGGTCTCGCGGGTGGTGAACAGGCCGCGGGTGAGGTGCCAGGTCCCGGTGCCGCGGGTGCGGGTCAGCCGGAACCCCCAGTTGGTCACGAGGTACCCGCCGATCGAGAGCAGCGAGACCACAACCAGCGCGACGATCACCAGCAGCGGCACCAGCACGCCCAGCGGCAACCCGGGCAGGTCCACGGTCTCGGGGTTGAACCGCTCGAAGAAGCCGGTCACCTGCAGCAGCTGGCTCGCGGCACCCAGGGCAGCCGCTGCGATGACCACGCCGCTGCCGGTCAGCGGCGCGAACCGCAGCCACGACGGGTCGAAGGCGACGACCATCCGGTCCGCCGACACCGCGGCCCCGTCGTCGTCGGCGTTGGTCCGCAGCAGCTCTTCACGCAGCGCCCTGGCGCGCACCAGCGGCAGTCCGTCGAGGTCGACGCGGTCCTCCTCGCTGGTCGAGGCGGTGCCGGTGCCGATCCGCACCTTGGTCAGCCCGAGCAGGCGGTGGATGACGGAAGAGGTGAGATCGACGGTGCGCA
This sequence comes from uncultured Actinomycetota bacterium, assembly GCA_963765915.1. Classification (GTDB taxonomy): domain Bacteria; phylum Actinomycetota; class Actinomycetes; order Propionibacteriales; family Nocardioidaceae; genus Nocardioides. Next base: position 168,542 of record CAVXYB010000011.1, on the reverse strand, counting down.
CCCGGTCCACCGGCGTCGAGAGCACGTGCCGGTTGAGCAGCCCGCGTTGGAGCTCGATCCGGCCGCCGGTGATCCGGAAGCTGGTGGTGAGGTAGCGCAGCACGCCGAGTGCCACCGGGATGGCGACACCGAACAGCTGCCATGCCTCACCGCCCGCCGCCGTGCGGGCCACCACGAACACCACCAGCAGCGGCAGGAACCTGATCACCTCGCGGATCGGGTGCACGAGCAGCATCCGCGGGTCGAGCCGCTGCCACTCCGCATCGCGAGCAAGTTCCGGTCCCGGCGGCGGAGGCGGGTACGACGAGAGGTCTGGCTCCGTCACGTGGCGTCGCCCTCGACGGCGTCCGCCTTGACGGTCAGCTCGTCGACGAGCCCGCGGGCCACGTCCTTGTCCAGCCCGACGATCGCCAGGGCGCCGGCCGCCGATGCGGTCGTCACCGTGACCGTGGCCAGCCCGAACAGTCGTGAGATGGCGCCCTCGACGTGGTCGACGGTCTGGATCCGCGACATCGGCGCGATCCGGCGCTCCCGCGTCCACCAGCCGGTCTGCGTGTAGACGGCCGTGTCCGTGACCTCCCACCGGTGCACCAGGTAGCGCCACTGCGGCACCACGGCGACGTACGCCGCCAGCGCCACTGCGACCAGCACGAACGCCCACCACGGCAGGTCGAAGGCGTCCATCGGTCCGGCCGCGACCACCAGCGCGACGAACAACACCGCTGCCTGCACCGCCGAGGTGGTCAGCCACATCAGCCGGGCCCGCGGGCTGACCCGCTGGCTCGGCTCACGTAACGATGGAGGGGCCGGATCCATGATCGCGAGCGTACGGCGGACCGCACGACGCTCGATGAGCGTGGCTGCGAAGAGAGTCAGGCGGCGGTTGGTTTCGCCCGCCCGTCACGGCCTCGCAAGCTCGGCCGTGGGGCTTGCTCAACCTGCCTGCGCCCACGTAGCGAGCTCGTTCCTCACTTGCTACTGCGCACTTCGCAGATGACTGCACCGTTGGTGACGGTCGCGCCGACCTCGGCCTGGAGCCCGGTGACGGTGCCGGCCTTGTGCGCCTTCAGGGGCTGCTCCATCTTCATCGCCTCGATGACCACCACGGTGTCGCCCTCGGCGACCTCCTGGCCCTCCTCGACGACCACCTTGACGATGGTGCCCTGCATCGGCGAGGTGACCGCGTCACCGCTGGCGGCCGAGCCCGACTTCTTGCCGCCGGCGCGCTTCGGCTTCTTGGCGCCGCCCCCGCCGCCGACCGCGATCCCGCCGAGGTCACCGGGGAGCACCACCTCGAGCCGCTTGCCGCCCACCTCGACCACGACGGTCTGCCGCTCGCCCTGCTCTTCTGCCTCGACGGAGTCGCCCGAGTAGGGCTCGATCTGGTTGTCGAACTCGGTCTCGATCCAGGTGGTGTAGACGGAGAACTTCTCGCCGTCGCCGACGTAGGCCGGGTCGGAGACGACCGCTCGGTGGAAGGGGATCACGGTCGGCATGCCGTCGACCACGAACTCGTCGAGCGCGCGTCGAGAGCGCTCGAGGGCGTGGGTCCGGTCGCGACCGGTGACGATCAGCTTGGCGATCAGCGAGTCGAACGAGCCGGGGATCGTCTCGCCGTTCTCGTAGCCGCCGTCGAGACGGACGCCGGGCCCGCCCGGCGGCCTCCACGCCGACAGCGTCCCGGGGGCGGGCATGAAGTTGCGGCCGCCGTCCTCGGCGTTGATGCGGTACTCGATCGAGTGGCCGCGCACCTCGGGGTCGTCGTAGCCGAGCTCCTCGCCGGCGGCGATCCGGAACATCTCGCGGACCAGGTCGAGGCCGGTGACCTCCTCGGAGACGCAGTGCTCGACCTGCAGCCTGGTGTTCACCTCGAGGAAGGAGATGGTGCCGTCCTGACCCACCAGGAACTCGCAGGTGCCGGCGCCGACGTAGCCCGCCTCGCGCAGGATCGCCTTCGACGACTCGTAGAGGCGGGCGACCTGGTCGTCGGTCAGGAACGGCGCGGGCGCCTCCTCGACGAGCTTCTGGTGCCGGCGCTGCAGCGAGCAGTCGCGGGTCGAGACCACCACGACGTTGCCGTGCTGGTCGGCGAGGCACTGGGTCTCGACGTGGCGCGGCTTGTCGAGGAACTTCTCGACGAAGCACTCGCCGCGACCGAACGCCGAGACGGCCTCGCGCACGGCTGACTCGTAGGCATCGGCCACCTCGCTCATCTCGCGGGCGACCTTGAGGCCGCGACCGCCACCGCCGAACGCCGCCTTGATCGCGATCGGCAGGCCGTTCTCCTCGGCGAACTTCACGGCCTGGTCGGCGTTGTCGAGCGGGTCCTTGGTGCCGGGGGCGAGCGGGGCGCCGACCTTCTCCGCGATGTGGCGCGCCTTGACCTTGTCGCCGAGGCTCTCGATCGCGTCGGGCGGTGGCCCGATCCAGGTCAGTCCGGCCTTGATGACGGCCCGGGCGAAGTCGGCGTTCTCGGCCAGGAAGCCGTAGCCCGGGTGCACCGAGTCGGCCCCGGACTTGTCGGCCACCGCGATGATCTTGTCGACGTCGAGGTAGGAGTCGCCCGGCGTCGAGCCACCCAGCGCGTGCGCCTCGTCGGCGAGCCGGACGAACTGCGCGTCCCGGTCGGGGTCGGCGTAGACGGCCACGCTGCCGATACCGGCGTCCTTGCAGGCGCGGATCACGCGGACCGCGATCTCGCCTCGGTTGGCGATCAGTACCTTCTGCAACGGCGTGGTCTCAGGCACGGCCGCAGGTTATCGCCCCGAGTAACGTGCCTGGCCATGAGGACTCGGTCATGAAGGTGGCGGTGCTGGGCACCGGCCCGGTGGGACGCGCCGTGGCAGGCAGGCTGGCCGAGCTCGGCCACGACGTCACCGTGGGCACCCGGGACGTTGACGAAACCGCCGGTCGGGAGGACTACGCCGGCTGGGCGGCCGACCACGACGGCGTCCGGCTCGCCACGTTCGCGGACGCGGCCGCGGGCGCCGAGCTGGTGGTCAACGCCTCAGGCGGCAACGTCTCCCTGGGCATCCTCGAGAGCGCGGGCGCGGACAACCTGGCGGGCAAGGTGCTGCTCGACATCTCCAACCCGCTCGACCACTCCCAGGGCTTCCCGCCGCGGCTGTTCGTGAAGGACGACGACTCCCTCGCCGAGATGATCCAGCGCGCCTACCCCGACGCCCGGGTCGTGAAGACCCTGAACACGATGAACAACGCGCTCATGGCCGACCCCCAACGGCTGGGCGAGGACACCACGGTCTTCGTCTCCGGCGACGACGCGGACGCCAAGGCGGTGGTCACCGAGCTGCTGCGGGCGATGGGCCACGGCGACGTGATCGACCTCGGCGGTATCGAGACCGCCCGGGGTGCCGAGATGTGGCTGCCGCTGTGGATCCGGATCAACCTCGCGCTGGGTGGCAGTGACTTCAACATCAAGGTGGTCCGCGGCCCGTCGCTCAGCGGTGGTTGAGGAGGTTGCGCAGCAACCGTCTCGAAACCACCCAAACCCTTCGCTGGGACGCACGCAGCGTTCATCGAGCTTGTCGAGATGTCCGCAGGGTCGGCTACTGCTGAATCCTAGGGTGGGTCTCGACAAGCTCGACCGGCGTGGCGTGGTTCCAGGGCGGGTTGCGGTGGTTTCGTCGGCTCGCTCAGCCCTCGCAGGCTCGGTCTGAGCCGAGCCTCCTCTACCTCCTCGCTGATCGCGGTCCTCGCAAGCTCGGACCGCGCGCTCGGAGGTTAGCGATCGTTAACCAAACCGAGTAATCTCCGGCCCATGAGCACCTTCGAGCTGAGCCGTGAGCACGAGGAGTTCCGGCAGAGCGTCCGCGAGTTCGCGCAGGCGGAGATCGCGCCGTACGCCGCGCAGTGGGACCGCGAGCACACCTTCCCCGTCGACGTCGTGCAGAAGATGGGCAAGCTCGGCCTGTTCGGGCTCACCTCGCCCGAGGAGTACGGCGGCGCGGGGGACGACGGCGACTTCACCAGCCTGTGCGTGGCGATCGAGGAGATCGGCCGGGTGGACCAGTCGATGGGGATCACCCTCGAGGCCGCGGTCGGTCTCGGGATCAACCCGATCCTCACCTACGGAACCGACGAGCAGAAGCAGACCTGGCTGCCCGACCTGGTGGCCGGCCACAAGCTCGCCGCCTTCGGTCTCACCGAGCCCGGTGCCGGCTCCGACGCGGGCGCCACGAAGACCAGGGCGACGCTGGTCGACGGAGAGTGGGTCGTCAACGGCGCCAAGCAGTTCATCACCAACTCCGGCTCCGAGCTCACCAGCGTCGTGTCGGTCACCGCACGGACCGGCGGCGACGGAGACAAGCCGGAGATCAGCGCGATCCTGGTGCCTGCGGACACGCCCGGCTTCACCGCCGAGAAGCCCTACGACAAGCTTGGCTGGCACGCCTCCGACACGCACCCGCTCAGCTTCCAGGACTGCCGGGTGCCCGAGGGCAACCTGCTCGGCGACCAGGGCCGCGGCTACGCGCAGTTCCTGGCCACCCTCGACGACGGCCGGGTCGCGATCGCCGCGCTGGCCGTCGGCTGCATCCAGGCCTGCCTCGACCTGAGCGTCCAGTACGCCGGCGAACGGCAGACCTTCGGCGTCCCGATCGGCCGCAAGCAGGGCCTGGCCTTCCAGATCGCGGACCTCGAGGTGATGCTGCAGGCCGCCCGGCTGCTCACCTATCGCGCGGCGGCTCTGAAGGATGCCAAGGCGCCGGTGAAGGAGTTCAAGCAGGCCGCGTCCGTGGCCAAGCTGCACGCCACCGAGTCGGCGGTCACCGCCACCCGGATCGCGACCCAGGTCTTCGGCGGCTACGGCTTCATGGAGGAGTACCCGGTCGCCCGCTTCTACCGGGACGCGAAGGTGCTCGAGATCGGCGAGGGCACCTCGGAGGTCCAGCGGATGCTGATCGCGCGGGGGCTCGGCCTGCCGGTCGAGTGACCGCGGCCGACCCCAGGGTGACCCGCGGGTGACAGGCCTCACCTATCACACGTGGTGCTCCGTCTAACATCGGTGGCATGTCGGACCGGACGCAGCGCTTCCTCGCTGAGGTGGGCCGGTTCCTCGCAGTGGGTGGAGCGGCCACGCTGGTGGCGCTCGTGCTCTTCAACCTGCTCGTGCACGGGTTCAACACCGGTGATCACGCCCTGCTCGCCGACCAGCCGATCCTGGCCTACGTGCTGGCCAACACCGTCGGCATGGGGGTCAGCTACTACGGCAGTCGGCACTGGGCGTTCCGGCACCGGCCGCCGCACACCTCCGACGGAGGGCGCACGGCGTTCGTCGCCATCAACCTGCTGACCATGCTGATCCCGATCGGCTGCCTGGCGATCAGCCGCGACGTGCTCGGTCTCGACGACCCGATCTCGGACAACCTCGCCGCCAACGTGATCGGGCTGGTGCTCGGTCTGGGCGCCCGGTTCTATCTCTTCCGGACCTTCGTCTTCCGCCGTCCCATCAGCATCGTCGAGATCTACGACGAGCCGGGGCTGCCCGACGAGACGCTGGAGCCGGACGGGGAAGAAGGTCCGGTGGGCGAGCCGGCCGCGGTGGTGCGCAGCGAGTAGTCAGCGCCAGAGGTCGGTCCAGGTCCGGCCCAGCTCCGCGGCGAGCTCCCGGACCAGCGGCAGGCTGAGGCCGACCACGTTGTGATGGTCGCCCTCGATGCCGGTGACGAACGCGCCGCCGTACCCGTCGACGGTGAACGCGCCCGCGACCTGCAGCGGCTCGCCGGTCGCGACGTACGCCGCGATCTCGTCGTCGGTGACCTCCGCGAAGTGGACCGTCGTGGCGGCCGTGGCCGAGGCGACGTGGCCGGTGACGGTGTCGTGCAGCGAGTGGCCGGTCAGGAGGACTCCCGAGCGGCCGCGCATCGCCTGCCAGCGCCGGGTGGCATCTGCGGCGTCGGCGGGCTTGCCCAGCGCCTCGCCGTCCAGCTCGAGCACCGAGTCGCAGCCCAGGACCAGCGCACCCGGTGGCAGGTCGTCACGCGCGGCCACCGCGGCGCACTTGAGCTCGGCGAGCTGGAGCGCGAGCTCGGCCGGCGGCAGCGGGCCGATCCGGTCCTCGTCCACGCCCGAGATGACGACGACCGGCTCGATGCCGGCGGAGCGGAGCGTCGCCAGGCGGGCAGGGGACTGGGAGGCCAGGACCAGCGGGGTCATCGGCGGGGTCAGGCTTCCGAGGTCAGGAACGGCAGCGCGTCCCCGAAGGCGCAGACGGTCATCGGCGCGAGCTCGCGCTGGTCGAGGTGCTCGTGGGCACGCATGGAGAGCATCACGTTGAGCAGCATGCCCTGCGCGATGAAGTCGCTGGCGCGCTCGTCGGTGCATCCGGTCGAGGTGATCGTCGCGAAGATGCGGCCCATGCCCTGGCGGCTGCAGCTGGCGATCTGGTCGATGTCGCCGGCGGCGAACCCGTGCATCATCACCATCAGCAGGTCGCGGTCCCGGAGCAGCTCGGTGTAGGCCAGCCCCAGTCGCTCCCAGTCGTCGTCGTCGTCGGGGTCGAACGGTCCGTCGGCCAGCACCGCTTCGAATGCCTCCCGGATCCGGCCACAGGCGCGCTCGAAGACCTCGAGGAACAGCTCGAGCTTGGTCCCGAAGATGCGGACGACGTAGGGCTGGGACACGCCGGCCTCCTTGGCCACCGCGTCGGTGCTGGTGCCGGCGTACCCGCCCTTGGAGAAGGCCCGGGTGGCTGCGGCGAGCACGAGCGAGCGCCGGTCCTCGGCGCTCATCCGGGTGCGTTCCGGGGCTGTGGTCGGGCTCATGCTTTGACATGTTATCAGTTGATAACTAACGTGTGGTTCCACAAGTAATCATTCAATGCCTTCCTGTTTGGAGCCCGAGATGACCACCACCCTCGACGTTCGCCCCAGTGCGGTTGCCGTCGCACCCACGACGCGCCGCGTGCCCGTCTGGCTGGCCGTCGTGGCCGCCTCCCTGCCGGTGTTCATGGCCACCCTCGACAACCTGGTGATGACCAGCGCCCTCCCGGTGATCCGGGCGGACCTGGGCGCCTCGGTGGGTCAGCTGTCGTGGTTCATGAACGCCTACACGCTCACCTTCGCGACCTTCATGCTCCCCGCGGCCACCTTGGGCGACCGCTGGGGAAGGCGCCGAGTCATGGTCGGTGGCCTGGCCGTGTTCACCCTTGCCTCGATCGCCTCCGCACTGAGTACCAGCTCCGAGGCGTTGATCGCGGCCCGGGCTGTGCAGGGGCTGGGCGCGGCGGCGATCATGCCGCTCTCACTGACCCTGCTCGCCTCGACCGTGCCGCCCGCGAAGCGCGCCGTGGCCATCGGCATCTGGGGCGGCGTGTCCGGTCTCGGGGTCGCACTGGGCCCCGTCGTCGGCGGTGCGGTCGTCGAGGGCGTGAGCTGGCAGGCGATCTTCTGGCTCAACGTTCCAGTCGCCCTGGTCGCGTTGCCGCTCCTCTTCGTGGCCGTCCGGGAGTCGCGGGGCGCCTGGCAGCGTCTCGACCTGGTCGGAGCCTCGATGCTCGGCGGCGCGGTCTTCTTCGGCATCTGGGGCATCGTGCACGGCAATGACGACGGCTGGTCCTCGGCCGGCGTTGCCGGTCCGCTGGTCGTCGCCGGTCTCCTCGTGCCGGCGTACGTCGTCTGGGCTCGCGGCCGCTCGTACGCCGTCCTCCCGCTGCGGCTGTTCTCCTCGCGGGGGTTCTCGGTCGCGAACGTGATCGGTCTGACTTTCACGATCGGCATGTTCGGCACCGTGTTCCTGCTCTCGCAGTACCTCCAGGTCGTGCAGAACTACTCCCCGCTCGAGGCGGGGCTGCGCACGCTGCCGTGGACCGCGGCTCCGATGGTGGTGGCGCCGATCGCCGGTGCCCTGGCGAGCCGGACCGGCCTGCGCGCCCTGCTCGTGACCGGGCTGGTCCTGCAAACGGCCTCGCTGGTGTGGTTCGCGGCGCTGGCCGAGAGCGGCGCGGCGTACTCCTCGTTCATCGTGCCGCTGTCCATGGCCGGCATCGGCATGGGCCTGACCTTCGCACCCAGCGCCACGGCGGTGCTCGAAGGGCTGCCGGACGACGACTTCGCCATGGCCAGCTCGGCCAACTCCACGATCCGGGAGTTCGGTGTGGCCCTGGGCATTGCCCTGTTGCTCGCGGTCTTCCTCGGCAACGGCGGCCAGATCAGCCCGGTGGGCTACGACGGCGCTATCGGCCCGGCCCTGCTCACCGGTGCGGCCGCGGTCGCCGTGGCGGTGGTGGCGGCGCTCTTCGCGCCGGGTCGCCGTCGCTAGTGGTCATGACCGCAAGGTCGTCGAGGGTAGCCGTGGTCCAGGTGCGTGCAGCGCGAGGTGGAGGAGGGAAGTTGTAGTTGACCTCCTTCGACCGACTCCAAGGAAGCGATGTGCGTGCCTGGGCCGCGGGGACCCCGACGAACTTAAGGGAATGACCACTAACGCGGCAGGCCGCTGGAGCGCCAGCCGCCGCGCCCGTGGGGGTGGCTGACGCGAACCTTGCGGTGGTGGGCCGACCACTCCGGCGCACGCCGTCGGGGTGGTCGGCCGGCGCCGCTGCCCAGCGCGGCCACCATGGCGACCAGGGCGGCGACCTCCTCGGGGGTCGCGTCGCCGTGGATGATCCTGAGGAGCGGGCGCTGGTCAGCCCGCGAGTCTTGGTCGTCTTGCGTTGCTTGCCGCGGCTGCGGTTCTTCTTCGGTCACCTGGTGTGGTCACCCTTCGTTCTCGGGCTCGGCTTGGGTGCCGCGTGCGCCGACCCGGCGCTTCTGCACGACTCCCCCGCTTCGCTCCTCCGCGTGCAGTACCGCCGGGTCGGCGACACCACGTGCTGCGTACCCGCTCATCACAGGGGGATGTTCCCGTGCTTCTTTGCAGGAAGCGTGGTGCGCTTGGACTTGAGCAGCCGTAGTGAGCGGACCACCTCGATGCGAGTCTCGTGAGGACTGATGACCGCGTCGATGTAGCCGCGCTCGGCGGCGATGTAGGGGTTGGCCAGTGTGGTCTCGTACTCGTCGATGAGCTCGGCACGTCGCGCCTCGACGTCACCGGCGTCCTTCTCGACCTTCGCGAGCTCCTTGCGGTGCACGATGTTGGCGGCACCCTGGGCACCCATCACCGCGATCTGCGCGGTCGGCCAGGCGACGTTGATGTCGGCGCCGAGGTGCTTGGACCCCATCACGTCGTAGGCGCCGCCGTAGGCCTTGCGGGTGATGATCGTGATCAGCGGGACCGTGGCCTCGGAGTAGGCATAGATGAGCTTCGCGCCGCGGCGGATGATGCCGTTCCACTCCTGGTCGGTGCCCGGCAGGAAGCCGGGGACGTCCACGAAGGTGAGCACGGGGATGTTGAAGCAGTCGCAGAAGCGCACGAACCGCGCCGCCTTCTCCGAGGCGTCGATGTCGAGGGTGCCGGCGAACTGCATCGGCTGGTTGGCGACGACGCCGATCGGCAGGCCCTCCACCCGGCCGAAGCCCACGATGATGTTTGGAGCGAACAGCTCCATGACCTCGAGGAACTCCTGGTCGTCGACGACCGCCTGGATCACGTCGTGCATGTCGTAGGGCTGGTTGGGGGCGTCCGGGATCAGCGTGTCCAGCGAACGGTCCAGGTCGGTGAACTCCATGTCCGCGACCTCGTCGTACGTCGGCGCCTCGTCGAGGTTGTTCTGCGGGAGGTAGGACAGCAGCGCCTTGACGTAGTCGATCGCGTCCGCCTCGTCGCTGCCCATGTAGTGGGCGTTGCCGGACTTGGTGTTGTGGGTGCGCGCGCCGCCGAGCTCCTCCATCGTGACGTCCTCGCCGGTGACGGTTTTGATGACGTCGGGTCCGGTGATGAACATCGCGGAGGTCTGGTCGACCATGACCGTGAAGTCGGTGACCGCAGGGGAGTAGACGTGGCCGCCGGCGCAGTTGCCCATGATCATCGAGATCTGCGGGATGACACCTGACGCGTGCACGTTGCGGCGGAAGATCTCGCCGTACAGACCGAGCGAGACCACGCCTTCCTGGATGCGGGCGCCGGCGCCTTCGTTGATGCCGACGATCGGGCAGCCGGTCTTGACGGCGAGGTCCATGACCTTGGTGATCTTCTCGCCGTAGACCTCGCCGAGGGAGCCGCCGAAGATCGTGAAGTCCTGGGAGAACACGCAGACCTGACGGCCGTCGACGGTGCCGTAGCCGGTGATCACGCCGTCGCCGTACGGCCGGTTCTTCTGGAGGCCGAAGGCGGTGGACCGGTGCCGGGCCAGCTCGTCGAGCTCGACGAAGGAGCCTTCGTCGAAGAGCATCTCGATCCGCTCGCGGGCCGTCTTGCGGCCCTTGGCGTGCTGCTTCTCGACCGCCTTCGCCGAGCCGGCGTGCACCGCCTCGTCGAGACGTCGGTCCAGGTCGGCCAGCTTGCCGGCGGTGGTGTGGATGTCGATGTCCTCGGGGACTTCGGTGCCTTCTCCGGGCTGCGAGCTCACCCGTGGAAGGCTAGACCCGTGATGTCGGAGCCCGCTGCCCGCCCACCCCTCGATGCCGGGCGGCTGGCCGCCGCCGGTCCGGATCTGCTCGCTGGGCTCACCGTGGAGGTGGTCGAGGAGGTCGGCTCCACCAACGCACTGGTCGCCGACCGCGGCCGCGAGGGCGCCGGGCAGGGCCTGGTCGTCGTGGCCGAGCACCAGAACTCCGGTCGGGGCCGGCTGGACCGGAGCTGGGAGGCCCCGGCGCGTTCGGCGCTCACCTTCTCGGTGCTGCTGCGGCCGACCGCGCCGACCCGGTCGTGGCCGTGGCTGCCGCTGCTGGCCGGGTACGCCGTGGCGAAGGCGCTCCGGGGTGCCGGTTTCGAGGCGTCGGTGAAGTGGCCCAACGACGTGCTCCTCGCCGATCGGAAGGTCGCCGGCATCCTGGTCGAGCGGATCGAGACCTCGAGTGGTCCGGCGGCGGTGGTCGGGGTCGGGCTCAACGTGGGGATGACGGCCGAGGAGCTGCCGGTGGCCGAGGCCACCTCCCTGTACCTCGGCTCGGCCGATGGTGTGGCGCCGGACCGGACCGACCTGCTCGTGGCCCTGCTGCAGACGCTCTCGGAGGCCTACACGGCGTGGGAGGAGGGCGGCGACCTGGCCGGCATCCGGCTGGCCGAGTCGTACGTCGCGGCCTGCGCCACGGTTGGCCGGCAGGTTCGCGTCGACCTGCCCGCGGGCGAGGTGCTGACCGGAACCGCCACCGGCGTGGACCCGAGCGGACGGCTCCTGGTGGAGACGGACGGCGTCCGGACCGCGGTCAACGCGGGCGACGTCGTGCATGTGCGCGACGCGTAGCGTCTAGCCGCCGCTCGGACCTGGTTCAGTGACATGATCCGTCCGTGGCCCTATCCAAAGACCTCCTCAACGAGGGTGAGTCGATCGTCATCGACACCCGGACCCACCCCAAGGCGCTGCTGTTCCCACTGCTCATGCTCGTCGTGCTGCTGGCAATCGGGACGTTCGTCCAGCGGTCGGTTGACGAGAAACCAGTCACCTGGACCGTCTGGGCGCTGGTGATCATCGGCATCGTCTGGTTCGTCCTGCGACCGGTCTTGATCTGGCTGACCGCGACCTACACGATCACCACCCGGCGGCTGATCACCCGGCACGGGGTGATCACGCGCAAGGGCCATGACATCCCGCTGACCCGGGTCAGCGACGTCACCTTCGAGCGTGACCTCATCGACCGGCTGCTGGGCTGCGGGACGCTGGTGATCAGCGACGCCAGCACCCACGGCCAGGTCGCGCTGCCGGACATCCCGCGGATCGAGGAGACCCAGCGCAAGCTCAACGACCTCCTCCACGAGCTGCACGCCGACGACGACCGCCACGACGAAGGTGTCTAACGACCCCACCGAGAAACCTGAGCCGGACGACGTAGCGCTGGTCCAGGAGGACCTCGAGCAGTACATCCTCGGTGAGCCGCGGGTCTTCACCGCGGCCCAGCTGGCCGAGGAGACCGGGGTCGACCTGGAGCAGGCGCGCCGGCTGTGGCGTGCGCTCGGCTTCCCCGAGCACGGTGGTGCGACGGCGTTCACGAGGGGTGACGCCGGGGCCCTGTCCACGCTGGTCGGGATCGTCGACTCGGGGCTCATCGACTTCGACCTCGCCATCCACCTGACCCGCGCCGTGGGCCAGACCATGGCCCGACTGTCCGACTGGGAGGTCTCCGCGCTCCTGACCCGGGTGCTCGACCTGGCCCGCCAGGAGGCCGGGGACGACGTCGACCGGCTCGCGATCGGGCTCCGGATGATCCAGGAGTTCTCCGAGCCGTTCGAGTCGCTGCTCCTCTATGTGTGGAAGCGGCACCTGGCGGCGGCCGTGGCCCGGGTGGAGGCGCTGGGGGCCCGCGAGGAGGACGTGCACACCTCCCGGCTCACCGTCGGCTTCGCGGACATCGTGGCGTTCACCGCGCTGTCCAACGAGCTGTCCGAGGAGCGGATCGGCGACCTCGTCGAGCTGTTCGAGGCCCGCTGCGCCGACGTCGTGGCCGGCCAGCGCGGTCGGGTGATCAAGAGCATCGGCGACTCGGTCCTGTTCGTGCACGACGACCCGATCGCCGCCTACGAGATCGCCGAGGGGATCATCAACGTCGTCGGCCGGGACTCCCGGATGCCCGACGTCCGCGTCGGCCTGGCCAGCGGGCTGGTCGTGCTCCGCCTCGGCGACGTGTTCGGCCCCCCGGTCAACATGGCCGCCCGGCTGACCGGCGTGGCCCGCCGCAACCGGGTCATCGTCGACGCCGCCACCGCCGAGCTGCTCCCCTCCGACCAGTTCGAGACCCGCCGGCTGCCCGGCCGCCCGGTCCGCGGCTTCGGGATCGTCGAGCCGGTCGCCGTACGCCGCCATTGACGTTGAATCGGGCAGTCCTGACCGATGCGTGGGTGATCGGCTACGCGCGCCGCCGCCGATGCGCGGGCACGACCCAGCCGACCGGCCCCCCAGGCGGCGGTGAGCTAGGGCCCATTGCCGCGCGTCGAACGGGCCCAGGCTCACCGCCCAGAGTTCGTGGGTCGGTGAGGTCATACGAACTGTGGACCCGTCTGCTCGATCCGTATGACCTAAACCGGGCGGGTGTCGGTCGGCTCCGCGCGCGGCCGCCCACACATGAGTCAGGAGTGCCTGAATCGGGAGAGTTGACGGTTCAATCGGGAGTTCTGAGGGTTGAGTCGGGAGAGAAGTCCGGACTCAACCGCCAGAAGTACCGATTCAACTTCTCTATAGGGTGACGGCGTGCCCGAGCTCGCGCCGATCGTCGCCGTCATCGGCGGCGGACAGCTCGCGCGGATGCTGGCCGAGCCCGCGGCCGCGCTGGGCATCCCGCTGCGGCTGCTGGCCGAGGCCGAGGGAGTCTCGGCGGCCCAGGTCATCCCGGACACGATCGTGGGCGATCACCGGGACCTGGAGGCGCTGCGTAAGGTGACCAGCGGGGCCGCGGTGGTCACCTTCGACCACGAGCACGTGCCCACCGACCACCTGCACGCGCTGGCCGAGTCCGGGGTCGCCGTACGGCCCGGCCCGGAGGCGCTCGTGCACGCCCAGGACAAGGCGGTGATGCGAGCCCGGCTCACCGAGCTCGGGCTGCCCTGCCCGCGGCACGCGGTCGTGACCGACGTCGACGAGGTCGCCGCCTTCGGGTTCCCGTGCGTGCTGAAGACCACCCGAGGCGGGTACGACGGCCGCGGCGTGTGGCGGGTCCACGACGTGGCGGCCGCCGAGGACGCCTTCCGGGTCGCCCGCGAGACCGGGGTCCAGGTGCTCGCCGAGGAGCTCGTCGACTTCCGGCGCGAGCTGGCCGCCCTGGCGGTGCGTTCGCCGAGCGGCCAGGCCGCGGCGTACCCGGTGGTCGCCTCCACCCAGCTCGACGGCATCTGCCACGAGGTGGTCGCACCGGCACCCGACCTGGCGCCGGAGCTGGCCGCGCACGCGCAGCAGGTCGCGCTCACCATCGCCAAGGAGCTCGACGTGACCGGCGTGCTCGCGGTGGAGCTGTTCGAGACCAGGGACGGCCGGGTGCTGGTCAACGAGCTGGCGATGCGGCCGCACAACACCGGCCACTGGACCCAGGACGGTGCGGTCACCAGCCAGTTCGAGAACCACCTGCGTGCCGTGCTCGACCTGCCGCTCGGGTCGCCGGCGCCCCGCGCGCCGTGGACGGTGATGGTCAACATCCTGGGCGGCCCTGCCGACGGGGTCGGCCACCTCTACGACGGCTACCCCCACGCGCTGGCCCGCGACCCGCGGCTGCGGGTGCACCTCTATGGCAAGGAGCTCCGGCCGGGGCGCAAGGTCGGCCACGTCAACGCCTACGGCGAGGACCTCGAGGACTGCCTGGAGCGGGCCCGGCATGCCGCCGCCTGGTTCCGCGGCGACCTCGGCAACGAGAGCGAATGACGGGAGTGCGATGAGCGACGACAGCCCCCTGGTCGGGATCGTGATGGGATCCGACTCCGACTGGCCGGTGATGAAGGCCGCTGCCACCGTGCTCGGCGAGTTCGACGTGCCGTTCGAGGCCGACGTCGTCTCGGCGCATCGGATGCCCGAGGAGATGCTCGCCTACGGCAAGGAGGCCGCCGGCCGGGGTCTCCGCGTACTCATCGCGGGCGCCGGGGGAGCGGCGCACCTGCCCGGCATGCTGGCGTCGGTCACGCCGCTGCCCGTCATCGGCGTACCGGTCCCGCTGGAGAACCTCGACGGTCTCGACTCGCTGCTGTCCATCGTGCAGATGCCGGCCGGGGTCCCCGTGGCGACGGTCGCGATCGGCAACGCGCGGAACGCCGGGCTGCTCGCGGTCCGGATCCTGGCCGCCTCCGACGAGCCGCTGCGCCAGCGGATGCTCGACTTCCAGTCCGAGCTCAAGGCCTCGGCGCAGGAGAAGGGCGCGACCGTCCGGAGCGACTCTCCTCGACGCCTCGGCTTCTGAGTCGGGAGTGCGGGCCGGTGCCGGCGGTCGTCCGACTGGTCGGTCTCGACGTCGCGCGCTGCCTGGCGCTGCTCGGCATGGTGGCCGCGCACGTCCTCGAGGCGCGGACCCCCGACGGCGACCTGACCCTGACCGCCGTGCTGGTGGAGGGACGGGCGTCCGCGCTGTTCGCCGTGCTCGCGGGCGTCAGCCTCGCGCTGATGTCCGGCCGTACGACGCCGCTCGCCGGCCGGCCGCTGCTAGGGATGGCATCGGGGCTGGCCGTCCGCGCCCTGCTGATCGCGGCGCTCGGTCTGGCACTGGGCGAGCTCGACTCCGGTCTGGCGGTGATCCTCACCTACTACGGCGTGCTCTTCCTGATGGGGCTGCCGTTCCTCGGGCTGCGCGCCCGGCCGCTGTTCGCGCTCGCCCTGGCGTGGGTGGTGGTCGGCCCGGTGTTCTCCCAGCTGGTCCGGCCGCACCTGCCGGCGCGGCAGTTCGCGAGCCCGGCGTTCGACCAGCTCGAGCACCCGGACCGGCTGGTCTCCGAGCTGTTCTTCACCGGCTACTACCCGTGCGTCCCGTGGCTCGCCTACCTGCTGCTCGGCCTGGCCATCGGCCGCGTCGACCTGTCGTCGCGGGTGGTGGCCGCCCGGCTGGTGATCTCCGGACTGGGCGTGGCCGTGGTGGCCTTCGTGGTGTCCCGGTCGTTCACCGAGCAGGCCTGGGTGCTGCGACGGCTGGTGCCCGAGGCGGCGCCGTACGGCGACGTGTCGACCGGCGAAGCGCTTGTCGACGCGATCTCCGGCGGGATGCACGGCACCACGCCCACCGGCGGTTCGTGGGCGTGGCTGCTGGTCGTCGCACCGCACAGCGGGACGCCGTTCGACCTCCTCGAGGGCGGCGCCAGCGCCGCCGCCGTGATCGGCCTCTGTCTCGCGCTGGTCATTCTGCTCGGGCATCGCGCTCGGCGGGCGGTCGCGATCGCCTTCGGCGCCGGCACGATGACGTTGAGTCTCTACAGCCTGCACGTGCTGCTGCGGACAGACCGGTTCTGGCCGCCGGAGGAGCCATCGTCGTTCGGGTGGCACGCGCTCGTGGTGCTGAGCATCGGCGCTGCCTTCGTCGCCGTACGCCGGCGCGGGCCGCTCGAAGCCGTGGTCGGCGTGGCTAGCGCCGCCGCCGCCACTCGATGGCCGGACAGGTATCCATCACCATCGGCACCCCAGCCGCCACCGTCCGGTCGAACGCCTCCGCGTCGATGACACCGAGCTGGAACCAGACTCCCCGCGCGCCGACGGCGACGGCTTGGTCCGCGAACTCGCCCGCCGCGTCGGAACGCCGGAACACGTCGACCACGTCGATCGGGAACGGCACGTCGGCCAGGGTGGGGTATCCCTTCTCGCCGAGCACCAGAAGCCCCCCGTCGGCGGCCGCGGCCGGGTGGATCGGCACGATCTGCTTGCCGCGCTCCTGCAGGAGCGCGGCGATCGAGTACGCCGTGCGCCGGGTGTCGCCGGACAGCCCGACGACCGCCCAGACCTTGCAGTCGTCGAGCATGAACCGCACTGCCTCGGGGTCCTGCCACGTCACAACGGCGAGCGTAGGAGGAGGGCGGTGACGGTTCTACGATGTGACCCATGGGTAACGCCAGCGACCAGGCACCGCTCTTCGCCCTGACCGAGGAGCACCGGGCGATCCGTGCGGCGGTCCGGGACCTGTGCGAGGCCAAGGTGGCGCCGTACGCCGCCGACGTGGACGAGCAGGCCCGCTACCCCGAGGAGGCCGCCGCCGCGCTCCAGGCTGCGGACTTCCACGCCCCGCACGTGCCCGAGGAGTACGGCGGCGCCGGCGCCGATGCGCTGGCCACGGTGCTGGTGATCGAGGAGATCGCCCGCGTCGACATGTCCGCCTCGCTGATCCCCGCTGTCAACAAGCTCGGCTCGCTGCCGGTGCAGCTGGCCGGGTCCGAGGAGCTCAGGAAGCACTACCTCGGCGCCCTGGCCCGCGGCGAGGGCGGCTTCTCCTACTGCCTGTCCGAGCCCGAGGCAGGGTCCGACGCGGCGGCGATGAAGGCCCGCGCGGTGCGCGACGGCGACCACTGGGTGCTCAACGGGGTGAAGCGGTGGATCACCAACGCCGGGGTCTCGGAGTACTACACCGTCATGGCCGTCACCGATCCTGAACAGCACTCGAAGGGGATCTCGGCGTTCGTCGTCGAGAAGTCGGACGAAGGTGTCTCCTTCGGCGCTCCGGAGAAGAAGCTCGGCATCAAAGGCTCGCCCACGCGCGAGGTCTACCTCGACAACGTGCGCATCCCCGCGGACCGGATGATCGGCGCCGAGGGCACCGGGTTCGAGACCGCGATGCGCACCCTTGACCACACCCGCGTGACCATCGCCGCCCAGGCCGTCGGCGTTGCGCAGGGCGCGGTCGACTACGCCGTCGGGTATGCCCAGGAGCGCAAGCAGTTCGGCAAGCCGATCTCCGACTTCCAGGGCCTGCAGTTCCTCCTCGCCGACATGGGCATGAAGGTCGAGGCCGCCCGCCAGCTGACGTACGCCGCCGCCGGCCGCTCCGAGCGCAACGACCCGGACCTGACCTTCTTCGGCGCCGCAGCCAAGTGCTTCGCCTCCGACGTGGCGATGGAGGTCACCACCGACGCCGTCCAGGTCCTCGGCGGCTACGGGTTCACGCGTGACTATCCCGTCGAGCGGATGATGCGCGACGCCAAGATCACCCAGATCTACGAGGGCACCAACCAGGTGCAGCGGATCGTGATGGCCCGCCAGCTGCTATCCGGGGTGCAGTCACACCTCTGAGATCAGTCGCAGGTGTCGCAGACCCCGGTGGGCAGGAGGGCCATGTGGCAGGTCGGGCACGTGGCGACCGGACGCATGCTCGCTGCGGCCTTGCGCAGGCGGGATCGGGCCTGCGCCAACTGGGGGACCAGGGCGGGCGCTCCGCCCGCCTCGGGCAGCCCCTCGGCGTCGAAGAAGTGGTGGCACTTCAGCCGCTCCCGAGCGGCATGGTCGTCCGGATCATCGGGTGCGTCGCCGGTGAGCTCACGCACCAGCTCGGCGTAGCCCGGGCCGACGCTGCCCTGAGTGTTGACGCACAAGGCCGACAACAGGGGCTCGTCCCGCTCGACGCAGTCGCGTGACACCCGGCCGAGGACGTCGCTGACCCAGTAGTGGATCGGCTGCTTGGTGCGGACACCGGTCTGGTACTGCACCTCGGCGGCCAGCTCCTTGAAGGTCACGACGGCCCGATAGCTGCGCGCCGCGTCCAGCAGGACCGGTCTCGCCGCCACGGCCCACTCCGCTCGCGCCGCGTCGATTCCGACGTCCGCGGCGTCGCGCCACGTCCCGGTCGCGGGGGGATCCTCCGGAGCCTCGGGCTCCTGGAAACTGACCCCCTGCAATTCGACCATGGTTCGACAGTAGCCCTGCGATCCCCATCCACCCGCTTTCTCGAGGGATAGCCAGCCCCGGGCCTGCGCTGGCGGTCAGTGGATCCGCGGCAGCTCTGAGGCCTTGCCGGTGAACTCCGCCGGCCGCTTCTCGAGGAACGCGGCCACGCCCTCCTTGCCGTCGGCGAGCGAGGTCCAGAAGACGGCGAGCGAGTCGGACAGGTGCGCCTCCAGCGGCTCGGCCGAGCCGGCGTGCTTGTAGAGCAGCTGCTTGGCCAGGGCGAGAGCAACCGGTGAGCGACCGCGGACGAACGAGCGAGCCAGCTCCTGGGCAGCGGGAAGCAGGTCGTCGGGCTCGTGCACCGAACGGACCAAGCGGCCTGCCAGTGCCTCGTCGGCGGTGAGGATGTCGGCGGCGTACACCCACTCCAGGGCCTGCTGGAGACCGACGATCCGCGGCAGGAACCAGCTCGAGGCTGCCTCCGGGGTGATGCCGATCCGCCCGAACACGAAGCCGATCCGTGCCGTGGCGGAGGCCATCCTGATGTCCATCGCCAGCGTCATCGTGGCGCCGATGCCGACCGCGGGACCGTTGATCGCGGCGATCACCGGCTTCGGCAGCGCATGGATCGCGAGCGTCACCCGGCCGCCGGTGTCGCGCAGTCCGTCGTGGTACGGCGGCTCGTCGTAGTGCGCGCGGAACTCCTCCGGCGTCGGCGCCAGGCTCTCGTCGAGGCCGAAGACGTTGCCCGCGGCGGATAGATCCATCCCCGCGCAGAACGCCTGCCCGGCCCCGGTCACGACGACCGCGCGTACGGCGTCGTCGCGTGCGTCGGTGAGAAAGAACCGCTCCAGCTCGCGGGCCATGGCCAGGTCGAACGCGTTGAGCTGCCCGGGCCGGTCCAGGGTCAACGTCGCCACGCCGTCCTCGTCGAGCTCGACCGAGAGGGTCTCGTAGGTCACTGGATTCCGCCGGTCGGCGAGCAGAGCTCGTCGTCGATGGTGTCGGTCTGGTCCTTGATGATCGCCTCGAACATCTGTGGCGCCAGCTCGGGGTGCCAGGTCACGGCGAGGTCCTGGAGCGGTACGACGCAGGTCAACCCCTCCGACCCGTTCACCCGGGTCATCGCAGTTGCCCAGAGACCGGAGCGGACCGGCCCCATCCCCTCGCCGAAGGTGAAGAAGTCGGGGATCGCGTTGTTGAGCCGCCAGTACCGCACCGGGTTGATCACCGTCCACGGCGAGAGCACCTTCGAGCCCACGGCGGCGACCACCTCGCGCTGTCGGCGGACCCGGTCGATGTCGCCGATGCCGGAGGTGTGCCGCGACCGCGCGTAACCCAGCGCGGTGGTGCCGTCGACCTCCTGGCAGCCCTTCTTGATGTCCAGCCCCGCGAGCTTGTCCTTCATGTTGGTCTTGGGGCAGACCTCGATGCCCCCGACGGCGTCCACGATGCCTGCCACGCCTCCCATGCCGATCTCGATGTAGTTGTCGACCCGGATCCCGGTGTTCTGCTCGATGGTCTGCACGAGCAGCTTCGGCCCGTTGAAGGCGTAGGCGGCGTTGATCTTGGTGGTCCCGTGCCCGGGGATGTCCACCATGGAGTCGCGCGGAATCGAGAGCAGCAGGTTGGGCCCGGAGCCGGTGTGCAGCAGCATAATCGTGTCGGTCCGACCTCCGCCAGCGTTGCCGGTGGCGAGCTCCTTGCGCTCTGACTCGCTGAGCCCGGCCCGCGAGTCACTGCCGACCAGGAGGTACGTCGTCCCGGACTGGCCGGAGGGCCGATCGCCGTCCGGCTCCCAGTCCACCTTCTCCACGCGGTTCCACGCGACCACCGGCACCACGACGAGGTAGACCAGCCACAGCAGGACGAACAGGAGGACGTAGCGGACCCGGAACCGGAACCGCCGGCGGGACCGGCCGCCACCCGACGGCGGCTCGACCGGTGGGGCCAGCGGCGGTGGGGTAGGGCGGGCCGAGGGCGGCCGCTGCGGGGGGCGCGGCTGGGCGCGCAGCACCTGGGTCTGGTCGGGACGCGGTTCGCGCTGCCGGCGCGGGACCGGGCGGGTGGCCTGCGGATCCTCGGGCGGCTTGCCCTTGCTGCCGTACAGCCACTGGTAGTCGGGTCCGTCCTCGGGACCGCCGTTCCGGGGACGATCGGGCATGCAGGGGACGCTACCGTGCGCTCCATGACCGACCTCGGCGCCGCCGTGACACCGGCTGGCCTGCCGCCGTCGTACAGCCGAGTCTCCCTCGGCATCGTCATGTCGGCGCGCGAGGCCAACCTGCTCGGCAACATCCACGGCGGCGAGATCGTCAAGCTCGCCGACTCCACCGCCGGCGTCGTCGCCCAGCGGCACGGCGGCGGGCCCGCCGTGACCGCGGCGCTGGACGAGATGGCGTTCCTGGAGCCGGTGCACGTCGGCGACATCGTCCGCACCTACGCCCAGGTCAACTGGGCCGGCCGCTCCTCGATGGAGGTCGGCGTCCGGGTCGAGACCCAGCCGTGGAACGTGGCGTCCAGCGAGACCCTGCACGTCGCCTCGGCGTACTTCGTGTTCGTGGCCATCGACGAGCACGGCCGCTCCCGCGTGGTCCCACCGCTGACGCCGGAGACCGACGAGGAGGTACGCCGGATGCGCGAGGCCGAGATCCGCCGCGCCCACCGGCTGGCCCGCAAGGAGGAGATCGAGGCCACCAGGTCCGCGCCGTGACCGCGCGGAGGGACTGGCGGCACACCACGACGGCGCGGCTGTGGCTGGACCTGCCGACCGACCTCGACGTCGACGACCTACACGCGATCCACTCCGATCCCGACTCCTGGCGGCACTTTCCGGGTGGCCGGCACACCCGGCGTGAGGAGTCCGCGGCCATGGTCGGGCAGTCGGCGTGGCAGTTCGCCGAGTTCGGGCTCGGCTACTGGTCGATCCGCGACGTACCCGGAGGCCCGGTCGTGGGGCGGGGCGGCTGCACGGCCCTGACCGGCCGTCCGTGGTGGAACCTCTACTACCGCTTCGCCACCGCGGTGCACGGCCGGGGCTACGCCACCGAGCTCGGCCTCCGGGCCGTCGAAGCGGCCCACGACGTCGATCCCGACCGGCCGGTGCTGGCGTTCCTCCTGGAGCACAACGTGGCCTCGCGACGCACCGCCGAGCGGATCGGTCTGCGACAGGTGTGGCGCGGCCCCGACCGGCCCAACCCGAATCCGGACGCGATCCGGCTGGTCTACCTGGACCGGGAGGCGGACGCCGCCCTGCTCGAGGAGATCGAGCGGAACGCCGCCGCCTGACCTCGCCATGGTCGCGGCGGCCGCGCCGGGGTGATGGCTCGCGCGCGTAGCCGATCGCGAGCCTCGCGCGATCGGCTGGGCGGCGCACAACGGCGGCGGTGAGCTATGGCCCATTGGCGCGCGCCAAACGGGCGCAGGCTCACCGCCCAGGGTCCGTGGCTCGGTGAGGTCATACGAATTGTGGACCCGTCTGCTCCATCCGTATGACCCAAACCGGGCGGCTACGAGCGGCCGCCCTTTCCGACGCAGGCAGCCGACATCTCCCCACCGGCGCGTCGCGCCCGCCTGTGACGCCTGTGACTGGTGATACTGACCGGGCACACCTGATCTTCCCCTCAGGAGCGACATGCAAGGCCACGGCACCAACCTCGGCTCGACGTACGTCGCGAGCGCGTCGACGAACACCGAGGACCGCGCCGCCCGCGTGCGGTTCCGCCGGGCCCTGGCCCTGATGGCGATGACGCTGGTGCTGCCCGGCTCGGCGCAGCTGGCCTGCGGCAACCGTCGGGTCGGCCGGGCCGCGCTGCGGATCTGGTTCGCGCTCCTGCTGATCGCGGCCGGCTGCCTGGTCGTCGCGACGCTGCACCACGCGTTCGCGTTCTGGCTGGTCTCCGACCTCGCCGCCCTGCAGGCGGTCCGAGTGGTCCTGATGGGGCTGGCCGTCGCGTGGGCCGCGTTGTTCTTCGATGCCTGGCGCCTCGGCCAGCCGCTCACCCTTCGTATGAATCACCGCCGGGCGGCGGTCGGGATCAACGGCATCCTGTGCTTCTCGGTCGCCGCCGTGCTGCTGTTCAGCGCGCACCTGGTCGGCGTGCAGCGGGACTTCATCCAGACCATGTTCGGGTCCGGAGACGCGTCCGGCTCGCACGACGGCCGCTACAACGTGCTGCTGCTCGGCGGCGACTCCGGCGCGGATCGCTGGGGGCTGCGCGCGGACTCGGTCACCGTCGCCAGCATCGACTCGGACACCGGGCGGACGGTGCTGGTCTCGCTGCCGCGCAACATGCAGAACTTCCCCTTCGCCAAGGGTTCGGTGATGCATGAGCAGTTCCCTGACGGCTTCGACTGCGAGCACTGCATGCTGAGCGGGGTCAACACCTGGGCGATGGACAACAAGGAGCTGTTCGGCAAGGCCAAGCACCCGGGCGTCGACGCCATGATCATGGCCGTCGAGGGGATCACCGGGCTGAAGATCAACTACTGGGCGATGGTGAACCTCAAGGGGTTCCGCGACCTGGTCGACGCCGTGGGTGGCGTCGAGCTCAACGTCCGGTCGCGGATCCCGATCGGCGGCCTCGGTTCGGACGTCTACGACTACATCGAACCCGGCAAGCAGACGCTGACCGGCTTCGAGACGCAGTGGTATGCCAGGGCCCGCGAGGGCTCGGACGACTACTCGCGGATGGCGCGGCAGAAGTGCGTGATGAGCGCGATGCTGGACCAGCTGGACCCGAGCGTGGTGCTCCGCAACTTCCAGAAGATCGCCAAGGCCAGCTCGGCCATGGTGCAGACGAGCATCCCCGCCAGCGAGGTGGACCGGTTCATCAGCCTGGCGCTGAAGGCCAAGGGCCAGAAGATCTCCACCCTCTCCGTGGTCCCGCCGATGTTCGACACCTACGAGCCCGACGCGAAGCTGATCAAGCAGAAGGTCGCCGAGGCGATCGACACCGCCGAGGGCAACGCGCCGAAGAAGGACGAGGCTCCGGCCGACGCCAAGGGCAGCAAGACGAAGAAGCCGAAGCCGCCGAAGAACGAGCCGGTGACCGGCGGCTCGATCGGCTCCCTCCACGACGGGTACGCCGCCAACGAGACCCAGGACCTCGGCTCGGCCTGCTGATTCTTGTCGGTCGCGAGATCTAGGCTGATCTCAATGTCCGCCCCCACCGTCCTCGCTGTCGACGGCAACTCGCTGCTGCACCGGTCGTTCCACGCCCAGGCCAGCTCGATGTACCGCACGCCCGACGGCGCGCAGGGGTGGGCGGTGCGTGGGCTGCTGAGCCAGCTGGCGGTCGCGGTCGAGAGGGTCAGCGCTGACGTGGTGGTCGTCGGGTTCGACGACCGGGGCAACAGCAGCCGCAAGAAGCGGTGGCCGACGTACAAAGCCCAGCGCGCCCCCAAGCCGGAGAGCCTGGAGCGGCAGCTCGACCTCGCAGTCCAGGTGCTCCGCGAGCTCGGGGTCGTGGTCGTGGTGCCGGAAGGGCTCGAGGCCGACGACGTGCTGGCCAGCGTGGCCGCCCAGGCGCCGGCGCTGGGCGCGCGGACCGTGGTGGCCACCTCCGACCGGGACGGCTTCGCGCTGATCGACGAGCACACCCGGATGCTCCGCATCCTCAACGGCGGGGTCGACGCCTCGCCGCTGCTGGACCCCGACCGGCTGGCGATGGTGACCGGGGTGCGGCCAGAGCAGTACCTCGATCTGGCCGCGCTCCGCGGCGACACCTCCGACAACCTGCCCGGCGTCACCGGCTTCGGCACGAAGACCGCGGTCCGGCTGCTCCAGGCCCTGGGCTCCGGTCAGGCCGCGTTCGACGACGCCGAGGGCGGCGGTGAGAAGTGCCGGCTGGCCGTCGGGAACGCCCGGACCAAGGCGCTCCAGGCGCCCGAGGCCAAGGATCGGTGGCTGCTCAACCGTGAGGTGATGGCGATGGTCACCACTGCCGAGCTCGGCCTCGACCTCGCGGGCCGGGGCCGGCTGCCGCTGGACGAGGAGGCCGTGCGCGCGACGTACTCCCGCTTCGAGCTGCACGTCGCAGGGGCGCTCCGGGCGCTGACCCTCCGCGAGCCCAGCCGGGTCGTCGAAGCTCCCACCGCCGACCAACACTGGGTCGATCCCCGCTGGCGAGCCCAGCCGCGGCCGCGTCCAGGGCCGCTGCCGCAGCTGGTGCCCACGCTGGCGAGAGGCCCGGGCTACGTCCAGGAGACGCTCTTCTGAGACGGTTGGCGGCGTGACCGACCAGCACGGACGCCGCATCGTCGCCGTGGTGGTCACGTTCAACCGGCTGCCCCTGCTGCGCCGCCAGCTGGAGCGCCTCGTCGAGATCCCCGAGCTCGATGACGTGCTCGTCGTCGACAACGCGTCGACCGACGGGACGTCGGAGTGGCTGCGGGGGATCTCGACAGGCTCGACCAGCGGGCCACCGGTTCTCGCGACGACCCTGGGAGAGAACACCGGGGGAGCCGGCGGCTTCAACCACGGCCTGGCGTGGGCGATGGACCATGGCGCCGACCTGGCCTGGCTGATGGACGACGACGGGCTGCCCGAGCCGGACTGCCTCAGCACCCTGCTCGAGCGGGAGGACCTCGACTTCTGGGGGCCGGCAGTCCTGGCCGCCGAGGACCCCGACCGGCTGTGCTTCCCGATCCGCGTGCCGGGCACGACCAGGGTCGTGCACGAGATGGCCGCCGTCGAGAAGGCCGCCACCGACGGACTGATCCGGGGCGTCGTGATCCCGTTCAACGGCGTCCTGCTCACCCGGGCGCTGGTGGAGCGGATCGGCTACCCGCGCGCCGAGTTCTTCATCTGGGGCGACGATGTCGAGTACCTCTGGCGCGCGGAGCGGGCCGCCGCCCGGATAGCCACCGTGGTCGACGCGCACGTGCTGCACCCGGCCACCGACGACCTCGGCACCCCGATGATGTTCGGCCGCACGACGTACAACCACAGCCCCAGCGACCTCAAGCACTACTGCATGGCCCGCAACAACACGCTCAACCTGCTGCGCTACCGGGGCCTGCTGCACGTGCTGGCGTTCGTGCTCAAGACGGTGTGGTTCTACACGCTCACCCACCCCGAGCCGAGTCGGCTGCCGATGAGCTTCCGGGCCATGTACGACGGACTGCGCGGCGACTTCACCGGCCACCGGCGGTACCTGCGGTGACCGGTTTCGAGACCGGCTCAGAGCGCCCTCCCCAACCACCGGTGGAGACCGTGGCGGTGGTGGTCGTCACCTACAACCGCGCGGCCCTGCTGACCCGGATGCTGGCCGGACTCGCCGCGCTCGATCGCAGGCCGGACGCGGTGATAGTGGTCGACAACGCCAGCACCGACCACACCGCGACAGTGCTGGCGGGCGCGGCCACATCGTGGGCCGATCTCCCGCTGCAGGTCATCCGGCCCGAGGAAAACCTCGGCGGCGCCGGCGGCTTCCACGCGGGCATCTCGGAGGCCGTCGAGCAGGGCTACGACCGGATCTGGCTCATGGACGACGACGTGGTGCCGGCCCCGGACTGCCTCGACGTGCTGATGGCGGTCGACGAGGACTGCCTGATGGCGGTCCGCGAGGACACCAGCGGGCGCCTGGTCGAGAAGGCCGCGGTCACCTTCAACCTCCGCAACCCGCTGCGGATCCGGCCCAAGACCGCCATGGTCGAGACGACGTACGGCGCCCGCACCCGGATGCCCGAGCTCGTCGAGCTCCAGAACGTCGCCTTCGAGGGGTTCCTCGTCCGCCGCAGCGTGGTCGAGCAGATCGGGCTGCCCGACTCGTCCTTCTTCATCTTCTACGACGACGTCGACTTCGCCCTGCGCGCCCGCCGCGCCGGGTATCGCATCTGGGCGGTCCGCGACGCGGTGCTGGTCCGCCAGCTCGACTTCGACCAGCAGCACGACCTGTCGGGGTGGAAGGGCTACTACATGTACCGCAACCTGTTCGTCGTGCACCTGCGGTACGGCGAGAACGCGCTGGTCCGGGCCAAGCCGTGGCTGATCGCCGCAGGCGTGGTGGCGCTCTCACCGGTGCGCGGGGGCCGGGCCGAGGCAAGGAACGTGCGCCGGGCGCTGCGGGACGCCAGAGTGTTCGGGTGACTCCCACCCCGGGCCGCGCCGCGGCCCTGCCCATCGCCGTCGCCCATGCACAACGCTGGCTCGCCTCGCTCGACAGCCGCCCGGTCCCGCCCCAGGCGCAGGTCGAGGAGATCGTGGAGCGTCTAGGCACCGCGCTCCCGGACGGACCGCAGGACCCGGCCGGCGTCGTCGAGCGGCTGGCCACCGCCTGCGAGCCGGGGCTCACCGCGATGCCGTCGGGCCGGTTCTACGGGATGGTGATCGGCGGCTCCCACCCGGCCGCGCTGGCCGCGGACTGGCTGGTGAGCGCCTGGGACCAGAATGCCGGGCTGGCCCGGATGACGCCGGCGGCCACCGCCACCGAGCAGGTGGCCACTGCGTGGCTGCTCGACCTCCTCGGGCTCCCCGCCGGGAGTGCGGTCGGCTTCGTCACCGGCGGGACGATGGCCAACTTCACCTGCCTGGCCGCCGGCCGTGACGCAGTGCTGCGCCGGGCCGGCTGGGACGTCGGCGCGCGCGGCCTGGTCGGCTCACCGGGAGTACGGGTCCTGGTCGGCGCCGAGCGGCACGAGACGGTCGACCTGGCGCTGCGCTACCTCGGCCTGGGCGCCCCGGAGGCGGTTGCGGCCGACCACGAGGGGCGGCTCGATCCGGACGCACTGGCCGCCGCGCTGGAGCAGGGGGACGGGACGCCGACCGTGGTCTGCCTCCAGGCCGGCAACGTGCACTCCGGCGGCTACGACCCCTTCCCGGCGGCGATCGGGGTCGCGCACCGCCACGATGCGTGGGTGCACGTGGACGGCGCGTTCGGGCTGTTCGCGAGCGCGGCGCCGGCGTACCGCCACCTGACCGCGGGCGCCGAGGCTGCCGACTCCTGGGCGACCGACGCGCACAAGACCCTCAACGTCCCCTACGACTGCGGGATCGCGATCGTCCGCGATCCGGCCGCGGTCAAGGCGGCGATGGGCATGCACGGCGACTACCTGATCCACGACGAGGCCGGTGACCCGTTCGAGAAGGTGCCCGAGCTGTCCCGCCGCGCACGGTCCATCCCGGTCTACGCCGTGCTGGCCGCGCTCGGGCGGTCCGGGGTCGCGGACCTGGTTGCAGGTATGGCCGGCCATGCGGCGGCGTTCGCCGAGGGCATCGCCGCCCTGCCGGGCGCCGAGGTGCTCAACGACGTGGTCTTCACCCAGGTCTGCGTCAGCTTCGGTAGCGACGAGCGGACCCGCGAGTTGGTGGCCCGAATGCTCGAGGGCGGCGCCGCCTGGATGACTGGCTCGGTCTGGCGGGGCCGGGCGGTCCTGCGCATCTCGGTGAGCAACTGGTCCACCACCGAAGGTGACGTTCGTCGCAGCCTCCGCGCACTGAGCGAAGCCGCTGGCGTGCCGAATCGGGCCGATGAGGCCCCGACCGTAGACTGACCCGTCGTGTCGACCGCTGCCGCGCCCCAATCAAATGGGCACAAGTCGTTGGGCCTCCCGGACCTCGTAGTCGTGGGCTCCGGATTCTTCGGACTGACGATCGCCGAACGGTGCGCGTCCGAGCTCGGGTTGAAAGTGCTGGTGCTCGAGCGGCGCCACCACCTCGGCGGCAACGCCTACAGCGAGGTCGAGCCCGAGACCGGCATCGAGGTGCACGTCTACGGCGCACACCTGTTCCACACCTCGAACAAGAAGGTGTGGGACTACGTCAGCCGGTTCACGACCTTCACCAACTACCAGCACCGGGTCTTCGCGAAGTACCAGGGGCAGGTCTACTCGTTCCCGATGAACCTCGGTCTCATCAACCAGTTCTTCGGCAAGACGCACACCCCCGACGAGGCCCGCGAGCTGATCGCCTCGCAGGCCAGCGAGATCGCGACCGAGGACGCCACCAACCTCGAGGAGAAGGCGATCAGCCTGATCGGGCGCCCGCTCTACGAGGCGTTCGTCAAGGGCTACACCGCCAAGCAGTGGCAGACCGACCCGACCGAGCTGAGCGCGGACATCATCACCCGGCTGCCGGTGCGCTACACGTTCGACAACCGCTACTTCAGCGACACCTACGAGGGACTGCCGACCGACGGCTACACCGCATGGCTGACCCGGATGGCCGACCACCCCAACATCGAGGTGCGCCTCGAGACCGACTTCTTCGACGTCGCCGACGAGTTCAAGGGCAAGGTGCCGATCGTCTACACCGGCCCGGTCGACGAGTACTTCGGCAACTCCGAGGGCCGGCTGTCCTGGCGCACCGTGGACCTCGAGGCCGAGGTCAAGGAGGTCGACGACTTCCAGGGCTGCGCGGTGATGAACTACAACGACCAGGAGGTGCCCTGGACCCGCATCCACGAGTTCAAGCACTTCCACCCCGAGCGCACGCACCTGCCCGGCAAGACCGTGATCGTGCACGAGTACTCGCGGGCGGCCGGCGACGATGACGAGCCTTACTACCCGATCAACACCGCCGAGGACCGCGCGAAGCTGCTCCGCTACCGCGAGCTCGCCAAGCTGGAGCCGATGGTGCTCTTCGGCGGCCGGCTCGGCACCTACAAGTACCTCGACATGCACATGGCGATCGGCTCGGCACTGTCGATGTACGAGAACAAGCTGCAGCCGCACTTCGCAGACGGCGCCGTGCTCAAGAGCGGGGGAGTGGACGAGTGAGCCCGACCGACGCGCCGAAGGCGACCACGCGCCGGCGTACGCCGCGCAAGACGGCAGCCGGCGCCCACAAGGCCGCAACGAACCGCCGCGTGCTGCAGCGGCAGATCATGCCGGTCGACCGCGACTTCGACGTCTTCGCCCTCTACGTCGACCCGGAGGACGCCGAGCTCGACGCCGACAAGTACGAGATCGGCGGCAACCGCGCGGCCAAGGACCTCAACAACGCCGCGATCCGCCAGTCCACCTCGACCGGCAAGACGATCCACCCCGAGCAGATCGAGTCGCGCACCGCGCTGCGGGTCCGCTCGGGCGAGCGGCTCTCCTTCGGCACCTACTTCAACGCGTTCCCGGCCAGCTACTGGCGCCGCTGGACGGTTGTCCAGGACGTCCGCCTCACGGTCGAGGTCTCCGGCCGCGGCGCGACGCTGATCGTCTACCGCTCACTGGCCAACGGCCGCTCCCAGCGCGTGGACTCGGCGACGACCGGGAGTGAGGCCAAGGGCACCTTCGTCTTCGAGCTGCCGCTCAAGCCGTTCGTGGACGGCGGCTGGTACTGGTACAACGTCGTCGCCGGCGATGACGATGCCGTCGTCGAGTCCGCCGAGTGGTCGGCCGAGGTGCCCGAGGACCGGGTGGCGCACGGCACCGCCGACATCGCGATCACCACCATGAACCGTCCTGACTTCTGCGCCAAGCTGCTCGCCCAGATCGGCAACGACCAGCTCCTCAAGCCCTACCTCGACACCGTGATGGTGATGGAGCAGGGCACCGACCAGGTCACTGCCTCCGAGTTCTATCCGGCAGCGCAGGCCGCGCTCGGCGACAAGCTGCGGGTCATCGAGCAGGGGAACCTCGGCGGATCCGGCGGGTATGCCCGCGGCCAGCTCGAGTCGCTGCGCAAGGGCACCGCGACGTACGCGCTGATGATGGACGACGACGTCGTCTGCGAGCCCGAGGGGATCGTTCGCGCGGTCACCTTCGGCGACCTGGCCCGCCGCCCGACCATCGTCGGCGGCCACATGTTCAGCCTCTACAACAAGTCCGAGCTGCACAGCTTCGGCGAGATCGTGCAGCCGTGGCGGTTCTGGTGGATGACGCCGCTCGACGGCTACAGCCGGTGGGACCTCTCGGCCCGCAACCTGCGCTCGGCGCGGTGGCTGCACAAGCGGGTCGACGTCGACTTCAACGGCTGGTTCATGTGCCTGATCCCGCGTGTGGTGATCGAGGGCATCGGACTGTCGCTGCCGCTGTTCATCAAGTGGGACGACGCCGAGTACGGCCTCCGCGCGCGTGAGGCCGGCTACCCGACCGTGACCTTCCCGGGCGCGGCCGTCTGGCACGTGCCGTGGACCGACAAGAACGACGCGGTCGACTGGCAGGCCTACTTCCACGTCCGCAACCGGTTCGTCACGGCGCTGCTGCACTCGCCGTACCCGCGCGGCGGCCGGCTGATCCGCGAGGACCTCAACCACACCATCGCGCACCTGGTCTCCATGCAGTACTCCACCGTCGAGATCCGGCACCAGGCGCTCGAGGACGTGCTGGCCGGACCGCACGTGCTGCACGGGATGCTGCCGACCCGGCTGGCCGAGGTGAACGCGCACCGGAAGCAGTTCAGCGACGCCCAGCTGAAGGCCGACCGCGAGGAGTTCCCCGAAGTACGCCGCAAGAAGCCGCCGCGCAAGGGTCGCGACGTCGTCGAGGTGCCCAGCCGGATCTCGCAGCTGATCACCGCCGGGCTGTCGCCGATCAGGCACCTGCGCCCGGCCCGCGAGCTGTCGCAGGAGTTCCCCGAGGTCGAGATCCGCGCCATGGACGCCAAGTGGTACCGGCTCGCGTCGTACGACTCTGCTGTGGTGTCGATGAACGACGGCACCTCGGCAGCGCTCTACCGCCGGGACCCGGCCAAGTTCCGCGAGCTGGTCCGGCGCACGGCCCACCTGCACGAGCGGCTGGTGCGCGAGTGGCCGCAGCTGGCCGAGCAGTACCGCGCAGCCTTGCCTGCGGTCACCTCGCCGGAGGCGTGGGAGGAGACGTTCCGGCCCTGGACCGAGGGCGCCTCGGACCCACACGCATGACCGACCAGCTCACGCCGAAGGGCGAGACCGTCGCCCAGCGGCACGACCTGGCGCACGTGCCGATGATCGACCCGGCGGCCAAGGGTGGTCTCCTCGGCGTGCTCCGGCGGCGCTACCTGCTCCGGCTGATGGTCAGGCGCGAGCTCAAGGCCCGCTACATCGGCTCGAAGATGGGGCTGGCCTGGTCCTACATCAACCCGCTCAGCCGGTTCCTGACCTTCTACTTCGTGTTCGGGATCATCCTGCTCCGCGGCCAGATCCCGAACTTCGCGATCCACCTGTTCGCCGGCATGGTCGTGGTGAACCTGTTCACGGAGTCCTTCAACTCCGGGACCCGCTCGATCATGCAGAACAAGTCGGTGGTGCAGAAGATGCCGCTTCCGAGGGAGATCTTCCCGATCTCCTCGACGCTGGTCTCGCTCTACCACACGGGTCCACAGCTGGTGATCCTGGTCGTTGCCTGTCTGGTCACCGGCTCGTTCACGCCCGACCTGCCCGGCATCCTGGCCGCCCTGCTGGCACTCACGATCGTGGTCCTGCTCGGGGCCGGCATGGGGCTGATGTTCGCGGCGATCAACGTGATGTACCGCGACTGGACCCGCGTGGTGCAGATCTTCACGCAGATGCTGCCGTTCAGTGTGCCGATGATGTACCCGTACACGCTGGTGCACGAGCGCTTCGCGAGGTTCCCGATCATCGAGCACCTCTACCTGCTCAACCCGATCACCGAGGCGGTGCTGCTGATGCAGCGGTGCTTCTGGATCACCACGATCAGCGCCGAGGACGAGCAGAAGGCAAAGGAAGAGTGGGGCTTCTCCGCCGCCCTGGACGTGAACTTCCCGAACCACCTGTGGGAGCGAGGGCTGATCATGCTCGGCGCCTCGGTCCTGTTCCTCGTGCTCGCCCAGTGGGTCTTCACCAGGCTGGACGACAAGATCCCGGACCGGCTCGTGTGATGGTCGCCTCGATCGAGATCGAGAAGGTCTCCAAGCAGTTCTCCATGCACTACCAGCGCACCCTCAAGCAGGTGTTGGTGGCCAAGGCGCGGCGTCAGGAGACCAAGCGCCAGTTCTGGGCCCTCAAGGACGTCAGCTTCACCGTCGAGCAGGGCGAGGCGATCGGCCTGATGGGCCTCAACGGCTCCGGCAAGAGCACGCTGCTCAAGCACGTCATGGGCGTCATGCGTCCGACGTCCGGCAAGGTCCGGACCCGAGGCCGCATCTCGGGGTTGATCGCCACCGGCGCCGGCTTCCACCCGCAGATGACCGGTCGCGAGAACATCTACATGAACGCCGCCATCCTGGGCATGACGCAGGAGGAGACCGACGCGAAGTTCGACGACATCGCCGGCTTCGCGGACGTCGGTGACTTCCTCGACACCCCGGTCGGCAACTACTCCTCGGGCATGTTCGCCCGGCTCGGCTTCGCGGTCGCGGTGAACGTCGACTGCGACGTGTTCATCGCCGACGAGGTCCTGGCCGTGGGCGACCAGCCGTTCAAGAAGAAGTGCATGAAGAGGATGGAGGAGATCCGCGACAGCGGCGTCACCCTCTTCTACGTCAGCCACGCGGCCCAGTCCGTCCGCAAGATGTGCAGCCGGGTGATCGTCCTCGAGAAGGGCGTGGTCGGCTTCGACGGCGACGTCGACGCCGGGATCAAGTACCTCCACTACGACGACAGCGACGACATCGACCCCGAGGATGAGCAGACCTCCGACGAGGAGCTCGGTTCCGACATCTGACGGAGAGCCTGCGAGGAACGAGCAGGGTCTCCGTCGTTGGTGGTTGAGCAGCGACCGGAGCCGCCCGAGGAACGAGGGCGGGTCCGACGGAGCGTGTCGAAACCCCCGCAGCCCGCGCTGGAACCGAACCACCGTGGGCAGCTTCCAGCCAACGCTGCGGAGGTTTCGACGCCGTCGTCGCTGGCGCTCCTCCGGGCTCAACCACCCGCGTGCGGCGCGGTGGGTCTTGACAAAGTCGATGGGCAGCGGCGTGTCGACTGGCAATTACAACGTTGTAGTTACTCAGTTCTCCTATCGCGCCTCCTGTGGCCCGTGTGACAGTTGCTTCCCGTGTGACCTTCCCCCGCACAGGAGCAACCTCGAATGTCGACCGCGCGCGCCCGGTTCGTAACCGTCTGCCAGCAGCTGCTGGCACTCGGTGTCGTCGTCGTGGCGCTGGTGCCAGCGACGCGGGTGGTCTCGCTGGACGTGGTCGGGGTCCAGCCCGGCGCGCACGCGGCGCAGCCGACGATCGCGCAGCCGGGCCCGGTCTCGGCGAACGTCGACCGGACAATGCTCAGCCCCAGGGTGGCCGAACGGCGCGGGCCCTAGTCCGTCAGGCGGCGGGTGACCCGCTCGGCCTCGGCGATCGTGTCGAGTCGGACCGGATCGGCCCCCGTCACCAGCACCAGCGAGCCGCTCGTCACGAGTGGCTCGGCGACGGCGGCGACACCTGGTGGGGAAGCCGGGTTCGCCGTCGACAGGAGCCGGTCGCCGCCGGTCGAGACTCTCCCGGCGGCGACCGAGCTCCACAGCTCGGCCTGGGTGATGGCTCCGCCGGGCAGCAGCACTGCGACGGCGTCCGGGGCCGGTGGGTCGTACGGCGTGAAGGCGTCCGGCTGTGACCACACCTCCACGCCCACGTCGTGCACGCCCGGCGGCAGCGGGTCGGTGAACCGCACCCCCATCGGCAGCAGGGAGCAGGCCAGCACCGGCACGTCGCCGGCGCGGTCCGCCCACGTCGCCACTCCGTCCGGACCGCAGACCACCGCGTCGGGTGCGATGTCGGCTCCCGGGAAACCGACCGCGAGCCCCGCCAGCCAGGCGGCGCCCAGGAACACCGGCCCCAGCCAGTGCGCCGGGAGGTCGACCAGCAGGACGTCACCGCGCTCGAGGTCGTGTTCCTCGACGAGCAGGGACGCGGTCTTCGCGACCCAGTTCGCGTACGTCGTCACCGACAGCTCGACCCGTTCGCCGGTGCGCTCGTCGTAGAAGGTGAGGAATGGACGGCCTGGGTCGCGGCGCAGCTCGGCAGCGAGGAGATCAGAGAAGGTGGGCATTGGTGGTGAGCCTACGAGTGTGGGTTCGTTCTGCTCGAAGGCTTGGTTGGGTTCCGCGAGTCCCGCTCCGGTTGCGTCTGTCGCGCGGTGCGGGTGCGCCTCGGGATCGCCGACACGGCAGTTCTGTACGACGCGGGGCCTTCGGCCGCGGGCATACAGAACGGCCGGGTCGGCTCGTGACGCTCAGTAGGGGCCGCCACTCGCTTCGCTCGGGCGACGCCCTACTGAGCGTCAGGCTCGGGCGAGTCTGTGTATGGGTAGTCGAGCATGAACTTCTCCAGCGCGGCGCCGCTCGGCTCCGAGCAGTACTGGAAGACACCGACCTGCTCGCCCTCACCCCCACCGGCCGACCAGTGCGAGAGGGCGACGTGCTGCCCGTCCGGGAACTTGCCGCTCTCCTCCTCGTCCTCCGACGTCCACGGCGCGGCGACGAACTTGAAGCGGAAGTTTTCGCTGTCGGAGCGGAACTTGTCCGACAGGGCCTCGACCACGTTCAGCTCGTCGGCGTCTTCGGCGATGCTCTCGTCGTACCAGAGGATCGTGTAGCCGTGCTCGAGGTTGTGCACCAGCGACTCGAGCTCGGGACGGTCCTTCTCGGTGTAGAACTTCCGGTTGAACGGCGCGGGCGCCGTACCGGCCTCGTTCCAGTGCGAACCGAAGGCGGGCGGCGCATGGTCGTACTTGACCTGCGACCCCGTCGGCACGTGCTGCTGGCTGCCCTCGGCCTTCTCGGTCTCGACCTTGTCGCACGACGCGGCGGGCGCGCCGATCGAGGCCAGGTCGATGTCCCG
The DNA here is from genome assembly GCA_963765915.1 of uncultured Actinomycetota bacterium. Classification (GTDB taxonomy): domain Bacteria; phylum Actinomycetota; class Actinomycetes; order Propionibacteriales; family Nocardioidaceae; genus Nocardioides. The sequence goes on along the minus strand of CAVXYB010000011.1, from coordinate 133,575 downwards.
GAACTTGCGCAGGTCCCACCAGTTCTTGACCGGCCGGTACGCCGCGGCGGCGACGATCAGCACGGCGACCAGCGCACAAACGCCGACGATGGCGAAGCCACGGCGCTTGTCCGCGCCCTTCTGCTTGCGGCGGATGTCGTCGATGACCTTTTGGCGGTCTGACTTGGACGGCTTCTTGGCCACGGCTACGGAGTACCTCGGGTGGTGGGTTGCGTCGGCTGCACTGCAGATGGGGAGGCTCGCGGGAGCCCGACGGAGGAGTCTACGGAGTGACGGGTCGGATCGTTGACTCGGTGGCGACCTCGGGCGGATCGACCACCCACCCGTGCGCGAAGGCCAGCGGCGGAAGCCGTGGATCGGGGGCTCCGGCCACCACCAGCATGCCGGCGCGGTGCGCCGGGGTGACGCCGATCACCTCGTTGATCGCTGCAGCGAGCTCCTCGGCCGAGGCCGGCGCCCCGAACGGGGCCCGGTCGACCGGATCGCCGACCAGCGCGCGGACGACCGCCTCGCGGGCGCCGTAGCCGAACAGGTCCTCGCCCTCGTCGCGGACCAGTGCCGCGGCGCCAGGCCCGTCCTCGCCCGCCGGCAGCACGAGATCGGCACGGCCGCGGACCAGCGCGAACGGACGCGCGGCCAGCTTGCCCTGCGCCAGCTCGGCCGCACCCGCCAGCTCGTCGGCGAGCGCGGGCGCCGTGACAGCGAGCTCGTTGCCGTGGGTGTCGGTGCGCCCGGCGTGATCGTCGAGGACCATGAGCCCGGCGGCGCCGACCGCGATGTCGGTCTGCCCGGTCCGCCAGGCCCGGCCGGCGGTGTCGGTCACGACGACCCCCACGTTGACGCCGGTGCGCTCAGCCACCGCGCGCCGCAGCGCCCGGGCGCTGCCGTCGGGGTCGAGAGGCAGCAGCACGAGCCAGCCGCGCTCGACGTTCGACGCGTCGACGCCGGCCGCCGCCATGGTGAGCCCGAGCCGGGTGCGGACGATCATCGTCGGGCCACGTCGAGCCACGAGCCGGGCGCCGGACTCGGCCAGCTCCGCGGCCACCGCGGCGAGGCGGTCGGTGCCGGGCACCACCCGGCCCTCGGCCTTGCTCATCACCTTGCTGGTCACGACCACGACGTCTCCGTCCACCGGCGCGAGCGCGGCCACCACCAGGGCGGCGAGGTCGTCGCCCGGCCGGACCTCCGGCACGCCGTCCGGCGCCACGACCGTGAGCGTCACGTGACCAGCTCAACCGCGGCCGCGGCCATCGCGGCCGTCGCGTCGGGATCGGTCATGAACAGGGGTACGGCGGCCGCGGCCAGGCCGGCCGCGCGCAGCCCGTCGAGGTGGTCGGCGTCCGACTCGTCGACCAGCCAGCCGTCGAGGACGCCGCCGTCCGAGCGGGCGCCGTAGTGGCGGCCGACGCCGCCGGCGCTCACCTCGACACCGATCGCGGTGAGCATCTGCTCCGCCATCCCGCGGACGTGGGTGCCGCCGATGATGGGGGAGAGGCCGACCACCGGCGCCTTCGTGGCGACCAGCGCCTCACGGACCCTTGGGACGCCGAGGATGGTGCCGACGGAGACCACCGGGTTCGACGGCGGCAGCAGCACCAGGTCCGCGTCCGTGATCGCGTCGATGACACCGGGGGCAGGTGTCGACTCGTCGAGACCGACCACCACGATCGCCTCGGCCGGCACCTGGGCGCGCAGCCGCACCCAGTACTCCTGGAAGTGCACCACCCGGCGTCCGCTCGGAGACTCGGCGTCGGGGATCGCCACGTGGGTCTCGACCCGGTCGTCGGTCATCGGCAGCAACCGGACACCAGGCCTCCAGCGCGCGCACAGGGCCTCGGTCACCTGGGACAGCGGATAGCCCGCGTCGAGCATCTGGGTGCGGACGAGGTGGGTCGCGACGTCGCGGTCACCGAGGCCGAACCAGGTCGGCTCGACGTCGTACGCCGCCAGCTCCGCCTTCACGCTCCAGGTCTCGTCGCGGCGGCCCCAACCACGCTCCGGGTCGATGCCGTCGCCGAGCGTGTACATGACCGTGTCCAGGTCGGGACAGACCTTGAGCCCGTGCACCCACAGGTCGTCCGCGGTGTTGGCGACCACGGTCACCTCCGCGTCCGCGGCGACGCCCGGCAGCCGGCCGGTCGTGATCGCGTGGAGGAGCCCTTGCAGGAACCTCGCGCCACCCATGCCTCCGGAGAGCACGGTGAGCCGGCGCCGGGCACCCGCGGATCCCTCCATGGGCCCCAGAGTCTCGCATCGGGCTTCTCGCCGCGGGGCCGGGTGTCGCGCCAAGTGGTCCGGCCCAGTCGATCCCATACCAGACCAGGGCTTGACTTCCGGGGTACGACAGGCATGTAATCACACCAGTGTCATTCACGATTTCAGCCAGGAATCCAGACGACACGCTGGTCGAGCAGGGTCGAGCTCAACACATGTCTCGGGACGAGGTCGGTCGACTGGGTCGAATCCACCAAGTGAACTGAGTGCACCAGCATTCAAGGGTCGAAGGGCAACATCATGAGAGAACTTTTTCTCGTTGACGAGGACGCCGACGACGCGGGGTGGCAAGAACGTGCGCTGTGCGCACAGACCGACCCCGAGGCGTTCTTCCCCGAGAAGGGCGGTTCCACCCGAGAGGCCAAGAAGGTCTGCCTCACGTGCGAGGTTCGCACCGAGTGCCTGGAGTCCGCGCTGCTGAACGACGAGCGGTTCGGCATCTGGGGCGGGCTCTCCGAGCGGGAGCGTCGCAAGCTGAAGAAGCGCGCCGTCTGATCGAGGCGGCCGGAGGAACGACGACCGGCTCGATCGTTGGTGGTTGAGCAGCGACGGAGCCTGTCGAAACCGCGCACATCGAGGCTGGAACTGAATCACCACGGCCGGCTTCCAGACCGGCCCGCGGTGGTTTCGACACCGTCGTCGCTGGCGCTCCTCCGGGCTCAACCACCGATTACCCCCGGGCTTCTCTCATTTCGAGGGCTTGGGCGGACCCCCCTAGTCTGAACGATCGTGTCCGTCGCCGATCCTCGCCACGCGCCGCCCGCCACGCGCGGGCGCGAGGACGTCGCCGTAGTGCTGGTCAGCCACGACGGGGCCCGCTGGCTGCCGACCGTGCTGGAGGGGCTGGCCGGGCAGCTGGCACCGGTGGCCTACGCGATCGCCGTGGACACCGGAAGCAAGGACGGCAGCGCTGAGCTTCTCGCGGATGCCTTGGGCGCCGACTGCCTCGTGACACTGCCGTCGTCGACGTCGTTCCCCGCCGCACTCCGGGCCGGTCTGGCGCACCTCGACCAGGTCGGCGTCGCCACCGAGTGGGTCTGGGTGCTCCACGACGACGCCAGCCCGCATCCGGAAGCGCTGCTGGCGCTGCTGGCCGGCGCAGCCGACGACCCGGACGCGGACGTGCTCGGGCCGATGCTGCGCGAGTGGCCCTCCCTCAAGCGGCTGCTCGAGCTCGGCGTCACCATCTCCGGGACCGGGCGGCGGGAGACCGGGCTCGAGCGCGGCGAGTACGACCAGGGCCAGTACTCCGAGCCTCGCACCGTCCTCGCGGTCAACACCGCCGGGATGCTCGTGCGCCGCCGGGTGCTCGACGAGCTGGGCGGCCTCGACGACGAGCTGCCGATCTTCGGCAACGACGTCGACTTCGGCTGGCGGGCGGCGACGGCCGGGCACCGGACCGTGGTCGTGCCTCAGGCCGTGGTCTTCCACGCCGAGGCCGCGCACCGCGGCCTGCGTCGTACGCCGTTGACAGGCCGGCACACCCATTACCAGGAGCGGCGCGCGGCGCTGTTCACCCTGCTGGCAAACTCCCGCTCCCGGCTGCTCCCGCTCCAGCTGCTGCGGCTCGCGCTCGGGACGCTGCTCCGGATGGTCGGCTTCGTGGCGATCCGCTCGCCCGGCCAGGCCCTGGACGACCTCGCGGCCTACGTCTCGGTCGTCTCGAGCCCCCGTCACCTCCTCGCCGCCCGTCGGGCCCGGCGCGGGCGGGCCGACGCCGATCCCGACGCGGTCAAGCGGCTGCTGGCGCCGGCCTGGCTGCCCTACCGGCACGGGCTGGACGCCGTGGGCGACCTCGCGACCGCGCTGACGCAACAGGCCTCGGACGTGGCCGAACGCCGCCGCGCCGCGGTCGCCGAGCGCGACCCGTCCTCGTTCGCGGCCCGCCGCACCGAACAGCTCGACCAGATCCCGGACGACGAGATCGCCGAGGACACCGGGATCGTGGCCCGGTTCCTCACCAACCCGGTGGCGGTGCTGCTGGCCGTGGTGGTGGTCGCGATGCTGATCGGCGCCCGCTCCGCCCTGGGCCACGTGTCCGGCCCCGGGCTCGCCCCGGCTCCCGACCAGTGGCGGGACTGGTGGTCGCTGCACCTCGTGTCGTGGCACGAGCTCGGCCTGGGCACTGCGGTGCCGGCGCCGCCGTACGTGCTGCCGATGGCGTTGCTGGCGACCGTCCTGGGAGCCAGCCCCACGGCTGCGGTCTCCGCGGTCCTGGTGCTCGCGGTCCCGTTCGCGCTGTGGGGGGGCTGGCGGTTCCTGCGGGTGGCCGGCCGGCTGGCCACCCCCGCGGGCGCGAACCGCTGGCTGATCCTGTGGGGTGCGACGACGTACGCCCTGGTCCCCGTGGTCTCCGGCGCCTGGGGCGAGGGTCGGCTCGGCCCGGTGGTCGCCGCCGCGCTGCTGCCGTGGCTGGCTCACGCCTCGCTCGGGTTCGCCGATCCGGAGGCGGACCGCCGCTGGCGGGCGGCGTGGCGCACCGGGCTGCTGCTCGCGCTGGTGGCGGCTGCCACACCGTTGGCCTGGGTGGTCGCCGTGCTGGTCGGCGTCGTCGTGGTCCTGCTCGCGTTCAGCCTGCTGCCCGGGATCGGGCGGGACCGGTCGGCCTGGGGGCCGCCGCTGGTCGCGCTGGCCGTCGTCCCGGTGCTGCTGGCGCCGTGGTGGCTGCCGTCGCTGCTGCACGGTGCCGGTGCGGGGCTGCTGCTCGACGGAGGGCTGCTGCCGCTGCCCTCCCCGGACGGTCCCGAGCTGGCGCTGGGCCGCTTCCACGATCTGGGCGCGCCCTGGTGGCTCGGCGTGCTGCTCCCGGTGCTGGCCGTGCTTGCCCTGGTGCCCAGACGCACCAGGATCCCCGTGCTCATCTGCTGGGTCGTGGCGCTGCTCGCCTCGGTGGCAGCCGCGGGGCTCGGCGCGATCACCCTCGATCTGGCTTCGGTCTCGACGACACCCGGCCTGGCGTTCCTTGTCATCGTGGGGCAGGGCGCACTGGTGACCGCGGTGGTGCTGGGCGCGCTCGGCCCCGAGCCGGCGCACGGTGCCCGTCGCGTCGGGGCTGCCGTGCTCGCGCTGGCTGCGGTCGCCGTTCCGCTCGGCGGGCTGGCCTGGTTCGTGACGGACGGCGGTGCCGACCTCGTGCGCGACCGGGACAGCGGCATCCCGGCGTACATGGTCCAGAGCTCCGAGCTCGGCCCGGAGCACGGGATCCTCGTGGTCCGCGGCTCCGTGGCCGACGGGCTGAGCTACACGGTGCGCCGCGACGACGGCGTGACCACCGGTGAGGACGAGGTGCTCGCGCTCACCGCCGAGGACCGCGACTTCACCGCGCTGGTGCGCGGCCTGGCCTCGCGTCCCACCCCGGATGCCGTCGACGCGCTGGCCGCGCGCGGGATCGAGTACGTCGTCCTGCCGGCCCCCGCTGATGGCGAGGTGGCCGCCGCCCTCGATGCGACCGGCGGCCTCGTGCAGGCGAGTGCGGAGGACCGGAGCACCCGGGCCTGGCAGGTGGACCGACCGCTGTCCGCGCGAGACCTCGAGGGACCGCGGTCGTGGCTGCGGATCGGGCTGCTCGTGCTGCAGGGGCTGGCGATCCTCGCGGTGCTGGTGCTCTGCGCGCCGAGCACGGATCGGGTTCGGCGATGAGCCGCCGGTTCGGGGCCGACGTGGTCCTCGCGCTCCTGCTCCCGGTGGCGTGCGCGCTGGCGCTGCTGCTGCTCCGGCCAGACCGTGAGCAGCCGGTCGCCGAGCCGGCTGTCGAGACACCGCTCTCCTCATCCTCGGTGGTGTGCCCCGGTGCGCTGCCGGGCGGTACCGACCTGCTCGGCGTCAGCACCCTCGGCGCCGATCCCGCGTCGAAGGTCGCGGGCGACATCCAGGTCGGTCTCGGCGAGACGGCCGGGCCGCTTCGGGTGCGCACCGGCCGGGTGTCGACCGCGTCGCCGGGGGCCGGCCCGGTCGTGGTGACCGGCACCGACGATCTGGCCCCCGGGCTGCTCGCGGGTCGCTCCGAGGCCACGCCGCTGGCCGCCGTCGACTGCGCGCCGCCGGTGGCCGACCAGTGGTTCACCGCCGTCGGCGCCGGCGCCACACACAACTCGACGATCGAGCTCGTCAACCCGAACGCCGGGCCGGCGATCGCCGACATCACGGTCCGCTCGCCCAGCGGAGTGCTCGACGTACCTGCGTTGCGCGGGGTGTCGGTCCCGGGCAACAGCAGCCAGGTTCTCGACCTCGGCCAGGTGGCGCCCCGCCGCGGCGAGCTCTCGCTCCAGGTGCACACGAGCCGCGGTCGTCTCGCGGTGCACGTGGTCGACGGGTACGACGAGCTCGGCTCCGGCGCCCGCGCCCAGGACTGGCTGCCCGCCCAGCCCGCAGCGGCCACGAGCAACTTCCTGCTGGGGCTCGGGACGGGTTCCGGGGAGCGCACCCTGGTGCTGGCCAACCCCGGTGCCGACGAGGTGCGGGTCACGGTCAAGGTGATCACCCCGACGTCCGTGTTTGCTCCGTCGGGAGTCGACCCGGTCCGGGTCGCCCCCGACAGCACCGAGACTGTCTCGCTCGACGACGTGCTGCAGCAGGCCACCAAGGACGGCGCGACCGGGCTCCTGGTCGAGTCGACCGGGCCGGTGACCACCACGCTGCGGCAGGTCGTCTCCGACGACCTCTCGCTGCTCGCGCCGGCGCCACCGATCGCTTCTACGACAGGGGCCGTGGTCCCGGCCGGGCCGAAGCGGCTGCTGCTCGGTGGCCCCGACGCCGTCGGCGTGGCCACGGTGACGGCGTACGCCGCAAACGGCAAGCAGCTCGGCACGCAGCGGGTCGAGCTGGCTCCGGACACCGGCGCTGACGTCGCGCTGCCCGACGATGCGGCGCTGGTCGTGCTCACCCCGGAGCGCACCACCGTCCGCGCGGCCGTGCTCGTCCAAGGGACCGGTACGGCGGTGGTGCCGCTGCGCGAGCTGGTGCTGACCGGACTCGTGCCCGACGTACGGCCCGGGCTGCCCTGACGGGTCAGCCCTGGATGAGGTCGCCGGGCTCGAGCTGCTCGCGGTCGAGGCCGTCCAGCAGGAGTCCGACGTTCTCACCGACGGTGGCGGTGTCCTTGACGACGCGGAACTGCTCGATGGCGTTGATCTTGGTCGTCGCAACCACGGCGCCGCCACGGACGACGTGCACCTGCTGCCCGACCGTGGCCACGCCCGACTCGACGCGTCCGGTCACGACCGCGCCGCGACCGGTGATCATGAAGACGTCGTCGACCGGCAGGCGGAACCCGCCGTCCCCGGCCTGGGCGACCGACGCCGGCTCGGGGTCGCCGAACGACACGGACGGCGGGCTGGCGGCCCTGGCCTCGGCGAGCAGCCGGTCGACGTTCTTGTCCTCGGTCTCCTTGCGCCCGAACGGCCACAGACCCATCACGGTTCGCCTTCGTAGCGGGGGTCGACCTTCTCGGGGTCGATGCCCAACAGCTCCGCGACCTGCTCGACCACGATGGTGAGAAGCAACGCCTCCAGGTCGGCCCGCGTCTCGGCGCGGTGCTCGATCGGGCGACGGAACAGCACCAGCCGGGTCGGCGTGGCGCCGCTGCCCCGGATCAGTGAGGAGAGCGGCACGTGGTCGGTCTCCCAGTCGTCGGGGAGCTGCGGGGCGTCCTCGACGGCGTACTCGACCAGCCCGAGCTCGTCCTGCCACCGCCGGTCGACGCTGGTCACGATCCCCAGCGCGAGGTCGTCGAACCGCTCCCGCTTGGTCGGCAGCTCCGGGTGGCCCGCGTGTCGCGGGACCACGCCCGGCCCGCGCATCCCGCGCCCGCGCCGGTCCCGCCGTCCCGACGGCCGGGCCTGCGGCGTCTCCACGTGGGGAGCCTAGGGCGTGTCTCCCAATCCACCAGCGATTGGGAGACACGTCCTAGACGGGGGTGCCGCCGCGTGGCTCAACGGCGCGACTCCTGCCCGGGGGTACGTTCAACGAGTGAGTTCTGCCCGGCGCTGCTCGCGCACTGCGTGCGACCGTTCCGCGGTCACCACGCTCACCTACGTGTACGCCGACCAGACCGCCGTCCTCGGTCCGCTGGCTACCTACGCCGAGCCGCACGCCTACGACCTTTGCGAGGTGCACGCCGAGCGGCTCTCCGCTCCCCGTGGCTGGGAGGTGCTCCGGCTCGTGTCCGACCTGGCCCCTCGTGGCCCCTCCGAGGACGACCTGCTCGCCCTGGCCAACGCGGTCCGCGAGGCCGCCCGCCCGATCCAGGCGACCACCGCTCCGCCCGTCACCGAGCACGGCTCCCGCGAGACGATGCGCCGCGGCCACCTGAGGGTCCTCACCCACGACGACTCGCCGCCGAGCTGAGGCCGCGGGGCACTAGGCTCCCGGCCATGGCGCTCAACCTCTCCGACGAGTTGCTGGCGATCATCGTGTGCCCTGACTGCCACGGCGACCTCGAGCCGGTGCAGACCCCGGAGGGCGGCGAGCTGGTGTGCCAGTCCTGCGGACTGGCCTACCCCGTCCGCGACGACATCCCGGTCCTCCTGGTCGACGAAGCCCGCCGCCCCGACTGATGGCCAGCTGGTTCGACGAGTCCCGGCTCGACGACGAGGCAGCGCTGGCAGTGTCCGACCTGCCGCTGCGCACCCTGGCCGAGTCGGGCTCGCGGGTACGCCGCGAGGTGGGCGAGGCGGCGTCGGCCATCGACGAGGGCGTCGATCGCTCTCGCGACCTGTCCCGCCCCCGGGCGGTGATTGCGGCCGGCCCCGACTCCCGCCTGCTCCGGGCCGTCCTCGAGCCGTGGTGCCCGGTGCCGTTCGTCGCCTGGCCCGGCGCGGCGCTCCCCGGCTGGGCCGGGAGCCTCGACCTCGTCGTCGTACTCGCGCCCGACGGCTCGGACACCGGCACGGCGTCCGGCGTGGCCGAGGCGGTCCGCCGGGGGTGCCAGGTCGTCGTCGGCTGCCCGCCCGGGTCCATGGTGGCCGAGCATGCCGCCGGCCGATGGAGCACCATCCTGCCGACGGTCACCCGAGACCAGCTCGCCACCGCGGTGGTGATGCTGTCCTACCTCGACCGGGTCGATCTCGGACCTGACACGGACGCCGAGGAGGTGGCCAAGGCCCTCGACGACGTGGCGATCTCCTGCTCACCGAGCCGCGACCTCGCGGTCAACCCGGCCAAGATGCTGGCCATCGCGCTGGCAGACAGCAATCCGCTCGTCTGGGGCGGCACCGTGCTCGCCGCCCGCGCCGCCCGCCGCATCGCTGAGTCGGTGCGCCGGGCCAGCGGCCGGACCGCCCTGGCCGGAGACGCCGAGCACCTGCTCCCGGTCATCGAGGCCGCCCGCGAACGCGACGTCTTCGATGACCCGTTCACCGATGCGACACCGGAACGGCGGCCGATGCTGCTGATCCTCGACGACGGCACCGAGGAGCCGCTGGTCCGTGAGCAGCGCGGTCGGCTTCTTGCCGCCGCCAGCAGCCGGGGCGTACGCGTGGAGACGGTCGACGCCGACGCGCCGAGCGAAGTGGCCCGGTATGCCTCCCTGCTGCTGTCGGGGACGTACGCCGCCGAGTACCTGCGCGTCGGCCTCGTGGAGGAGTGACCCTGGTCTCACCTCGATCCAGAGGTGTCGGGAGCCACTCGTTGGGGTAGGGGACCCGCGTGGCCGCCAGTTCCCCTGTTCCGACGCCTGCCCCACAGGCGCGCGATCCGTGGTTCGACAACGCCAAGATGGCGCTGGTGCTGCTCGTCGTCGTGGGTCACGCGTGGACGCTGCTGCCGCACACCGTGCTGAACGACCACCTCTACGACTTCCTCTACGCGTGGCACATCCCGGCGTTCGTCTTCGTCACCGGCTATCTGTCTCGCTCCTTCTCGTGGGCGCCCCGCCGGCTCTGGCAGCTGGTGAGCACCGTCGTCGTGCCGTACGTGATCTTCGAGTGCGCCCTCGCACTGTTCCGCGTCCACGTCGGCGGCGAGCGGCTCGAGGACCTGTTCAGCGACCCGCACTGGCCGATGTGGTACCTCGCCGCGCTGTTCTTCTGGCGACTCGCCACCCCGGTCTTCACCGCGCTGCCCACGGCGGTGGCGATAGCGACCGCGGTCGCGATCAGCCTCGTCGCGGGGCTCTACGCCGGGGACACCCTCGACCTGGCGCGCGTGTTGGGGCTGCTGCCGTTCTTCGTGCTGGGCCTGACCGCCACCCCCGAGCGGCTGGAGCGGCTGCGTGAGCCCTGGGTCCGCCAGGCCGGGCTCGTCGTCTTCGTCGTGATCGCGGTCGTGGCCACGTGGACGGACTCGCTGGCCCGGACCGAGTGGCTCTACTACCGGTCGCAGTACGGCGAGCTCGAGGTGAGCGATGCTCGTGCCCTGGTCACCCGCGCCGTCCTGCTCCTGATCGGCGTTCTCGGAGCCTGGTCGTTCCTGGCCCTGGTCCCGAGGTTGAGCGGCTGGTTCACCCGGATGGGGGCGGCCACCCTCGTCGTCTACCTCTTCCACGGCTTCGTCATCAAGGGAGCCGAGTACGCCGGCTACATGGGCTGGGCCTCCGACCACGCGGCCACTTCGCTGGTGCTCACGACGCTGGCCGCGGCGGGGCTGGCACTGCTGCTCGCCTGGTCTCCGGTGTCAAGGCTCCTGACCCATGCGGTCGACCCGTTCGGCTACGCCGAGCACCACGTTCAGCAGGCCGTCCAGCTCGCCGACGCGCCCGCGCACGCCGAGCAGATCGCCGACGCCGTGGAGGAGGCCGCGGCCGAGGAGTCTGTCGCCGCTCGGTAGCCTTCCGCGCATGGCAGGCGACGGAGGTACCCGTGCCGTGGTCGCGGCACTGCTGGCCAACACCGGCATCGCGGTGACCAAGTTCGTCGCGTTCGCGCTGGCCCGCAACTCCTCGATGCTGGCCGAGGCGATCCACTCGTGCGCCGACGCGGGCAACCAGCTGCTGCTCCTGCTGGGCGGCAAGCGGGCCAAGCGGTCGGCCACTCCCGAGCACCCGTTCGGCTACGGCCGGGAGCGATACATCTACAGCTTCCTGGTGGCGATCGTGCTGTTCTCGGTCGGCGGCCTGTTCGCGCTCTACGAGGCTTACCACAAGTACGACGAGATCCATTCCGGCCACTTCGAGGAGGTCGGCGGCTGGAAGTCCTTCGTCCCCGTGGGCGTGCTCGTCGCCGCCATCATCATGGAGAGCTTCTCCCTGCGCACCGCGATCATCGAGACCAACAAGGTCCGTGGCGACGCGTCGTTCGCGCGATTCATCCGCCGCGCGAAGTCGCCCGAGCTGCCCGTCATCCTGCTCGAGGACGTGGCCGCCCTGCTCGGCCTGGCCTTCGCCCTCGTCGGCGTCGGGATGAGCCTGATCACCGGCAACCACTACTGGGACGTGGCCGGCACCGCAGCCATCGGCCTGTTGCTGGTCAGCGTGGCGATCATCCTCGCGGTCGAGACCAAGAGCCTCCTGCTCGGCGAGGCCGCCAGTCCCGAGTCGCAGGACGCGGTCGTGGCCGCGCTGACCTCCACGCCTGGCGTGGAGCGGATCATCCACATGAAGACCCTTCACCTCGGCCCCGACGAGCTGCTGGTCGCCGCCAAGATCGGGGTGAGTGCCACGAGCTCGGCCGCCGAGGTGGCCGCGACGATCAACGCGGCCGAGCGCGCCGTACGGGCCGCGGAACCCCTCGCGACGGCGATGTACCTCGAGCCAGACATCTATCGCGACGACTACGTGCCCGACGAGCGACCCGTGCCACCTCCGTCCTCCGCCGGCCACTGAGAGCAGCAGCACTCAGCGTGCGTCGAGGATTCTGTGAACGGGTCCGCACGGTCCTAACCTCGTGCTGTCGCTTGTCAGGACCAGCCCCACAGGAGCACACGCATGGACTTCAAGGTCGCCGACCTTTCACTGGCCGACTTCGGCCGCACCGAGATCGCCCTCGCCGAGCACGAGATGCCCGGCCTGATGGCGATGCGCGAGCGCTACGGCGACTCGAAGCCGCTGGCGGGTGCCCGGATCGCGGGCTCGCTCCACATGACGATCCAGACCGCGGTCCTCATCGAGACCCTGGTGGCGCTCGGCGCCGAGGTGCGCTGGGCGTCCTGCAACATCTTCTCCACCCAGGACCACGCCGCGGCGGCCGTGGCGGTCGGACCCGAGGGCACGGTCGACGCGCCCGCCGGGATCCCGGTCTTCGCCTGGAAGGGCGAGACCCTGGAGGAGTACTGGTGGTGCACCCAGCAGATCCTGAGGTGGCCCGAGGGCACGTTCGCGAACATGATCCTCGACGACGGTGGCGACGCCACGCTGCTGGTCCACCTCGGCGTCGAGATGGAGAAGACCGGCGTCGCGCCCGACCCCGCCACGGCCACGAGCCACGAGCAGAAGGTCATCTTCGAGGTGCTCGCGGCATCGCTCGCGGAGACCAAGGAGCGCTGGACCCCGATCGCGGGTGAGATCAAGGGCGTCACCGAGGAGACCACCACCGGCGTGCTGCGCCTCTACGACATGATGAAGGAAGGCTCGCTGCTCTTCCCCGCCATCAACGTCAACGACTCGGTCACCAAGTCCAAGTTCGACAACAAGTACGGCTGCCGCCACTCGCTGATCGACGGCATCAACCGCGCCACCGACGTCCTCATCGGCGGCAAGGTCGCGGTCGTCTGCGGGTACGGCGACGTCGGCAAGGGCTGCGCCGAGTCACTGCGCGGCCAGGGCGCCCGCGTCATCGTGACCGAGATCGACCCGATCTGCGCGCTGCAGGCCGCGATGGACGGCTACCAGGTGGACACCCTCGACAACGTCCTCGACGTCGCCGACATCGTCATCACCGCGACCGGCAACAAGGATGTCGTCTCGGTCGAGCAGATGAAGCGGATGAGGCACAACGCGATCCTCGGCAACATCGGCCACTTCGACAACGAGATCGACATGGCCGGCCTCGAGGCCGACGGCGTTGCGCTGCGCAAGAACGTCAAGCCCCAGGTCGACGTCTGGACCTTCCCCAACGGCAACGCGATCATCGTGCTCTCCGAGGGCCGCCTGATGAACCTCGGCAACGCGACCGGCCATCCGTCGTTCGTGATGTCGAACTCGTTCACCAACCAGGTGCTCGCGCAGATCGAGATCTTCACCAAGCCCGAGGACTACCCGGTCGGCGTGTACGTGCTCCCCAAGCACCTCGACGAGGAGGTTGCGCGGCTGCACCTGGGCGCCCTCGGCGTGAAGCTCACCCAGCTCACCGACGAGCAGGCCAGCTACCTCGGCGTCGACGTGGCCGGCCCGTACAAGTCCGAGCAGTACCGCTACTGAGAGCCGACGGAGCCGCAGTTGAGCCTGCCCCACCCGCCGGTGGGGCAGACTTGACGCATGGTTGAGCACGCGGGTCCCCACCCGGACCTCGCACCCAAGGGGCGTGTCCTCGTCGTCGACGACGACGCCTCGCTCGCCGAGATGCTCACGATCGTGCTCCGCCAGGAGGGTTTCGACGGCCGGGTCGTGACCCGGGGAGACCTCGCGCTGGAGGCGTTCCACGACTACCGGCCCGACGTGGTGCTGCTCGACCTGATGCTGCCGGGCAAGGACGGCATCGACGTGTGCAAGGAGATCCGCGCCGAGTCCGGCGTACCGATCGTCATGCTCACCGCTAAGGGCGACACCATCGATGTCGTGGTGGGGCTCGAGTCGGGCGCGGACGACTACGTGGTCAAGCCGTTCAAGCCCAAGGAGCTCGTGGCGCGGATCCGCGCCCGGGTGCGCCGCAACGACCAGGCCGCCCAGGAGTCGCTGACCATCGGCGACCTGTCCATCGACGTGGCCGGTCACGCGGTCGCCCGCGACGGCGATCCGATCAACCTCACGCCGCTGGAGTTCGACCTCCTGGTCTGCCTGGCACGCAAGCCCTGGCAGGTCTTCACGCGCGAGGTGCTGCTGGAGCAGGTGTGGGGCTACCGGCACGCGGCCGACACTCGGCTGGTCAACGTGCACGTGCAGCGACTGCGCTCGAAGGTCGAGCACGACCCGGAGAACCCGGACATCGTCGTGACCGTGCGCGGCGTCGGCTACAAGGCCGGCTCGGCCTAAGCCGCCATGCTCCGCGCCCGCGCGCCGCGCCGACTTCCCGGGGCCCTCCGCCGCGGGCTGACCTTCTGGCGCCGTTCCATCCAGGCCCGGGTCGTGGCCAGCACGGTGCTGCTCACGGCGTTCGTCATTGCCGGGGTCGGCTGGCTGCTGCTCCAGCAGACCCGCGACGGCCTGCTCGACCAACGCGTCGACGCGGTCACGGGCGAGGTTGCCGACGAGGTGCAGGAGGCCAACGACCGACTCGAGTCCGCGTCGGGGGCGGACGCCGACGCGTCCGTGCAGCGGCGCGACCTGGTCGACCTGATCACCGCGCGCGGCACCACGCGGGGGTACGGCGTCGTGGTGGCGGGCCCGGCCGGTGAAGGGGTCCGCATCGCGGACGGCGGCACCGAGTCGAGCGGCCACTTCGACCTGGCCAGCGTCCCGGTGTCGCTGGAGGAGCACTTCCAGGAGCCGGGCGCCACCACGGCGTGGACGTACACCACGATTGGGACCACCGACGACGACGAGAACGTGACCAGCCGCGAGCCGGGCATCGCCGTCGGCTCCCAGGTCCAGCTGCCGGCCGACGGCAGCATCTACACGATCTACTTCCTGTTCCCGCTCGACGAGCAGCAGCAGACGATGGGCCTGGTCACCCGGGCGCTGCTGACCGCGGGCGGTCTGTTGCTGGTCCTCATCGCCGGCGTCACGTGGCTGGTGGCCCGACAGGTGGTCACGCCGGTGCGGATGGCGCGCCGGGTCGCCGAGCGGCTCGCCGCCGGCCGCCTCCAGGAGCGACTCCGGGTCTCCGGCGAGGACGACGTGGCCCGCCTGGCGACGTCGTTCAACCAGATGGCCTCGAACCTGCAGCGCCAGATCCGGCAGCTCGAGGAGCTGAGCCGGGTGCAGCGCCGGTTTGTCTCCGACGTCTCCCACGAGCTGCGTACCCCACTCACCACCGTGCGCATGGCAGGCGACGTGCTGCACGACGCGCGGCAGGGCTTCGACCCGGCGACCGCCCGCGCCGCCGAGCTGCTCCAGGTCGAGCTCGACCGCTTCGAGACCCTCCTGGTCGACCTGCTCGAGATCAGCCGGTTCGACGCCGGAGCCGCGGTCCTGGAGACCGACGACGTCAACCTTATCGACGTTGCACACCGGGTGGTCGAGGCGACCCGCCCGCTCGCGGAGCAGCGCAGGGTCCGCCTCGAGGTGCAGGCTCCCGACCACCCGTGCCTGGCCGAGGCCGACGTACGCCGGGTCGAGCGGGTCGTGCGCAACCTGGTCACCAACGCGATCGACCACGCGCACGCCGACGGCCGACGAACCGGGATCGCCCGCGTCGTCCTCCGGGTGGCCGGCGACGACCAGGCCGCGGCGGTCGCGGTGCGCGACTACGGCGTCGGACTCGGGCCGGGCGAGTCGGCCATGGTCTTCAACCGGTTCTGGCGGGCCGACCCCGCCCGCGCCCGGACCAGCGGCGGCACCGGCCTCGGCCTGTCGATCTCCATGGAGGACACCCACCTGCACGGCGGCTGGCTGCAGGCCTGGGGCCGACCGGGGGAGGGCTCGCAGTTCCGGCTCACCCTGCCACGCCGGGTCGGCGGCACGTTGCGGCAGAGCCCGCTGCCGCTGGTGCCCGAGGACGCGCCGGAGCCGGTCCGATGACCCGCCGTACCACCCTGGCCCTGGTGTCCGTCGCAGCCCTGCTCGCGAGCGGCTGCGGCGTGAGCATGCCCGAGAGCGGACCGGTGGTGGAGACGACCACCAACGCCTCGCGGCGTGACGACGGCGCGGTCAACATCAACCCGCGCCGGCCGGGGAAGGACGACACGCCCGAGGAGATCGTCCGGGGGTTCCTCGAGGCCATGACGGCGACGCCGGCCATCACGACCTCGGTCGCGCGCGAGTTCCTGACCCAGGACGCGCGGACCAGCTGGCAGCCGACCGGGACGATCATCTACGCAGGGGTGACCACGCCGCGAGGCGGCAACGTGGTGGAAGCGGAGCTCAGCAACGCCGCCCGCACCGACGCCCGGGGCGCGTGGCTCGGACCGCTGTCGGCCGAGGAGTCCGTCATTCCCTTCCCGATGGAGCTCGAGGACGGCCAGTGGCGGATCTCGGAGCCACCGAACTGGCTGATCGTTCCGCAGTCGTGGTTCGAGCAGCGGTTCCGGCAGGTCTCGCTCTACTTCTTCGACCCGTCGGGCACGCTGCTGGTCCCCGAGCCGGTCTTCGCGCCGCGTGGCCGGCAGTTCGCGTCGACCCTGGTCAAGGGCCTGCTCACCGGCCCGTCTCCCGAGCTGGCCGACAACGCGCTCAACTTCCTCCCGCAACATCTGCGATCCCTGGTGTCGGTGCCCGTCTCGGCGGGCGGCCTGGCCCAGGTCGAGCTGACCAGCGATATCGCCGACGACGCCATGCCCGCGCCCGCGGAGGCCGAGCTGCTGGTGTCGCAGCTGGCCTGGACGCTGCGCCAGGACCCCTCGATCGAGCGGTTCCGGGTCACCATCGGGGGCCGACCGGTCCAGCTGCCCGAAGGCGAGACCGAGTTCGCCATCGACCACGGCCACGAGTACGCGCCGTACGTCGCCGGTTCGAGCACCATGCTCTTCGGCCTGCTCGACGGCATGCTGGTCGGCGGCAGCCCGCAGAACCTCGAACCGGTCGACGGCCCGTTCGGGCGATCCGACTACGGCCTGCGCACTGCGTCGCCGGACCTGCGGCTGGACCGGGTCGCCGGAGTGACCGCGTCCGGCACCTCGCTGCTGGACGGGCCGTTGAGGGACACCGGCGAGACGGTCACCCCGCTGATCACCGACGGTGAAGACCTGCTCGACCCGGCCTGGGACTTCAGTGGCCGGCTGTGGGTGGTGGACCGACGCGCCACCGGATCGGTGGTGCGGTACCTCCAGGGCGACAAGATGCATGTCCTCGACATCTCCGGCATCAGCGGAGAAGACGTCAAGGACTTCCTCGTGTCCCGCGACGGCTCACGACTCGTCGCTGTGCTCCGCACGGACGGCCAGAACGACGCCGTCGTGGTGAGTCGGATCCTGACCAGCGGTGACGGCCGCGTGGACAGAGCCTTGCCCGCCGTCACCGTGATCGCCTCCGACGACCTTGACGGGCAGATCCGGGACATCGCCTGGCAGACGCCGACCAGCATCACCGTGCTGCAGCCGGTCACCAGGTCGCTGTTCCAGGTCCGCACCGCCACCGTCGACGGCGCTCCCACCGGGGCGGACGCCGTCTCCAACATCCTCGACAGGGAGGTTCTCAGCCTGGTCGGCACCCCGGACCCCGACGAGAGTGGCTACGCGTTCATCCCGGGAGTCGACGGGGCCCCGGGAGCGTTGGTGGATGTCGCTGGGCCGCGGGCCAACTCGATCGAGATCGATACGCGGGTGACCAGTCTGGGCTACGTAGGCTGAGGTTGGTTGGGTCTGGCGCGTGAGGTCATACGGATGGAGCAGACGGGTGCTCCATCCGTATGACGTCATGCCGCAGCCGCATGGCTGCGGCATCCCGATAGCCAGCCGTCTTTTCGGCCTTCGCCGGGCCTGTCAGACAGGCGGTCGGCCGGCTTCCGGTTGCCGCGATGCAGGCGATGGCCTGGTGATGACGATTGACAGGCCCGGCGGAGGCCCAACACTGGCCTGTCGGGATGCCGCCAATCCGTCCACAACGGCTGCCCCAGGAGCGTTCCTCCACAGGACCCGGCTGAATCAGTGCCGGTCTCGGTGCGGCTGGCTGGCATGGGTACATGAGCGAGACGGTGCGGGACGGGGCGCTCGACCTGTTGCTCGGTGGGGCGTGCGTGGGGTGTGGCCGGCCGGGGCGGTTGCTGTGCCCGATGTGCGCCGACGAGCTGCCGATGGGCGCGGCGCCGGCGTGGCCGACGCCGGTGCCCGGTGGGCTCGTGGAGCCGTGGGCGGCGGGTCCGTACGACGGGACCCTGCGGGCCATGGTGCTGGGGCTCAAGGAGCGGGGTCTGCTCTCGCTGGCCCGACCGCTGGCGGGGCGACTCGCACTGGCGGTGGCCACCGAGCTCGAGGTCGAGGTGCCGGTGGTGCTCGTGCCGGTCCCGTCGCGGAGCAGCACGGTACGGGCCCGCGGCCACGACCCCACCCACGCAATCACGCGGGGGGCAGCGGCGATGCTGAGGGGGCGCCACGTGGAGGCGCGGCGACTGCTCCGGTTGCGTCCCGGCGTGGTCGACCAGGCCGGCCTTGATGCGGCCGCGCGAGCCGCGAACCTCGCCGGCTCGATGCACTGCCCGGGCTCCGGCGTACGCCGACTGGGCCGGCGCCTCGGCCGCGCTCAGGTCGTGGTCTGCGACGACGTGCTGACCACCGGCTCGACGGCACGTGAGGCGCAGCGGGCCCTCGAGGCCGTCGGTCTCGAGGTGGTTCGGGTGGCTGTCGTGGCCGCGACCCAGCGTCGGGTCCCGAATCCCTGATGACTTCCTGAAAGGAGCCGTTCGTCCCTTCCGTGCCCTGCCGAGGCCGACTACCGTCGTTGCATGGAGCCCACCCGAGGACAAGGAACCCGGGGGACTCCCCGGGTTCTTCTCGTTCTCAGGCGGTCTTCCTGACCAACCGACACGCCTGCGTCAACGGGAGGTTCACATGGAAGTAGTGGTCACTGGTCGACACTGCGAGATCACCGACAGGTATCGCAGCCACGTCGAGGAGAAGCTCGTCCGGCTCGAGAAGCACGACCACCGGATCATTCGGGTCCAGGTCGAGGTCGACTGCGAGCCGAATCCGCGCCAGCGTGACCGCGCCGTACGCGTTGAGCTCACGGCGTTCTCCAAGGGACCGGTGATCCGCGCCGAGGCGGCAGCGATCGAGAAGATGGCCGCCTTCGACCTCGCGCTCGACAAGATGGCTGCCCAGATGCGCCGCGCCGCCGACCGCCGCCGGGTCCATCACGGCCGGCACGCCCCCGTATCGGTGGGCCAGGCCCTGGCGGGCACCGAGGAAGCCGTCGTACGCGCCCCCGCAGACGAGACCGAGATCACCGAGCGCCAGGTGGGCCCGATCGCTGTCTCCGGCGACGGTCCCCTGGTGGTCCGCGAGAAGACCCACCCAGCCAGCCCGATGACGCTTGACCAGGCGCTGTACGAGATGGAGCTGGTCGGCCACGACTTCTACCTGTTCGTGGACAAAGAGAGCGAACGGCCCTCGGTCGTCTACCGGCGCCGTGGCTACGACTATGGCGTCATCTCCCTCAAGATGGACTAGCGAGCCCCAGCGACGGAGCAGCGGGGAGCGACCCCTCGGGTTGGCCCATGTGGGCCACGACCCGGAGGCGTGGCATCCCCCGTCTGTGCACGACGCACCGCCCACTCGTGTCATGATGCGCGGGTGGCGGACACCAAGCATGGGGAGCCAGAGCCGATCCGGGTCCTGGTCGTCGACGATCAGGAACTTTTCCGACGTGGGCTGACGATGCTGCTCGCTGCCGAGCCCGGCGTCGAGGTGGTTGGGGAGGCCGGAGACGGCCTGGAGGGGACCAGTCTGGCGGCCACCGCCGCTCCGGACGTCGTCCTCCTGGACATCCGGATGCCGAAGCGCTCCGGCATCGAGGCCTGCCTGGCCATCAAGGAAGCGGTCCCCTCGGCCAAGATCATCATCCTCACCGTCTCCGACGAGGAGGCCGACCTCTACGAGGCGGTCAAGAGCGGGGCCTCCGGCTACCTGCTCAAGGACTCCTCCATCGAGGAGGTCGCCCAGGCGATCCGCGTGGTCGCCGACGGCCAGTCGCTGATCAGCCCGTCGATGGCGGTCAAGCTGATCGACGAGTTCAAGCAGATGTCTCGCCCTGAGCGCGAGCACGTGCCGGGACTGCGGCTCACCGACCGCGAGCTCGAGGTGCTGCGCCTGGTCGCCAAGGGCATGAACAACCGCGAGATCGCCCGCGACCTGTTCATCTCCGAAAACACGGTCAAGAACCACGTCCGCAACATCCTCGAGAAGCTGCAGCTGCACTCGCGGATGGAAGCGGTCATGTACGCCGTGAAAGAGAAGCTGCTCGACCTGCCCTGACCCCGTGACGGGGTGGCCACCTTCGGGCTGGCGTGGTGTCCGCGCGCCCATCGCTCCCCGGGCTCGGCGGCGGTGAGCTAGGGCCCGTTGCCGTGCGCCGAACGGGCCCAGGCTCACCGCCCAACCAGCTGTCGGTGCCTCGTGGTTGAGTTCGGCGCGTGACGGACACGCTCTCGCGCGCCCAGGCGCGCCGGATCGCGCTCGCCGCCCAGGGGTTCCTCGACCCGCGGCACACGACGCCCACGATGCGCACCGTCGCGCGCACCCTTCAGCGGACCGGCGTGCTCCAGGTCGACTCGGTCAACGTGCTCCAACGGGCGCACTACATGCCGCTGTTCTCGCGGATGGGCTCCTACGACCCGGCGCTGCTCACCCGAGCGTCGGGGCAGAAGCCCCGGCGGCTGGTCGAGTACTGGGCGCACGTGCAGGCGCTGATGCCGGTCGAGCTGTGGCCGGTGATGCAGCACCGGATGGCGTCGTTCCGCGCCCTGCGGGGCAAGTGGTGGCAGGACGTCGACGACGACATCGCCGAACGGCTGCTCGCCGAGATCGCCGCACGCGGGCCGAGCACCGCCCGCGAGCTCGACGACGGTGCGCCACGCGACAAGAAGCACTGGGGCTGGAACTGGTCCGAGGCCAAGAAGGCCCTCGACTTCCTCTACATGGCCGGTGAGCTGGCCGTGGCGGGGCGCAACAGCCAGTTCGAGGTGATCTACGACGTGCCGGAGCGCGTGATCCCGGCCGACGTGCTTGCCCTGCCCACGCCCAGCAAGGCCGAGGCGGACCTCGAGCTCGTTCGCCGCGCAGCGGCCTCCCACGGCGTCGCCACGCTCCGCTGCCTGGCCGACTACTATCGGATGCCGACCGAAGACGTGAAGGCAGCGGCCGCAGTGCTCGTCGAGGAGGGCGAGCTGCTGCCGGTGCAGATCGAGGGCTGGCGCCGGCCGGCGTACCTGCACCGGGACGCCCGCCGCCCGCGCAAGGTCGACGCCCGGGCGTTCCTGAGCCCCTTCGACCCGGTGGTGTGGCTACGCGAGCGCAGCGAGAAGCTGTTCGACTTCCACTACCGGATCGAGATCTACACCCCCGCGCACAAGCGGGTGCACGGCTACTACGTACTCCCCTTCCTGCTGCGCGACGAGATCGTCGGCCGGGTCGACCTCAAGGCCGATCGCAAGGAGGGCCGGCTGGTCGTGAAGTCCGCCTGGGCGGAGGACGGTGCCCCCGACGACACGGCCGCCGAGCTGACCGAGGAGCTGCGGGCGCTGGCGGGCTGGCTGGGACTGGACTCGGTCAGGGTCGAGCCGCGGGGCGACCTGGCGCCGCAGCTCCGCTGAGGACGTCCTCGATGACGTCCGCGCCCGTGGTCGCCCCGGGCAGGGCACGGACCACCGCGCCGAGCCGGGCGGCGGCGGTCCGGTGTGGGCCATCGCCGAGGAGCTCCTCGATCGCGGCTCGGATCTTCTCCGGTGAGGACCTGCGCCCCATCGTCCGTCCGGCGCCCGCCTTCTGGATCGCCTTGCCGATGAAGACCTGGTCAGCCATCGGGTCCATGGGGATGACGAGCAACGGCAGGTCGTGGGCGAGGGCAGCCATCGTCGTCGCGTGGCCGCCGTGCCCGACCAGGAGGGAGACCTCGGGCATCACGTCGCCGTGGGGGAGCCAATTGCGCAGCTCAACGTTGGCCGGCACCCGCAGCCGGCCGGGGTCGACCGCGGGACCGGTGGTCGCGATCACGCGGACCTCCAGAGGAGCGACGGCGTCCAGGACCCGCTGCCAGGTCGCCTCGAGGCTCTTGAACGCGAAGGTGCTCAGGCTCAGCAGCACGGTCGGGCGTGACGGCGTGGCAGGGATGCCCGTCACGACCGCCCCGATGTGCACCACGTCGCCATGACCGGAGTCCAGGTCGGGGATGGTCGCGGCCAACGTCGGCTCGCCGCCGTCGAGGAGCGCCAGCGCCTTCAGCCCGCGCAGCCGGAGCATCAACCCGAAGGGGCCCTTCGCCATCCCGCGCCAACACGTGTCGAAGGAGTGCTCGAGGGCGACATAGCTGCGGCCGGTGGTGCGCAGGGCGTCCAGGACGCTGAACAGAAGGCAGTCGACCACGACGACGTCGGCCGGCCGTGCGTCCAGCTCTCCGACGACGTCGACGCCCATCGCGCGGTCGCCGAAGGTCGCCAGGACCTTGAGAGGCG
Source organism: uncultured Actinomycetota bacterium (assembly GCA_963765915.1). Lineage (GTDB taxonomy): Bacteria > Actinomycetota > Actinomycetes > Propionibacteriales > Nocardioidaceae > Nocardioides. The sequence goes on along the minus strand of CAVXYB010000011.1, from coordinate 111,013 downwards.
TCGCCGGCACGGTGGAGTCGAAGGGACGCGCGGTGAGGAAGCCCGTGAAGTTGAGCCCGCGCTCGGCGAACGACGGCGCCTGTCGCGGATGGCCCATGAAGCGGACTCGGTGACCCCGGGCCTTGAGCTCCTCGGCGATGCCGACGGCGGGTGGCACGTTGCCGCCGCCGTCCCAGGTGACGAACAGGATGTCGGCCATCTCAGTCTCTCTTCTCTGCGTTGCTCTCGGCGTTCTTCGCTGCGTCGCTGGTCACCGCACGGACCAGCGCCTTCATCCGCTGTTCGGTCGTGGCGCGCGAGTAGGCGCGGTCGCGGCGCAGCAGCTTCCAGGTGTAGACGTCGGTGGCGACCACGAGGAGGTCGAGGAGGTCCTCGCGATCGGCCACGACGGGGGCGAAGGTCGACCGCACCCAGTCGCGGTGCATCCGCCGCCCGTTCTCGGTCAGCCGGTGGACCTGCTCATCGGCGGACTCCTGCGCCAGCATGAGCATGACGGTGTCGCCCCGGAGCTCGTAGTGGTCGATCAGGACGGCGAGAGCCGTGTCGACGTCGCCCTCGGGGGCGACCCGCTCGCGCACCACCCGGTCGATGGCGTACTCGATGTTCGACTCGATCAGGGCGGCCCTGCTACCAAAGTGACGCAGCACCGTCTGGACGCTGACGCCCGCCTCGTGGGCCACGTCCTCGAGGGAGATGTCTGAGAGGACGCGCGTTGTGCCGAGCTCGAAGAGGGCCTCGCGGATCCGGGTCCGGGTGTCCTCGACGGACTGGGCTCGCGCGCCCATCGTGTAGGTCCGTGTCGTTTTCATGTTGGTCGAAGTTGACACCAATATCGATATTCATGTCAAGACTGATACACATGAAACTTGGGTAGATGGCCCGATCAGGTGGTATCGAGCCCCAGACGGGCCACCGACAATGGGCGGACCAGAAGCGCTGGACCGGGCCGGCGCCGACCGAGCACGGGCGTGGGGAGGCGCATTGGACGGCTGGGTGAGCGCCGTTGTCACCATCCTGACGACCGGCCTCGGTGTCTTCCTGGCCGCCGTGTTCACGCTCCGCCAGTCCCAGAAGGTGCGTCTCGAGCGGGCCGAGGACCTCGCGACGCGCTTCCGGGAACCGCTGCTGCAGGCGGCGTACAACCTGCAGAGCCGGCTCTACAACATCGCCAAGCAGGACTTCCTCGGCCGCTTCCTCACTGCCGACGAGGCCACCCCCCAGGAGCGCGAGTACGCCGTCCGCAACACCTGCTACCTGTTCGGTCAGTACCTCGCGTGGGTCGAGATCATCCGCCGCGAGGCGCAGTACGTCGACCCGCGCAGCCGCGAGAACAACCGGGTGATCGTCGAGAAGCTCGAGCACGTCCGGGACCGGATGGCCAGCAGCGAGCAGATCGAGGATCGGCCGCTGCGGCTGTTCCGCGGTGAGCAACGTGCGGTGGGGGAGCTGATGCTGGTCCCGGTGCCGACCCCGATCGGGGACGTGCCCCGCTGGGAGTGCCGGGGGTACGCCGACTTCGTCGAGCAGCTCAGTGACCCGAAGTTCGCGGACTGGTTCGAGACGCTGGAGGACGGGATCGGCACGCTGGCCAAGGAATCCCCCGATCTCCCACCCCGCATCACCGAGCTGCAGCACGCCCTGATCGACCTCATCGACGTCCTCGACCCGCAGTTCGAGCGCGTGCCGGCCACGTTCCGCGGGAAGATGTAGGAAGGACCACCGATGAACGAGCCGGACGAGGTCTGGTACTCCGACCTGGCGATGGAGCTCGAGGCCGGCCGGCTGACGCCGTTCCTGGGCGCCGGGGTGAACACCGTCGGCGTCGACCGGACCAAGCCCTTCGAGCCCGGGGTCCGACTTCCGGATGCAGCCGAGCTGGCCGGCTACCTCGTGAGCAAGCGGCGCTACGACATGCGGGAGGGCGACGAGCTGGAGCTGCTCAAGGTGGCCCAGGCCTGGTTCTCGCGGCTGGGCACCGCTCCCCTCTACGCAGAGCTGCACCGGCTGTTCGACCACGACTTCGCACCGACCCCGGTCCACCAGGTGCTCGCTGCGATGCCCGAGTACGTGCGCACGAACGCCGACCCGCAGCTGCGGGAGTACCCGCTCTTCGTCACGACCAACTACGACGACGCGCTGGAGCGCGCGCTCGTCGAGCACGGTGAGCAGTTCGACGTGCTCACCTACATCGCGACCGGGAAGAGGGTCGGCAAGTTCCTGCACACCGATCCCTCGGGCAAGGCCACCTTGGTCAAGCTCGGTGCGAAGTACCAGGGCGTCGACCTGCGCGAGAGGTCGGTCGTCCTCAAGCTCCACGGCGCGGTCTGGCGCGGGGCGGTGACGGCATCGCTCATCCAGGACAGCTACGTCATCACCGAGGACGACTACATCGAGTCGATGGCCGCTGACGTGATGGCGAACCTCCCGGTGGCCGTCTCCACGCGCATGCAGGCCTGTCACTACCTCTTCCTCGGCTACAGCCTGCGGGACTGGAACCTGCGCGCGATGTTGCACCGGATCTGGAAGGAGCACATCCGGGAGAACACCTCCTGGGCCGTCGAGAAGGATCCCGACAAGAACGAGGTGAACGCCTGGAAGGCGCGAGACGTCGAGATCTTCGAGCTCGACCTCGCGGCGTTCGCGGCGGCCCTGGCCCAGGAGCTCACCCAGAGCCCGTCGCGGGGCCTGGTGCCGTGACGGAGGCGCCCACCTCGCCGGAGGCGCCGGCCGGCCTGCGGGACTCGCCGTACCGGGGGCTGATGCCCTACACCGAGGCGGACTCCGATCTCTTCTTCGGCCGTGAGGCCGAGGTACGCCTGATCGTCAACACCGCGAAGGCGCGCCGGTTCGGAGTGCTCTACGGGCCCAGCGGGGTCGGCAAGAGCTCGGTGCTGCAGGCTGGGGTGGTCCGGCAGATCCGCGACGAGAACAAGCTGCGCTTCGACCGCTTCGGTGCCGTCGAGACGGTGGTCGCCTACCTCAAGGAGTGGCGCGACGACCCGAACGCCGCCCTCCTCGCCGCGGTCCGCGAGGCCTTCGCGACGATGCCCGGCGCGACGCCGGTCGTGGAGGGAACCGGCCGGGACGTCGTCGACGAGATCCTGGAGCTCCGGTCCTCGCGCACGGTCGACCTGCTGCTGATCCTCGACCAGTTCGAGGAGTTCTTCCTCTACCACCGATCGCGGGCCGAGGAGTTCGCGGAGCTGTTCGAGCAGCTGACCGAGCGCGGGAGCCGGGTCAACATCCTGATCTCCTTGCGTGAGGACGCGCTGGCCCTGCTCGATGAGTTCGAGGCCGACATCCCGGCGGTGTTCGACAACACCCTGCGGCTGGAGCACCTCGACGCGGCGGCCGCGGAGGCCGCCATCCGCAAGCCCCTCGACCACTACAACGCCGATCGGCCGGAGGCCGAGCAGGTGGGGATCGAGGACGGCCTGGTCCAGGAGCTGCTCACCCAGGTCCGGACCGGCCGGGTCCAGGTCGACTCCTCGCAGGACAAGACCGAGCCAGGTGCGCTCGACGACCACCAGTCCGCGCTGCGGATCGAGGCGCCGTACCTCCAGCTCGTCCTGACGAGGTTGTGGGACGAGGAGGCAGCTCGGCAGTCCTCGCTGCTGCGGCTGTCCACGCTTCGGGAGCTGGGTGGGGCCCAGGAGATCGTCCGGCAGCACCTGAACCGAGTGATGCGCGAGTTCTCGCCGCCGGAGATGGCCGTGCTGGCCGATGCCTTCGGGCACCTCGTCACGCCTTCCGGTTCCAAGATCGCGCACCGGCCCAGCGACCTGGCCGAGTTCAGCGGCCGCGACCCGGCCCAGGTGGCGAGCCTTCTGCACCGGCTGGCCGAGGGGGATCAGCGGATCCTGCGCGACGTACCGCCGCCGCTCGACGACCCCCACGCTGAGCCCCGCTACGAGATCTTCCACGACGTGCTGGCGCTAGCGGTGCTGGACTGGCGGCGCCGGTTCCTGGCCGAGGCGGACGCCCGGCGCCAGCAGGCCGAGCTGCTCGTCGAGAAGGAGCGGGTGGAGCAGGAGACCCGCGAGACCAAGGCCCGGCTCCGCAAGGCCCGGGCCCTGGTCGCGGCGATGGCGCTGCTCCTGGTGGCGTGCATCGCGCTGGCCGGTTTCACGTTCGTCTCGCTGCAGAACGCGCGGGACAGCAAGGCCGACGCGGACAAGGCGGCGAGGGAGGCGGACGAGAGGCGGGAGGAGGCGCGGCTCAACCGTGTGCTCTCGGACGTGAACGGCGAGCTGGGCAGCGACCCGGCTCGTGCATTGCGCGAGGCGAAGGGCCTGGAGTTCAGCGATGACGACCCGCGCTACGAGGACGCCTACCGGCGCGCGCTCGACGCCGCCGACGCCGACGTGATCCTCGACCTCGAGAGCCCAGCGGTGCTGGCGTCGTTCGTCGGCGACGGCGCCATCGCCGCGGTCACCCGGGACGGCCGGGTGCTGGTATGGGACGTGACGTCGTCCGACCCGGTGCGGGTGGCGGAGGAACCGAGGATCGACCAGCAGGTCAGCGAGGGTCAGGTGTTCGCTGCGGAGACCGCGGCCTCTGACGCGTTCATCGTGCTGGAGACCGCTTCGGGCGTCTCGTCGGTCGACGTCGCCTCCGGCGCGGTGCAGCAGCTCGACCAGGGCGCAGTGACGAACGGTTCGGTGGCGGTGGCCGGCGGCGGCACGCGCGACCAGGTGCTCGTCTATGACTTCGGCGGCCATGCGCTGGTGTGGGAGGTCGCGCAGAACCGGACCCAAGCGCTGCCGCGCCTGGGCCGTTCGATCGACGCCGCCGCGATCGACCCGACCGGCAACTACGTCGCGGCACTGGTCCGCGGCGAGACGTCCCGGGCGAGCGTCTGGAGCGTGGCGACCGGTCAGCAGATCAAGAGCACGCCGCTGGTGAGCTATCTCGACAGTCCCCAGACCGTCTTCAGCGGCTTGCTCAGCTTCACCGGCACCGGGAGCTCGGTCGACCCCGACGATCCAGTGCTGCTGATCATGGCGGCCGGGCTCAAGACCGAGGCGTCGCGCTGGGACCTGCTGCACGAGGCCGAGCCGACGCCCCTGGGCGACGAAACCTCCTGGCGCCAGATCTACGACGTGGCCGATCTGACGACCGCCAGCACCGCGAACGACCAGAGCGTCACCGGCCGGATCGCGGTTGCCGGCGACAAGAGCGTCACGGTCTACGACGCCGAGACCGGCACCTTCCAGGCCCAGACCGCGGCCTCCCAGGACTGGGTCACCGAGGTCGAGACCGACCCGGCCGACACCTCGGTCTTCGCACTGGCCGCCAACGAGGGCTACGTCGAGCTCTATCGCACCAACCTCAACCCGCCCCAGCCGATGTGGATCTTCCGCGGGCACCGGGGCGCGATCAGCGACCTGTCGTTCTCCGAGGACGGCGAGCACCTGGTGACGGCCGGGGCCGACGGCACCGTGCGGATCTGGCGACTGCCGCCCCAGATGGATTTCGAGTGGTACGTCCAGGACTGGATCCTGGGTGCCCGGTTCACCCCGGACGGCCAGTACGTGTTCGGCTACTCACCGCTCGGCGCGTATGTGACCCGCGAGGCGCGCGACCGCAGCATCAAGTTTCGCCTGGTCGACCTGAGCGGCCCGGCCAGCGGCATGGACCCCGCGCCGGACAACGCCCGAGCCGTCGTCCTGGACTACTACTGCACCGTCCCGGTCCAGGTGTCGGTGCTGAAGAAGGTGAAGACGGTCCCGCTGGAGGCGCCCACCGACGGCGGCGCCTGCTCCAATGCGGTCGGCTGGAACCCGGACCCGGCGCAGCACCAGATCGTGGCCGGCACCATCGACGGCATGCTCGTCGCCTGGGACGCCGACACGGGGAAGGTGGTCAAGTCGGTCACGCTCGACGACGGCAGCTCCCGCGTGGTCGGGGTGGCCTTTTCCGGCGACGGCACCAAGCTCTTCGCCGCGACCGTCAACGGCCCCGAGGGTCGCATCCACGTCCTCAACGCGTCGGACCTGTCGCCGGTCACGGACTGGCCCACCGATGCCGTCGGCACCATCGACGTGAGCGCCGACGGGCGCTACGTCGTCACCGGCGGCCGCGACACCCGGGCGGTCAAGGTCTGGGACGCCGAGGAGGCCGCAGACACGGAGGAGCCGCTGCAGACGCTGACCCAGGCCCGGGGCACCCTGGGTCACGTCTCGATCAGCCCGGACGGGGGCGCCTCCCGGGTTGCGGTGGCCACCTCCGAGGGCATGGTCTACGTCTGGGAACGCGAGTCGGGGAAGCTGCTCGCCGCGATGCGGCGACACGCGGACGCCGTGGACGAGGTGGCCTTCGACCCCGAGGACATCGACATCCTGTACTCCGTCGGCGACGACGGCTTCATGGTCTCCTACCCCTGCGACCTGTGCGCGATGGGCACCGGCGAACTGAAGGAAGCGGCGGAGGATCGCGAGGCCCAGCTCTGGCCGGCGGAGGACGGGGGCAGCTGACCCTGGTACGGAGCGGCTGCCCGCGAGGAACGGTACTGACCCCTCGCCCGTTACGATGAACGACGGCGCCCTGCGCGCCCGTTCGCCCCAGTGGCCAGTCCCGGGGTGACCCAGCACACAGCCCGCACCCCTCGACCCAGGAGCAACACAGAAGTGCCTGCCATCCTCGACAAGCTCCTCCGCATCGGCGAGGGCAAGATCCTGCGCCAGCTCGAAGGCATCTCGAAGGCGGTCAATGCCATCGAGGCCGACTTCGTCGCGATGAGCGACGAGGAGCTCCGGGGAATGACCACGGAGTTCAAGGAGCGGCTGGCCAAGGGCGAGAGCCTCGACGACCTGATGCCCGAGGCGTTCGCCACCGTGCGCGAGGCCGCCAACCGGGTGCTCGGCCAGCGCCACTTCGACGTGCAGGTGATGGGTGGCGCGGCGCTGCACCTCGGCAACATCGCCGAGATGAAGACCGGTGAGGGCAAGACCCTCGTCTCCACCATGCCGGCCTATCTCAACGCGCTCGAGGGCAACGGCGTCCACGTCGTCACCGTCAACGACTACCTGGCCAAGTTCCAGTCGGAGTGGATGGGCCGGATCCACCACTTCCTCGGGCTCACGGTCGGGGTGATCCTGCCCGAGATGCGCCCCGACGAGCGACGCGTGGCGTACGCCTGCGACATCACCTACGGCACCAACAACGAGCTCGGCTTCGACTACCTGCGCGACAACATGGCGGGCTCGATCGAGGAGTGCGTCCAGCGGGGCCACAACTACGCGATCGTGGACGAGGTCGACTCCATCCTGATCGACGAGGCCCGGACCCCGCTGATCATCAGCGGTCCGACCCAGGACGAGGTGAAGTGGTACGGCGAGTTCGCGAAGGTCGCCCGCACCCTCGAGCGCGACGTCGACTACGAGGTGGACGAGAAGAAGCGGACGATCTCGGTCCTCGAGCCCGGCATCACCAAGGTCGAGGACCACCTCGGCATCGAGAACCTCTACGAGTCCGTCAACACCCCCCTGATCTCCTTCCTCCACAACTCGATCAAGGCCAAGGAGCTCTTCCACAACGACAAGGAGTACGTCGTCATGGAGGGCGAGGTGCTCATCGTCGACGAGCACACCGGCCGGATGCTGGCCGGGCGTCGCTACAACGACGGCCTGCACCAGGCCATCGAGGCCAAGGAGGGCGTCCAGGTCCGCGAGGAGTACCAGACCCTCGCCACGATCACCCTGCAGAACTACTTCCGTCTCTACGAGAAGCTCTCCGGGATGACCGGCACGGCCATGACCGAGGCGTCGGAGTTCGACAAGATCTACAAGCTCGGCGTGGTCCCGATCCCGACCAACATGCCGATGGCCCGTTTCGACAACGCCGACCTGGTCTACCGCACCGAGGAGGCCAAGTACGACGCCGTGGTCGAGGACATCCGCGAGCGCAACGCCAAGGGCCAGCCGATCCTCGTCGGCACCGTCTCCGTCGAGAAGTCCGAGCACCTGTCCGCGAAGCTGAAGAAGGTGGGCGTCCCGCACTCGGTGCTCAACGCCAAGCAGCACGCCGACGAGGCCAAGGTCGTCGCGATGGCCGGCCACAAGGGCTCCGTCACGGTCGCCACCAACATGGCCGGTCGCGGCACCGACATCATGCTCGGTGGCTCGGTGGAGTTCCTCGCCGACATGGAGCTGCGCGGCCGCGGCCTCGACCCGGTCGAGTCGCCCGAGGACTACGAAGCCGCGTGGCCGGCCGCGCTCGAGAAGGTCAAGGAGCAGGTGGCGGCCGAGCACGACGAGGTCCGTGACCTCGGCGGCCTCTACGTCGTCGGCACCGAGCGGCACGAGTCGCGTCGCATCGACAACCAGCTGCGCGGTCGTTCCGGCCGGCAGGGCGACCCGGGCGAGTCGAGGTTCTACCTCTCGCTCCAGGACGAGCTGATGCGGCTGTTCAAGTCCGACTGGGTGGACCGCGTGCTCCAGGTCCTCAAGATCCCCGACGACGTCCCGATCGAGAACAAGCGCGTCACCAACGCCATCGCCAACGCGCAGGGCCAGGTCGAGTCGCAGAACTTCGAGTCCCGCAAGAACGTCCTCAAGTACGACGACGTCATGGATCGCCAGCGCAAGGTGATCTACAGCGAGCGGCGCGAGGTGCTCGAGGGCGCCGACGTCGAGGACCAGGTCCGCACCTTCATCGACGACGTCGTCACCGGTGTGGTCACCGCCGCGACCCAGGAGTTCGCCGAGGAGTGGGACCTCGAGCAGCTGTGGACGGACATCAAGCAGATCTGGCCGGTCTCCCTCGACTACAAGGTGCTCGAGGAGGAGGCCGGCGGTCTCGCCAACATGAACCGTGAGCACCTGATCGAGGACCTGCAGAAGGACGCCCAGGCGGCCTATGACGCCCGGGAGCAGGAGGTCGGCGAGGACGTGATGCGCGAGCTCGAGCGGCGGGTGCTTCTCTCGGTCCTCGACCGCAAGTGGCGCGAGCACCTCTACGAGATGGACTACCTGCGCGAGGGCATCTACCTGCGTGCGTACTCCCAACGCGACCCCCTGGTCGAATACCAGCGCGAGGGCTTCGACATGTTCGCCACGATGATGGACGGCATCAAGGAGGAGTCGGTCGGCTTCCTGTTCAACCTCGAGGTCTCGCTCGAAGAGGACGAGGAGCCCGAGGACGAGGTCGAAGAGCCGATGCGCCGGGTCATCGGGGACATCCCCCCGTCGGACGGGGTGGATGCCGCGTCCGCCCCCGCGGAGTCGCCCAGCGAGGAGCTCGAGTCTCCAGCGGCGGCGTTCGTGCGCAGCCCGCAGATCAAGGCGAAGGGACTCGACCGCGGCCGCCAGCCGCAGAACCTGTCCTACTCAGCGCCCACCGAGGACGGCGCGGTCGAGGTCAAGGGCGGCACCGTCACCACCGCGGACGACCCGTTCGCCAAGGTCGGTCGCAACGCGCAGTGCCCCTGCGGCTCGGGCAAGAAGTACAAGATGTGCCACGGCCGGCCGGGTGGACCCACCGGGCTGACTGCACGCGCTGCCGGAGGCTGACGGCCCGGCAGATCCACAAATCGGCGGTATGGCGTATCCCGGCCGCCGGGTGTACTTCTGAAGGTCCATGCTGCCGACTGCCCGAGCGCGTGGACCTGGGAGGTGACGGATGTGGCCACTCTTTCGCGTCCTCAGATGCCGCCCGGGGCGGGGCGAGACCTCATCGATGCGCTGCACGACCTCCATCACCGGTCTGGCTGGCCGAGCTTGCGATCGATCGCGCGCGAGGTCGGGTGCAGCGCAACGACGGTCTCGACCATCTTCTCCTCGACCCGGCTCCCGACCTGGGGGCTCCTCGAGCTCGTGGTCGAGGCGATGGACGGCGACGTCGACAGGTTCCGCGAGCTGTGGTGCGCGGCGGGCGAACCGCAGCAGCCGTGGGAAGAACGGCGTGTCCGGCTGGCGGGTCGACGCCGTGAGCTCGGCGTCCTCCGGCGCCATGTGTCGGGTGGTGCGGGGCGGCTCCTCCTGGTCACCGGCGAGGCAGGGATCGGCAAGACGGGGCTGGTCAGTGCGGCGCAAGGGCTCGTGGACGACGTTTTCGTGGCCTCGGGCTCCTGCCTCTCGCTGTCGACCGAGGTCCCGCTCCTTCCGGTCGCCGAGCTGCTCCAGTCGGTCTTCGAGCGAGATCACGGCCAGGCGCTCAAGGAGGCGTTCGCGGAGTGCGCGCCGTACGTCCCGCGAGTGATCGCTCCCCTCCTCCCGGAGCTCGAGGAGCTCATCGGCGTGGTGCCGATTCCCGAGGGCGACTGGGTGCGGCAGCGTCTGTTTGCTGCGCTCCGGGCCACGCTCAACGCGCTGGCAACGCAGGAGCGGTTCGCGGCGGTGATCGAGGATTTGCATTGGGCGGACTCTGTGACCCTCGACCTTCTTGACTACCTCCTCGCGTCGCCGGCCGGCGTCGGGATCCCGATTGTGGGCAGCTTCCGCACGGCGGACCCCGCGACGTCACCGGCGACCCTGGAGTGGCTCCTGCGGACGCGGGAACGACCGTTGGTCGACATCCTCGAGCTCGAACCCTTGACACGTGACGAGAGCGCAGAGCAGCTCCGGCTACTCGGTCACGCGGTCACCACCGACGTCGTCGACCGGATTCATCGGCGGGCGGCTGGCCACCCGTTGTTCACCGAGCAGCTGGCCGCCGAGGCACTGGACGGTCGCGACGCGGACGTGGCCCTGCCGCGACGCCTGGCCCAGCTGCTCGGCCAGCGGTTGGCGGGCGTCGGAGAGGACGGCTGGCGCATCGCCCGGGCCTTGGGCGTCGCAGACCGAGAGCTGACTCCCGCGCAACTGGGCGATGCGACCGGTCTGGCGGCGGACGCACTGACGGCTTGCCTGCACGAGCTCGACGACCGACGGCTGTTGGCCGAGACCGACGGTGGTCACGTGCGGTTGCGCCATCCACTCCTGGCCGAGGCGATCCGCGCGCGGCTGGTGGCCGGCGAGGCGAAGCAGGAGCACCGCAGGCTGGCCACGGCACTCGCTCGCTCGCCGGGTGCATCGGCATCCGAGGTCTCCGAGCACTGGAGCCGGGCGGACGCGCCACGTGAGGAGCTCGACTGGCGGATCCGGGCGGCCCGGGCCGCCGAGGAGCGCTTTGCGCTCGCTCATGCGGCGGATCAGTGGCGGCGTGTCTTAGCCCTGTGGCCAGAAGGCGCCGAGTCCGTCGGATCGCCGGCCCTCACCAGAAGCGCCGCCTATCTCGCAGCCATGGACTCCCTGATGATGATCGACGTGGCAGGCGCCTGGGCAGTCGCGGAAGAGGCGATGCACGCACTGACCGATCCGTCCAGTCTGGAAGCGGCCGAGACCTACAACCGAGCCGCCGAGTTCCAGGGCCTTCTCGGGGACCCGGAGGGGGCGCTCCGTCTGCTCGAGAACGCGTTGCGGATCTACGAGACGTTCCCGGTATGCGCCGGCCACGCCCGCGCCTTGGCCCGCGTTGAGCTGTTCGAGACAGCCTTGGGGCGAGAGGCCGAGGCAACCGCAGCAGCCGCCGAGGCCGCGGACGTCGCCATCCGGCTGGGCGATCCCGCCGTCCACCGGTTCACGCTGCTGGTACAGACGGGGCACGACGCCATCGCCGGCGACCTCGCGCTCGCGCAGTCCCGACTCAACGACGCCGCGGAGATCGTGGTGAGCGTGCCGGACCCCATCGGAGACATCTACATGGTCGGCGTCGAGACGATGATCCTGGGCATGACCGGTGCCTCCTCGGACCGGATCGCGGCGGCCGGCCGTCGTGGCCTGGACTCGGCAGAAGCGTGGGGGCTCAATACCTTCCCCGTATCCGTCCTCCGTGCGGACATGGCCAAAGCCTTGCGCCTGGAGGGCGACGTCCCTGGCGCCGCAGCAATGATCGACCCGGAGACCAACGGAGATCCATCATTGGACTATTACCCGGTTCACTACGAGCGCGCGGTGCTCGACATGCTGCGAGGGCACCCCGCCGCGGCACTGCAGCGGATCGACGCCCTAGCCGAGTTCCCCATCACTGTTGCCGAGAACCGGATCGCGGTCAACGAGAGCGCTGCGATCGTCGAGATGTGGTGCGGCCATCAATCGCGTGCCCTGGACCGGCTCCTGACCATCCTCGGCGACTGCATCCACACCAACGCCTCGGCCTATGTCGGTGACCTCCTCGTGCTGGCCGCGCGATCAGCGGCCGACCTGGCGGACGCCGCGCCGGACCGGGCCGGCGCCCACCGTCACCTCGCGCAGCTGCGAGATCTGCGGGCCCGGGCCGACCCGGACCCGCTGGCGCCGCACCCCGCGTTTCCGGCGCGCCCGGCCGTCGCGACCAGCTGGGTTGCCGAAACGGAGCGACTAAGCGGTCGCGAGTCCGTGGGCCGATGGGCCGAGGTCGCAGACGGTTGGGAACGACTCAAACGGCCCCACGACGCGGCGTACTGTCGATGGCGCGCGGCGCAGACCGCGACGCGACTCGGCGAGGCCGGGCTCGCGTCGCGGCTGCTCCGGAACGCGGACCGGAACGCCCGGGAGCACGTTCCGCTGCTCGCCGCGATCAGGGCGACCGCGGCGAACGCGCGGTGATCCCGCCATCTCTCACGGCTGCCAGTCCGGCTCGAACTCGTTGAGCTCGGGGGTGTTGGTCAAGTTCCGCAATCGGGTCCCGTCAACGCGCATCGTGAAGACATCGTTGACGCCGTCCACCTCACGGATGAACGCGATGGAGCGGCCGCCAGGGGAGAAGACCGGTTGGGCGTCGAAGCTCGGGTCGCGGGTGACCCGACGAACACCGTTGCCGTCCGATCGCATCAGGTACACATCGGCGTTGGCATTGCGGTCGGAGCCGAACACGATCCAGTCGCCGTCCCGGGACAAGTGGGCGTCACCGTCGAACGCCACGTTCCTCGTCAGCCTGCGCAGGCCGGTGCCGTCTGGCCGGATAGAGTAGACGTCGAAGTTGCCGGGCTCGGCCAGGTCGCCGTGGAAGACGATGCGACGGCCGTCCGCGGACCAGTCCGGGGATCCCTCTTCCGTGTCGGGGGAGTCGGTCAGCTGCCGCTCGACCCCGGTGGCGAGGTCGATGACCCACAGGTCGTGCGGCCCGTCGCCGGTGCCGCGGCCGATCACGAGGCTGCGGCCGTTGGGCGACCAGGAGGGCGACGAGTCGCTGAGGCCGACGTTGTTCGTGATCCGCCGTACGTTCGACCCGTCCGCGTTCATGACATAGATCTCGCTGTACGCCGCGCCGCCCTCGGAACCGACCGGTGCGCTCCGCCCGCTGGTGAACGCGATCTTGCGGCCGTTCGGTGAGTAGTCCGGGGCGATATCGAACGAAGGGGAGGAAGTCAGCAGCCGTCGGCCGGACCCGTCGATCCGCATGTCGGCAATGTTGAAGTCCGTGAAGTCCGAGGCGACCTCGACGAAGGTGATGCGGTCGTGGGACCCCCCGCGGTCCTCGGTTACGCCCGCTGCGGGTGCCTCGAGGCCGTACCAGGCAAGGGGCACAGCAGCAGAGACGAGGACGGCTCTCCTCACCCTGCGCCCGTTCCTACGTGGTGCCTGGCCAACGCCGTTCCGCGAGCTCCGACTTGTCGCCATGTCCTGCTCCCCTCCATGAGTGATGAGAGAAAGCGTCCATCCGCCGGAGATGGACTGGACAAAATTGGACAGGCGGGGTCGGCGCGCCACCGGCGCTTTGCCGATCGGGCACCGGCCCGGCCGCTCATCGAGCCTGTCGAGATGTCCGCAGGGTTGGCTCCCAGCCCTCGCTGCGGGGGTTTCGACATGGCCGGTTCCGACCTCGTTCCTCGGTCGGACGGCCTGCTCAACCACCGACGATCGGACCCGTCCTCGTTCCTCGGACGGCTCCAATCAGGCGAACTCCATCGCGCAGCAGACCCACCGGTCCCGCCGATGTTCGAACCGCAGCGCCAGGGCACGCGACCGCGCGCCGTAGCGGATCCGGGCGCTTGCCTCGGCAACGGTCGGGCTGACCAGGCTGGTGTGCACGGTCTCCACGTGGGGGCGCACCGGCTGGACCCGGCGTACGCCGGGCTGGTGGCCGCCGGCGCGGGCGACGAGCACGGCCCGGCGGTGCAGGTCGGCGTAGACCGCACCGGAGGTCCAGCGCAGCAGCTGGCTGGCCGGGCGGTCACCGCCGACGATCTCGACCGCGGCCTGGACGTAGCGGTGCACCCACTGCTCGAGCCGGCCGCGCTGGTGCGGGTCTATCGGTACGACGTCGGCGGCCGCCCGGGCGGGCCCGACCCGGTCGGGGAGCTCCGGCGGTGAGTGCTGTGGGTTCAGGTCGAGCGCGAGCGTGCCCTGGACAGAAGCCACGGGAACGCGCAGCTGGTGGATGGTCATGACGGCTCCCTTGTTGTGAGGTGTGTCGTGAGGCGCGGCAGCCGGAGGAGCTGCCCGGGCCGGATCAGGTCGGGGTCGGCGCCGATGACGCCGCGGTTGCGCCGATAGATCAGCTGCCAGCGGTCGGTGATGTCGGCCGCGCTGGCGCGTGCCGGCAGCCCGGCCGCAGCCAGGGCCCAGAGGGTGTCGCCGGGGCGGACCGCGACCACGCGACCCGTGGGGTGCGCCGGGCCGACGGCGCGCTCGGGGAGTGGCAGCCCGGCGAGGACGTCGGGACCGGGGTGGCCGGGCGCCGCGCCCGCTGCCGGGCTCGCCAGCGCGCTGACGACCGCCACGCCGCACGCGGCCAGCACGAGCCGGCGTACGGCGCCCTGCCGGGCCGACGCCGCAGACCCGCGCCACGCCTCGATCACCGCAGCGAGCCCCTGCAGCCACCCGCAGGCAAGTGCGACCAGCAGCGCGACCAGGCACAGCCGGACCAGCGACTCGTCCGCGGTCCGGGCTCCGTCGACCCCCACCGTGAGCGCCCGAGCCAGCACCGAGGCCGCCCCCCACGCGGCCACGGTGAGGCCGGCGGCCACGACGAGGCACCGGGACCGGACCGAACCTGCGGCTGTCATTCCGAGAGTTTCCTTGCGTTTGCTTCTGTTTAGATTACTCAACGCCGGTTTGATCGGCCCGTCAAGATGCTCTCCACAGGCCTCGCCCGCGTGGCAGGGTCGGACCGTGGGCTGGGAGGAGGAGCTGTTCGCCTACCTCGACGACCTCGAGGGCCAGGCGGCGGCGCTGTACGACGCGGAGCGGGCGCCCGAGCTCGCCGACCGCAGCCGCGCGGAGTACCAGCAGGTGACGCTGGCCTCACGGCTGATGGCCAGCGTCGACAGCGAGATCACCCTCGACGTGCTCGGCGTCGGTGCGGTGACTGGGCGGCTGACCCGGGTCGCCACCGGGTGGTGCCTGGTCCGCGGCCCAGGCCAGGACTGGGTGGTCCGCCTGGAGACGGTGGGCGCGGTCCATGGCGGCTCCGACCGCGCCCAGCCCGAGCTCGCGTGGCCGGCGGTCGCCCGTCTCGGCCTGGCCGCCGCCCTTCGACGCCTCGCAGACTCAGCCGAACCGTGCTCGCTGCACCTGGTGGACGGCCGACGTCACGACGGTGTCCTGCGCCGCGTCGGTGCCGACTTTGTGGAGGTGGCCACCGGCGAGGCCGGCCGGCTCGTGCTCGTCGCTCTCAGCCAGGTCGCCGCCGTGCAGTCGAGGCGCTGACCGTCAGGCGGCGAGTCCGATCGAGCCCGGCATCACGACGGGCTCGCATGCGCAGTCGTCGCGACACGAGAGGAACGTGTGCACGGCGTGGCCGCAACGCGGGCACGGGAGGTCGTGCGAGAGGTGGTGCTGGTTGGTCTGGACGGTGTCCCACATGGCTGGTCGCCTCCTTCACCAGCACCACGAACGGCCCGCGCCGAAATCGACACCTGTGCGGGAGCCTTTTGTATCCAGCTCGGATCTCGTGGCTCCTCACTGGCAGCCGACCGGCATCGGGCCGGTCTGCACGTCACGAGGAAGGCGGATCCCATGGCATACGGCATCGGAGTCGAGTGGATCAACAACTACAACAACCTCAACAAGCTCACGCATGAGCACGAGGACGCCGGCGGCTTCTACGACGAGCTGCGGTTCAACGATGGGGCGACGGGGGTGTTCAACTGGGGCGACAGCAACGCCTGGGAGGACGACTTCAAGGCCAATGCCCGCGGCGGCCACGCCGATCAGTGGGTCGAGACCGCCGACATCGTCTACTTCACCGGGCACGGCAGCCCGAGCGGCTTCTACTTCCGCAGCGACACTCCCGACGACTCCGAGGTGATCGGAGACTTCGTCACGAGCAGCGCCGGGAACGACGGCGACCTTCGGCTCGGCCACGGGGACCTCGAGTGGCTCTGCCTCGAGGTGTGCAACACCCTGCAGATGGACGCGTCGTACTCCGGCGCGAACCGAGATGTCTTCGACCGTTGGGCCGACGCGTTCGACGGCCTGCACGCGATCCTCAGCTTCACCACGACCAGCCTCGACCTGCCGACGCCGGGCCGCTACTTCGCGGCCGCGATGGACGGCCGCTGGCTCAGCGTTGTCTACGGGCTGCCGTCGTTCCTCTTCCCGGGCCGCTACCCGATGAAGGTGATCGACGCCTGGTTCTTCAGCGCCGAGATCTGCCAGCCCAGCGACGTGGAGTCGGCGGTGCTGTACGCGAACAGCCCCGGCACCGACACCGGCAAGGACATGTTGCACGACCACGGCTTCGTCAGCGCCGACCCGCATCGCGGCCAGTCCTGGTTCTCCTGGACCTGGATCCCGCACGCCTGCTGACACCCCGAGACCGCACCGACCACAGACCAGACCACGGCCAGACCTCATACCAGACAAGGAAACATCGACATGGCAAAGAACTCGATCGTCATCCCGCGGTTGCGACCCGCCACGTTCGACAGCGACCGGCTGCGCGGCTTCGCCGAGCGGCTCCGCTTCTCCGGCGAGCTCCTCGAGCATGAGGAGGCCGTCGCGATCGCCAGCGAGAGCCACACCGTGGTGCACGGCCAGCCGGGCAACCGGATGGGCGGGCTCACCACGGCCCTCGACCACACCCGCGGCATCGCCCCCGACGCCGGCGACGGCCCGGAGGGCACGACCCGCAAGGTCGTCGACCCCGACCGTGCGGTCGCCGTCGTCGCCGAGCTCCTCGACGCGTTCGCCCTCGGGACGGTCCGCACCGAGAGCCGCCTCGGCCTCGACTGGGCGCTCACCGGTGCGGTCACCGAGGGTGTCCGCTTCGACGGCAGGGAGAGATTCCGGTTCCCGGTCAAGACCGACGTCCGCGCCCGGGTCACCATCGATGGCGTACCGGTCAGCGGCCCTCGGGCCGGCGCGTCGGCGGTCTTCACCGACGGTGACGAGCCGCTGCGGCTGCTCGTGGCCACCTGGGACTCCGTCGACCAGTACGACGAGCGCCGGCTGGTGGGCGCCGACGAGGCGGTGGGCACCCTGCTCGCGAGCCGCGACAAGCGCGGCCCCCGCCAGGCCCCGGTGGAGGTTGTGTCAGCCACGCTGGGCTACTGGGCAGGGGAGTACGCCGGTGGCGCCGACGTGCTCGAGCCTTCGTGGTTCGTCGAGCTCGCCCACACCGAGGTGCGGAAGTCCGGCGACGGACCTCGGCAGCTGGTGCGACTCCCGGCCGTCGCCTAGCCGACTGGGCGGCTTGAAAAGCTCACGAAGCCCGTTGCCGACACCGGGGGAGCGCGCGACAATCCTGTGATGCTCGGGGACACGGTCCCGACCTTCTGTCCGCTGTGCGTGTCGCGCTGCGGGGCGCGTGCCACGGTCGCGGATGGGACGTTCGTCGCGCTGCAGCCAGATCCGTCCCACCCGACCGGCAAGGCGATCTGCCTGAAAGGCAAGGCTGCGCCCGAAATCCTCTACCACCCCTCGCGGCTCCTCCACCCGCTGAGGCGGACCAACCCCAAGGAGTCCGCGGACCCGGGGTGGGAGCGGATCACCTGGGACGAGGCGCTGGACGCGGTCACCGAACAGCTGATGGCCCTTGCCGCGTCGGAGGGGCCAGAGTCGGTGGCGTTCAGCTCGAGCTCGCCGTCCACGTCTGCGATCAGCGACGCGGTCGAGTGGGTCCAGCGGCTGATCCATGCCTTCGGCAGCCCGAACTTCTGCACCTACATGGAGCTGTGCGGGTGGGGCCGGTACCTCGCACCGCTCTACACGTTCGGCGCCTCGGTGCCCGGTGTCTATCTGCCGGACCTCGAGAACGCCGGCTGCATCCTCTTCTGGGGGTACAACCCGTCCGTCGCGCGCCTGGCCCACGCCACGAGCACCGCGGCCGCGGTCGCGCGCGGCGCGAAGCTGATCGTCGTCGACCCGCGCAAGGCGGGCCTCGCAGCGAAGGCCGACCACTGGCTGCGGGTGCGGCCCGGCACCGACGCGGCTCTCGCTCTGTCCATCACGCACGTGATGATCGAGAACGGCTGGTACGACGCCGACTTCGTCCGCGACTGGACCAACGCTGCTGACGTGGTCGAGGGCCGTACCGTCTGGGAGCTGCTCGCGGCGCGCTGCGCCGACTTCCCGCCGGACGTGGCGGCGGAGATCACGGGAGTGCCGGCTGAAGACATCGTCGCCGCCGCGCGGACGATCTGGGAGGCCAGACCCGTCGCGTTCTATGCATGGAGCGGGCTGGAGCAGCACAGCAACGCAACCCAGACGATCCGCGCGATCAACGTCCTCTACGCCCTGACCGGCAGCCTGGACGTCCCGGGCGGGAACGTCCTGTTCGAAGCCGTGCCCTCGAACCCGATCGATGGCATGGAGATTCTGTCGGGCGCACGCCCGCCGGCCGTGGGCGCTGACAAGCGACCGCTCGGACCGGCCCGGTTCGAGTTCGTGACAGGTGAGGACTTCTACACCGCGGCCCTCGACGGGCAGATCAAGGCACTGGTCGGCTTCGGCGGCAACATGGTGATGGCCCACGGAGACAGCGCGCGCGGCCGTGCCGCGTTGCGAAGCCTGGACTTCTTCGTCCAGGCCGACCTGTTCATGACCCCGACCGCCGAGCTCGCCGACATCGTGCTGCCTGTCGCGACGCCGTTCGAGTCCGAGGCACTGAAGATCGGCTTCGAGTACAGCCAGGAGGCGCAGTCGCTCGTCCAGCTGAGACAGCCGCTCGTCCCAGCGCGCGGCGAGGCGCGCTCGGACCTGCAGATCGTTTTCGACCTCGCGACGCGCCTCGGCCTCGGCGAGCACTTCTGGGACGGCGACATCGAGGCGGCGTTCCGCCATCAGCTTGCGCCGAGCGGCATCTCCCTGGAGGAGCTGCGTGCCAACCCGGCTGGTGTCCGAGTGCCGTTGACGACGCGGTACCGCAAGTACGCCGACACCGGTTTCGCCACGCCGTCCCGCAAGGTGGAGCTGTACTCGGCCACGCTGGCCGCCCATGGCTACTCACCGCTGCCGACCTTCGAGGAACCGCTGACGAGCCCTCGCTCCCGGCCGGACCTCGCCGACCGGTACCCGCTGGTGCTGAGCTGCGCGAAGTCCCTGTTCTTCTGCGAGACCCAGCACCGCGGGGTCGCCGCCCTGCGGAAGAGCGCGCCGGATCCGCAGGTCGAAATACATCCGTCGACGGCCGAGGCCCGCGGGATCTCCGCGGGGGACTGGGTGTCACTGAACACCCCGCACGGCAGCGTCCGGGCGCGCGCGAAGTTCAACGCGAACCTCGACCCGGCGGTCGTCTTCGGCCAGCACGGCTGGTGGGAGGCGTGCGAGGAGCTGGGACTGCCCGGCTACCCGCCGTACGGGCCCGAAAGTGCGAACCTCAACCTGGTCCTGCGCCAGACGCCGAGCGACCCGATCAGCGGTAGTTCGCCGCTGCGAGCGTCGGTCTGCGACGTCGCCCTGCTCTAGGTGGCGTCGACGTCGTAGGGGGGCAGCTCGCCGGCCTTGAGGGGGCGCAGGCCCTTCCGCTTCGGCTTGGCATCGTCCTCGGCGTCGTTCATCGCCTCGATGATGTGCTTGCGAACGATCGTGCGCGGGTCCAGGTCGCGGAGCTCGAGGTCGGCATATTCGGGGCCGAGCTCCTCGCGAAGCTCGTCGCGAGCGTCGTTGGCGAACTGCCGGGCCTTGCGCAGCATCTGGGCGGCCTGACGGGCCAGGTCGGGCAGCCGGTCGGGGCCGAAGACGAGCACCGCCACGAACATGATGACGGCGAGCTCAGGAAGGCCCACCCCGAACACGGCAGACCCGCCCTTAGATCCGGCCGGTGGGAGTCAGCCCCAGCTGCATGCCCGCCAGGCCGCGACCGCGACCGGCGAGGGTGGTCGCCACCTCGCGCAGCACCGCGGCGGCCGGGGCGGTGGGGTCGGAGTCCACGATCGGCTTGCCGGCGTCGCCGCCCTCGCGCAGCGACATGTCGAGGGGGATCCGACCGAGCACCGGGACGTCGTAGCCGAACCGGCCGGACAGCGTCGCCGCGACCCGGTCGCCGCCACCGCTTCCGAACACCTCGAGCCGATGGTCCTTGCCCTCGACAGCGCAGTGTGGGCAGAGAAGGTAGCTCATGTTCTCGACGACGCCCACGACGCGCTGGTGCATCATCGACGCCATCGTCCCGGCCCGCTCGGCCACCTCGGCCGCGGCTTCTTGGGGAGTGGTCACGACGACCACCTCGGCGCTCGGCAGGTGCTGGCCCAGGGAGATCGCGACGTCGCCGGTGCCGGGCGGCAGGTCGAGCAGGAGCACGTCGAGGTCGCCCCAGTAGACGTCGGACAGCATCTGGACGAGCGCGCGGTCCAGCATCGGGCCGCGCCACGCGACCACCTGGTCACGGCGCGGCTTGAGCATGCCGATGGAGATCACCGAGACGCCGCTCGCCGTCGGCACCGGCATGATCAGGTCCTCGACCTGGGTGGGCCGAGCGTCGGCCACGCCGAGCATGGCGGGCACCGAGTGGCCGTAGATGTCGGCATCCACCACGCCGACCCGGAGCCCTTGACCGGCCATCGCCAGTGCCAGGTTGACCGTGACCGACGACTTGCCGACGCCGCCCTTGCCGGAGGCGATCGCGAACACCTTGGTCAGCGAACCCGGCTGCGCGAACTGGATCTCCTTCTGGGCCTTGCCGTCGCTGAGAAGCTC
Organism: uncultured Actinomycetota bacterium; assembly: GCA_963765915.1. Lineage (GTDB taxonomy): Bacteria > Actinomycetota > Actinomycetes > Propionibacteriales > Nocardioidaceae > Nocardioides. The sequence continues at coordinate 89,972 of CAVXYB010000011.1, read as the reverse complement.
CTTGAGCCCCCCGCGCTGCTCGGCACTCATGACGCCGAGAGTGAGGTCCACATCGGTGACGCCGGCGACCGCGCGCACCGCGGAGTTGACGTCCTTGGTGATCGTGTCCTTCATCGGGCAGCCAGCGACCGTCAGCAGCACGGTCAGCCGGACCACGCCCGGACCGTCGACGTCGACGGACTCGACCATCCCCAGGTCGGTGATCGGGCGCTTGATCTCGGGGTCGATCACGGTGGCCAGGGCGGTGCGCACTTGCTCGAGGAGGGGGGTGCTCATGATCCTCCAAGGGTAGTCGGGGCACCGTGGCTCACCCCGCGGCGGCCTCGTCTCCTTCTTCGGAGCGACCGGCCCTCTCGGATCGTTCGTCGAGGTCGCTGAGCAGGGAGCGCAGCTCCGAGCGCAGGAAGTCGCGGGTGGCCACCTCGCCGACCGCCATCCGAAGCGAGGCGACCTCGCGGGCCAGGAACTCCATGTCCGCGTGCGCCCGGGCGTCGGCCTGCCGGTCCTGCTCGGCGATCACCCGGTCCCGGGCCTCCTGACGGTTCTGCGCGAGCAGGATCAGGGGGGCGGCGTACGACGCCTGCAGGCTGAGCATCAGGGTGAGGAAGATGAACGGGTAGCTGTCCCACCGCAGGTCGTCCGGGGCCACGGCGTTCCAGAGCACCCACCCGGCGACGAACAGCGTCATGTAGATCAGGAACCGCGCGGTCCCCATGAAGCGGGCGAACTGCTCGGCGAAGACGCCGAGCCGGTCCGAGTCGTACGTCGGCCGTCGCGGCACAAGCTGCCGCCGCGCCTCGCGCGGGGTGTCGAGACGCGCGCGACGGGCGCCCGACTCAGCCATGGCGCACCGCATGGTCGCGCCAGTTCTCGGGGAGCATGTGGTCCAGCAGGTCGTCGACGGTCACCGCGCCCAGGAGGTGGCCGTTCTCGTCGACCACCGGTGCGGCGACCAGGTTGTACGTCGCCAGGTGGGCGGCCACCTCGTCGACGGTCGCGTCTGTGCGCAGGTTCTGCATCGACTCGTCCAGCGCGCCGGCGACCAGGGTCGAGGGCGGCTCACGGAGCAGCCGCTGGATGTGCGCGACGCCGAGGAACCGTCCGGTCGGCGTCTCCAGCGGGGGCCGGCAGACGTAGACGAGCGCTGCCAGCGCCGGCGTAAGGTCGGGGTCGCGGACGTGCGCCAGCGCCTCCGCGATGGTGTTGTCCGGACCGAGGATCACCGGCTCGGAGGTCATCATCGCGCCGGCCGTGTTCTCCACGTAGGACATCAGCCGCTTGACGTCCTCGGCCTCGTCCGGCTCCATCAGCTGGAGCAGTGTCTCGGCCGTCTCGGGCGGCAGCTCGGCAATCAGGTCCGCCGCGTCGTCGGGGTCCATCTCCTCGAGCACGTCGGCGGCGCGCTCGTTGGCGAGGAAGCCGAGGATCTCGACCTGGTCCTCCTCGGGCAGCTCCTCGAGCACGTCGGCGAGCCGTTCGTCACTGAGCGCCGCGACGACGGCGGTACGCCGTTCGGGCGGCAGGTCGTGGATCACGCTGGCCGCGTCCGCCGCGCGCAGCTCGTTGAGCGCGTGGAGCAGCCGGGTGGCGCCCTGGGTCGGCTCGGGACGGGCCAGGCCCGTGACCTCGCTCCACTCGACCACGTGGGTCTGGCCGCGCCGGCGCAGCGCCTTGGCCGGCTCCTGGACCGCGACCCGGCTGAGCACCCAGTCGCGGTTGCGGGCCTGCTCCATGGCGACGTCGTAGACGGTGCCGGTGATCCCGGTCGTGGTGATGGTGACCTTGCGGTCGAGGAGCTCGCCCATGACCAGCGTCTCGGTCGAGCGCTGCTCGAACCGGCGCATGTTGAGGAGCCCGGTCGTGTACACCTGCCCGGCGTCGATGTTGGTCACCCGGGTCATCGGCACGAAGATCCGGCGGCGCCCGAACACCTCGGCCACCATGCCCAGCACCCGCGGCTGGCTGCCCTCCGAGCGGATGGCCACCACGAGGTCGCGGACCTTGCCGACCTGATCCCCCTGGGGGTCAAAGATCGGCAGGCCGACCAGGCGGGCGGCGTACACGCGGGAAGGGGCCGTGCTCACGCGGCCACGCTACCGGTGACAAGTCCGCTGAAGAGGGAACGCAGCCGCGGGCAGAACCGTCAACAAGGCGGTGGGGTCCCGCCGTGCGGGGTACCCTGTCAAGGCCGGATTTCGTCGTGTCGAGCCCAGGCCGGGGGCTCGCGAACAGGACCTGGGAGGGGCCGTGTCGAAGCACGCGAAGCCGCGCTCCCGGCGCCTGGGCCACTTGAAGGCCGTGGCTTCGGTCGTTGTGGTCGTCGCCTTCCTCACGCTGTTCGTCGGCGGCGCGACCGGCATGATCGGCTCCCGTCACAACAACGGCGATGACGACCGCGTCGTCGGCGTGGACGCCCCGGCCGGCGATGAGGGCAGCGACGGCAGCAGCAGCGCCGACGCCACCGTCACAGACGAGCCGACCGAGGTCGTCACCGACGTTCCGCCGCAGGACGTCAAGGGCGCCAAGAAGCTCAAGCGCACCCTGGCCTGGCTGCGCCGGGGCCTGGCCGACGAGACCACGTTCCGGGTCGGCACCTTCAACGTGCTCGGCAGCTCTCACACGGCCAAAGGCGGCAACCGCAAGGGCTTTGCCTCGGGCTATACCCGGATGGGGATGGCCTGGTCCCTGATCGCGCAGGCCGACCTCTCGGTGATCGGCCTGCAGGAGCTGGAAGAGGTGCAATACAACCGGCTGAGGAGCCTGTCCGGCTGGGACGCATACCCGGGGCCGACCCTGGACCGCGGCTCGATTCGCAACTCGCTGGCCTGGGACCCCGACGTGTGGGAGCTGGTCGAGGCGAACAGCATCGGCATCCCCTACTTCGGCGGCATGATCATCCGCCGCCCGGTCGTCCTGCTGAAGAACATCGAGTCACAGCGCGAGGTGTGGTTCTTCAACACCCACAACCCGGCTTCCACCCCGGGACACGGCAACAACGCGAGGTGGCGTGCCGCTGCGATCAGCATCGAAGTGACGCTGGCCAACGAGCTGAGCTCCGACGGCACGCCGGTCGTCTTCACCGGCGACTACAACGACCGGGCCGAGGTGTTCTGCCCGATCGTGGGTGGCACCGACCTCGAGGCTGCGAACGGCGGCAGCTACGTCGGCGGCTGCGACACCCCGGACCGCATGGACGTGGACTGGATCTTCGGCTCCAGCATCCAGTGGGAAACCTTCGCCAGCGTCAGCCAGGGCGTCGTAGGGCGCGTCAGCGACCACCCGTTCGTCTACGCCGAGGCCTACATCCCCGAGGAGCCGCTCGGCGGCGACCAGCCCACGGATGCGCAGTCGCCGACCGACGAAGCCTCGGAGAGCGCCTCGGACAGCGCAGACGACTGACCGCTGACCACACTCAGCGGCGTGGCTTCACCGTCACCGTCTCGGTGGGTGAAGGCGTGGGGGACGGGGACGGCGAGGGCGTCGGCTCGATCGGGGCGACGTACGCCGAGATCCGCGGTGACTGGCGCTTGGTGAACCTCAGCACCCCCGCGAACAGTGACCGCCGGGCGTCGTACAGGTCCTCGCGGTCGTAGTTGTGGCCGCCGGGGCAGTTGGTCCCGAGCTCGGGGCAGGTCCACGCGTGGAAGAACAGCAGCGGCTCGCCGCTCACCCCGCGGCCCAGGTCGGCACCACCGGGCCCGCACAGCCCGCTCTTCTTGGTGTCGACGAGGACCTGGCGCTTGGACTTCGACCAGTCGGTGAGCCGCACCGAGCGACGGAACGTCGTCTTGTAGCTGCACTCTCCGAACTCGCCCTCGGAGGTGATCAGCACGTACGTGCGCCCGCGCCGGATCACCGTGGGGTTCTCGATGACTCCGCCGCGGCGGACCAGCTCGGTGCTCCGGGCGGACGGACCGTCGGGCCGGCCGGTCGGCGGCAGCTGCACGATCCGAATCGTGGAGGGGGTGCTCTGGGTGCGGTAGAGCAGGTACCGGCTCCCACCCTTGTCCTGGAAGAACTCGGGGTCGATCACGCCGCTCTTGGGCAGGTCCGGGCCGCGCCGCTTGATCTTGTCGTACGCCGGCGGGGCGACCGCCTGCTTCGGGCAGACCAGAGGTCGCTCGTCGGGCACGAAGGTCTGCGTGGGGTCGAGCGCGGTCGCGGCGCCGATGCACCGGCCGTCGAGGCCGAGGCCGGCCACCTCGGCCGAGAAGTAGAGGATCCAGATGCCGTCCACCTGGACGAGGTCCGCGGCCCAGATCCGACCGCTGATCGCCCAGCTCGGCAGCGTGATGAGCGCCGAGGGGATGTTCTGCCACGGGCCGCCGGGCTGCGGGGCGACCGCCCGCGGCGCCGCCGGGCCGGTGGAGACCCCGATCCAGCCGCCGGCGTAGCGCGCGACGGTCGGGTCGGCGAAGCCGCGGTAGGACAGGATCGGCTTGGCGCCGAGGACCCGGTCGGCAAAGGTGACCATCCGCGCCGCACCGCCGCTGGCCGCCCGCCGGGCCGCCACCGCCCGCAGCTTCGTCCGGGCCGCCTTCGACAGGGCGGGATCCCAGCGCTTGTCGACCTTCGAGGCGTGCTTGGCCTGCTTGCCGTGCTGGCCCGGCGCCGCGGATCCTGGCTCACCCGATGCCAGGAGCGTCATCACGAGAGCGAGGACGAGTCCGGTCACCGCCACGGCGGCGACCGAGGTTCTGCGAACCAGAGACATGTGCACCCAATGTCAGTCGGTTGTCGGACGTCGTTCGGAGGGGACACCCCATCATGTCGACGCACGCCGGGCGAAATCGGTTGGACACAGGGGGCACTAGAGTCGCCGGACGTGACCCCCGTCGTACCGCGTCTTCCGGGCCTGGGGTTCCTGGATCGAGTCAGTGACGTGACCGTCGACGACGATGGGGTCACCGCGCGGGCACCGCGTGAGGCGGTGCTGGACCTGCTGGTCGACGGCCGCCGCATCTACTCGTTCTGGCTGCACCGGGACGGCACCAAGGTCGGCAACCGCTGGCGGGTGCCGTGGCCGCGCACCCTGGGCGAGTTCCTCGACGGCACCGCCACGGTGGCGGTGGTGGTGCACGAAAGCGGCGAGGAGGTCTTCCACGAGGACGTCTCGCTCGGGTCCGGGAGCGGCCGGATCGAGATCGTGAACCGCACCGGCCAGCCGCTCAGCCTCGACAAGTCCTGGCGCCGGGTGGTCACCTTCGACACCCGCAGCGCCGCGAACATCGAGCCACTGATGCACGCGATCGAGGTCGTCCTCGACGCGCTTCGGGAGGCGGGCATCGAGGCCTTCCTCGCCTACGGCACGCTGCTCGGCGCGGTCCGCGAGGGCAAGTTGCTCGGCCACGACAGCGACGCCGACCTGGGCTACGTCAGCCACCTCTCCCACCCGGTCGACGTGATCCGAGAGTCGTTCCGGATCCAGCGGGCGCTGATCGCACTCGGCTACCGGATCACCCGCTACTCGGCGCTGGCGTTCAAGGTGGATGTCGAGGAGGGCGACGGCGTGGTCCGCGGGCTCGACGTGTTCGGCGGCTTCCTGATGGACGGGCATCTCCACCTGATGGGCGAGATCCGCGAGCCGTTCGAGGAGGAGTGGATCTTCCCGCTCGGCGCCACCACGCTCGAGGGCCGCACGTTCCCGGCACCGGCGGACCCGGACCGGCTGCTCACGGCGACGTACGGCAACTGGCGGGTACCCGACCCCGCGTTCAAGTTCGCACCGCCCGACACGACCGTCCGGCGGCTCAACGGCTGGTTCCGCGGGCTCCGGGTCGGGCGGGCGCGGTGGGACCGGATCTACTCCAGGGTGCTGACCGGCATGCCCGAGGCCTCGCCGTTCGTGCACTGGGTCGCCGAGCGCGAGCCCGACATGGCGACGTACGTCGACCTCGGCTGCGGCCGCGGGGCCGACGTGCTGTTCGTTGCCGAGCGGGGGGTCCCGGCGCTGGGGCTGGACTTCCAGGCCCGCTCCTACCGGTCCGCGCAGGAGCAGGCGGCCGGGCGGGAACAGCTGGGTCGGCTGGTGTCGTTCTGGCCGTTCAACCTGCTCGAGTGGCGCCAGCTCCTGGTGGTCGGCGCGATCGTCGCCCGCCGCCCGGGGCCGCGGGTCCTGGCGGCGCGCCACCTGGTCGACACGCTCAAGCCCGAGGCGCGCCAGCGGCTGTGGCGGGTGGCCCGGATGATGCTGGCCGGCGAGCAGGGCGGTCGCTTCTACCTCGAGTTCCTCGCCCGGGCCGGGCCCGACGGGTATGCCGGGCAGCACCGGGTCCGGCGCCGGAAGCCTGCGATGATCGTCGCGGAGCTCGAGTCGTGGGGTGCCACCGTTGTGCACCGCGAGGTGGTCGAGGTGTCGGATGGCCCGGCGTCCTCTCGGGTGTGCCGGCTGGTCGTGGAATGGAGACGTGGAAATGGCAGCTGACGGACAGGGCGTGGTCGAGCGGTTGCGACGCACGCGCGCGGGGGATCGGCTCGACCTGCGCCGGCGGGTCCGGCGGCTCGAGGCCGAGGTGCAGGAGTGCCGCGCCCTCAATGTGCGATTGGCCGAGCTGACCGACATCGTCACCGAGCTGCTGCTGCCGGTGGCGGCGCGCGACGAGGCGAAGCTGGCAGCGCTGCTCGAGCGCTACCGCCAGAGCGTCTAGCGACGCCCGGTCCCGGCTCGCCCATGGCCTCGCAGGTCTATCTCCACATCGGTCTCCCGAAGACCGGTACCACCTACCTCCAGTCGGTGCTCTGGGGATCGCGCGCCGCACTCGCCCAGGACGGCTATCTGCTGCCGGGCGCAGGGCACCGCGCGCACCTGTGGGCCGCGCTCGAGCTGCAGGAGCGGCCGAACCTCGCCCGGCGGCACCCGAAGGCGCCCGGAACCCTGGCCCGGCTGGTCAAGGCGGTGCACAAGCACCGGGGGCCGGCGATCCTCACCCACGAGTTCTTCTGCGGTGCCGGACGGGAGCAGGCGGGCCGGCTGGTCGAGCAGCTGGCACCCGCGGACGTGCACCTCGTGATCACCGCCCGCGACACGCTCGGCATGCTGACCGCCGGGTGGGCCGAGTACGTCAAGAACGGCGGCACCAAACCACTCGCCGAGATGCGCGGCAACCGGCTGGGGGGCCAGGGTGAGTTCGGCTGGCGGACCTGGGACCTCGGTGGTGTGCTCAGGCGCTGGGGGCGGCACGTGCCGCCCGAACAGGTGCACGTGATCCCGATGCCGGCCCCCGGCGCACCCCATGACCAGCACTGGCGCAACCTCGCCTCGGTCCTCGGCCTCGACCTCGATCGGTACGACGCACCCGCGGAGCCGCGCAATCCGGCTCTCGGCGTCGTGCAGGTCGAGCTGCTCCGGAGGATCAACCTGCATCTCGGTGCATTCCGCAAGCCGGTCGACCGGGGCACCTGGATCCGTGGCTACCTGGCCGAGCAGCACCTGGTCCGGCAGGACGGCGAACGGCTGGGGGCGGACGACGACCAGGTGGCCGAGTGCCGGCGACGCGCGGACCGCGCCGTCCGCATCATCGGCAAGCGTGGCTACCACGTGGTCGGCGAGGTTGAGCGCCTCCTGGTGCCGGCTGTGCCCCAGACGCGCTTGCGGCCCGACGACGTGTCGAATGTGGCCCTCGTTGAATCAGCATCTACACTCGTCGCTGGCATGCTCGCAGACATCCGGCGCCTGAGCCGAGAGGGTCCGCCGGACATGCCGCAGGGTGCATAACTTCCCTCGATCACGACGCACCCCATCACACGGAGAGGTTGTCGAGTGAAGAGAGTCTCGACTCTGGTGTCTTCTGGGGTCTCGATCGTCCTGGTCGCGACGTCCTGGAGTGTCGCGCCCAGCGCGGACGCCCTGGTGTCCGGCACCGCGTCCAGCACCGTGGCGTCCGCCGCGCCGGAGCAGACCGCTGCCTCCGCGCAGGCGGACAAGAAGAAGCCGAAGCGCTGGAAGGCCTACCACGGCGCCTTCTTCAACAACCCCCACCTCCCGAGCCAGCGCTACCGCATCGAGCGGCGCCTCCTCGACACGCTGCGCCACGTGCCGAAGGGCGAAACAGTCCGGATCGCGCTCTACTCCCTCGACCGGATCCCCGTCGCTCACGCGATCGTGGCCGCCAAGCGACGTGGCGTGCACATCCAGATGCTCCTCAACGACCACTGGGAGAACCGGGCGATGGGGATGATCCGGGCCGCGCTCGGCACCAACCGGCACGCCAAGAGCTTCATCTACAAGTGCAAGTCCGGCTGCCGGACCCTGGTCGACCAGTACCGCAACCTGCACACGAAGTTCTACCTGTTCCCCAAGGCCGGCAAGTCCGAGCGGGTCGTCGCTCTCGGCTCGCACAACTTCACGCGCAACGCCGACGCCCACCAGTGGAACGACATCTACTTCTTCGAGGCCGAGGAAGCGCTTTACAAGCAGTTCGTCAAGACCTTCAACGACATGAAGAAGGACTACAGCAAGACCCAGCCGGCGATGCACTTCTGCGGCACGCCTCAGGGCTCCAGCTGCGACGACTCGGTGGACAAGTACACCAACTGGGTCTTCCCGAAGCGTTCGATCCCGTCCGATGACCTGGTGCTGAAGATGCTGGCCAAGATCCAGTGCCTGACGCCCGACGGCAACGGCGGCCAGGTCCGCACCAAGCTCGCGCTGTCTATGCACACGATGCGCGGCGCGCGCGGCAACTACCTGGCCTCCGCGGTCCGGCAGAAGTTCGCCGAGGGCTGCGACTTCCGCGTCAGCTACGGCCTGATCGGCTTCAAGACCAAGCAGATCCTCGGCGCCACCACCGCGCGCGGCCGGATCCCGCTCCGCTCAACCGGGCTGGACTACAACCCCGACGACGACTTCGACCTCAACAACGACGGCGACGACGACGTCATCCTGACGTACTACAGCCACCAGAAGTACTTCGTCGTCCAAGGCACCTACAACGGCGTCCCGAACACCAACATGGTGCTCACCGGCTCCTCCAACTGGGCCTCGCTCGGCACCGCCCAGGACGAGATCTTCTTCACCATCCAGGGCGCGGCCAACGCCCGGCGCTACCTCAAGAACTTCAACACGTTCTGGAACAGCGGCCGCTTCTCGCGCAACGCCTACACCACGACCTACACCGACTTCCGGGTGGCGCGGAGGGTGCGCGGCGCTGACGGCCAGTACCACACCGAGTACACGACGGTGCGGCGCCCGGTCACCACGATCGAGCGGGACCCGTACGTCGCCGGCGGACCGTACTGGGAAAGTGATTAGAGCGAAGCCAAGCAGGCAGTCTGACGCAACCGCAGGTCCCAGCCGGGGCGTGCCTCCCAACGCACGCGCGGCACGAACTGGGTTGGATCGAGTCTCGCGAGCCTGACGAAGCGGACAAGCTGGCTTGCGCGAGCCGATCAGCCGGCCTCGGGCAGGTCAGCGTCCTCGGCGGTGAGGAGCTCCTGGGCGAGCGTCACCACGTTGCCCTGGTCCGCGCCGTAGACGAGCGCGCTCGTCTCGGAGATCTTCTTGGCGATGCCTTCCTTGGTTCTGCTCGAGTACGCCGTCCAGATCCCGGTGCCGAAGTCCCTCAGGTCCACCTTGCCGGTCGCGTGCGCGTCCGCGCCGAGGTGCCGGAGGAGGAGATTGTCGATGGAGGCCATGCTCTGCACGAGGAAGACGGAGACTCCGTCGGGAGTCGTCATCTCGAACCCCCACGAGCCACCCGCTGCCGGGTTGTATTTCGCGCTCACGACCGTCCAGCCGGCCGGGACCCCGGACGGGATGAGCGCCGGGAAGCCCGCCTGCATTGCCGCCTTGACGGCCTTGTTGATGATCGGTGAGGGCGTCGGGTCACCGTTGGAGGGTGAGGCGCTCTCCGACGCGGGGTCCGACGCGGTGGGGCTGTCAGAGGCCGACGGGGAGGTCGACGTGCTCGTGGTCGACGACGTGGTGGGGTCTGCCGTGAGGTCGGTGCCGTCGTCGTCGTTGCCCTGGCCGACGGCAATCGCGACCGCCACCACGATCGCGATGACCAGTGCACCCACCAGCACGGGGATCCGCCAGGAGCGTCCGCCGGGGGAGCGAGTCGGGTCGGTGCCGCTAGCGTCGTCCGTCATGGCTCAAGTGTGCCCCGTCATTCCCACTCCGAGGGGTCCGGCAACCAACCTCGGCGCGTAGGCCACCGTCTAAGAGGTGATGCGCAATCGCCGTGACTTTGTGAAACTTGTGACGCATGGGGCAGTTGTGCATTTAGCATCGACCACGGCACACTGCTTCTGCGACACCCAGTTGATCCCTCGGAGGAACATCATGACGGCCCTTCCCCGCCGTGTCCGATCCCGCCTGCGCGGGTGGTCGGTGGCGACCCTGGTGCTCGGCACGCTGCTTGGTGGCACCGCTCTCGCGGTGACGTCCGGGAGCGAGAAGCTGTCCGATGACGTGGGTGAGATGGGCCCGAGTCCGATGCCCGTCACCGGCAAGGTCTCCGGCACGACGTCGTTCCGCGTGAGCTCCTTCAACATCCTCGGCTACGACCACACCGCACGGGGCGGCAGCAAGAAGGGTTACGCCGACGGCGCGACCCGGATGAAGTGGGCCGCCCAGCTCATCAAGAGCCGCCAGGTCGACGTGGTGGGGCTCCAGGAGTTCCAGCCCCTGCAGTACAACAAGTGGGTCAAGAAGGCCTCCGCCCACTACGACATCTACCCCGGCTACATCGACACCATCGGCTTCCTCCGCAACTCGATCGCCTGGCGCAAGGACAAGTTCCGGCTGGTGTCGACGACGTGGATCAAGCTGCCCTACTTCAAGGGTGAGGTGCTGCGGATGCCCGTGGTGCTCCTCCAGTCGATCCAGACCGGCCAGCAGATCTACTTCATGAACTTCCAGAACCCCGCCAACACCCGCGGCAATGCGGAGAAGTGGCGGCTGCTCGGCCAGCGGCTCCAGATCGGCTTGGTCAACCTGCTCAAGACGAGCAACGGCCTCCCGATCGTGTGGACCGGCGACATGAACTCCAAGAAGCAGGTCTTCTGCCGGGTCACCAAGCAGGCCGGCATGATCTCGGCGAACGGCGGTAGCCGCACCGACTCGACCTGCACGCCGCCGCCCAACATGGTCGTCGACTTCATCTTCGGCTCGCAGGTGGCCTTCTCGAACTACGTGCAGGACCGCAGCAGGAAGGTCGTCCGCACCAGCGACCACCACATGCTGATGACCGACGTGCTGGTCCAGCCGATCGAGCCAATCATCCCGACCAGCACGCCGACGGCCACTCCGACGTCGAGCCCCACGGACGGCATCACGCTCACCCCCACCGCGACCGCAACCACGACCGTCTCGCCCTAGGGCGTGATCCGGGCCACGGCGGTGATGGTGACCGGCCGGTAACATCGGCCGGACCGATCACCCACCCCAAGGAGCTGCACCCATGGGTCGCCTGTGCGAGACCGACGGTCTGACCGAGGACCAGCAAGAGATCCTCAAGGCGGTCCGGACCTTCGTGGAGGAGAAGATCCTCCCGGTGGCGACCGAGCTCGAGCATGCCGACGAGTACCCCCAGGAGATCGTGGACGGGCTCAAGGAGCTCGGTGTCTTCGGGCTCACTATCCCCGAGGAGTACGACGGCCTGGGGGAGTCCCTGCTCACCTATGCGCTGTGCGTGGAGGAGATCGCCCGGGGCTGGATGAGCGTCTCGGGCGTGATCAACACCCACTTCATCGTGGCCTACATGCTGATGCGGCACGGTACCGAGGAGCAGAAGAAGAAGTACCTGCCGAAGATGGCCATCGGCGAGATCCGGGGTGCGTTCTCGATGTCCGAGCCTGGCCTGGGCTCGGACGTGGCGGCGATCAAGACCAAGGCCGTCCTGCAGGACGACGGCGGGTACGCCATCGACGGGCAGAAGATGTGGCTGACCAACGGCGCCACCTCCAACCTTGTCGCGACCCTGGTCCGGACTGCCCCGGATGGGGAGGGCAGCGGCGAGGAGTCGCCGTACCGGACGATGACCACGTTCCTGGTGGAGAAGGAGCCGGGCTTCGGCGAGGTCGCGCCCGGGCTGACCATCCCCGGCAAGATCGACAAGATGGGTTACAAGGGCGTCGACACCACCGAGGCGGTCTTCGAGAACCACCAGGTCTCCGCCGACCAGATCCTCGGCGGCGAGACCGGGCAGGGCTTCTACCAGATGATGGACGGCGTCGAGGTCGGCCGGGTCAACGTCGCCGCCCGCGCCTGCGGCATCGCCAACCGGGCCTTCGAGCTCGCCATCGCCTACAGCCAGCAACGCGAGACCTTCGGCAAGCCGATCGCCGAGCACCAGGCGATCCTGTTCCGGCTCGCCGAGATGGCGACCAAGGTCGAGACCGCGCACGCGATGATGGTCCGCGCGGCGCGGATGAAGGACTCCGGCGAGCGCAACGACGTCGAGGCCGGCATGGCCAAGATGCTCGCCTCGGAGTACTGCAACGAGGTCGTCCAGGACTCCTTCCGCATCCACGGCGGCTACGGCTACTCCAAGGAGTACGAGATCGAGCGGCTCTACCGCGAGGCCGCGTTCATGCTCATCGGTGAGGGCACCAGCGACATCCAGAAGATGATCATCGGCCGGGCGCTGCTCAAGGAATACAAGCTCAAGTAGTCCGGGCTCGCCACTCCGGCGCGAGCATGGCCCACACCTCGGTGTCCCACATGCGGCCGGCGTGCTCCCACGACTCGCGGAGCGTGCCCTCCCACCCATGCCGGTGAGCGTGGACCACGACGTACGCCGCCGCGAGGTCGCCGAGGCGGTGTGGCGGGTGCTCGCGGGCACCGGCTTCGCCGGGCTGAGCCTGCGCGCGGTGGCCCGCGAGATGGGCGCCACCACCGGGCTGCTGACGCACTACTTCGCGAGCAAGCGCGAGCTCGTGGCGCACGCCCTCGACGTGGTGCACGAACGCACCGCGCCGCGGATGGCGGCGGCGGGGGCCGGGGTCGGTGGCGTGGAGGGGTTGCGCCAGCGGCTGCGCGCAGTGCTCGTGGACGACGAGGAGGCCACCGTCCTGAGCCGGGTCTGGGTCGGCTTCTGGGACCTGGCCCTGGCGGACGCCGAGCTCGGGCGGGCAGAGGCGGCGCGCTACGAGCGCTGGCGGGACCGACTGCGTCCGCTGATCGACCAGGCTTTCGCCGCCGGCGAGCTGGCCGCCGGCTGGGACCGGGAGACGGTGGTGGATGTGCTGACAGCGTTCACCCACGGGCTCGTCGTGCAGGCGCTTTTCGACCCGGACCGGTTCCCGGTCGAGCGGCAACACGCCGTGCTCGACGAGCTGCTCACTGCGCCGGGGTGACCACCACGTTGCTGATCGTGTAGCCGACCTCGTCGTCGGCGATCATCTCGGAACGGTCGACGTACACGCTGTTGGGGTAGTCCTGCCCGGCCGGCCAGTCGACGTCCACCCTGGCGGCCTTGGTGTCGTTGGCCTGCTCGATGATGTCGTTGATGGTGAGCCAGAGGTGCTTGTCCGCGGGGTCGCCCTCCTTCACGCCACCGCGACCGCCGTCGCCGGGACCGTAGATCGCGCCGACCACCACGGCGTTCTCGACGGTCACCTCGATCGGGACCCCGCCACCCACGCAGAAACAGCTGACGGTCAGCTCGAAGCTGTAGTCGGTGGGCTCGAACGCCGGGTAGGTGCCCACCGTCGGCTCCACAGTCGGGCTCGGCGTCTCGCTGGGGGACGACGTGGCCGAGGTCGGTGCCGGGTCGGAGGCGACGTCCTCGTCGCCGTCGTCGCCCGAGCCGCAGGCGGCCAGGGACATGGGCAGGACAAGGGCAGCAACGGTTAGCGCGAAAGTTCTCACGCGGGTGGGACGGCGCCTGAGTTCGCGAGGATCCACATAAGGGAGTCTGCCTCACCCGATCCCGTGTGCGAGGGTGGGAGGACCGCCGACCCTCTGGAGGAAGCATGCCCGACAACACCGGAGCGAACGACGACCTGAAGGCCAGGATGCGCGAGGCTCTGGACCGCAAGAACGACAAAGAGAAGGGCGTCCAGGAGGACCAGCCGCTCAAGGAGAAGGCGCACGGGTCGGAAGTGATCGGTGGCGCCGGGCCCAAGATGCACCGGCGTAAGGCCGGGGGAGGCGGTAGCTGACCCAGGCACGAGGCGGCGTGTCGAAACCCGGCCGGGCGGAGGCTCCTGACCGCCCTGCCGATCGGTGGGGGGCACGGGCTGGGGCAGAATGCGCCCGTGCAGTTCGGACGCAGCTACGAGGAGTTCGAGGTCGGTGCGACCTACAAGCACTGGCCCGGCAAGACGGTCACCGAGTACGACGACCACTTGTTCTGCCTGCTGACGATGAACCACCACCCGCTGCACCTCGACGCCCACTACGCCGGGGAGACCACCCAGTTCGGCCAGAACGTCGTGGTCGGCAACTACGTCTACTCCATCCTGCTCGGCATGTCGGTGCCCGACATCTCCGGCAAGGCGATCGCCAACCTCGAGATCGAGTCGCTGCGCCACGTCGCCCCGACGTTCCACGGCGACACGCTGTACGGCGAGACCAGGGTCCTCGACATGTGGGAGTCGAAGAGCAAGGACGACCGGGGCGTCGTCCACGTCGAGACGATCGGCTACAACCAGGACGGCAAGGTCGTCTGCATCTTCCGCCGCAAGGTGATGGTGCCCAAGCAGAGCTACCTCGACGAGCGCGGCGGCGAGCAGCCCGGCCGTCCGGTGCCACAGCCCGACAAGAACTGGCCCGGCACGGACTCGGCGGAGTCCTAGCGAACCTCCGCCGACGGCTCCACCACGGTTCCGGCCGGGGCGAACGCCCGGGCCAGCGGCAGCATCGCCAGGATCAGCACCATCGGCACCGCGAAACCGACCCGCAATGACCCGGCCCCGACCAGTCCGGTGAGCACGGCGCCGAGCAGCCCGCCGACGTAGTTGAACTGGTTGAACCGCGCGATCACCGCGTCCACGTGCGCCCGCTCACCGCCGGCGATCCGGGCCGCCGCCGAGAAGCTGAGCGGCGCGATCACCGACACGCCGGCGCCGAGCAGGGTGAAGCCCAGCACCGCGATCGTCCAGTTGGGCGCGGTGACGACGACCAGCAGGGCCAGCGACGCCACGACCGCGCCGGTCCTCAGGACCACCACCGCGCCGTACCGCGCCACGAGGCGGTCGCCGGCCAGCCGCAGCGCCAGGCTGGCGCACAGGTAGGGCAGCGTGGCCAGTGCCACCAGCGAACCCGGGGCGTCGACCGTGTCGTCGAGGTAGGTCGGTCCCCAGGTCTGGGCGGCGGTGTCGACCATGTAGAAGAGCACCATCCCTAGCCCGACCAGGAGGATCGGTCGCCGCGGGACGGCGACCTGCTTGGCCTGGACGAGGGCCTCGCCGTGCTCGCGGGCGAGGTACGGCGCCCCCAGGGCGGCGAGCGGCACGGCGGCGACCAGGCCGGTGGTCCACAGCGGCAGGTGTGCGCCGCCCAGCGCCAGGGCGGCGCCGATGATCCCGCCGAAGGTCCAGGCGCCGTGGAACGACGGCAGGATCGGGCGGCCGTAGCGGTGCTCGACGGCGACCGCCTGCATGTTGCTGGTCGCGTCGATCATGCCGAGTCCTACGGCGTACACCGCCAGCGCGACGACGAAGACGACGCGGCTCGGTGCGGTGGCGACCACCGGGACGGCGACCGCGATGGTCGCGAGCCCGGCCCGGAGCGTCAGCGCACTCTCGCTGCGGCGGGTGACCATCTCGGCAACGGCTGACCCAGCACCGGCGAGCAGCACGACCATCAGCAGTGCCAGCGACAGCTCCACCTCGGAGAGATGCCAGCGGTCGGAGAACCGCGGGAGCCGGGTGGTGAGGCTGATGAACACCATCCCCTGCGTCGCGAACGCCGCTGCCGTGGCCCGTCGCGCCAACCGATCGGCCGGCCCGGGCGAGGTCTGCATGGCCCGATCGTGCCAGTGACTCGCTGGGCGGCGTGGGAGAGGATGCTGCGGGTCTTTCGACGGGAGTGAGAATGGCGCGCACGGGACAGCAGCTGCGGGTGCGGACGGCGAAGGCGATGGCCGACAGCAGTCGCCCGTCGGTCAAGACCGCGACGGAGAAGAAGTCGGGCCTCGGCGACCGGCTCCGCTACATGTTCGACAACTCGATGTCGTCGGGCACGCCCGCGCTGATCGCCTGGCTCATCGGCGCGACGCTTCTCCTCATCGTGGTGTTCGCCGCGATCCTCACGGTCTTCCAGCTCGGCAAGGACAACTTCAAGCACAACTTCTTCGAGCAGCTGTTCTACAACCTGCTCCACGCCCTCGACCCGGGCACCATCGGCGGTGACGAGGGCAGTTGGGCGTTCCTGCTCACGCTGCTCGCACTCACCGTGGGCGGCCTGTTCATCGTCAGCGCCCTCATCGGTGTCCTTGCCAGCGGCATCGACTCCAAGCTGGCCGACCTGCGTCGCGGCCGGTCGATCGTCCTCGAGAAGGACCACACCGTGATCCTCGGTTGGTCGGAGTCGATCTTCACGATCATCTCCGAGCTGACGCTGGCCAACGAGAGCCGCAAGGACCCGGTCATCGTCATCCTCGCCGACCGCGACAAGGTCGACATGGAAGAGGAGCTGAAGGTCAAGGCGCCCGAGCGCCGAGGCACCAAGATCGTCTGCCGCTCAGGCTCACCGATGGACCTCGACGACCTGCGGCTGAGCAGCCACGAGACCGCCCGCTCGGTGATCCTGCTGGCGCCCGACTCCGACGACCCGGATTCCGAGGTGATCAAGACCCTGCTCGCACTCACCCACGGTGGCAAGGAGGAGGGGCCGCGGATCGTCGCGGAGATCCAGGACCCGACCAACCTGGAGGCGGCCCGGTTGGTGGGCCACCGCCGGACCACGCTGCTCGACATCCGCGAGACGGTGGCCAAGCTGGTCGTCCAGACCTCGCGCCAGTCCGGGGCGGCGGCGGTCTACACCGAGCTGTTCGACTACGAGGGCGACGAGTTCTACTTCTTCGACAAGCACGGCCTCGCCGGGTCGACGTACGCCGAGGCGCTGCAGGCCTTCGAGGCGGTGTCGGTGGTCGGCATCGTCGACGGCGACCGATCGAAGCTGAACCCGCCGCCGGACACCGTCATCACCGCCGAGCAGACCCTGATCGTGGTGGTCGAGGACGACTCCGCGCTGGAGGGCCAGACCCGGTCGCTCACGGAGCCGGCGCTCAACCGGCTCGGTGAGCAGCTCTCGACCGACATCCGGCCCACGCAGGCGTTGCTGATCGGCTGGAACGAGCGGGCCCCCATCGTGCTGCGCGAGCTGGACCGCTACGCGCCTCCCGGCTCGACACTCACCGTGCTGACGACGTACGGCGAGCCCGTCGTGCCGCGGCTGCCGAACCTTGCCGTGACGGTGGTCAAGGCCTCCTCCACCAGTCGCGCGGTCCTCGACGAGCACGTCGGCGCCGCGCTCGACCAGATCATCGTGCTCTGCTACGACCAGGACCTCGAGGTCCAGATGGCCGACTCGCGGACCCTGGTCACTCTGCTGCACGTGCGCGACATCCTGCGCAAGGTGGGGTCGGAGACCCCGGTGGTCAGCGAGATGATCGACGACCGCAACCGGGTGCTCGCCTCGGTCGCCGACGTCGACGACATCGTGGTGAGCGGCGAGATCGTCAGCCTGGTCGTCACCCAGCTGTCCGAGGACGGTCGGCTCGAGGCGGTGTTCAAGGAGCTGCTCGGCGCCGACGGCAGCGAGATCTACCTGCGGCCGGCCGAGTGGTACGTCCAGCCCGGTGAGGACGTCAGCTGGGCCACCGTCGTCGCCGGGGCGGCGCGGCGCAGCGAAACCGCCATCGGGCTCAAGTCGCCGGCGCTGGCCGAGCCCGACATGAAGTTCGGCGTGGTCGTCAACCCGCCGAAGTCCCAGTCCTACACGATCTCGGCCGGTGACGCCGTCGTCGTCCTCGCCGAGGACTGATCCGGGACGCGCCAGCGGACTGGATCGATGGTGGTTGAGCAGCCGAGCGCGACCGAACTTGCTCGGGCGCGACCCAGCGTGTCGAAACCTCCGCAGCCTGCGCTGGGACAGCTACGTTCGATCCCGTGGGTGACGTCTGGCTGGTCCGGCACGGCCAGACCGAGTGGAGCGCGGCCGGGCGGCACACCTCGACGACCGACCTGCCGCTGACCCCGGACGGCGAGTCGGACGCACGGGCGCTGGTCCCACGGCTTGCCGCGACGTCGTTCGAGCTGGTGCTGACCTCGCCGCGTGAGCGGGCCCGTCGTACGGCGGAGCTCGCCGGCTTCCCCACCGCAGAGGTCGACCCGGACCTCGTCGAGTGGGGCTACGGCGACTATGAGGGCGTCACCACTGACGAGATCCGCCGGTCGGTGCCGGGCTGGACGGTGTGGACCCATCCGTGCCCCGGCGGCGAGTCCGCAGCCGACGTGTCGGCGCGGCTGGACCGGGTGGTGGCGCGCTGTCTGGACGCTGCCGGTGCCGTGCTGGTGTTCGGCCACGGACACTCCTTGCGTGCATTGGCCGCGCGCTGGGTGCGGCTGCCGGTGGTGGACGGAAGGCTGCTGCGGCTGGACACCGGGACGATCTCGGTGCTGGGCCACGAGCGCGAGAACCCGGTCGTGTTCCGCTGGAACGCTTGACGGGCCTGCGCCGCTCGCTCACGGTTGGGGCGTGTCCCTGACCGTCGGCTGCCCCCGGTGCTCGACGCCGGTCGCGCAGAACGGCGACGGCTGGTCGTGCCCCGACCATGGCATGGTCGAGCCGCTGTGGCGGCCGGCCGAGGCGTCGTACGCCGCGTTCGTGGAGCACCTCGGCGCGACCGCGCGGTTCCCGACCTACCTCCCGTGGCCGCTGAGCCCGGGCTGGCGGGTGACGGACTTCGCCGCGGTCGGCGACCAGGGAGGCGGCCGGGCCGCGATGACCTGCGTCTCCGGGACCAGCGCCCTCGACGGTCCGGTGGACGTCCTGGTGGTCACCGAGGAGCCCGGGACGGGGCTCGGCGCGCGCATCGCGGGCACCGTCCACGACGACCCCGGGTCCGAAGTCGGCGACGGCCCACCCACGGTCCGGGTCCGCATCGACAGCCAGAGCGTTCCGCTCTGGCCGGTCTCCACCAGCATGGCCTCGACGGAGTGGGATCGCTCCGTGGTCGCCGGCGAGGCCGAAGGCCGCTGGCTGTGGATGGTGCTGCGCCCCGCCTCGGCGGTCCTGCTGCTGCGCGACGACTGGATCCTTCGCGACGTCTCCGGCCTTGGCCCACCGCTGGTCGAGCTGCCGTTCGGAGGCCCTGCGCCGGCCTGGTGAGCTGGCGTCCGGCTTGCGTCGTACGAATCGTGCAAGCGGGTGCTCTGTCCGTATGACGCAAGACGGCCACGGCGGCCGTGCCACCGCACCCTAGGGTCGCTCACGTGCGCATCGACCTCCACACCCACACACGGGCCAGCGATGGCACGCAGACGGCCGAGGAGCTCGTGCGTGCGGCGCAGGAAGCCGGGCTCGACGTGCTCGGGCTGACCGACCACGACACCGCGGAGGCCTGGGAGCCTGCGGCGAGGATCGCCGGCGAGGTGGGGATCCACCTGGTGCGCGGGATCGAGATCAGCACCCGGCACCTCGGGCGGGGGGTGCACCTGCTCGCCTACCTGCCGGACCCGACGTACCCGCCGCTGGTGGCGCACCTGCGCAAGGTCCTCGACGGCCGCTCGTCACGGGTGCCGGCGATCATCGAACGGCTGCGCGGGCTCGGCATCCGCATCGACATCGCCGACGTCCGGCGGGCGGCGGACGGGACCGCCGCCACCGGCCGGCCGCACGTCGCCGACGCGCTGGTGGCCCTGGGCGTGGTCCCGGACCGGAACACGGCGTTCGACCAGTACCTCAAGCCCGGTCGGCCCGCCTATGTCAACCGGTACGCCGCCCCGCTCGTCGAGACCATCCGGGTGGTCGACGAGGCGGGTGGGGTGAGCGTCCTCGCGCACCCGTGGGGCCGGCACGGCCCGGACTCGCTGCCGGCCGAGGCGATCGCGGAGCTGGCCGGGCTCGGGCTGGCCGGGCTGGAGATCGACCACCAGGACCACCGGCCCGAGGACCGGCAGACGCTGCGGGAGATCGCCGAGTCCCTGTCGCTGGTGGTCACCGGGTCGAGCGACCACCACGGCCTCGGCAAGTACGACCATGAGCTCGGCTGCAACACCACCGCGACCGAGCACTACGAGCGGCTCCTTGCGCTGGCCGAGGCAGCGAGTATTCGCTCGGGCCGGACCACGCCGACCGTCGTCTAGTGTCCTAGCTACTTGCGGCCCATCGTCTGGAACCGCTGCAGCAGCCGGCTCGGCACCGCCCGCGAGATCGCGGTGATCGCCTTGTACTGCGGCGAGGGGATCGAGTAGACCCGTCCCTTGTCGTAGTCGGACAGGGCGGTGGCGACCAGCTTGTCGGCGTCCAGCCACATGAACCCCGGCGCCGAGGCGCGTCCGACCTCCATCCGCTCGTGGAACTCGGTCTTGGTGAACCCCGGGCACAGCGCCATCACCGTGACACCGCGAGGGCGGTACTCGTTGGCCGCCCACTCGCTGAAGCTGTTCACCCATGCCTTGGCCGCGCTGTAGGAGCCACGCGGCAGGAACGCCGCCACGCTCGACACGTTGATCACGCCTCCGTGGCCGCGACCGGCCATCGGTCCGAGCGCTGCGTGCGAGAGCCGCAGGACCGCGGTCACCAGCACCTCGAGCATCGCGGTCTCCTGGTCGGCGGTGTTGTCGAGGAACCGTTTTTTGAGCCCGAAGCCGGCGTTGTTGACCAGCAGGTCGACCGGACGGGCCGGCTCGGCGAGCCGCGCCTCGACCCGGGCAAGGTCGGAGCGGTCGGTCAGGTCGGCGGGCAGCACCTCCACCTCGACTGCGTACGACGCACGCAGCTCGGCGGCTGTCTTCTCGAGCCGTTCCTCGTCCCGGGAGACCAGGACGAGGTCGAACCCGCGGGCCGCGAGCTGCTGGGCGAACGCGTGGCCGATGCCTGCGGTGGGGCCGGTGACGAGAGCGGTCTCGGACATGGCCCAAAGTCTGGCAGGTGGGTGCGACGGGAGCCGAGGGTCTTCCGGCATGATGGGCCCCGATGAGCCAGCGACGCACGACGACCCTCGCGATAGCCAACCAGAAGGGCGGCGTCGCCAAGACGACGACCGTCGCCTCGCTGGGGTCGGCCTTCGCCGAGCTGGGGCAGTCGGTGCTGCTGGTCGACCTCGACCCGCAGGCGTGCCTCACCTTCTCCCTCGGCATCGACCCGGAGGACCTCGAGCTGTCGGTCCACCACGTGCTCACCAAGGGGCTGGCCCCGGGCGAGGCCATCATCACCACCGAGGAGGGCGTCGACCTGCTCCCGGCCACGATCGAGCTGGCTCGCGCCGAGGCCGACCTGCTCACCCGCACCGGCCGCGAGCACGTGCTCCGCACGGTCGTCGAGGACCTCGACGAAGCCGGTGCCGACTACGACTGGATCCTGCTCGACTGCCCACCGTCGCTCGGCGTCCTCACCGTCGCCGCGCTCACCGCGGCCCAGGGCGTGCTCATCCCGCTGCAGTGCGAGACCCTCTCTCACCGCGGGGTCGGCCAGCTGCTCGACACCGTGCACGACGTACGCCGGTTCACCAACCGCGGCCTCGAGGTCTGGGGCGTGCTCCCGACCCTCTACGACGGGCGCACCAACCACGCCCGCACGGTGCTCGAGACCATCTCCGACACCTACGAGCTCGACGTCATCGAGCCGCCGATCCCGAAGACCATCAGGTTCGCCGAGGCGCCGGCCGCAGGCCGGTCGATCCTGGCCACCAGCCGCAACAGCAAGGGCGCTCGCGCCTACCGCGAAGTAGCCGCCAACCTCGTCGCTCGGGTGGCGTCCTGATCGATGACTCGCCATCGTGCCTTGCCACCGCGCCGCCGGGCCGCGCCCCCGGCCGGGCGTAGGCGCGCCGAGACGGTCCGGCCCCGGTACGGGCGGCTGGCCGTGCTCGGCGCCTCGGTGAGCGTCACCGGGATCGCGATGCTCGGTGGGGTCGGCGTCCTGCCGTCGGTGGCCGGCGACCCCGGCGGCGACCCGTCCGGCGACACCGCACGCGACACCGGTACGACGACGGCCGGATCGATCCTGACCGGAGCAGTGACCATGCCGTCCGCCCCACCGTCGACCGAGGCTTCGGCCCAGCCGACGACCCAGCCCCCATCGGACGCGAGCACCGGCAGCTCCACGGGCCAGGACGCCGGGCCGGGCACGGGGCAGGACAAGGATCAGGACGCGGGGCAGGCTGCCCCGCCGGTCCCGTCCGGCTCCGGCGAGGGCAAGCGGATCGTCTTCGACCAGAGCGACCAGCGGGTCTGGCTGGTCGACGACGACGAGACCGTGGTCCGCACCTACCTGGTCTCGGGCAGCCTCCACGACAACCTCGACCCGGGGACCTACTCGGTCTACTCGCGCTCGGAGCAGGCCTACGGGGTCGACAACTCCGGCACCATGAAGTACTTCGTGCGGTTCACCGAGGGCGACAACGGCGCGGCCATCGGCTTCCACGACATCCCGATCGACGACGGGAGCCTGGTGCAGACCGCGCTGCAGCTCGGCACGCCGCAGTCGCACGGGTGCATCCGTCAGGAGCGTGAGGACGCCATCGCACTGTGGGACTTCGCCCCGGTCGGCACCGAGGTCGACGTCACGGCCTGATCGCGACGGAGCGTGTCGAAACCTCCGCAGCGAAGGCTGGGACTCGACCCGCCTCAGTCGACAAACGCCGCGTCGAGCGACGCTCGCGCCAAGGCGGCCAGGTCGCTTTCCGACAGCCCGAACGCCTCCGCTACCGCGTCGTAGTTGTCGGCGACGTAGCCGCCGAAGTAGGCGGGGTCGTCGGAGTTGATCGTGACCCTGACACCCGCATCGAGCAGGCGCGGAAGGGGGTGGTCGGCAAGGCCGGGCACGGCCTGCAGCCGGACGTTGGACAACGGACAGACGGTGAGCGGCGTGCCGTCTGTCGCGAGACGCCGCACCAGGGCAGCATCCTCGATGCACCGGATGCCGTGGTCCACCCTCTCGACACCGAGCACGTCGATCGCCTCCCAGACGTACGACGGCGGCCCCTCCTCGCCCGCATGGGCGACACGGTGGAAGCCCAGCTCGGCCGCGGCAGCGAACGCCGGCGCGAAGAGGCGGGGCGGGTGGCCGACTTCGGTCGAGTCCAGCCCCACGCCGATGATCGTGCCCCGGTAGGGCTCCAGCGACTGCACCGTCTCGAGTGCGGCGTCGGGCCCGCGGTGTCGCACGACGCAGGCGATGAGGCGGACCTCCGGTCCGCCACCGGCCGCGCTCTCACGCGCCGCACTTGTCAGCCCGGACACCACCTCGTCCAGCGGGACGCCGCGAGCTGTGTGCTCTTGCGGGTCGAAGAACACCTCCGCCCGCACCACGCCGTCGTCCCGCGCCCGGGTCAGGTACGCGGTCGCCAGGTCGTGGAAGTCCTCAGCGGTGCGCAGCACCGCCATGCACGCGTAGTGAAGATCCAGGAACGACTGCAGGTCGCGGAAGGCGTGTGCGCGCTTCAGTTCCGCGACGTCGGCGAAGGGCAGACGCACGCCGTTGCGGGCAGCCAGCTCGAAGGCGAGCTCCGGTTCGAGAGTGCCCTCGATGTGCAGATGCAGCTCGGCTTTGGGCAGGCCGGCGACGAACGAGCGGACCATCCGCGAAGGCTACGCGGTGACCGCGGCCTTTCCTTCGCCGGAGCCCGAACCCGAACGACGTCGACGCCGACTGCGGTTGCGCGAGGCACCCGCGCCCGACGTACCGCTCTCAGAGGAGGCCCCGCTCGCCGCCGGTGCAGACTCGCCACCCGGCGCGCTCTCGCCGCTGCGGCTGCGGGTCCGGTTGCGGTCGCGCTTCGGGCGGTCGCTGCTCGGCCGGCGATCACCACGGTCACCACGGTCACTCCGCTCACTCCGCTCACCACGGCCACCGCGATCGCCACGGTCACCGCGGTCGCTGCGCGGCTCGCGCGGCGGCTGCGGCGCGGGGTCGACGATCCGACCATTCGTACCGGGCGGGATGCCCTGGTCGTGCCACAGGTGCTCGGAGGTCGAGTAGGTCTCCTGCGGCTCGTCGAAGGGCAGGTCGAGGGCCTTGTTGATCATCTTCCAGCGATGGATGTCCGCCCAGTCGACGAAGGTGATCGCGATGCCCGACGCCCCGGCGCGGCCGGTGCGGCCGATCCGGTGCACGTAGATCTTGGCGTCCTCGGGGCAGGTGTAGTTGATGACGTGGGTGACGGCGGCGACGTCGATACCGCGTGCGGCGACGTCGGTCGCGACGAGCACCTGCAGCTTGTCCTCGCGGAACTTGGTCAGCGCCTTCTCGCGTGCGACCTGTGCCATGTCGCCGTGCAGCGCGCTGGAGCTGAAACCGCGCTCGCTGAGGTCATCGGCGATCCGCTGCGCCTGCCGCTTGGTGCGGGTGAAGACGATCATCTTGCCGGCGTCCTCGGCCTGCAGGACCCGGCCGATGATCTCGGGCTTGTCGAGGTCGTGGGCGAGGTAGATGAACTGCGCGGTGGCCGGGACCATGGTGGTGTCGTAGGAGGACTCGGCGCGGATGTTCATCGGGTGCCGCATGTGGTGGCGGGCGAGCCCCACGATCGCGGCGGGCATGGTGGCCGAGAACAGCATCGTCTGCCGGGTCTCGGGGGTCATGGCGATCAGCCGCTCCACGTCCGGCAGGAAGCCCAGGTCGAGCATCTCGTCGGCCTCGTCGAGCACCAGCGCGTGGACGTGCGAGAGGTCCAGGGCCCGGCGGTTGGCGAGGTCGATCAGCCGGCCCGGCGTACCGACCACGATGTCTACGCCGCTGGCCAGCGTGTCGAGCTGGGTGTCGTAGCCGACTCCGCCGTAGACGGTGAGGACGCGCAGACCGAGATCCTTGCTGGCCAGCGCGAGGTCGCCGGAGACCTGCAGCGCGAGCTCGCGGGTCGGGGCCACGATGAGCGCCTGCGGCTTGCCCTGAGGCATGTCGGAGTACGCCGCGTTCGACGGCGTGACGCTGCGCTGCAGGACGGGGATGCCGAAGGCCAGGGTCTTGCCGGTGCCGGTGCGCGCCTGGCCGATCAGGTCGGTGCCGAGCAGGGCGACCGACAGGGTCATCTCCTGGATGGCGAAGGGGGTGGTGATGCCGGCGCGATCGAGCGCGTCGCATATCTCGGGGAGCACCCCGAGCTCTCGGAACGTCGTCAGAGTCTTGTCGCTTTCGTGTGTGTCAGCCCGCTCCGGCTGGGAGGCCGGGGAGCCGAACTGGAAGAAATGTCAGTTCGGGTGCGGCGGACTGGTCACACGGGGTGGCACGTCTGCCGCGCACATACCTGGGCCGTCCGATGACGGCCTCTACCGACAGTCATTCTATCGGTACGCTGCGCGCGTGCCCGCATCCCCGCCCAAAGACCAGTCCGCTGAGACTCCGCTGGTCTTCGACGACCCCATCTACCGGGCCGCGGTGGTCGACCTGCTGGGCGCCGTGTCGTACGGCGAGATCTCGGCCTTCGAGCGGCTGGCCGAGGACGCCAAGATGGCACCGTCGCTCGAGGACAAGGTCGCCATCGCGACCATGGCCAGCGCCGAGTTCGGCAAGGTCGCGGCGCTGCACACCCGGATCAGCGAGCTCGGCTCGGATCCGTTCGCGGCGATGGCGCCGTTCCGCGACGCGATCGACCTGTTCCACGAGCACACCGCTCCCTCCGACTGGTTCGAGAGCCTGATCAAGGCCTACGTCGGCGACGGGATGGCCGACGACTTCTACCGCGAGATCGCGGCGTTCCTCGATGCCGACACCCGCGACCTGGTCGTCGCGTCGCTGGACAGCGAGGGCCACGCTGCATTCGTGGTGGACCGGGTGCGGGCCGCGATCGGGGCCGACCCGCGGCTGGGCGGCCGGCTCGCGCTGTGGGGCCGCCGGCTCATGGGGGAGGCGCTCACCCAGGCTCAGCGGGTGGCCGCGGAGCGGGACGCGCTCTCCGCGCTGCTAGCCGGCGGTGTGGACCGCCCCGGGCTCGACCTGGCCGCGATCGGGCGGATGTTCACGCGGATCACCGAGCGGCACGCCGACCGGATGCAGGAGCTCGGGCTGGCGTCCTGATCGCAGACGCGCCAGCGGATGCGATCGTCGGTGGTTGAGCAGCGACCACGACTGAGGAACGAAGTCGCGACGGAGCGTGTCGAAACCAGGTGAGCCGGGGCTGGGACTAGACCTTGGTCTTGCGCCGCCCCAGCACCGTCGCGGCCCCGATCACCAGGATCGCGGCCACCGCGACCTGCCAGATGTGGCGCCACCAGTCGATGCCGAAGGTGTTCTCACCGAAGTTGAACACGTCGACGTAGAGCCAGTTGCCGAGGAACACCCCACCGATGCCACACAGGATGGTCGCCCACAGCGGGATGTCACGATCGCCCGGCGCGACCCACTTGCCGAGCATGCCGATGATGGCGCCCCCGATGAGCGCCCACAGGATCACGCCGACCATGGCTTTCTCCTAGAGCTTCTAGCTGCGGAAACCGACCGTTCCGACGACGCCGCCGCCGATCTCGACGTAGGCGATCTTGCTCGCCGGGACCACCACCTTGCGGCCCTTGGTGTCGGTCAGAGTGAGCACGCCCTCCGACGACACCGCCTCCGAGACGAGCTTCTCGATCGACTCCGACTTCTCGTCGGTGTCGACCACCAGCTCGCGCGGGGAGTGCTGGATGCCGATCTTGACCTCCACAGTGGTCCTCTTTCTCGTCAGTGCTCGTCGGTGAGGGGATAGCCCCGGATACCGCGCCACGCCAGCATGGCGACCAGCGCCGCGGCGTCCGAGCGTTCGATGCCGCCCGCCTCCGTCAACCAGAACCGTGCGCTGACCTGGGCCATTCCCACCAGGGAGACCGCGAGCAGCCGGGACTGCTCGTCGGAGAGGCCGGTGTCCTCGTGGATCACGTCGGCGACCAGAGCCGCGGTCTCACTGGTGACCCGCTCGACCTGCTCACGCACGGCAGGCTCATTGGTCAGGTCGGACTCGAAGACCAGCCGGAACGCGCCGGTGTCGCTGGCGACGTAGTCGTAGAAGACCGCCATCGTGGCCTCGACCCGCTTGCGGTTGTCCTGGGTGGACTCCAGTGCGGCGCGGGTGTTGGCGATGATCTGGTCGCACGAGGCGTCGAGCAGCGCGAGGTAGAGGTCGAGCTTTCCGGGGAAGTGCTGGTAGAGCACCGGCTTCGACACCCCGGCCTTGTCGGCGATGTCGTCCATCGCGGCGGCGTGGTAGCCCTGCGCGACGAAGACCTCGAGCGCCGAGGCCAGCAGCTGGGCACGCCGCTCGCGACGGGGCAGCCGGCCCCCGCGCGGACGCGCTGCGTCCACGTCGTACTGGCCGGTACTCACGAGCAGGACCCTACCCAAAGGGGGTGCCGTGACCGGATGACGGGACGTGGCGCGCCGCGTGCCGCGGTGCGGGGACCATGGACGGGAACAGCGAGACCGTCCCGCGGCGTTGACTCACAGTCACGTGCGCCACCATCTCGACCCCCGCCCGAGGAGCATTCCGTGCCCGACCCCACGCTGGCCCCGCTCGTGGAGCCCGCCGACGCGCTCACCATCGACGAGGTACGTCGCTACAGCCGCCACCTGATCATCCCCGACGTCGGGATGTCCGGGCAGAAGCGGCTGAAGAACGCCAAGGTGCTGGTCATCGGCGCCGGCGGACTGGGCAGCCCCGCGTTGCTCTACCTGGCTGCGGCCGGCGTCGGCACGCTCGGCATCGCCGAGTTCGACGAGGTCGACGAGTCCAACCTGCAGCGCCAGATCATCCACGGCCAGTCCGACGTCGGGAAGTCCAAGGCGCAGTCGGCCAAGGAGTCGATCGCCGAGGCGAACCCCTACGTCGACGTGGTGCTCCACGAGGAGCGGCTCGACAACGACAACGTCATGGGGGTCTTCGAGGGCTACGACCTGATCGTCGACGGCACCGACAACTTCGCGACGCGCTACATGGTCAACGATGCGGCGTACTTCCTCGGGATCCCGTACGTCTGGGGCTCGATCTACCGGTTCGACGGCCAGGCCTCGGTCTTCGCGCCGACCCTTGTCGAGGCCGCGCCCTGCTACCGCTGCCTCTACCCCGAGCCGCCACCGCCGGGCATGGTCCCGAGCTGCGCGGAGGGCGGCGTGCTGGGAGTGCTCTGCGCCAGCATCGGCGCGATCCAGGTCAACGAGGCGATCAAGCTCCTCACCGGCATTGGCGACCCGCTCGTCGGCCAGCTGATGATCTACGACGCCCTCGAGATGGAGTACCGCAAGCTCAAGGTCCGCAAGGACCCCAACTGCGCACTCTGCGGCGACAACCCGACCGTCACCGGGCTGATCGACTACGAGACGTTCTGCGGTGCTGTCTCCGAGGAGGCCGCGGACGCAGCCGTGGGCTCGACGATCTCTGTGGTCCAGCTCGAGCACATGCTCAAGGAGCGTGCCGAGGGCACCCGCGACTTCGTCCTGGTCGACGTGCGTGAGCCGAACGAGTACGAGATCAACAAGATCCCCGACTCGGTCCTGATCCCCAAGGGCGACTTCCTCACCGGCCACGCTCTTGAGCAGCTGCCTGCCGACAAGCAGGTCGTCATGTACTGCAAGACCGGCGTCCGCTCGGCGGAGACGCTGGCGATCGTGAAGGGCGCCGGGTACGCCGACGCCGTCCACGTCGGCGGTGGCGTGTCGGCCTGGGTCAACCAGATCGACCCCAGCCAGCCGGCCTACTGACCTCCCGGTACGCCGAGTCGGGGTTACTGCGCATCAGTAACCCCGACTCGGCGTCGGATCCGGGTCGAGTCGGGGTTACTGCGCATCAGTAACCCCGACTGGGCGTCGGATCCGGGTCGAGTCGGGGCTACTGCGGATCAGTAGCGCCGACTCGCGGCGAGCTCGGCCAGGCGGGTCAGGGCCTTGGGGAAGATCTCGGCGGGCGGCGTGACCAGGCCGGCGCCTACCTGACCGACGCCGGCGAACTTGCCGGCCATGCCGGTGTTGATCTGGGGGAGGATGCCGGTCCGGCACACCTTCGTCACGTCGATCCCGGTGGGGGTGCCCTGGAACTCCAGGACGGGCACCGACCAGCGCGGGTTCTCGCCCAGGGTGATCTCGTGCATCCGGCGCGTCGTGGCCAGGGCGTCGGGCACCGAGCCGCCGACGAACCGGACGATCGCGGGCGCCGTGGCCATCGCAAAGCCGCCGATGCCTGCGGTCTCGGTGATCGCGGAGTCACCGATGTCCGGGTTCGCGTCGTCGGGGCCGTAGTCGCCCAGGTAGAGCCCGTCGGCCAGCTGGGCGGGACCGGTGAACCACTCGTCGCCGGTCCCGGCGACCTGGATGCCGAAGTCGGTGCCGTTGCGGGCCATCGCCACGACCATCGTCGACCCCTCGATGCCACGGGCTGCGTCCAGCGCGAGCTTGCAGGCCGGCATCGCGAGGTTGAGGAAGAAGTGGTCGTTGCCCCCGATGAACCGCAGCGCGTCGGCCACGTCGGCGGTGTCGGCCCCACTCGTGACCATGGCGGGCGAGAGGTCGCGCAGCAGCATCAGCGTGCCGGCCCGGTTGCGGTTGTGTGCCTCGTCGCCCATCTGCAGCATCTGGGTGAGGATCCCGGTGACGTCGACCGGCCCGGTAGAGCGGACCGCCCTCTGCAGCAGTGGGCCGAGCACGTCGCCCATCCAGCGCAGCCGGGTCAGCACGTCGGGGCCGTAGGCGCCGTACCGGAGCACCTTGCCGAGCCCTTCGTTGAGCGAGCAGAACGTACGCCGACCGGTGGCGGCGTCCTCGAGCACGAACAGCCACATGCTGGGCGTCACCACGCCGGCCATCGGACCGACCGTGGACCGGTGGTGGCAGGGCTCGAGGCTCACGCCACTGCCCGACTCGAACAGCCCGACCGCGTCCTCCGGGTCGTCGACCAGCCCCTCGAGGGCGGCGCCGCCCATCAGCGCCCCGCGCAGCGGGCCGGACGCGCGGTCCCACGCGATCGGCGGTCCGGCGTGCAGGAACTGGCCGCGCTCCAGGCCCAGCAGCTCCGACGCAGGGGCCACGTCGACCAGCGAGGCGGTCACCTCGAGCACGGCAGCGAGGGCCCGGGCGTTGGCCTCGGGCCGGCGCGGATCGGCGGCCACGGTCGCAAGATCGGTCTCGGTGCCCGGCATCGGCGGCCGCCAGTCGACCCGGGTGACGGGGACGGCCTGGTCGGCGATCGCGTCGGCCAGGAGGTCGGCTCCGGTGTTGACGACGGCCGTGGGGGTGGTCATCGCAGCCCCTCGACGATCTCGATCGCCCGGCGCGTGGCGCCGGCGTTGGACAGGTGCACCTCGGCCCCGGCCTCGGCCAGCGCTGCGACCTGGCGGTCGCGACCCTGCGGGTCGGCCGCGGTCCCGACCACGGCGACGACCACCGGCTGGCGCAGCGCGTCGATCGCGGGTGCGAGCAGAGCGGCCGGGTCCTCCTCGGCGCCGTGGCCGAGGACGACGTCGAGGAGGAGTACGGCGGTCTCCGGGTCGGCCGCGGCGTGGTCCAGGTGCTCGAGCCGCAGGGTCGGGTCGATCATGGGATGCGCCCGGCCCGCCGTGTAGGCGTCATCGCCGAAGTCCACGAACGTGTGGCCGGCGTCCGCTCCGAGGGCCTCGGTCGCGATTAGCCGCGCCTCGCCGGCCAGGGTGCCACCGACGAAGAGCCCGAGGAGCAGGTGGCCGCCCGACGGCGACCCCGCCAGGCCGACCACCGGCCAGGTCGGCACGACGTGACCGAGCCGGCCCACGACCCGCTCGGCGGCAGCGGTGAGGTCGGGCTGTCCCGGCCCGAGGAGCGCGAGCTCCACAGGGGTCGACAGGCTCGCGGCGTAGGTCCGGATCTCATCGGCCACCTCGGCCGCAGGCGGCTTGGAGACCAGGACGATCAGCTCGACGGCGGGGTCCTCGTCCAGCCGCCGCAGCGCCTCGCGGGTGGCCAGCCCGCGCACCTCGGCGGACAGGTCACGGCCACCGACCCCGAGCGCCGAGCTGACGCCGACGCCGGCATGGTCGAGCAGCGCGAGCAGCTGCTGGCAGCCAGTGCCGGAGGCCGCCACGATGCCGACCGGGCCGGGGGAGACCACGTTGGCGAAGCCGAGACCGAGCCCACCGACGACCGCGGTCCCGCAGTCCGGTCCCATCACCAGGAGGCCGCGCCCGGCCGCGAAACCCTTGAGCGCGATCTCCTGGTTGAGCGGCACGTTGTCACTGAAGACCATCACGTCGCGGCCGGCCTCGAGCGCGTCCATCGCCTCGACGAACGCGTTGGTCCCCGGCACCGAGACCAGCGCCATCGCGTCGGGCGTACGACGGAGCGCAGCGCCGGTCGTCCGGGGAGGCGCCTCCTCTGTCGGGCCGTCGTCCCGCCGCCGCCCGGCGTCCGCGAGCGCGCGCTCGACGCCGGCGAGCGCCGTCTCGAGCGAGCCATCGTCGGCCAGCCGCACGGCGACGACCATGTCGTTGGGAGTCGCCTCGGCAGGTACGTCGAAGCCCATGCCGGCCAACACCTCGACGTTGAGCGGGGTCGCCATCGCCACCTGCGCCGCGGCGACCCCGTCGATGTCCTGCACGGTCCGGCTGACCTGCAGCAGCGTCACCGAGTCCGCGTAGGCGCCGCTGCGGAGCTCGACGTGGTTCGTCATGCCGCCACCGTCTCGAGGTCGGCCAGCGCGCGGGTCGCCCCCTCCACCAGTCCGCGGCCCGAGGTGTGGCCGACGGCAGCGAGCGTCGCAGCCCGCTCCTCCTCGGCAACGGTGCCGAGGGCCGCGACCCACGCAGCGAACTCCGGGATCACCTCGCCGTGCATCGCGCAGTCGAGAAGAGTCGCCGACAGCAGGGTGGTCCGGTCCCACAACCCGCGGACCGCCTTGTCGACGTCCGGCGTCGCCACCCCAGCGGAGCGATGCACCGCGAGCCAGCCGCACAGCACGTCGTCGCCGTACGGCGTCAGCCCGTCTCCGGAACCCAGCAGGGAGGCAACGTCGATCGCCCCGGGGCGGCCCGAGCGGGTCAGGCGCGGCACCGCCACGTCGACCAGCCGGCCGACCACGAGCGGGTGGTCGTCGAGGTGCAGGACGCCGTCTCGCGTCGAGACAGACCTGACCTCGGGCAGCCGAGCCATCCCCGTCCGCAGCGCGCACGGGACCGCGGTGGCGCGCGTGCCGACCACGCCGATACAGCGGCCGGCCACGTCGACGTAGACCGCGTCCGGACCACGGTGCAGCACCCGCGCCGGGCCGTCGGGGGCCTCGTTCAGGTGCGCGCGCACGCGGGTCGGCGCGCTCACGGGGATCACGCCCACACGCTAGCGGCCTCGCGCGACACCTACTGCCGGGTAACCGGCGGTCACACCATTCGGGCGGCGTTGGGTGTGTCATGAACAGCATTCACAGTTCGTGCCGCGGTTTCGGGCGGGCACCTAGCCGAGAGGAACTGTCATGTCGATGTTCAAGTGGGAGGTCGTCGATCCGGCGCCCGGTGAGGCGGTAGCACCGCAGCAACGGCTCGCCTGGGGCAAGACGGTCGGTATCGGGGCCCAGCACGTGGTCGCCATGTTCGGCGCCACCTTCGTGTTCCCGCTCATCATGGGCCTGAACGCAAACCTCGCGATCATGATGAGCGGCATCGCCACGATCTGCTTCCTGCTGATCGTCCAAGGCAGGGTTCCAAGCTATCTCGGGACCTCTGCGAGCTTCGTCGGTGGGGCCACCGCGATCTACACCTACTCCGGGGGTGATGGACCAGGCGGACCCGAGGACGTCACCGGGGCGATCCTGGTGGCCGGCGCGGTCCTGGCGCTGGTCGGCCTGGTCATCCACTACTTCGGTCCCAGCACGGTCAACAAGGTGCTGCCGCCGGCCGTCACCGGCGCCGTCGTCATGCTGATCGGTTTCAACCTGGCGCCGGTCGCCACCCAGACCTACATGCCCTCCGACCCGTGGGTCGCGCTCATCACGATGACCGCCGTCATCGTGATGGCGGTGGGACTGCGCGGGTTCGCCGGACGCATCGCCGTCTTCCTCGGCCTGATCTTCGGCTACCTCCTGTCGGTGCTCTGGGACGTGATCTTCGGCAAGACGTCGCTGCCGCTGCCCGGCAACCCCGAGCCGGGGCCTCACGACCGGGTCAACTGGGACCTGGTCAAGGACGCCGACTGGTTCGGCTTCCCCTCGCAGACCAAGGACGGGCTGGTCGGCAACCAGGCCTTCACGCCCGGCTACGCAGATGTCGGCTGGCACCTCCCGTCGTTCTCGATCATCTTCATCCTGCTCGTGCTCCCAGCCGTCATCGCGTTGGTGGCCGAGAACCTGGGTCACGTCAAGGCCGTCGCCGAGATGACCAAGACCGACCTCGACCCCGTCCTGGGCCGGGCCGTTGCAGCCGACGGCGTCGGCACGGTGATCACGTCGGCCGTCGGTGGCTCGCCGACCACGACGTACGCCGAGAACATCGGCGTCATGGCGGCGACCCGGGTCTACTCGACCGCGGCCTACTTCGTCGCCGCGTTCGTGGCCATCCTGCTCGGACTGGTCCCCAAGTTCGGACAGATCGTGAACGCGACTCCACCGG
Source organism: uncultured Actinomycetota bacterium (assembly GCA_963765915.1). Lineage (GTDB taxonomy): Bacteria > Actinomycetota > Actinomycetes > Propionibacteriales > Nocardioidaceae > Nocardioides. Next base: position 56,330 of record CAVXYB010000011.1, on the reverse strand, counting down.
CGGTGCTGGGCGGCATCACGCTCATCCTCTACGGGATGATCGGCCTGCTGGGCGCCAAGATCTGGATCGAGAACAGGGTCGACTTCGGCAAGCCCATCAACCTGGTCCCGCTCGCGGCCGGCATCATCATCGCCATCGGCAACGCCAACCTGGAGATCACCGACGACTTCGTCCTGTCGGGCATCGCCCTCGGTACCCTCGTGACCGTGATCGGCTATCACCTCGCCCGCGCCGTGGCGGTGGAGCGCGACGACGACCCGGGAACCATGACGGCGGTCGGAGAGCCGGGCGTCCACGAGGAGCCGTGAAACCGGCCCCCTTCGCATATTGCCGGCCAGGGTCGCTCACCGATGCGGTGGCGGCCCTGGCCGGTGATCCGGGCGCCAAGGTCCTTGCCGGCGGCCAGAGCCTGGTCCCGCTGCTCTCGATGCGGCTGGCCGCGCCGTCGCTGCTCGTCGACATCAACGGGCTGCCCGACCTCGACACGGTCCACGTCGACGACCACGGCGTGCGGATCGGCGCGCTCGCCAGGCACGCGGACGTGCTCGCCTCCGACGACGTACGCCGGGTCCAGCCGCTGGTCCCGATGGCGCTGGCGCACGTTGCCCACGCGACCATTCGCAATCGCGGCACCACCGTCGGGTCCCTGGTGCACGCCGACGCGGCCGCCGAGATGCCCGTCGTGCTCACGCTGCTGGCCGGCTCGCTGGACGTCGAGGGGCCGGGCGGTCGGCGCACCATCCCCGCCGACGAGCTCTACGTCGGCCCGCTCGAGTCGTCGGTCCACCACGACGAGATCGCGGTCTCGGCGTTCTTCCCGGCCCTGGCGCCCGGGGCCGGTGTCGCGTTCGAGGAGATCGCCCGGCGGCACGGCGACTACGCGCTGGTCGGTGCGGCGGCGCTGGTGGACGGCGACACCGTGAAGGTCGGCTACCTCTCCGTGGCCGACGTACCGACCGTGGTCGACCTCTCCGGCGTGCCCGACGACCAGCTCGGGGAGACCGCGCTGGCGCAGCTCGACCCGGCCGAGGACATCCACGCGAGTGCGGACTACCGCGCCCGGCTGGTCCGCGTCCTGACCGAGCGCGTGGTTCGATCGGCGCGGGAGGGGGCGGCATGACCGAGGAGCTGTACGACGTCCGGCTGAGCGTCAACGGCACAGCGCACGCGGTGCGGCTGCCGGCCCGCCGGCTGCTCTCCGACGCTCTTCGCCACGACCTCGGCCTCACCGGAACCCACGTCGGCTGCGAGCACGGCGTCTGCGGCGCGTGCACGGTGCTGGTCGGCGGCCGGCCGATGCGGTCCTGCCTGATGTTCGCGGTCTCCGCCGACGGCCTCGAGATCAGCACGGTCGAGGGGCTCACCGAGCCGGACGGCTCGCTCGGCCCGGTGCAGCAGGCGTTCCTGGAGTGTCACGGGCTGCAGTGCGGCTTCTGCACACCCGGTTTCCTGACCACCATCACCGCCGGACTGCGCGAGAATCCGACGCCCACGCACGAAGAAGCCCGCGACATGATCGCCGGCAACCTGTGCCGCTGCACCGGCTACCAGAACATCGTCAAGGCGGTTGAGCGTGCCGCCGAGATCGCCCGGGGTTTCGAGACGGGCGCAGAGCGCCCTCCTCAACCACCGGCGGTCGAGGACGGTCAGCTGGTGTCAGAAGACCGCGCCGACGACACCGCCTCCACCGGGCTGGGCGCATGACGACCAAGCTGATGGGCCAGAAGGTCCAGCGGGTCGAGGACCAGCGGTTCCTGCGCGGCCAGGGCCGGTACGTCGACGACGTGGCGGTCGGGACCGACGTACTGCACGCGGCGGTGCTCCGCAGCCCCCATGCGCACGCCCGGATCGTCGACATCGACGTCTCGGAGGTCCTCGACCTCGACGGCGTCCACGCGGTCTGGACCTACGACGACCTCACCGGCCCGATGGCCGAGCCACTGCCGCTGCTGATCCCGCACCCGGCGCTCACCCACGGCCGCACGCAATACGCGCTGGCCAAGGACGAGGTCAACTACATGGGCGAGGCGGTCGCCTTCGTCGTGGCCGAGGACCGCTACGTCGCCGAGGACGCGCTGGACCGGATCCGAGTCGACTACGACTTCCTCCCGCCGGTCGTCGGCATCTCGGCCGCGCGCGCGGCCGAGCACCTGGTCCACGACGACGTGCCGGGCAACCTCGGCGCCCGGCTCGTGCAGGAGGTGGGTGACGCGCCGAGCGCGATCGCCCGGGCGCCGCACCGGCTCTCCCTCGACCTCACCATCGAGCGGAGCTCGTGCCAGCCCATGGAGGGCCGCGGCACCGTCGCGCGCTGGGACCCCGACCTCAACCGCCTCCAGGCGTGGACCTCGACCCAGACCTCGACCGGGGTGCGGGCCGCGATCGCGGTGAAGCTGGAGCTCGACCTCGGGCAGGTCGACGTGATCACCCCCGACGTCGGCGGCGGCTTCGGCGTGAAGATCAACCACCCGTGGCCCGAGGAGCTGCTGGTCCCGCTCGCGGCGCGCGTGCTCGGCCGCACCGTGAAGTACACCGAGGACCGCCGCGAGCACTTCATCTCGACCGCCCACGAGCGCGCCCAGGAGCACCACGTCGAGGTCGGGTTCGACGACGACGGCCGGCTGCTCGGTCTTGACGTCGAGTTCTGGCACGACCACGGCGCGTACACGCCGTACGGCCTGATCGTCCCGATCATCACCTCGACCCAGCTGCTGGGCCCCTACAAGCCGCAGACCTACCGCGTGGTCTTCGAGTCGCTCTACACCAACACCGTGATGGTCACGCCCTACCGCGGCGCCGGCCGCCCGCAGGGATGCTTCGCGATGGAACGAACCATGGACGCCATCGCGAAGTACCTCGGCAAGGACCGCGCCGAGGTCCGCGCGGTGAACTTCATCCAGCCCGACGAGTTCCCCTACGACCAGGGCCTGATCTTCCAGGACGGCCGCGAGCTGGAGTACGACTCCGGCGACTACCCGGCCTCGCTGGAGAAGATCAAGGCGCTGGTGGGCTGGGACGAGTTCCCGGCCTTCCAGGAGCAGATGGCGGCTCAGGGCCGACGGGTCGGGATCGGGCTCGCCTGCTACGTCGAGGGCACCGGCGTCGGGCCCTACGAGGGTGCCCATGTCCACATCGAGACCTCCGGCAAGGTCAAGGTCGCCACCGGGCTCACCACCCAGGGGCAGGGCCACGCGACGGTGTTCGCCCAGCTCGTCGCCGACGAGCTCGGGGTGAAGTTCGAGGACGTCGAGGTCGTCACCGGGGACACCCGCCGGATGCCGTACGCCGTCGGCACGTTCGCCTCGCGCGCCGCGGTGATGAGCGGCTCCGCGATCCACCTGGCCGCCCGGCGGGCCAAGGAGAAGGTCCTCAAGATCGCGGCCGACGCGCTCGAGGTGGACGAGAAGGACCTCGAGATCGCCGACGGAGTGGTGTCGGTGAAGGGCGCGCCAGACACGTCGATCGACCTCGGCACCATCTCGGTGCTCTCCAACCCACTGCGCTACGCCTTCGACGAGGCGTCCCAGGCCGCCACCCAGTTCACCGTCGGCGACCCCGGCAAGGCGCCGGTGCCCGAGGACGAGGAGCCCGGCCTCGAGGGCCGCGACTTCTACTCGCCGGAGCGGGCGACCTTCGCCTCCGGCATGCACGCGGTGATCGTCGAGACCGATCCCGACACCGCCGAGATCAAGATCCTCAAGTACGCCGTGGTCCACGACTGCGGCCACCTGATCAACCCGATGATCGTCGAGGGGCAGATCCACGGTGGCGTAGCGCAAGGCATCGGCGGCGCGCTCTACGAGCGGATGGCCTACGACGAGTCCGGGCAGCTGCTCAACGCCTCGTTCATGGACTTCCTGATGCCCTACGTCACCGAGGTCCCCGACGGCATCGACATCGATCACCTCGAGACGCCCTCGCCGCTCAACCCGCTCGGCATCAAGGGCGCCGGCGAGGCCGGCGTGATCCCGTCCGCGGCGGTGTTCGCGGCCGCGATCGAGGACGCCGAACGCATCCCGATCACCGCGATGCCGATCTCGCCGTCCGAGCTTTTCGCTCTGCGGCTTCAATCGGTGGTTGAGGAGGTTGCGCAGCAACCGGCCCAGTCGGTGGTTGAGGAGGTTGCGCAGCAACCGGCCCAGTCGGTGGTTGAGGAGGTTGCGCAGCAACCGGCCCAGTCGGTGGTTGAGGAGGTTGCGCAGCGACACCGTCTCGAAACCACACCAGCAACGAGGAGTCCGCATGAAGATCTCCGGATCGAACGTCGTCGCCCAGCCGGTCGACAAGGTCTGGGACGCGCTCCTCGACCCGCGGGTCCTGGTCGCCACGATCCCCGGCTGCGAGCGGCTGGAGGAGACCGGCGAGCACCAGTACGCCATGACCGTCACCGCCGGAGTGGCCGCGATCAAGGGCACCTACTCCGGCTCGTGCGCGCTCTCCGACCTGCGCGAGCGCGAGGGACTGGTGATGAAGCTTCGGGGCGCAGGAGCACCCGGCACCGTCGACGCCACGGTTGACGTGCGCTTCTCCGAGCCCGCGCCCGGCCAGACCGAGATCTCCTACGACGCAGACGCCGTCGTGGGCGGCATGGTCGGCGGGGTCGGCCAGCGGATGCTCGGCTCGGTCTCGAAGCGGATGGCCGGTGAGTTCTTCGCCAACGTCGGCAACGCGATCGCCGCGCCCGCGAGCGCGGCGCAAGCCCCGTTGGTCGAGCCTGTCGAGACCTCCGCAACGTCCGGGGCCGTCTTCACCGCGCCCGCCAAGGCCGGCGGCATCTCCTCGAAGGACGACTTCGTCAAGGGCATCGTCGTCGGTGCCGGCTTGGTGCTGCTCGGCGTGGTCGCGGGGTCGATCTTCGGGCGGCGCCGGTGACGGTCCCGGCTGTTGGAGTCCCCGGGGCCCCGGGGACTCCCGCACTTCCCGGGCAGGATCTCGCCCGGGAAGTGCGCGACTCGCCCGGGAAGTGGGAGCCGGAGTCCAGATGACCGACCTGACTGTCGAGTCGACAGCCCGCGACCAGGCCGCCGCCGTACGCCGCAAGGAGGTCTCGGCTCGCGAGCTGCTCGACCTCCACCTCGCACGCATCGACGAGCGCAACCCCGAGCTAAACGCGGTCGTCTCGCTCGACGAGGAGCGCGCCCGTGAGGGCGCCGCCGCCGCCGACGAGACGCAGGCCTCCGGCGGCGAGACGGGGCCGCTGCACGGGCTGCCGTTCGCTTTCAAGGACACCCACGCCGTCGCTGGGTGGCGGACCACGTTCGGCTCGCCGTTGTTCGCCGACTTCGTACCCGACACCGACGACCTGATCGTGGAGCGGGTACGCCGGGCCGGCGTCGTCGTGATCGGCAAGACCAACGTTCCGGAGTTCGCGGCCGGCTCGCACACCTTCAACCGGGTCTTCGGTACTACGCGCAACCCGGTCGACTCGAGTCGCTCGGCTGGCGGGTCGAGCGGTGGCGCCGCCTGCGCGCTGGCGTCCGGGATGGTGCCGCTCGCCGACGGCTCCGACATGGGCGGCTCACTGCGCAACCCCGCGTCGTTCTGCGGCGTGGTCGGGCTGCGGCCGTCCCTGGGACGGGTCCCGTCGTGGCCCACGGACAACCACTGGGAGACGACCGCCGTCGGCGGACCGATGGCCCGCACGGTCGGCGACGTCGCGCTACTCCTGTCGGTGATGGCCGGCCCCGACCCGCGATCGCCGACGGCGCTGGGCGACCCGGGCGTGGTGTTCGCGCCGCCGGTGACCGGCATGCTCACCGGCCTACGCGTAGCCCTGTCGGTGGACCTCGGCGGAGCGTTCGAGGTCGACCACGAGGTCGCCGCCACAGTGGAGTCCTCCGCGGCAGTCTTCTCCGACGCGGGGGCATCCGTCGCATCGGCGTACCCGACCCTTCCCGACGCCGACGACACCTTCCGCACTCTGCGGGCCTGGCTCTTCCAGGCGGGGTTCGGCTCCCTGCTCGCCGAGCACCCCGATGAGTTCAAGCAGTCGCTCGCCGACAACATCCGGGCCGGCGAGCACCTCACGGGTGCCGACGTCGCCCGCGGATATGCGCAGCGCACGGCTCTGTCGGACCGGATGCGCGAGTTCTTCACGTCGTACGACGTCCTGGTGCTCCCGGTCTCGCAGGTGCCGCCGTTCCCGGCGGACCAGGAGTTCCCGACCGAGATCAACGGCCAGCCGATGGAGACCTACCTGGACTGGATGCGCTCCTGCTACTTCATCACCGTCACGGGCTGCCCCGCCATCTCGGTGCCGTTCGCGCACACCGCCGACGGGCTCCCGATAGGGGTGCAGCTGGTGGCGCCGCACGGCGCGGACCGGTTCCTGCTCGAAGTCGCGGCGGCGCTCGAGGCAGCGGTGACAGCGTGAGCGCGGACAAGGACGCGGAGAGGTACGTTCGCGAGGGGATCCCGCCGTTCGTCGAGGTCTACGACCGCGTCCAGGACTTCTTGCGCGAGGCCCAGCTCGGTCCTGGTGACGCCCTGCCCGGTGAGGTTGCGCTGGCCAGCGAGCTCGGGTTCTCGAGGGGGCTGGTCAAGGAGGCGCTGCTCCTCCTCGAGGAGGACGGCAAGGTGGTCCGCGAGCGCGACCGCCAATGGCGGGTTGCGCCGCCGGCCGAGCCCGCGGCGTTCACCGACAGCTTCCACCGGATCCTCGGCGGCCGGGCCCGACCGGTGCGACGGCTGCTGGTCGCCATCGAGGACGGCAGCTACTGGTCCCACGAGCTGCTGCGGTCCGAGACCCGGCTGCTGGTCTGGGAGACCCTGTTCGCTCACGACGACGTGCTGCTTGCCTCGACCCTGGAGATGATGGTGCTCGCGGCCGCTCCGCCCGAGCTGACCGCCGAACTGCACGGCGAGAAGCACGACCTCACCGCGTGGCCGACGATGCTCGAGGCGCTCGGTCCCGACCGCCGGGCCGGGCTGACCGCCCAGCTCTGGCGGCTCTCGCCGATCTCGCGGGCCACCGAGCGGCTGTCCTGGATGGAGCTGCCGCTGCACGGCATCCCTGCCGCGCTGACCGTGGTGCTCGCCGAGGACGGCGTCCCCGTCTACCTGGCCAAGAACATCTTCGACCTCGGCACCTTCGACCTGGTCGTCGACCAGCTCGGGCCATGAGTCGGCAGTGACCGACCACGACCTTGTCGTCGCCGACGCAACGCTGCGCGGTCGCGAGGGTCGCTGGGGGATCGGCGTGGACGCCGGGCGGATCAGCACCGTCACCACGGACGCGATCACCGGCCGCGAGGAGGTCGACGCGGCGGGCGCCCTCGTCACGGAGAGCTTCGTCAACGGCCACCTGCACCTCGACAAGGTGCACACCCTTGACCGTGTCATCCAGAAGGTGGGCGACGCCGCGCTCACGGCGTACACCGCCGGCGACATGGCGTCCGCGCTCACCTCGATCGAGCTCGCCTCCGCGGTGAAGGCGGACTACGACCGCGCCTGGATCGAGCCCAACGCCCGCCGGGCGGTCGTCGAGGCGGTCCGGCACGGCGTCCGTCATGTGCTGGCCTTCGCCGACGTCGACACGAAGGCGCGGCTCGAGGGAGTGATCCCGCTGCTCGCGCTGCGCGAGGAGTTCCGAGGCGTGGTGGACCTCCAGGTGGTCGCGTTCCCGCAGGACGGACTGCTGTGCGACCCCGGCGCCGAGGACTTCGTCCGAGAGGCGGTCGACCTCGGCGCCGACGTGGTCGGCGGCATCCCGTGGATCGAGCACACCGATGCGGACGCGCGCGAGCACGTGCGGCGGATGTGCGTGCTGGCCGCGGCACACGACCGCCGGGTCGCGATGCTGGTCGACGACGCCGGCGACGCGTCGCTGCGCACCACCGAGCTGCTAGCGACCGCGATGCTCGAGCACGGGCTGGTCGGCCGCGGGGTCGCCAACCACGCCCGCGCCATCGGCCTCTACGCACGGCCGACCCTGGAACGCCTGGTCGGCCTGGCCCGCCGGGCCGGGCTCGGCTTCGTCTCCGACCCGCACACCGGCTCGCTGCACCTGCCGGTCCGCGAGCTGACCGCGATGGGGATCCCGGTCGCACTGGGCCAGGACGACATCGAGGACGCCTACTACCCGTTCGGGCGGCACAACATGGTCGAGGTCGCGTTTCTGGCGGCGCACGCGCTCGGCGCCTTCGACCAGGCCGGCCTCGACCTGGTGTACGACGCGGTCACGACCACCGCGGCGGACGTGCTCGGCGTACCTGGTCATCGGCTCGAGCCCGGCGGCAGCGCCGACCTGGTCGTCCACCACCACCCGACGCTCCGCGAGGTGCTCGCCCACCACGACCCGCCCGCTCACGTCATCGCGTCCGGCGCAGTGGTGGCCAGCTCGACCTCGGCCACGACCTTCCGAGGGACCCCGCCGGCGTCCTAGTCTCCGGTGATGGAGTCACTCCCGGTCGTACGGGTGGCGGCCGTGCAAGCGACGCCGGTCGTGCTGGACCTCGATGCGAGCCTCGACAAGGCGGTGCGGCTGATCGGCGAGGCCGCGGCCCAGGGCGCCCAGCTCGTCGTCTTCCCCGAGACCTTCCTCTCGCTCTACCCGTCGTACGTGTGGGCGCACCTGCCGCCCGACGACGCGGACGCCTTCTGGGAGCGATTCTGGGGCAGCGCCGTCGACGTGCCCGGTCCGGCGGTGGATCGGCTGGTGGCGGCGTGCCGCGAGCACGACGTCCTGTGCGCGATGGGTATCAACGAGCGCGAGAGCGAGCGGCCCGGGTCGGTCTACAACACGCTGCTCCTGCTCGGCCCGGAGGGCCTCCTGAACCGGCACCGCAAGCTGATGCCGACCCATCACGAGCGGCTCTTCCACGGAGTCGGCGCCGGCGACGACCTCGGCGTGTCCGAGACCCGGCTGGGCCGGATCGGCGGGCTGATCTGCTGGGAGAACCGGATGCCCCTGGCCCGCTGGGCGGTCTACCAGGGCGGACCGCAGATCTGGCTGGCGCCCACCGCCGACGACTCCGATGGCTGGCAGGCCACCATCCGGCACATCGCCATCGAGTCCGGCGCGTTCGTGGTCTCGGTCCCGCAGTACATCGAGCGCGCCGCGTTCCCAGACGACTTCCCCTGGCCGCTGCCGGACCGCGAGGTGTTCGGGCGCGGCGGCGCAGCGGTGATCGGCCCGGCCTCTGGTGACGTGCTCGCCGGCCCGCTGTACGACGAGGAGGGCATCGTCGTGGCCGATTGCGACCTGCGCGAGACGCTCCATGCCAAGCGCTGGTTCGACGCGGCCGGCCACTACAGCCGGGCGGACGTGCTCTGGCCGGGCGGCTCCTGACGCTCTCCCGACTGGCTGACAGAGTGAGTCCATGACTCGCCGCATCCGAATCGGCATCGACACCGGCGGCACCTTCACCGACGTCGTCGCTTTCGACGAGGACACCGGCGGCCTCGTGACCACCAAGACGCCGTCCACGCCGGGCAACCCGGCGGACGGGTTCCTGGCCGGCATCGACAAGGTGCTCGGCCTGCTGGGCGCGACCGGCGCGGACATCGACGCGGTCAGCCACGGCACCACGGTCGCCACCAACCAGCTGCTCGAGGGGAAGGTGGACCGGCTCGGCTTCGTCACCAACACCGGCTACGAGGCGATGCTGGAGATCGCCCGGCAGTCGGTGCCCGACGGCTACGGCAACTCCTACTTCTGGGTGAAGCCGGACCGGATCGTCCCGCGCGACCTGGTCAAGGGCGTCGAGGGCCGGCTGGACGTGAACGGCGACGAGGTGCGCCCGTTCGACGAGGACGGCGCTCGTACGGTGGCGCGCTGGTTCCGGGACCAGGGCGTCGACACGTTGGGCGTCTGCTTCCTGCACGCCTACGCCAACCCGGTGCACGAGGAGCGGATGCGGGCGGTGCTGCTCGAGGAGCATCCTTCCGCAGTCGTCTCGGTCTCCAGCGAGGTGCTGCGCGAGTACCGCGAGTACGAGCGCGCGATGACCACCCTCGTCGACGCGGCCGTCAAGCCGCGGCTCTCGGCGTACGTCACGAACATCAAGGAGCGGCTCACGGCCTACGACGACCGCGAGATCCCCTTCTACGTGATGAAGTCCAACGGCGGCGTGCTGTCCGCCGACGAGGTCGTGCACCAGCCGATCACGACGGTGCTGTCCGGTCCGGCCGCCGGTGCCCTGGGGGCGGCGCTGATCGCCAAGGTCGCCGGCTTCGACCGGGTGCTCACCTCCGACGGCGGCGGTACGTCGACCGACGTCTCGGTCGTGATCGACGGCGAGCCGACCCTGACCACCGAGGGCTCGGTGGGGGCGTTCCCGTCGAAGATCCCGATGATCGACGTGGTCACCGTTGGCGCGGGTGGCGGCTCGATCGCCTGGCTGTCGCCGGAGGGGACGCTCAAGGTCGGGCCGCAGTCGGCGGGCGCCGACCCCGGGCCGCTCTGCTACGGCAAGGGCGGCACCGAGGTGACGATCACCGACGCGCACGTCGTACTCGGCCGGATCCCGCCGCACCTGCTCGGCGGCGAGATCCCGCTCGACGTCGACGCGGCCCGGGCGGGGGTCGACGTACTCGCCTCCAAGCTGGGCCTCTCGTCGGAGGCCTGTGCCACCGGCATCCTCGAGATCTCGGCCTGGAACCAGGCCAACGCGCTGCGCCAGGTCACCGTCAAGCGCGGGCTCGACGTCCGCGACTTCACGCTGACCACCTTCGGCGGGTCCGGGTCACTGCTGCTGTGCCGGCTGATGGACGTGCTCGGCATCCCCACGGTGCTGGTGCCGCCCAACCCGGGCAACGTGTCCGCGTTCGGGCTGCTCACGGTGGACGTGAAGAACGACTACGTGCAGACCCACGTCGCCCTGGCCGACACCCTCGACCCGGCCACCGTCGCGACGACGTACGACGACCTGACGAGCCGCGCCGCCGCGGCGCTGTCCGGCGAGGGGTTCGCCCCCGAGCAGCACCAGTTCGTCCGCACCGCCGACCTGCGCTACTTCGGCCAGGCCTTCGAGGTCCGGGTCCCGGTGTCCGACGGCGCCGTCGACGGGGCCCTGCTCGACGAGGTGGCGGCCCGCTTCCACGCCGGGCACCGGGCGCTCTACGGCTACGACTTCACCGGTGACGCGACCCAGCAGGTCGAGTGGGTGAACCTGCGGGTCTCCGGGATCGGTCCCATCCAACGGCCGGAGATCAAGAGACATCCCGTGGCGCGGGGTTTCGAGACAGGCGCTAGCGCGCCTTCCTCAACCACCGGTCCGGTGGTTGAGGAGGTTGCGCAGCAACCGTCTCGAAACAAACGTCAGGTGTGCTTCGAAGCCGAGCAGGGCAACGTCTCGACACCCGTCGTCGCCCGGACTGACCTTCCACCCGGCTCCGTCGTGAACGGCCCCGTCATCATCGAGGAGTTCGGGTCCACGGTCCCGGTCCACCCCGGCTTCCAGGTGCGGGTGGACGAGTTCCTGAACCTCATCGTGACGAGGGTGGACGCATGAGCGAGAGCAGGCGGGCGCCGACGCAGTTCCCCTACGGCCACCTCACAACGGACGCCGGCGCGAGCGCCGACCCCGTGCTCGTCGAGATCGTCCAGGGCTCGCTGGCGAGCGTCGAGATGGAGGTCGAGACTGCGATCGGGCGGACCAGCCGCAGCCCGATGATCCGCGACGCACACGACTTCCGCGCCGGCATCCACGACCGGCTGCTCCGCAAGCTGACCGGCCGCTCGTACTCCGCGCTGGTGCATCCGGTCGCCCGCGACTTCCCGCTCGAGGAGATGCGCGAGGGCGACGTCTTCTTCCACAACGACGTCTACCGTTCCGAGGGCGGCATCGGCCACCTGCCCGACCTGTGCGTGACCGTGCCGGTCTTCGCCGGAGCCAAGGATGCGCGCCGGGTGGTCGCGTTCGTGCAGGCCTTCGGCCACCACGACGACATCGGTGGCGCGGTGCCGGGCTCCATGCCCTCGCACGCCACCAGCGTGTTCGAGGAGGGCCTGATGGTCCCGCCGATCCGGCTGTGGGACGCCGGCGTTCCCAACCGCGCGGCGCTGACGATCATGACCCGCAACTCCCGCATGCCGGAGTCGCTCGCCGCCGACCTCGACGCCGAGTGCTCGGCCTGCCTGATGGGGGCGCGGCGGCTCGGCGAGCTGTTCGACCGGTACGGCGTGGAGACCGTCGAGTCCTGCTTCGACGCGATCCTGAGCCGCACCACCGAGACCTACCGCCGCGAGATCCTCGGCAAGATCCCGGTCGGCAGCTGGGTGTGGGAGGACTACGCCGAGCACGACGGCGTCGACGAGCCGATGCTGCACACCCAGCGGATCACGCTGACCCGCACCGCCGCCGACGATCCCGACGGTGAGCGGCTGATCCTCGACTTCGACGGGACCTCACCGCAGGCCAAGGGACCCATCAACCACGTCGGCGACGCCAGCGACGGGGTCTTCCTCAAGAAGTGGCTGGCGCCGATCCTGCGCAACCTCGCCGACACCCCCGAGCGGATGGCCGAGCTGGACGTCAACGAGGGCGTCGTACCCCTGATCGAGATGCGGTTCCCGCCGCCCGGCACGCTGCTGACCCCGGTCTTCCCCGCACCCACGAACGCCCGCACCTTCGTGATCCTGCGACTGCTCGGCGTGCTCGCCGGCGTGGTCGCCAAGGCGGTCGACGGCCGGATGCCGGCCGACCAGGAGACGATCCGCTACACCGGCGTCTACGGCGACGACCTCGAGGGCCGCCCCTACCTCATGCGCGAGGTGCTCGGCGGCGGCTCCGGCGGGCGCTACTACGCCGACGGCGAGGACACGATTCACGTCGTACCGGACTCGCGGAACCTGCCCACCGAGTTCACCGAGGCGCGGTTCCCGTTCCGCGTCGAGTCGCTCTCGCTGGCGGTCGACAGCGGGGAGCGGGGCAGTTCCGCGGCGGCCTGGGCTACGAGAAGTCGATCCGGATGCTCAAGGACGGCCACTTCATGTCCATCGCGGACCGGTCGATCCTGGCCTGCTGGGGCGTTCGCGGCGGGAAGGCCGGCCAGCCTTTCCGAGTCACCATCGACGCGGGCGGCCCCAACGAGCGCGAGGTCGATGCGCTGGCCGACGCCGAGCCGGTGATCGCCGGCGAGGTGATCCGGATCCGCACCACCGGTGGCGGCGGTTGGGGCAACCCGCTCGAGCGCGACCCGGCCCTCGTCGTACGCGACGTGGTCTGGCGCAAGGTGTCGCCCGAGGCCGCGCTCACCGACTACGGCGTGGTGCTCACCGGGTCCCTGGACGACGACTCGCTGGCGTACGACGCCGACGCCACCGCCGCCGAGCGTGCGTCCCGGCCCGCGCCCACCGACGTCTTCTTCGACCGCGGCCCCGGGTACGCACGGCTCTCCGGCGGCGCCACCCACGCCGACGTGGACGTCCTGTGAGCCGACCGCCGCTGGCCGAGAAACTGGATCTCGAGCAGCACCCCGAGGGCGGCTGGTACCGGCAGACCTGGGCGTCGTCGGAGACCGTCACGCTGCCGGATGGCCGGGTCCGGGCGACGGCGACTCTCATTCTTTTCTTCCTGCCGGCGGGGGAATCCTCGGCGTGGCACCGGGTGGTCTCCGACGAGGTCTGGCTGGCCCACCTCGGCAAGGTCCGGCTGCAGCTCGGCGGCGACGGGGATGCCCCGGTGACCGGCCCGGAAGTCGTCGTCGGCACCGGCCCCGCGGCGCAGAGCCAGGTCGTGGTCCCCGCGGGTGTCTGGCAGCGCACCCTGCCCGGTGGTGAGGACGCCCTGGTGAGCTGTCTGGTGTCGCCGGGCTTCGACTTCGCGGACTTCGAGCTGGCGTAGTGCGCGACGGTCTCGTGCCGTCGGCGGAGCGTCCTACGGTGGGCCGGTGACCACCTTCCTCGAGCTGCATCAAGGGCCCGGCTTCGTGATCCCCAATGCGTGGGACGCCGGCTCGGCCCGGATCCTGGAGCAGGTCGGCTTCCCGGCCATCGCCACCACCAGCGCCGGCATCGCCTGGTCCCTCGGAGTCCCGGACGGAGGAGCGCTGGACCTCGACACGATGCTCGAGCACGTCGGCCGCATCGCGGCCGCGGTGGGCGTTCCCGTGAGCGCAGACCTCGAGGCCGGCTACGAGGACGTCGCCGCCACGATCCGGCGGGCCGTCGACGCCGGCGTGGTCGGTGGCAACCTGGAGGATCAGATCGGCGGCACGCTCTTCGGCGTCGACGAAGCGGCCGACCGGGTTGCCGCGGCGCGGGCGGCCGCCCCGGCCGGGACGTTCGTGCTCAATGCTCGCACCGACACCTACCTCGGAGGCTCGAACGACGACGTGTTCGCCGACACGGTCGAGCGCGCAGAGCGCTACGTCGAAGCGGGCGCCGACTGCGTCTTCGTGCCGGGCGTCAACGACGAGGACACCATCCTCCGGCTCGCCGCCGAGATCCCGGCGCCGCTCAACCTGGTGGCCGGACTCTCCAACGTGATCCCCGCGCCCACGCTCTTCTCGCTCGGCGTCAAACGGGTCAGCCTGGGCGGCAGCCTGGCCCGGGCTTCGCTGAGCGGGCTCGAGCGCGCCGGCCGGGAGCTGCTCGACTCGGGCACCCTCGGCTTCCTCGACGGCGCCATGGCCTACGCCGACGTGCAGCGTCGGTTCGGCGTCAGCTCGGGGTGACGAGCTGCTGGAGCGCCCAGCGATTGCCGTCCGGGTCTGTGAAGTACACAAACCGACCCCAGGGCTGTTCGTCGACGCCCTCGCACTCCACCTCGCGCTCACGGAGGTAGGCCAGTGCGGCGTCGGCGTCCTCGACCACCACCTGGATGAACTGCGATGACCCGGTCGGCATCATCTCGAGGCCGACGCCGAAGCAGATCGAGCAGGCCGAGCCCGGCGGCGTGACCTGGACGAAGCGCAGCTCGGGAGTGACGGTCCGGTCGAAGTCGATGGGCCATCCGACCCGGTTGCCGTAGAAGTCGACCGACCGGTCCACGTCCTGTACGGCCAGAGGGATGAGCTCGATCTTGAAGTCCATAGGTGCCTCTCATCGGGGGTGGTGGCGCCACGCTAGGAGACGAAACGGACAGGTGATGACCGCAAGCCGCTCCTCTTAGCGGGACACCGGCTCCAGCCGGTCCTTGGCGTCATCGCGGTCCAGGTCGTCGTACTCGCGGTCGGTGCGGGTGGAGCGGAGGCGCGTCCAGCCGGCCGCGAGCAGCACACCGCCGGCCAGCCCTCCGAGCCCCCACAAGGCGCGGTCGCGGGTGGTGGAACCGTCGTCAGCCGGTGCCGCCGATGCGGGCTCGACCGCCGCAGGTACGGCGGGCCCGGGGTCGACGGGGGACACCACCTCGTCGGCTTCGCTGTCTGTGCCGGTCCCGGTGGCCGCTCCGGCACGACCGACCCCGAGGCTGTCCAGCAGCAGGATCAGCTCCTTGCCGTCCGCCGGCTGGTGCCAGACGACCGGGGCGTCCCAGATCGACCCGGTGCCGGTGAGCTCCTCCTGGGTGGCGATCCACGGTCCGTCGTCTCCTGCCAGGTAGATCCGGTCGACCCGCCACGGCGTCACGTCGTGGATCAGCCAGGTGACCGTGACGCCGGTCCCGTTCTCATGACTTCGTCCCGACTCGTCGACCGTGCCGGACCCGCCGACGTCGACCAGACGGGCGAGCTGCTCGTAGGCGTCGTCGGAGTAGTAGAGCGAAGCGGTCCTGCCCTGTCCGGGGACGGACAGCAGCGCGCTGGTCGGGCCGCCCGCGGATGCCGGGCCGGGCGGGGCCAGTATCGCGAGGACCCAGGCGGTGAGAACGACGGCGACTGCGCGCAGAGCGAGCACGGCTACCTCCAGGAGGACGGGGTTCGCTGGTGGTACACCGCTGGGGGCGTTCCGGTTCCCGTCAGCCGACCGGCTCCGCGGACTCGGCGATGTCCACGGCCCGGCTGAGCTCGACGTCGCCCTCGAGCCGGAGTGTCACCCCGCCGTCCTGCCAGATCAGGGTGTGCCCGGCGAGCCGGGCCGAGTGGGTGACCTGGGTGCCGTCGGGCTCGAGGAGCGCCACCTCGTGCGGCTCCTCGAACCAGAGGGCGTCGGTGCCGTTCACCGCGGCGTAGAAGACGTCGGGAGCCGTCTTGAGGACGGAGAAGTCCAGCCTCGCGTCGAACTGGTCGAGGCGTAGCACTCCATCCTGGTCGGTGGTCCAGCTCATCGAGACCATCCGGCGGTCGGGCGATACCTCCACGCCGTCGGGCTCACCCAGCTCCTCGGGGACCGACACGGTGAAGGCCACCATCTCCGCGGCCTCCTGCAGGGAACCGCCTGGTGCCACCGCGGGCGGCGTCGGGTCGGCCGTCGGTGCCGGTCTGTCGCCCCGCTCCACCCGCACTCCGCCGAAGCCGAACCAGTCCGCCACGGCCGCGCGCACCGGCGGCGTCGCCAGCAGTGCGAGCAGCACCGCGCCGACCGCGAGCGCGACCAGCCGGAGTCGCGGCCGGGCTGGCGCCACCCGCGCCGGGGGCGCGTCGCTCAGCCGCTCCAGGACGGCGGTCGCCAGACCCGGACCGGGAGTCGGCACGTCGACGGCGCGACCCAGGGCCGCCAGGTCACGCGCGAGGTCGTCGTACCCGTGCTCAGCCATCGTGTGCCGCCTCCTTCGCCTGCGCTCGCTCCGCATCGGCGTCCAAGACGTCCCGGAGCCGGGCCAGGGCTCGGTGCAGCCGGGACTTCACGGTGCCGCGCGGCCACCCCAGGACCGCGGCGGACTCCGCTTCATCGAGGTCGAGGAGATAGCGGCACGTCACCACCTGCCGGTGTGGTGGCGAGAGCCTGGCCAGACCTCGGACGAGCGTCTCCTGCCGCTCCTGCGACAGCGTGGCCTCGGCGGGGTCGTCGGGTCGGGCGAGCAGCAGCCGCTCGGCCTGCTGCCAGGACCGCTGCTCACGGGCCGCGCGCCGGCCGGAGGCGCGGTGCAGGTTCCGGGCCTCGTTCGCGACGATCTTCAGCAACCATGGCCGGAACGGCGCACCGGGGCGGAACCGCTCCAGCGAGGCGTGCGCCTTGACGAAGGCCTCCTGCACGACATCCTCCGCGTCCCCACCGGCACCGAGGAGGGCCGCTGTCCGCACCGCCACCGGGGCATGGCGCCGCACCAGCTCCGCGTACGCGTCGCGGTCCCCGCCGCGCACCCGGGCCAGCAGGTCCGCATCGTCCGGGCCGGTGTCCAGGTCGGGTGTCCCTCTCTCTTCCGATCTGTGTACACCACCGCGACTCGGATGGTTCCGTGTCGCCGATGCGTTGTCGAAAGCACGGCCTGGGACAGATCATCGGGACCGCACGCGAAGGGAGAGGCGATGGCGAACCTGAGTGAGACCGACCTGCGGCACCTCCGCCGATGTGTCGAGCTGGCCCGAGAGGGGCTGGCGGACGGGGACGAGCCGTTCGGCTCGGTCCTGGTCGACGCGTCAGGCGAGGTGCGCTTCGAGGACCGCAACCGGGTCAAGGACGGCGACGAGACGCGGCACCCGGAGTTCGAAGCGGCCAAGTGGTCCGCGAGCCACCTGACAGCGGAAGAGCGTGCCGGGGCCACCGTGTACACCTCCGGCGAGCACTGCCCGATGTGCTCGGCGGCGCACGGCTGGATGGGCCTCGGCCGGATCGTCTACGCGGTCTCCACCGCGCAGCTGGGTGACTGGCTGGCCGAGTGGGGTGTGCCGCCCGGACCGGTGCGTCCACTCGCCATCCAGGACGTCGCACCCGGCGTACCCGTTGACGGCCCGGCGCCCGAGCTCGCCGACGAGATGCGCGCCCTGCACCTCGAGCTCCAGCGCCGTCGCGGACGGGTGTCATGACCGCCTACCGTCACAGCGACTTGCAGCGCCGTCTGGCGGCGGGGGCCGACTGACGCCGGGCACTAGGTTCGAGCCATGAGGGTCCTGCTCGCACTGGGCGGCAACGCCATGACCAACGCCGAGGGCCGGGCCCGGCCGGAGGACCAGATTGCCGCCGCCCAGGTGGCGATGGAGGCCGTCGCCGGTCTGCTCGCCGTCGACGTCGAGGTCGTGATCACCCACGGCAACGGCCCCCAGGTCGGCAACCTGCTCGTCAAGAACGAGATCGCCGCCGCCGTCGTGCCACCGGTTCCGCTGGACTGGTGCGGGGCGCAGACCCAGGCGACCCTCGGCTTCGTGCTGATGAACGCGCTCGAGGCCGCGCTCGCCAGGCGCGGGATCGAACGGCGTACGGCGACCGTGGTGACCCGCACGCTGGTCAACGCCGACGACCCCGGGTTCACGAGACCGACGAAGCCGATCGGCAGGTTCCTCCCGGCCGAGGAGGCCGCGCTGCTGGTCGACCACGGCGAGAGCTGGGAGGACCGCGGCGCGAAGGGCTGGCGGCGGATGGTGGCCTCCCCCGAGCCGCAGCGGATCCTCGACGCACCGGCCGTGCAGGCGCTGGTGGAGGCCGGGTTCGTCGTGGTCGCCAACGGCGGCGGTGGCATCCCGGTGGTCCAGGATGGCGATGGCTCCATGCGTGGCGTCGAGGCGGTGATCGACAAGGACCTCGGCGCTGCCTTACTCGGGCGCACCCTCGACGCCGACGTGCTCGTCGTCGCCACCGACGTCCCCCACGCGGTGCTGCGCTACGGGACTCCCGACGCCGAGGACGTCGGCACGGTGAGCGCGGCCCGGATGCGCGAGTACGCCGCCGAGGGCCACTTCGCGAGCGGGTCGATGGGACCCAAGGTCGACGCGGCCTGCCGGTTCGTCGAGCAGGGCGGCGCCCGGTCGGTGATCACCGACCTCGCGCACATCACTGACGCGATCAATGGCGACGGGGGCACCGTCGTCGTACCGGACTCCGCCGGTGGTTGAGGAGGTCGTTCAGCGACCGTCTCGAAACCCCGGCACGCCATGAGGGAGAGTGAGCACATGCCCGACGCCATCGAAGTACGCAAGGTCCCGATCCACTCAGTCGCCGACGCGAGCGAGCTCGCAAAGCTGATCGACGACGGCGTCCTGCACGCCGACCGCGTGATCGCGATCATCGGCAAGACCGAGGGCAACGGCGGCGTCAACGACTACACCCGGATCATCGCCGACCGGGCGTTCCGCGAAGTGCTGGTCGAGAAGGGCGCCCCTGCCGACCAGGTGTCGCAGGTGCCGATCGTGTGGTCCGGCGGGACGGACGGCGTGATCAGCCCGCACGCGACGATCTTCGCGACGGTGCCACCCGAGGACGTCGTACCGACCGAGGAGCCGCGGTTGACGGTTGGCTTCGCGATGAGCGAGCAGCTGCTGCCCGAGGACATCGGCCGGACCGCGATGATCACCAAGGTCGCGGACGCGGTGAAGGTGGCGATGGAGAAGGCCGGCATCACCGACCCCGCCGACGTGCACTACGTGCAGACCAAGACCCCGCTGCTCACCATCCACACCATCCGGGACGCGAAGTCGCGCGGGAAGACGGTGTGGACCGAGGAGACGCACCAGTCGATGGACCTCTCCAACGGCTGCACCGCGCTCGGCATCGCGGTCGCCCTGGGCGAGATCGAGATGCCCACCGACGACGACGTGATGCACAACCGCGAGCTCTACTCCGCGGTGGCCTCGTGCTCCTCCGGCGTCGAGCTCGACCAGGCGCAGGTGGTCGTGGTCGGCAACGCGCCCGGTGTGGGCGGCCGCTACCGGATCGGCCACTCGGTGATGACCGATGCGCTCGACCAGGACGGCATCTGGAACGCGATCCGCGAGGCCGGGATCGAGCTCCCCGACCGGCCGCGCACCTCGGACCTCGGCGGCCGGCTCGTCAACGTGTTCCTCAAGTGCGAGGCCTCCCAGGACGGCCAGGTCCGCGGCCGCCGCAACGCCATGCTCGACGACTCCGACGTGCACTGGCACCGCCAGATCAAGGCCACCGTCGGCGGCGTCACCGCCGCTGTCACCGGCGACCCCGCCGTCTTCGTCTCGGTCTCGGCGGCCCACCAGGGCCCCGACGGCGGCGGGCCGGTCGCCGCCATCGTGGATCTGGGGTAGCGCTGCCATCGGTGGTTGAGGAGGTTGCGCAGCAACCGTCTCGAAACCACGAAAGAACGGGCTGGGACCGGTCCAAGCGTCCGTTGCGGTGGTTTCGAGACAGGCGCTGCGCGCCTTCCTCAACCAGCGGGGGGTGAGTCCAGCCACTCCCGGATCGACTCGTTGTGCTGGCCGAGGGTCGGGGGAGCGAGGTGGCTCTCGCGACCACCGGAGTGCGTCTGGTCGTCGAGGCGGATCGGGCTGCCGGGCAGGTCGATCTCGCCGAGGGTCGGGTGCTCGACGTGGAGCAGCAGTCCCTGGGAGAGGGCCTGCTCCCACGAGTAGACGTCGTCCATCGAGCGCACCTTGCCGGCGGGAACACCCGCCTCATCCAGCAGCGCGAGCCAGTGCTCTGCGGGCTGGTGGGAGAAGTGCGACTCCAGCCGGGCAATGAGCTCGTCGCGGTGCGCGACCCGCTCCGGGTTGGTGGCGAACCCGTCGTCGCCCGGATCCCAGTCCAACGCGTCGCACAGTGCCCGCCAGAGTCCCTCGGAGCCGCAGGCGATCTGGATCGGTGCCGTGGCCGTCGCGAACATGCCGTACGGCGCGATCGACGGGTGGTGGTCGCCGGCCAGGCCGGGTACCTGGTGGGCCACTGTCCAGCGCGTCCCCTGGAAGGCGTGCACGCCGACCATGCCGGACAGGAGCGACGTACGCACGACCCGGCCGTGGCCGGTGCGGCTCCGCTCGTGCAGCGCGGCCACCACTCCGAACGCACCGTTCATCCCCGCGATCAGGTCCGCGATCGGGACGCCCACCTTGGTGGGAAGCTCGGTGCCGGTGATCGACATCAGCCCGCCCTCGCCCTGGGCGATCTGGTCGTAGCCGGCCCGGCTCGCCTCGGGACCGTCGTGGCCGAAGCCGGTGATCGAGAGCACCACCAGCCCGGGGTTGAGCTCGTGCAGGCGCGAGACCGGGAAGCCGAGCCGATCCAGCACGCCGACCCGGTAGTTCTCCATGAGCACGTCCGCCCGCGCGACCAGACGGGCCAGCACCTCGCGATCGCTGTCGGACTTGAGGTCGAGGACGAGCGACTCCTTGTTGCGGTTCGCGGACAGGAAGTACGTCGACTCGCGGACCTCGTCCGGCCCGACGAACGGCGGCCCCCACGAGCGGGTGTCGTCGCCGGCCGGCGGCTCGACCTTGATCACCCGCGCCCCCATGTCACCGAGCATCATGGCCGCGTGCGGACCGGCCAGCGCCCGCGTCAGGTCGAGCACGAGCAGGTCGGAGAGCGGTCCGGCCGAGTCTTCAGGCATGCCTGCACGCTACTGACCCCCAGATGCTGACTAGACAGTCCTAGTCAGAAGTGACTACTCACGCGTAACCCTTCCGGGTATCGCCTCGTTGGACCGCCGATCAGCCCGCTCTCGGTGCGGGCACCCGACCTGGAGGATCTCCTGATGAAGTTCGTTCGAAGCACGACGGCTCGGCTGGTCGGAGCGATCTCGCTCCTGACGGCGTCCGTCCTCGGCGCCGCGGTGGCCACCGCCCCCGCCGCCAACGCCGTTCCCACCTGGGCACCGGCCGCGACCGCAGCCATCACCCCTGGCGTGCAGATGTACACCGATGGTGCCCAGTGCACCGGCAACTTCGTCTTCACCGATAGTGCCGACAACGTCTACGTCGGATACGCGGCCCACTGCGCCGGCCTCGGTTCGGCCACCGACACCAACGGCTGCCTCAACGAGTCGGTCCCGCTCGGCACCACCGTCACCTTCAACAAGGGTGGCAGCCTGATCAGCAGCGGCACCCAGGTCGGCACCGGCACGCTGGCCTACTCCTCGTGGCGCACGATGCGCACGCTCGGCACCCCGACAAACTCCAGCACCTGCGCCTACAACGACTTCGCGCTCGTCAAGGTCTCCGACGGCGACAAGGGCAAGGTAAACCCGTCCATCCCGTTCTGGGGCGGCCCGACCGGCATCGACACCGACGGCACGGTCGCGGGCGACCGCGTGTGGAGCTACGGCAACTCCAGCCTCCGCGGTGGCGTGACCCAGCTGTCACCCAAGACCGGCATCAGCCTGGGCGACGACGCCGCCGACGGCGGTTGGTCGCACCCGCTCTACACCGTGACCCCGGGCATCCCGGGTGACTCGGGCTCGGCGTTCGTGTCTGCGGGCGGCAAGGCGATCGGCACCCTGTCGACGCTCGGCCTGGCGCCGCTACCGCTGTCCAACAACATCGGCGACCTCTCCAAGGAGCTGGCCTTTGCCCAGGCCCACTCGGGCATCAGCGGGCTGCAGCTGGTCAACGGCACCGAGCCGTTCGACCCGATCCTCTAGACCCAACTCACCCAGTAGGGAGCACCGGTCCGGCTCGGCGGACCACACCCGGGCCCCGTCCTTGCGCCAGGACGGGGCCCGTCCCCTGCCCGGCGCCCGTCCACGGCCGGTTCGTGACCGTCGCGTGATCGCATCCGTCGGTCCGGGCGGTTACGTTCCACAAGTGAGCCCCGTGCGCGCCGGTACGTCGGCGGTCGTCGCCGTGCTCGCCGCCGCCGGGCTGCTGCTGGTGCTGGTCACGTGGGCCGCGTCGATCGGCCCCGACCGAGTCGTGTCCGGTGGGCACGTCGATCGGATCCGTCCCGACGAGCCGTCCTTCGCCACCGAGTCGACCGACCCGGACGGCGTCGACCCGGACGACCAGGCCGAGCGCCGCGGGGAGCCACCGGGCTGGCTGCGCCTCATCGCCGTCCTCCTCCAGCTGTTCACGGTGGGCGTGGTGCTCTTCCTCCTCGGCCAAGCGATGCGCAAGGCGCGGCAGGCGTGGTTGTTCCGAAGGCGACGCCGGCGTCGGCTTGCCGAGGAGGTCGAGTTCGAGGTCCTAGGGACCGCCGGAGTGGTGGCCGACGTGATCGAGGAGGATGCCCCGCAGCAGCGTGCGCTGCTCGAGGAGGGCCTGCCGCGCAACGGGATCGTGGCCTGCTGGCACCGCTTCGAGCAGCAGGCGATTCGCGGCGGCGTCGTACGCCAGCCGTGGCAGACCACCGGCGAGTTCGTGCTCGGCGTGCTCGATCTCGTCGGCGCGGACCAGGGCGCCGTGAGCCGGCTGGCCGACCTCTACCGCGAGGCTCGCTTCTCCGACCACCCGATGACCGACGACCACCGGCGGGCCGCGCTCGAAGCGCTCCACACCATCCACCGCAGCCTCGGGTCGAGTCGGGCGGTGGCCCGATGAGCGGGTACGGCAGGTGGTGGTTCCGCCTCGCCGGTGCCGTGCTGGCGTTCGCGGGGATCGAGGCTGCGGTGCTCCTGGTCCACGGCCGGGCCGACGAGCTCCGACTCGCGCTGGTCGTCGCGTTGGTCGTGTGCGCCTCGGCGCTCCTGGTGGACAGCACCCCGGTCGAGGCCGCCGTCTGGGCCGCGCACGCCGAGCCGGAGGGCGGGCTCGGCCGGCTCGACCCCCGCACGGCGTCGTACCTGCGCATCCTGGAGAGCCACCTCTCGGCTCGCGAGGCCGACGCCGCGCTGCGGGAGCGGCTCCGCGAGCTCACCAACCAGACGCTGCGGGCGCGACACGACCTCACACTCGACGAGCCACGGGCCGCCGAGCTGCTCGGTCGCGAGCTCGAGCGGGTGCTCACCGACCCGCCGTACCGCCTGGACCCCGAGCGGATCGAGCGCTGCGTGCGCAGGATCGAGGAGCTGTGACGACAACCCCGGACGTGCCGACCATCGAGGAGGCCGGCGCGGTCGCCGCCCACGTGCTCGACGAAGTCGGCAAGGCCATCGTTGGCAAGCAGGAGGCCCTGCGGCTGGTGCTCTGCGCGATCCTCGCCAAGGGCCACGTGCTGCTGGAGGACTACCCCGGGCTCGGCAAGACCCTGGCCGCGCGCTCGTTCGCCCAGGCGCTCGGGCTCGACTTCGCGCGCGCCCAGTTCACGCCCGACCTGCTGCCCTCCGACCTCACCGGGTCGTTCCTCTACAACCAGCGGACCGCGGAGTTCGAGTTCCGGCGCGGCCCGATCTTCACCGGGCTGCTGCTGGCCGACGAGATCAACCGCACGCCGCCCAAGACACAGTCCGCGCTGCTCGAGGCGATGCAGGAGCGTCAGGTCACCGTCGAGGGCGAGACCTTCTTGCTGCCCGCGCCGTTCCACGTGCTCGCGACCGCCAACCCCATCGAGTACGAAGGCACCTACCCGCTTCCCGAGGCGCAGCTCGACCGGTTCCTGCTGCGCGTCAGCTTCGGCTACCCCTCCGCCGGCGAGGAGTACGACGTGATCGCCCGCCGCGTCGAGCGCCAGCAGGAGGAGATCCAGCTCGACGCCGTCACCGATGCGGCCGGGCTGCTGGGGCTGCAGGCCGCCGTCGAGACGGTTCGGGTCGACGCCAGCGTCGGCCGCTACTGCGTCGCGCTCGCCGCCGCCACCCGTGAGCACCGCGACGCCCTCACCGGTGCCTCGCCACGGGGGTCGCTCGGCCTGGTCCTGACCGCGCGCGCCTTCGCAGCGCTGCGGGGCCGCGACTACATCATCCCCGAGGACGTGAAGGCCGTGGCCCGCGCCGTCCTCTCACACCGGGTCACCGTCCGACCCGAGCTCTGGATGACGCAGACCAGCGGCCGCAGCATCGTCGACTCGGTACTCGTGCAGGTCCCGACGCCCTCGACGCTCGAGACCCGGTGATGCCTTGATCGCACGCTGGCGACCCACGCCCGCCCTGGCCCGCGCTGTCATCGTCAGCGCGGTGGCCGTGGTCGCGGCGGTCGTCGGCGGTACGCCGGCGGTGATGGTGCTCGGCGCGCCGTTCATCATGTCGGCCTGCTTCGCGCTGCTGCACCGGCCGGACTCGCAGCCCACGTTCGACGCCCGGCTCGACCTCCGCTGGCTGCACGAGGGCCAGGGCACCACCTCTCGGCTCGAGCTTCACGACGGCGCCGACGTCGAACATGTCACCCGCGCGATGGCGCCCACGCCGTACGTCGCACTGCATCCGGCGACCGGGCTCGTCGCCGGGCTGGCCGACGAGCTGCCGGTCGTCGAGATCGGGCCTCGGCGGTGGGGTCGGCGGGTGCTGGGGGAGGAGCTGATCTGCCTGACCACGCCGTGGGCGGGCTACCGGTGGGGACCGGTGCCGCTGCACGGCGACGGGCTCCGGGTGCTGCCGCAGACCTCACGCTTCGACTCACGCGCCGAGACACCGCGGCCGATCGGCCTGGTGGGACTGAACCGGTCACCGCGGCTCGGCGCCGGCATCGAGTTCGCCGACATCCGTCCGTTCCAGGCCGGTGACCGGCTGCGCAAGATCAGCTGGCGGGTCTCCGCGCGGAGCCGCGAGCTGCACGTCACGACCTCGCCGGCCGAGGAGGACAGCGGGGTGCTCCTCGTGGTCGACGCGCTCGGTGACCACGGCCGCTCCGGCGGCCTCGACGGCGAGCCCAGCAGTCTCGACCAGAGCGTCCGCGCCGCCGCGGCGCTGGCCGAGCACCACATCCGCGCTGGCGACCGGGTCGGGGTGCGGGTCGTCGGCGGTGACGGAGGGCACCTGGGCTATGGCGCCGGCACCCGCCATCTCCGGGTGCTGTTCGACCTGCTCGCCGGGGTCCGCCCCGGCGAGCTTCCCGAGGGGATCGCCTCGCGGCTGCAGCTGCGGGTGACCGGAGGCAGCGTTGTCTTCGTGTTCTCACCGATGCTCGGCGCGGCCATCGTCACCGCCACCGCGAGCCTCGTGCAGCGCGGGCTGCCGGTGGTCGTAGTCGACACGCTCCCGCCGGATGCCAGCCCGCGCGTCCCGGACGGCGTGGACCCGCGCATAGCCGACCTGGCCTGGCGGATGCGGCGGCTCGAGCGCGACCAGGTGCTGGCCGGGTTGGCCGCGCTCGGCTGCCCGGTGATCGCCTGGCGGGGCGCCGGCACCCTCGACGACGTGCTGCGCAGGTTGGCTCGCCGGTCCAGCGCTCCCCGGGTGGTGGCCCGATGAACGCCATCCTCCACGAGTCCCGCAGCCGGCTGGCGCTTCGGGCGGTCCTGCTGGTCGCGCCGATCCTGGCGCTGCTGTGCACCGGCCCCGAGGAGTGGCCGGGCGGCGGGTTCGTGGCCCTCACCCTCGCGCTCTCGGTGGGCTTCGCCGCGATGCCCGAGTCGATGCTGGGCGCCTCGTGCCTGGGGCTGGTGGTCATCTGGTGGGCGCTGGCCGTGCCCGACGGCGTACCCCTGACCGCGCTCCCGGCGGCGGCGCTGCTGCTCGCCGCCCACGTCGCGTCGGTGCTCCTGTCCTACGGGCCGCCCGCGCTACCGATCGGTGGCCGGGTGCTGCGGATGTGGCTGCGCCGGGCGGTCGTGGTCGGCGTGGCCGCGCCCCTGGTCTGGGTGGTCGGGGTGGCCGTGGACGGGCAGCCGGAACCGCCCGGCATCTGGGTGGCAGGGCTCGGCTGTGCGGTCGTCGTGTGCGTGGTCGCCGCCACGGCGGTGGCAGTGCGCGAGCCACCTCCGTGAACACCTCAGACCCCGAGGAGTACGTCGAGCTGGTGCTCTCGCTGGTCGAGGAGATCCCGCGCGGCCGGGTGACCTCTTACGGCGCGATTGCGGCTGCCGTCGGCGGCGGCCCTCGCCAGGTCGGCGCCGTCATGTCGCGGCACGGCGGACCGGTGCCGTGGTGGCGGGTCGTGCGCGCCGACGGGTCGCTGCCGCCGAGCCACGAGGACGGCGCGAGACCGCACTACCTCGACGAGGGGACGCCGCTGCGGGCCTCGGGTGCGGTGGACATGGTCCGGGCGTTCTGGGACCCAACAGACAAATGACCCGACCGTGCCGCGGCCTGGGGGGCTGACACGGCACGGTCGGGTTGTTTCGCAAAGGTATTGGCCGAACCGTGACCCTGGGGCCGGAACGGTCGTTTTGTTATCCACATGTGGACCGATGCGCTGTGTACAGATCCGCTGGATTTGTGGAGAAATCCGTTGCCTTTGTGGATGAGGCTGTGGAACCAGAAGAATGTTGCCGAAACCTCTTGCGCAACGCTCCCCGAGAGGCGTAAAACTTCTCTCACGCCGCTCCTTCGGGAGAGGCGCAGAAGGGCCCGAACAACTCATACTTGTTCGGGCCCTTCGTCTGTCTCCAGGTGTTTCTGCGCCATCGGCCGGCCGGGTGTCTCACGCCCAGGCATTGCGATTCGGCGTACCTCGGGGTAGCCGCCAGACTCGGGTCCGTGCTCTACGACGTGATGCACCGGGTCCTGCCACCGGCCCTCAAGGCGGTGTGGCGGCCCACCGTGCGCGGCCTGGAGCACGTGCCGGGTTCCGGCGGCGTCATCCTGGCCAGCAACCACCTGAGCTTCGTGGACTCGGTCGTGATCCCGAGCGTGGTGCCGCGCAAGGTGGTCTTCCTGGCCAAGTCCGACTACTTCACCGGCTCCGGCCTGCGCGGGATGGCCACGCGGGTCTGGTTCGAGGGGCTCGGCATGCTGCCGGTCGACCGCGACGACACCAAGGCCGCGATCGCCAGCCTCGACATCGCGCTCGACGTGCTGGCGCGCGGGGAGGCGTTCGGGATCTACCCCGAAGGCACCCGATCCCGTGACGGCCGGCTCTATCGCGGCCGCACCGGTGTCGCGCACCTTGCCCTGACCGCGGAGGTCCCCGTCGTCCCTGTGGGTCTGACTGGCACCCAGAACGTCCAGCCGGTCGGCTCCAACCGGCCCCGCGTCGTCCCCATCACGGTCGCGTTCGGTGCGCCGATCGACTTCCGCGGTCGCTTCGAGGGCGTGCCGTCGGGGCGGGCTCGCCGCGACGCCACCGACGAGATCATGGCCGCGATCCAGCGACTCACCGACCAGGAGGAAGCCGGCGTCTACAACGAGCGGCCCATCGAATAGCGGGTTGCGTCCCAGCCGCGGCTCAACTCAACGCGGCAAAGCTCCACCAGCCGAAGGTGAACCCGAGCGCCCCGAGCAGGGCGTACGCCGGCACCCACCAGCGCGCGCCGGTGTCCGGCTGCGAGTCGGGCGGGAGCACGGCGTTCTTGATCCCGGCCAGGATCGCCAGGATCGCGGGCAGCGCCATCAACTCGAAGACCACGCCGCAGACGAGCCAGCCCCAGACCAGGTCGGGGCCGGTGGTGCCGTACTCGAGGAAGTTCCAGCCGAGCGACCCGAACAGCACGCCCCACATGGGCAGCAGCAGGTTGGGTGCGTTGAGCGACATCGCGACCACCGAGCCCACCATCGCCGTGATGAGCATGACCGGGACGGCTATTGCGATCAGCACCGCACCGTCCGGGCAGGGCTGGGCGCTCACGTACGGACCGCCATCAGCACAGGCACCGCCGACGTCCATCACCGCGCGCATCGAGAAGAACGCCCAGGTCAGGCATGTCGCCAGGACCAGGACGCTGACCACCAGCACTGCGGGGCCACGAACGGACCGTCCTTTCGCCACCCGGACGTCGACGCTCATGCGTGCACTGTGGCAGAGCCACGGCGGGGTGGGCCACGACCGACGCGCCGGGACCGTCGGTGGCCGCGGCCAGACTGCAGTGCGGTGGCCTGCTGTCGGCGGACCGTGATGGAGTGAACCGGTGACGGACCGTGCGACGACCTATCGCCTGGTCCGCCCTTCCGTCGCGATCGAGGTCCCGGTCCTCGACGAGCAGCAGCAGCGCGTCGTCGACCACCGCGACGGCCCGCTCCTGGTGCTGGCGGGTCCCGGCACCGGCAAGACCACGACGCTCGTCGAGGCGATCGTGCGCCGCATCGAGGACGGCACTCACCCCGACCGGATCCTGGCCCTCACCTTCTCCCGCAAGGCCGCCGAGCAGCTCCGCGACCGGGTCGCGGCCCGCGTCGGCCGCACGATGTCGGCCAGCATCGGCTCGACTTTCCACTCCTTCGCCTACGGGCTGATCCGGCGCCATGCGCCGGCCGAGCTCTACGTCGGCCCGATCCGGCTCCTCTCAGCGCCCGAGCAGGACGTGGTGCTGCGTGAGCTGCTGCACGACCACCCCGAGTCGATCCGGTGGCCCGACGAGCTGCGGCACGCACTCGGCACCCGTGGGTTCGCACGGGAGGTCCACGCCGTGCTGTCCCGAGCCAGGGAGAAGGGGCTCGACGGGGAGGAGCTCCAGCGTCTGGGCGAGACCAACGGCCTACCGGAGTTCGTGGCCGCCGGAGCATTCCTGGAGCAGTACCTCACCGTCCTCGACGGGCGGGGTGCCGTCGACTACTCCGACCTCATCCGGCGCGCGACGATCGAGGCGACGCTGCACCGTGACGAGCTGCGCGCGACGTATGCGCACGTCTTCGTCGACGAGTACCAGGACACCGACACCGGCCAGGTGGCGCTGCTGCGGGCGATCGCCGGGGACGGCCGCGACCTGGTGGTGGTGGGCGACCCGCACCAGTCGATCTACGCGTTCCGGGGGGCGCAGGTGCGTGGGATCCTCGACTTCCCGACCCACTTCCCGCGAGCCGACGGGTCCCCTGCCGACGTGGTGGCGCTGGCCACCACCCGCAGGTTCGGGCCGCGGCTGCTCACCGCCGCCCAGCGGGTCGCCGGCCGGATCGGGCTGCCCGGCAGCATCCCCGAAGGTGCGCGCGAGGCGTTCCTGGCGCCGAGGGCGGAGGTGGGCGACCACGGCGAGGGTCGGGTCACCGTCCGCACCTTCGACAGCGACCGGGCCGAGGCCGAGCACCTGGCCGACCTGCTCCGGCGGGCGCACCTCGAGGACGGCATCGCGTGGGACGAGATGGCCGTGCTGGTGCGCTCCGGCCGACAGTCCATCCCGCCGCTGCGTCGGTCCCTCGGCGCCGCCGGCGTGCCGATCGAGGTCGCCAGCGACGAGCTCCCGCTGGTCCGCGACCCAGCCGCGCTTCCGCTGATCGACGCCCTGCGGGTCGTGCTCAACCTCGACAACGACGACCCGGACCACATCGACCACATCGACGCCCTGCGGGCCGAGGCACTGCTGACAGGCCCGTTGGGCGGGCTGGACGCCGGCGACGTACGCCGCCTGGCCCGGCAGCTGCGCCAGCGGGAGAAGGAGTCGGCGCACGCCGAGCAGCGGCTGCCGGTGCACTCGCGCGAGCTGGTCCGCCGCGCCGTGGTCGACGTGGCCACACTCGCCGGGCTGACCGGTCACGAGGTGCAGCGCGCCAGGGCTCTGGGCGACCTGGTGCGCGCCACCCGGGCGCAGCTCGACGAGGGCGCAACGGCCGAGGAGCTGCTCTGGGCGCTCTGGTCGGGCACCTCGTGGCCGCGCCGGCTGCGCCACCGGGTCGAGCTCGGTGGCGGGGCAGCCCGCCGGGCGCATCGTGACCTCGACTCGATCTGCGCCCTGTTCGACGCGGCGGCGCGCGCCGAGGAGACCAGGGACCACGTCGGCGTACGGGAGTTCCTCGCCACACTGGTCGCCCAGCAGATTCCCGCCGACACCCTGGCCGAGCGGGGCGCCCGCGGCGCCGCCGTACGCCTGCTGACTGCGCACCGCGCCAAGGGCCTCGAGTGGCGCCTCGTCGTCGTCGCACACGTGCAGCAGGACGGCTGGCCCGACCTCCGGCGTCGCTCGAGCATCCTGGGCGCCGACCGGATCGGTTCCGACGCGCTGGTCCCGCCGACCTCGCTACGGGAGCTGCTGGTGGAGGAGCGGCGGCTGTTCTACGTCGCCTGCACCCGCGCCCGCGAGCAGCTCGTGGTCACCGCGGTGGCCTCACGGGACGACGACGGCGACCAGCCGTCCCGGTTCCTCGGCGAGCTCGGGGTGACGGTCGATGTGGTCGAGGGTCGGCCGCCACGGACCCTGTCGCTGGCCGGAGTCGTCGCGGAGCTGCGCCGCAACGTCGCAGATCCTGACGCGACCCGCGCGCTGCGCGCCGCCGCCGCGCGTCGCCTCGCCCGACTGGCGTCCGAGTCCACCGACGGTCGTCCGCTGGTGCCGATGGCCGACCCGTCGACCTGGTGGGGCACCCGGTCGGTCAGCCGGTCGGTCCGGCCGGTGCGGGACCCGGACCAGCCGGTGCCAGTGTCGTCGAGCATCATCGAGCACTTCGAGGTGTGCCCCACCCAGTGGTTCCTCGCTCGCGAGGCCGGGGGCGTGGCCCGGCAGCACCAGTCGGCCAACGTCGGCGAGATGGTGCACGCGCTGGCCCAGCGGGTGGCCGCCGGCGAGCTCGAGCCCGGAGCCGATGGTGTCGACCAGCTCATGGGCCACGTCGAGCAGGTCTGGGACCGCCTGGAGTTCCGCACGCCGTGGGCCAAGGCCCGCGAGCTCGAGCGGATCCGAACTGCCCTGGCCCGGTTCCTCGCCTGGCACCACGCCAACGCCCGCACACTCGTGGGGATCGAGGCGCCCTTCCGCGCGGTCCTGGAGCTGCCCGACGGGGAGCGGGTGTCGCTCGGCGGCTACGCCGACCGCCTCGAGCTCGACGCCGATGGCCGGGTGGTGGTCGTGGACCTCAAGACCGGTCGCACCAAGCCGTCCGACAAGTCGGTGCTCACCAACGTCCAGCTCGGGCTCTACCAGCTGGCGGTCGACCACGGGGCCGCCGACGAGCTCGTCGACCCAGAGACCCGGGCGGGCGGCGCCGAGCTCGTGCAGCTCGGGCTCCCCGGCGACGACGAGCCCGCCACCGTCCAACGGCAGCCGGGCCAGGCCGACGACGGCCCCGAGCGGGCGGCGCTGCGCGACCGGCTGACCCGGGCGGCCGAGCTCTTGCGCAGCGAGACCTTCCCCGCGATCGCCGGCCAGCACTGCCGCGACTGCGACTTCGTCCCGATCTGCCCGATCAAGAGCGCGGGCTCGGTGGTCGCGTCGTGAGCCCCCGGCGCCTCGACACACCCGCGGACCTCGCCGCGGCGATGGGGGCCTCGTGGGAGGCCAGCGAGCAGCAGTGGGCCGCGATCACCGCGCCTCTCGCGCCCGCGGTCGTCATCGCGGGTGCGGGGTCGGGCAAGACCACGCTGATGGCGGCCCGCGTCGTCTATCTCGTGCTGACCGGCCGGGTGCGGCCCGACCAGGTCCTGGGCCTCACGTTCACCACCAAGGCAGCGAGCCAGCTGCGCGCCCAGATCCGGCAGTCGCTGACCGACGCGGGGGCGTTGGACGACTCCGCACCCGAGGACGAGGAGGTCCTGGAGCCCACCGTCTCGACCTACAACGCGTACGCCGCCGGCCTGCTCACCGACCACGGGCTGCGGATCGGGCACGAGCCGGACACCCGGGTCATCACCGACGCTGCGCGCTACCAGCTCGGTGCGCGCGTCGTGGACCGGCATACCGGAGTGGTCGCGCACCTGAGCGACCACCCCAAGACCGTCATCCAGAACCTCCTCGACCTCGACGGCCAGATGAGCGAGCACCTGGTCGAGGCCGACGACGTGCGGCGGGTCGACGGCGAGGCGCTCGCCCGGTTCGTGGCCGCCGCAGCGGACGAGCGAAACGGCAAGAACCGGTCGA
This sequence comes from uncultured Actinomycetota bacterium, assembly GCA_963765915.1. GTDB lineage: Bacteria > Actinomycetota > Actinomycetes > Propionibacteriales > Nocardioidaceae > Nocardioides. Next base: position 23,926 of record CAVXYB010000011.1, on the reverse strand, counting down.
CGTACGTCGGTGCGATGGAGAAGGCCGCCAACGCCATCGAGCGCCGCGGCGAGCTGCTCGACCTGGTCGCCGGCTACCGGCGGATGAAGGCCGACCTCGGGTTGATGGACTTCTCCGACCAGATCGAGCTCGCGGCCCGGCTCGCCGCCGATCAGCCTGAGGTCGGTGTCACCGAGCGGGAGAGGTTCAAGGTCGTGCTGCTCGACGAATACCAGGACACGTCGGTCGCCCAGGCGGTGATGCTCTCGCGGCTGTTCTCCGGTCCAGATGCAACCACGGGCCGCGGCCATGCGGTCACCGCGGTCGGCGACCCCAACCAGGCGATCTACGGGTGGCGGGGCGCCTCGGTCTCCAACATCCTCGGCTTCGCGGAAACCTTCCCTGCCGCGGCCGGTTCCGTGCCGTCGTACCCCCTCACCATCAACCGGCGCTCCGATCGCCGAATCCTGGCGTTCGCCAACCGCCTGGCCGCGCCGCTGTATGACGCGTCCGACGCGGTCCTCCCGCTCGAGGCCAAGCCCGAGGCCGGCGAGGGAGTCGTGACGACCCGCGTCCTCGAGACCCAGCGCGAGGAGCTTGCCTGGCTCGCGGAGGCCGTGGCGGAGGTGCACGGTGGCGTGGGGACCGAGCTGTGGTCCGACATCGGCGTCCTGACCCGGGACAACGCGCACGCGGCCGAGGTCTTCGACGCGCTGACCGAGGCCGGCATCCCGGTCGAGATCGTCGGGCTGTCCGGGCTGCTGCGGCTGCCCGAGGTCGCGGAGGTCGTCGCCGTCCTGCACCTGCTCAAGGACGTGACCGCCAATGCATCCCTGCTCACCCTGCTGACCGGGCCACGGTGGGCCATCGGGCCGCGCGACCTCAAGCTGCTCGGCGACCGGGCCCGGGAGCTGGCCGGGGCTCGGGCCCGCGGCACATCGCCTGCGTCGGTTGACGACCACCTGGTCGCCATCGCCGACGGCATCGACCCGGCCGAGATCCCGTGCCTCGACGACGCGCTCCACGACCCGGGCGACCCACAGCACTACCGCTACTCCACCGAGGCGCTGGAGCGGTTCGCGCTGCTCGCCGCGGAGCTGCGCGCCCTGCGGTCTCACGTCGGCGAACCCCTGCTCGACATCGTGCGGCGGATCATCGAGACCACCGGCGTCGACGTCGAGCTCGCCTCGGCGGTCGCCCCGGCAGCGGCCGCCCGGCGCGACAACCTGGACCTTTTCGTCCGGGCGGTGGCCGACTTCCAGGCAATCGACGGGGACGTGACCCTGCTGGCCCTGCTGGCCTATCTGACGGCCGAGGAGGAGGAGAGCAAGGGCCTCGAGGTCGTCGCACCGTCCGCCGCCGACTCGGTGAAGCTGCTGACGGTGCACCGCGCCAAGGGTCTCGAGTGGGGTGCGGTGTTCCTCGCCGGGGTCTGCGCCGGCAAGTTCCCCAGCACCTTGTCCCGAACGCTGTGGACGTCCTCGCCGGCGGTGCTGCCGGCGCCGCTGCGCGGGGACGCTGCGGACCTCCCGCAGCTCGGTGGCTACGACAAGGCCGCCTTGGAGAAGTACCGCGAGGACACCCGGGCCCACGAGGCGCGGGAGGAGCTGCGGCTCGGCTACGTCGCGGTCACCCGGGCCGCGCACCGGCTCTCGGTCACCTCGTTCTGCTGGAGCCCCCGGGCGACGCCGTTCGGGCCGTCGGCCTACCAGGTGCTCGTCCGCGAGCAGCTGGAGGAGTGGGGGGAGACCGTCGATGACTGGCGTGACGCCCCGGCTCGCACCGACCCCAACCCCTACGCCGCCGAGGACCCGTCGAAGCCCTGGCCACCGACGGGCGTCGGTGCGGAGGCGCAGCGGCGGATCGACGCGGCCGCCCTCGTCGTCGCGGCCGACCCGGGCGCCGAGGACGACGGACTCGACATGGTCGAGAGTGCCAGGGTCGCCGATTGGGACGCCGAGTTGGAGCGGCTCCTCGTCGAGGCTCGGACCGAGCGCAGCTCCGAGATCGCCGTACCGCTGCCCGCCAGCCTGTCTGCGACCGCGCTGCTCCGCCTCCAGCACGACGCCGACGCGTTTGCCCAGGAGCTCGCCCGGCCGATGCCCCGGTCCCCGAGCCGGGCGGCCAGGTTCGGCACCTTGTTCCACGCGTGGGTGGAGGGTCGCTTCAAGCAGCAGCCGCTGCTCGACCCGGACGACCTGCCCGGACGCGCCGATCTCGACATCGCCGACGAGAGCGACCTCGACACCGTGATCGCGGCCTTCGAGCAGGGGCCGTTCGCGGAGCGGGTGCCACATGCCATCGAGGCCCCCTTCGCGCTGGTCCTCGACGGTCAGGTGGTGCGCGGCCGGATCGACGCCGTCTACGAAGAGCCGGACGGCGGCTTCCTCGTCGTCGACTGGAAGACCAACCGCGCGGCGACCGCCGACCCGCTCCAGCTCGCCGTCTACCGCCTCGCCTGGGCCGAACTGGTCGGTGTGCCCCTGGACCAGGTCCGCGCGGCGTTCCACTACGTGCGGACGAGCGAGACCGTGGCGCCACCAGACCTGCCCGACCGAGCCGGGCTCGAAGAGATCCTGAGGAGAGGAGCGATCAATGCCTGATGCGGACGTCGTACCGACCATGGAGTGCGACCTGGTGATGAAGGGTGGCATCACGTCCGGCGTGGTCTATCCGGGTGCGCTGGTCGAGTTCTCGCGGTCCTACCGGTTCCGCGGCATGGGTGGCGCCTCGGCGGGTGCGATCGGCGCCGCGTTCGGCGCGGCCGCCGAGCACGGCCGCGCCGCGGGAGGGTTCGCCAAGCTGAGCAAGCTCCCCCAGGAGCTCGGAGACGGCGCCTTGGGCAAGCTGTTCCAGCCCCAGGACGGCACGCGCCCCCTGATGCGGCTGCTCAACGCGTGGCTGGACTCGCGCAGCATCATCGCGACCCTGCGTACGGCCACCGCCACGTTCCCGGTGGCCGCCCTCCTCGGCGCGCTGTCGGGCCTGGCCTGCATCGTGGTCGGGGTGGCCTCCGGTGGCTTCGCGGGGTGGGTGCTTGCGGTGGTCGGGCTCGGGCTGCTCCTTCTGGGATGGTTGGCCGGGCTCGGCGTCGGGGTCTGGCGCGTAGTCACGCGAGCGCTGCCTCAGAACTTCTTCGGAATCTGTCGCGGCGTCGGGACGGCCGAGCAGCCCGGCTTCACCGACTGGCTGGCCACCCGCATCGACCTGTGCGCCGGCCTGGCGCCGGGCAGTCCGCCGCTGACCTTCGGCGACCTCTGGGGCAGCGAGCGCGAGGACGAGGAGCGGCAGATCGACCTGCGGATGGTGACGACGTGTCTGACGATGGGCCGCCCGTTCGAGCTGCCGATGGAGTCCCGCACCTTCTTCTACGACCCCGCCGTGTGGCGCACGCTCTTCCCGGCGTACGTCGTCGAGGCCTTGGAGGCGGCAACACCGGCCCCGCCCGCCTCCGGGCCGATCACCCTCGACAGCGACTGGGAGGACTCGGTGGCGGCCCACCACGAGCCTCCGCTGCGCCGGCTGCCCGAGGCGAGGCTGCTTCCCGTGGTCGTGGCCACCCGACTGTCTCTGAGCTTCCCGGTGCTCATCTCGGCGATGCCGATGTGGACCATCGATCGCCGCGACCCGGCCAACAGGGAAGCGGTCGAGGCGTTCCGGAAGGCCAAGAAGGACAAGACCACGCCACCGAGCTCCGGACTTCCCTTCGTCCCGGTCTGGTTCTCCGACGGGGGACTGTGCAGCAACTTCCCGGTGCACCTGTTCGACGCCCCGCTCTCGACGCGACCGACCTTCGCTATCAATCTTGGCCCGTTCCCGGAGGACCAGGTCCCCGACTCCGACCAGTCCCTCAACATCGACTACGCGCGCTCCAACAGCGAGGGCCTGACACCGACCCACGCCACCTTGCCGATGAACGGGCTGGGTGCCCTGACGACGTTCGCGAAGCTGGCCGGACGCACGGCGCGGGACTGGCAGGACTCCTCGCACATCGCCTTCCCGGGCTACCGCGACCGGATCGTGCAGGTGTTCCAGACCGGCGACGAGGGCGGTCTCAATCTCAACATGGACACCACGACCATCGGGGTGCTCAGCGAGCGCGGTAGTGCGGCTGCCAGAGCACTCGTGGAGCAGTACGCCGGAGCCCACTACAAGCCGCCCTCGGCTACCGGTTGGGACAACCATCGGTGGGCGCGCTACCGCGCGCTCATGTCAGTGCTGCCGGCGTGGCTGGCCGCCTACGCGGACGGCAAGGCCGCCCTCGCGATCGACCCCGCCCGCCCACCCAGCTACGAGATGACCGTGCGCGGCCGGCAGCTGGCCGCCGACCTCGAGGAACTGCTGGACCGTGCTGCCGCGCTGGTCTCCGACGCGGACGGGCATGCCGTGGAGGACCTGACCGGTCAGCCCCGGCCACAGGGCCTGCTGCGCCGCGTTCCCGTGACCTGACGTTCAGCCGAGCCCGGGTTGGCTAGGCGCCGGGCGGTTCCTCATCGCACGGCTGGACCCAGAGAACCTTGTGCTTGGTGTCCGCGCCCCGCGAGACGGGCGTGTGAGTGGTGACCTTCACGTGGTAGCCCTGCTCGTCCGGCTCTCCGTCGAATGCCAGGGTGTAGGTGGCCTCGCCGTCGAAGCCGGTGTCGGTGCCGGCGCCGCTGGCCGGATCACCGCCGACGAAGACCTCGGACGGACCGGTGCTGGACAGGCCGACGTCGCGGGATGGTGCCTGCATCTGGAACACGACGGTCGAGACGATGTCCGCGCCCTCGTCGAACCCGTACCACTCGATGTCGAAGACACACGACTCGGTCCCGTCAGCATCGAGGTGCGGCGTGATCTTCACCGTGCCGTTGTTGCCGCCCGGATCACCATTGTTGGGGTGGGCCGTCGCCGGGGGCGCCATGGCGCCCCAGCTTGCGAAGGTGAGCGCGGCGGCAGCAGCCAACCCGCGGTGGACGTTGAGCGAGCGAGGTCCAGTTCTCATGCCGTTGTGGCTCCCAAGAAGTAGCCCCGTAACCCGGATGTCGGGTGCGGTATCACCATGGGGTATTTGCCATGGCGGGGTTCGGAAAAGCCCGGAATCTCCCGGGTGACGCTGTGTCTGTCGTGGTGGGGTCTAGCCCAGCCCGGCGGCCAGCGCGATCTCGACCATGTCTCCGAAGGTCCGCTCCCGCTCCTCCGACGAGGTCTCCTCGCCGGTGACGACATGGTCGGCGACGGTGCAGATGGCCAGCGCCCGACGCCCGTGACCGGCGGCGATCGTGTACAACGCACTGGCCTCCATCTCGATCGCGAGGACGCCGTGTTCGGCCATTCGCGCCATCAGCTCGGGGCGGGCCGAGTAGAACGAGTCGGTGCTGAGGATCAAGCCGACGTGCACGTCGTCCCGCGAGCCGGCGGCAGCAGCAGCAGCGGCGAGCAGCCCGAAGTCGGCGACTGGCGCGTAGTCGAGGCCCTCGAACCGGAGGTGGTTCATCGACGAGTCCGTGCAGGCGCCGGACGCGATCACGACGTCACGGATGGAGACCCGCTCGGACAGCCCGCCGCACGAGCCGACCCGGACGATCGACTGCACGTCGTACTCGCGGAACAGCTCGGTCGCATAGATGGCCATGGATGGCTGCCCCATGCCGGAGCCCTGGACCGAGACCGGGTGGCCCTGCCAGCTGCCGGTGAAGCCGAGCATGCCGCGCACCTCTGTGTAGCACCGCGCGTCGTCGAGGAAGGTCTCGGCGATCCACTTCGCCCGCAACGGGTCCCCAGGCATCAGGACCAGGGGAGCGATGTCGCCGGCGGCGGCGCCGATGTGGGTGCTCACGTGCAGTTACCCTAGGACTAGCCTCGGCGAAGTGGTGTATCCGCACGAGCGCATGGCCATCGGCGCGCACGATCGAGTCGCGGTACGACGCCGCGACGACGCCTGGCTCGAGGAACGGTGGGCCGACGCGGAGACCCGGGTGCTGGTCGTCTCCGGCACCCGCGTCCAGCCCGTCGACGGCAGCATCCCGTGGGTGAGCCCGCAGGACGCTCCTGTCGGGTTGCGGGTCCTGCTCGGCGAGCACGACGACCGGGCCTGGTTTGCCGTGATCACCGGGCCGGAGGTGGCGCAGGCGGCCAAGGACCAGTGGTTTCCGCTGCGCGGGCTGCTGCCGCACCTCGCCGACCAGGAGCTGGCTGGCGCGCCGCTGGTCTTCCACGCCCTCGGCCTGGCGGAGTGGTTGTTCGTCACCCGCTTCTGCCCGCGCTGCGGCGGCCACCTCGAGCCGAGAGCGGCCGGTCACGAGCTGGTCTGCGCCGACTGCGGCCGCAGCCAGTTCCCGCGCACCGACCCGGCGGTGATCATGGTCGTCGCCCGGGGCGAGCCGGGATCGGAGGACGAGCGTTGCCTTCTCGGCCGGCAGGCGATCTGGCCGGAGGGCCGCTACTCCACGCTGGCCGGGTTCTGCGAGCCGGGCGAGACGCTCGAGGACGCCGTCCGCCGCGAGGTGCTCGAGGAGACGGGCGTCGTGGTCGGCGAGGTCGAGTACTTCGGCAACCAGCCCTGGCCGCTCCCGGCCAGCCTGATGGTCGGTTTCGTCGGCCGTGCGGTCTCGGACGAGATCAACGTCGACCAGGACGAGATCGACGACGCGCGCTGGTTCACACGAGCCGACATGAAGGCCGAGGCCGAGGCGGGCACCCTCGTGCTCCCCGGCGGCGTCTCGATCAGCCGGTCCCTCGTCGAGCACTGGTACGGCGGGCCGCTGCCGGGCCAGTGGTGACCAGCCCCAGAGTCAGGAGGCCAGCGAGGCCAGCTTCTCCTTGACCTGCGCCAATGAGGGGTTCGTGTGCGCGGTGCCATCGCTGTAGACCAGCGTCGGGACGGTCTGATTGCCGTTGTTGGCGGACTCGACGATCTCTGCCGCCTCGGGCCGCTGCTCGATGTCGATGACGTCGAAGGAGATCTGCTCCCGGTCGAGCTGGCTCTTGAGGCGGTGGCAGTAGCCACACCACGGAGTGGTGTACATGGTGAAACCCGCATCAGGAGCGGTGCTGCTCGTGGACATCTGGGGCTGTCGCCTCCGGCCTCTAGGGTGATCGTCGAAAGAGTTGGTACCCGTCAAACCATTCTGACCCGGGAGTTGTTCCGTGCCCGCTGACGTGCCCGGTCTGGCGCTCGACCCCGAGCAGCGGCAGGTCGCCGAGGCGCTGCGCGGCCCGGTCCGCGTGCTCGCCGGTGCGGGCACCGGCAAGACCCGAGCCATCACCCACCGCATCGCGCACGGAGTCGCGACCGGGATCTACGCACCCTCCGAGGTGCTCGCGGTCACGTTCACCACCCGCGCCGCGGGCGAGATGCGGACCCGGCTGCGCACTCTGGGCGCAAGCGGTGTCCAGGCGCGCACCTTCCACTCCGCGGCCTTGCGCCAGCTGCGCTTCTTCTGGCCTCACGTGCACGGCACCGAGCTGCCCCAGCTCATCGAGTCCAAGATCGGTCTCCTCGCCAGCGCCGCACGCCGGCAGCGGCTCAACGCCGACCAGGCGCTGCTCCGCGACCTCGCCTCCGAGATCGAGTGGGCCAAGGTGAGCAACGTCTCACCGGCGGTCTACGTCGAGGTCGCGTCGGCCCGCGGACGCACGGTGGCCACCCAGACGCACGAGATGGTCGCCCACGTTTTCGAGGCATACGAGGAGGTCAAGCGCGAGCAGGGTCGGATGGACATGGAGGACGTGCTGCTTCTGACCGCCGGGATCCTGGCCGACGACGAACGCGTCGCTGCGCAGGTGCGCCGTCAATACAAATGGTTCGTCGTCGACGAGTTCCAGGACGTCTCACCGCTCCAGTCCGCGCTGCTCGACCTGTGGCTCGGCGGCCGCGACGAGATCTGTGTCGTCGGCGACCCGGCCCAGACGATCTACTCGTTCGCCGGCGCCAACGCCGACTTCCTGCGCGACTTCCCGGCCAAGTTCCCGGGCACCACGTCGATCGAGCTGGTCCGCAACTACCGCTCCACGCCGCAGGTCGTCGAGGCGGCCAACCGGCTGCTCGCCGGGACCACGAGCCGCGGCGTCGACCTCCGCTCCCAGCAGGCCGCCGGCCCCGAGGTCAGCTACACCGCTCACCCCGACGAAGTGGCCGAGGCCGAGGCGGTGGCCTTCCGCATCCAGGCCATGCGTTCTTCCGGGAGACCGGTCGGCGAGATGGCCGTCCTGTTCCGCATCAACGCCCAGTCCGAGTCCTTCGAGGAGGCGCTGTCAGCTCGCGGCATCCCCTACGTGCTCCGCGGCGCGGCCCGGTTCTTCGACCGGCCCGAGGTCCGCGAGGCGGTGACCCGGATCCGCGGCGCGGCCAGGTCCGGCGAGGGGGAGGACGTGCTCGAGACCGTTCGCGCGACCCTGGCCGGCATGGGCTGGACGGCCGAGGCGCCGTCCGCCCGCGGTCAGACCCGGGACCGGTGGGAGTCCTGGCAGGCGCTGATGGACCAGGCGAGCGAGTTCGGGGGCGCCGGCGGCACCCTCGCCGAGTTCGTCGACGACCTCGACCGCCGGGCCGCCGAGCAACACGCCCCGGTGGCCGAGGGCGTCACCCTCGCCACCTTCCACGCCGCCAAGGGGCTCGAGTGGGACTCGGTGTTCCTCTGCGGCCTCCAGGACGGCACCCTGCCGATCACCTACGCCGAGACCCCGGCGGCTGTCGAGGAAGAGCGCCGGCTGCTCTACGTCGGCATGACCCGCGCTCGGGTCGACCTCGCCCTGTCCTGGGCGCTGGCCCGCCAGCCGGGCGGCCGCGGCTCACGCAAGCCCTCGCGCTTCCTCACTCCGTTGCTCCCCGCCCAGGCCGGCCCGCCGCCCAAGGCCGCGCGGGCCAAGGGCGCGCGCATGTGCCTCGAGTGCGGCAAGCCACTGCAGACAGCTGCCGACAAGTCGCGGCGTCGGTGCGTGGACTGCCCGGCGCCTTACGACGAGGCCCTCTTCGAGCGGCTCCGCGAGTGGCGCACCCAGCGGGCCCGCGACGAGGAGATCGCGGCGTTCATGGTGTTCAGCAACGCCACCCTCGAGGAGATCGCCACCCGCCGACCCAAGACACCCAAGGCGCTGCTGGCGGTCAGTGGAGTCGGTCCGGACAAGCTCCAGAAGTACGGCGAGGACCTCTTGGAGCTGGTCGAATGACCCGTCCTGACGAATGGCAGAAAATCGCCGGGAAATACCCATAAAATCGTTTGCTCATTACACAGTGGGGGCGGTACCTTGCTGGTTCTGATCCGTTCTGCGCATCACGGGACTGACACACCCGGCGCACGAGGCAATGAAGGAGGTGGCCCCATGGAGATCAACAACATCCCGATGACGGCGAGCAACCCGTCCTCCCTCGGCATGCCCATTTGCGGCCACGCCTCCGTGACGACCTTTGTCATGCGCGACCGCCAGGCCTTCCTCAAGGGAGACATGGGCCTCGCCACGGCGTACGTCCTGGGTACCACCGCCTGGAGTCCACCGACCAGTTGAAAACCAGCTGATTGGCAGCCTCCAGGCCGCGGAACCCGACAGGGATCCGCGGCCTTTCTGTTTCCCGGAAACGTCCGACTCAGACAGAACAACTGACCAACACCCGCGATCAAGGTGAGCAGAGGAGGTGAAAAACATGACCATCAGCGTTCTCGACCGCGCCAGCCCCGCCGACCAGCCGAGTCTGGGTGACCTCCACGACACGGCCGGCAAGGTGGACGAGATGGACCTGCCGTGCCGGGTGAACGACCCGGAGCTGTGGTTCGCCGAGTCGCCCAGCGACGTGGAGTACGCCAAGGCCCTGTGCATCGACTGCCCGGTGCGCTCGCTCTGCCTCGACGGCGCTCTCGAGCGTCGCGAGCCGTGGGGTGTGTGGGGTGGACAGCTCTTCATCCAGGGAGTCGTCGTCCCCCGCAAGCGTCCGCGTGGCCGTCCCCGCAAGAACGAGGTGGCTGCGTAACAGCGTGAGCTGTGCCGGCGCCCTCCCGTCCGAGAAGGAACCAACAACCCGATGAACCAGACCTACAAGACCAGGAGCACCGAGATGAATCTCATGAACGAAAGCCTGGCGCGCGCGCAGATGCACGCGCGCCTGGGAGAGGCGCAGCAGTTGCGGCGCGGCCACCAGCTGGCCCGTGCCCGCCGTCTCAGCCGCAAGGCTGAGCAGGCAGCGCAGCAGGCGCGTCTCGCCCTCGCCCGCGCTCTGTAAGACCTCACGGGATGCCGCACGTCAGCGGCCTCTGCGGGGACACCCTGATCGCGGGTGACACGACAGAGAGCCGGGTACGACCACCGACGGTCGTACCCGGCTCTCGTCATGTCCGCACCCGGGTAGGTTCGCGGACATGAAGACGTGCGACTTCTGTGGCCGGCAGGAGGCCGACGACGCGAAGACGCTGACCTGGAGCACCGCGGTCGAGAACGGCCGCAGCAAGTCCTACTGCGAGAGCTGCTCTCGCGAACACCTGCGCGCCATGGAGGGGAAGCTCGACAGCGAGTACTGGTAGGGGCCTAGACGGCCTCTGCCACGGCGTCGGCCCAGGCGCAGCCGCAGTGCAGGTGCCGGCGGTACGCCGTGAGGGTCGGCGGCATTGCGTCCAGTCGCACGCTGGCCGACCACGTGCTGGGTCGGCCGCCCTCTGCCGCCGTGGCCAGGTCGTGCACCGCCCAGGCAAGCGCCAGGGCACGCAGGGCCGGGTCGGGCCGGCCAGGGCGTAGCGGCCTGCCGGTGGCCACCTGCTCGACCACCAGTGCGCGGCGCGGGTCGGCCTCGCCGGCGTGCGCGTCCACGCAGCGCAGGCAAGCGGTGGCGCCCGGCACGACGTAGGGGCCGAGGCGGGGTCCGTCGGGAAGCTCGGCCACGACGAGGTGCGGGGTGCCGGCCCGCACCCAGCCGTCGAGCCGGTCGCGGGCCAGCTCGCCCTCGCTCCACACCAGCGCGACGGTCCCGGCTCCAGTGGTCGACGTGGTGGACAGCCCGGCTTCGCGGACCAGACCAAGCGCAGCGGGCGCGACGTCGTCGGGTGCGTCCACATGTACGACGGTCCGATCGCGGCGCCGGCGCCGGCCAGCCTCGTCGTCGGCGGCCACGACCAGCCCCGCCCGGACCAGCTCGGTCAGCAGGGGGGCGGTCGTCTCGTCGAGCGTCGTGAGCGGAGCCCCGTGGGCCAGGTCGGAAACCAGGCGGCGTACGGCTCGAGTGTCGGGCAGCACCGCCACCCGTGGGGCGTCGACACCGAGCTGCAGGTGGTCGGCATCGCGTCGAGCCAGCCGCAGCCCGGGCAGCAGGAGCCAGGTCATGGCGCAACGCTCACACGGATCGTTGCGCGGCGGCGGAGCCTGTCCACAGGGGCGGACGCAGACGACGGCGCCCCCGGCGAGGCCGGGGGCACCGTCGTTGACGTCTAGGGCGAGCCGGTCAGGCCTTGCCGAGGATTCGGTTGAGGTTGGTCCCGCACACGGGGCAGACAGCCTTGGCCATCCGGGTGCCCTTGTCGTTGACCCGGACCTCTCCAGAAGCCTCGCGCTTCTCCTTGCACTTCACGCAGTAGAACTCGCCGCTCCAGGTCTCCGCCATGACGGCCTCCTTGCCTAATGTGTTCTCGGTCGTCGCGGCGGGGGACTCTTGACCAAGTTTCTTGGGCTAGGGGAAGCCCGCCGGAGGCTCTACGACTGGTCGTCGAGCCGCTTTGACCGTACTCCACGCTCAGGCGAAGCCGCGACAGGCGCCCGGCGCGGCGAAAAATCGACAATTCGCGCCTGAACGCGCCCGGTCCGGGCGTGAAACCGCTCACGGCGGCCCACGGACCCGTCTCAGTAGGGTGCACGCATGCCCAGCTACTCCCACCTGCGCGTCGAGCGGCCCGCCGACGGCGTCGCCCTGGTCACCCTCGACAACCCCGACCTGCGCAACGCGATGTCCGATGAGATGACCGCCTCCTGGGTCGCGGCCATGACCGAGCTGGCCGGCGACCGCTCCGTGCGCGCGGTCGTGGTCACGGGGGAGGGGTCCGCGTTCTGCTCTGGCGGGAACACCTCGTGGATCGCCAGTGAACCGGATGCCACCGTCGACCAGCTGCGCACCCGGATGCTGCCCTTCTACCGCGCATGGCTGTCGATCCGGACCCTCGAGGTACCGACCATCGCAGCGATCAATGGCGCCGCGATCGGTGCTGGCCTGTGCCTCGCGCTCGCCTGCGACCTGCGGTACGCCGCGGCCGGGGCCAAGATGGGCGTGCCGTTCGTGAAGCTCGGCATGCACGCGGGCATGGGGGCCACCTATCTCCTCCCCGAGGTCGTCGGCCAGGCACACGCCCGCGACCTGCTGCTCACCGGCCGGGTGGTCGACGCCGAGGAGGCGCTCCGCCTCGGGCTGGTCTCGCGAGTGCTCGACAGCTCCTCGTTCCACGACGAGGTGCTCGGGATCGCGTCCGGAATCGCAGCCACCGCGCCCATCGCCAGTCGGCTCACCAAGCTCGCGCTCACCGATGGCGGCCACGCCGACCTGGAGGCCGCCCTGCAGTGGGAGGCGATGGCCCAGCCGATCACGCTCGCCACCGAGGACCTGCAGGAAGGCATCCGGGCCAATCGGGACAAGCGCGCGGCGGAGTTCGGCGGCCGCTGAGCCCAGCATCTGGGCGGGCGCGGCGAAGCCCCCGTGTCCGCCGGAGCGAGACCCGCCTTCCCCTTGCGGATCTCACCCGACGGGCCCGGGGGCCTCGTCTGGCGCCACCGTAGGCACCCGCGGTCCGCCGGGCAATGGCTCGGCCCGTCACCCTGTGGACAAGCCTGTGGACAACTCTGTGGACAACGTGCTGCACAGGTGGAGGAGACGGGTCGTAGCGGGGGATCAGCCTGTGGACAAACCCTGGCCGAGGTTGAGACACGCCGGGCTGACCTGCGAGGACTCCTGTCCACCGGGTGTGGACGAGAATCTCCACCCCACGAATTTCTCCCCGGCCGACCCTAAGGTGGCTCCGTGGCGGAGGCGTACGACGACGGGCCGGTCGCCGCGCTGCGGCGGATCGGCTTCCTGCTCGAGCGGGGTCGTGAGGACACCTACAAGGTCAAGGCATTCCGTGGCGCGGCCGCGGCCATCCTGCCGCTGTCCGACGACGAGGTGCAGGCCCGCGTCGACGACGGCTCGATCACCGACCTCCCCGGCGTGGGCGCCAGCAGCGCGAAGGTGATCGCGGCGGCCGCACGAGGAGAGCTGCCGGACCGGCTGGCCCAGCTCGAGGAGGAGCACGGCGGTCCGCTCACCGAGGGCGGCCATGAGCTCCGCGCTCAGCTGCGCGGCGACCTGCACTCGCACTCGGACTGGTCCGACGGCGGGTCGCCTATCGAGGAGATGGCGTTCACCGCGATCGAGCTGGGCCACGACTACCAGGTGCTCACCGACCACTCGCCCCGGTTGCGCGTCGCCAACGGACTGAGCGTGCAGCGACTCCAGAAGCAGCTGGGGGTCGTGGACGCGATCAACGAGCACCTCGCGGAGAGCGGGTTCACACTTCTCAAGGGCATCGAGGTCGACATCCTCGACGACGGCAGCCTCGACCAGACCGAGGAGATGCTCGACCAGCTCGACGTGCGGGTGGCCAGCGTGCACTCCAAGCTGGCGATGGAGGCGCCAGCCATGACCCGGCGCATGGTGGCCGCGGTCCGGAACCCGCGCGTCAACGTCCTCGGTCACTGCACCGGTCGCCTCGTCACCGGCGGCCGAGGCATCCGCAAGCAGTCCCAGTTCGACGCCAAGGCCGTCTTCGGGGCCTGCGCGGAGAGCAACACCGCGGTCGAGATCAACTCCCGCCCGGAGCGGCGCGACCCGCCGACCAAGCTGCTCGAGCTCGCCCGCGACCTCGGCTGCCTGTTCTCGATCGACTCCGACGCGCACGCCCCGGGACAGCTCGACTTCCTCTGGTACGGCGCCGAGCGCGCGGACGCGGCGGGCATCGACCCGGACCGGATCGTCAACACCTGGCCGAAGGAGCGGCTGCTGGAGTGGGCGAACCGCAAGCGCCCCTCGACCGGGGCCCGTTGATGCTTGGCGTCCTCGAGGTGCGTGCAGCGCAAGGCGGAGGAGCGACGGTGTAGTTGACCTCCTGCGAGTGACGACAACGCTGCGATGTGCGTGCCTTGGTGGCGCGCAGCGCCACGGGATCCCGGTCGAGGGGCGCTAGATTTTGGCTATGGCGGCGAGTGCGGACGAGGCACCGAGGGTGGAGGTGCGGCGCAGCAAGCGTCGGCGCCGTACCGTCTCGGCCTACCGCGACGGTGACCGCATCGTGGTGCTGGTGCCGGCCTCACTCTCCCGCAAGGAGGAGGCCGAGTGGGTCGAGACGATGGTCGCCCGCGTGCAGAAGTCCGAGCGCCGCTCGACGCCGTCCGACGCGGAGCTGATGGAGCGCGCTCTCATGCTCAACGACCGCTACCTCGGCGGTCTCGCGGTCCCGGGCTCGGTGCGGTGGGTCGACAACCAGCGGCAGCGATGGGGCTCGTGCACCCCCGGTGACCGGACCGTCCGGCTCTCGGTGCGGCTGCAGGGGATGCCGGGCTGGGTCATCGACTACGTCCTGGTGCACGAGCTGGCGCACCTGATCGAGCCCGGCCACGACGCGGCGTTCTGGGGATGGGTGGACCGCTACCCGCAGGCCGAGCGCGCCAAGGGCTACCTGCTCGGCTGGTCGGCTGCGTCCAAGGTCGAGCCGCCGCCCGGCCAGGAGTCGGACGTCGACTAGCGCCGAAGGCTCAGTCCTCGGCGTCTGGCCCGTCCGGCCCGTCGGAGCCGTCGGGCTCGTCGGACCCACTCTGACACGTCGAGCAGCTTCCGCAGCTCGGCGTCGAAGTCTGCCTCGCTGAGCGCCTCGGGTGCAGTCGCACCCTCACGGAAGCCCAACGGGTCGTCGAGATCGGCGGCGGTCGGGAGCAGGTCGGGGTGCATCCAGACGCCGTCGCGGGCCTCGGTGCCCTGCCGGGTGCGCAACGAGCCCCACAGCGTCGAGGCGTCCCGGAGCCGTCGGGGCCGCAGCTCGAGGCCGACCAGTGTGGCGAAGGTCTGCTCGGCCGGGCCGCCGGCGGCGCGCCGGCGGCGGACCGCCTCCTGGAGCTTGCCAGCGCTCGGCATCCGGCCCTCGGTGGCCAGGCCGACCACCTCGTCGACCCATCCCTCGACGAGGGCGAGGGTGACCTCGAGCCGCTCGAGCGCGGCCTTCTGGGCGGGGGAGTCGGGCAGCTCGAACATGCCGCCCTCGAACAGCTGCTGCATCGACTCCGGGTTGGCGGGGTCCAGGCCACGCATCTGCTCCTCGACCCGCTGCTGGATCCCCTCGACGTTGACCTCGATGCCCTCGGCGTACGCCGTCACGGCGCCGAGCAGGTGGTCGCGCAACCACGGGACGCCGGCGAACAGCCGCTGGTGCGCGGCCTCGCGCAGCGCCAGGTAGAGCAGCACGTCGTCCTCGGTGACGTCGAGACCTTCGGCGAAGGCGGTGACGTTAGAGGGGATCAGCGCAGCCTTCCCGGCCGGGGCGAGGGGGACGCCGATGTCGGAGACCGAGAGCACCTCACCGGCCAGCGTGCCGAGCCCGGAGCCGACCTGGTTGGCGAGCAGCGCGCCGATCGCCCGGCCGAGGATGCTGAGGATCGGCCCGGCCTGGGCCTTCGCCTCCTCGGGCAGCGCCGAGCCGAGCGCGCCGACCGACTGGAGGGCGACGGGCTCGACGAGCACCTTCCAGACGTCCGTGGTGTTGGCGACCCACTCGGCCCGGCTCCACGCGGACGCCGTGGTGACGCCGGAGGGGAACGAGGTGGTCTCGTCGAGCCAGTGGTCGGCCAGCCGGACCGCGTCGGCGACGGCGTCCTGCTGGGTCTTGCTCGGCGTCGGGTCGGTGGACTGGGCGACAGTCTTGCGGGCCAGGTCGAGGGCGACGTCCCAGTTGAGCGGTCCGTCGTAGGGCTGGAGCATGGACTGGAGCTGGCCGAAGAGCTGGTTGAGGTCGGGCATGCCACCGGGGCCCATCCCGGACATGCCGGCGTTGAACAGCTGCTCGAAGGGCGTGCCTCGGAACGGGTTCTCCGGACGGTCCTCGTCGTCGGGAGGGGGTTCAGCCATGGCCCCACCGTACGCCGGATCGACAACCCCACGGGGGCCGGGACGAGCCCGTCAGGGTGACCCGACCCACTCCTCGGTGCCGTCGGTGAACCGCTGGTGCTTCCAGATCGGCACCTCGGCCTTGAGCGTGTCGATCAGCTGTCGGGAGGCGTCGAACGAGGTGCCCCGGTGCGCCGAGGTCGTGGCCACGACGACCGCGATGTCGCCGATCGCCAGAGTGCCGACCCGGTGCACCGCGACGATGCCGTGCACCTCGTGGCTCGCCGCCACCAGCTCGCAGATCGCACGCATGGCGTCGAGGGCAGAGGGATGCGCGGAGTAGTCGAGGCCGACGACTCCCTTGCCGTGGTCGTGGTCTCGGACCCGGCCCACGAAGAGGGTCAGGCCGCCGGACGAGTCGTCGTCGAGGGCGGCGAGGACCTCGTCGACGTCCAGCGGTGTCTCGCGCAGGCCGACGAGCCGGACGGGCGTGGGCTCCGACATGCCGGCGACATTAGTGCCCCGCATGGCGGGGAGCACCGCGCTCCGCGCGTTGATCGCACGCACATCGCTTCGTTGGCGTCGCTTGCATTGGGACCGGCCAGTCCGCGCTCCGCCGCCTCGCGCTGCACTCACGCTGAACACGCCGAACGTGGCGCTTCCCGCCATGCGGGGCACTAGTCCCTACCCTCGCAAGCGTGGAGATCCTGCTCTGGCTGGCGCCGCCGGTCGTCGTCACGCTGGTGGCGATGGCCTGGGTGGGCTGGGTCGGCCGCGAAGGCCGGGGCGAGGTCGACCGCGAGGAGCTCGTCCGCCGGCTCGGCGCGGCCCTCGAGCGGGAGCAGCCGCCGCTCCCGGCCCGGCTGCCCCGGCGCCGCGAGCGGTCCACCGGTGTCGCGCTGCGTCGTGGCCCGCGGTCCGTCCAGCCGCCGATCGATCCGCCGGCCGACGAGCAGCGCCGCGCCGCCTCTTGACGTCCGTTGACCCGCGTCGGCGGCTGGCTACCAGTGGTTTGAGAGAGTTTGCGGCATGAACCAGCGCGTGCTCGCCGCGATCATGGCGGTGCCGCTGGTGGCTGCGCTCGCGGTGGTCGCGCTGGTCCGGCCGCTGCCGTACACGACGTACGCGCCGGGCCCGACGATCGACGTGCTGGCCGCTCCGGACGGCAAGGAGATCATCCAGGTCCCGGGGCAGGAGACCTACCGCGACGACGGGCAGCTACGGATGACCACGGTCTCCGTCACACCCAAGGACACCGAGCTCAACCTGTTCGAGGTGATGGCCAGCTGGCTCGACCCGAGTGACGCCGTCTACCCCAGCGAGGCGGTCTACCCGGACGACAAGACCGCCGAGGAGGTCAAGAACGAGGGCCAGGTCCAGATGGTGTCCTCCCAGGACACCGCGGTGGCCGTCGCTCTCGACGCGCTCGGCCACGATGTGGCGCCGGCGCTCGAGGTCCTGTTCATCATCCCCGGTTCACCCGCCGACGGTGCGCTGGCGGTCCGCGACATCCTCCAGAAGGTCGACGGACAACAGCTGCCGGAGGACATCGAGGCCGCGTCGAAGCAGCTGGTGACAGCGATCAAGGCGACTCCACCCGGCCAGAAGATCACCCTCACGGTGCTGCGCGACGGTGCCTCCGTCGACGTCCAGGTGACCCCGCGCGAGTCGAGGACATCCCTCCTCGGCCTGGTCACGATCACCGGCTCCCCCCAGATCGGCATCAACCTCGGGCAGGGGTTCATCTTCCCGTTCCCGGTCAACGTGACCATCGACCCGCGGATCGGCGGCCCGAGCGCCGGGCTGCTGTTCTCGCTGGCCGTCTACGACACGCTCACCCCCGACTCGCTCACCGGCGGCGGGGCGGTCGCCGGCACTGGTGAGATCACCTTCGACGGCACCGTCGGCCCGATCGGCGGGATCCAGCAGAAGATCGTCGGCGCCCGGGACGACGGCGCGCAGCTGTTCCTGGTCCCGGCGGACAACTGCGACGAGGCCAAGGGTGCTCACAACAAGGACATGCGGCTGGTGAAGGTCACCGCCTTCGACGACGCGCTGTCCTCCATCGAGGCCTGGGCCGAGGACCACGACGCCGATCTCCCGAGCTGCGACGGCTGACGCCATGACTGACCCCGCGATGATGATGCCGACCGTGCCCGACGTGGACCCCGCCCTTGCCGCGGCGGTGCTGGAGATCGAGTCGCACATCGCCGACGGGGGCTGGGACCAGCCCGGCCGGCTCTACGCGCTCGTCGACACCGCCCAGCTCGTGCGCCGCGAGCCCGCGCTGGCCTCGGCGATGGGGCTCGACGACGCGTCCGCCGAGGGGTCGCTGACCCCGGTCGAGCAGGACCAGCTCCCTGCTGACCACCGGCTCGAGGACACTCTGGAGTCGATCGTGTGGCCACCAGAGGTCACCGGGTGCGCCGCGGTCGTGGAGCGGCTGGTGCTGCCTCCGGACGCCGATGAGGCGCTGCCGGAGGACCCGTCCGGCGCCGAGGAGTACGCCCGCGAGCACCCGGACCGGCACGAGGTCCGGATCGTCGCGGGCGTGACCCGCGCCGGCTCGTCGTACTGTGCCTTGCGTCTTCGTGCACACGACGACGACCAGTCGGTCGTGGGCGGCGCGGACCTGGTGCCCGGGCTGATCGCCCTGTTGGGTGCCACGCTGGAGCCGGGAGACCCGGTGAACGAACCCCTGGACGCACCGCTGGACGAGAAGGAAGAGAAGGCATGAGCGAGCTGTTCGACGAGGACCCGCGGGACACGCCCGCAGACCGTCCGCCGTCGCGGCGCTCCCGCGCCCTGGTGATCACCGGTGTGGTGCTGGTGGTCGCCTTCTTCGGCCTCACCACGTTCGCGAACTTCTACACCAACGTGCTCTGGTACCGCGACATCGGCTTCGGCTCGGTCTACAGCCGGCTGCTCTGGACCAAGATCGCCCTGTTCGCGGTCTTCGGACTGCTGATGGCGGTCGTGGTCGCCGTGAACATGGTGGTCGCGTTCCGGCTGCGGCCGCTGTTCCATCCGCAGTCGCCCGAGCAGGCCGGCCTGGACCGCTACCGTCAGGCGGTCACGCCGATCCGCACCTGGCTGGTGCTCGGCCTCGCGCTGTTGCTGGGGCTCTTCGCCGGCACCTCGGGTTCGGGGGAGTGGCGCAACTACATGCTGTGGCGCAACGGCGTGCCCTTCGAGCGCAAGGACTCCTACTTCGGCAAGGACATCGGGTTCTTCGTCTTCGACCTGCCCTGGTACCACTTCCTCGTCGACTTCGTCATGGCCGTCACGGTCGTGGCCCTGCTCGCGGCGGCCGTCGTCCACTACCTCTACGGCGGCATCCGGCTGCAGACACCCGGCGATCGGCTCTCCGGTGCGGCCCAGGCGCAGATGTCCGTGCTGCTCGGGGTCTTCGTCCTGGCCAAGGCCGCCGACTACTGGCTGGACCGCTACGACCTGGCCTACCAGTCCGGCTCTCTGCTCACCGGCATCACCTATACCGACGACAACGCGGTGCTGCCGGCCAAGGCGATCCTCATGGGCATCGCTTTGATCTGTGCCGTGCTGTTCTTCCTCAACGTCTGGCGGCGCACCTGGCTGCTGCCCTCGATGGGGCTCGCCCTTCTGGTGCTTTCCGCGATCCTCCTCGGACTGATCTGGCCGGGCATCGTGCAACAGTTCCAGGTCAGGCCGAGCGAGGCGGACAAGGAGTCGCCGTACATCAAGAAGAACATCGACGCGACGAGAGCGGCGTACGACATCGACACGGTGGCGGAGTACAAGCTCCCGTCCACGGGAGTGTCCGCGGTCGACGATCCCAACAACCCGAGCGTGACCTCGATCCCGCTGGTCGACCCGCAGCTGGTGCGGCAGGCCTTCCAGCAGAACCAGCAGGTCCGCGGCTACTACAACGTGACCGACGTGCTCGACGTCGACCACTACGAGATCGGCGGCGTCGAGCGGGCCCTGGTGCTCGGTGCCCGCGAGCTCGACCAGAGCGCGCTCAACAGCGATGTGCAGAACTGGCTCAACCTGCACACCGTCTACACCCACGGCAACGACCTGATCGCGGCGTTCGCGAACCAGCGGACCGCGACCAACCTGCCGCTGGCAACGAGCGGCGGCAGCAACACCGACAAGACCCAGTGGGCCGAGGGCAACCAGCCCGGCCAGGACGCGCTGTCCCAGGCGGTCGGCGAGTACGAGACC
Source organism: uncultured Actinomycetota bacterium (assembly GCA_963765915.1). Taxonomy (GTDB): domain Bacteria; phylum Actinomycetota; class Actinomycetes; order Propionibacteriales; family Nocardioidaceae; genus Nocardioides. Next base: position 3,666 of record CAVXYB010000011.1, on the reverse strand, counting down.
CGGGTGTACTTCGGCGAGAACAGCCCCGACTACTCCGTGGTGGGCAAGGCCAGCCCGGACTCCGCGAGCGTCGAGCTCAACCTGAGCAAGTCGTCGACGGTCAGCGACGAGGACGACGACTCGGCCAGCGACCCGACCACGACGTACGACGGTGACGGCGGCGTTGCCGTCGGCTCGACGTTCCGCCAGCTGCTCTTTGCGATCAAGTTCGGCAGCACCAACTTCCTGCTGTCGGGCCGGGTCAACGACAACTCCCAGGTCATCTACAACCGCGACCCGTCCGACCGGGTGCAGAAGGTGGCGCCGTGGCTGACCCTCGACGAAGACGTCTACCCGGCGGTCGTGGACGGCAAGATCGTGTGGATCGTCGACGGCTACACCACCACCGACCGGTTCCCAGGCTCGGAGCGGGAGTCGTTCCAGGAGATGACCGACGACACGCTCCAGGAGGACACCGGGCTGCGGACGCTGCCGACCGACGAGATCAACTACATGCGCAACTCGGTCAAGGCGACCGTGGACGCTTATGACGGCACCGTCACCCTCTATGCCTGGGACGACCAGGACCCGCTCCTCAAGGCGTGGTCGTCGGCGTTCCCGGGCACGGTGCAGCCGAACTCGGAGATCCCCGACTCGCTGCGCGAGCACCTGCGCTACCCCGAGGACATGTTCAAGGTGCAGCGCTACCAGTTCGCTCGCTACCACGTGACCGACCCCAATGCCTGGTTCCAGGACAACAACCGCTGGGACGTCCCGGAGGACCCGAACGGCGCGAAGAGCCTGCAGCCTCCCTATCGCATGTTCGTGACGCAGCCGCCCGGCCTGATCCCGTCGGAGGACGTCTCGGAATCCGAGAGTGTCCCCGCTGGCCAGGTGTGGTCGATGACCTCGACCTTCGTCCCGTACAAGCGGTCGAACCTCGCGGCGTACGTCTCGGTGGACTCCGACGCCACGTCCGAGACGTACGGCCAGATGCGGGTCATCGACGTCATCGACGAGCAGCAGCAGGGCCCCGGCCAGGTCGCCAACGCGGTCCGATCCGACACGTCGGTCTCCGAGGCACTCGCGGAGTTCAACCGCTCCGGCAACCAGGTGACCTACGGCAACCTGCTCACGGTCCCGGTCGGCGACGAGCTGATGTACGTCGAGCCCGTCTACGCCCGGCTCTCGACCGCCAGCGAGGCGAACTTCCCGATCCTGCGCTACGTCCTGGTGTCTTACCGCGGAGGCGTGGGCATCGGCACCACGTTGACCGAGGCGCTCGACCGGGCCAAGGAGAACGCGGGCGACTCGGGCGAGCCGACCGGCGAGCCGACGGAAGAGCCGACCGACGAGCCGACGGACGAACCAACCGACGAGCCCACCGACCAGCCCACCGGCGAGCCGGGCCCTGACACGGTCGAGGGCCTCCTGGCCGAGGCCGAGCAGGAGTTCATGCTCGCCGACCAGGCCCTGGCCGACGGTGACCTCGGTGCGTACAAGGAGCACATCGACAACGCCCGCGACCTGGTGAAGGACGCGATCGCGCTCCAGGACGCCGGCTCGTCCCCGGCCGCGCCGTCCTCCTAGCCGTCGGGCACCGAGTCACCCTGATTTGAGCCACCGACCACTGGTGCCGTAGCCTTGGGATCACCGACGCGGGGTGGAGCAGCTCGGTAGCTCGCTGGGCTCATAACCCAGAGGTCGCAGGTTCAAATCCTGCCCCCGCTACAAAGTGAAACAGCAGGTCAGAGGCGGTTTCCGGAGAAATCCGGAAGCCGCCTCTGGCGTTTCCCGACCGCTGGTTGTCCGCAGTTGTCACCAGCCAGTCAGCAGCCGGCGCGGGGCTAGTGGCCGCGAGGGCTGTTGACGCGTCGTACACGAACCTGCACGCGGATGGACATTCAGGCACGAGCTGAGCCCTGCGTGGACGTCATTCTGACGGCGCATTGGCCGCGACCTCTGGGTCAATGCGAAAGGGTGAACGCTGGCCCATGGCGGTCGCGGGGGCCAGCGTCTTCTGGCTTGAGGTGAGCAGAGGCCAGAGCATCTCGTCATACGTGCCTGGTGGCGTAAGCGGTGCCGAGGATCTGCGGAGGCTCAATACTCGTACGGAACACGCCTGGCAGATCCGGGCAATGAACAGTCGTCGCACGGACGGTCGAGTTGCACGGGCGGCTCTGGCTCAGATGTTGCTCAACGTGGCGAGCCGTACACGGTGGTGAGTGCGGCGGCTAGGTCTGCGATGAGGTCGCCCGGGGACTCGAGTCCGATAGCGAGTCGGATGAGTCCATGGTCTCGGTAGGGGCTTGCAAAGGCGGCAGCGCGGGCCTCGGGGTACTCCTCGTAGGCGATGAGGGTCTCGTCGTGTCCGAGGGAGACGGCCGAGGTGATGACGCGCAAGTCGTTGACGAACCGGACGCGGTCCTGGTGGGTGCCTGCGATGGCGAAGGTGACCACGCCTCCGAAGCCGCCAAGCAGTTGCGAGGCAGCTCGCTGGTGCTGCGCGTCGGTGGATAGTCCGGGGTAGCTCACGCAGGTGATACGGGGGTCACTGGCGAGGAACTCGGCGATCTGCTGGGCGGTCGCGCATTGCCGCGTGAGACGCACAGGCAGGGTTACGGACCCGCGCATGATGAGCCAGGCGTTGAACGGAGAGACCGCTCCGCCAACGTGGTGGAGGGCGCCGGTCCTGATGTCCTCGACCAGCTCGGCGGATCCGATCACGGCGCCGCCCATGGCGTCGCCGTGGCCGTTGAAGTACTTGGTGAGGGAGTGGATGGTGAGGTCTGCTCCGTGGTCGAGTGGCCGTAGCAGCGGCGGTGGGGTGAAGGTGGAGTCGACGGTGAGTCGGGCACCGGCGGCATGGGCGATGCCGGCCAGCGCGGTGACGTCGGCGACTCGCAGGTCGGGGTTGGCGATGACCTCGGTGTGGATCAGGCGCGTGTTCGGGCGGACCGCGGCCTGCACGGCGTCAAGGTCGGTGATGTCGACGAAGTCGACCTCGATCCCGAGCTTGGCGGGGAGCAGGGAGTCGAAGAGTCCCCACACGCGCATGTAGACGACGTTGGAGACGATGGCGTGGTCGCCGGGGTTGAGCAGAGTGAAGAACGCTCCGTGCAGGGCAGCCATGCCGGTGCCGAACACGGCGGCCGCCTCACCATGATCGAGTCGAGCGAGCTTCTGCTCCAGACCACGCTGGTTCGCGCTGTGCTCGCGGGTGTAGACGAGCCCGTCGTAGCCGGGGTCGTCGATGGTGGTGGGGTCCTTGGGAAGCAGGTAGCTGTTGGCCATGACGATCGGGGTGCGGATCGCGCCGGTGGTGTCATCGGAGCGGTTGCCCCCGTGCACGAACCATGACTCGTCAGCCAGGCTGGCGTAGTCGTGCTTGTCGGGGCGGCTGGCTGGCTGGTCAGCGGTGCGTTGGTGGGCGGTCTGCGGGGTGGTCATGGTCTGCCTTCTGTGTCGGCGGCTGAGTACGTGGGGGCGTGTACTGGCTGGGTTTGCGACGCGTCACGGGACAGGTGAGGCGGGACAGATCAGGATTGATGCCGGTGGCTGCGCCAGTCGCCGATGGCGTCGAGGCGTCGGCGTTGTTGGGCTGCGGCGCCGGCGTCGAGACCGTGGCCTCGGTCCTGCAGGCGGCCGATGACGCGCTCGCGGTGTTCGACCGGGTTGTGGTCGTCG
>CAVXYB010000010.1:0-152173 GCA_963765915.1 uncultured Actinomycetota bacterium | reverse complement strand
CGAGCAGCTCGTGGTCGGTACGCCGGACCCCAAGGAGGTGCTGCGCATCCTCGGTGTCCGCAAGACCCACAGCACTTCGTCGACGAGGTCCAGCCCGTCTACCGGTCGCAGGGCGTCGCCATCCACGACAAGCACATCGAGATCATCGTGCGGCAGATGCTGCGCCGGATCACGGTGCTCGAGTTGGTGACCCCACCTGCTGCCGTCGACCTGGTCGACCGCGGGCGCTTCGAGGAGGAAAATCGGCGCGTGGTCTCCGAGGGCGGCAAGCCGGCCTCGGGTCGTCCCGAGCTCATGGGCATCACCAAGGCCGCGTTCGCGACCGTACCGTGGCTCTCGGCGGCCTCCTTCCAGGAGACCACCCGGGTGCTCACCGACGCGGCGATCCAGGACGCTTGGACTCGCTCCGGGGTCTGAAGGAGAACGTCATCATCGGCAAGCTGATCCCGGCGGGCACCGGCCTCGAGCGCTACCGCAACATCCGGGTGGAGCCCACCGAGGAGGCGCGTGCCGCGGCCTACAGCGTCAGCGGTTACGACTCCTACGACTACGAGTTCGCCGGCTCCGGCGGACAGGCAGTCGCCCTGGAGGACTTCGACTTCGGGTCCTACCAGAACTGACACCAGGCAGGGCCCCGTCCGAGACAGCCGTCAGGCTGTCGAGCGGGGCCCTTCGTCCTCTCCGCTGCCGAGTCGGCGCTACTGAGCATCAGTAACGACGACTCGGCGTTATCGTCAGCAGCAACGCCGACTCGGCGACCTCCGCACGCCCGATCAGATGCCGGAGGGCTCGTAGGAGAACGCGGCGGCGGCCTCCCGGATCAGGCTGGTGGCGGTGTCGAGCGAGGGGCTGGCGCCGCGGCTGCGCGTGAGGTGGCGCAGGGCGACGCGGCGCATGCCGAGTCCGGGGATGTCCAGCTTGTCCACGCCCTCGGTGCCCAGGCCCTCCAGCGCCAGCGACGGCACCAGGGTCACGCCCTCGCCGGCGCCACGAGCGCGAGGGCGTTCTGGACGCTGTAGTAGGTGTGCAGCTTGGAGCGGTCGCCGCCGAGGAGGAGCCGCACCCGGCGGATGGCCTGGGCGCTGGCGGCCGTGGGGTCGACGCCGAGCCAGGCAGCCCCAGCCGGCTGAGGTCGATCACGTCTGCTGCCAGCAGCGCGCCCGAGGGCACCACGAGCTTCCAGGGCTCGTCGAGCAGCGGTACGTCGGTGGTGCCCCGCGGCGGGCTGTAGCTCTCACCGGCGTCGAGCTCGACCACCACGCCGTCGAGCCCGCCGGCCCGCAGCGAGCTCATCAGGTCGTCCTCCTCGGCCTCCCAGGTCTCGATCCGCAGCGCGGGGTAGCGGCTCCGCCACTCCGGCAGGGCCGGCGAGAGCACGTTGGTGAGGAACGACTGGAAACCGCCGATGCGGACCGTGCCGCTCACCGTGGCGTCGTCCTGCTCCAGCCGTGAGCGCGCCAGGGCGAGCGCGCGTTCGACGTCCTCGGCCGCCTCGGCCAGGGCCAGGCCCGCCGGCGTCAGCACGCTGCCGGTCGGCGTGCGCTGGAGCAGCACGCGCCCGGTCTCCTGCTCGAGCTTGCTGAGCTGCTGGGACACCGCCGACGCGGTGACGGCCAGCTCGTCCGCAGCCGCCAGGACCCCGCCGTAGCGCGCCACCGCGAGCAGGAACCGCAGCCGCCGTGGATCCAGGATCACGTTAGCAATGCTAAATCCAGAGTGAACGAGAGTGCAATTGCGCTAACTAGCCCCGCGGCCCACCATTGGTGTGTCGGGCCGATGGTCGGCCGTCGTGGAGCAGCATCGAGGAACAGGGAAATGATCGCGGCAGCAATGGGTTGGATCGGGACCGTCGGCACCATCAGTGCCTACGTGATGCTGAGTCGCGGCAGCTGGCACTCCGCCTCCCTGCGCTACGCCACCCTGAACGGGCTGGGCGGTCTCCTCGGCGCCGTCGCCAGCGCTGCGTACGGCGCCTGGCCGAGCGTCGCCTCGAACCTCCTGTGGTCGGGCGTCGCACTGCACTCGGCCGTGACCACCCTCCACGAGCGCCGCACCGTGCGGCTCGCCGTGGTGCGGGAGCTGCCCGTCCGTCCGTCGGACCAGGAGCCGCCGACCGGGCCGCAGCCGGTGCTGGTCGCAGCCTGATTCAGCCGAAACTCAGCGCCGCTCGGCAACCACGCAGGGCCGGCGAGGGTCACACTCGTGTGATGAGCGCGCAGAGGGTGCCCTCTGGGCGCGCGGCCGCCTTGGCCCGGGTCGTGGCGGGCGGCGTGGTGATGCTCTCGCCGACCGGACCGCGGGGCCGTGGCGGCCGCGCTACCCGCCCCGCACGGCCGAGTGCACCAACGCCACCTCACCGCCTCGTACAGCGCGTCGACGCCGCGATGAGCCACGTCTTCGGGCGGATCGTGCTGCGCAACACCTCCGAGCAGACGCTGCTGTGCCGGGGTACGGCGGGCTGTCCTACGTCGGCCACGGCAGCGGCACCCAGTCGGCGCCGCCGCGGACCGGACCCCCAGCAACAACCCCGGGTGCTCTCACCCCGGACAAGGTCCGCAGCGCGGTCGCCGAGACCTCCACGCGCCGTACCCGAGCGCAGTGCCGGCCGACCCCGTCGACGGCTTCCGCGTCTACTCCCCAGCCGAGACCAAGTCCCAGTTCTCAGCACCACACCACCGGCTGCGCCAACACCGCGATCCACCTGCTCGCGCACAAGGCCTATCACGACGCCGATGAGTCCTGGCCGGAGCGACGGTCCAACGGGCATGAGCGATACCGCTGCACCTGACCTGAACGCCATGGCCCGCGAGGTGCTGGACCGGATCCGGTACGTCGTGCTCGGCACGATCGACGAGGACGGGCGGCCCCGCACCTCGCCGGTGTACTTCGTCCCGCACGGGTACCAGGACCTCTACTGGGTGTCGAATCCGGCGAGCCACCACTCGCACAACCTTGAGCGGGACAACCGGCTCAGCGGGGTCGTCTTCGACTCGACCGTGTCCCCGGGCCCTGACACCCGGGCGGTCTACGTGACCGGCACCGCACGCGAGGTCCCGGCGGAGGAGCTGGAGCAGCACCTGCCCCAGGCCTTCGACCCTGGTCGTGGTGGCCGGGCGTTCACCGCGGAGGAACTGACCGGCGACTCGGGCCTGCGGCTGTGGGTGCTGCACGTCGACAGCTGGGACGTGCACATCCGCGGCAGTCACCCGACCCTCGGCGCCGGGACGGACCGACGGGTGGCGGTGACCCCCGGGTGTGAGCACCTCACCCATCGGGGTACCGCGGCGGAATGAGCGAGTCCGAAGAGGAGACCGCGGGGCGCCACGCCGCCCCTGACCACGACCCGAACAGCGACCCGCCGCCAGCCGCCGGCGAGGGTGGCGAGCACGCCGCCGAGGACGACGGCGACGGCGACAAGGGCGACGGCGACAAGGCGACGGCGACGAGGGCGACGGCGACAAGGGCGACGGCGACGAGGGCGACGGCGACGAGGCCGCGCACGGGACCCGGCAGCCGGGCGCCGACCCGCAGGACGAGGAGGAGATCGAGAAGGAGCGCGAGGAGCGCCTCGACCCGGAAAACCGTCCCGAGGGCGTCGAGGTCGACAACACCGATCGCGAGTTCGACCCCGAGAAGGGGATGTTCAAGGACGCCGAGGGCTACGACGAAGCCGAGACGAAGTTCCCGCCCATAGGCGAGCAGGGCGCCTGACCGTCTCGGAGTCACGTGCGTCGGCCCGGCCCCCTGAGACAATGACCGGGTGACCACGTCGCCCACCACGCCGACGTCCTCGTCGTCGGCGCCGGCCCCGCGGGGTCGGCTGCGGCGGCCTGGGCGGCACGCGGCGGCGCCGAGGTGGTGCTCGCCGACGCGGCGGTCTTTCCCCGCGACAAGACCTGTGGTGACGGGCTCACCCCCCGTGCAGTGGGCGAGCTCCAGCGGCTCGGGCTCGAGGACTGGCTACGTGCGCACGCCGTCAACACGGGGCTGCGCGCCCACGGGTTCGGCCAGACCCTGCTGCTTCCGTGGCCGGGTGGCACGCTGCCGGACTGGGGCTCGGCCGTCGCCCGTACCGAGCTCGACGACCACCTGCGCACCACCGCGATCAAGGCCGGCGCGACCGCGATCGACGGCGCCCGTGCGGTCGACGTACGCCGGGAGGGCGACCGCGTCACCGGCGTGGTGTTCCGCACCGACGACGGACCGATGGAGATCGGCTGCCGGCACCTGGTCGTGGCCGACGGCGTGCGGTCGCCGCTGGGCAAGGCACTGGGCAGGGAGTGGCACCGCGACACCGTCTACGGCGTGGCCGGGCGCTCCTACATCGACTCGACGATGGCCGACGACCCGTGGATCAGCTCCCACCTCGAGCTCCGCGACCAGGCCGGCGCGGTGCTGTCCGGCTATGGCTGGATCTTCCCGCTCGGCACCGGTGAGGTGAACATCGGCGTCGGCACCCTGGCCACTAGCAGGCGTCCGGCCGACCTGGCGGTCAAGCCGCTGATGGCGCACTACGCCGACCTCCGCCGCGACGAGTTCGGCCTGTCCGGCGAGCTGCGTGCCCCGACGTCCGCATTGCTGCCGATGGGCGGCGCGGTGAGCAACGTGGCCGGCCCCAACTGGGCGCTGATCGGCGACGCGGCGGCGTGCGTGAACCCGCTCAACGGCGAGGGCATCGACTACGGCCTCGAGTCTGGGCGGTTGGTCGCGGACATGATCGCGGAGGGCGAGGACCTCGCGACCGCCTGGCCGGCGCTGCTGCGCGAGCACTATGGCGAGGCTTTCTCGATCGCCCGACGGCTGGCTGGCCTGGTGACCATCCCGCACCTGCTCGCCACCCTCGGCCCGGCCGGGATGCGCTCGGACTGGCTGATGACCCTGGCGCTGCGCTGGATGGGCAACCTGGTCACCGACGAGGACCGCGACCGCGCCGCCCGAGTCTGGCGCTGGGCCGGCCGCCGGTCGATCGCCCGCGACCATCGCCCGCCGTTCACCTAGCCCGGTGAGCAACGACCGTCTCTACCGTGGTGCCATCGCCTCGGGCAGGGCGCTGCTGCGCGCCCTCGCGCTGACCGTTCGCTCCTCGGGCCAGGAGCACGTGCCGCCCACCGGCCCCGTGGTGCTGGCCAGCAACCACGTCTCTTTCCCGGACTTCGTGTTCGTCCAGCAGGCCCTGCTGTCGCGCTCGGGCGGCTCGGGGCGGCTGGTCCGCTTCATGTGCCGCCACGACATCTGGGACTCCCCGGTCGGCTGGGCGATGGACCGGATGCAGCACATTCCCGTCGACCGGCGGGCCCCGGCGGCGGCGTACCTCAAGGCCCGGCGGCTGCTCGGCCAGGGTGAGGTCGTCTGCGTGTTCCCCGAGGGCGGCATCTCGACGGCGTACGTCGTCCGCGCCCTGATGCCCGGCGCGGTGGCGCTGGCGCGCGCGACGGCGGCGCCGCTGGTGCCGGTGAGCGTCTGGGGCAGCCAGCGGCTCTGGTCCCAGAAGCAGGCGCTGGACGCGCCCCTGCCGAAGCCCGACCTCGCGCGCGGGCGGCTCGTCGACGTGAGGTTCGGAGCGCCGTTGGTGGTGCCGCCCGATGCGGACGTCGTGGCGACGACGCTCGAGCTCGGCCGCCGGCTGCACGACGGGCTCGAGGCGCTCCAGCAGCTCCCCGAGCACCGGCCCCGCCCTGGGGAGTACGCGCCCTGGTACCCGGCCCACCTCGGAGGCCACGCCGTCGAGCGGTCCGCGTCCTTCGAGCTCGACGCCATGCCGCGGGCGGCGGTGACGCCCCGATGGGGCCCCGGAACATAGATTGAGACGTGGCCGAGCGACGGCAGGTGCGAAAGGTGCAGCGGGTGGCGGCGTATGCCGTCATCGTCCGCGACGACCACATCCTGCTCTCCCGGTTGGCCAAGCGGCTCACGAGCAAGGAGCTCTGGACGCTGCCCGGCGGCGGCCTCGAGCACGGCGAGGACCCGCGCGACGCCGTGGTCCGCGAGGTGCACGAGGAGACCGGGCTCGACGTGGTGATCGGGGAGACCGCGCACGTCTACTCCTTCCACCAGCGCAACAGCTGGCGCCAGGGCCGGCGCGCGGACGCACACGCGCTGCGGATCGTGTACGACGGCTGGGTGCCGGTCGACAGCCCCGAGCCGCACGTCGTGGAGGTCGACGGTTCGACCATGGAGGCGGCCTGGCAGCCGATCGCCGACGTTCAGGACGGAACCCTTCCGGTGGTCGGCCTGGTGACCGAGGTGCTCGCCGAGCACCGGCCGTTCCAGCTGCAGCGGGTGGCGGCGTACGCCCTGGCCATCCGCGACGGCGCCGAGGGGCCCGAGGTGCTGCTGACCCGCAACTCGGCCCGCGGGCCGCACCCGGGCTCGTGGACGCTGCCCGGAGGCGGGATCGACCATGGCGAGGAGCCGCGGGACACCGTGGTCCGTGAGGTGCACGAGGAGACGGGGCTGGAGTGCACGCCCGGCGATGTCCTCGACGTGACCTCGGCCCACTTCGAAGGCACCGCCCCCTCCGGTCGCCGCGAGGACTTCCACGCCCTCCAGATCGTCTTCGACGCCGACGTGGCGGACGGCGAGCCGGCCGTGGTGGAGTCCGGCGGCACCACGGACGAGGCCGCCTGGGTGCCGCTGACCGATCTCGACAGTGCCGACCGTCAGGTTCGGCCGGTCGTCCGCACCGCCCTCGCCACGCGCGAGCGTAAGTTTGCCCGGTGATGGAGACCGTCTTCACCTACGCCGCACCGGCGCTCAAGTTCGGCCCGGGTGCGTCGGCGGAGGTGGGGCATGACCTCGCGACGTACGGCGCCCGCCGGGTGCTGCTCGTCACCGACGCCGGCGTCATGGAGACCGGCCATCCCACGCGCATCGCGGAGCAGATCTGGCAGCACGGCATCGAGACCGTCATCTTCGACCGCGCGCGTGTCGAGCCCACCGACGAGTCGCTCGACGAGGCCGTGCACTTTGCCCGTGACGCCGAGTCGACCGGGCGCCGGTTCAACGCCGTGGTCGCCGTGGGCGGAGGCTCGTCGATCGACACCGCCAAGGCGGTCAACCTGCTGCTCACCAATCCCGGCGAGCTGATGGACTACATCAACGCACCGGTCGGCAAGGCGCAGTCGCCGGCGTACCCGCTGCTGCCGCTGGTCGCGATCCCGACCACCACCGGCACCGGCAGTGAGAGCACCACGATCTGCGTCCTCGACGTCCTGGCGCTCAAGGTCAAGACCGGGATCAGCGACGTAGCGCTGCGCCCGAGGCTGGCGATCGTGGATCCGCGGCTCACCCACACCCAGCCCACCATGGTCACCGCGGCGTCGGGGATGGACATCCTCTGCCACGCTCTGGAGAGCTACACCGCACGCTGGTACGCCGACTTCGACGCCAAGCGGCCCGAGCAGCGGGTCCCCTACTGCGGCGCGAACCCGATTGCCGACATGTGGGCCGAGAAGGCGATGAGCCTGCTCGCGGGGTCGTTCCGCACCGCGGTCAACGACGGGAGCAACATCCTCGCGCGGGAGCAGATGGCGATGGCGGCGACGTTCGCCGGCCTCGGCTTCGGCAACGCCGGCGTGCACATCCCGCACGCCAACGCCTACCCGATCGCGGGGCGGGTCCGGCACTACCGCCCCGAGGGCTACCCCGCAGACGAGCCGATCGTGCCGCACGGCATGGCGGTCTGCCTGACCGCGCCGGCGGCGTTCAAGTTCACCTTCGACGCCGCACCGGAGCGACACATCCGGGCCGCCCGGCTGCTCGACCCCGACTCCCACGGCAAGGGCCGGGACACCCTCCCGCGCGTCCTGAGCGCACTGATGATGGACGTCGGCATGCCCAACGGGCTGGCCGAGGTGGGCTACGGCGTAGCTGACGTCGACGACCTGGTTGCCGGGGCGACCCAGCAACAGCGGCTGCTCGCGACCTCTCCCAAGACGCCCACCGACGAGGACCTGGCCAAGGTGTTCGTCGCCTCGATGGAACACTGGTGAGGTGACCGCCGGCTCCGCAGATCTCTTGCAGGAGCTGAGGAAACGAGGGGTCGAGGACGTCGACGACTCGACGCTGGCCCGGGCGCTCTACTCCTCCGACGCCTCCCTCTATCGCGTGGTCCCGATGCTCGTCGCCCGGCCCCGGCACCCGGACGAGCTGCTCGCGATCCTCGACGTCTCGCGGAGCACCGGTGTCCCGCTGACGATGCGCGGCGCCGGTACCTCGATCGCCGGCAACGCGGTCGGCCCCGGCATCGTGGTCGACACGGTTCGCCATCTCGGCGAGGTGGTCTCCATCGACCCGGAGGCCCGCACCGCGGTCGTCCGGCCCGGCGTCGTGCACGCGAACCTGCAGCGGGCGGTCGCGCCGCACGGGCTCCGCTTCGGCCCGGACCCGTCTACGCACCCGCGCTGCACGATCGGCGGGATGATCGGCAACAACGCGTGTGGCTCGCGGGCGCTCGGCTACGGCCGGACGGCTGACAACGTCGAGGGGCTGCAAGTCGCGTTCGGGACAGGTGACGTGGTGACGTTAGGTGCCTCTCTTGCGGAGGTTCCGACACGCTCGGCCGTGGACGGCCTCGCGGCTCAACCACCGGCGCAGCTCCTCGAGCTGGCCGACGCCAACCTCGCGCACATCCGGACCGAGTTCGGCCGGTTCACCCGCCAGGTGAGCGGCTACTCGCTCGAGCACCTGCTGCCCGAGAACGGCCGGCGGCTGGAGCGGTTCCTGGTCGGCTCGGAGGGCACTCTCGGCATCGTCCTCGAGGCGACGGTCCGGCTGGTCGCCGACGAGCCGCACCGGCTCCTGCTGGTGCTCGGCTACCCGACGATGCCCGAGGCGGCCGACGCCGTCCCGGCCCTGCTCGAGGCCGGCGCCGGGCGGCTGGTGGCCTGCGAGGGACTGGACGCCCGGATCGTCGACCTGGTCAAGGCGCGGGGGAGCGCGGTGCCGGAGCTGCCGCCGGGTGGCGGGTGGCTGTTCGTCGAGGTGGCCGGCGCCGACCCGGCGGAGCTGAGCGATCTGGCCGGCCGGCTGGCCGCCGCCTCGGGCGCGTTGGACCACCGGCTCGTCGCGGACCTCGCCGAGGCGGCGGCACTCTGGCGGATTCGTGAGGACGGCGCCGGCCTGGCCGCCCGCAGCCTGGCCACGCCGGCGTACTCCGGCTGGGAGGACGCCGCCGTCCCGCCCGACCGGCTCGGCGCCTGGCTGCGCGACTTCGACGAGCTGCTCGGCGAGCACGATCTCGACGGGGTGCCCTACGGCCACTTCGGCGACGGCTGCGTGCACGTGCGCATCGACTTCCCGTTCCGGCCCGGGTCGGACGCGTCCACTAAGGTCTTCCGCGACTTCCTGACCGCCTGCGCTCTCAAGCTGCGCGACCACCGCGGCTCGCTGTCCGGCGAGCACGGCGACGGCCGGGCCCGCTCGGAGCTGCTGCCCCTGATGTACGACGCCGGGTCGCTGCGCCTCTTCGCGGCCGCCAAGGCGATCTGCGACCCGGACAACCTGCTCAATCCCGGCAACCTGGTCGATCCCGCGCCCCTCGACGCCGACCTGCGGCCGGTCCGGCCGCGGCTGCCGGTCACACCGCTGCTCCGGCTGCCGCATGACGCCGGCAGCCTCGGCGACGCCGTGCACCGGTGCACCGGTGTCGGGAAGTGCGTGGCGCCCGCGACCACCGGGGTGATGTGCCCGTCCTACCTCGCGACCCGCGACGAGAAGGACTCCACCCGCGGCCGCGCCCGGGTGCTCCAGGAGGCCATCGACGGGTCGCTGGTGCGCGGCTTCGCCGACCCGGCCGTCGCCGAGGCCCTGGACCTGTGCCTGGCCTGCAAGGGGTGTGCCTCCGACTGCCCGACGGGGGTGGACATGGCGACGTACAAGGCCGAGGCGCTGCACCAGAAGCACGACGTGGAGGGCGTACGCCGACCGCGCAGCCACCGCGTGCTGGGCCGGCTGCCGTGGTGGGCCGACCTCGCCGCACCGATGGCGCCGCTGGCCAACCGGATGGTGCGGCTGAAGCCGGTCGCGCGGCTGGCCAAGGCCACCGCCGGCATCGACCAGCGGCGCTCGATCCCGGCGTTCGCCCCGAAGACGATGCGGAAGTCGGCCCCGACCGGCGGCGCGCCGGACGTGTGGATCTGGGCCGACTCGTTCAGCGACCACTTCTTCCCAGGCAACGGGCATGCCGCGATCCGCTACCTCGAGTCCGTGGGCCGCACCGCGCGAGTCATCCCCGACGACGCCTGCTGCGGTCTGACCCTCGTCTCGACCGGACAGCTCGACCGGGCCCGCACACTCATGGAGCAGACGGTCGCGACGCTGCGCCCCTACGTCGAGTCGGGGGTGCCGGTGGTCGGGCTGGAGCCCTCCTGCCTGGCCACCCTGCGCAGCGATGCCGTCGAGCTGACCGGCGACGCGGTCGAGGTGCTCAGCCTGGCCGAGCTGCTCATCCGGCTCGACGTACCGCTCCCCGACCTGACCGGCGTGGAGGTCGTCGCCCAGCCGCACTGCCACCAGCACGCCGTCATCGGTTGGGACGCCGACCAGGCGCTGTTGGAGCGAGCCGGCGCCACTGTCACCCGGGTCGCCGGCTGCTGCGGCCTGGCCGGCAACTTCGGCATGGAGAAGGGCCACTACGACGTGTCGGTCGCGGTCGCCGAGACCCATCTGCTGCCGGCCGTCCGTGGCAACCCCGGCGCGGTCGTCCTCGCCGACGGCATGTCCTGCCGGGTCCAGCTCGACGACCTGGCCGATGTCTCGGCCCTGCACCTGGCCGAGCTGCTGGCTCAGGCTCTGCGATAGCGGCCGTCGAAGGCCGTCTCCCAACTGGCGCCGTCGTCCTTCGACGTCTCCCAGAGCTGGCGTACGCCCTCGGCCTCGACGGTCCAGGTGATTCGCTGCCTAACCCCCTCGTCCACCCCCTCCAACACCATCGCGCCGTCGCGGACGCCACCGTCGAGCTGGAGGACGCCGCCGGTCGAGTCGACCCAGGTCTGGTGCCAGCAACCGCGGCTCGCGTCCCAGGCGTTGAGGCTGTGTCCCTCGACGCCACGGTCGCCGCGCCAGTGCTCGGCGAGCGAGCCCGTGTCGTAGAGGGCGGTGATCGAGTTGCGGCCCACATGGCTTCCCTCGGGGTCGTGCACCTCCCACTCGCCGATCCAGAAGTCGAACGCGTGCGCCGGGTCGTCCATGATCCGACCCTCACGGCCGGCGGTCCGTCGCGCCAGACCCCGCGACGAGTCGTGACCGGTCCGCGACCGGGCCGTGACCACGGCTCCTAGACTCGTCAGGTGAACCCCCGCCACCGTCGCCTCGTCATTCCGGTGGCCCTGCTGGGGCTGCTGGTGATCGTGGTCGTGGCGGCGGTGCTGAAGTGAGCGAGAACCTGCTCCGCGCACTCGCGCAGCTGCGCGGTCGTCTGCTCGACCCGGACGTGTTGGTCCGCGCGGTCGCCTCGGGGCGCCAGAAGGGCGCGGCGCCGCGTTGGCGCCGCGTCGAGCTGCGCTACGTCGACCTCAAGGCCGGCCGGCACCTGCAGGTGACGGCGTACGACGAGACCCAGGCGCACACCGCGAACCACGCCGCAGCCGCCTCTGACGGGCAGAGCGCGGCTCGGGACGCCGTGGACGACCTGTTGGGCGAGCCGTTCGGCAACTGGCACGTCGACACGACCACGGAGACCGTGCAGCTGCGCGTGACCCGCAAGGGCGAGGCCCTCGTGCACGCCGCCGCGCGCGAGCAGCCGGCCGAGCCGGACCGCGGCCACGACCGGGACAAGGAGCGGCTTCTTCCCGAGGACGACCCGCTGTTCCGCGCGCTGGGGCTGGCCGACGCCGAGGGGCGGCTCAAGCCGAGCCGGCGAGACAAGTTCCGTCAGGTCGAGGAGTTCCTGCGGCTGCTCGACACTGCGGTCACCGAGGCGATCGACAAGGGCCAGCTGCGCCGACCCACGGCCGAGGCGCCGTTGCGGATGGTGGACCTCGGCTGCGGCAACGCCTATCTGACGTTCGCGGCCGAGCGCTACCTAGCGGGCAGCCGCGGACTGCCGGTCCACCTCACTGGTGTGGACGTGAAGGAGCAGTCTCGCGAGCACAACGAGAAGGTGGCCCGCGAGCTCGGGCTGGATGCGGAGTTCGTGGTCGGGACCATCTCGGGGGCGGAGCTCGACCCCGCGCCCGAGGTGGTGCTGGCACTGCACGCCTGCGACACCGCGACCGACGAGGCGCTGGCGCGGGCGGTCGCCTGGGACGCACCGCTGGTGCTGGCCGCACCGTGCTGCCACCACGACATCGCGGCGCAGCTGCGCAGGGCGCCCACCCCGACGCCGTACGCCATGCTCACCCGGCACGGCATCCTCCGCGAGCGGCTGGCCGACACCCTCACCGACGCGCTCCGGGCCACCCTGATGCGGCTGCGCGGCTACCGGGTCGACGTGGTGCAGTTCGTGGAGAGCAAGCACACGCCGCGGAACACCTTGCTGCGCGCGACCCGCACCGGTGCCCCGGTGAAGGGCGGCTCGCTGAGGCGCGAGTACGACGACCTGGTCACCACGTGGGGCATCCGGCCGCGGCTGGCCGAGCTGCTCGACGGATCCGATGCCTGACCGGCTGCTCGCCGGGCTGGTCGTCGTACCGTTCCTGCTCGGCGCGGCGGCGGCGCCCGTGGCGGAGTCCCGGGTGCTGTTCTCCTTCCAGGACGACGACATCATCGAGTCCAGCGGGCTCGCGCTCGTCGACGGCCTCGTCGTCACCACCAACGACTCCGGCGACACCGGACGGGTGTTCTCGGTCGACCCGGCCACCGGCGAGACGGTCTTGGTCAGCGACTGGGAGGACGACCCCACCGATGTCGAGGCGCTCGCCCCCGACGGTCGGGGCGGGGTCTGGGTCGGCGACATCGGTGACAACACCGGTAGCCGTGAGTCGGTCGAGGTGGCAGACGTGGAGCTGGGCGGCGGCACCCCGGCGTCGACGTACGACCTCACCTATCCCGACGGCGCGCACGACGCAGAGACGCTGATGGCCGACCCCGCCACCGGCCGGCTGTACGTCGCGAGCAAGTCGCCGCTGGGCGGCACGCTGTTCGCCGCCCCCAAGGAGCTCGACCCCGACGGCCCGAACCGGCTCGAGCCCCTCGGCAGCGTCCTCCCGCTCGCCACCGACGGCGCCTTCTTCCCCGACGGCCGGCACTTCGTGGTCCGCAACTACGCCGCCGCGGCGATCTACGCGTTCCCGTCGCTGCAGAAGGTCGGGTCCTTCCCGCTGCCCTCGCAGCCCCAGGGCGAGGGGATCGCGGTCGACGGGCAGGACCGCCTGCTGCTGAGCTCCGAGGGGGCGCACGCCGACGTACTCCGGATGACGCTGCCGGCCGACGTGCGCGCGGCGATGGCGGCGACCGCGTCGCCGGCACCGTCGAGCTCCGCGTCGTCGAGCCCCACCACCGAGTCACGCGAGGACTCCGAGCTGCCGGAGACCACCGAGACGCAGCGGTCGGCGTGGCCCTGGTTGCTGACCGGGCTGCTCGGGGTCGCCTTCATCGTGGTGCTCACCCGGTCGTTGCGGCGACGCTGAGCGGGCTCGAACTGGTTACCGTGCCGCCATGCCTCGCCTGCGTCGCACCTCGCCGGACCAGCCAGGCTGGACCCGTCGGCGTGCAGGCAGGGGCTTCGTCTACCTCGACGAGCGAGGTCAACGCCTGCCCGAGGAGGACGCGCAGCGAGCCCGCGACCTGGTGATCCCGCCGGCGTGGGAGGACGTCTGGATCACGCCGTACGAGAACGGTCACCTGCAGGCGGTCGGCACGGACGACGCCGGCCGGCGCCAGTACCTCTACCACCCGCAGTGGCGACTTCGACGGGACGCGGAGAAGTTCGACCGGATGCTCGTCTTCGGCAAGGCGCTGAGCAAGGCGCGCAACCGGGTGATGCTCGACCTCGACCTCGCGGGGATGCCGCTGGAACGCGCCTGCGCGGCCGCCGTGCGGCTGCTCGACCTCGGCTACTTCCGGATCGGCAACGACGTCTATGCCGAGGACAACGGCAGCTTCGGGCTGACCACCCTCGAACGCCGGCACGTCCGGCGCCAGCAGGACCAGCTGGTCTTCACCTTCGTCGGCAAGTCCGGCATCGAGCACGTGGTCGAGATCAACGACGAGATGGTCGTTGCCGCGATCGACGTGATGCGCCGGCGCCGGACGCCGAAGGACCCGAGCCTGCTCGCATATCGCAACGGCCGTTCGTGGCGCTCGATCATCCCCGAGCTGGTCAACGACTATGTGCGCGAGACCACCGGGATCGAGGCCACCGCCAAGGACTTCCGCACCTGGCACGCCACCGTCCTCGCCGCGGCCGCCCTGGCCGAGACCCCGGAGCCGGGGCAGACCAAGGCGTCCCGCAAGCGGGCGGTGTCCGGCGCCATGAAGGAGGTGGCGTCGTTCCTCGGCAACACCCCGGCGCTGACGCGCTCGGCGTACGTCGACCCGCGGGTGGTCGACGCCTACAACCGGGACAGGACGATCAAGCCGGCCACCCGGCGCCGCTACGCCACCACGGACGAGCGGCAGGCCGCACTGGAGCGCGCCACGCTGAGATTGCTGCGGGAGTACGAGTGAAGGCTGGGTCATGAAGATTGGCGCGGTCCAGGGCGACATCACCGCGCAGGACACGGATGCGGTGGTGAACGCCGCCAACAACCGGATGCGCGGCGGAGGCGGTGTCGACGGTGCGATTCACCGGGCCGGCGGCCCGACGGTGCTCGAGGACTGTCGGCGCCGGTTCCCGGACGGTCTCGCCACGGGCGACGCCGGCTGGACCACCGCCGGCGAGATGCCGGCCCGCTGGGTGATCCATGTCGTCGGCCCCAACCGCAACGTCGGCCAGACCGACCGGTCGCTGCTCACCTCCTGCTACGCGCGGGCCCTGGAGGTCGCCGACGAGCTCGGCGCGCGTTCGGTCGCCTTCCCCTTGATCAGTGCCGGCGTCTACGGCTGGCCCAAGGACGACGCTATCGCCGCCGCGCTGGAGGTCTTCAGGTCGGTCGACACACAGGTCGAGGAAGCCCGGATCGTCGCCTTCGACCGTGCGACGTACGAGCAGGTCACCGCACAACTGGCTCGGTGACCTGCTCGCTCGGTCCGCCGGTGCTCAGTCGCGGCGCGTGATCTGGACGACGGTCGGCCGGGGACCGGCGAAGTCGCCCTTCTTGGGAGTCCCGCCGACGGGCACGTAGTCGGGGAACCGCGACTGCGGTGCGGCCCAGGTGCCCTCCTCGCCGGGATGCTGGACGGCCACGAAGACCGACTGGTCGCGGTCGTGGATGACCGGACCGCAGGTCTCGGCGCCGGCGGGCACGGACAGGAACTGGCGCGTCCGCCCGCGCAGGCTCCCCTCGAGGTTCACCTTGAACAGGCCGTCGTTCTGGCTCAGCCCCGCCGGTGCGCCGTCGGTCGCGACCCACAACTCGCCCTCGCTGTCGAAGGCCACGTTGTCCGGGCAGGAGATGGGCGAGACCGGACCCGTGTACCCGCCGAAGTAGGTGCCGGCGGTGGCCGGGTTGCCGCAGATCAGGAGCAGGTTCCAGTCGAAGGCGCCGGCGGTGTGGTCACCCCGGCGCGGGGTGATCTCGACGACGTGGCCGTCCTTGTTGGCGTTGCGCGGGTTGGGCTCGGTCGGGCCCTCCTTGCCGGGCTTGCCGCGGTCGGTGTTGTTGGTGCACGCGACGTACACCTTGCCGTTGGCCAAGTTGGGCTCCACGTCCTCGGGGCGGTCCATCTTGGTGGGCTGTACGGCGTCGGCAGCCAGGCGCGTGTAGACCAGCACCTCGTCGAGCGTGAAGCCGGGAACCATCGACTTGCCGTCCTTGGTCAGCGGGACCCAGCGTCCTGTGCCGTCGCTGACGCCATCCCCCAAGCCGTCGCCGGTGAACCGCGCGACGTAGAGGTCGCCCTGGCTGAGCAGCTTCAGGTTGCGCCGCCGGTCCCTGGCTGTGCCGCCGTCGTTGTACTTCTTCTTGGACACGAACCGGTAGAGGTAGTCGAAGCGCTCGTCGTCGCCCATGTAGGCCACCACGTGGCCGTTCTTGGCGATGACGACGTTGGCGCCCTCGTGCTTGAACCGGCCCATCGCGGTGTGCTTGACCGGGGTCGAGTCAGGGTCTGAGGGGTCGATCTCGATGATCCAGCCGAACCGGTTCGGCTCGTTCACGTATGCCGGAGTGGTTGCGTCCCAGCGCGGGTCGAGCGAGCGCCAGTTGCGGGTGTCCTGGGTGCTGCTCAGGCCGTAGCGAGTCTCCTTGGGGTCGGTGCCGGTCGCCTTGAAGTACTGGTTGAAGTTCTCCTCGCCGGACAGCACCGTCCCCCACGGGGTGGTGCCGCCTGCGCAGTTGTTCAAAGTGCCCAGCACCTTGCGGCCAGACGTGTCCGCAGCGGTCCGCAGCAGTGTCGATCCGGCGGCCGGGCCATCGACCTTGAAGGGCGTGGTCGCCGTGATCCGGCGGTTGCGCTTGCCCCGCTTCTTGTACTTCCACTGCTTGCCCGCGCGCTTGCGCTCGAGCTCGACCACCGACATCCCGTGTGCTTCCCAGGCCGTGCGGATCACGGTGGCCGGGTCGTAGCCGGGCGGGAACATGAGGTGCTCGTTGGTGTACTCGTGGTTGGCCACCAGGAGCGCCTCGGTGCCCTCGTCGTCGGTGACGATGATGTCGAGGTAGTCGCAGTTGTAGCCGAACTGCTTGGCCTGGGCCTCCGGGGTTTGGCGGGACCCGTCGAAGGCCCGCCCGCCGGGCAGCATCGGGTCGCCCCACCGGATGATCGGCTTCCATCCGAAGCCCTCCGGCACCTTGAGCTCGTCGCTGGTGATCGGCTGCGGCGGGATCGTGCTGAACCGCAGCCTGCGCTTGCCGCGCCGGTGGGCCGCCTCGGCCAGCGGGACCTCCGCGGCGGCCGGCAGCGCGGTGGCGGTGACCGCCAGGACGGCGACACTAGAACCGGCGCCGAGCAGTGCCCGGCGGCTCAGCGCCTGGCTGGCGATGTCGCGGAAGTACGACGTCTCGGTGGTG
The DNA here is from genome assembly GCA_963765915.1 of uncultured Actinomycetota bacterium. Lineage (GTDB taxonomy): Bacteria > Actinomycetota > Actinomycetes > Propionibacteriales > Nocardioidaceae > Nocardioides. The sequence continues at coordinate 135,122 of CAVXYB010000010.1, read as the reverse complement.
TTCGGTGCGGTGAACGCGCACGCGTCTCCGCAGCGGAGGTGGCAGGTGACCGGGCTGCGATTGCCGCAGGTGTGGCCGGCCATGGGGAGCTCGGCGATGGGCAGGAGAGTGCGTTCGGACATGACGGGGCCTTCCGAGAGAACGCTGACGAGGGTGTTGGTACCGGTCTACGCCCGCTGGATCGGCTGGTCAAGGCCCACCGTCAGAGCCGTTCGACCACCCAGTCGATGCAGGCGGTGAGCGCCGCGATGTCGGACGGGTCGATGGCCGGGTACATCGCGATGCGTAGCTGGTTGCGGCCGAGCTTGCGGTAGGGCTCGGTGTCGACGATGCCGTTGGCGCGCAGGGTCGCGGCGATGGCGTCGGCGTCGATGTGGTCCTCGAAGTCGATCGTGCCGATCACCAGCGACCGGTGCGCCGGCTCGGCGACGTAGGGGAACGCGAACGGCGCCGCCTCGGCCCAGCCGTAGAGCGTCTCCGAGGACTGGGTGGTCCGCTCGACCATGCCCTTGAGGCCGCCCTCGCTGTTCATCCAGTCCAGTTGCTCGGCCATCAGGAACAGGGTGGCGAGCGAGGGCGTGTTGTAGGTCTGGTTCTTGCGGGAGTTGTCGATCGCCGTCGGCAGGTCGAAGAACGCCGGGATGTGTCGGCCGGACGCCGCGATCCGCTCGGCCCGCTCGAGGGCGGCCGGGGAGAACGTCGCGACCCACAGGCCGCCGTCGGAGGCGAACGACTTCTGGGGTGCGAAGTAGTAGACGTCGGTCTCGGCGAGGTCGACCGGCAGGCCGCCGGCGCCAGAGGTGGCGTCGATCAGCACCAGCGCGCCGTCGTCTGCTCCGTCTGGCCGGAGCACCGGCGCCATCACGCCGGTCGAGGTCTCGTTGTGCGCCCAGGCGTAGGCGTCGACGCCGGCCTCGGCGCGGGCGTCGGGGCGCGAACCCGGCTCGCTGGCGATGGTCGACGGCTCGTCCAGCCACGGCGCCGCCGTGACCGCCTTGGCGAACTTGGAGGAGAACTCGCCGAAGGACAAATGCTGGCTGCGCCGCTCGATCAGCCCGGCCGTGGCGACGTCCCAGAACGCCGTGGCGCCGCCGTTGCCGAGCACCACTTCGTAGCCGTCCGGAAGCGCGAACAGCTCGGCCAGTCCGGAGCGGACCCGGCCGACCAGGTCGCGGATCGGCTGCTGCCGGTGCGAGGTGCCCATCATCGACGTACGGGTGGCAGCCAGAGCGTCGAGGTGTGACGGCTGGATCTTGGAGGGACCGGCCCCGAACCGTCCGTCGGCGGGCAGCAGGTCGGAGGGGATCCTCAGCGCGTCGGTCACGGCACATATTCTGGCAGCCGCCTCTCCCTCGACATCGTGGAGTCCACATGCGCTACCGGCGGCCATCGTCCGACCAGGAGGGGCTGCGGCGCGTCCTGCTGCTGTGCGCACTGCTGCTGGGCGTGGCCGGCGTCGGGTTCGGCACTGTCGGGGTGATCCGGGGCGGCTGGGGGCTCGTGGCCGGTCCGGCCCTGATCGTCTTCGCGGTCGCCTGCGCGCTGGTCTCACGAGACGATGCGAGCGGCACGTGGTGCCCCCACTGCGTGGCCCGCAACGCCGACGGGGCGAGCACCTGCGACAACTGCGGGTCGGCCCTTGTCTGAGACGCTCAGGCCCGGTCCGGGCGTCCTACGCATCGAGCGGGTCCCCTACGGGCACCCCGACGCGATGCGCCTGATCAGCGAGGTGCAGGCCGAATACGTCATGCGCTACGGCGGACCCGACCGGACCCCGCTCGACCCGCTGATGTTCGCGCCGCCGCTCGGCAGCTTCTTCGTCGGCTACCTGTCCCTCGACAGCGACGAGCGCGCGGTCGCGACCGGCGCCTGGCGGGTCCACGACGATGTCGAGGTGTTCGGGACCCGCCACACCGCGGAGATCAAGCGGATGTACGTCGTCCCGGCTGCCCGGGCGGCCGGGCTGGCGAGGCGGATCCTGGCCCACCTGGAGCAGACCGCGGCGGCCGCCGGGGCCGAAGCGATGATCCTCGAGACCGGGACCGCGCAGCCCGAGGCCATCGCGCTCTACCGGTCGTCCGGCTACACGAGCATCTCGTCGTTCGGCTACTACCGCGACGAGCCGCTCAACCGCTGCTTCGGCAAGCCACTCATCTAGGTTTGCGCCATGGGCATCTTCGGATCACCGCAGGAGCAGGTCGACTTCGACGACCTCAAGGCCCGGGTCGCCAAGCTCGAGGCGGCGGTCGCCTCGCTGCAGGCACAGGTGGCCGCGGGGGTGGGCGGCGCCGTCGGCGGGATCCCGTACGGCGCCCCGTCGGCCGTCGTACCGTCCGCCGGTGCGCTGCCCGTCGAAGGCGCGTGGCTCGCCGAAGTGCGGGCCCTCAAGGAGAGCGGCAAGCTCATCGAGGCGATCAAGCTCTACCGCCAGAACACCGGCCTGGGACTCAAGGAGTCCAAGGACGCGGTCGAGGGGCTCTACTGAGCCGCTGACGGAGCTGAGCAGTGCTACTGCCACTCAAGGTGGCTCGCGGGGTGGCCGACGGCTCGGTGACGCTCGCCTTCCGCAGCTGGCGCAGGCAGGACGTCCAGCCCAGCCAGGTGTTCACGACCGCCGCCGGACTGGTGCGGGTCGACGAGGTCAGCATCGTGGACGCCGAGGCCATCACCGACGACGAGGCCCGGCAGGCCGGCTGGCCGGACGCCGACCGGTTGCGGCGCCGGCTGGCTCCTGACCAGACGGTGCCGACGTACCGGGTCCGGCTGTCGTACGCCGGCGCCGACCCGCGGATCGCGCTGCGCGAGTCGGCGGACCTCAACGCCGGCGACCTCGCGGACCTGGACCGCCGGCTCGAGCGGCTGGACCGGGCCAGCAGCCACGGGCCGTGGACGTTGGCCTATCTGGAGCTGATCCGCGCGCACCCGCAGCGTCGCGCACCGGACCTGGCCGAGATGGTCGGCCGCGAGACGGCGCCGTTCAAGATCGACGTGCGCAAGCTGAAGAACCTCGGGCTCACGGTGTCGTTCCCGATCGGTTACGAGATCTCGCCGCGCGGGCTGGCCTATCTGTCCAGCACGACACGCCGGGACTGACTCATCCGATCGGACAGTTCTGGGCTGGTTTGCCGGACACCGCGCCTCGCGCGAACCTACGGTCCGGGCATGCGTTCGCTCCTCGTCGCGGCCACGCTCGTGGTCGGCCTGACCCTCGGTCTGACGACGAGCCCTGCCGCCGTGGCCGCGGTGGACGGAGGCGGGCTGCCAGTCGAGGACTACGCGACCTACGAGCCGCAGACCACCTGCAGCAAGAAGCCGAAGCCGGGGGCGGTGGCGCTGGGCGAGTACCTGGTCGCGACGTACGGCGGGACAGGCGGCGCGGTGAACCGGCCCTGCTCCGGCCGCGGTTCCTCCGAGCACAAGGACGGCCGCGCGATCGACTGGGTCCTCAACGCCGACGACCCGGCGGACCGCCGCCGCGCGCAGGACTTCCTGGCCGCTGCGTTCGCCACCGACGCCGAGGGAAATACCCACGCGCTCGCCCGCCGGATGGGGATCATGTACGTCATCTGGAGCGACCACTTCTACCCGGCCTACGACCAGTTCCAGCCGGAGAGGTACCTCTCCTCTTCCTGTCGCTCGAAGAAGAAGTGCTCCAAGACGCTCCGCCACCGCGACCACATGCACATCTCGCTGTCGCGCGCCGGCGGCCGCGGGCTGACCAGCTTCTACGTGGACCTGCTGCGGGTGGCGCTGACTCGCTAGGCGGCGCGGCCGGCGTCAGCCGTCACCAGGGGAGGGACGTTTCCGGCTTCCCCGCGGCGGTAGCAGCGCACACAGCGGACACACGTGTCCTCCTCGAGCCACCACTCCCAGTGGTGAAGCCCCAGGGCGCACCGCAGCGGGTCGTGCACGCGGTGGGACTTCGGTCGGGGAGCGGATGAGTTCTCGTGTGTGAGGCGCATGGCGGTGTCCCCCTGGGACTGCTCGTGTGCCGATACGGTTTGCAGAGATCGATCGACCACTGCGCGCATCTAGTACCTGTCGCGGCAGCGCCTGAGCGTTACAGCATCAGGAATCGGTCGTGGGGTCAGCTGCCCTGATGGGGAAGCAAGATCCACGCGCTGGGCGTCCAACCTCCGCCGCAGGTGTTCGATGTCACCGTCCCACGCATGCCGGTGGTGCCGCCGGGGGGGAGCTGCTCCACCCCGCCGAGGACTAGGCGGTCGCCCTCGCTGCACTCGCCGGAGGCAGCTGAGCTGGTCAAAGTGAGTTCTGAGGCCTGCAGCGACCACTGGCCCTGGTCGACCACGTCAGTGGACTCGTCCATGACGTAGTAGGCGCCACTCGGGTCCATCTCGAGGACGTGCTGACCGCCTTCGGCCATCCAGACGCCGTACAGGACGGTCTCGTCCGACAGCGGCTCCCAGCCGGGCTCCGTGGAGAAGGCGAGCTCGGACAGGTACGAGTTCGGCAGCACCTGTTCCAGAGCAATTCGCCCGAGCGGCACGGGGGAGCAGGCGCTGGACGAATCGGACCGGACGAACCGCATGAGTCCGGACTCCGGGAGCGATGCGCGCCCCGTCAAGTCCGGGCCGACGCACTCGGACCGCGCGTCGTCCGTGGTGGTCACGGTGATGACGTCACCGTCGATCTCGTAGGTACCGGTCATGACCGGGTCGGAGAACAGCGTCCCGTGGTTGTCGAACCGCACCGTGCCGTCCTCGCCGAACAGCATCAGGAGGTCACCGTTGTCCAACCGCCACAGGCCGTCGATGAGGTGGGCGGTCGGGGCGTCCCCGGTGAGGAAGTCCGCGTTGGGATCCACGGCGACCGTCGGGTCCGGCTTGGCCGGCTGCGGTGCCGACTTGTCGTCGCCTCCCATCGTCTGGAACGCGGCGAATCCCGCGACGGGGATCAGCACGGCCGCCGCGGCTACCGCGATCACGGTACGACGGCGGTCCCGCTCCCGCCGGATGTCGATGCGCTCGTCCACTGCGTCACGCGCATCCCTCAGGTCTGACTCGGTCACGACGACACCTCCTGTGATTGCCGCGATGTCCCGCGCGAGCCGCTCATCGATGCTGCTCATCGGGTCACCTCGATCCGCTGTTGAAGGATCTGCAGTCCGCGATGGGTATGGGCCTTGACCGACCCCTCGCTGATCTCGAGCAGCTGGGCAGTCTCCGCGACGGACAGCTCGAGGACGAACCGGCAGGCCAGCACTTCACGCTGGCGTCGGGCCAACGTGCGCATGACCGCCACCAGCGATCCGACCTCGTCGCGACCCACCGTCGTGTCCTCCGGACTCTCCGGGTGCTCGCGCACGAGCATGAGCGGCCTTGGGGCGCGTTGGCTGACCTGACGTCGTACCCAGGACCGACAGCGGTTGAGCACGGCGGAGCGGAGATACGCCTCGGCGGCCTCCGGGTCACGCAGCGACGACCAATGACGGTGCAGCGCCACGAAGGCGTCCTGGACCGCGTCCTCCGCGGCCTCGCGATTGCCCAGCATGACGACGCCGAGGCGGAGGAGCGCGGCGTAGTGCCGCCGGAACAGCACGTCGACGAGGTCGGCGCGAGAAGCGTGCATCGCCACCTCGCGCCGGCTGCCAGCACGCCGCTCACCCATCGAGGGCACCCTCTCCGGAAGGGAGTTCGTCACGCCCGAGAGTCGTCCGACCGACAATCAGGTTGACACAGCCCCGCGCTGGTTTGGACCAGTTGCGTGGGGGGTGCCTGTCAGCCTTCGCTAGAGACGAGCTGGCCGAGCCACTGCGTGGCGCCGTGGCGGTGGTTGACCGGCGTGTCCCAGAGGAACTGCCCGTCGGGGGTGGGTCCGCCCAACGCCCAGCTCGAGACCGCGTCGCTGATCCGGACGAACCGGTCGGTGCGGAGGTCGTAGACGTAGGTGCCGCCCCGGTCCTCCTGGTAGGCGGTCACGGTGACCACGCCGTTGATCCCGCCGGAGCCGGCCATCGCGCCGTCGATTCCGCTGTCCTGGAGCGTGACCACCTGGTCGCCATCCGTGGTGAGGATCTGCACACGATCGTCGCGGACTCCGCCGGCGTACGTGCCGCAGTACTGCGACAGCATCACGCGGTCGTCCGTCGCTCCGAAGTTCAGCAGGTTGCACCGCTCGCCCGTGTGCGGGTCGAAGAAGTGCTCCTCCCCGTTCGACAGGTCGCGCACGTGGACCAGACCGGCGTCCCCGTTGGTCGAGTCGGTCCACACCATCGAGGTGTCGGTGAAGGCGAGGTCGCCCACGGTCAGTTCCTCGTCACGGACGTCGCTCCCGTCTGTGAGCGAGACCGACCACACGTGGTAGGTGTCGCCCTCGGCGTCGGCGTCGTCGGCCTCGCCGTCCGGCCCGGTGGGCCAGCCGCCCTCGGGAATCTGCCCCTTGGTGGCGGAGACGGACACGTACAGCCGGCCGTCCGGTCCGAGGTCGGCGTTGGGGAACTCGATCGCGGGGAGGCTCGGCCACCTCATCGTGCTCCACTGCCGGGTGTCGCGATCGAAGACGAAGGCGACCAGGCGGGTCTCCATGGCGGAGCTGTCCTCGTCGTCGGTGCCGAGCAGGACCAGCCGGTTGGTTCCGAGCTCGACCGGCCAGGTCTGCGTCTGCCCGATCTGCGGATCGGGCAGCCAGTCCTGCTCACGGGTCGCCGGATCCATGAGCGCAAACCGCGGGTGGAGCTGGTCCATGCGGGGTCCGTCGCGGAACAGGATCAAGCCGTCGTCGGTGACTCCGTCGAAGTACTGCCCGTTGTCGCTGTCCAGGTTCTCGTTCGTGTACGACGCCAAGACGTCGTAGTCACGCCCCTCCACGGCCGGCTCGGCGTCGGACAGGCCAAGGGTGGGCGCGTCCGGCGCCGGCGGCTTGTCCGCCGCTCCCGCCTTGTCGGTTCCGTTCGGCCAGCTGATGGCGGCGACGGCGACCACGCCGGCGACCAGCAAGGCCGGCCCCCCGAGCGCCGCGGCACGTCGGGCGCGGACCCGGCGGCGGCCAGCGCCCACCAGGGCACCGAGGTCCAGGTGGTCGGGCGGGGGAGCGGCGACGTTCTCCCGCATCAACGCCTTGAGGTCGTTCACCACGGCAGGTTCCTCTCTCCGGCCACGACGAGCTCGTCGCGGGACGCGTCCTCGAACATCGCCCGCAGCGAGGCGAGCGCACGCGAGGTCTGGCTCTTGACGGTGCCCTCACTGCAGCCGAGCGCGGCGGCGGTCTCGCGGACGTCGAGCTCCTCGAAGTACCGCAGCACCACGCACGCGCGCCGCCGTTCGGGCAGCCGGGCGAGCGCGGCCATCAGGGCGGCCCGGTCGGCGACGGCCGAGGCGACGTCTTCGCCGGAGGCGCGGTCGGCGTGCTCGGACGCGGGCCGTTCGGTACTCGACCGCTTGCGGCTGGCGTCCAGGAACGCGCTGACCACCGCCTTGCGGGCGTACGCGAGTTCACCGCCGTGCCGCAACAGCCGGGGCCAGGCGACGTACACCCGGATCAGGCCCTCCTGCACGTGGTCAGAGGCGCGCTCCCAGTCCCCGCACAGCAGGTACGCCGTACTGCGCAGGCGGGTCCGGCTCGCAGCCGCAAACTCGGTGAAGGCGGCATCCGCGGCCGCGTCGCGCCTCATGCCCCATTGAACGACGTCAGTCGCCAATCGGTTGCTCGACAGTCGGCTCACGTCCGTCTGTTCGAGCTCGTCGAGATGTCCGCAGGATCGGGCTCTCAGCTCTCGTTGCGGATGATCTCGACAGGCTCGATCGGCGGGCGTCGAGTTCCAGCCACGGCTTGCGGTGGTTTCGAGACGGTCGCTGCACGACCTCCTCAACCACCGATGCCCTCGGTGGTTGAGCCGCGAGCGCAGCGAGCGTGTCGAAACCACGAAAGCCGGGGCTGGCACGCAAGCCCCCGTTCATCGAGCTTGTCGAGATGGCCGCAGGGGTCGGCTCCCAGCTCACGTTGCGGATGATCTCGACAGGCTCGATCGGCGGGGGTCCAGTTCCAGCCTCCGTTGCGGTGGTTTCGAGACGGTCGCTGCACGACCTCCTCAACCACCGATGCCCTCGGTGGTTGAGCCGCGAGCGCAGCGAGCGTGTCGAAACCACGAAAGCCGGGGCTGGGACGCAAGCCCCCGTTCATCGAGCTTGTCGAGATGGCCGCAGGGGTCGGCTCCCAGCCCATCGTTGCGGAGGTTCTCGACAGGCTCGATCGGCGGTGGTCCAGTCCCAGCCTCCGTTGCGGTGGTTTCGAGACGGTCGCTGCACGACCTCCTCAACCACCGATGCCCTCGGTGGTTGAGCCGCGAGCGCAGCGAGCGTGTCGAAACCACGAAAGCCGGGGCTGGGACGCAAGCCCCCGCTCGTCGAGCTTGTCGAGATGGCCGCAGGGGTCGGCTCCCAGCCCATCGTTGCGGAGGTTCTCGACAGGCTCGATCAGCGAGGGTCGAGTTCCAGCCCCGGCTTGCGGTGGTTTCGAGACGGTCGCTGCACGACCTCCTCAACCACCGGTGGTCGGCTGCACGACCTCCTCAACCACCGGTGGTCGGCTGCACGACCTCCTCAACCACCGGTGGTCGGCTGCACGACCTCCTCAACCACCGGTGGTGAGCCGGCTCCCGAAGGGATCCGCGCCTCGCCGTTGACCCATCCCGCGAGCACGGTCAGCATGAGCCGATGGTGGATGTGGTGGAGGCCGACTACCTGGTGGTCGGCGCCGGCGCCGCGGGCATGGCGTTCACGGACGCCCTGATCGACCATGCGGACGTCAGCGTGGTCATGGTCGACCGGCGGCACGGGGTCGGTGGGCATTGGCTGGACGCGTACCCCTTCGTCCGCCTCCACCAGGCGTCGGCGTTCTACGGCGTGCCCTCGACGCTGCTCGGCGCCGGCCGCATCCAGCAGGACGGTCCCGAAGCCGGTCTGCACGAGCGAGCGGCGGCGCCGGAGGTCTGCGCGTACTACGACCGGGTGCTGCGCGAGCGGATGCTTCCGTCCGGGCAGGTGTCGTTCTACGCCAACTGTGACTACCTCGGCGAGGGCCAGTTCGTGTCGCGCCTGTCGGGGAAGCGCTACGAGGTGCGCGGGAAGCGTCGCGTCGTCAACGCCCACTATCTCGCCCCCGAGATCCCGGCGACGACCGCTCCGCCGTTCGACGTCGCGGACGGGGTGCAGGTGGTGCCCGTCAACGAGCTGGTCAACCTCGGCGGTGCGCCGTCGCAGTACGTGATCGTCGGCTCGGGAAAGACCGCCACCGATGCGTGCATCTGGTTGCTGGTCAACGGAGTGGACCCGGACGCGATCTGCTGGGTGCGGCCTCGTGACCCGTGGATGCTCAACCGTGCGGTCATCCAGCCAAACCCCGCCGTCTTCATCGGGATGGCGGCCGACACCATGGCGGCGACAGCCAAGGCGTCATCGGTCGATGACCTGTTCTTCCGTCTGGAGGAGCTCGGCATCATGCTGCGCGTCGACCGGTCCGTGACTCCCACGATGGCCAAGACGCCGACCCTTGCCCAGTGGGAGCTCGACCACCTCCGCACCCTGGAGAACGTCGTGCGGCTCGGACACGTCCAGCGCGTCGAGCCGTCCCGGTTGGTCCTCGACGAGGGCGAGGTGGGCATCGCGCCGGATGCCGTGGTCGTCCATTGCGCCGCACCGGGGTTTCAGGTAAAGCCGATGTTCCCGATCTGGGGGCGCGAGGCGATCACGCTGCAGCCGATCCGTGGCGGGTTTCCATGTTTTGGTGCAGGGCTGGCCGGCTACGTGGAGGCCATCATCGAAGACGACGAGGAGAAGAACGGCTGGTGCCCGCCGTCGCCGTACTCCAACTCGACCACCGAATGGTGCCGAATGCAGGTGCTGGGCGGTCGCGCGTCGATGTCCTTCGGAGCCAACCCCGACATCAAGGCCTGGGCCGACGGGGTGGCCCTGAATCCCACCCGCATCCCTCCGGAACTGGCGGGCGACGCCGCGCTGACTGCCTCGGTGGAGCGTTTCCGGGGGTCCGTGGGTGCGGGCATGGCCCGGATGGCCGAGCTCGCCGGCCTGGCCGGCTAGGCAGGCGGCGGAAGGCCGATCACGCCCAGCCGCCATCAGACCGCCCATCGAGGCGGTGTTGACGATGTGACCGCTGCCCTGTCGGACCATCAGGGGGTACGCCGCGTGCACGCCGTGCACCACGCCGCGGATGTTGACGTCGATGATCGAGTTCCAGTGGTCGAGGGTGAGTTCCTCGGTCTCCCCGCCGATGCTGATGCCGGCGTTGTTGACCATCAGGTCCAGAGATGATGCGTCCGCGGCCACCGACGAGACGAGCGACGAGACGGCCGCGGCGTCGGTGACGTCCAGCGCCACGGCCCGTGCCGAGCCGGGTCCGCGGCACGACGAGGCAACGGCGGAGGCCGCGTCGACGTCGAGGTCCGCGCACACCACGTGCGCACCCGCCTCCACCAGTGCCCTCGACAGCGCGGCACCGATCCCGGAGCCCGCGCGGGTCACGATCGCCGTGCAACCGGCGAACCGGTCAGTGGGTGCGGCTACCCCGCCCACTCCGCCAGCCAGCCGTCGACCTCGTCGGCCTTGCGGGCCGGCGGGCCGGTGTAGATGGCAGATGGCCGGATCAGCCGGCCGGTCCGTTTCTGCTCGAGGATGTGCGCGGACCAGCCGCCGGTGCGGGCGCACGTGAACATCGAGGTGAACATGTTGGCCGGCACCTCGGCGAAGTCGAGCACGATCGCCGCCCAGAACTCGACGTTGGTCTCGAGCACCCGGTCCGGGCGACGTGCCTTGAGCTCGGCCAGCGCTGCCTTCTCGAGGGCCTCGGCGACCTCGTAGCGCGGTGCGTTGAGCTCTCGCGCCGTACGGCGGAGCACGCGGGCCCGTGGGTCCTCGGCGCGGTAGACGCGGTGGCCGAATCCCATCAGCCGCTCGCCGGAGTCGAGCAGGCCCTTGACGTAGCCCTCGGCGTCGCCGGTCTTCTCGACGTCCTCGATCATGTGCAGCACCCGCGACGGGGCGCCACCGTGCAGCGGACCGCTCATCGCGCCGATCGCCCCGGAGAACGCAGCCGCGACGTCGGCACCGGTCGAGGTGATCACGCGCGCGGTGAAGGTCGAGGCGTTCATGCCGTGCTCGGCCGCGGAGGACCAGTACGCGTCGATCGCCTTGACGTGCAAGGGGTCCGGCTCGCCCTTCCAGCGGATCAGGAACCGCTCCGCCAGCGTGCGGCCCTTGTCGACCTGGCGCTGCGGGACGATCGGGAGCCCGAGTCCGCGAGCCGCCTGGGCGGCGTACGACAGCACCATCACCGCGACCCGCGAGAGGTCGAGGCGCGCCTGCTCGTCCGAGATGTCGTAGGTCTGCTGCATCCCGAGCATCGGCGCCAGCATCGCCACGCTCGCCTGAACGTCGGCGCGGATGTCACCGGTGTGGATCGAGATGTTGTACGGCTCGGCGGGGGGCAGTCCGGGCTGGTAGGCCCCGTCGATGAGCAGTCCCCACACGTTCTCGAACGGCACCCGGCCGACGATGTCCTCGATGTCGACGCCTCGGTAGCGGAGCGCGGAACCCTCCTTGTCGGGTTCGGCGATCTGCGTCTCGAACGCGACGACGCCCTCGAGCCCGTGGTGGACTTCTACGCCCGCACCATCGTCAGCCATGTCGCGCATTGTGCCGTAGACTCGTCTAAGGTCGGGACGTGGGCGACGGCCGCGATCGCAGCGACGCCGTCGACTCCGTGGCGGCTGCCCGGGCCGAATACACGCGCGGCGGGCTGGTGGAAGAGGACCTGCTCCCGGACCCGATCGCGATGTTCCGCCGCTGGTACGACGACGCTCACGAGGCCGGCCTCCACGAGCCCAACGCGATGGTGGTGGCGACGGTGGCACAAGCCCCTCCCGATGGTCAGAGCGCGCCGTCCGCCCGGTTGGTCCTGCTCAAGGGCGTCTCCGACGAGGGGTTCGTCTTCTACACCAACACCACCTCACGCAAGGGCGTCGACCTGGCCGGCAACCCGCGCTGCGCACTGCTGTTCCCATGGCATCAGCTCGAGCGCCAGGTCCGCATCGACGGCACCGCCGCGCTGCTTCCGCGCCGCGCGGTCGACGCGTACTTCGCGCTGCGCCCCCGCGGCTCCCAGCTCGGTGCCTGGGCCTCGCACCAGTCCTCGGTGGTGACCGGACGCGAGGAGCTGACGACGGCGTACGACGCAGTCGAGCGGCGGTACGCCGACGGTGACGTGCCGACTCCCGAGTCCTGGGGCGGCTACGTCGTGCATCCCGAGGCGGTGGAGTTCTGGCAAGGACGCCCCGGCCGGATGCACGACCGGCTGGTCTACCGGCGTACGGAAGACGGGTGGCGCACCGAGCGACTGGCCCCCTAGGCCCAGTCTCGGCATGGTTCCTAAATGGCCCACAGTGACCATGCGCATGGGGCAAGCCCGACATAACGTGGCTCGTTGTGACCAAGAACCTGTTTCGGGGGAACCCGCGCCTGCTCCTCAGCGCGCTTCCGTGGGCGCTTGCCATCGTCGCCCTCAAGTTCGCCGCCGACAAGACCGGCGCGGAGTGGCTCGAGCTGAGCCCGCTGCTGGCCGGTGCCATCGGCGCCGAGGTGTTCATCCTCGGCTTCCTGCTGAACGGCACCGCCGGTGACTTCAAGGAGGGCGAGCGGCTGCCCGGTGAGATCGCGTCGAGCCTGGAGACCATGGCCGACGAGTGCCTGATCACCTACGACGAGCTCAAGCTCCCGGAGGCGAAGGCGTGCCTGGCCCAGCTCATCGAGGTGAGCCGCTCGGTCCGGTCGTGGCTGTTGCAGGACCGCGGGCTGGACGACGTCATGTCCGACATCCGTGCGCTGAACGGCCCGTTCAAGGTGATGGCGCCGGCGATCCAGGCCGGCTTCACCACGCGCCTCAAGACGGAGCAGGCGGCCGTCCGGAAGCTCGTCATCCGCATGGACACCATGCGTAGGACGTCGTACGTCGCCGCCGGCTACCTGATCGCCGAGGTGACCGCAGTGATGCTGATCGCCACGATGATCATGACCGACCTCGGGCAGATGGCCCCCACGCTGTTGCTGGTCGGGCTGATCTCCTACCTGCTCGTCTATCTGGTCAGCCTGATCCGCGACCTGGACAACCCCTTCGAGTACCGCAACGGCACGCCCGGCGCCGCCGACGTCAGCCTTGACGTCCTCGAGCGCAACGAGGACCGGCTCCGCGCCTTGCTGGGCGCCCTCGACCCGGCTCCGACCGTCGCCGAGGTGGCCGACGCGGCACCCGTCGCTGTAGAGGTGGCGGTGCCGGAGGTGGCCGTGCCGGAGGTGGCCGTCGCCGACGAGTCGGGGGAGCCGCCGGTCTGATTCGCGCGTCCCACGTTCGTGGTCCGTGGCGATCGGTACATGGGGGACCTGGGGAGGGACCCGATCGTCACGGATCACCCAGGGCCGCCCTGCTCCTCGCGAGTCTGCTGACCGCCCTGCTGCTCGCCGGCTGCGGTGGTGACGACGACGAGGGGTCCACGCCCACGGAGGCCGGGCCCGAGGGTGTCGCGGGGGAGTACGACACCACGGTCACGCTCCTGAACAGCACCTGCGCCGACATCGCGGTCCATGACAACCCGACGTCCGTCGAGCAGGAGTCCGGCAGCGACACGGTCCAGCTGACCCACGCCGGGATCACCTACACCGGCGCCCTCACCGACGACCGGCAGTTCTCCACGGACGCCGTGCAGGTGAGCGTCGGGCCGGCGACGCACTCCCTCACCGTGCACGGCACCTTCTCGGAGGCCGGCTTCCGGGCCACCGTGCTCGCCCAGGTGACCGGCGGTGCCGAGACACCGTGCGGCTACGAAGTGGAGTGGGTCGGCACCCGGCTGTAATGCACTTGTGAGTGAGCGCTCACTCACTTACCCTTGCCGACGTGAGTGAGGCCGCAGTACGACGTGAGCGCGCCCGGCCGCTGTCGCCGGAGGAGCGCCGGGACAAGCTCGTCGACGTCACCCTGCAGCTGCTCCGAGAGCACGGCCGCGCAGTCACCACCCGGCAGATCGCCGAGGCAGCGGGGGTCGCCGAGGGCACGATCTTCCGCGTCGTCGAGTCCAAGGAGGAGCTGGTCGAGGCCGCGATCGATCGGGCCTTCGAGCCGGGGGCCGTGATCGAGCGGATCGAGGAGATCGACGCCGAGCTCCCGCTGCGCGACAGGCTGGTCCAGCTGTCCTCGATCCTGCAGCAGCGGTTCCGGGCCACCTTCGAGCTGATGAAGAAGGTTGGCATGGTCCGGCCGGCCGACCACGTCCACGACAGCCCGGAGGCGGTCGCGGTGCGCGAGCGAGTGCACGCCCTGATGGAGGGTGTCATCGGTCCCGACGCCGAGCGCCTCTCCGTGCCGGCCGGGGACTTCGTGCACCGCCTACGGCTGCTCACCTTCGCCGGCAGCCACCCCTACATCACCGACGGCCGGCTGCTCGACCCCGAGCAGATCGTCGACACGATCCTGCTCGGCCTGCAGAGGCGAGACTGATGCCCCTGCTGCGGATCCTGCGCACCCACCTGGCGCCGTACCGCCGGTGGCTGGCCGTCATCGTGGTGCTCCAGTTCACCGCGACGGTGGCGATGCTCTACCTGCCCAGCCTCAACGCCGACATCATCGACAAGGGCGTGGCCGTCGGCGACACCGACTTCATCCTGCGCACCGGCGCGGTGATGCTCGGGGTCTCGCTCCTCCAGATCCTCTGCTCGGTGGTGGCGGTCGCGTTCTCGGCGCGCACCGCGATGTCGTTCGGTCGTGACCTGCGGGCCGCGGTCTTCCACCGGGTCGGCTCGTTCTCCGGCCGCGAGGTCGCCCAGTTCGGGGCGCCCTCGCTGATCACCCGCAACACCAACGACGTCCAGCAGGTGCAGATGCTCGCGCTGATGGGCTGCACCCTGGCCGTGCAGGTCCCGATCATGATGGTCGGCGGCATTGTGATGGCGATGCGCGAGGACCTCGGCCTCTCGTGGCTGCTCGCCATCGTCGTACCGGCCCTGTTCGTCTCGGTCGGCCTCGTGGTCTCGCAGATGGTGCCGAGCTTCCGGCTCGTCCAGACCCGGATCGACGACGTGAACCGGATCCTGCGCGAGCAGATCAGCGGCATCCGGGTGGTCCGGGCCTTCGTCCGCGAGCCACGCGAGACCCAGCGGTTCGGCGTGGCGAACGACGGGCTCACCGCGGTGTCGGTGACCGCCGGCCGCTGGATGGCCACGATGTTCCCGCTGGTGATGCTGGTCGTGAACATCTCGAGCGTCGCGGTGATCTGGTACGGCGGCCACCGCGTCGACAGCGGCGAGATGCAGGTCGGGGCGCTGACCGCGTTCCTGAGCTACCTGATGCAGATCCTGATGAGCGTGATGATGGGGACCTTCATGCTGATGATGATCCCGCGCTCCTCGGTGTGTGCGGACCGGATCAGCGAGGTCCTCGAAACCCGGCCCAGCGTCGTACCGCCGACCGACGGCGTCCGCGAGCTCCCGCTGCGCGGACACCTCGACCTCGAGGACGTCGGCTTCACCTACCCCGGTGCCGAGCAGCCGGTGCTCTGCGACGTCAGCTTCAGCGCCCGGCCCGGCCAGACCGTCGCGATCATCGGTTCGACCGGCGCCGGCAAGTCGACCCTGGTCAACCTGGTCCCGCGGCTCTTCGACGCCACCGCCGGCACGGTGCGGGTGGACGGGGCCGACGTACGTGACCTCGATCCGGAGTCGCTGTGGGCGCGCATCGGGCTGGTGCCTCAGCGGGCGTTCCTCTTCACCGGCACGGTCCGCAGCAACCTGCGCCACGGCAGACCGGACGCGACCGACGAGGAGCTGTGGCACGCCCTCGACGTGGCCCAGGCCCGCGACTTCGTCGAGCGGATGCCCGAGGGGCTGGACGCACCGATCGTCCAGGGCGGGACCAATGTCTCCGGCGGCCAGCGACAGCGGCTGGCCATCGCCCGGGCGCTCGTCCGTCGCCCCGAGATCTACCTCTTCGACGACGCGTTCTCCGCGCTCGACCTCGCCACCGACGCCCAGCTGCGGGCGGCGCTGCGACCCGAGACCCGCGACGCGACGGTCGTGGTAGTGGCCCAGCGGGTCTCCACGATCCGCGACGCCGACCTGATCCTGGTGCTCGAGGACGGCCGGGTGGTCGGTCGCGGCACCCACCAGGAGCTCCTCGACTCCGATCCGACGTACCAGGAGATCGTCGCCTCGCAGCTGACCGCCGAGGAGGCCGCGGCATGACGACTACCGCCCCCTCGCAGTCGTCGCCCAAGGGCGGCGCCGCCATGAAGCAGACCGAACGCATCGAGGCGCCGATCGGCGGCCCCGGCCGGGGCCCGATGGGTGGCGGCATGGTCGGCCAGAAGGCGATGACCTTCGTCC
Source organism: uncultured Actinomycetota bacterium (assembly GCA_963765915.1). Taxonomy (GTDB): domain Bacteria; phylum Actinomycetota; class Actinomycetes; order Propionibacteriales; family Nocardioidaceae; genus Nocardioides. The sequence continues at coordinate 118,725 of CAVXYB010000010.1, read as the reverse complement.
CCTCGGCCAAGCGGCTGGTCCGCCGGATGGCTCCGGACCGCGACCGCGCCCTGGCCGTCATCGGGCTCGCGGTGGTGAGTGTCTTCCTGCTCGCCCTGGGCCCGCTGTTGCTCGGTCACGCCACCGACCTGATCTTCGACGCGTTCCTCGCCCGGCGACCGGTCGACTTCGACGCGGTCCGCACGGTCGTGCTGCAGGTGATCGGCGTGTACGTCGCCGGCTCGGCGCTGGCCTGGGGCCAGGGCTACCTGCTCAACGACGTGGTTCAGGGAACGGTGCGACGGATGCGTTCCGACGTCGAGGACAAGGTCAACGCCCTGCCGCTGGAGTACTTCGACAAGCAGCCGCGCGGCGAGCTGATGAGCCGGGTCACCAACGACATCGACAACATCAGCCAGACGCTCCAGCAGACGATGAGCCAGCTGCTCACCTCGCTGCTCACCGTCGTCGCGGTGATCTCGATGATGCTGTGGATCTCGCCGTTGCTGGCCTTGATCGCACTGGTCTCGGTCCCGATCTCGATGTTCGTGACCCAGCGGATCATGAAGCGCTCGCAGGGGCAGTTCGTCGCCCAGTGGCGGCGTACCGGCAAGCTCAACGCGCACATCGAGGAGACCTTCTCCGGGCACGCGCTGGTCACCGTCTTCGGACGCCGCGCCGAGGTCGAGCGGGCCTTCGCCGAGGAGAACGACGAGCTCTACGAGGCGTCGTTCAAGGCGCAGTTCGTCAGCGGGCTGATCATGCCGATGATGATGTTCCTCGGGAACCTCAACTACGTCGTCGTCGCCGTGGTCGGCGGCCTCCGGGTCGCTCACGGGACGCTGTCGCTGGGTGAGGTGCAGGCGTTCATCCAGTACTCGCGGCAGTTCATGCAGCCGCTGACGGCGGTCGCGTCGATGATGAACCTGCTCCAGTCCGGGGTCGCGTCGGCCGAGCGGGTCTTCGAGCTGCTCGACGCCGACGAGCAGGTGCCGGACAGCACCACGGTCGCGCCACCCGCCGGCCGCGGCGAGGTCCGCTTCGAGCACGTGTCGTTCAGCTACGACCCCGCCGAGCCCCTGATCGAGGACCTCTCACTGGTAGCCAGCCCCGGCCAGACCGTGGCGATCGTGGGCCCGACCGGTGCCGGCAAGACGACCCTGGTCAACCTGGTGATGCGCTTCTATGAGCTGGACGGCGGGCGGATCACCGTCGACGGCACCGACATCACCGCCATGCCGCGCGCGGCACTGCGCGGGCGGATCGGGATGGTGCTGCAGGACACCTGGCTGTTCGAAGGCACGATCCGCGACAACATCGCCTATGGCCGCCCCGAAGCCAGCGAGGAGGAGATCCTCGAGGCCGCGCGGGCAACGTTCGTCGACCGGTTCGTGCACTCGCTGCCGGACGGCTACGACACGGTCGTCGACGAGGACGGCGGCAACCTGTCCGCCGGCGAGCGGCAGCTGCTCACCATCGCCCGGGCGTTCCTGGCCGACCCGGCCCTGCTGATCCTCGACGAGGCCACCTCGTCGGTGGACACCCGCACCGAGCTGCTGGTGCAGCACGCGATGGCGGCGCTGCGCACCGACCGGACGTCGTTCGTCATCGCGCACCGGCTCTCCACGATCCGCGACGCCGACCTGATCCTGGTGATGGAGGCGGGCCGGATCGTCGAGCAGGGCAACCACGACTCGCTGCTCGCGGCCGGCGGTGCGTACGCGCGGCTCTACCAGTCGCAGTTCGCAGCTGCGGTGGCCTGACTCGCGCTTGGACGAAGAAGTTTGGCCCCTCCAGACAAAGGCGGGCCCAGGCGGCGGTGAGCTAGGGCCCATTTCGATGCCCTGAACGGGCCCAGGCTCACCGGCCACCGCGGCCCGGCCCCGGCGGCGGTGAGCTAGGGCCCATTGCCGCTCGCCGAACGGGCCCAGGCTCACCGCCGGCCCAGAGTCCCTGGCAAAACTCGACCCGAGCCACAAACCCCGTTGCCCGCCTTGACGGCCCGATCTACTCTCGTCCTACACGGGAAAGGAGGTGGTCCGAAGAATGAATTCTTTGAGGACGCGTGAGGTGGCTGCCCGCTAGCAGCCCCCAGCAACAGGACGGGGCAGGGATGCCCTCGACGCTGCTGGCGAATCTCAAGCAGCTACCCGACCCGCAGGCGAACCGGGAACGTCCCCCGGTGCAGCCCCTCCAGAGGGGCCAGGCCTGCGGGTTGCTGCATGTCAGGGACGATCGAGGATGATGAGCCCGTGCCCAGCACCGAGCTCGACCTCGCAGGGGTCCGATGACCTCGCGTCAGGAGTCGCTGCGCCACCTCGAGCGCGAGGTCGGCGTGCTCATCCGCCGGATCAAGCGGGTGATCGGCGAACGCGCCCGCGCCGTCCACGAGGACCTGCAGCCGGCGTCGTACCTGATGCTGTCCTGGCTCGCCGACGAGGGCCCGCTGCGCGCCTCCTCGATGGCCGAGAACTTCCACATCGACAAGGGCGCGGTGAGCCGCCAGCTCCAGCACCTGGTCGAACTCGGGCTGGTCGAGCGCACCCCCGACCCGGCCGACGGCCGGGCCACCCTGGTCGTGGCCAGCGAGGACGCCGTACGCCGCCTCGCCGACGTCGCCGAGCACCGACGCAAGTGGCTCGACGAGCAGCTCGGCGACTGGTCGGCCGAGGAGATGGCCGCCTTCGCCGCCACCCTCGAGCGCTACAACCGGGCGCTCAACGGCTGACCCCGGGTCGGGCTCACTCGACCAGCCAAACCGCAGTGTCTGGAGGCAGCAGCCGCCCCTCGAGCGGTCCGCTCGCGAGCACCAGCTCACCCCTCGGCAGCTCGGCCGCGTCCACACCGGCGTTGAGCACCACGGTCAGCGCGCCCCGGCAGAACGCCAGCAGGTCGGAGCCGGCATCCAGCAGCTCGACCTCCTCGGTCGCGTCGCGGGCGTGCTCGCGCCGCGCCGCGAGCGCCGCCCGGTAGAACGCCAGCGTCGAGTCCGGGTCCTGCTCCTGGGCCTCGACACTGTGGTCCTCCCAGTCCGGCGGCTGCGGCAGCCAGGGTTGGTCGGCTCCCGGGCCGAAGCCGTACGGCGGCGCGGAGCCCGACCACGGGATCGGCACCCGGCAGCCGTCCCGCCACTGCTCCTGGGTGCGGAGCCAGGCGGGGTCCTGGCGAGCCTCCGGCGGGACGTCGACGTCCTCGAGCCCGAGCTCCTCGCCCTGGTAGAGGTACGCCGAGCCCGGTAGCGCGAGCATGGCCAGGGTCGAGGCCCTGGCGCGGGCGATGCCGACCGCGCCACCGCCGTACCGGGTCGCGTGGCGGGACACGTCGTGATTGCTCAGGACCCACGTCGGTGCGGCGGCGACCCCGGCGAGCTCGTCCAGCGTGCTTCGGATGACCTTGGCGAACGCGGTGGCCGACCAGGGTGCGAGCAACCAGGAGAAGTTGAACGCCTGGCTCATCTCGTCGCCGCGCACGAACCGCGCCATCGACTCCGGGGTCTGCGTCCACGCCTCGGCGACTGTCATCCGGTCACCCGGATACTCCGCGAGCACCTGGTGCCAGCGCCGGTAGACCTCGTGCAGCTCGGGCTGGTCCCACATCGGCTCGTCACGCAGCACCCGTTCGACCATCGAGTGCGCGGTCTCGACGCCGCTGCCCGGCGCCTCGCCGTCGGCCACGACCTGGTCGCGCAGCGTCGCTTCCTTGACCAGGCCGTGCGCCACGTCGACCCGGAAGCCGTCGACGCCGCGATCGAGCCAGAAGCGCAGCACCTCCTCGAACATGTCGCCCACCTCTGGGTTGCGCCAGTCGAGGTCGGGCTGGGAGGTGTCGAAGAGATGCAAGTACCACTGGCCGTCCGGCACGCGGGTCCACGCCGGGCCACCGAAGACGGACCGCCAGTTGTTGGGGGGTTCCTGGCCCCCCGGACCTCGGCCGTCGCGGAACAGGTAGCGCGCCCGCTCCCGGCTGCCGGGCGGACTTGCCAACGCCGCGCGGAACCAGGCGTGGGCGTGGGAGGTGTGGTTGGGCACCAGGTCGACGATCACCTTGAGCCCGAGCTCGTGGGCGGAGGCGGTCAGCTTGTCGGCGTCCGCGAGGGTGCCGAACAACGGGTCGACGTCCCGGTAGTCGGCGACGTCGTAGCCGTGGTCATGCTGCGGCGAGGGGTAGAACGGCGTGACCCAGAGCGCGTCGACACCGAGATCGCGAAGGTACGGCAGCCGCGAGGTGATCCCGGACAGGTCGCCGACGCCGTCCCCGTCGCTGTCGGCGAAGCTGCGGACGTAGACCTCGTAGGTGACCGCGTGCCGCCACCAGGGCACGCTTGGATCGTTCAAATCAGACACGAGCGAGAGCCTAGTCATCCTGTGGTTGAGCCGCGACCGAGGTGGTTGAGCCGCGAGTGTCGCTCTGCGACCGAGCGTGTCGAAACCACGCAAGCCGGGGCTGGATCGTAACCACCGTGGGCTAGTTCCAGCCTTTCCTGCGGGGGTTTCGAGACGGTCGCAGAACGACCTCCTCAACCACCGGTCCCCGGTGGTTGAGCGTGTCGAATCCTCGCAAGTCGTGGCTCCCGGTGGTTGAGCCGCGAGTGTCGCTCTGCGACCGAGCGTGTCGAAACCACGCAAGCCGGGGCTGGATCGTAACCACCGTGGGCTAGTTCCAGCCTTTCCTGCGGGGGTTTCGAGACGGTCGCAGAACGACCTCCTCAACCACCGGTCCCCGGTGGTTGAGCCGCGAGTGTCGCTCTGCGACCGAGCGTGTCGAAACCACGCAAGCCGGGGGCTGGATCGTAACCACCGCGGGCTAGTTCCAGCCTTTCCTGCGGGGGTTTCGAGACGGTCGCAGAACGACCTCCTCAACCACCGACCCCGGTGGTTGAGCCGCGACCGCAGCGAGCGTGTCGAATCGTCGCAAGTCGTGGCTCCCGGTGGTTGAGCCGCGAGTGTCGCTCTGCGACCGAGCGTGTCGAAACCACGCAAGCCGGGGCTGGGACGTAACGGTCTCAGTTGAAGTCGGCGGGGTCGACCAGGACCCACACGTGCTCGGCGGTGGCGACCAGCCGGCCGCCGTCGTCGTACAGGCTGGCGGCGGTCATCCGCCGCCGTCCCGATGCGCCGCGGGCCTCGCCGACGATCACGTGCTCGACGCCGACCACGGGCAAGGAGTCGAGGCGAGCGGTCATGGTGCCCAGCACCATCGGCCGGTTGCCGACGTCGTCGGCCCAGGCACCGGTGCAGTCGAGGGCAGCCCAGGTCACCGCGTGACCGGCCTCGCGAGTGGCGTCGCGGTACTCGTGCCAGTCCGCGGCCACGCTGGCGTGCGGCGTCCAGGTCGCCGCAGCCCGGCCGTCGCCCAGCGCGCCGGGGAAGATGCGCAGCCCGTCGCCGGGCTCGCGGCCGGTGCCGCAGGTGAAGCACGTGGGGAACGGGTGCGAGGCCAGGCCCGCGTACGCCGGCTCCGCGGCCCGCGCGGTCGGCGCGTCCACCGGCGCGACCGGTGTCAGGTCGGGGTCGGCGCGCGTCGCCCGCAGGATCTCCGCTCCTTCCAGTGAGGCGACCAGCAGCTCGCCGTCCTCGGTGACCGTCATCGCGGTGTCGAGCGGGGGTGGGGCACTCAGCCGGACCGCGATCGCGCGCCAGTCCGTGGGCGCCAGCGCGGCGAGCGAGCCGGCGGAGTAGCCGCCGTTCCCGGACCGGGCCGGACCGCGGAAGCGGGCACCGATCACGAGCTCGGTGTCGACGGTGCTGTCATCAATCACCCCGTCACGCTGGCACGCGCGCGGCGGGAACTCCAGCCCGGCGTACGGCGAGGGCGCCGACCGCGGCGACGAGCACGAGCAGGCCGATGTTGTGGCCGAGCTTCTCTGCCTCGGTGACCTGCCCGATCGGATCGGTCCAGAACGCCATCAGGGCGAACGCGCACAGCACGCCCACCGCGAGCGCGGCGGCATGGGCCCGCGCCCACCCGGGACGACCCGACAGCCACCAGACCGTGGTGGCCCCCGAGGCGTAGACGAGCACCAGGGCATCGGTGCCCAACGGCGAGGGGGGCAGCAGCTGCGAGCCCAGGGCGACGACGAAAGCGACCGGCGCGACCAGCCACAGGCTCGGGGCAGCGTCCGCGCGCTGGGTGCGGGGCCGGCGACCCATCAGGAGGGCACCGGCCACGAGCAGCACCGCGGCGATGCCGGCACCCACGAGCTGGCCCGCCGAGGCGTGCTCGGACTCGTTGGCCAGGTGGTCGCCGAGCACCAGCGCCGAGGCGCCCAGGTAGAGCAGTGTCGCGACCACGATCATCGGCCGGCCCAGCCAGGGCTTCCGGCCGCGCGCCCCGGCCAGCCCCTCGACCAGGGCGATCGGCCCGGCGATGCTCGCGATGACGTGGTTCGCCACGAACGTGACGGCCAGGAAGATGCTGAGACCGATCGGCGCGACGTAGGTCGGGTCGGCGATGTCCGACCAGTACGGGATGTCGCGGTACTCGCGAGCGAACATCGACTGGTCCACCAGACCCGCCTCGACCACGCCGAACGCAGCGGCCAGCAGCAGGATGCCCGGCCAGCCGAGGCCTCGGCGTCGCGCGACCTCGCGGATCAGCAGCGCCGGGCAGCCGTAGAGCGGGGTGAAGATGATGAGGTTGCCGAACAGCGTCCCCGGGTGGCCCGTCGAGTCGTCGTAGCCCCAGAGGTACTCCGCGCAGACCGGTGCGAGCACCGCGAGGCCGAGGACGGGGAGCCACCGGGTGCGCATGCCTCGACGCTATGAACGCGGCTGTGCCGGCGTAAGCGACCGTGGGCGCGCGCTCGCCCAGACCAAAGTCAGGCGGTCGGCTGCCCGTGGTCGAGGGCCCCGCACCCGGGCATGGGACAGAATGGGCGAGTGAGCGACCTGATCGACACCACGGAGATGTACCTCCGGACCGTCTACGAGCTGGTCGAGGAGGGCATCGTCCCGCTGCGTGCGCGGATCGCCGAGCGGCTGCACCAGAGCGGCCCCACCGTGTCGCAGACCGTGGCCCGGATGGAGCGCGACGGCTTGCTCACGGTCGAGGGTGACCGCCACCTCGAGCTCACCGAGGAGGGCATGCGCCTGGCGACCCGGGTGATGCGCAAGCACCGGCTCGCCGAGCGGCTTCTCATCGACGTCATCGGCCTGGACTGGGAGCTCGTCCACGAAGAGGCCTGCCGCTGGGAGCACGTGATGTCGGAGACCGTCGAGCGCCGGCTGGTCGAGCTGCTCAACCATCCGACCGAATCGCCGTACGGCAACCCGATCCCGGGGCTCGACGAGCTGGGCGAGGTCAAGCTGGGTGAGGAGTTCATGACCGGCGTCGAGTCGCTGTCTGCCGCGGCGACCCTCGAGGAGGGCCGGGTGCTGGTCCGCCGGATCTCAGAGGAGATGCAGAAGGACGAGCTGCTGATGAGCGCGCTGCGCCGGGTCGGCGCCCTGCCCGACAAGACCATCACCGTGGTGTCCACCCCCGAAGGCGTCCTGGTCGGCTCCGGCGGCGAGACCGCCGAGATCGTGCCCGAGGCGGCCGAGCACATCTTCGTCCGCAAGCTCTGAGCGGCCCCCGAGACCCAACCGAGCAGGCGTAGACCACCTCGACCTGATCCGACTCGTTGCTGACACCCGGGTGGGTATGTGTCTACCCTTGAAGCCGGGGAAGGTGCGGGGGCATCTTTCGGGGAAAATTGGGGGACGCATGTCCAGAGTTGTCATTGAGCCGTCGACGGGCCGAGGCCCTTCTGGTGGCACCGTGGAGCCAGTGAAAAAGGCACCGAACGTCATCGACGTCGGGGACTGGCTCACCCGGGCCAAGGCCCAGCGTGAGATCGGCGGCTACCTGCCGAGGCACCGTGCCTCGGGACCTGCCGCCTGAGCCTTCCGGGAACCGCTCACGAGACGTGTGCGGCCAGCGCGGTGAGGAACTCCGACGTGCCCGCGTCGAGGCGGTACGTCGCCAGCTCGTCGCCTCGGGTCGGACCGCGGTTGACGATCACCACCGGAGCATCGGCCTTCGCGGCCCGGCGCACGAATCGGAGGCCGCTCATCACGGTCAGGCTCGAGCCCGCGACCAGCAGCGCTCCCTCCGTGTCGGCAAGAAGGTCGACCGCCTCGTAGCAGCGCTCGACCCGGTCGACGGGCACGTTCTCCCCGAAGAAGACCACGTCCGGCTTCAGCATGCCGCCGCAGTCGCGGCAGCCCGCCAGCAGGAAGTCACCGGTGTCGTCGAGCTCGACGTCGCCGTCGGGGCGTACTCGCACTTCCTGGTGGCGCTCGGCGAACCCGGGGTTGAGCTCGGTGAGCCGCTCGTGCAGCGCGGACCGCGCAGTGACCGCGCGGCACGACAGGCAGACCACGTCGGCGATGCGGCCGTGCAGCGCGACCATCCGCCGCGAACCGGCCCGCTCGTGCAGCCCGTCGACGTTCTGGGTGATCAGCAGGTCGGGGTCGATCCGTGCCAGCGCATGGTGGCCGGCGTTGGGCTCGGCCCGCTTCATGCGAGCCCAGCCGAGGTGGCTGCGGGCCCAGTAGCGCTGCTGGGCGGCAGGGCCTGACACGAACTCCTGGTAGGTCATCGGTGTTCGCGCGGGTGACCCGGGCCCGCGGTAGTCCGGGATCCCGGAGTCGGTTGAGCAGCCCGCCCCGGTCAGGACGACCAGCGGCCGGTCGGCCAGGAGGTCGAGGACCGCGTCCACCGGTGGTTGAGGAGGTCGTTGCTTCGACTGCCGGTGGTTGAGGAGGTCGTTCTGCGACCGTCTCGAAACCCCGCACGTCGAGGCTGGGACGCAACGACGTCACTGCGAGCTCATGCCTGGGCGTACCGCAGCGCCGCCCGCTCCCGTGCCTTCGCCGCCTCGACCTGGCGGTCCTTGGGCGGCGCCGTGGTCACGAGATCATCCACGAGATGCCGCACGATGTGCGCGATGTCGTGGACCGCCCGGTCGAAGACCTCCTGGTTGGCCGCCGACGGCTTGGTCGTCCCGCTGACCTTGCGGACGAACTGCAACGCCGCCGAGGTGACCTCGTCATCGGTGGCCGGCGGCTGGAAGTTGTTGAGCGGACGAATGTTGCGGCACATGGCCACAAGATTACGTGGGCGATCTCCGGTGGTTGAGCCGCGAGTGTCGCTCTGCGACCGAGCGAGTCGAAACCACCGCAAGCCGGGGCTGGTACGCAATGACTTCGGTTGAGTCCCAGCCTTCGCTCGGTGGTTTCGACACCGTCGTTCGCTGGCGCTCCTCCGGGCTCAACCACCGTGGCGTCGCTGGCGCTCCTCCGGGCTCAACCACCGTGGCGTCGCTGGCGCTCCTCCGGGCTCAACCACCGACAGTCACAGATCAAAGAAGCTGGCGTTGTCGCCGGTCACCAGCACCACCCGGCCGTCCGGGAGTGGCACCAGGCGTACGTCGGTCACCTCCGCGCCGTACTCGACCGGGACCATCCGGTTGGCGAGCTCGCCGTCACCGAGGGTGAGCACCGAGACGTAGCCGGTCTGGCCGGTCTTGCCGTAGTCGGAGATCACGCTGAGCGCGGTGCGGCCGTCGGGCAGCCAGGTGAGCTGGCGGGGATCCTGGGTGGCGAGTGCCTGGGTGCCGGGACCGTAGGAGAGGACGTCCAGCTGGGTCGGGTTGGTCAGGTCGGTGACGTTGAACAGGCCGGCCTGGGCGCCCCACTGGCCATTCCCGGACGGGCCCTCGCCGAGGCCGAGCAGGCGGTGCTGGCCGAGCGGGTGCAGGTAGGCCGAGAAGCCCGGGGATCTTGAGCTTCCCCATCAGCCGCGGGGAGTCGGCGTCGGTGAGGTCGATCGCGTAGAGCGGGTCGACCTGGCGGAAGGTGACCACGATCGCCAGGGTGTCGAACCAGCGGACCGACTTGATGTCCTCTCCGACGCCGAGCTGGTCGAGTCGGCCGGTCTCGACCAGGTCGTTGCCCTCCTGGCGGAACGTGACCACCGAGTTGAAGTCACCGGTCTGCCCGGTCGGGCCGACCGCGACGCGGAGGACACCGTCGTAGGCGTCCATCGACCAGCGGTCGAGGATCACGCCGTCCACCTCGCCGGACGCCGCGAACGTTGTGTCGATGCCGTCCAGGTCGAAGGCGTAGAGGTGGCTGGTGCCGTCGTCGGCGTGCCCGCCGCTGGAGCCGTCGGAGCCACCACCCGGGAACCAGCCCGGCATCAGGTCCGTGCCGGAGTCCGGCAGCTCCATGGGCATCGGGGTGGGCAGGCAGCCGAAGCAGCGGACCACGCCGCCGTTCCAGGCGCTGGTGGCGAGGTAGAGCTGGTCGGCCGAGGCGTAGGCGAGGTCGGTGTCGACCGCGAGGCCGCTGACCGAGGGAGCGTGGGGGGCCGCGGCGTCGAAGCCAACCACCGCGATGGTCCCGAGCGTGCTGCCGTCGTCCGGCACCGCGACGTCGTCGCAGCCGAGGAGCGGCTGGGTCGGGCCGCCATCGGTGGAGACTGAGGGCAGCCAGTCCTCGATGGAGCTCGCCCGGACCGCGTCCTGGTTGGCCTGGGTGGCCTCCCACTCGGTGGTGTGCTTGTCCGGGTGGGTGAAGCCGAGGTCGGGGAGGCCGGCCTGGAGTACGACGCGCACCACGCCGTCGTGCAGCCGAGCGGTGACCATGCTCGCGTCGTACTCGATGGTGTGGGTGACCTTCGGCGAGGCCGGGTCCGAGACGTCGAGGGTGACCACGTCGGTGGAGGCCTGGTCGGGGCCGCCCTCGCGGCTACTGCCGCCATCGCCGCCATCGTGCGCGATCGCCACGACGGTGTCGCCCGAGAGCAAGATCTCGGCGTCACCCAGGCCAGGCAGGTCGGCCGAGCCCAGCCGGCGCACCTCGTCCCCGGTGACGTCGTAGGTGACCAAATCGCCGTCCTCGACCCGGAACAGGGTGCGGCCGTCGGTCTTGACGGTGTCGGGCTCGTCGACCCCGGTCTCCTGGACGTTGGTACCGGTCTCGCCGTTCGTGGAGCGGACCGTCGTCGGCGACGAGATGGAGCCGCTCGTGGATCGCTCGGCGCTCCCCGCGGCCGACGCCGGCGAGTCGAGCGCCATCCCGTCTTCCATGACGGCGTAGTAGGGGTAGACGTAGTCCCAACCGTAGGGGCCCACCCGGTCGACCCCGCGCTCGACGTACCAGGCGAGCAGCTCGTCGCATGAGTCGGGCAGGGACAGGTCACTCCCGGTGTACGCCGCCGGGCTGGCGTCCGAGCCCAAGTCCGACCCCGAGTCGCCGTGCCACGCGTCGGGTCCGCCGCTGCCGGTGCCGAACGAGGTCCCGGCGACGAAGGCGGCGGTGAGGCCGGTGAGGGCACCGAGCGACACGAGCCCCCGGGTGACGATCCTGGCCGGGGAAGTGCGCTGCGACATGGTGCGGGTCCTTCGGAAGTCCGGAGCGGATGTTGGGAGAGACCGCCCTGATCAGCGGTGTCCGCTGATCGGACGGCCGGGTCGGAGGGCCGGTTCCGTCGGCGGCAGAGTCGATGGCAGAGTCGGGGCATGCCTCCTTCGTCGTCCGATTCGGGACGAGACCTGGACCTCGTCATCCTCGGCGCCACCGGCTTCACCGGGGCGCTCACCGCCGAATACGTCGCGGAGCACGCGCCCGCCGGCCTTCGCTGGGCGCTGGCCGGCCGCAACCCGACCAAGCTCGAGGCAGTCCGCTCCAAGCTGGCTGCCATCGACCCGGCGCTCGCCGATCTCGAGCTGATCTCCGCCGACAGCGGCGACCGCGACTCCCTGGATGCGGTGGCCCGGCGCACCCGGGTGGTGATCTCGACGGTCGGGCCCTACCTCCAGTTCGGCGAACCCCTGGTCGCCGCCTGCGCCGAGGCCGGCACCGACTACGTCGACCTGACCGGTGAGCCCGAGTTCGTGGACCGCATGTACGTCGCCCACCACGCCACCGCGGAGAAGTCCGGCGCTCGGATCGTGCATGCCTGTGGCTTCGACTCGATCCCGCACGACCTCGGCGCCCTCTACACGGTGCAGCAGCTGGCCGCCAAGGGTCCGGTCGCCGTCCGCGGGGTGGTCCGCGCGGGCGCGATGCCCTCAGGCGGCACCTTCCACTCGGCGCTGGGTGCGTTCGCACGGGCCCGGCAGATGCGGGAGGCGATGCAGGCTCGACGCAAGGTCGAGCATCGCCCTGAGGGCCGCTCGTCCAAGGCGGTGGCGGGGAAGCCGCACCGCGACCGGCTGCTCGGCTGGTGGCTGCTCCCGCTGCCCACCATCGACCCGCTCGTCGTCGCGCGCAGCGGCGCCGCGCTGGCGGCGTACGGCCCGCGCTTCACCTACTCCCACTACGTCGGCACCAAGACGCTCCGGTACGCCGCCGGCGGCGTCGTCGGTGTCTCCGCGCTCGCCGTGTCGGCGCAGGTCCCTCCCGTGCGGAAGTTCCTGCTCGGCCGGATCAAGCAGGGCGCGGGCCCCGACGAGGCTCGCCGCGCGAAGTCGTGGTTCACCGTGGACTTCATCGGTGAGGGCGACGGCCGCACCATCCACACGCGGGTGTCCGGCGGTGACCCCGGTTACGACGAGACCGCCAAGATGCTCGCCGAGTCGGCCCTGTGCCTGGCCTTCGACGACAACCCGCCCGCCGCCGGCTGCGTGACGACCGCCCAGGCGATGGGCGACAACCTGATGACCAGGCTGGTGGCCGGCGGGATCAAGTTCGAGACGGTCTGACCTGTCCTCTCAGTCGTCGACCCCGGTCACCCAGTACTCGGTGTCCGGCGTCGGCGTGGTCGTGAACCGGGCGTTCGGCAGGTAGAGGTCGCCGCCGGACCGCGCGATCGTGGTCGGCACGTCGAAGTCGGGCGAGGTCAAGGTGTCCACCAGCCTGCCGCTGCCCCCATCCTTGGCGAGTCGGATGACGGCGACCTTGTTGAGCCGGTTCTGGACGACGTACAACGTCCGGCCCTCGCGCAGCAGACCGTCACCGTTGGTGAGCACGAGCCCGCCGAGGTCCACCTGGGTCGCGAGGCCGTCCTTGGTGACTCGGTAGAGCAGCCCGTTGCTGGAGTTGATGACCAGCAGCGACCGGCCGTCGGGGGTCGTGGTGATGCCGTTGGCGTTGTTGCCCGTGTTCTGGACCCAATCACCGGTCAGGTCGACCTTGGTCACGTCGTCCTGGCTGGGCAAGGACTGGCGTTGGCCGTGCCGTCCGTGCCCGTGGTGGTTGTCGTCCCGCAGGGCGAGTCGATAGACGGCGTTGTCGAGCGAGTCGGTGAACCACGCTGCCCGATCGGTCACGATCACGTCGTTGATGAACGCCGGCGTGCCGGCCGGGACCAGCGTGTAGCTGGCGAGCACGCGCCCGCGTCGGGCGTCGATGATCCGCGCGTTGCCGGCGGAGCCACCGGAGACGAACAGCCAGTCGTGGGCGAGCTTGAGACCCACGGACGGCGTACCGGGACCTTCGCTGATCACCCTGCCCGCTCCGGTCCGCAGGTCGAGTCGGTAGATGTCGCCGTCGGCCAGGGATCCGAGGTAGGCGGTGTGCCCAGATCCGGTCGCGATGCCCTCCGGACGGAACCCGTTCGGCAGCGGGACGTGGGTCGCCGGCGCGCTTCCATGGTCGCCGTCGCGGCCCCCTCCTCCCGGGCCGCTGTTGTCCTGACGGGCGGTGGCTGCGGGTGCCACCAGTGCGAGGCCGGCGGACACCGCGACGGTGGTGCCACGCGAGCGGCAAGGCGGGTGCGTCGGGTCGAGGTCATGTTCACTCCTGGCGTCCACGCCGGGTCGCCCCGGCTCCGAGACTGGGGCCTACACGCTAGGGCCCGTGGATGAGGGACCTTTCATGATCGAGCCGGCCGACCGCCCGGCCGGGTCCCCGGCTGGTCTGGCCCGGGGTTTGCCGCAGCCTCGAATCGGTTACTCAGGACACGTCGTCGCGGCCTCTGCGCCGCGGCCGGAGGTAAGGAGATTCTCATGGGCTACGGCTTCGGAGCATTCCTGCTTGTGGTCGGCCTGGTGCTGGCCCTCGCTGTCACCGACGAGGTCAGGGGCGTCGACCTGACGATGGTCGGCTGGATCATGACGATCGTCGGTGCCCTGGTCATCGTCCTCACCGCTGCCACGATGGCTCGAGGCCGCGGCACCCACAGCGTCGCCACCACGCAGCACAGCGACGGCAGCGAGACGATCAGCGAACGCCGGACCGAGATCTGACCAGCCGCTGGAGCGGCGCTCGACACTGACGCCCGACCCCGACAGGATGTCGGGAATGCGACGTTTCCGGGAATGCTCGCTGGCCCTGGCGACCGCGATGACCGTTGCCCTGGCGGGTTGCGGCGTCACCCGCGGCCAGGACAGCCGCGACCTGTTGATGATCATCCCCAACAGCCCGGGCGGCGGCTACGACCTGACCGGCCGGGCGGCCGTGAAGGTGATGGAGGACGAGGACATCACCGGCGGCTCGTTCACCGTCGACAACGTGATCGGCGCCGGGGGCGCTGGCGCCATGACGACGCTGATCGGCAAGGCCGGCGACGAGCACACGATGATGACGGTCGGTCTGGGGGTCGTCGGGTCGACGTACTCCTTCGGCAGCGAGTACCAGCTCCAGGACGCGACCCCGCTGGCCCAGCTGATGAGCGAGCCCGAGGGCGTGCTGGTGCCGGCTGACTCCCCCTACCAGACCCTCGACGATCTCGTGCAGGCATGGTCGGACGACCCGGGGTCGATCGCGGTGGGCGGCGGCTCGTCGCCCGGTGGCCCCGACCACCTCTTCCCGATGCAGCTCGCCGACGCGATCGGCGTCGATCCGAACGACGTCAACTACGTCTCCTACGACGGCGGCGGGCCGCTGACCAGCGCCCTCCTCGGGGAGAAGATCGACGTCGGCTTCTCCGGGCTGTCGGAGTTCGTGGGCCAGATCGAGGACGGCGAGCTCCGGGTGCTGGCTGTGTCCGGTGAGGAGCGCTACCCGGAGGGGCCGTTCGCCGAGATCCCGACGCTCACCGAGGAGGGCGTCGACCTGGTGTTCCTCAACTGGCGCGGCGTGCTCGCGCCACCCGAGATCAGCGAGGAGCGCACCGAGGAGCTGATCGGCTACCTCGAGCAGATGCACGACAGCCAGGGCTGGCAGGACCAGCTCGCGGAGAACGGCTGGACCGACGACTTCAAGACCGGCGACGACTTCGGCGAGTTCATCGACGAGCAGGACGAGCGCGTGTCCGGGACCCTCGAGGAGCTGGGACTGCTGTGAGTGAGACTGCGACCCGTCCATCGGGGACCGGCGACAAGGCTCAATACGGCCTCGCGGCCGTTCTCCTCCTGGTCGGGGTCTACACGATCATCGATGCGCGCGGCCTCACCGTCGGTTTCGGTGACCCCGTCGGCCCGCGCGTGTTCCCCTACCTGATCGGCACGGGGATGATCGTGCTGTCGGTGCTGCTGGCGGTGGCGACCTCACGGGGCGACGTCGCCGAGGCCGAAGCCGGCGAGGACGTCGACCTGACCTCCCCGGCCGACTGGGTCACCGTCGGCAAGCTGGTCGGCATCCTGGTGCTCAACCTGCTGCTGGTGAACATCCTCGGCTGGGCGATCACGGGGGCGCTCCTCTTCGCGGGCTGCGCCTGGGCGCTGGGCAGCCGCACGCTCGTCCGCGACATCATCGTCGGGGCGGTGCTGGCGGTGGCCAGCTGGTACTTCTTCTGGGGCCTCGGGGTCCCCCTCGAGCCCGGCATCCTCGACGGGATCCTGTGATGGACAGCCTCGACCTGTTGCTGGACGGGTTCCAGAACGCCCTGACGCTCGAGAACCTCATGTACGCCGCCATCGGCGTGCTGCTCGGCACCTTCGTCGGCGTCCTCCCCGGCATCGGCCCCGCGATGGCCGTGGCACTGCTCCTGCCGGTCACCTACGGCCTCGACGTGACCCAGTCACTGATCATGTTCGCCGGCATCTACTACGGCGGGATGTACGGCGGGTCGACCACCTCGATCCTGCTCAACACCCCCGGTGAGTCCGCGTCGGTGATGACCGCCATCGAGGGCAACAAGATGGCCAAGAGGGGCCGCGCGGCCCAGGCCCTGGCGACCGCTGCGATCGGCTCCTTCATCGCCGGCACCATCGGCACCCTGTTGGTCGCGTTCTTCACGCCGACCATCGCGGACCAGGCGGTGAAGATAGGCGCGCCGTCGTACTTCGCCATCATGCTGTTCTCACTGGTCCTGGTCACCAGCGTGCTGGGCACCTCCAAGATCCGCGGCTTCATCGGGCTCTTCATGGGGCTGACGATCGGGCTGGTCGGCAACGACCTCTCCACCGGCCAGGCGCGGCTCACCGGCGGCATGCTCGAGCTCGCGGACGGGATCGACATCGTGGTCGTCGCGGTCGGCGTCTTCGCTATGGGCGAGGCGATGTGGGTGGCCGCCCACCTGCGGCGCAAGCCTGTTGACGTGATCCCGGCCGGGCGCCCGTTCATGGGCCGCGACGACTGGCGGCGGTCCTGGGGACCCTGGCTGCGTGGCACGGCGCTCGGGTTCCCGTTCGGTGCGGTGCCGGCCGGCGGCGCGGAGACGCCGACCTTCCTGTCCTACATCACCGAGCGCAAGCTGGCTGATCGCAAGAAGACAGACAGCGAGTTCGGGGAGGGCGCGATCGAAGGGGTCGCCGGCCCCGAGGCGGCCAACAACGCGAGCGCCGCGGGCATGTTCGTCCCGTTGCTGGCTCTCGGTCTGCCCGTCACCGCCACGGCGGCGGTCCTGATCGCCGCGTTGCGGACCTACGGGATCCAGCCCGGTCCCACGCTGATGACCGATCAGCCCGACCTGGTGTGGACGCTGCTGGCCAGCCTGCTCATCGGCAACGCCCTGCTGCTGGTCATCAACCTGCCGCTGGCGCCGGTGTGGGCCAAGCTGCTGAGCATCCCCCGGCCCCAGCTCTACGCCGGCATCCTCTTCTTCGCCTCGCTGGGCGCGTACAGCGTCAACCAGGACCCGTTCGACCTGGCCCTGCTGGTGATCTTCGGCGGCATCGGGTTCGCGATCCGGCGCTTCGGCATTCCCGTGCTGCCGCTGATCCTGGGCGTGATCCTCGGGCCGTTGATGGAGACCAAGATGCGCGAGGCGCTGGACCTCTCCAGCGGTGACCTCAGCGGCCTGTTCAACGAGGGCCTCGCGATCTTCGTCTACGCGCTCACCGTGTTGGCCATCGTGGTGCCGATCGTGCTGGGCCGGCTCCGCAAGACCCCGCCCGTGCCCGTGCAGGACTCCAACCAGGAGGTCACCCGATGACGGTCGTCGTGGGCTACATCCCGGACCAGTACGGCGAGGCCGCGTTGGCCGCGGCCATCGAGGAGGCCGAGCGCCGCGGCACCGACCTCGTGGTCGTCAACGCCACCAAGGGCGACGCCCTGGTCGACCGGCGCTATGTCGGCCAGGCCGGGCTGGCCGAGCTCGAGGAACGCCTCTCCGGCGTCACCGTCGCCCATCAGGTGCGTCAGGCGATGGCCGCGGACGTGGCCGACGAGATCCTGCGGGTGGCCGCCGAGACCGAGGCCGACGTGATCGTCATCGGCCTGCGCCACCGCACCCCGGTCGGCAAGCTGATCATGGGCAGCGTGGCCCAGCAGGTGCTCCTGGAGGCGCAGTGCTGGGTGATCGGGGTGAAACCCGCGTAGCCCCCGGAACCTGCTGGTTGGGTGCCCCAAGCGGCCCGGTCCCGGACGGTCGCGACCACCCGGGACCAGGCCGACCCTCAGAGTGCGGGGCCGGTGTAGTCCTGCGAGTTGCCGGTGATGATCACGTAGAACGACTTGCGGTTCGTCTGGGTCGTCACCGATCCGTCGCTGAGCCGTGGGCTGACCACGAAGACGTTCGGGGCCGCGGCCCCCGGCGGGGCACACGTGGTGGCGGGGATGCCGCACTGGCTCACCGTGATCTCGCCCGAGAACTCCGGATTGGCGTCAGCGCCTGGGGCCCGGCCGCCCATGATGCCGTCGCCGTTCTGGTCCACCGTGTTCTGCAGCACAACCGTGGCGACGATGCCGTTGTTGCCCAGCGGCTCGTTGGCGTTGATGTAGACGTTTCCATTGGCCCTCAGGCCGGTCGGGTCGGTCGCGGTCGCGGCCAGCGTCGGGTAGGCGGCGACGATGCCGAAGCCACCGGACGACGCGGTGATCTGGCCGAAGCCGTTGACCAAGGCCCACCGAGCCCCCGCGGGCACCACACCGGGCTTGAGGTCCTTGGCCTTCACCGAACCGTCGGCGATGTCCTTGGAGCGGAGGGTCTGGTTCTTGATCTTGCTGCTCCTGACCGTGTTGTCCTTGAGGTCCGCGCCGTTGATCTGCACGGCGGCGTACGAAGTCCCTCCCAGCGCAACGACCAGCGCCGCGACCGAGACGAGGATGGAGGGGCTTGGGTTTCTCATGCGTTGAACCCTTCGTTGGCGCGGCACCCCGGTGGCCCGCGTGCCTCGGGTTCGGAGCCACTTGCGATCCGGATGGGACGGGGATCACACCCTGGACGTCGACGCCACCAAGGGTGACGCCCTGCGCTCGCGGCTCAACCACCGGTGGCTAGCTCGAGCCCGTCCCGGAAGGTATCGCCGAGTCGGGCGAACACGCCGGGCGTCACGCCGTGCTCCCGGCGGAAGGCGCGGTTGAAGGCGGCCAGTGCGCGGCCGAGCTGCGGGTCGCGAAGCCCGGCCACCCAGCCGCGTTCCGGTGTGGCTGACTCCAGCCAGGTGCGGATGGCCTGGACCACGAGTACGTCGGCGAGACGAGCGGTGACCAGGTCGCTGCCGGGCCGCGGGTTGAGCGACTCGTCGGCGATCAGCCCGAAGGCTGCCCGCATCCAGTCTGCGTCGTCGGGCGGCGCGACCAGCGTCGGGGGCAGGGCATCCACGAGACGTGCGACGCCGACGCCGGAGAAGCGCACCGCGCCGCACAGCAGGACGCTGACCTCGCCAGGACCGACCAGCCGGATCCGCTCGTAGCGTTCGCCGAGCTCTTCGCGTGGAAGGTCGAACAGGGCACGGCAGGGCTGCCGGGGGCATCGAGAATCGCGTGACCCGTGCCGTGCGGCACCAGCATGACGGCGCCCGGCACGAGCGGCACCTGGTCGCCGGCGACCTCGATGACCGCAGATCCCTGGGTGAGCAGGTGAAAGACCATCGTCCCGGGCAGCGGCGGAATGTCGATGCCCCACGGAGCCGCCATCTCGGAGGCCGCGTAGAAGACCCCGCTCATGCCGAGGTCGTAGCTCGGCGCGCAGAAGGTGACGACCAGCGCGTCAGCTACCGCGCCGGCGACGTGCTGGACGCGGACCCGGTGACCAAGGCGGTCGCCGGTCAGGACGCAGTGGTGGTGACGCTGGGCATCCCGGACAACCCGTTACGGGTGCGGCTCACCCGGCGCGCCAGCTCGCGCTGGACATCCGGTGGTCCTGCACGACGAGGTGGGGGCAGGACCCGGCGGCGGTGAGGATGGACGACACGGTCGCAGCCATGCGGGTGTCGCGGCGCCAAGTGGCGCGGGTGGAGGCGGACGCTCTGGCCCGCGACGAGTGGATCGGGCGGGTGCTCAGCGTCTCGGAGTGAGAGCCGCGTATCCGGTGGTTGAGGAGGTCGCGCAGCGACCGTCTCGAAACCTCCGCAGGGAAGTCTGGGACTCAACCGAGATTCCCAGCCCCACTTTGCGGGGTTTCGACACGCTCGCTGCGCTCGCGGCTCAACCACCCGGTGGGCTCGCTTCCGCTTTGTTAGGTTGCCGCCATGATCACGCGTACCGCTGGGCCGGTACGGGCGTGAAGGCGGTCGTCGGTGACCGGTACGGGTCTCCAGACGTTCTGCGTGTCGAGGAGGTCCCAGTTCCGTCGCCCGGCGCCGGGCAGGTGCGGCTGAAGGTCGCTGCGACCTCGGTGAACCTCAGCGACTGGGAGGCCCTGCGCGGAGCGCCTGCCTATGCGCGGATCGGCGGGCTGCGTGCTCCGAGGCACCGGACGCTCGGGTCGGACATCGCCGGCGTGGTCGACGATGTGGGGCAAGGCGTGACGGATTTTCGGATCGGAGACGAGGTCTACGGTGACAACCTCGCGCTGCTTGGTGGCTTCGCGGAGTACGCGCTCGCACCGGAGTCCGCACTCGCCCACAAGCCTGCCGAGCTCACGTTCGCGCAGGCCTCGACCATCCCGCAGGCGGGCGCGATCGCGCTGAAGGGCACGGCAAGGGCCGTGGCGGGTAGTCGGGTGCTGATCAACGGCGCTGGCGGCGGGTCGGGGTCCTTCGCCATTCAGCTCGCAAGCCGGCTCGGTGCGCACGTGACGGGTGTCGACAACGCCACCAAGCAGGACTTCATGCGGTCGGTGGGCGCCGACGACGTGATCGACTACCGCCTGGCGGACTTCACCCGGACGACCCAGCCGTACGACCTGATCCTGGATCTGGTCGCGCACAGGTCGGTCTTCGCCTACCGGCGCGCGCTGGCGCCCGGCGGCAGGTATCGGTGCGTGGGTGGATCGGTCCGCTCCCTGCTGCGCGTGCTCACCGTCGGGGCCGTCGTAGGGCGGATCACCGGTCGCTCGATGGGGGTGCTCGTGGTGCAGCAGGGTCCGGCCCACTTCAAGCCTCTTGCCGGCCTCTGCGTTTCCGGGGATGTCGAGATCCACATCGACCGCGCCTTCGCGCTCGACGAGGTTCCCGCCGCGCTTGCTCGTGTCGGTGAGGGACGCGCGCTCGGCAAGGTGGTCGTCGTTCCCTAGCGCTGTTCGACAGGCGACACCGGCGTCAGGACGATGACCGCGGTCGGCGTCGATCGGAGTGCGGCGTACTCGTCCAGGCTTGGTTCGATGGTGCGCCACAGGGCCCACAACCGATCTCGTTCCGTCCCTTGGGCCGCGTGCGCCGATACTTGCGAGGCCGGACCCTCGGCGAGGTGCACCGTGGCCTGGGGGTGAGCCTGCAGGTTCCGCCACCAGGCCGGTTCGCCCTCGCCCCACCCGTTCATCGCCAGCAGAACCAGATCCGGGCCGTCCTCGAGGTATCCGACGATGACCGCACGGTCCCGGCCGGAGCGCCGTCCGACGGTGCTCAGCCGGAGCGCGCCCCAGCCGCGCTTGTTCGAGGGCGGCCACAGGCCCTTCCGCCCTCCGGTGACTCCATACAGAGCACGGTGGACCTTCCAGGCCGCTCGTACGAACCAGCGCGGCGGGACCCGCACAGGTCCTGCGCCTTCCCTAGCCATCGGCGGCGGCCGGAGTCCGTGACCGCGCGCTTGCCACGATCGCGGGCAGGATCGCCAGCGCGAGCAGGCCGCCCGCGAAGGAGAGTGCGGAGTAGCTGGTGACGTCGACGACGATGCCCGACGCGAGTCCCGCGCCGGCGCCGGAGACCGCGATCGACACGTCGACGAGGCCCTGGGTGCGGGCCCGGGTCTCGAGCGGTACGGCGTCGGTGACGATCGCGGTGCCGGATACCAGGCCGAAGTTCCAGCCGAGGCCGAGCAGTGCCAGCGCGATGCCCAGCAGGACCACGGAGTCCTCGGGCGCCGACGCGGCCAGCAGTCCGGCGAGGAGCAGGGTCACTCCGGACGCTGCGGCCATCCTGGTCCGGCCGATGCTGTCGACCAGGCGACCGGTGAGCGGCGAGGGCAGGAACATCGCGGCGACGTGCAGGGCGATGACCGCGCCGGCGGCCCCCGTGCCGTGGCCGTGGTCGCGCATGTGCACCGGCGTCATCGTCATGATCGCGACCATCACGATCTGGGTGAGCACCATGACCAGCACGCCGATCACGAGCCCGTGACTCACCACGGCGGGCTCGGGTGCCGGCACCGGGCCGGGCGCCGCCGCGGTCGCCGCGGCCTCGCTGGCCGCCACCTCGCGCGCGTGCATCAGCGGATCTGGGCGCAGCTTCGTGGCCAGGAACCCGGCGGCCGCGGCGTACGCCGCACCGGCGAGCAGGAACGGACCGGCGAGGTGAGGTATGCCGACCATGTGGGCCAGGTGGCCGCTCGGGGCGGCCAGCAGCGGGCCGACGACTCCGCCGAGCGTGGTCGCCACCAGCACGGTGGAGATCGCTCGGGCGCGGTGGCCCGGGTCGGCGAGGTCGGCGCCGGCGTAGCGCGCCTGGAGGTTGGTGGCGCTGCCCGCGCCGTAGACGAACAGCGTGACGAACAACAGCACCGGGCTGTCCAGCACCGCCGCGACCACCACTCCCACACTGCCCGCCGCGCCCACGGCGTAGCCGATGGCGAGGCCGGGCCGCCGCCCGTGCGACTGTGAGATCCTGCCGACGCCCACGGCGGTGAGCGCGCTGCCGGCGGTGAACAGGGCGCTGGGCAGACCCGCCAGTCCGGTGCTGCCGAGCATGTCCTGGGCGAGCAGCGCGCCCACTGTGATGCCGGCGGCGAGGCCCGCGCCGCTGAGGACCTGGGCCAGGACCAGGACCCGCAGCGTCCGGCGCTGGAGCTCCGCGGTGGTGGTCATCGGCTCCTTCTTCGGCAGGTGTCAGGAGCGCGCTCCGGCGAGCACGGTCTTGCTCGGGGAATGATGCAACACCGGCTCGAGAGCGCGAGCCCGCTGCTGGGCCGCCGGGCCCAGGCCGATCCTCAGGTCCAGGATTGCTCCTTGCGCACCTGGCGGGCGGTGGTCACGAGGGCGGCTACCGCTGGTCGCGTCGTACCGGCGGTGCTGCGCCAGGCGAGGTCGATCGGGAAGGTGGGCGCGTCAACGATGGCGAGCAGTCGTAGGTCGCGGTGGGTGGAGTGCAGGGCAGTGCGCACGGTGAGCCCGACGCAGCCTTCGGTGTGGACGGCGCCCTCCCATGAGTCGTGGAAGACCGAGCTGGCGCGCGTGTGGGGTTCGAAGCCGCTGCGACGACAGGCCTCGACGACGGCCTTGTCGTAGTCCGGATTGTCGCCGGGGATGTCGAGTGCGAACGTCTCGTCACGCAACTCGCTGAGCATGACGGAGTGGCGTTCTGCGAGAGAGTGGCCGGCGGCTACCGCTAGCACGGCGGACTCGTCCTTGAGCCGCAGATGTTCCAGGTCCGCGGGGATGTGTGCACCGAAGGTCACCGCGGCATCCAGGCGTCCTTCGCCCAGGTCGGCGAGCAGGGGTCCGGCAGAGCCGTGGTGGGTGTGCAGGTGCACGGCGGGATGCCGCTGGGCCAGGGCGGCGAACAGGGGCTCGAGGCCATAGCGAGCACCGGTGGACAGGCCGAACCGCAGTTCGCCGGCGATTCCGCGTCCGGCCGCGCGCGCGGCCGCGAGGGCATCGTCGGCCGCATGGAGGGCAGCCCGCGCTGGTTCGAGCAGTGCGTCGCCGGCATCGGTGAGCTCGACGCGACGAGTCGTCCGCTCGAACAGGTCGACACCGAGCTCGGTCTCCAGCTGCCGGATCGCGGCGCTCAGTGGTTGCTGGGTCATGTGCAGGCGGGCCGCAGCTCGCGTGAAGTTCCGCTCCTCGGCGACGGCAACGAAGTAGCGCAGCAACCGCAGGTCGCTATTCACACTGGGCCATTGGCGGCCTCGCTGCGGCGCCGCCCGCTGGCGATCTTCGGGTTCTCCGTGGTGCAGTTCAGCATCCCGATGCTGCTCATCGCCCAAGCCGAGCGGTCCGTTCCCTCGTCCCTGGTGGGATGCCTGATCGCCACCGAGCCGATGTGGATCGTGCTCCTCGCCCGGCGAACCAGTGGCGCCGACCGACCCGGCCCACTCGGGATCGTCGGGTTGCTCGCCGGGCTTGTGGGGGTGGCCGTCTTGCTCGGGGTCGACTTCGGCGGCGGTCTGGTCGGTGCCGTCCTGGCGCTCGGTGCCGCCGCGGCCTATGCCTTGGCGTCGCTGGCGATTCCCCGACTGACAGTCGACGTTCCCGTGATGCACCTGGTCGCTGTCGGGCTCGCGATCTCCGCGTTCACCCTGCTCCCGCTCGTCCTGGCGGCGCCACCAGACCACCTGCCGAAGCCGCTGCCCGTGGTGGCGCTGATCGGACTCGCCGTCGCCTGCACCGCGGTCGCGTTCCCACTGTGGTTCACCCTCATCGTCCGGATCGGCCCAGCCCGGGCGGCGCTGGTGACGTACACCAGCCCGATCGTCGCGGTTCTGTTGGGGATCGCGCTGCTCGACGAACAACTGGGCAGGTTCACGCCCGTCGGGCTGACCCTGATTCTCGCCGGGTCCTGGCTGGCGTCACACGCGGCACCCGCCCGGCGCATCCTGATGAGTACCACCGACTCCGACTCACGAGCACGGCTCATCACGGCTCAACCAACCCCCACCCATCCAGCCCGCCACGACGAAGAGGACCGCACCATGACCGAGCAAACGGTGACCATCGACGCCATAGACCTGTGCTTCGAGACGTTCGGCGACCCAGCCGATGCCACGGTGTTGTTGATCGCGGGCGGAGCACAGTCGATGGTCTGGTGGGAAGAGGGGTTCTGTGCCCGGCTCGCCGAGGCTGGACGACACGTCGTCCGCTACGACCACCGGGACACCGGCCGGTCGACCAGCTCACCGCCCGGGCAGCCGTCCTACACCGGGGAAGACCTGTCCACCGACCCGCTGCGAATCCTGGACGCCGTCGGAGTGGTCCGTGCCCACCTGGTCGGGTTGTCGCTGGGTGGGGGAATCGCGCAGAGCATCGCCCTGCAACACCCCGAGCGGTTGCGCACCCTGTGCCTGGCCTCCAGCAGCCCATGGGCAGCGGCCGAGCACGCACGCGAGTTGCCCGGGCCGACCCCGCAGGTCGCGGTGACCTTCACCAATCCCGACCCCGAACCCGACTGGACCGACCGGGCAGCCGTGGTGGCATATCGGGTCGACGCCGAACGGCCGTACGCGGGCAGCCTGGGATTCGACGAGCCGCGCTACCGGCAGCTCGCAGCCCAGGAGGTAGACCGAACCCGCAACATGGCTGCCTCGATGACCAACCACTTCGTCCTCGACCAGGTCACCCCCGAGGGTGCCCGGCTCGACCAGATCACCGCCCCCACCCTGGTCATGCACGGCACCACCGACCCGATGTTCCCCATCGAGCATGGCCAAGCCCTCGCCAGAGAGATCCCCGACGCGCGGCTCGTCGCACTCCCCGGCGTCGGGCATCAACAGCCGCCACCCGAACTGTGGGACCTGGCCATTGCGGCGCTCGTCGAACACACCGGGGAACGCTGAAGGCGATGAGTACCTTCGCATTGATCCATGGCGCCGGTGTCGGTGGCGGCTGGTTCTGGCACCTCGTCGAAGCCGAGCTCCGAACCCTCGGACACACCACCGTCGCCCCCACTCTGTGGACGGGCGACGATACGGACACCTTGTCCGACTACGCCGACGCCGTCGTCAATGCCATCGCCACGATCGACCCACGGGAGGAGCTCTTCGTTGTCGCGCATTCGTTCGGTGGGTTCACCGCGCCCCTGGTCGCCGAACGCCTCCCCACCGCCGGACTGATCTATGTCACCGCCATGGTCCCCCGGCCCGGCGAATCGCCAGACGACTGGTGGAGCAACACCGGGTTCGAGGAGGCGGTCCGGATCCAGGCCGCCAAAGATGGCGGCCTCACCGGCGGCTCAGACCCATATGTGGGCTACTTCCACGACGTTCCCAAGCGCCTGGCCGATGAGGTGTCGAGTCACGAACCCAGCCCGCCATCCAATACCGCCTACTACGAGCCGTGGCCCCTCGACACCCTTCCGAGCACACCCACTCGATACATCCTCTGCACCGAGGACCGCCTGTTCCCCGCAGCCTTCCAGCGCCAACTGGCACGCGACCGAATCGGAGTCACGCCCGACGAGATCACCAGCGGTCACTGCCCCGCCCTCAGCCACCCCACAGAACTTGCAGCGATGCTCGACAGATTCACACGGTGACGACGGGGGCCTGACCCGCGGTGCCGACACACGGCTGTGCCCCAGGCAGTGCCCCAGGCAGGAGTCGAACCTGCGACCTTTCGCTTAGGAGGCGGCTGCTCTATCCACTGAGCTACTGGGGCGATGTCGGCGCACATCCTGTCACGCAGGCACCATCGCACGCGCCGACGTTTGGCGTTACCGGCCGGTCACGGTCATGATTTGACCTACACCCGTAATCTGGCGCGGGCGGGCGCACACCCATGTGCGTGCTCGCCCCCTCGTCAGCTTAATCGCCGGCCCTGTGAAGGTGACGATGCCCGACGCTGCGCAGCATCCTGCCCAGCCCGAGCTGCCGTCTCCCTACCAGCCCGGGAAGCGGCGGGGCCGCGCCCGCCGGTCGCACACGGTGGCCAAGGTGCTGCTGGCGACTTTGCTGACGCTCGGCATGGTGAGTGGGCTGTCGGTGGCCTTCCTCTACCGCCACCTCAACGGCAACCTCAACGTCATCGATGTCTCCGACCAGCTCACCGACCGGCCGGACAAGGTGCGGATCAACGCGCCCAAGCAGCCGATGAACATCCTGGTGATGGGGTCGGACTCCCGGGACTGCGACGGCTGCGGCCTCGACCACGAGGCCGGCGGCGGATCGGACACCACGATCCTCTTCCACCTGTCGGCCGACCGCGAGTCGGCGTACGGCGTCTCGATCCCGCGCGACTCTCTGGTGGACCGGCCCGAGTGCAGGAGTGACGACGGCGACTCGATCGCGGGTGCTTCGAACGTGATCTGGAACGCGGCCTACGCCATCGGGGGGCCGGCCTGCACCATCCAGCAGTTCGAGCAGACCACCGGCGTCCGGGTCGACAACTACGTCGTGGTCGACTTCGGCAGCTTCCAGGACATGGTCGACGCCGTCGACGGCGTCGAGGTCTGCGTGCCGGAGGACATCGACAGCTCCGAGTACGGCATCACGATCAAGGAGGGCACCCGGACGCTGAGCGGCAAGGAGGCGCTCGCCTACGTGCGGGTGCGCCACGGTGTCGGCGACGGCAGCGACATCGGCCGGATCAAGCGGCAGCAGGCGTTCATCGGCGCCCTGGTCGCCAAGGTCCTCTCCAGCGGCACGCTGACCCGCTTCGACCGGCTGGTGCGGTTCCTCAACGCCGCCACCAAGTCGCTGACCACCGACATCCCAAACATCAAGGACATGGCGCTCGTCGGCCTGCAGTTCAAGCACATCGGCCTGAAGCGGATCAGGTTCCTCACGGTGCCGTTCGTCTACAGCGACGCGCAGCCGGGCCGTGTCGAGTGGACGTCCGACGCGGAGACGTTGTGGGACCGGATCGCCAACGACAAGCCGCTCGGCAAGCTGCGGGTCGGCTCGATCGGGGCCGACCAGGTGCCCAGCGGGACGCCGTCCGGGTCCGAGTCGAGCTCGGACAGCCCCAGCGACGGCGAGAGCGAGTCGTCCAGCACGTCGCCCTCCGACGACGAATCGCCGTCGGACACCACCTCGCCGTCCGAGGACGGTTCGGAAGGCGTCGGCGCGAGCGCGGACGATCTCGAGTTCGCCGGACTCTGCGCGTGACCGAGCAGGAGACCGAGCCGGACTGGGCGCGCCGCCGCCGGCTGGCCGAGGTTTTCGGCGACGTCCTCCCTGACACCACCGCCGACGAGCGCGAGCCGGACGAGCAGTCAGGAGACTCCGCCGAACGCGGCGACGCCTGGCTCAAGGACCAGGTGCCGCCGCACCACGGCTGACCCTCAGACGCTGGGCGGTGCGCTGCTGCCGGACTGAGCGGCGAGGAGGTCGCGGATCTCCTGGAGCAGCTTGATGTCCTCCGGGGTGCCGGGCTCCGGGCTCGGGAAGTAGCGCTCCTTGGCCTGGGTGTAGGGCATCACGATGAAGAAGTAGACCACCGCGGCCAGGATGACGAACGAGATCAGCGCGGTGATCCATGCGCCGACGCTGACGCCGCCGGGGGAGTAGTTCGAGAAGTCGGGCGAGCCGCCGAGCTTGCCGATCACATCCATGAGCAGCCCCACCGTCGCGGTCACCACCGCGGCGAAGGCGGCCGCCATGACGAATGCGACGGCCAGCTCGACCAGGTTGCCGCGCAGGATGAAGTTCTTGAAGCCGGACATGGGTGTCCCCCTCGAGACTTTGAAAGCTGCCGGAGCAGCGGAACGCCCAGCACGCTATCGGGACCACGCGACGGTCAGGAAGTGCGTCACCGAGGCCGACGAGACAGCGGCGACGTCGGTCTCGGCGATCCCGAGCACCACCAGCCGGCCCGGCAGCCCGTCGGCGGCAGCGTCGGCCGGGGGCGGCGGCAAGCCCAGGACCAGGGCGTCTCGCGCGACCGTGGCGGCCGGGCCACCCTGGGGATCAGCGGCCACGACGTCGACCTCCTCGCCGACGTGGAGCAGCTCGGCCATCGCGGTGTCGGGCAGCCGCACCGCGAGCGCCACCAGGTCGGGCCGGCCGCGGACCAGCGAGGGCCCGAGCAGCGCGGCGTCGGTGACGGGCTGGCCGCGGCGCAACGGCCCGGCCAGCTGACGGCCCACCGGATCGCGGACCCGCCCCGAGGGGACGGTGCCCGGCGCGAACCGAGCGGTGACCAGGTCGCCGTCTCGCAGCACGGCGCCGGCACCCAGGTCACGGGCCGCGACCGTGACCGGGATGGTGTCCGGCGGCGGTGCGGCGGTGGCGCGGAGTCCGGCCCACACGGCCAGCAGCGCGCAGAGGGCGGCGAGCACCCGGCGCCGGCGCAACACGGCTCGACGCACGCGGCGGGCGGCCGAGCGGAGCCGGCGCAGGAAGACGGGCATGAGGCGACGCTACGAGCGTCGGCCGACCCGGTCGGCGGCGTACGGCGGAGCTGGGGAAAGCGCTCAGCCGGCGGTGGGTTGGGGAGACTTCGTGGACGTCGAGGAGGCGGACGAGGAGCCGGACGACTCCGACGTGCCGGACGACTTCGAGGAGTCGCTCGTGGACTCCTTCTTGGACTCGCCCTTGGACTCGCTCTTCGTGTCGCCCGAGGACGAGCCGGCCTCCGAGGACGCGGCGCGGCTGTCGGTGCGGTAGAACCCGGATCCCTTGAAGACCACCCCGACGGCGTTGAACACCTTGCGCAGCCGGCCGTCGCACTCCGGGCACTCGGTCAGCGCCTCGTCGCTGAAGCTCTGGATCTCGTCGAAGGCGTGACCGCACTCCTTGCAGGCGTACTGGTAGGTGGGCACTGGACTCCTCGTCGGGCTGGCACTCGACACGAGTGACTGCCAAATCATACGCGCTCAGAACGTCGCGGCGAACCGTGTGATTCCCGAGGGATGGGCGGCGGCGGTGACCGGCCGGTCGTGCGGCTTCCACCGGTACGTCGACCCCGACCTCGTCGTCGTGGAGGAGCACGCAGGTGAACGTGCCGACCGGGACCCGGCCCAGCGCCCGGTCGTAGGAGCCGCCGCCCCGGCCCAGCCGGGCTCCGCTTGCGGAGACCGCGAGCCCGGGCACCAGCACCACGTCCGCGGTCGCGATCGACTCGACACCCAGCCGGGTGCCCACCGGCTCCAGCAGCCCCCGGGTGGCCGGCACGAGGTCCTGGTCCCCGGCGTAGGCGGCCCAGTCGAGGTCGCCGTCCGGCAGCAGCACCGGGAGCACCAACCGCTTCCCGGCCGCGAGCAGCGCGTGCAACAGCGGTGCCGTGCCGGGCTCCGCGCCGACCGCGACGTACGCCGCCACCGTGGCCGCTCGCCGTACCTCCGGCGCGGCGGTCAGCCGGAGCGCGATCGACCGCGCGTCCTCCGAGCGCTCGAGCAGCGAACGGCGGCGGCGGGCGGTCAGCAGCTGGTCGCGCAGGGCGATCTTGGCCGTCGACGATCCGCCAGGCCCTGGATCGGCCCCCGGATCGTGACCTTCGGATTGCGGAGGGACCACCCGGCAAGCCTACGATCGCAGTATGGGTAGTTCAGGGCTGAACCGGGCCCGCGACAAGATGGCTGCCGCCGGGGTGGACGAGGTCGCCATCGAGACCTTCGCCCACTACTACCGACTGCTCGAGCACGGCGAGACCGGGATGATCCCCGAGTCCACCATCGAGCCTGTCGACGTGCCCGCGCTGCGCGACGTCGAGGTCAGCGACGACGACGGCGCCGCTGCTATCAAGGGGACCGCGGTCATCAAGCTCAACGGCGGCCTCGGCACCTCGATGGGCATGGCGCGCGCCAAGTCGTTGCTGTGCGTGCGCCGAGGGCTCTCCTTCCTCGACATCATCGCGCGACAGGTGCTCCACCTCCGCAAGGAGTACGACGCCACCCTGCCGCTGATCTTCATGAACAGCTTCCGCACCTCGGCAGACACCGTGGCCGCGCTGGCGCGCTACGGCGACCTGCCCACCGACGGCCTGCCGCTGGAGTTCCTGCAGAACAAGGAGCCCAAGCTCCTGGTCAAGGACCTCGCGCCGGTGAGCTGGCCCAAGGACCCCGACCTCGAGTGGTGCCCGCCCGGCCACGGCGACCTCTACACCGCGCTGCGCGGCACCGGCCTCCTCGAGCGGCTGCTGGAGGCCGGCTACGAACGGGTCTTCGTCTCCAACTCCGACAACCTCGGCGCCGTCCCCGACGCCCGGGTCGCGGGCTGGTTCGCGACGTCCGGTGCGCCGTTCGCGATCGAGGCGGTCCGCCGTACCCCCTCGGACCGCAAGGGCGGTCACTTCGCGCGCCGCAAGACCGACGGCCGGATCGTGCTGCGCGAGACCGCGCAGACCCCGCCCAAGGACCGGGACGCGCTCGCCGACCTGGAGCGGCACCGCTACTGCTCCACCAACAACCTCTGGTTCGACATCAGGGCGATGGCCGAGGCCCTCGACGTCCGCGACGGCATCCTCGGGCTTCCGCTGATCCGCAACGAGAAGACCGTCGACCCCGGCGACCCGTCCACGCCCAAGGTGATCCAGGTCGAGACCGCGATGGGCTCGGCGGTCGAGGTGTTCCAAGACTCGCAGCTGATCGAGGTGGGTCGCGACCGGTTCGTCCCGGTGAAGACCACCAACGACCTGCTGGTCCTGCGCTCCGACGTCTACGACATCGGGTCGGACTTCGTGCTCGACCAGGTATCGGTGGAGGTGCCGTTCGTGGACCTCGACGGCGAGGTCTACAAGGTGGTCGGCGAGTTCGACAAGCGGTTCCCCGAGGGAGCACCGTCGCTGCGGAAGGCCACCTCGCTCACCGTGGACGGTGACTTCACCTTCGGCGCGCACGTGCAGGTGGTCGGCGATGTCGAGCTGTCCGCGGACTCGGCCCAGCGGGTACCCGCCGACGCCGTGCTCACCGCCGAGGAGGCATGATCACCCAACGAAAGCGCTCGGCGGGAGCGCTCCGCGCGGAGGACCTCACGCTTCCGCGGGGACCCCGAAAAGCATGACCGACCAGGAGCCCTGCTCGGTCGAGGAGCACCTCGAGCGGGTGCTCGCCGGCGTACGCCCGCTGAACGCGATGGCCCAGCCGCTCCTGGAAGCGCTCGGGCTGGCCTGCGCCGAGGACGTCGTCTCACCCATGTCGCTGCCCAGCTTCGACAACTCCGCGATGGACGGGTACGCCGTCCGGCGGGAGGACGTGGCGGGTGCCACCACCGAGCAGCCCGTCGTGCTGCCCGTGGTCGGCGAGATCGGAGCCGGCCAGAGCGGACTGCGCGCGCTGGCGCCAGGCTCGGCGGCCAAGATCATGACCGGCGCTCCGGTCCCGGCGGGCGCGGACGCCGTCGTCCCCTACGAGTGGACCGACCGTGGCGTCGCCAAGGTGCACATCGAGCAGGCGCCCGAGCTCGGCCAGCACGTCCGGCCGGCCGGCGACGACGTCGCCGAGGGCGACCTCCTCATCGAGAGCGGCACCGTGCTCGGCCCGCGCCACCTGGGACTGCTGGCCTCGGTCGGCAGGGCGACCGTGCTCAGCCGGCCGCGGCCGAGGGTCGTCGTGTTGTCGACCGGCTCGGAGCTCCGCGAGCCGGGCAGTCAGCTCGGCCACGACTCGATCTTCGACGGCAACTCCTACATGCTCGCCGCGGCCGTACGCCGGGCCGGCGCGATCCCCTACCGCGTCGGCATCGTGCCGGACGAGCCCGCCGCCTTCCTCGAGACCCTGCACGACCAGCTGGTCCGCGCCGACCTCGTCGTCACCTCCGGCGGCGTCTCCCAGGGCGACTACGACGTCGTGAAGGAGGCGCTGCGCCGCGAGGGCGTCTGGTTCGGCCCGGTGGCGATGCAGCCAGGGAAGCCCCAGGGTTTCGGCCTCGTGGGGGAAGATCGGATCCCGATCGTCACGCTGCCCGGCAACTCGGTCTCGGCGTACATCTCCTTCGAGATGTTCGTGCTGCCCGCGATCCGCACGCTCATGGGGCTGACACCGGCGTCCCGGCCGCTCGTCGACGCCCGGCTGACCCGCGGCGTCCGGTCTCCCCAGGGCCGCCGGCAGTTCCTCCGCGGTGAGGTCGGGATCGACGCGCAGGGCAGGTACGTCGCGCCCGTCGGCGGACCCGGCTCGCACCTGATCGGCGACCTGGCCCATGCCAACAGCCTCATCGTGGTGCCGGAGGAGGCCACCGCGCTGGGTCAGGGTGACCGGGTGCAGGTGCTGATGCTCGACAGTGAGTTCTGAAACAGTCTCTCGAGACTGGCTTCCCAAGGAGAGTGCAGATGGCCACCGGCGACCACCTCACCCACGTCGACGAGTCCGGCGCGGCGCGGATGGTCGACGTCTCCGACAAGGAGGTGACCGCCCGCAGTGCGACCGCCTCCGGCCGGGTGCTCGTGTCGGCACGGGTGGTCGAGCTGCTCCGGGGCGAGGGCGTGCCCAAGGGCGACGCGCTCGCGGTCGCGCGGTTGGCCGGGATCATGGGCGCCAAGCTGACGCCGACGCTGATCCCGCTGTGCCACCCGTTGGCGATCTCGGGCGTGACCGTCAACCTCACCGTGGGCGACGGCTCGGTCGACATCACCGCGACCGTGCGGACCACCGACCGGACCGGCGTCGAGATGGAGGCACTCACCGCGGTCTCGGTGGCCGCGCTCACCGTGGTCGACATGGTCAAGGCCGTCGACAAGGCGGCGGTGATCACCGAGGTCCGTGTCGAGTCGAAGTCCGGCGGCCGATCCGGGGACTGGACCCGCGCATGACGCTGGTCGGCGCCGTGGTCGTGGCCTCCAACCGGGCCGCCGCGGGCGTCTACGAGGACGCCACCGGCCCGCTGCTGGTCGAGTTCCTCCTCGGGCTGGGTTTCGAGACCGGGCCGCCAGCCGTCGTACCTGACGGCCAGCCGGTCGGCGATGCCATCACCGCAGCCGTGGCCGCCGGAGCACGCGTCGTACTCACCACGGGTGGCACCGGGCTGACCCCCACCGACCTCACTCCCGACGTGACCAGACCGCTGCTGGACGCCGAGGTGCCCGGGCTCGCCGAGGCGATCCGGGCCTACGGCGTCGGCAAGGGCGTCCCGACCGCAGTGCTCTCCCGCGGCGTGGCCGGCCGGATCGGCAGCTGCCTGGTGGTCAACCTCCCCGGCTCGCGAGGCGGGGTGAAGGACGCCATCGCGGTGCTCGAGCCGGTGCTGGTCCATGCCGTCGAGCAGGTGATCGGGAGTGACCACTGACTGGCCGGTGCGGCTCGTCGACGGAGAGGTGACGCTGCGTCCGCTGGGGTCGTCCGACGCCGAGGACTGGCGACGGGCCCGCCAGCGCAACGCGGCGTGGCTGGTGCCGTGGGATGCCACCGTCCCGCCCGGCGGCGAGGCCCGGCCGGCCAGCTTCAAGTCACTGGTCCGGCGGCTCTCCAAGCAGGCCCGGCAGGGCTCGACGTACCCGTTCGCGATCGACGTCGACGGCCGGTTCGCGGGCCAGATCACGGTCAACAACATCGTGCGCGGGTCGGCGATGTTCGCCTCGATCGGCTACTGGCTCGACCGCGACTTCGCCGGCCGGGGGGTGATGCCGCGCGCGGTCGCGATGGTCATCGACCACTGCTTCACCACCGCCGGGTTGCACCGCGTCGAGATCGCGATCCGGCCGGAGAACTCCAACTCGCTCCGGGTGGTCGAGAAGCTCGAGATCCGCGAGGTCGGCTACGCGCCCAGGTTCCTGCACATCGACGGCGCCTGGCGGGACCACCGGATCTACGCGGTGACCAAGGAGGAGGTGCCGGAGGGGATGCTGACCCGGCTGAGAGCCTCCGGCAATCTCGAACCCCAGTAGTCACACCAGCCTTTTTGCGACACACGGGTAGACATGCGCACCTCGATCCGCTACTGCTCTTAGCCTCAGAGCGTGGATCCCAGCGCACTGATCTTTGTCGCCCTGGCCGTGGCCTGGGCCGTCTACCTGATCCCCAAGGCGCTCGAGCACCACGAGGAGGGTGCCCGCACCCGCACCGTGGAGCGGTTCTCCATGACGCTGCGAATCCTCGGCCGCCGAGAGCCGATCAGCCGCCGCAAGGCCCGCCTGGTGGCCGCCGGTGCGACACCGAGTGACGCGAAGGTGGTCTCCGAACGCCGACGCAGCAGCACGGCCACGGCACTCGAGGGCCCCCGACCGGCCGCGGTCCGCCGCTCGGCTGCCGCCCGCGCCGCCCGGCGCCGGCTCCGCGTGGTCACCCTCATCCTGGTGGCCAACGCCGTGGTCGCCGCCCTGGCCTACTTCAAGATCTTCGACTGGGTCTGGTGTGCGGTCCCGGTCGGCGTGCTCATGGTCTGGCTGGTTGCGTGCCGGCTGATGGTCCGGCGCGAGCGCGCCGAGCTGCCGCGGCGCCGGATCCCGGCCGAGCCGGCGACCCAGGAGCCCAAGGACGCCACCGACGAGATCGTTCGGGTCGACGCTGAGCTCCCTCCCGTCGAGTCCGAGCGCGACGGGGACAGCTGGGACCCCGTGTCCGTGCCGCTGCCGACCTACGTGTCCAAGCCGGTGGCGCCCCGAAGCGTGAGCACGATCGACCTGGACTCCACCGGCGTCTGGAGCTCGGGCCGGAGCGCGTCCGACAGCGCGTTGGCCCGCGAGGCCGACGCGGCCGACCGCGCCAGCAGCTCCAACGAGCGTCGCGCCACGGGGGCCTAGGGCCTCTCCCTCGACGCCGGGCCGGCTCTGCGCCGCCATACACGCGCACTGGCTTTGTTGGCGGACGCTCGAAATACGGGGAAGTATGCCTTCGCGCCGCCGCCGCGCCATTGCACGCGTCTGACGACGCATAGCTCGACCCGGAGTCGAGGGAAACGCCCTAGCCTGACGTTTGTGCTCCGCACGATCGCACTCGGCGGCCTGCTGGCCGCGCTGCTCACCCCGGTCCCGTCGTACGCCGGCGACGTCGAGCCGCGCCCGCACCGCGACGCCCGCGTGGTGGGCCACGGCACCCCCTCGAGCTGCACCGCGAAGGCGTTCCGCAAGGCGGTGGCCAAGGGCGGCACCATCACCTTCGACTGCGGTCCGGGCCCGGTCACGATCACCATGGACAAGACGGCGACGGTCCACAACGACGCCAGCCGCAAGGTCGTCATCGACGGCGGGGGCCTGGTCACCCTCAGCGGGGGCGACAAGCACCGGATCCTCTACCAGAACACCTGTGACAAGCGGCTGACCTGGACCACGTCGCACTGCCAGGACCAGGCCACTCCCAAGCTCGTCCTGCGGCACCTCACCTTTACCCGCGGCAACTCGACCGGGTCCCTCGAGGAGGGCGGTGGGGGTGGGGCGGTGTTCGTCCGCGGCGGCCAGCTCAAGGTGATCGACACGACGTTCACCCGCAACCGCTGCGACACGACCGGCCCCGACCTCGGCGGTGCGGCGATCCGGGTGCTCGACCAGTTCCGGGACCGCCCGGTGACCGTCACCGGCAGCACCTTCACCGGCGGGCGCTGCGCCAACGGCGGTGCGCTCTCGAGCATCGGCGTCTCGTGGGTGGTGACGGACAGCGTGTTCCGTCACAACCGGGCGATCGGGAACGGCGCCAACCCGGCCCAGCCCGGCACCCCCGGCGGCGGCAGCGGCGGCGGGATCTACACCGACGGCAACCTGTTCACGGTCCGGCTCGTGCGCACCGTGATGGAGGACAACCTCGCCCGCGAGGGCGGTGGCGCGATCTTCTTCGTCAGCAACGACCGCACCGGCACCCTGTCGATCCAGGACTCGACGTTGCACGACAACCCGAGCCAGGGGTTCGAGACCGCGGGCTTCCCCGGGATCTTCTTCCTCGGCCGCGGCCAGCCCCAGGTCACCGGCTCCACCCTCGACTGAGGGGGCTGGCAGGATCGAGCCATGGCCATCGTCAGGGTCTCGGAGTCGCGCACGGTCCCGGTGCCGCTCGAGACGGCGTACGCCGGCACCGCGACCGTCCCGCTGCCCGACGTGTTCGCGCACCGCTACCTCGCCCTGCCGCCCGTCGTCGGTGTCGACGACCAGGACGGCGAGTGGGCACGCGAGGTCGGCCAGACGCGCACCATCCGGACCTCCGACCGAGGTTCACTGCACGAGACACTGCACGTCCTCGAGCCCCCGCACCGCTTCGGCTACCGGATCGACCAGATCCGCGGCCCGATGCGTCCCCTGGTCCGCCACCTCGATGGCGAGTGGACCTTCGTGCCCGCCGCCTCCGGCACCTCGATCACCTGGTCGTGGGAGCTCACCCCGACCTCGCCGGTGACCCGGCCGGCCGTCGCGCTGGTCGGCAAGATGTGGCACGGCTACGCCCGCCACGCACTGGCCACCCTCGAGTCAATCCTGACCACCTGAGCCGCCGCTCGATTCCCGCCGGGCTCGGCTCGGCTGCTAGCGTTTCCCCTCGCGTCCATCGGATGCACCTGGGGCTGTGGCGCAGCTGGTAGCGCACCTCGTTCGCAACGAGGGGGTCAGGGGTTCGAGTCCCCTCAGCTCCACCGAAAACCAGGGCAGGGCGGCGACTCTCTAGCGGGGCCGCTTCACCCGCCAGATGCTCGGAGCCTCGCCGTTGGCGCGCTTGAACGCACGGCTGAAGGCTTCTTCCGAGTCGTAGCCGACCCGCCGGGCAACGGCAGCCACGCTGAGGTCCGAGGAGCGCAACAGGTCCTGGGCGACGTGCATCCGCCAGCCGGTCAGGTAGCGGATCGGAGCAAGGCCGAGGACCTCCCGGAACCGCTCGTCGAGCAATGAGATGGAGGCCCTCGCCTCATTCGCCAGGGTCGCCACGCTCCACTTGCGTTCGGGGAAGCCGTGGATGGCAGCGAGTGCCGGCACCAGCACCGGGTCCCGGATCGCTCTCGCCCAGCCCTGGTCGGCGGCGGGTGCGCTCGCCAGGTGCAGCTTGAGGATCTCGACCAGCAGCAGCTCGGGCACCTGCGGAGGAACCTCGAAGCGGTCGACGGCTACCTGCGCGGTCTGCTGCACGGCGTACTCGATGCTGGCCTGCACCCACTCACGTGCCGGTCCGGCCGGCGGGCTGACCACGAACACGGGCGGGAACACTCGCAGGCGCGGGTCGAACATCGGGTCCTCGCAGGTCAGGTAGCCACAGACGACCTGCGTCGTCGACCCACCCTCACCGTGCCGGATGATCGGCATCCGGTCCCAGGGCGGCGGGTCGATCAGCGTCGTGACCGAGACGGCGACCGCGTCCGTCGTCCCG
Source organism: uncultured Actinomycetota bacterium (assembly GCA_963765915.1). GTDB lineage: Bacteria > Actinomycetota > Actinomycetes > Propionibacteriales > Nocardioidaceae > Nocardioides. Next base: position 81,311 of record CAVXYB010000010.1, on the reverse strand, counting down.
CCCATGCAGTGCTGGTCGTTGTACGGCAGCACGATCACGTCGCCGCCGCTCGCCCAGTGCCGTTCACCGCCCGGGACCTCGATCCAGCAGCGGCCCGACGCGATCACGTGGAAGAGCAGCACGTGGCTGGCATCGGGGGCGAGAATCGCTGCGGCGTCGGCCGCCGGTATCGACTCGTAGGCCCAGCCCTCGGTGTACTCGCCGCGCAGGAAGATCGCGCCCTCCAGCCGAAGGCGTGACAGGACATCGTCGAGAGCCGACGTGGGTTCCCGGTCAGGTAACGCGGCTGCGCGGTCATTCCCCGCCAGCGACCCCGGCATGAGACTCAGTGTGTCAGACCAACCAACGACACAAGGAGCCCGCAATGCCACTCTTCATGGACGTTCACGAGCAGCTACCTGACGGCGCCACAGCCCTCGACGTGGCTGGTGCGCACAAGGCCGATCTGGAGACCCAGGCCGAGTACGGCGTCTCGTACAAGCAGTACTGGGTCGACGAGGCGAACGGCAAGGTCTTCTGCCTGGTCGAGGCCCCGAACGCCGACGCCGCCATCACCGTGCACCGTGAGGCCCACGGGCTGGTCGCCGACAAGATCTACAAGGTCATCGAGGGCAGCTGAGCGAGGCGGTAGTCGGCGTCTGCTAGAACGCCGGTGTGCCCGACTACCGCCCGGCGTACCACCTCACGCCGGTCCGCAACTGGATGAACGACCCCAACGGGCTCGTCCACCACGACGGGCGCTGGCACGTCTTCTTCCAGCACAACCCGGAGGGCATCGACTTCGGGAACCTGAGCTGGGGGCACGCCTCCAGCCCCGACCTCGTGGCCTGGACCGAGCACGACGTGGCGCTCCGCTACTCCGCGGACGAGCAGGTCTTCTCCGGCTCGGTGGTGGTCCGCGACGACGACACGCTCGCGGCGCTCTACACCAGCGTGTACGCCGACGGCATCCAGGCGCAGTCGCTGGCGACCAGCGACGACGGTGGGCTGACCTGGACGCCGTACGCCGGCAACCCGGTGCTGGACCGGCGCTCCACCGACTTCCGGGATCCCAAGGTGTTCCCCTACGCCGGGCCGGACGGACGGCACTGGGTGCTGGTCGCGGTCGAGGCGCCGGAGTGCCGCGTCGTCCTCTACCGGTCCGACGACCTCGTCGACTGGACGCTCCTCAGCGAGTTCGGGCCGGCCGGGCCGGCGGCCGGGCACTGGGAGTGCCCGGACCTGTTCCCGCTGCCGCTCGACGGAGACAAGACCGACCAGCGTTGGGTCCTGGTGGTCAGCCTCAACCCCGGCGGGGTCGCCGGCGGCTCCGGTACGTGCTGGTTCGTCGGCGACTTCGACGGCACGACGTTCACCGCACACGGCGAGGGCTGGCTGGACTGGGGGCCGGACAACTACGCGGCGGTCAGCTTCGCGAACACGCCCGGTCGGCGGCTCCTGCTCGGCTGGATGGGCAACTGGGACTACTGCCGCGACGTGCCGACCAGCCCGTTCCGCGGCGTGATGACGATCCCGCGCGAGGTTTCCCTCGAGACCGTCGAGGGCGTGCCGGCACTGGTGCAGCGGCCGGCCCGCGAGCTGGCTGCGCTGGACGCGCCCGTGGCGGATGACCCGGCGGACGGGACGGCGTACCGGCTCGACCTCGTGGTCGAGCCCGCCCCGGGAGGTAATGTCACCGTCGACCTGCACGCCGACGACGAGCACGAGACCCGGCTGACCTGGGCGGACGGGGTCCTGAGCCTGGACCGGACCAGGTCGGGTGACACCGACTTCCACCCGGCGTTCGGTCGCGTGTGCAGCGCCCCGGTTCCGCTGCGCGAGGGTCGGCTCCGTCTCGAGGTGTACGTCGACCGCTGCTCGGTCGAGGTGCTGGCGCACGGCGGCGTGGTCAGCCTCACCGCGTTGGTGCTCCCGCCCGAGGGCGCGACCGGGTTCCGGTTGGCAACGAGCGAGGGCACCGCTGTGATCGAGCTGACGCGGGTACCGCTCCGGCGGTCCGACCCACCCGGGCTGCCAAGTCACCCGTGACCTCAACCGCAAGGGGATCGTTGAGTGAACATCGTCCCCTCGGGCCGAGGGTCCCGACCGGAAAGCGATACTGGAGGAGTGTTCGTGTCCGACCTGTTCGCGCGAGTGCGCGCGCACCCGGTGCTCGGCCGGATATTCAGGTTCCGCCCGCTCTCTCTGGCGCTCGCGGCCATCCTGGTGCTCGCCACCGCCACCGCCACGGCCGAGGCACCGACCGGCTCGGTGATCTACGGCCGGGTGAAGGCCCAGGACGTCCGTCTCTCGATGCCGCCGACCCACGAGCCCAAGGGCATCGCGATCTACTTCCACGGCCAGAACGGCGGCGTCGACAACCGGATGGACGAACCGTGGCTGCAGGCCCTGGTGCGCAGCGGCTGGGTCGTCGCGTCCTCCGACTTCCACACCGACTCGTGGGGCAACGAGGCGTCCACGAAGGACACCGAGGGCCTCATCGAGTGGGCCGACGAGCAGACCGACGGCCTACCGATCCGGCTCTACGTCTCGGGGTCGATGGGCGCCACCGTCTCTCTCAACGCGATGACCCACGGCTCGCCGGGCCCGCCGTGCTGGTACGGCGTCAAGCCGGCCGTCGACCTGACCACGATGGACAACGTGCCCGGCGCCGACCGGATCATCCACGAGGCGTTCGGCGGTGACGTGCCCTACGACCGCAACCCGGTCAACACCATCGACCTGATGCCGACCCATACTCGCTACCGGATGGTGACCTCGCCCGGGGACACCTGGGTCCGGCTGTCCGAGAATGCGGGCCGGCTCGCGGACGGCCTCGAGGCCCGGGGCGCCGAGGTCAGTCTGCTGACCGTGCAGGGCACCCATGACGACCCCTCGCACTTCGACGCCAAGGACCTCGTCACCTTCGCCGAGAGCTGCGCCGACGAGCCGAGCAAGGTAGGGACCGACGGCGGCGACACCGCCACCGCGGCCCAATAGACCAAGTCAGATCCAGCGCTGGAACCAGACACGGTCCAGCCACTCGGAGCGGGTGAGGAGCTGGTCGGTGAAGATCGGCCAGAACCACGCGAAGTTGAGCACGGTGAGTACCACGAAGGAGCCGGCGACCACCACGCCCAGGGTGCGCTGTGGGCTGGGTGCGCGCGAGCGACCGATCAGCTTACCGATGGCCAGGGTGAGCGCGAGCACGACGAACGGGAGGATCGAGACCGCGTAGAACAGGAAGATCGGGCGGTCGTCGTACTGCAGCCACGGCAGCCAGGTCGACGCGGCCCCCACCACCGCCACTCCGAACCGCCAGTCGCGCGCACCCACCCACATCGCCACCGCGTACAGCAAAGCCAGGATGCCGCCCCACCAGATGGTCGGCGTGCCGAGCAGCAGCACCTGCTTGAGGCAGGTACTGCCGGTCGGCGCATCGCAGCCCCGGGTGCCGGGCTCGATCCCGGTGTCCGCGGCGACACCCACCGGCCGGTTGAGCAGCAGCCAGCCCGAGGGCTTGGACGCGTAGGTGTGCGACGAGCAGTTCAGGTAGTGGGTGTGGAAGGTGTAGACGTCCCGGTGGTAGTAGGCCAGCGAGCGCAGTGACTGCCACACCTCGCCGACGCCGCGGGCGTCCGGCTCGCTCGCGGTCGGCCAGCGTTTGCCGCTGTCGTCGAGGTTGTTCTCCTGCAGCGTGCCGTCGTCGGCCTTCTTGCAGGGCCGCTCCTTGATGAACTGGGTGTACTGCGTGGACGAGAGCGACTTCTCGTACTCGTGCGCGTGGATCAGCCAGCCGGTCCAGGTGGCGGTGTAGACGACTCCGGCGATCACCACGAGGTGGACGAACGCCGGCAGCCCGTCGGTCACGATCGACCGCGCCGTCGCCCAGCGGATCCCGAACGAGCGGCGGGCGCCGGCGCTCCAGAGCCAGACCATGACCCCGAACGCCGCCATCGGGAAGAGCGCCGACCACTTCGTGCCGAGCGCGAGCCCCCAGCAGATGCCGCTGGCCAGCAGCCACGGCCGGAACAGCAGCGGCCGCACCGGTCCGTACGACGTCGGGTCGGTCACCTGTGCGGGGACCAGGGCGGCCAGCTTGGCGCGGTACCAGTCGCGGTCGGCGACCAGGCAGGAGACGGCGCAGAGGATGAAGAACGCCAGGAAGATGTCGAGCAGGGCGAGCCGGGAGAGCACGAACTGGAGCCCGTCGAGGCTGAGCAGCAGCCCGGCGACCAGGCCGAGCGCCGTCGAGCCCGTCATCCGGCGGGCCAGCCGGCACATCACCAGCACCATCAGAGAGCCGACCACTGCGGCGGCCACCCGCCAGCCGAACGGGTCCATCCCGAACGCCTTCTCGCCCAGCGCGATGAGCCACTTGCCGGCCTCGGGGTGGACCACCATCGACGGGCCGTCGGTCCACAGCCCCGATGCGGTGCCGTCGAGGATCTTCTCGTTGGATCCGTCCTCGTATCCCCGGACGTAGCCGAAGTGCAGCAGCGCCCACGCGTCCTTGGCGTAGTAGGTCTCGTCGAACTCGAACTGCTTGGGGGTCCCCAGCTTCCAGAGCCTCAGGAACAGGGCCAGCAGGGTGATGCCCAGGGTTGCCGACCAGCCGACGACCGGGTCCTCGAGGTCGACCCGCCGTCGCGCGCGTTCCCACGCGGTCGGCACCGGCCGGCCAGCCGCGTCCGCCGACAGGCTCTCCTGCGGGAGCGTCGGCGTGCTCGTCACGTCGGGGAACTCTACGGGGGTGTTCCTCGGTGGTTGAGCCGCGAGTGTCGCTCTGCGACCGAGCGTGTCGCATGCCGGTGGTTGAGCCGCGAGTGTCGCTCTGCGACCGAGCGTGTCGAAACCAGGCAAGGATGGGCTGGAGGGTGATCGCCGCGGTCGACTCCCAGCATTCGCTTGGTTGGTTTCGAGACGGTCGCAGAACGACCTCCTCAACCACCGGCCTCGGTCGCTTGGTTGGTTTCGAGACGGTCGCAGAACGACCTCCTACACCGCTCAGCCGCGAGTGTCGCTCTGCGACCGAGCGTGTCGATGCCGGTGGTTGAGCCGCGAGTGTCGCTCTGCGACCGAGCGTGTCGAAACCACGGAAGGATGGGCTGGGAGGTGATCGCCGCGGTCGACTCCCAGCATTCGCTTGGTTGGTTTCGAGACGGTCGCAGAACGACCTCCTCAACCACCGGCCTCGGTCGCTTGGTTGGTTTCGAGACGGTCGCAGAACGACCTCCTCAACCACCGGCCTCGGTCGCTTGGTTGGTTTCGAGACGGTCGCAGGACGACCTCCTCAACCACCGGCCTCGGTCGCTTGGTTGGTTTCGAGACGGTCGCAGGACGACCTCCTCAACCCCCGAGGGGCCCGCGGCCACTGACATGATGCGCGCATGGCCGACACCCCGGGGACGCTGGTGCTCGCGGCCACTCCGATCGGGCGGATCGACGACGCGCCGCCGCGGCTGGCCACCGAGCTCGCCGAGGCCGACGTCGTGGCGGCCGAGGACACCCGGCGACTCAAGCGGCTGACCACCGAACTGGGGGTGGTGGTGCGCGGCCGGGTGGTGTCCTACTTCGAGGGCAACGAGGCACAGCGGACGCCGGCGCTGATCGAGGAGCTCGAGGCCGGACGCCGGGTGCTGCTCGTCACCGATGCGGGCATGCCGAGCGTCTCCGACCCCGGCTACCGGCTGGTGGCAGCCGCGGTGGCGGCCGGCGTGCCGGTCACAGCCGTGCCGGGGCCGTCGGCGGTGCTCACCGCGCTGGCGGTCTCCGGCCTGCCGGTTGACCGGTTCTGCTTCGAGGGGTTCCTTCCCCGCAAGCGCGGGGAGCGGGCGCGGAGGCTCGCTGCCCTCGCGGACGAGGAGCGGACCCTGGTCTTCTTCGAGGCGCCACACCGCACCGCGGCCGCGCTCGAGGCGATGGCCGAGGCGTGGGGCGACGCCCGCTCGGCAGCGGTCTGCCGCGAGCTGACCAAGACCCACGAGGAGGTACGCCGCGGCATGCTCGCCGAGCTGGTCGCCTGGGCCGCGGAGGGGGTCCGCGGCGAGGTGACCATCGTGGTGGCCGGGGCGACTCCCGGCGCCGACGTACCGACGGACGACGAGAGCCTCCGCGCGGCGGTGGCCGAGCTCGAGGCAACGGGGACCAGCCGCAAGGAGGCGATCGTGGAGGTGGCCCGGGCGGCGGGGGTGCCCCGGCGCGAGGTCTACAACCTGGTGCACCAATCGTGACCCGGCTGCTGCGATACCGCCACGACGGCCTCACCTTCGACGTCCGCGACGAGGGACCCCTCGACGGCGACCCGGTGGTGTTGCTGCACGGCTTCCCCGAGCGCGCGTCGTGCTGGCGCGACGTGGTCCCGATGCTGCACGCCCGGGCGTTGCGCACCTACGCCCCGGACCAGCGCGGCTACTCACCGGGTGCCCGGCCGCCGCACCGCCGCGACTACACGATGGCCAAGCTCGAGGACGACGTGGTCGCGCTGATCGAGACGATCGGCGGCCCCGTCCACGTCGCGGGCCACGACTGGGGCGCCAACTCGGGCTGGCTGGTCGCGGCGCACCGGCCCGACCTGGTGCGGAGCCTGACCGCGGCGTCGGTGCCGCACCCCGCAGCCTTCCGGCGAGCGATGTTCGGCAGCCGCCAGTTCTTCTCGTCCTGGTACATGGGCGCCTTCCAGACTCCTCGGCTGCCCGAGCGGAGCGCCGCGAAGCCCGGCGGCCGGTTCGACCAGGGGCTGCTCAACGGCGGCATGACCGCCGCGGACGTCGACCGGTTCCGTCGCGAGATCGTGGACTACGGCGCGCTCACGGGCGCGCTCAACTGGTACCGCGCCATGCCGTACACCGACCAGAAGGCGATCGCGGACCCGGTCACCGTGCCGACCACCATGGTGTGGAGCGACGGCGACGTCGGCGTGCGGCGGGTCTCCGTAGACCGGTGCGCCGACCACGTCACCGGCCCCTACGAGCTGGTCGTGCTGCACGGTGTCAGCCACTGGATCCCCACCCAGGCGCCCGAGCCGCTCGCCGAGGCGATCCTGGACCGGATCGGCTCCGTCACCACATGAGCGAGCGCCCGCCCGCGCCGAAACCGCTGCCGCACCCGGTCGTCGACAACCACTGCCACCTCGACATGGGGCGCGGTGACGAGCCGGCGCTGCCGGTCGAGGAGGCGCTGGCGGAGGCCGCGGCGGTCGGCGTACCGCGCATCGTGCAGATCGGCTGCGACCTGCGCGGCGCGCGATGGGCGGTCGAGGCCGCGAGGAACCACGGCGCCCTGGTGGCCGGCGTCGCGCTGCACCCCAACGAGGCCCCGCGGCTGACCGACCTCGACGCAGCGCTGGCCGAGATCGAGGCGCTGGCGCAGGCGCACGACAAGGTGCGCGCAGTGGGGGAGACCGGGCTCGACACGTTCCGCACCGGACCCGAGGGGCGGGCCGTGCAGGAGGAGTCGTTCCGGCGGCACATCGACCTGGCCAATCGCCTCGGCAAGGCCCTGGTGATCCACGACCGGGACGCCCACGACGACGTGCTGCGAGTGGTCGACGAGGAGGGCGCGCCCGAGCGATGGGTGATGCACTGCTTCTCCGGCGACGCAGCGTTCGCCCGGGCCTGCCTCGACCGCGGCGCGCACCTCAGCTTCGCCGGCACGGTGACGTTCAAGAACGCCGAACCGCTGCGCGAGGCGCTCCGGCTCGCGCCGCTCGACCGGGTCCTGGTGGAGACCGATGCGCCGTACCTGACCCCGATGCCGCATCGCGGCCGCACCAACGCGTCCTACCTGGTCCCGCTCACCGTGCGGGCGATGGCCGAGGTGCGCGGGGACGACCTGACCACCCTCTGCGTAGCCCTCGACACGAACACCGAAACGGCCTTCGGAGGGCCCTGGTAAGACCCATCAAGGCTCCTTGACGCTTAGTGTCGACCACGTCACACCCGGGGGTCAGGGTTTGCAATCTGTAGCAAACCGCTGGTCTATTCGTGACCTATGCATCGCCAATTCCAGAACGTCCTCAGCCGCGTGGGCGGGCGGGCAGCGGTCCTCGGGACTCTTGCCGCCGTCGCGCTCGCAGGCACCACGACCACCCTCTCCAGCCCCGCCGACGCGGCCACGGCCGACCACGGTGGGGGTGCCCACGACACCGAGCGCAGAGCGTTCGTGCACACCAGGGTCGTGAAGAAGCACAAGCCGCGCGAGCCCTTCGCGGCGCCGGTCGTCGAGCGCAAGGACGACTCGCTGGCCGCCGGTGAGACCAGGCTGGTCCGCGACGGACGCCCCGGCATCCGTAACGTCGTCTACAAGTTCGTCCTCCACAACAACAAGGTCGTCAGCCGCCACGTGAACGTCCGTGAGGTGCTCAAGAAGCCGCGGCCCAAGATCGTCCGGATCGGCACCAAGCAGCCGTACGGCGTCTGGGACCGGCTCGCGGACTGCGAGTCCGGCGGCAACTGGCACATCAACACCGGCAACGGCTACTACGGCGGGCTCCAGTTCAGCCTCGGAACCTGGCGTGGCTACGGCGGCACCGGGCTGCCCAGCCAGCACAGCCGCGAGGAGCAGATCCGCATCGCGACCAAGCTCCGCAACGCCTCCGGTGGCTACGGCGCCTGGCCGGCCTGCGCGGCGTCGCTGGGCCTCCCGACGTAGTCGGGAACGCCGACCCGGCGGTACTGACCGTCCCCGGCGCGCAGCGCCCCCTGCGGCAGTAGCGCCGGGTCGGCGCACCTGGCACCCAAGGCGAACCTGTCCGCACCCTTGACCACGACTACCCGGCTGGGACTCACCACTACCCTGCCCAACGTGACCGAGGGCGCTATTCGACTGCTCAGTCCCTCCGACATCCGTCGGATCGCGGCCGAGCTCGAGCTGCGGCCGACCAAGCAACGCGGTCAGAACTTCGTCGTCGACGCCAACACCGTGCGGCGCATCGTGCGCGCCGCCGGTGTGGGTGCCGACGACGTTGTCGTCGAGGTGGGTCCGGGGCTGGGGTCGCTGACCCTGGCTCTGCTCGAGGAGGCCGGCCGGGTCGTCGCCATCGAGATCGACCCCCTCCTCGCCGGTCGCCTCCCCGCGACCATCGAGGAGCACGCCCCGGCGCACGCGCACCGCTGCGAGGTCGTCCTCGCCGACGCGATGCGGGTCGACGGCGTGCCCGGACCACCGCCGACGACACTGGTCGCGAACCTGCCCTACAACGTGTCTGTCCCGGTCCTGCTGCACCTGCTCTCCGTGCTGCCCTCTCTCCAGCGGGGACTCGTGATGGTCCAGTCCGAGGTGGCCGACCGGCTGGCCGCGCCGCCCGGGTCGCGGACCTACGGCATCCCGTCGGTCAAGGCGGCCTGGTTCGCCGACGTACGCCGGGCCGGGACGGTCTCGCGCAGCGTGTTCTGGCCGGTGCCCAATGTCGACTCCGGCCTGGTCGCGTGGACCCGCCGCGACCCGCCGGCCACCACCGCCACCCGCAGCCAGGTCTTCGCGGTCGTCGATGCGGCCTTCGCGCAGCGTCGCAAGACGCTCCGCGGAGCGCTGCGCGGGCTGGCCGGCTCGGCCGACGCCGCCGAGGCCGCCCTGCGCACGGCGGGTGTCGACCCGACCGCGCGCGGCGAGGTCCTCGACGTGGCGGCGTTCGCGCGCATCGCCGAGGCGCTGGACCCGGTGGCCGCATGACCGTCCGGCAGCTGAGCGTCACCGTGCGGGCGCCGGCCAAGATCAACCTGCACCTCGGTGTCGGTGCGCCGCGGGAGGACGGCTACCACCCCCTGCTCACCGTCTACCAGGCCGTCGGGCTCTGCGACGACGTCCACGTCGAGCGCTCGCCCGGCTGGACCCTGGGCGTCACCGTCCCGGACTGGGTCGACCCCGACGACCTACCGGTCACGGGTGACAACATCGTCGACCGCGCGGCCCGGCTGCTCGCCGCCCACCACGGCGTCGAGCCGCACGCGGCGGTCTCGGTGATCAAGTCGATCCCGGTCGCCGGCGGCATGGCGGGCGGCTCCGCGGACGCTGCCGCTGCGCTGGTGGCGCTGGACCGGCTCTGGGACGTGCGAACGCCCGACGAGGACCTGCTCGAGATCGCCGCCGAGCTCGGCAGCGACGTACCGTTCGCGCTGCTCGGCGGTACGGCGCTCGGCACCGGCCGCGGTGAGCTCGTCGAGCCGGTGGCCGATCACTCGACGTGGTGGTGGGTCGTCGTACCGTCCCGCGAGGGGTTGTCGACCCCGGCCGTCTACCGACGTTACGACGAGCTCAACCCCGACGCGCCCGAGGAGCCCGAGAGTGTGAAGGCACTCCTGCTCGCGCTCGCGACCGGGGACCCCGAGATCCTGGCCGGGGCGCTGCACAACGACCTCGAGGAGGCGGCCGTCGACCTGCGCCCCGACCTCGCCGAGCTGTTGGCGCTGGGCGAGCGCTGCGGCGCCCTCCGGGGACTGCTCTCCGGCTCCGGTCCGACGTGCCTCTTCCTGACCACCGGCGCCGACGATGCCCGGGCCGTGGCCGGCGAGCTGGCCGGGGCCGGCCAGGAGGTCGTCCTGGTCGCGAACGGACCGGTCGCCGGGGCGCACGTGGTCACCTATGCCTAGCGCCCCCGCGAACCTGCTCAACCTCGAGCGGGTGTCCAAGGCGTACGGCGTCCGGCCGCTGCTCACCGATGTCTCGCTGGGTATCGGTGCGGGCGAGCGGATCGGTGTGGTCGGTCGCAACGGCGACGGCAAGACCACCCTGCTCGACGTGATGACCGGTCTCGAGCCGGCCGACTCGGGCCGGGTCTCCCGGCAGCGCGGGCTCCTGATCGGGCACCTGCGCCAGCACGACGAGCTCATCGACACCCACACCGTCCGGGAGGCGGTGCTGGCCGGGCGCTCCGACCACGAGTGGGCCGCCGACCCGCGGACCCGCGAGGTGGTCGAGGTGCTGCTCGCCGGCGTCACACTCGACCGGGCCGTGGCCGGCCTGAGCGGCGGCGAGCGGCGCCGCTGCTCGCTGGCCGCGCTTCTGCTGGGCTCGCACGACCTCGTCGTCCTCGACGAGCCCACCAACCACCTCGACGTCGAGGCCGTCGCGTGGCTGGCCGACCACCTGGCCCGCCGTACCTCGGCGCTGGTCGTGGTCACCCACGACCGGTGGTTCCTGGACGCGGTCTGCCAGTGGACCTGGGAGGTCCACGACGGCGTCGTCGACGTCTACGAGGGCGGCTACGCGTCGTACGTCCTGGCCCAGGCGGAGCGGCAGCGGCAGGCGGCGGCCACCGAGCAGCGCCGACAGGGCCTGGTCCGCAAGGAGCTGGCGTGGCTGCGCCGGGGACCGCCGGCCCGGACGTCCAAGCCCAAGTTCCGCATCGAGGCGGCCAACGCCCTCATCGACGACGTCCCTCCACCGCGCGACCGGCTGGAGCTGCAGCGGTTCGCGACGCAGCGGCTCGGCAAGGACGTCATCGACGTCGAGGACGTCGACCTCACCCGGGGCGATCGGCTGTTGCTCACCCACGCGACCTGGCGGCTCGGCCCGGGGGACCGGGTCGGGCTGGTCGGCGTGAACGGTGCGGGCAAGAGCTCGGTCCTGGCGCTGCTGGCCGGCGAGCTCACACCGATGGCAGGACGGGTCCGGCACGGGCGCACGGTCGCGATCGAGCACCTGACCCAGCAGCTCGACGAGCTCGATCCCGAGGCTCGCGTGCTGGCCACCGTCGAGTCGATCCGCCGGGTCACCAAGACCACCGACGGCGAGGTCACCGCGTCCGCGCTCCTGGAGCGGTTCGGCTTCACCGGCGACCGGCTCACTGCCCGGTTGGGTGACCTGTCCGGTGGTGAGCTTCGTCGGTTCCAGCTGCTGCGGCTGCTGCTCAGCGAGCCCAACGTTCTGCTCCTCGACGAGCCGACCAACGACCTCGACATCGAGACGCTCACGGTGCTCGAGGACTTCCTCGACGGGTGGCCCGGGACCCTGGTCGTGGTCTCCCACGACCGCTACTTCCTCGAGCGCACCGTTGACACGGTCTGGGCACTGCTCGACGACGGGCAGATCTCCATGCTCCCCCGCGGCGTCGACGAGTACCTCGAGCGCCGTCTGCAAGCCCTCCACGACGCCGAGTCGGGGTTACTGATGCGCAGTAACCCCGACTCGGCGACGGGGGACGCGCGAAATGTCCAGAAGGCGTCCACAGGCTCGGCCGAGGAGCGCGCGGCCCGCAAGGCGATGGCCCGGATCGACCGCCAGCTGGCGCGGGTCGCCGCCCGCGAGGCCGAGCTGAACGCCGCGATCATCGAGGCCGGGCAGGACTACGAGCTGCTGACCAGGCTCGGCGCCGAGCTCCAGGCTCTCGCCGCAGAACGCGGCGCGCTGGAGACCGAGTGGCTCGAGGTCGCCGAGGCGCTGGAGTAGCCGGGCCCCCCGATAGTCCCAGACGTTTCCGACACGGCGTACGCATGAAGCGTGGCGGAAACGTCGTGGACTATCCCGAGCCGAACGGCGTGAGCAACCGCCGCAGCAGCCCGGCGAGCTGCTTCTGCTCGGGGGCCGGAAGCTCGGCCAGGAATGCCTTCTCGGCCTCGATCAGCGCGGTGAAGGCGCCGTCCACGGCGGTCTTCCCCTCGGGGGTCAGCCGCACGATCACCCCGCGGCGGTCGTCCGGGTCCGGGTGCCGCTCGACGAAACCGCGGTCGGCCAGCCGGTCGACCCGGTTGGTCATGGTCCCGCTGGTGACCAGGGTGGCGCGCAGCAGCCGCCCTGGGGAGAGCTCGTACGGCGCGCCGGCGCGGCGCAGCGCGGCGAGCACGTCGAACTCCCACGACTCGATGTCGTGGGCGCTGAACGCCTCGCGACGGGCGAGGTCGAGGTGGCGCGCCAGCCGCGAGATCCGGCTGAACACCGCGACCGGCCCCAGCTCGAGGTCCGGACGCTCGCGCGCCCAGGCCTCGGTGAGCTCGTCGACCTCGTCCCGCATGGCCCCAAGAATAACGCGATCCATCGAGATTCTTGACATCGAGACACTTCGCGAGTCACGATGGATGTGTCTTGATGTCAAGATAGTTGGGAAGCTGCGATGGCGCACACCTGGGACCCGGACCGCTACCTCACCTACGCCGACGAGCGCGGCCGGCCCTTCGTCGAGCTGCTCGCCCGGGTCGGCGCCGCCCGCACCGCGCGAGGTGGTCGACCTGGGCTGCGGTCCGGGGAACCTCACCGGCCTGCTCGCCGAGCGGTGGCCGGACGCACACGTGGTCGGCCTCGACTCCAGCCCGGAGATGATCGAGAAGGCGCGCGGTCTCGGTCAGCGCGTGGACTACGACGTGGCGGACCTGCGCGACTGGCGCCCCGAGCGTCCGGTCGACGTCCTGGTGTCCAACGCGACGCTGCAGTGGGTGCCTGGCCACCTCGAGCTGCTGTCGTCTCTGGTCGCGGCGGTGGCGCCGGCCGGCTGGTTCGCCTTCCAGGTGCCGGGCAACTTCGACGAGCCGAGCCACACCATCCGACGCGAGCTGGCCGCCGAGGCGCCGTACGCCATGTTCACGGCGGGCGTCGCGGTGCCCGACTCGCACGACCCGGCGGACTACTACGACGCCCTGACCGCGGCCGGCTGCGTAGTCGACACCTGGGAGACGACGTACCTGCACGTCCTCAGCGGACCCGACCCGGTCTTCACCTGGGTGTCGGGCACCGGCGCCCGTCCGACCTTGCAGGCGCTCCCGGAGGACCTGCGGGCCTCGTTCGAGACGGAGTTCAAGAGACGGCTGGCGGCGGCGTACCCGCTCCGTGCCGACGGCACCGTGCTGCTGCCGTTCCGGCGGGTCTTCGCGGTGGCCCGGGTGCCGGCGTGACGAGCATTCGCCTGCACCACGTCCAGGTCGCCTGCCCGCGCGGCGGTGAGGACGCCGCGCGCCGGTTCTACCGAGACGGGCTCGGGCTCACCGAGGTCGAGAAGCCCGTCGAGCTGGCCGGTCGGGGCGGCGTCTGGTTCCGCTCCGTCGCCCCTGACGGCACCATCACCGCCGAGCTGCACGTGGGCGTTGAGGAGCCGTTCGCTCCGGCCCAGAAGGCGCATCCGGCCTTCCTGCTGGCCGACGAGGCGACGCTCGAGCAGGTCGTCGAACGCCTGGTGCGGCTGGGGTTCGCGGTGGACCGATGTGAGCAGGACACCTTCCCGGGGTACCGGAGAATGCACACGGGGGATGCACACGGCAACCGGGTCGAACTTCTGGCCTGACCTGCACCAATGTCCCTCGAACCGTAACCGCCCGGTTGACACAACGTTGGACGGGCGAGACTGTCAACAAAGAGACGTCTACTCGGGGGGTGATGCTGGCGTGACTCAGGCAGCCACACCGACGTCCACAGGTACGACGCAGGTCGTGAACCGCATCAAGCGCGCGCAGGGACAGCTGTCCGGCGTGCTCCGCATGCTGGAGGAGGGCCGAGACCTCCAGGAGATCGTGAACCAGCTCAAGGCCGTCTCCCGGGCGCTCGACCGTGCCGGCTTCGCGATCATCGCGGCAGAGCTGCGCGAGGCGGCTCGTGTCGGCGCCGTCTCCGAAGAGGACCTCGACCAGCTGGAGCGGTACTTCCTGTCCCTGGCCTAGGACCCTGGCCTAGGTCCACGTGCCTACTCGTGAGTAACATGGGGTCATGAGCCAGGTCCTCTCCCTGTGGCAGAAGTCCCGCGCGGTGCCCGTGGTCGGGCCGCTACTCGGGGCCCGCGCGTTCTCGCTGGCGTTCACCCAGAAGGCGCCGTACTTCTTCTCGATCCGGCCGCGGTTCACCGTCATCGAGCCCAACCACGCCGAGCTGGTGATCCCGGACCGCCGCGGCGTCCACAATCACATCGGCACCGTGCACGCGATCGCCCTGTGCAACGGGCTCGAGGCCGCGATGGGGGCGCTGGCCGAGGTGACGATCCCCGCGGAGAAACGGTGGATCCCAAAGGGGATGCGGGTCTCCTACACGGCGAAGGCCAGCGGCGACATCACCTGCGTCGCCGAGACGGACGCCGGCCAGTGGATCTCCGACGACCCGGATCTGCCGGTCCGCGTCCGCGGCGTACGCAAGGACGGCACCGTCGTGATCGAAGGCGTGATCAACCTGTGGGTGACGCCGAAGTCGGCGACGGCCGAGCCCGCTGCCCACTGAGGTAGCGGCGCCGGGTCACCACCATCAGCGCCACGACAGCGACCAGCGCGATGACGACGGCAACAGCGGCCGCCGACGACCACCCCTTGAGCTCGACGGCGACCAGGAACACCACGAAGAAGACGAGCAGCAGGGCGTAGCGCACCATCCGGACGACGTAGAACGAGCGCGCGATCCTGCGGTAGGTCTCGTCATCCACATCCCGAGGGATGCTCGGCAGGAACATGCCCCGAGGCTACGTCGATCCGCCCCAGCCGCCCTGCTTGTGGAAGACGAAGTAGCCGTCGCTGACGAACTTGAGCAGGTATCCGTCCGACTCGATCTTGTTGATGGCCTTCTCCATCCGCTTCATGCCGAGGATGCCCTCGGTGTCGCCCAGGACCATCAGGCTGTCGGCGTTCTCGATCAGGTAGGGCATTGGCGCACCTCATGTGGCTGGGGGACCGGTGAGGCACGCTAACGCCGTTGTCGTCATCAGAACCAGACGTGCGCAGAACGCGTCGAGTATGGCCCCGAAGAATCGGGCACCGGGTCGAACCGGCCTACCCTTGACCGGTCATGCGCACCTACCAGGTCCGCACCTACGGGTGCCAGATGAACGTCCACGACTCCGAGCGGCTCAGCGGTCTGCTCGAGGAGGCGGGGTACGCCCCCTTCGATCGGCAGAGTGCGCCGTCCGGCGAGGAGCCGGACGTGGTCGTCTTCAACACCTGCGCGGTGCGCGAGAACGCGGACAACAAGCTCTACGGCAACCTCGGCCACCTGGCGCCGGTCAAGGCGAAGCGGCCCGGCATGCAGATCGCGGTCGGCGGCTGCCTCGCTCAGAAGGACCGCGCCACCATCACCCAGAAGGCGCCCTGGGTGGACGTCGTCTTCGGGACCCACAACATCGGGTCGCTGCCCGCGCTGCTCGACCGCGCGCGGGCCAACGACGAGGCGCAGGTCGAGATCCTCGAGTCGCTCGACGTGTTCCCCTCGACGCTGCCGACCAAGCGCGAGTCGGCGTACGCCGCCTGGGTGTCGGTGTCTGTCGGCTGCAACAACACCTGCACGTTCTGCATCGTCCCGGCGCTGCGCGGCAAGGAGAAGGACCGCCGGCCCGGCGAGATCCTGGCCGAGATCGAGGCGCTGGTGGGCGAGGGGGTCAGCGAGATCACGCTGCTCGGCCAGAACGTCAACGCCTACGGCGTCGAGTTCGGGGACCGGCAGGCGTTCTCCCAGCTGCTGCGTGCCTGCGGCGGGATCGAGGGGCTGGAGCGGGTCCGCTTCACCAGCCCGCACCCCGCCGAGTTCACCGACGACGTCATCGAGGCGATGGCCGAGACGCCCAACGTGATGCCGAGCCTGCACATGCCGCTGCAGTCCGGCTCAGACCGGGTGCTGAAGGCGATGCGTCGCTCCTACCGCCAGGACAAGTACCTCGGCATCATCGACCGGGTCCGCGCCGCGATCCCCGACGCCGCGATCACCACCGACATCATCGTCGGCTTCCCCGGTGAGACCGAGTCTGACTTCCAGGCCACCCTCGACGTGGTGGAGCGCGCGCGGTTCTCCGGCGCCTTCACGTTCCAGTACTCCAAGCGCCCCGGCACACCGGCGGCCACGCTCCCCGACCAGATCGAGCCGGCCGTCGTGAAGGACCGCTACCAGCGGCTCGTCGCCCTGGCCGACGACGTCGCCTGGTCCGAGAACAAGCGTCAGGTCGGTCGCCGCTTCGACGTCATGGTCGCCGAGGGCGAGGGCCGCAAGGACGCCGCCACCCACCGCCTCTCCGGCCGCGCGCCCGACAACCGGCTCGTCCACTTCACCACGCCCGACGTCGAGGTTCGCCCCGGCGACGTCGCCACCGTCGGGATCACCTACGCCGCCCCGCACCACCTGGTCGCCGACGGCCCCGTCGACGTACGACGGACGAGGTCGGGCGATGCGTGGATGGCGCGGACCAAGGCACCGGAGCCCGTCGGCGTGGGTCTCGGCATGCCGACCATCGGCGAACCGGCACCACTGCCAGAGGCGACCGGCTGCACTACCCCTGGTTGAGGAAGGCGCGCTAGCGCACTACCGCTGGTTGAGGAAGGCGCGCTGGCGCACTACCGCTGGTTGAGGAAGGCGCGCTGGCGCACTACCGCTGGTTGAGGAAGGCGCGCTGGCGCACTACCGCTGGTTGAGGAAGGCGCGCTGGCGCACGACCGCTGGTTGAGGAAGGCGCGCTAGCGCACGACCGCTGGTTGAGGAAGGCGCGCTAGCGCCTGTCT
Organism: uncultured Actinomycetota bacterium; assembly: GCA_963765915.1. Taxonomy (GTDB): domain Bacteria; phylum Actinomycetota; class Actinomycetes; order Propionibacteriales; family Nocardioidaceae; genus Nocardioides. The sequence continues at coordinate 63,948 of CAVXYB010000010.1, read as the reverse complement.
CGAAACCCGGTGACCTTGGGCTGGGGCTGGATCACTGGGTCAAGTCCCAGCGCATGCTTCCGTGGTTTCGAGACGGTCGCAGAACGACCTCCTCAACCACCGAGAGGCTCAGCCCTCGGCGTCCTTGTACGGCTTGTCCTTCGAGCGCGGGTCCAGGCTCGGGTAGCCGGCGGCAGGCGGGATGCCCGGGTCCGGGTTCTCCTCGACGCCGCCCGCGGACTGCTCGGGCGGAACGTCGGCGTCGGGGTCGGGATCGGCGGGCGAGGTGTCGTTCACGCCGTCGGTAGCGACCTGTCGCGGCCCGGTGTGACCCTCGCGCTCGCTGCTGACACCCATGCCGCCGGCGGCGCGATCCGGCCCGGTCGAGTTCGGCGTCGAGTCGCGGATGTCGGTCTCGTGCTCGTGTCCGCTCATGAGAGAGCGGTACCCGGGCTCAGGCCGGGGACTCATCCTCGGGCGACACGTCCTCGCCGGAGTCGTCGGACTTGGTCGCCTCGGTGTCGGTGTCCTCGCTCTCGGAGAAGGCCTCCTTGAGCGGGTCGGGCGACTCGTCGACGGCCGGGTTCTTCTCCGGGTCGAGGTCGGCCGCGACGTTGTCCGGCTCGTCAGGCAGGGCGTCCACGCCGCCGGGGTTGGGCTCGCCGGGCTCGATCTCGGCATCCGGCATCGCTCCGAGCTCCCCGGTCTGGGTCGGTTGGTCGTCACTCATCGATCTCTCCTGGTTCCCATCCGAACGTCGTGTACGGCGGCACGTCACCGCCGATGATGCCGTGCAGCACCCGCAGCTCGTGCGGCACCACCGGATCCGGCAGCGCATCCAGTGGGAACCACGCGAGCTCGGCGCACTTGGCCGGCTCGACGATGCGGGGGTCTCCGGACCACGACCACGCGGTGAAGAAGAAGTCCACCCGCTCGTCGATCGGCTCGCCGCCCCGGGTGCGCTGCATCGTGGTCACGAACGACAGGTGCAGGTCGTCGACGTCGATCTCCTCGCGCGCCTCGCGACGGGCGGCGTCGTACGCCGTCTCACCCTTCTCGACGTGTCCGGCGGCGGCCGCCGCCCAGTAGCCGTCCATGTAGCCGGTGTTCCGGCGCAGCTGTAGCAGCACCTCCGGTCCGTTCGCTCCGTCACGCAGCAGGAACACGTAGGCCGCCGGGACGACGACGAACCGCTCCTCGATCCCGACCGACGTCACGAGGAAGCGGTGACCTCGGCGATCAGGCGGGAGGAGCCGGGGGCATGGTCTCGTCAGCCGGAGCCTCGGGAGCGGCCGGAGCAGCCGGCTCGTCGACGCCCAGCGCGTCCTTGGCCTGCTCGGCCCCACCGTCGATCTGGTCGGTGTAGTCGCCGCCGGTCTTGTCGTCGGCGACGTCGGCAGCCTTGTCGATGCCGTCCTCGACCTTGTCGTCGTTGCCGTCGAGAAGGTCTTGGATCTTGTCCTTGGCGTCGTCGAGGAAGCCCATACCGTGCTCCTAGTGCTCTGGGGACGCCCCGATGGCGCCACGCGCTTGCCACACTAACCACATGCCACGACCCCTGACCAAGGTCCCGATCGTGGCTGTCGTCGGCGCCACCGCGTCGGGCAAGACCGGCCTCTCCCTGGACCTCGCCGAGCGGCTCGGGGGCGAGGTGGTCAACACCGACGCGATGCAGGTCTACCGAGGGATGGACGTCGGCACCGCCAAGCTCCCGACCAGCGAGCGTCGCGGCATCCCGCACCACCTCCTCGACACCCTCACCGTCCGCGAACCCGCCACCGTGGCCGAGTTCCAGGACTGGGCCCGCGGCGTCATCGAGCGGCTCCGCGGGGCCGGTACGACGCCCGTGCTCGTCGGTGGCTCGGCGCTCTACACCCGGGCGATCCTGGACCGGTTCGACTTCCCGGGCACCGACGACGACGTCCGCGAGCGTTGGGAGCAACAGCTCGCCGAGCGCGGCCCGGCCGCGCTGCACACCGTGCTCGCCGGGCGGGACCCCGACGCGGCCGCGCGCATCTTGCCCGAGAACGGCCGCCGGATCGTCCGTGCCCTCGAGGTGGTCGAGCTGACCGGTCGACCGTTCAGCGCCAGCCTGCCGCATCTCGAGTACGTCGACCCGCACACCGTCCAGATCGGCGTGGACATCGACCGCGAGACCCTCGACAGGCGGATCACCGAGCGGGTGGACGGCATGTTCAGCTCCGGGTTCGTCGACGAGGTCCGCCACCTCCTCGACCACGGGCTGGCCGAGGGCCGGACGGCACCACGGGCGATCGGCTACCGCGAGGTGGTCGCCCATCTGCGTGGCGAGCTCACCGAGGCGGAGGCCAAGGAGCAGACCGTCACCGCGACCCGGAGGTTCGCGCGGCGCCAGGACTCGTGGTTCCGCAAGGACCCGCGCATCATCTGGCTCCGGCACGACGACCCGGAGCTGGTCGACAAGGCCCTCCGGGCCATCGCAGCGGTCTGAGCAAGATCGGTCGGGCCCCACGTCCGTGGATCACGTCAGACTGGTCGCATGAGCGAGGAGTACGCCGGCCGCGACCGGCTGCGGGAGCTGCTGGACGCGGTGCTCGACGAGGACAACCACACCCTCGACGACATGGCCGGCGGCGCCTACTCGTCGCCCTACCACTTCAGCCGCCAGCTCTCCCGGATCGCCGGTGAGCCGCCGGTCGGCATGAGGCGCCGGGTGATGCTGGAGCGGGCGGCCTGGCAGCTGCGCCAGGGCGCGTCGGTGACCGACACCGCCTTCGAGGCCGGCTACGAGTCCGTCGAGGGCTTCAGCCGGGCGTTCGCCAAGGCGTACGGGCACGTGCCGAGCGCCGTCACCAACGGCTCCGGCGGCCATTGGCTGCCAGCCCCCAACGGGATCCACTTCCACCCGCCCACGTCGCTGTGGGTGCACGCAAAGGAGCAGACCATGAGCCCACTGACCGAACAGCTGGTCGAGCACGATCTCGACGACGTTCGCTCCCTGCTGGAGCTGGCCAAGCAGCTGTCCGACGAGGACTACCGGCGCCCCCATCTGCCCGGCAACACGGTGCTCGGCTTCGACGGCAAGGACGAGTCGGTGGCCGACCTGCTCACCCACCTGGTGTTCACCAAGGAGGTCTGGCTGGCCGCGATCGAGGGCACGGACTTCCCGCCGGATCGGGCCGATGACGTCGGCACTCTGCTCGACCGGCACGACGACGCGGCCGCGCGCTGGCTGGCCACCGTGCGCGACATCGACCGGCGCGGTGCCTGGGACGACCGGCTGATCGACGCCCTGTGCGACCCGCCGGAGAGCTTCATCATGAGCAGCGTGATCGCGCACGTGCTGACGTTCTCGGCGCACAGACGGCAGCTCGCGCGGCAGCTGATCCGGGCGTGCGGACTCGAGGTCGGCAGCGGCGACCCGATCAACTGGCTCCGGGCCAGGCACGGCGAGCCCGCGGGGATCGACCAGTGACCCGCACGACCTACTACACCGCCACCACGCTCGACGGCTACCTCGCCGACGAGAACGACTCGCTGGACTGGCTGTTCGTCCAGGACCAGGACGAGAAGGGGCCGCTCAACTACGAGGAGTTCATCGCCCGCATCGGCTCGATCGTGATGGGCGCGACGACGTACGAATGGATCCTGCGGCACAACGCCGAGTCGGGCGAGTCCTGGCCCTACGACATGCCGGCCTGGGTGGTCAGCCACCGCGAGCACCCAGGAATCGAAGGCGCCGACGTCCGCTTCGCGCAGGGCGACGTCGCGACGCTGCACGACGAGCTGGTGGCCGCGGCCGACGGCAAGGACGTCTGGGTGGTCGGCGGTGGCGACCTGGCCGCCCAGTTCGCCGAGGCCGGCAAGCTGGACGAGCTGATCTGCTACATCGCGCCGGTCACCCTCGGCGCCGGGCGGCCGCTGTTCCCGCGCCGCTTCGACCTCCGGCTGGCCGAGGTGCACCAGAACAAGGCGTTCATCGCCGCTCGGTACGACGTGGTGGGGCCGCGCACCTAGTCTCAACCCTCATGAGCCTGCCCACGCCCGGCCCCGACCGTGCGGCTGTCGTCACCGGCGCCTCCTCCGGCATCGGCGCCGAGATCGCTCGCGAGCTGGCCGACCGCGGCCACCGGCTGGTCCTCGTGGCGCGCAGCGAGGACAAGCTGCGGTCGCTGGCCGACGAGATCGTCGCGGCGGGCGGCGCGGCCGACGTACTGTCCGCCGACCTGGCCGACCGCCCGGCCCGCGCCGCGCTCCCGGACCGGATCGCCCAGCTCGGGCTGACCCCGGACATCCTCGTCAACAATGCCGGCTTCTCGACGATGGGCCGGGTCTCCGAGTCCGACCCCGAGGCCGAGCTGACGATGATCGAGGTGGACGTCGCCGCGGTCGTGGACCTGTGCAGCCGGCTGCTGCCCGGCATGGTCGAGCGCGGCCGGGGCGCGCTCCTCAACGTCGCCTCCACCGCGGCGTTCCAGCCGTTGCCCGGGCAGGCGGCGTACGGCGCCGGGAAGGCGTTCGTCCTCTCCTACACCCAGTCCCTGGTCGGCGAGCTCAAGGGCAGCGGGGTCACCGCGACCTGCCTGTGCCCGGGACCCGTGCAGACCGGTTTCGGCGAGCGGGCCGGGTTCACCAAGGAGGAGGCCGAGAAGGCGCTGCCGTCGGTGATGTGGGTCGATGCCGTCGAGGTGGCCAAGGCGGCGGTCGAGGGAATGGACCGCGGTCGCATGGTCGTCATCCCGGGTGCCGCCAACCGGGTCGCGGCCGCTTTCGCCCAGGTCACCCCGCGCACGCTGCTGTTGCCGGTGCTCCGCACCCACCCGGGCCTCCGCCGCCGGGAGTAACACCAGCACCGTTGGTTACCGTGGGGGCGATCTCGGGAGGTCCCCCATGCGTCGTACGCATCTGCTCGTCCCCACCCTGGCCGCCGCGCTCGCCGTGAGCGCGCTCCAGGTGCCCGTCGCCGAATCAGCGGCGGCCCCACCCGCACCCAAAGGCCAGCGCGCACAGGAGACGCCGCGCAAGGCCACCGTCACCGGCCGCGGCGGCGCGGTCACCTCGGTCGACCCCTCCGCGTCCCGGATCGGCCTCCGGGTGCTGAAGAAGGGCGGCAACGCCGTCGACGCCGCGATCGCCACCGCGGCCGCGCTCGGCGTCACCGAGCCGTACAGCGCCGGAATCGGCGGTGGCGGCTACTTCGTCTACTACGACGCCAAGAAGAAGAAGGTCAAGACGCTCGACGGCCGCGAGACCGCCCCGGCGGCCATGGAGCACGACGCGTTCATCGACCCGGCCACCGGCAAGCCCTACAACTTCACTCCCGAGCTGGTCACCAGCGGCGTGTCGGTCGGTGTTCCCGGCACGCCGGCCACCTGGCAGGCCGCGCTCACCCGGTGGGGGTCGATGTCCCTGGCCGAGCTGCTGGCGCCGGCGAGCGCCCTGGCCCGCAACGGTTTCAGGGTCGACAAGACGTTCAACCAGCAGACCGACGACAACGCCGAGCGGTTCAACACGTTCACGTCGTCCCGCAAGCTGTTCCTGCGGCACGGCAAGGCGCCGAAGGTCGGCAGCACCTTCCGCAACCCGCACCTGGCCGACACCTACGACCTGCTCGCGGAGCGCGGCATCCGGGCGTTCTACCGCGGCCCGCTGGCCCGGGAGCTGGCCAAGACCACGCGCAAGCCACCGCTGAGCGGCCGCACCGACCTGCCGGTGCCCACGGGCAAGATGCGGGTGAGCGACCTCAGGGCGTACGACGTCATCCAGCACCGGCCCACGCACGTCGGCTACCGGGGGCTGGACGTCTACGGCATGCCGCCGTCCTCCAGCGGAGGCACCACGGTCGGGGAGGCGCTCAACATCCTCGAGCGTTACGACCTGAAGTCACTCCCGCCCGCGCAGGTGCAGCACCTGATCATCGAGGCCGCCCACCTGGCCTTCGCCGACCGCGCCAAGTACGTCGGCGACCAGAGCGTCCCGGTCGACACCCTGCTCTCCGACACCTACGCCGCGGAGCGGGCCTGCCAGATCAACCCCGCGCTCGCCTTCACGCCACCGGTTCCCGCGGGCAACGTCGCGGCGGCCGATGGCAACTGCGCCACCCCGACCAGCAGGGGCGAGGTGGCCTCCGACACCGAGAACGTCGAGACCACCAACCTCACGGTCGCCGACAAGGACGGCAACGTCGTCGAGTACACGCTGACCATCGAGCAGACCGGCGGCTCCGGGATCGTGCTGCCGGGCCGCGGGTTCCTGCTCAACAACGAGCTGACCGACTTCACGACGGTCTACGACCCGGCCGACCCCAACCGGATCGAGCCCCGCAAGCGGCCGCGGAGCTCGATGTCGCCGACGATCGTCCTGGAGGGCGGGAAGCCCGTGCTGGCGCTCGGTTCGCCGGGTGGCTCCACGATCATCACCACGGTGCTCAGGATCCTGGTCAACCGGCTCGACCTCGGGATGACGCTGGAGCAGGCGATCGCGGCACCCCGTGCTGCGCCGTCCAACCGGACCCCGGTCAGTGCCGAACAGGGCTACATCGACCTCTACGGCGCGGCCCTGACCGCGCTCGGCCACGCGTTCGCGGCGGCCGGGGCACCCGGCACGTCCGCGGCGGAGATCGGCGCGGCCACCGCGATCGAGTTCGGCCCGGGCAAGCTGCTCACGGTCGCGGCCGAGCCGACGCGGCGTGGCGGGGGAGCGGCGACGGTGGTGAAGCCCGACTGACGGTGGTTGAGGAGGTCGCGAGGGGGTCACCTCCCAGCCCATCCTTGCGGTGGTTTCGAGACAGGCGCTAGCGCGCCTTCCTCAACCACCGGTGGTTGAGGAGGTCGCGAGGCGGTCACCTCCCAGCCCATCCTTGCGGTGGTTTCGAGACAGGCGCTAGCGCGCCGTCCTCAACCACCGGTGGTTGAGGAGGTCGCGAGGCGGTCACCTCCCAGCCCATCCTTGCGGTGGTTTCGAGACAGGCGCTAGCGCGCCTTCCTCAACCACCGGTGGTTGAGGAGGTCGCGCAGCGACCGTCTGACGGTGGTTGAGGAGGTCGCGCAGCGACCGTCTCGAAACCAGGTGAGGCGCGGCTGGAACTGAATCGCGCCGCCGCCGTCCACAGCCCTACGCTGGAGGTGTGAGCACACCCGCCGACACCGAGTCCTGGACCACGATCGACACCGTCGACGAGCTCGTCGGGCTGCTCGGTACGCCGCTCGAGCGGACCGCCAACAAGGGCCGGCCGGCGTTGCTCCCGGTCGACCGCGACTGGCTGGCCGCGTCGCCGTTCTGCGTGATGGCGACCTCCGACCGGGACGGCAACTGTGACGCCTCCCCGAAGGGCGACCCGCCCGGCCAGCTCGTGCACGTCATCGACGACCGCACCATCGCGATCGCGGAGCGGCCGGGCAACAAGCGGGCCGACGGGTACAAGAACATCCTGGTCAACCCGCACGTCGGGCTGAACTTCCTGATCCCCGGCCGAGGCGACACGCTGCGGATCAACGGACGGGCCCGGCTGGTCAGCGACGCGCCGTTCTTCGACGACCTGGTGGTCAAGGGACACCGGCCGGTGCTCGCGGTGGTCGTCGAGATCGACGACATCTTCTTCCACTGCGCGAAGGCGTTCCTCCGCTCCGGGATCTGGAAGCCGGGGACGTGGGACCCCGAGGCCAAGGTCCCCCGGCGCGCGCTGATCGCCAAGGAGGTCGAGCGGAGCGGCATGACCGTCGAGCAGCTGGACGACTACTACACGCCCGAGAACTACGCGAAGGGCCTCTACGCCCAGTGAGCGAACAGTGACCGACTACCCCTTCCTCAAGGGCCACGGCACCGAGAACGACTTCGTCCTGCTGCCCGACCCCGACGGCACCGTGCACGGCGAGCTCTCAGACCAGCTGATGGCCGAACGAGCGCGCGCGCTCTGCGACCGGCGGGCCGGGATCGGGGGCGATGGCGTGCTGCGAGTGGTCCGGGCCTCCGGTCCAGACGCGGAGTGGGTCATGGACTACCGCAACTCCGACGGCTCCTTCTCGGAGATGTGTGGCAACGGCATCAGGCTGTTCGTGCGCTACCTGGTCGACGAGGACCTCGCCGACGGGTCGGCGCCGATCCGGGTGGACACCCGCGACGGCGTGAAGACGCTGACGGTCGACGGCGACCTGATCACCGTCGACATGGGCACCCCGAAGCTCCTCGGCGAGACCACGGTCCGAGTGGGTGACCGGGAGTTCGAAGCGCTGCACGTCGACATGGGCAACCCACATGCTGTGGTGTTCGTTCAGGACCTCGACGAGGCCGGTGCTCTGCTCGAACCGCCCATCCACGACCCGGCCGTCTACCCGGACGGCGTGAACGTGGAGTTCGTCGTGGAGCGCGGCGAGGGCCTCCACATCGCGATGCGCGTGCACGAGCGCGGTTCGGGCGAAACGCGCTCCTGCGGGACTGGCGCCTGTGCGGCGATGGTGGCTGCCTGCATGGCGCACGACGTACGCCGCGACGGGAACGACGTGGCCTACCGGGTCGACGTACCGGGCGGGACCCTCACGGTCACCTGGACCGCGGACGACCGCGTGCTGCTCACCGGGCCGGCCGTCATCGTGGCGCGCGGGACGACCGACCTGTGACCGCGACCACCACCGCGAGCACCAACACCACGAGCAGCAGCCACGACCCGGGGAAGACGAACACGTCCACGACCCCGTCCCAGACCGACTTCGTGAGGACGACGGTGTCGTCGACGGCGCGGGAGCTCCACCAGGCGGTGCCGCCCAGGGCCAGCTGGGTGCCGACCCCGGCGCCGGTCAGGAAGAGCAGCCAGCGCGGGGCGCCGAGCACGTTCAGCGCGACGACGCCGGCCAGCAGCAGCACCGCCGTCATCAGCCCCGCTCCGGCCGCCACGCGGTAGTCGCTGCGGTCGGCGGTCTCGCCGAAGAACTGCACGTCGACGCTGACCGTGCGGACCAGCAGCCCGTTGAGCCACGCCAGCACGACCGCCACGGTCAGGCCGGAGGTCAAGGCGCCGTTCGCGCGGAACGGCGGCCGGGAGGGAGCGTCCACGGTCTCCACCCTGCCAGCCCTCACCGATCAGACCCTGTGGCCACCCCTATGCTCCGGCCCATGGACATCAGCAACAGCTCCGCCATCGTCACCGGCGCCGCGTCGGGCATCGGCGCCGCGGTCGCCCGTCAGCTCGCCGCCGAGGGCGCGACCGTCGTGGTCGCCGACCTCCAGGCCGACAAGGGCGAGGCGCTCGCCGAGGAGATCAAGGGCGTCTTCGCCCTGGTCGACGTGACCCAGACCGAGCAGATCACTGCCGCGGTGAACGCCGCCGCGGAGATCGCCCCGCTGCGCGCGGTGGTCAACTCCGCCGGCATCGGCTGGGCCCAGCGGACCATCGGCCGGGACGGCCAGATCGAGTCCGCGCACGACCTCGACGCGTTCAAGAAGGTCGTCGCGATCAACCTCATCGGCACCTTCGACGTGGTGCGGCAAGCCGCCAGCGTGATGAGCCGCAACGAGCCCGACGAGGACGGCCAGCGCGGCGCCATCGTCAACCTGTCCAGCGTGGCCGCGTTCGACGGCCAGATCGGCCAGGCGTCGTACTCCGCCTCCAAGGGCGGCGTGGTCGGCATGACCCTCCCGGTCGCCCGCGACCTCTCGGCCGCGGGCATCCGGCTCAACACCGTCGCGCCGGGACTGGTGGACACCCCGATCTATGGCGAGGGCCCGGAGTCCGAGGCGTTCAAGGCCAAGCTCGGCGAGAGCGTGCTGTTCCCGAAGCGCCTCGGCGTCCCCGAGGAACTGGCCAGCATGGTCCTCGAGTGCCTGACCAACTCCTACATGAACGGCGAAGTGGTGCGCGTCGACGGCGGCATCCGGATGCCGCCCAAGTAGCCCCGCCCCCGATTCGTCTGCGGTCTGACCGCGAATTCCCCGCTGGCGACCGCAGACGAATCGTCGGCTGGTGGCTACTCGGTCAGCGAGGCCCTCTCCTCGTCGGTGAACGCCTCCATCGGCGCGGCCGGAGCGCTGATCCGGGCCTGACGGAGCCGGGCGATCTTGCCCGACGCCACGCCCATCGCCTCTCGCGACTTGCCCCGCGAGTAGGTGACCGCCAGGTGCCTGTCGACCCCGAGAGACGCACCCACCTCCACGGCGTCCTGGTCGGCGCCCATGTACATGAACGTCCAGCCGTACTGCGCTGTCTGCTGGTTGACCAGGGCCTTGATCGAGGCGCCGCTCCACTCCTTGCTGGCGTTCTCCAGGCCGTCGGTCATGATCGCCACGATCACCGTGCCCGGCCGCTCACTTTCGGGCATCGCGTCGAGCTTCGCGCCGGCGTCGGTGATCAGCCGGCCCATCGCGTCGTGAAGCGCGGTCATGTTGCGAGGCTGCAGGTCCAGTGGGGGTACGTCGGCGACCGGCCGGTCGGCGTACACCTCCTCGTAGACGTCGTCGAACTGCGCCAGCGTGGCCCGGCACTCGCCGACGCCGTTGCGCTGCTGATCGACGAAGGCCGCGAAACCGCCCTCGATGTCGGACTTGATGGACTGCATCGAGCCGCTGCGGTCGAGCAGGAAGTAGAGGTGGGTCAGGTCGGATCTGGTCATCGGGAACTCCTTCGGTCGGGCCCGTCTCCGGTCAGGAGCTCGGGCGGCGCGGTTTGAACCGCATGGGTTGGGCCGCGGGCGCGGGGGCCGGCTTCGGCGTTCCCGACTCGTGGTCGTACTTGGCGCGCTCGATCCCGGCCGCGGTGACGCGGCCGTCCTCGTTGGCGTAGGCACCCAGGGCCTGGGTCCGGGCCAGCCGGGGGGGTACGGCGTTCTCGGTCATGCCGGCCCGCGCGCCCGCCGAGCGCAGCGACACCTTCCCCTGGAGCAGCGCCTCAGCCATCGACTCGTCGATGAGCGCGGTCAGCCGGTCTGCCGCCTCCCGCAGGTGCGGCAGCGCCTCGTCGGCATCGAGGTCGGCCGCGGCGGCAAGCGCGTCGCGGACAGCATCGAGGGACTTCGGATCAGGTGTCATGCCGGCGAGTATGCCGCATAAACTGCGGATACGCAACTAGTGCGCTAGCGCAGTTGATGCGCTCCAGCAGGAACTGCGGAAGCCGTGCAGTCGAGGACGTGCTACACGGGATCGGTGTTACACTGACGCCCATGCCGAACCTGACCATCACGGTGGATGCGGAGACGCTGCGACGGGCCCGGGTGCGCGCCGTCCAGCGCGGGGAGTCGGTCAACGCGATGCTGGCCGAGGCGCTGCGCCGGTACGCCGACAACACTCGTCCCGGGGACGTGTTCGCCGCCATCGAGGCCGTCGCCGACGCTCATGCTCTCGGCAGCGAGAGCGGCGAACGGACCTGGACCCGCGAGGACCTGCAGCGTGTCTGAGGACCGACGCCGTGCCTAGGGTTTTCCTGGATACCAACATCCTGGCCTACGACCTCGACGCGGGAACGCCCGACAAGCAACGCAGGGCAAGGGCGGTCCTGGCCCAGCCAGACCATGAGTTCGTCATCAGCACCCAGGTCCTGCTGGAGCTGTTCGTGGTGCTCACCCGCAAGCTGAGGCCAGCGCTGCCCGAGCCCGCAGCGGCCGAGGTCATCACGTCCTTGTGCCGGCTCCCTGTGGTCGGCACCGACGCTGCGCTCGTCCAGCGAGCAATCGCGCTCTCGGTGCGACATCAGCTCTCGGTGTGGGATGCCCTGATCGTGAGCGCGGCCCGGGAGGCCGGCTGCGAGGAGCTGTGGACCGAGGATCTCGCCACGGGGTCCGAGCTTCGCGGGGTCAAGATCCGCAACCCACTGGTGGACGATTGACCCGGCCCGTCCTGGAAACGCGGGTGCGACCCGTGGAGCCCGACCGTACGCTGGAGGTCGTATGACAAACGCACGCGACTTCTCGCTGGACGCCGAGCTCGAGGCCACCGACGACTGGGACGACCCCCAGGACACCTCGATCGACCTTGCCGACCCCGAGGACGAGCCCACGGCCGGTGCCATGGAGCTCGCCGAGCGGCACGCGCTGCGCCGGGTCGCCGGCCTCTCGACCGAGCTCGAGGACATCACCGAGGTCGAATACCGCCAGCTACGCCTTGAGCGCGTGGTCCTGGTCGGCGTCTGGACCGAGGGGACGGTCGAGGACGCCGAGAACTCGATGGCCGAGCTCGCGCTGCTCGCCGAGACCGCGGGCTCGCAGGTGCTCGAGGCGATCTTCCAGCGCAGGCAGTCGCCGGACCCCGCGACGTACGTCGGACGCGGGAAGGTCGACGCGATCGGCGAGATCGTGGCGGCCACCGGCGCGGACACGGTGATCTGTGACGGTGAGCTGGCGCCCAGCCAGCTGCGCAACCTGGAGGACCGGCTCAAGGTCAAGGTCGTCGACCGGACCGCGCTGATCCTCGACATCTTCGCCCAGCACGCCAAGTCGAGAGAGGGTCAGGCGCAGGTGGAGCTGGCCCAGCTCACCTACATGAAGCAACGGCTCCGCGGCTGGGGCGGCAACCTGTCCCGCCAGGTCGGCGGCCGGGTGGCCGGCGGCGCCGGCATCGGTGGCCGCGGCCCCGGTGAGACCAAGATCGAGACCGACCGGCGCCGGATCAACACCAAGATCGCCAAGCTGCGCCGCGAGCTGACCGCCATGAAGGGCACCCGCGACACCAAGCGAGCCGAGCGGCAGCGCCACTCGATCCCGGCGGTCGCGATCTCGGGCTACACCAACGCCGGCAAGTCCTCCCTGCTCAACCGGTTCACCGACGCGGGCGTGCTCGTCGAGGACGCGCTGTTCGCGACGCTCGACCCGACCACTCGCCGCACGACGACCGACGACGGCCGCATCTACACGATGAGCGACACCGTCGGGTTCGTCCGGCACCTGCCGCACCAGCTCGTCGAGGCCTTCCGCTCGACCCTGGAGGAGGTCGCCGACGCCGACCTGATCCTGCACGTGGTGGACGGCTCGCACCCCGACCCGGAGGGTCAGATCTCCGCCGTGCGCGAGGTCTTCGCCGAGATCGGCGCCTCAGACGTTCCCGAGATCATCGTCATCAACAAGGCGGACGCCGCGGACCCGCTGGTCCTGGCCCGGGTGCAGCGCGCGGAGCCCCACTCCGTAGTGGTCAGCGCCCGCACCGGCGAGGGCATCGCCGACGCGCTGGCCCTGGTCGAGGGCGAGCTGCCCCGGCCCGGCGTGGAGTTCAAGGCGCTGCTGCCCTACGAGCGCGGCGACCTGATCAACCGGCTGCACCAGCAGGGCGAGATCGACTCGATGGAGCACACCGCCGACGGCACCCTGGTCGCCGGCCGCGCCAACCAGGACCTCGCCGGCGAGCTCGCGACGTACGCAGTCTGAGCCTCAGCGAGGAGTCAGCCGGGGTCCCGGGTAGTCATCGGATCCCGTCCGGGCCATCCCGGTTTGGTCCGAAGAGACCATGGGGTCGGGCGGGCTGCCACCGCACACTTTGCGTGTGGTTCCTCGGGGAGTCGCGGGGACCCACCCGCTGACGATGACGCGCCGTCGCGTTGTCGTACTCCTCACCCTCGTGACGGTGCTGGCCGGCTCGTTCTACTACGCCGCACATGCTCGCGGTGCCGAAAGGTCTCGCTGCGACCGGTTCGCGACCGCGTCGGAGAAGCGGGCCGGCATGGTGACCGGGTCCGGCGATCGCGTCGTGGTGATCGGCGACTCGTGGTCGGCCGGGCTGGGCCTCGACCGTCCGGTGCAGTCCTGGCCCTCGCGGCTGCCGGGCCGGATCCACGTGGCTGGCTTCTCCGGCTCCGGGTTCAGCGAGCACGCCTCGCCGTGCCACGACGTCTCGTTCGCCGACCGCGCCCCCGCGGCGCTCAAGGGCGGCGCCGACCTGGTCGTTCTCGAGGGCGGCCTCAACGACTTCGACCACAGCCGCGCGGAGATCAAGGCCGGCTTCGCGCGGGTCATGCGCGCCGCGTCGGCGTACCGCGTGGTCGTGGTCGGCCCAGCGACGGCTCCCTCGAGGGCCTCAGCGGTGCCGCGGGTCGACCGGCTATTGCGCCACTTCAGCGACAAGTACGGCGTGCCGTATGTCTCGACCGTCGATCTCGAGCTGTCCTACCTCGACGACCGGCTCCACCTCACCCCGGCGGGCCACCGCGCCTTCGGGGACGCGGTGGCCGACCGGATCACGGCGACGCTGTCCTAGCTCAGGCAGCAACTGCTTCGCGGTGGGGCACGACTGTCTCTGCCCGCGCGATGCGTCGGCCCAGGATGCCGAAGGCGAACGCCACCGGCAGCGCGGCGCTGCCCAGCGACGTGACCTCTGCGGCGGTGAACAGCGCCGGCTCGATCCCGCCCCCTTCGTAGTTCCCGGTCCACTGGGTCCAGTAGGTGAGGAAGACGCCCGCGCAGAGGACCAAGAAGATGCCGAGGGCGGCCCGCCACACCCACTTCTCGAACCCGGCCGGCTGGTGGCGGCGGTAGACGACAAAGGCGCCGAGCGTGAACGCGACGAAGACCGGGAACCAGATCTTCCCGTAGTGCACGTAGACCAGGTCCGCGCTTCCCCAGTCCAGCAAGGGCGAGAGCAGGTCTTCGGCGCGGGGCGCCCTGCCGGGCGGCGTCGACGTCTCTGCCTGCCGCGTCGTGCAAGAGGCGCTGACCAACGCACTGAGGCACGGCACGGGTCCGGTGCAGCTCAAGCCGTGGACGCCTCGACCACCAGGAGCTGGTGCGCTCGGGGCTACAGCTCGTGATCGAGGCCCGCGGGTGTGAGGTGGTGGGCCTGGCGGGAGACGGCCGCGAGGCCGTCGAGGTGGTGAAACGCACCGAGCCCGACGTGGTCCTCATGGACATCCGGATGCCCGTCCTGGACGGCATCGCGGCCACCCGCGAGCTGACTGCGGCGCAGTCGCCGACCCGGGTGCTGGTGCTCACGACATACGACCTGGACCGTTACGTGTACGACGCCCTCGCCGCGGGAGCCGCGGGCTTCCTGCTCAAGGCCACCCCGCCCGACCGGTTGGTCGAGGGCATCCACACGATCTGCGCCGGGGAGTCACTGCTCGCACCGACGCTCACCCGGCGTTTGATCGAGGCCTACCTCCAGCGCCCTCCACCCGAGGCCGCCGCCACCGAGGGAGCGTTGGAGCGGCTCACCGAACGGGAGCGTCAGGTGCTGGTCCTGATGGCGCGCGGGCTGTCCAACGACGACATCGCCGCCGAGCTGGTGGTAGCGCAGGCGACCGTCAAGACCCACGTCAATCGGGTGTTGGCCAAGCTCGGCGTGACCACCAGGGTCCAGGCTGTGGTGCTCGCCTACGAGCGGGGTCTCGTGCTGCCCCGCGGCTGAACCTCGTGCAAGGATTCGCCGGTGCGCCACTCCCTGGCAGGTCGGGCCGAGAGCCAGATGCAGGCCCGGCTGCTTGCTCAGCTGCGCGACGAGGGCCCGCTCTCCAAGGCCCAGCTCGCCGACCGGCTCCAGGTCTCACGGACCACGATCGGCGCCGAGGTCGCCCGCCTGTCCGAGCTCGGCCTCGCGATCGAGGCCGGCCCGGCGGCGTCGCGCGGCGGCCGACGGTCCACCCTGGTCGACCTCTCTCCGGACATCCGCTTCGCAGGCATCGCGATAGGTGCGACCGGACTGTCCGTCGGCGTCACGGACGGGCGTCTGACCACGCTTGCGGTGACCCACCGCCAGTGCGACATCAAACAAGGACCCGAGTCTGTGCTCGCGCTGGCGCTCGAGATGGTCCGCGACGTGATGGCCGAGGCGGGCGTGGGCAGCCTCAGCGGTGCCGGGATCGGCGTGCCTGGTCCGGTCGACTTCCACCGGGGAGTGTCCGTGTCGCCGCCGATCATGCCGGGCTGGGACGGCTTCCCGGTCCGCGACGCGGTCTCCCGCGAGCTGCGCTGCCCGGTAGTGCTCGACAACGACGTGAACGTGCTCGCGGTGGGGGAGCAGCACGCCGGGGTGGCCCGCAATGCGCGCGACTTCCTGTTCGTGAAGATCGGCACCGGCATCGGCTGCGGGATCGTCGTCGACGGGGAGCTCTATCGCGGAGTGGACGGGTGCGCCGGCGACATCGGGCACATCCGGGTCGACGATTTCGGCCCTACCTGTGCCTGCGGCAACACCGGGTGCCTGGAGGCGTTCGCAGGTGGTGCCGCCCTGGCGCGCGACGCGACGGCGGCTGCGCGGTCCGGGCGCTCGGAGGCGTTGGCGGCGCTGCTCGCCGAGAAGGGCGAGCTCACCGCCGCTGACATCAGCGCGGCGGTCGGCCAGGGGGATCCCGTCGCTGTCCAGCTGATCCGCGACAGCGGGCGTCGCGTCGGGCAGGTCCTGGCCAGCCTCGTCTCGTTCTTCAACCCCGGCCTCATCGTCATCGGCGGGGGAGTGACCGCCCTCGGACACTCGCTCCTCGCCGAGATCCGCGGCGTCACCTACCGCCGCTCGCTGCCCCTCGCGACCGGCAGCCTGCCGATTGTCCTGAGCGAGCTGGGTGCCGAGGGCGGCGTCATCGGTGCCGCCCGGCTGATCAGCGGAGCCGTGTACTCATCTGACCCTTCGCGCAGCGCCTGACCAGAACTTCGTCCACTCACGACGAAAGTTTCCCGCTCAACGAGGCGAAAACATTGCTCGGAAGCCTTGCCAACGTCGCTGTTCGCATCCTAGTTTGTGCAGCGCCACAACAAAGTCGGTGACCGCCGTCACAGACGAGTGAGGCTCGAGCGGAGGTGCAGGTGCGGACGATCGACGCCGCCGACGGCACCCTCAGCGCCGATCAGCTCACTCTGCGCCGGACCAACCTGGGCCTGATCCTCCGGCACCTGCGAGACCACGGGCCCCGGTCCCGGGCCACCCTGGCCGCCGAGCTCGGCCTGACCCGCTCGGGGGTCTCCAGCCTCGTCACAGACCTCGCCGAGCGCGGCCTGGTCCGGATCGGTGGCATCGAGCGCGGCTCGGTCGGCCGCCCCGGCACGGCCGTCGCGCTCGACGGCCACGGGATCTGCGGTCTGGGTGCCGAGATCAACGTCAACCACGTTTCGACCATGGCCGTCGACCTCGCCGGCGAGGTGGTGAGCGAGCGCCGGCTCGGCCTCGACGCGCATGCCGTCTCTCCCGAGGAGGTGCTCGACCGGTTGGCCGACCTGATCCGCGAGACCCTGACCGACCTCGGGCATCGCAACGTCGAGCCGGTCGGGCTCACCGTCGGCGTCGCCGGGCTGGTCGATCGTGACCGCGGCGTCCTCACCCTCGGGCCCAACCTCGACTGGCGTGACGTTGCCGTCGGCGACCTGCTCCGCGAGCGGCTGTCGCCGTCCTACCCCGTCACCGTCGACAACGAGGGCAACCTCGCGACCATCGCCGAGGCCACGCCCGGTGATCCCGAGCGCCAGGACATCCTCGTCATCTTCGGCGAGGTCGGCGTCGGTGGCGGGATCGTCGCCGGAGGCCGGCTGCTCCGCGGCCAGCAGGGGTACGCCGGCGAGTTCGGCCACATGATCGTCGAGCCGCAGGGTCGCCGGTGCGGCTGCGGGCGGATCGGCTGCTGGGAGACGGTCATCGGGCTGCGGGCGCTGCTCGACCTCGCCGCCGACCCCGACGACCCGGTGCGCGATCCCGCGATGGCCATCGACGACCGGCTCGACGAGATCAACCGTCGCGCGTCGCTGGGCGACACCCGCACCGTGGCGGCGCTCGACCAGATCGGCGCCTGGGTCGGCGTCGGCGCGGCCGTGCTCGTCAACGCGCTCAACCCCGCGGCCATCGTGCTCAGCGGCTACTTCGCCGCGGTCGGCCACCACATGCGCCCCGCCATCGAGTCCCGCCTGCAAGCCGGCGTGCTGGCTCCCGACGCGGGCGGCACCCGGGTCGAGCTCTCCACGCTCGGCTTCACCGCCGCCGTGCGCGGCGGCGCCACCCTGGCGGTGGACACCGTCTTCGCCGACCCGACCCGGGTCGCGCGCCGTACCGTCGCCGAAGGAGCCGTCCGGTGACCGACGTCCTGCTACAGATGACCGGCATCGTCAAGGAGTTCCCTGGCGTCCGGGCGCTCGACGGAGTGGACCTCGACGTCCGCGCCGGCGAGGTGCACTGCCTCCTCGGCCAGAACGGCGCGGGCAAGTCCACGCTGATCAAGGTGCTCTCCGGGCTCCCACCAGCCCGACGGGGGGCACCATCACCTGGGACGGCGAGCGAGGTGTCGTTCTCCACCCCGGCCAAGGCGATCGAGCACGGCGTCGCCACCATCTACCAGGAGCTGGACCTGGTCCCGCACCTCGACGTGACCGAGAACGTCTTCCTCGGTCACGAGGTCTCGCGGGTCGGGTTCAGCCAGCGCCGGCAGGCGCGCAAGCGGGTGCGCGAGCTGCTGGCCCGACTCGGCCACTCCGAGATCTCGCCGACCCGGATCGTCGGCGACCTGTCGCCGGCCAACCAGCAGATCGTGAGCATGGCCCGGGCGCTCTCGCGCGACACCCGACTGCTGGTCCTCGACGAGCCGTCTGCGGTCCTGGACCAGGAGGAGGTCAAGAACCTCTTCCGGGTGATCCGCGACCTCACCGCCGAGGGCGTCGCAGTCGTCTACATCTCGCACCGGCTCGAGGAGATCCGCGAGATCGGCGACCGCATCACGGTGCTCAAGGACGGTCGCACCGTCGGCACCGGCCTCGCGGTCGCCGACACCCCGACCGCCGACCTGATCAAGCTGATGACCGGCCGGTCCATCGAGTACGTCTTCCCGCCGCGGCCCGAGATCGCCCGCGACCGCGGCGAGGTGGTTCTCGACGTCCAGGACCTGGCGCTGGCCGGAGTCTTCACGGGTGTCAACCTCACCGTGCACGCCGGCGAGATCGTCGGCCTCGCCGGTCTGGTCGGCGCCGGCCGCTCCGAGATCGTCGAGACCCTGTACGGCGCCCGCAAGGCCTCGGCCGGCAGCGTCACCGTCGACGGCAAGAAGATGCGCCGCGGCTCGGTGGTCTCGATGGTGCGCGCCGGCGTCGGGCTGGCGCCGGAGGAGCGCAAGAGCCAGGGCCTGTTCCTCGACGAGGCCGTGTTCCGCAACATCACCATGTCGTCGATGAGCCGCTTCGCGCGGCTGGGCTTCCTCAACCGCGGCGAGGAGCGACGCAGGTCGGCCGAGCTGACCGCCAGCCTCGACGTACGTCCGGACGGCGTCACCCGCGCGGTGCGCACCCTGTCCGGCGGCAACCAGCAGAAGGTCGTGCTGGCCCGCTGGCTGCTCCGCGACTGCCGGGTGCTGCTGCTCGACGAGCCCACCCGCGGCGTCGACGTCGGCGCCCGCTCCGAGCTCTACCAGCTGGTCCGCTCGCTGGCCGACAGCGGTGTCGCCGTCGTGGTCGTCTCCAGCGAGATCGAGGAGGTGCTCGGTCTCGCCGACCGCGTCCTCGTCGTCCGCGAGGGTGCGGTCGTCCACGAGGCCGCCGCCACCGAACTCGACGAGGCCACGGTCCTCGACCTCGTCATGGAAGGAAAGGTCCCCGCATGAGCCAGGACAGTGCCCGCGTCGAGCAGGCCGCGCTCGAGACGGAGAAGGAGCGCAACCCGTTCCTCGCTGTGCTGCGCACCAGCATCGGACGCAACGCGGGGCTGGTCGTCGCGCTGCTGCTGATCATCGTCGTCGGCGTCATCACCGCAGGGGAGCAGTTCGCGAGCATCGACAACGGCCTGACCATCCTGCGCGCGGCGTCGGTGATCGGCGTCGTGAGCATCGGGATGACGTTCGTGATCATCGGCGGTGGCATCGACCTCTCGGTGGGCGCGATCGCGGCGCTGGCATCGGTCTGGTGCACCACCGTGGCCACCCAGACGATGGCCGAGGACACGCACTGGCTCGTGATGGTCGGCGTCGCGCTGGCGGTCGCCCTCGTCTGCGGGCTCATCAACGGGCTCCTCGTCGCGTACGGCCCCGTGGTCCCGTTCATCGCCACCCTCGCGATGCTCGCCAGCGCCCGGGGACTCGCCGAGATCATCGCCAACCGCCGCACCCAGATCGTCAAGGTCGACGGGTTCAACGACTTCCTCCGTGGCGACTTCCTCGGGATCTCGGTCCTGATCTGGATCTTCGCCCTGGTGTCCGTGGTCGGCTGGGTCGTGCTCAACCGCACCACGTTCGGCCGGCGCACGATCGCCGTCGGCGGCAACCCGGAGGCCGCGCGACTGGCTGGCATCAACGTGAAGTGGCACACCGTGATGCTCTACGTGCTGGTCGGCTTCTGCTGCGGCATCGCCGCGCTGATGATCACCGCCCGCACAACCACGGGGTCCTCGACGCACGGAATCCTCTGGGAGCTCGACGCCATCGCTGCTGTCGTCATCGGCGGCACCCTGCTCACCGGTGGCCGGGGCACCATCGTCGGCACCGTGTTCGGCGTGCTGATCTTCCAGACGCTCTCCAGCGTCTTCGTCCAGAACAACCTCTCCAGCTCGGCGCAGAACGTCGCCAAGGGCGTGATCATCGTGCTCGCCGTCCTGCTCCAGCAGCGCCTCGCCGGCTCCACCAAGACCAGCAAGACCAGCACCACAGCACCACCCACACCTGTCACCTAGACGTCCTAGACGTCCTAGACCGACACAACCCGAGGAGATCGCATGTCCGCACGTCCACCCCTGCGCCGTCGCTTCCTGGCCGGTGCTGCAGTCGCGGCCGTCACGTGCCTGGCGCTCACGGCCTGCACGAGCAACGATCCGGAAGAGTCCGACGACTCCGGTGACACCAAGGCGGTGAGCGCCAACGACGACACCGGCGAGACGGTGACGATCGGCTTCTCGGGACCCGCCGCCGACCACGGCTGGCTCGCGGCGATCAACAGCAGCGCCCAGGAGGCGGCCGAGGGATACGACGACATCGACCTGCAGTTCGCGGAGGGCACGAACGACGTCAACGCGCAGATCGCGGTGGTCGAGGGGTTCATCAACGACGACGTCGACGCGATCGTGCTGCTGCCCTCCGACGGCGCCGCGCTCACCGAGGTCGCCATCCAGGCCATGGAGGCCGGCATCCCGGTGATCAACGTCGACCGCGAGTTCTCCTCGCCGTTCGCAGCCCGGTCGACAGTCCTCGGCGACAACTACGGGATGGGCGTCTCCGCCGGCACCTACGCCTGTGGGCTGATCGAGGAGAACGACATCGCCGACCCGGTCATCGCCGAGATCGCCGGCATCGACGCCCTGCCGCTGACCCAGGACCGCTCCCAGGGGTTCGCGGACGCGCTCGAGGCATGTGGCGAAGAGGTCGACCAGCGGCAGGCTGCCGAGTTCACCGTCGAGTCCGGTGAGGAGGTCGCCGCGAACCTGCTTCAGGCCGAGGACAAGATCGACATCATCTGGAACCACGATGACGACCAGGGTGTCGGCGTGAAGGCGGCGTTCGAGAACGCCGACCGCGACGAGTTCTTCTTCATCGGCGGCGCCGGTTCGTGCAACGCGATGGACTGGATCGAGGACGGCTCGATGGAGGCCACCGTGATCTACCCGCCCACCCAGGCAGCGGACGGCATCAAGCTGGCGCGCCTGATCGCACAGGACAAGGGCATGTCCGACCTGGTCCAGGTCGAGGTGCCGAGGCGGGTCGTGCTCAACGCTCCGGTGGTGACCGCCGACAACCTCGACAACTACCGGGACCTCTGCTTCGAGTCCTGACCGTCGTACGGCGACCGACAGCTGATCCTGCGTGCCCGCCCCATCCGTCCGGGGCGGGCACGCCCTCCACCCAGGAGCACAGCGATGACCGACACATCCGCACGACCGCTCCGCGTGGCCATGGTCGGCCACGCGTTCATGGGCAACGCACACTCGCAGGCCTGGCGCACCGCGCCGCACTTCTTCGATCTCCCGCTGCGGCCCGAGATGGCTGTGGTCGTGGGCCGTGACGCCGCCCGCGTCGCCGAAGCCGCGACCCGGCTCGGCTGGATCGAAAGCTCGACCGACTGGCAGGCGGTGATCGACCGCGACGACATCGATGTCATCGACATCTGCACGCCCGGCGACACCCACGCCGAGATCGCTGTTGCCGCGCTGGCGGCCGGCAAGCACGTCCTGTGCGAGAAGCCGCTGGCCAACACCGTGGCGGAGGCCGAGCAGATGACTTCCGCGGCAGCGGCCGCGAAGGCAGCCGGCGTCCGCACCATGGTCGGCTTCACCTACCGCCGGGTGCCGGCGATCGGGCTGGCCCGCCAGCTCGTCGCCGACGGCCGGATCGGCGAGGTGCGGCACGTGCGCGCCCAGTACCTCCAGGACTGGATCGCCGATCCCGAGGCGCCGTTGTCGTGGCGGCTGGACAAGGACAAGGCCGGCTCCGGCGCCTTGGGCGACATCGGGGCGCACATCATCGACCTGACCCAGTTCATCACCGGAGACCGGATCGTCGAGGTCAGCGGCCGGCTGGAGACGTTCGTCAAGGAGCGCCCGTACCCGGCCGGTGAGACCGCCGGCAGCCTCGGCGGGGGCGGATCCTCCGCCGACCGCGGACCGGTCACCGTCGACGACGCTGCGTCGTTCCTCGCGACCTTCGCGAGCGGCGCGATGGGTGTCTTCGAGGCGACCCGCTTCGCGACCGGACGGAAGAACTCGATCCGCATCGAGATCAACGGCTCGCGCGGAAGCGTGGCGTTCGACTTCGAGGACATGAACGTCCTGGAGTTCTTCGACGCCGCCGAGCCGGACGAGAGCGCCGGGTTCCGCCGCATCATCGTCACCGAGCCCGGCCACCCCTACGTCGGTGCCTGGTGGCCGCCGGGTCATGGGCTCGGCTACGAGCACGGATTCACCCACCAGGTCGTCGACCTGGTGAACGCGATCGCCGAAGGCACCGACCCGACCCCGAGCTTCGCCGACGGCCTCCAGGTCCAGCAGGTCCTGGCTGCCGTGGAGACGAGCTCCGACACCCGCACCTGGCAGGAGATCTCCCCCCATGAATGACGCCGTGAGTGACTACACCCCGCGACCCGAGGACAAGTTCTCGTTCGGTCTCTGGACCGTCGGCTGGCAGGGCGTCGACGTGTTCGGACCGGCCAGCCGGCCGCTGCTGGACCCGGTCGAGGCGACCTACCGGCTGGCCGAGCTGGGCGCGGCCGCGGTCACGTTCCACGACGACGACCTGCTGCCCGACGAGGACAGCCGCGAGGCGACCTTGGAGAAGTTCTCCAAGGCGCTGGCCGACACCGGACTGCGCGCCGAGATGGTGACCACCAACCTGTTCAGCCACCCGGTGTTCAAGGAGGGCGCGCTCACCGCCAACAACCGGGACGTACGCCGCTACGCCCTGGCCAAGGTGCTGCGCAACATCGACCTCGCGGCCGGCCTGGGCGCCGAGACGTTCGTGATGTGGGGCGGCCGCGAGGGTGCCGAGCACGGTGGCGGCAAGAACATCCGGGCCGCGCTGGACCGGATGGTCGAGGGCCTCAACGTGGTCTGCAACTACGTGCGCGAGCAGGGCTACTCGATACGCTTCGCGCTCGAGCCGAAGCCCAACGAGCCGCGCGGCGACATCCTCCTGCCGACCATCGGCCATGCGCTCGCGTTCATCGGCGAGCTGGAGCACCCGGAGATGGTCGGCCTCAACCCCGAGGTCGGCCACGAGGAGATGGCCGGGCTCAACTTCGCCCACGGCATCGCGCAGGCGCTCTGGCACGACAAGCTCTTCCACGTGGACCTCAACGGCCAGCACGGGCCGCGCTTCGACCAGGACCTGCGGTTCGGGGCCGGCAACCTGCGCGGCGCCTTCTGGACGGTCGACACCCTGCTGGGCAGCGGAACCGCCAACCGCTACGACGGCTACGTGCACTTCGACTTCAAGCCGCCGCGGGCCGAGGCGATCGACGGCGTCTGGGAGTCGGCACGCGCCTGCATGCGCAACTACCTGATCCTGCGCGAGAAGGCGCAGGCCTTCCGCGCCGACCCCGCGGTGGCTGAGGCGATGGCCGCCGCCGGCGTACCGGACCTCGACGAGTCGACGCTGGCCGAGGGCGAGTCCCTCGCCGATCTGCGGGGGGCGTCGTACGACCTCGAGGCGCTCGGCGACCGCTCGGTCGCCCAGGAGGCGCTCGACCAGCTCGCGATGGAACATCTGCTCGGCGTCCGCTGAGCTGTCCCTAGTCTGAACGTCAGGAGGAACGATGCCGCGTCCGATCACGCTGTTCACCGGCCAGTGGGCCGACCTGCCCTTCGAGGAGGTGGCCAGGCTCGCCTCCGAGTGGGGGTACGACGGCCTCGAGATCGCCTGCTGGGGTGACCATCTCGACCCGTGGCGGGGCGCCGACGATGATGCCTACATCCAGGGCAAGCTCGATCTGCTGGCGAAGTACAACCTCCAGGTCTTTGCGATCTCCAACCACCTCAAGGGCCAGGCCGTCTGTGACGACCCGATCGACGCGCGCCACGAGGCGATCCTCTCCGCGCAGGTGTGGGGCGACGGCGACCCCGAGGGCGTGCGGCTGCGGGCCGCCGAGGAGATGAAGCTGACCGCGCTCACCGCGCAACGGCTCGGCGTGAAGACCGTGATCGGGTTCACCGGCTCCTCGATCTGGAAGTACGTCGCGATGTTCCCGCCGGCGTCGGAGGAGATGGTGGCCGCTGGCTACCAGGACTTCGCCGACCGGTGGAACCCGATCCTCGACGTCTTCGACGAGTGCGGGGTCCGGTTCGCCCACGAGGTGCACCCCTCGGAGATCGCCTACGACTACTGGACCACCGTCGCGACCATGGAGGCGATCGGCCACCGGGAGGCGTTCGGCCTCAACTGGGACCCGAGCCACTTCGTGTGGCAGGACCTCGACCCGGTCGGCTTCCTGTGGGACTTCAAGGACCGGATCTACCACGTGGACTGCAAGGACGCGAAGCGTCAGACCGGCAACGGCCGCAACGGCCGGCTCGGGTCACACCTGCCGTGGGCCGACCCGCGCCGAGGCTGGGACTTCGTGTCCACCGGGCACGGCGACGTGCCGTGGGAGCAGTGCTTCCGGATGCTCAACACCATCGGCTACGAGGGGCCGATCTCGGTCGAGTGGGAGGACGCCGGCATGGACCGTCTTGTCGGCGCTCCCGAGGCGCTCGAGTTCGTCCGTCGGCTGGCCTTCGACGCGCCCGAGGCGGCGTTCGACGCGGCATTCGCCAGCAAGGACTGAGTCACTGGCCGGCGAGCCGCAGCGCGGATCGTGGGCAGGCGCGGACCGCGGCTTTCGCCACGGCGAGCAGGTCCTCGGTGACCGGCCCGCGCACCAGCGGATAGCCCCACTCGTCGAGCTCGACCAGCTCGGGCAGGAGTTCGTGGCACAGTCCCCGGGCGCGGCACTCGGGCCAGTCGACTCGAAGCTGCCGGCTCACGAGGCGGCCTCGTCGTCGAAGTCGATGTCGAGCTCGTCGTACGACGCGCGCACCGCTCGCAGTCGCGAGGCCACGTCCCGGCACCGGCCATCGGCGTGGTGGCCGACCTCGGCGTCGAACGTCGCCAGGAGTGACCGGACCAGGCGCACCGTGCCGTCGGGGTGGGCGCACGCGCCGCGCCGCTCGACGAGCGAGGCGAGCTCGGCCACCCTGGGCCGGCCGCCGCGCCCGTCGGTGAGCGCTCCGAAGGCGCGGGCCAGCGCCGGCAGTCCGTTGAAGCACGGCCCGCACCGGCCAGCGCTCTGGCCGGCCAGGTAGTCCACGACCTGCCCCGTCAGCCGGACCGGGCAGACGCCATCGGGGGCGGTGAGCACCACGCCGGCTCCCAGCGGGGCGCCCAGGTGGCGCATCCGGGTCACCGAGACCCGGGCACTGGCCAGTGTCTCCCACGTCGCCCACGCGCCGTGGAACCCGCCGACCAGCGCGGGCCGGCCGTGCCGGCTCCCGGGGATGAAGTCCCGCAGCCGGTCGCCGTACGCCGCCTCGCGCACCACCGGTTCCGAACCGGGCGCGATCAGCGTGAGCAGGGTCCCGCCGGGCTCGTCGCGCGTGCCGACCGCGGCGTACTCCTCCTCGCCGCGCAGCACGAGCAGGCCGACCCGGGCCCAGGTCTCGGCGTTGCTGAGCAGAGTCGGCCGGCCCCGGTGCCCCGAGACCGCCTCGGGCTGCCAGGAGGTGACCGGAAGGTTGGGCCGGCCGGACAGCAGCTCGACCACCGCCTTGGACTGCCCGGCCACGAACCTGTCGGCCGCCACGTGCGTGTGCACGCGCACGGGGTCGTTCCGCTCCTCCAGGGCCAGGCGCATCGCAGTCGCCGCGGCCGGCCGCTCACCCGGCAGCACCACGTGCAGCTCCCGGGCGCCCAGCGCCAGGGCCGTCGTCAGGGCGCCGTCGAGCACCAAGTGTGGGCGGGTGAGCGCCAGCGCGGCGTCCTTGGCGCTGGCGGGCTCGCCCTCGCTGGCGTTCACGACCACGACCGGGCGGCTGCCGAGACGCCGGCTCTTCAGGACGGTCTCCAGCTTGATCGCGAACGGGAACCCCGCCCCGCCGCGACCCCTCAGCGCAATCCGGCCGGCGGTCTCGTGCAGGACCTCTGCGGAGACGCGCGGGAGCTCGCCGTACTGACGGCGGTGCGCGGCCAGCGACGGGCCGTGCTCGATGCCGGCCAGCAAGGCCGGCCCCGGGCGCACGGTCACCCGATCGGGGAATGGAACGGGTGACGGCGGGCGCGCCGCGGCACCGGGGTCGGTCCGCGAAGGGAGGTGCGGGTCAAGGTAGGTCGTGGTCATCGGAGCACCCTCACGGGTTCGGTGTCGGAGGTCGGGAGCGCCGGCGTGGAGGGCGCCGCGCGGTCCAGGAGGAGGAGCCCGACTCGCCACACGGCGGCGATCGGCACGGCCATCGCGCAGGCGGCCGTGACCAGCCACCAGCCGTCGCGGAGGTCAGTGCCCATCCCGACGCCGTGGGCCAACGACAGCGCCCACATCGGCCAGGCGAGCTGGTGCAGCAGCCGCCAGGTGCGCTGCCGGATCCGGTGGCGGAACGCGCTGGTCGCGGCGATCACCGCGATCAGGTCGAGGGCGACGGCGCCGAGGCCCAGCCACAGCGGCTCGTACGTCGCGCCGACCGGGACGAACGCCTGCCACCAGCGGATGTCGACGTAGCTGTCGACCACCGCCGAGGCCACGTGAGCACCCAGCAGCGCAAACGACAGGAGCGCGAGGTTGCGGTGCAGCGCCTGGGTGACGAATCGAGGCACGCCGCGAGCGGGCTGGCCACCGATCGACAGCACGCCCAGCACCAGGGTCGCGGTGAACAGCGCCAGGGTGACGGTCCCGGTGCCGCGGTTGAGGTACCAGAGGACCGGCCCCTCGAGCGCTGCCAGGTGCGCGGTCATGCCGCGCTCCGCTCGGCGTCGGGCGGCCAGCCGCCGACCTGGACGATCCGGCCGTCGGCGGCCACGAGTCGAGCGACCACGTCGTGCTCATCGAGCCAGGCGGGCGCGTCCGCGCCCAGCACCACGGCGGCAGTGCTCGCCGTGTTCGCGGCCAGGCAGCTCGGCCCGGTGGCGGTGACGGTGCACCACACCTCGGTCGCCGGCACGCCGGTGCGCGGGTCGAGCAGGTGGTGGCGGGCGGTTCCGCCGCGGGTCCAGCGCCGAACCCGGGTGCTCGACGTGGCCAGCCCACCGTCGTACAGGTCGACGACGGTGTCCGCCTCCGCACCGGGGTGCTCGCCGATAGCGACCTGCCATGGCCGCCCGTCCGGCGCGGCGATACGGATGTCCCCGCCCAGGCTGACCACGGCGGGCTCACCGAGCTCGTCCTCGATCACGGTCGCCACCAGGTCTGCGGCCCACGCCTTCGCCGTGGCGCCGAGATCGAGGGCGGTGCCGCCCGGGATGCGGACCCGGTCGTCCGCGAGCTCGATCTGCCGCCAGGCGTCGGGGGAGGGGGGCGCGGGGGCCGGGGATGACGCCCACGCGATCTCGCGGAGCCGGTCGAAGTCCCGGTCGTAGCCCAACGTCACCAGCGACCGGCCGAGCAGCGGATCGACCAGGCCGTCGGAGCAGGTCGCTGCGTCGTACGCCGCCCGCACCGCCTCGACGAGCAGCGGGTGCACGTCGACCCACACGCCCGGGCTCCGGTTGACGCGGCTCAGGTCGGATCGGTCACTGAACCTGCTGCACGTCGCGTCCACGTCGGCGACGACGGCGCGGGTCAGGGCAAGCGCGCGGTCGAGTACGCCGGCGCGCCGGACGGCGAGGAAGCCGTAGGTGCCGAACACGTCGAACCGGGCGTGGGTGCCCACGCCGGTCACGACCCGCTGCTCGGGGCCGGCTCGGACTGCCCAGACGATCCGCCCGATGATCCGCCGGACGATCCGCCGGACGACCCGCCCGAGGAGCCGCCGGAGGAGCCGCCCGAGGAACCGCCGGCCGAACCGCCGGCCGAACCGCCCGAGGATCCGGTGCTCTGCGACGCGGTCACCGTGCCGCCCGAGCTGGGTGCCGCGCCGCCGGTGACGTACCGCACCGACTCGCGCGTGACGTAGGGACGTTCGCGCAGCGGCTGGCGCGCCCGCCGCTGCGTCTCGCCCTTCTGGGCGTCCACGGTGGCCCCCTGCTGCTCCTGGGCAGTCTCATCCGCGGCCATCCCCATGAGTCCGCCGGTGAGGGTGAGGGCACCGACGCCGGCAACCGAGGTGACCCCGGTGACTACGCCGCGGTACCGGTCGCGGGTTCTCCTGTCGTAGCTCATGGCGATGAGGTTGCCCGGCGCGCCGACAAGCCCGAGTCATCCTCACGTCAAATCAAGGTCAAGCCGCTCCTTGACCTGAACTTGATGTTCGGACGACCCGCGGACAACGCCGGCGATCGCACGCTGTCGGGCATGAACCTCAAGTCAGTGGTAGTCCTGCTCGCCGTGGTCGCGGCCGGTCTGCTCGGCGGTGCGGCCGCCTATCAGGTGGCTTCCTCCATGAGCAACGCCAACCCCGCCGCCCGCGAGACGGTCGCCGTCCAGGACGACGTCAAGCGCAAGGTCCGGGCGAAGTTCGCGCCCTGCAAGGGGCGCGCGAAGCTCGAGGCCGGCAAGTGCGTGACCGACCTGGTGCGCACCGTTGTGGTCCCCGGCACCAGCGCTGCGTCTTCGGGTGGGTCGGCCGGGTCGGTCGGGCCGGGAGGATCGGGCTCGGCGCAGGAGGACAGCTCCAGCCATCACGGCAACGGTGACGGTCACGGCGATGACGATCACGGCCAGCATGGCGACGACGACCACCACGGCCATCACAGCGGCGATGACGACGACGACAGTCATCACAGCGGCGAGGGGGAGTCCGGCCACCACGGCGACGATGACGACGACGCCCGCGATGACGACGACCACGACGACCACGACGACCACGACGACGACAACTCCGGCCACGGTAGCGGCGACGACTCGCACGACGACTCCGACGACTCCGACGACGACTGAGTGCGGCGAGCTCAGTGCGTCAGCAGTGGAAGGGTCACCGTGACCGTGGTCCCGCCCTCGCGCCGCGACGCGAAGGTGAGCCCGCCCCCCGCGCCTGCCGCCGTACGCCGAACGATGTCGAGACCAAGGCCGGAGGAGCCCTGGCGTTCGCCGGGTACGCCGCCCGGCCCGGCCCCCGCGTCGGCGACCTCGAGTCGCACGGAGCCGCCCTCCTCGCTCAGCTCGACGGCGAAGCCAGCAGGTTCGGGAGTGTG
Source organism: uncultured Actinomycetota bacterium (assembly GCA_963765915.1). GTDB lineage: Bacteria > Actinomycetota > Actinomycetes > Propionibacteriales > Nocardioidaceae > Nocardioides. The sequence continues at coordinate 34,394 of CAVXYB010000010.1, read as the reverse complement.
CGCGAAGACGTTGTCGATCAGCACGTCGACCACATCGGCAAGGTCCTCTTCGGCCACCCCGACCAACAGGGTCCGGTCCGGGACCGACAGGCGGACCGGCCGGCCCTGGTCCTCGGCGAGGGCCTGCCAGAACGACACCCGTTCGCGTACCACGGACGCGGCGTCGCAGATCGCGCGCAGATCGGTGCGGACCGGCCGTCGGGCCTCGTGGACGATGGCGTCGATGCTGCGCTGCAGCACCCCGATGTGCTCACCCAGGCGGCGACCGAGCTCGGGGTCGGGCACCGACTCGGCATCCAGCCTGAGGGCCGTCACGGGGGTGCGCAGCCGATGACTCAGGTCCGCGACCGCAGCGCGCTCGGCCACCAAGAGCTCGCGGGTCCGTTCCGCCAGGCCGTTGAGGGCCCGCGCCAGCTCCTCGGTCTCCTCGGTGCCCCCGACCTCCGCCCGCGCCGACAGGTCGCCTTCGCGGAGGCGGTGAGCGACAGCGGCGACTGCGTGGAGCGGTTCACTGATGCGGCGCCCCAGCTGCGAGGCGATGAGGGCGGCGATCGCCATCAGTGCGATGCCGAGCCCGATGATGCTTGCCCAGGCCCGGTTCACTCCGGCGCGCAAGACCTCTTCGGTGACAGTTGCGCGAACGACGGCCGTGCCGTCCGGGGTCACCACCGGCAACAACACCCGGCCGCCGCCGTCGTCGATCACGGTGATCCCCTCGCCGCGGCGGGCACGGCGGACCTCTTCGTCGCCACGGCTGGTCGGGTCACCCCCGATGACACGGCGGTCCGCGGTGTAGACGGTGACACGGACGTCGCCCCCGCCGTTGAGCGACTCGACGACGTCGGTGAGGTTCGCGACGTCGACGCGCCCGGCCACCAGGGCGGCGATGTTCCCGGCCTCCCGGTCGGCGGCGGCCATGGCGCGGTCCTCGGCGAGGGTGCGGACCAGGAGGCACAACGGCACGACGAAAGACACGACGATGGTGGACGTCGTGATGAGCACCAGCCATGAGATGCGACGGCGCATCAGTCCGCCTTGGTCGAGGGCCTGGACGGGGCCTCGGGGTCAACGAGCCGGACGCCCACCCCACGCACGACGTGCAGGTAGCGGGGCTCGGCAGCTGTCTCGCCCAGCTTGCGGCGCAGCCAGGAGACATGGACGTCGACGGACCGCTCAGAACCGCCGTAGGCCTGCTGCCACACGTCGGCCAGCAGCTCGCGCTTGGTGACCACCTCTCCGGAGCGCGAGGCCAGGGCGAGCAGGAGGTCGAACTCCTTGCGAGCCAGCTCGAGCGGACGACCGTCGAGCGTTGCGGTGCGGGTCCGCTCTTCCACCACCAGACCGCCGACCCGGATCGGCTCGGCCGGCTGACGCCCGCGGCCGCCGCGACGCAGCACCGCCCGGATCCGGGCGGCGAGCTGGTCGATCCCGAACGGCTTCACCACGTAGTCGTCGGCGCCGCTGTCCAGGGCCTTGACCATTGTCGGGTCCTCATCGCTGGCCGTGATCACGATGATCGGCACCTCCGAGGCCGCCCGGATCATGGAGATCAGGGTCAGCCCGTCGATGTCGGGCAGGCCGAGGTCGAGCAGCACCAGCTCGGGCGGCCGCGACAGCACCTGCTCGAGGCCGGGCAGCCCGGCGGCCGCGGTCGCGACGGCATGCCCGCGCTCGGTCAGGCCCCGCTGGACCGCCCTGCGGATGGCCTCATCGTCCTCGACCACGAGGATGCTGGTCATGGGCGCACGCTACGCGGCAGCATGACCCGATGACGCGCTACCGGAAGCTCGTCCTCGGCGCCGTGGCCTGGGTGGCCGTGGTGACCGTGGGCGCAACCCTGGTGTGGACCGTCATCTCCCAGGCCGGTGAGGGGGTCGCGGGCGAGCTCCCCACGACGACTGCGACGTCGACCGGTGGTCAGCGAGCATCGGACCGGCCGTCGGAGACGCGCTCCGCGTCGCCGTCCGCAACCCGGGCAGCGTCGCCGTCCGAAACCGGCTCGGAGTCGCCTTCCGAGACCGGGACATCGTCGCCGTCTGGCACGGGGTCCGCGTCGCCGTCGACGTCCACGCCCGAGCAGCCCGCCGCGGATCCGGTGCGTCGCACGTGGCAGGGCGCTGCCGGGGTCGTGGTCGCCGAGTGCCGGGGCAGTGCGATCGCCCTCGTCGGGGCCCAACCCGCCAGCGGGTGGTCGATCGAGGTCGACCACACCGGACCGGACGGCCTGCGTGTGGAGTTCGAGAAGGGGAACGACGAACGCGTCCGGGTCGAGGCGAGCTGCGTCGGTGGGACTCCGTCCTTCGTGGTCGACAGTGACCGGGACTGAGCCTTCGGCTGCAGCGGCTTACAGGCCCGCCAGCCGCTTCAGGTCGACCAGGATCTCGGGCACCCTGGTCATCAGCGTGAGGTGCCCGTCGTCCTCGGTGAGGTGCGCCTCGACGCCCGGGACATGCGCGGCCAGCCACTCCCCGTGCGTGAACGGCACCATGGCGTCCTGCCGGCCCTGGTAGACCGCCACCGGCACCGTGATCGCGGCGACGTCGAAGCCCCATGGCCGGACGGCGGCCTGCCCGTCGTCGAGCACGCCGGTGACCCGCTGGGCCCCGGCGCGGTGGAACATCTCGGTCAGCCACTCGGTGAAGCCACGGTCCATCGCGGCTAGGTCCGCCGGCGGCAGCAGCCCGCCCATCGCCTCGGCCATGTCGTCGGCGTCGACCATCAGCACCGGCAGGAACTCCTCCTCGAGGTAGGCCTCGTAGGCCTCGCGGCCGGCGGCGGCCGCGGTGTACTCCGCGACGTTCTCCTCCGCCATCCCGGCCATCCAGTCCAGCCCGTCGACGTCGTACGGCGCGACGCCGGCGAGCGAGGCGGCGGCCAGGCAGCGTCCGGGCAGGAGTGCGGCGCAAGCGAGCGCCCGCGGGCCGCCCCCCGACCAGCCCAGGGTCACGAACCGGTCGATCGCCAACGCGGCGAGCACGTCCTCGGTGTCGGCCACGTCGTCGACCATCCGCGGCTCGGGTCGCGGCCGGGCGGTGGAGCCGCCGTACCCAGGTCGGGAGTAGGTGACCAGCCGCAGCCCCGCGCCTGCGGCGGCCTCGTCCAACGGCTCGTAGCGCACCGCCGCCGAGGGCGAACCCCCGTGGAAGAGCAGCGGGAAACCGTCGGGGTCACCGCCCGTCAACACCTCGAGGCTGCGGCCATCGCGAGTCGTGACCTGGCGGAACCCTTTGCTCATGGCAGGACACTAGAGCCCTCAGATCGACCGCAGTGCCTCGGTCGGCGGCACTGATGCGGCCCGCAAGGCCGGGTAGAGCCCGACCACGGTGCCGACCATCAGCGAGCACCCCAGGCCCGCGAGCACGGGCTGCCACGGCAGCACGACGCCCCAGTCCTGGTGCACGGCGAACGCGGTGGTCAGCGTCACCCCGAGCACCCCGCCGATCAGGCCACCGAGCAACGAGAGCAGGACCGACTCGGTGAGGAACTGGGCTCCGATCCCCGCCCGGGTGGCGCCGAGTGCGCGGCGTACGCCGATCTCGCGGCGTCGCTCGAGCACGGAGATGACCATGACGTTGGCGATCCCGACGGCGCCGACCAGCAGGGCCACCGCACCGAGGCCGAGGGTCAGCGTGGTGAGCGACTCGTCGGCGGCCGCCTGCGCCTCCAGGGCATCGGACGGGCGGGAGACGGACACCTCGGAGGGAGATGACGGGTTGGCGGTGCGGCCGAGGAGGGCTCGGGTCGCGGTGACCTGGTCGGGGTCGACCCGTGTGTAGACGTTGGTCGGCGCCAGGTCGTCGCCGTAGAGCTTCTCAGCGACCGCGACACCGATCAGCGCAGTCTCGTCGAGCTCGGGGGCGAGGACGACGGGCTCGAGGACCCCGACCACGGCGAACCACTGGCCGTCGAGCCAGACCCGCACCCCCTCGTCGATCGAGCCGATCGCCAGGCGGCGGGCCGCCGTCGCGCCCAGGACCACCGCGGGGTAGTCCGAGGTGGCCGCGTCCAGCCAGCGGCCCTCGCGCAGCTCGGCGGAAACGGTGGTGTCCAGTCCGGCGCCGGCTGCTGCGACCGCGATGCCGCTCGTCTGCGCGGCCGGCACCCGGTCGCTCTTGCGGACGGTCGCGTCCACGGCGTACGTCGCTGCGGCGGACTCGACCGTCGGCACCCGGGCGATCATGTCCACCGAGCTGGCGGGCAGGGTCGCGTCCTCGCCCATCATGTCCTGGCCGGGCTCGACGACGAGCAGGTTGGTCCCGAGCGCGTCGAGCTGGGCGTTGAGGTCGGCCCTCGACGACTCGGACAGGCCCAGCACGGCCACCATGGCAGTGATCCCGATCGCGACCCCGAGCGCGGAGAGGGCAGCGCGCCCCTTGCGGGCGGTCAGACCCAGCGCGCCGAGTCTCAGCCGGTCGGCGGGGCCCGGCCCTGCCCTCATGCGGCCACTCCGCTGCGCACGTCGGACTCGACCCGGCCGTCGCGCATCGCGACCACCCGCGGCATCCGCGCTGCGATCGACTCGTCGTGGGTGACCACCACGATCGTCGCGCCCTCGGCATGCAGGACGTCGAACAGCTCAAGGACGGCGCGACCGGACGCCGAGTCGAGGTTGCCGGTCGGCTCGTCGGCCAGGAGGATCCGTGGCCGGTGCACGAGCGCGCGCGCCACCGCCACCCGCTGGCACTCACCGCCGGACAGCTCGCCCGGCGTGTGGTCGAGCCGGCCGCCCAGCCCGACCCGGCGCAGCGCCTCGGCCGCCCGCCGGCGCCGTTCCGGCCGGCGCACGCCCTGGTAGAGCAGCCCGTCGCCGACGTTCTCCAGCGCCGAGCGCCGCTCCAGCAGGAAGAACTGCTGGAAGACGAAGCCCAGATGGGTGCCGCGCAGCCGGGACAGACTCGCGTCGGAGTACGACGTGAGGTCGTCGCCACCGAGCACCACCCGGCCGGTGGTCGGCCGGTCGAGCGCGCCGATGATGTTGAGCAGAGTCGACTTCCCCGAGCCCGACGGCCCGACCACGCCGAGGTACTCGCCCTCGTCCACCGCCAGGTCCACGCCGTGCAGCACGGTGAGCGCGGCCGGGCCGGTGCCGTAGGTGCGGGTCACCCCGCTCAGCTCCAGGGCGGTCACGGCGTGACCACGACCTCGTCGCCCTCGGCGAGGTCGGGGGACTCGACCTCCACGAGAGTCTCCGAGAACGAGCCGGTGGTGACCGCGACGTAGGACCTCGCTCCGTCGGCGCCGACCTTCTCGACGCCGTACCCGCCGTCGACCAGCGCCACGAGCGCGGTCACCGGCACCGCCAGCACGTCCTCGGCGAGCGTGAGCGAGAAGCCCACCGAGACCGAGGTCCCGTCGAGCTGCTTGTCCACGTCCTTGCGCTTAGAAGGGGGACCGACGACTTCGATCGTGACGTCGAGGGACTCGTCGGTCGACTCGGTCGCCTCGACGTGCTCGACGTCGCGGATCCGGCCGCGGGCAGTGGTGCCGTCCGGGAACTCGAGCGTCACGGCCTTGTGCACCGGCGCCAGCCGCTTCTGGGTCGGGTCGACCGAGACCCCGACCGTGCGCTGGGTGTCACCCGCCTGCAGGACGACCGTGCCGGGCTGCACCGGTGTCCCGTCCTCGACCGGCACCGAGGCCACCCGGAGGTCGCCGTCGGTGAAGACCATCCGGCCCAGGGGCAGCTCGCCGTCGTCGTCGAGGTCGTGGTCGCGCTGCCACCGCTCGACGGCGATGGTGGTGACCCAGGTCCAGTCCCCGTCCACCTCCATGTCCAGGTCGTCGGTGTAGCCGAGCCGGGTCAACGCCCGCTCGAGCTGCAGCACGTCCCGGCCGTTGGTCACGTCGGGGCCAAGGTCTCGCCAAGCCGGCACCTTGCCGTCGAGCCGGAGCACCGGGTCGGCGTCGAGACGGTACAGCGGCTCGCCCTCCTTGACGACGGTGCCGACGGTGGGCGTCCAGGTGAGCGTCCCGGCCAAGCCGGACTGCAGGTCGAGGGGAGCGCCGTACTCGAGCTGGCCGCTCTCGGTCAGGGTCTCGGTCAGGTCGGTGCGCTGCACCTTGGCGGTCCCTGGAGTGGTGGGTTCGTCGTCCGCGGGCCCGGCGCCCTCCGCGCCGGGAAGACTGCACCCGGACAGCGGGCCCGCGGCGAGCAGTACGCCGGTCGCGACCCATATGCGCCGGACCACGTCAGCCCTGCTGCTCGTCGGTGTCGGGGCCATCGCCCTGGCTGCCCGGCGGCTCCAGGCCGGCCTCGGCGCTGCACTCCTCCACCTCCTTCTGGAAGGACGGGTCCTCCGGTCCCGGAACGTCGGAGTCTCCCTTCTCGAGCTTCTGGGTGACCCGGCCACCGTCGAACGTCGGATCTGGGAAGTCGTAGCCGCGATCTCGCATGCAGGCCGCCATGTCGAGGAACGACTGCTTCTCCTCCTCGCTGAGCTCGGCGCCGCCGTCCTCGGGCATCGCCATGTCCATGTACTTCTGGCACGCGGCCTCGGCGGCCTTCATCTGGTCCTCGGAGATCCCCTTGCCGTCGACCATGACGCCGCCGCCCGGCTCGGGGTCGGGCATGTCGACGCCGTGCTCGCGCATGCACTGGGCGAACTTGAGCATCGCGTCCTCCGGGTCGAGGTCCGCCTCGTCGTCGGCGGATGCGGACGCCGACGACGCGCCGGCGGCGTCCGGTAGGGCCGAGTCGCCGTCGTCGCCGTTGGCGTTGCCGCACGCGGCGGTCATGCCGAGGAGGATGATCAGGGCGGCTGCGACCAGGACGCGATGCACGGCCTGGAAGGTGGCGGCCCTGGTGGTCGAGATGATTGTCATGCGACAACTGCAGCCGGTCGGGCGCTCGGAGAGCGTTGGCGAACTCAGCAGCTTCTCCGGATTTCCTTACCAAGACTGAACCCGGCCCGTGCGAGCGTTCGGCCATGCGGGTGCTGGTCGTCGAGGACGAGGAGATCATGGCCGACGCCCTCGCCCGCGGGCTTCGGCGAGCGGGGTACGCCGTCGACGTGGTCACCGACGGTGCCGCGGCGCTGGACCAGGCCGCCGTCAACCACTACGACGTCGTCCTGCTCGACCGCGACCTGCCGCTCGTTCACGGCGACGAGGTGTGCCGCACCCTGGTGCGCGACCGCTCCTCCGCCCGCATCCTGATGCTCACCGCCGCCGGCACCGTCGGCGAGAAGGTGGACGGCTTCGCGATGGGGGCCGACGACTACCTGCCCAAGCCTTTCGCGTTCGCCGAGCTGCTGGCGCGCGTGGAAGCGCTGGCGCGCCGCACCACCCCCGCCGTACCGCCGCAGCTCCAGGTCGGCCAGGTCGACATCGACACCGCGCGGAGGACGGTCACCCGGGCCGGGCGGCCCGTGTCGCTCACGCTCAAGGAGTACGGCGTGCTCGCCGAGCTGGCCCGGGCCCGGGGGGCGGTGGTCTCCGCCGAGGACCTGCTGGAGCGGGTCTGGGACGAGCACGCCGACTCGTTCTCCAACGCGGTGCGGGTGACCATGGTCGGGCTGCGTCGCAAGCTCGGCGAACCGCCGGTCATCGAGACGCTGCGCGGCGCCGGCTACCGGTTGAGCTCATGAGGCGGGGCACATGAGACGTGGCCTGAGCGTCCGCTGGCGACTCACGCTCGTCTACTCGCTGATCTCCGTCGTCTCGGCGGCGGTGCTGCTCGGCGGCATCTACGCAGTGGTCAGCCACCCGCCGAAGTCGACGTTCTACGTCGGCACCAGCTCCCAGGCTCCGGCAGACGTCCTGAACGGCGCGCCCCCGGGATCGGAAAGCGGCCAGATCTTCCAGGCCCGAGTCGACGCGGTCGACCGGACCCTCAACGGGCTGCTGTGGTGGTCGGTTGTCGGCCTGCTGCTGACCGCTGCGGTGTCGGTGGGCGTGGGGTGGATCTTCGCCGGCCGGGTGCTGACGCCGGTGCACACCATCACCAGCCGGGCGCGCGCCATCTCGGCGGACGCACTGGACGAGCGGGTCTCGCTGGGCGGTCCGCACGACGAGCTGCGTGAACTGGCCGACACTTTCGACTCGCTGCTGGACCGCATCCAGCAGGCGTTCGAGGGGGAGCGCAGGCTGGTGGCCACGATGTCGCACGAGCTGCGCACGCCGCTGGCCAACCAGCAGGCGGCCCTCGACGTCGCCCTCGCGAACCCGCGGGCCACTGCTCCCGAGCTGCGGCACGCGGCCGAGGTTGCACTCGGCCAGACCGACCGGGCCAACCGCACCGTCGACGCGCTGCTCACCCTGGCGCGGGTCCAGTCCGGGCTCGAGTCGGCCCGGCACGAGCCGGTCGACCTGATGGCGTTGGTCACGGAGGCCGTCGACCGGGTCCGCGACGAGGAGGGGTCGCTCCGGCACTGGCACCTGCACATGACACCGGTCACCGTGTCCGGCGACCGCGAGCTGCTCGACCGCGCGTTCGCGAACCTGCTCCAGAACGCCGAGCGCCACAACCTGCCCGGTTCGGAAGGCTGGGTCGACGTACGCCTGCACGCGCGGGACAGGGAGGCGGTGCTGGTGGTCAGCAGCACCGGCCCCCGGATCGACCCGGGCGACGCGGAGGACCTGACTCTGCCGTTCCGCCGCGGCGCCCGCGACCGGATCGGGTCCGACCGGGGCGTCGGGCTCGGCCTGTCCATCGTGCAGGCGATCGCCGACCATCAGCACGGACGGCTCAAGCTGACCCCGCTCGAGCCGGGCGGGCTGGCCGTGGAGCTGGTGCTGTCCCTCGATGGACGCACCGGTGGAGAGAGCCGAGAGCCGGTCGGTCCCGCGAACTAGGGTTCTGGGGTGACCGCCCCGACCGCACCCGAGACCGAGCGCACCTCGGTCGCGGCCGCGCTCGCCCAAGCGGTCGAGGCACTCGGCGGCGAGGAGCGCGCCGGCCAGATCGAGATGGCCGAGGCGGTCGCCGAGTCGATGGCCGGAGGCGACCACCTGCTCGTCCAGGCCGGCACCGGCACCGGCAAGTCGCTGGCCTACCTGGTGCCGGCGCTGCTGCACGACAGCCGGGTCGTGGTGGCCACCGCGACGCTCGCGCTCCAGCACCAGCTGGTCGAGCGGGACATCCCGCGGCTGGTCGAGGCGGTCGGCGACCTGCCCGGCGTCGACACGTCCTACGCGGTGCTCAAGGGCCGCTCCAACTACGCCTGCCTGCACCGCATCCGCGCCGGTGTGCCCGACGACCAGGGCGCACTCATCGAGGTGCCGCAGGGCTCGATGGCCACCAAGGTCCTCGAGCTACGGGCCTGGGCAGAGGAAGAGGTCGAGGGCAAGGGGACCGGCGAACGCGACAACGCGCCGCGCCACACCGATCGCGAGTGGCGCCAGGTCTCGGTCAACCACCGCGAGTGCCTCAGCGCGGCCAAGTGCCCCTTCGGGGCCGAGTGCTTCGCCGAGCTGGCCCGCGAGAAGGCCCAGCGCTCCCACCTCGTCATCACCAACCACTCCCTGCTCGCCATCGACGCGATCGAAGGGGTGCCGATGATCCCCGACTACGACGTCGTGGTGGTCGACGAGGCACACGAGCTGACCAGCCGGATCACCCAGGCCGCGACCGACGAGCTCTTCGCGGCCGACGTCGACCGGGCCGCCAAGCGCTCGCAACGACACGTCGAGGGCAGCGAGGCCGACGACCTCGCCGACGCCGGCGACGCGCTGCGGGCGGCGATCTCGGACCTCGAGCCGGGACGGATCGACCAGCTGCCCGACGAGCTCGGTGCCGCGCTGGCCGCGGTCCGCGCCAGCGCCCGGGCCTGCCTGTCGGCGTACCCCAAGGGCGACGGTGCCGGCGACGGTGACGCCGGGCTCACCCAGGCCAAGGGCTCCGTGCAGGAGGTGTTCGCCACCGCCGAGCGGATGGCCGCCAACTCCGAGGCCGACGTGCTGTGGCTGAGCGAGGGCAGTGACCGGATGCCGCCGCGGCTCTGTGTCGCGCCGCTGCAGGTCTGGGGCCCGATGCGCGACAAGCTGCTCACCGACAAGCTCGCGGTCTTCACCAGCGCGACCCTGCGACTGGGCGGCGACTTCAGCGCGGTCGCGTCCAGCTTCGGGCTCAAGCCCGCGGAAAACGTGGAGATGGGCGACGTGGAACGCAGCGAGGGTGTGCTGCCCTGGCGCGGCCTCGACGTCGGCAGTCCCTTCGACTACGGCCAGCAGGCGATCCTCTACGTCGCCCGGCACCTGCCGCCGCCGGGCCGCGACGGCATGAGTCAGGCCCAGCTCGACGAGATCGTGGAGCTGGTCGACGCCAGCGAGGGCCGGACTCTGGGACTGTTCTCCAGCCGACGGGCCGCGGAGACCGCGGCCGAGGTCGTCCGCGAGCGGCTCCCACACCTGACCACGCTGGCCCAGGGCGACGCCCAGCTGCCCGAGCTGGCCCGCCAGTTCATCGAGGACCCGCACACCGCCCTGTTCGGCACCCTGTCGCTGTGGCAGGGCCTCGACGTCCCGGGCGACACCTGCCAGCTCGTGCTCATCGACCGGATCCCGTTCCCGCGCCCCGACGACCCGCTGATGAGCGCCCGGCAGCGGGCCGCGGACCGCGCCGGCGGCAACGGCTTCATGCAGGTCGCGGCCACCCATGCCGCGCTGCTGCTCGCCCAGGGCGCCGGCCGGCTGATCCGTACGACGGCCGACCGCGGCGTGGTCGCCGTACTCGACCCGCGCCTGGCCACCGCCCGCTACGGCGGCTTCCTCAAGGCCAGCCTGCCGCCGATGTGGACCACGACCGACCCGACGGTGGTCCGCAAGGCACTCGCCCGGCTGGCTGAGGCGGCCTCCGGTGGTTGAGGAGGTTGTTCTGCAACCGTCTCGAAACCGCTAGAGGCGGGAGCGGCCGTCGTACCCCTTCTTCGGCGGCCGGATCCCGAAGAACGTCGCCAGCGTCGGTGCCACGTCCACGGTGTGCGCGTGCCGCGGTGATGAGGCACCGCGGGGAACCAGCGGGTGGCCGCCCCCGATGAAGAACGGGATCCGTCGCGTGGCCGGATGGCCGTGGTTGCCCGGGATCGGGTTGGCGCTCACCGGGTTGGGGTCGCTGAACCGCCATCCCTGGGCGCAGTAGGCGATCACGTCGCCCGCCTCCGGGCCGAGCCGCAGCCAGTCGTCGGTCGTCAGGTGCGTCGACAGGACGCCCGGCACCTGGGCGGCGATCGCCCGCATCCTGGCCAGGGCGGCGTCCCGCTGGTCGGCCGCGCCGGTCCAGTAGAGGAGGTCGGCGCCGCCGTTGGCCGCGATCTGCACCCGTCCCGCCAACAGCGGGTCGGCCGCCAACGGCGCGGTCAGACTGATCACCTTCTCTGGCGTCGACCAGTCCATCGAGTGGTCGGCCAGGACGATCACGGCCGAGCGCTGCCAGCGACCCGTCGCGTGCAGGTGGTCGACGAACTGTCCGACGAGCGCGTCGGTGTCGGCCAGCGCGGCTCGGCGTGCCGCCTTGAGCCCGAGCGGACCGGTCAGGTCGGCGTGCCCGACCCGGTCGATGTCGCCGAGGTTGACGAAGACCAGGTGCGGGTCGACCGAGTCGATCATCGACAGCGTCGCCGCCATGGTGAACCGGTCCGGCGCGTGCTCCGAGACCGGCACGATCGGCGTGGGCTCCCACCGGTAGGTCGCGCGGGTGCCGAAGACGCCGTACAGATACTCCTTGCTGAGCACGGTCGCGGTCTTGTAGCCGCGTCCGTTGAGCCGCTCGATGACGGTCCGACCGCGGATGTCCGTGGCCCGGTCCATGGTCCGAACCGCGCCGAGGCCGCGGTCGAAGATGTCGTTCGCGGGGACTCCGGAGCGGTCGGGTCGCACCCCGCTCATCATCATCACGTGGTTGGGGATGGTCTCCATCACGGGCATCGACGAGGCCCGCGGGAAGCGCAACCCGCCGTCGCGCAGGGCCTGCAGCCGCGGGGTCACCCCCTCGTCGATCTCATCGGGCCGGCAGCCGTCGATCACCACGACGTACGCGCGGCGGCGGGGGTGACGCGGCTTCCGGCGTCGGTCGGCGGCCTCCGCGGAGCCGGCCATCGCGGCGACCGTAGAGAAGAGCAGCCCGCCGCCACCAGCTCGCAGCAGGGTCCGCCGACCGGAGGCGAGCTCGCTGAGCCCGAGCTCGAACGGGCTGTCTCGCTCCTCGCTCATGCGCGCACTGGCGAGCCGGCCTCGACGATGCGTCCGGTGCCGGCCTTCGTCACGAACGACCGCGACCAGGTGATCGAGGTGTTCTTGTCCTTGCGGTCACCGATCACGAACCAGTCCATCTGAGCGCGCTGGCTCGTCAGGTCCAGCACGCTGAAGCCGTGGCTGTCGAAGTCGAGGTACTTGATGTGCCGGTTGTTCGCGGTGATGGCGTTCTCCACGGGCACGCTGGCCGTGCGCGGCGGTGCACCGAGGATGTCCTTGAGGTTGTTCGACGTGATCGAGGAGCAGACGAACTCGACGCCGGCGGAGTCGCCGTTCGGGTACGTCGAGGTGTCGTACGGCAGCTCGGCGGCCCACCCGGAGTGGATGTCGCCGGTGATGAACAGCGCGTCGGTGACCTGGTGGTTGCGGATGTGCTTGTAGACCTCGCGCCGGTCGGCGGTGTAGCCGTCCCACTGGTCGACGTTGTAGGGGAAGCCGTCCTCGGGCAGCAGGCCCGTGACGTCGTTGATCGGGCCGAGCAGCTGCTGCGGAACGGCGCCGAAGCTGACCGGCGCGATCATCACCGGGTTGCCGATGACCTTCCACTGGACCCGGTTGTTCGACAGCGACTCCTTGAGCCAGTCCATCTGCTGCTTGCCGGTGATCGTGCGTCGCGGGTCGCTGATCTCGGCCTCAGCCGCGGGCACCGGGGTCGGGGCGGCGGTCTTCACCATCTCACTGCGATAGCTGCGCAGGTCGAGCATGCTCAGCTCGGCCAGCCGGCCGAAGACGATCCGACGGAAGAGCCGGTCGCCGTCGCCGAGTCTCGCGGTGCCGTTCATCCGCACCGGCATCCACTCGTCGTACGCGCGGTGGGCGCGGTGCTTCCGCGAGGCGTAGTCGCCCTCGGTGGCCTGGTGGTTCTCGGCACCCGCGGCCCACTGGTCGTTGGTGACCTCGTGGTCGTCCCACGTGATCACCCACGGGTACTTGGCGTGGAGGTCCTGCAGGTCCGGGTCGAGCTTGTACTGCGCGTGCCGCTGCCGGTAGTCGGGCAGCGAGACCATCTCGTGCGCGGGTTGGTGCGACCGGATGTCGACCTCGCCCTGGCCGTAGCCGTACTGGCCGGGGCCGTACTCGTAGAGGTAGTCACCCAGGTGCACGATCGCGTGCAGGTCGTCCCGTTTCACCAGGCCGCGGTACGCCGTGAACCAGCCGGCCTGGAGGTTGGCGCACGAGACCACGCCGAAGCGCACGTGGTCTGGAGTCGAGTTGACCGGCGGTGCGGTGCGGGTGCGGCCGACCCGGCTGGTGTGTGAGTGCAGTCGGAACCGGTAGTAGTACCAGGTCGACGGCTCCAGCTTGTTCACCACGAGCTTGACCGTGTGGTCGCGGTGCGGGCCGGTGCGGAAGGAGCCCTGGCGCACCACGCGGCGGAAGCGTCGGTCGCGGGCCACCTCCCACTGCACAGTGACGGTCGGGCCCTTGCCCGAGCCCGGTTGCGCCGCGGTGGTCGGCGTCACCCGGGTCCAGATCAGCACCGAGTCCGGGAACGGGTCGCCGGAGGCCACTCCATGGGCGAACTTCGTCTTACGCCGGCGCTCCCGCTCGGCAGCGGTGGGGGAGGGTCCGGCGAGCGCGGCCGCTCCAGCGCCCACAGCTCCCGAGGCAATCAGCGATCGGCGGCGTACTTGAGGAGTCACGCTGCATTCAACTACTCGCGAGTCACTTGGTGATGGCCTCGCGTCAAGCGTTGCCAACTGTTCACTTTTCCGGCCGTCGAGCCGGGTTCGAGCCGGGATGAGACGCTGGGGCACATGCGCGCGCGACTCGGCTCCTCGGCACTAGTGGCCCTGATGCTCGCGACGTCGACCGCCTGCGCCTCGAACGGCGTCGAGGAGTCCGGTGCCGCCATCCCCGGCGACGCGGCGGTGACCAAGGCGGTCTCGACCGTTTCCGACGACTCCGCTGGGACGGAAACCGAGAGCGCTGCGACCAACGCCAAGACGGTGCGCAGCGGCTGCAACGCGGACGGCAACTACGAGATCTGCTTCTCCTCGCCCGCCACCAAGGGTGGCAGCGACGCAGCGGTGGTCAAGCACTTCATCGACATCTTCAAGTCCGCGGGGGAGGGCGACTCGCTCCGGATCGCGATGTTCCGCTGGGACATCCCGGCGACCACCAAGGCGCTGGTGGGCGCGCAGCAGCGCGGCGCCCACGTCGAGATCGTCGCCGACGCGGACATGACGACCAAGTCGGCCGGGCGTGCGGTGATGGCGCAGATCGAGGCCGGCGACCCCGCGGCCAACAACGTCGTGGTCTGCAAGGGCGCCTGCCTGCCCTGGCGCGGCAGCGGTCCGGCGCCGCCGTCACAGGACGTCAACCACCACAAGCTGCTGCTCGCCGAGGTCGACGGCAAGAAGTCGGTGATCACCTCGTCGAGCAACTTCGAGGGCCGCCAGTACTCCCAGGTCAACAGCATGGCGCGGGTGTTCGACGACGCGCTCTACGCCTGGTCGATGCAGTACTGGCAGCGGCTCCGAGCGCAGAGCTGGACCGTCGGCGGCGCGACGTGGACCGACAAGCAGAAGGCCTACCCGGGCCCGCCGAGCGCGATGGTCTACCCGCGCAAGGGTGACCTGGTGCTCGACACCCTCAAGTCGGTGCACTGCGCCAAGGGCATGAAGACCGTCGACATCATGATCGCCGTCGTGCAGCGGTACGACGTCCGCGCCCAGATCGGACGCCTGGCCAAGGACGGCTGCAAGCTGAGGATCATCACCACCCGCGACCTCATCGAGAACTGGCTGCAGGCGCCGTTCAAGCTACCCGACGGCCGCACCGTGGACATCAACAACAACGCGGTCCGCACGATCCTCACCCACGACAAGGTCTACGCGATCCACGCCAAGATCCACGGGAAGGAGCGCTACGTGGTCGTCACCGGCACCAGCAACACCACCTGCGGCGGACTGCTCTACAACGACGAGCTGATGCTCCGCCTCGACGGCAAGTGGGCCTTCAAGACCTACGTCGCCCATGTGAGCGACGCCTTCCGCCACGCCCACCAGTCCCGCGAGTCCGTGATCCCCGTCCAGGCGCACTGCCGCTAGGTGGGCGGATTGGGTCTGGGGCTGCTCTCCTGGCTCTCCGGTCCCGGCCCTGCGGGCCGGGACCGCCCGCGACGCAGCGTCGCCGCGTCGCGGGGGTCGGTAAGTTCCCAATTGCGTTGGTCTGCCCGCGCGCCGCGCCTCCGTTTTAGCGTCGCGGGCGGCCCCGGCACCGCAGGCCGGGCCCGGACGGGCCGTCGTTCCGCCATCACGGGTGGGGGTGGGGTGGTGGTGATGTCGTGGTCGGGCGAGGCAGCCGCGTAGCGGCTGACGAGCCCGACCACCCACCTACCCGTGAGAGCGGAGGAGGGTGCTGCGCGGCCAGGGCCGGCCCCACGGCGCCACGAGGCAGCAGCCAGACCCACCCATCAACACACCAGCACGCAACAGGCCCCGGCGGACTTGACGTCCCCCGGGGCCTGCGCGCGCGTTCAGCTCAGATCAGGCCGCCTTGCCCCGGACCGTGGACCGCAGGTTGTCGTCCATCGACCGGCCCGAGCATGCATAGGGCGTGCTCCGCCGGAAGCAGTCCTGGTAGCGGGTGCTGGTGTTGATCAGCGTGACCTCGATCATCGAGACCGTGCCCCCGAAGGTGAACTTCTTGTTCGCCTTGCCCTTGGCGTTGACCCTGACCGTCTTGACGGTCAGCGAGCCGTTGGTGTTGTAGAGGACGACCATCGCCCGGGATCCCGCCGACTTCGGCGCCATGTCGAAGTGCAGCTTGAGCTTCTTCGTCCCGGCGGCGGCGTTCGGCAGGAACTGGAACGTCGCGCTGGTGAGGTGGTCGAGCTTGGCCTTGAAGGTCTTCTTCTTCTTCGGGCTGAGCGTGACGCTGCCGTTGAGAGGCTTGACCGGGTAGTTCTGCTCGACGCCCTCGTTGAACGCGACGTGCGAGAGCCGGGTCGCGACCGAGTACAGCGAGAACATCTCGCCCAGCCGGACCCGGTCGGTCTGCTTGAGGGCCTTGTCGATGGCCTGCGTGGAGTACTTGTCCTTGCGCGGCCCCTTGGAGCTGTCTGCGTTCTTCCACATCTTCAGCACCAGCCCCGGCAGTGCTCCGGTCTTGGCCGGATAGACCTCGGTGAGGTACCGGAAGAAGTTCCACACGCCGTAGTGGAAGACCCCGCCGAACTTGTCCATCGGCTTGCCCGGGTGGGTGATCGGGCTGTCCTTGAGGTATTGGACGCTGTCGTTGACGGTGTCGTAGAGCTCGTCCTCGGCCCAGGTCGCGGTGGCCTCGAGGAACCAGCCGTCGTCGGCGATGTCATAGGCGAACTGCGTGGCGTGGAAGTACTCGTGCGCCGCAGTGACCTGGAGGTTCTCCAGCGAGGTGTGGGAGGGGAAGCCGGCGTAGTCGTTGTCGAGCACGCAGTAGGCCCACACGTCGTAGCGGCCGGGCTTGACCAGCTTCTTCTGGTCGGTGGTGCAGAAGCCGTAGAGGCCGGGCTCGAGGGGATCGAGGTAGATGTCGATCCGCCCGTCACCGCCCTTGGTGCCGTCGGACTTGGGACGCCGGTAGCCGGAGCCGGCGTAGGTGTCGGAGACGTAGGCGAGCGCGGCCAGGGCCTGGTCAACGGTGTAGCCCGTCGGGCTGAGCTCGAGCGGGTCGTAGTGGACCAGGACGTTCGCGTTGCCGACGGTCGCGGGCTTGCTGGGTCGCGCTGCGAGCTTGTCGGCTGCGGCCCGGTCGGCCGGCGAGAGCGCGTCCCTGAGCAGCCAGAGATTGCGCAGCGCCAAGGTGGCATCGGGACGCTCGGCCGCCGGGGTGCTGGGCGAGAGTGCCTTCTGCGCACGAGCCAGCGCGTGCCGGGCGCGGAACACGCGGTCGTGGTGCTTCTTCACCACCTTGGTGTGGGGCGCGGCGGCGACGCGACCGGACGCTGGGTGCGAGGCCAGGGCCGGCGTGCTCAGCGTGGTTGCCAGCAGCGCGACGACGCTGGCCACCACCGCGACGAGCAGGAGCGCCGGGTTGCGGCGCGCCCTACGAGGATTGGGCATGAGGACTCCGAGTCTGTGCGGGAATGACGAGGTCTTGCCGACCCTACCGTGGGGGACAGACGCCCAAACCTGTCGGTTGGGGCGTCTGGCGGCCGACCCGCTCAGAGCTTGCGCAGGACCGCGGTGACCTTGCCGAGGATGGTCGCGTGGGTGCCGTCGATCGGCTCGTAGGCCGAGTTGTGCGGCAGCAGCCAGACGTGGCCGTCCTTGCGCTGGAAGGTCTTGACCGTGGCCTCGCCGTCGATCAGCGCGGCCACGATCTCGCCGTTCTCGGCGGTCTGCGCCTGCCGGATCACGACGTAGTCGCCGTCACAGATCGCGGCGTCGATCATCGACTCGCCGCGCACCTCGAGGAGGAACAGCTGCCCCTCGCCCACGAGCTGCTTGGGCAGCGGGAAGACGTCCTCGACGCGCTCCTCGGCCAGGATCGGGCCACCGGCGGCGATCCGCCCCAGGACCGGGACGTACGCCGCCGCCGGCATCAGGTCGCCGACGCCGGTCTCGTCGTGCGGGGACTCGTCGGCGGAGGAGACCGCACGCCGTGCGGCCATCACCTCGGGGAGGAACACCTCGAGCGCGCGCGGCCGGTTGGGGTCGCGGCGGACGTAGCCCTTCTCCTCCAGGACCTTGAGCTGGTGAGCCACGCTCGACGAGCTGGTCAGCCCCACGGCCTCGCCGATCTCACGCATGCTCGGCGGGTAGCCGCGGCGCTCCATGAAGTCGCGGAGGTGCTCGAGGATCCGCTGCTGGCGAGCGGTCAGCCCGGTCGCGTCAGTGGGTCCGTCGGGTAGCTCGGAGACCGTGCCGCCGCTCTTGCTCGAGTCGCTCGC
The DNA here is from genome assembly GCA_963765915.1 of uncultured Actinomycetota bacterium. Classification (GTDB taxonomy): domain Bacteria; phylum Actinomycetota; class Actinomycetes; order Propionibacteriales; family Nocardioidaceae; genus Nocardioides. The sequence goes on along the minus strand of CAVXYB010000010.1, from coordinate 16,327 downwards.
CATGAGGCGAACGGTAACGGCGGCACGGCTCCGATTCAAACATCTGTTCGAACGGCGTGTCGTGCGGCGGCAGCCGACCGCAGACAGCCCACAACATTCGAACAAATGTTCGTGTCGCGCTTGATCTCGTTCGAACAGGTGCTCTACTCTCGTACATGTGTTCGATCGAACACCTGATCGAACCCATCGCACCAAGGGTCACCCACTGTCGGTGGCCACCTCTACAACTTGACCCAAGGCACCAGACCCCTCTTCCCCAGGAGTCCCGATGAGCACGATGACCCTCGACACGATGTTCCGCCCCAGCCAGCCGACGCGGGTCACGCACCCGCGTCCAAACGTGCGGCTGACGCAGCGCGGCCGGCTCGTCGTGGTCGTCGCAGCCCTGCTGGTGGCCTTCGCGATCGGCGTCTTCGTCACCGCGGCCGGCTCGGTGGCCACCCAGCAGCCGGGCAGCCCCGAGCCGACCCGGATCGTGCAGGTCGGCAGCGGCGACACGCTCTGGGGGATCGCCGCCGAGCTCGCCGACGACGGTGAGGTCCGCGCCATGATGGAGCAGATCGAGCGGCTCAACGCCCTCGACACCACCGTGCTCTATTCCGGTCAGCGGCTCGTCGTACCCGCCGACTGAGCACACACAGACTTCGTCAGCCGCCTCGACCCCGGCTGACGGGCCGGGGAAGACAGGGGCGGAGCCATCGGCTCCGCCCCTGCGGTCTTGTTCCCCCGGTGGTTGAGGAGGTCGTTCTGCGACCGTCTCCCGGTGGTTGAGGAGGTCGTTCTGCGACCGTCTCCCCGGTGGTTGAGGAGGTCGTTCTGCGACCGTGTCCCGGTGGTTGAGGAGGTCGCTCTGCGACCATCTCCCGGTGGTTGAGGAGGTCGTTCTGCGACCGTGTCCCGGTGGTTGAGGAGGTCGTTCTGCGACCGTGTCCCGGTGGTTGAGGAGGTCGTTCTGCGACCGTCTCGAAACCGCCTGCCACCATGAACGGGATGGCTGGCTACTCCGGCACCCCGCTGGTGCGCAAGATCGGCATCAAGGACGACCACGTCGTCCTGCTCGACGGCGCGCCCGCCGACCTCCTCCAAGGCGAGACGGGCGGCGCGACCGTGGTTCGCCGGCTGCCGCCCCCTTCAAGAGGGCAGAGCGTCGACGTCTCGCTCACCTTCCACACGTCGTACGCCGCCCTCGCCCGTCGGCTGCCGAAGCTGTTCGAGCGCACCACGACCGCGGGCATGGTCTGGGTCTGCTGGCCCAAGAAGGCGGCTCAGAAGGCCCTAGGCCTGACCAGCGACCTCGACGAGAACATCGTCCGCGACCTCGGCCTCGAGCTCGGCTTCGTCGACGTCAAGGTGGCCGCGATCGACGACACCTGGTCCGGACTGAAGTTCGTGCGTCGGCTCTCGGACAGACACGGTGGTTGAGGAGGTCGTTCTGCGACCGTCTCGAAACCCCCGTGCCCCGAGGCTGGGACTAGTGCCGGTGCGGTCGCTTGTCCTCGAGGATCCCGATCCGGCGCAGCAGCACGGTCACCAGCCACAGTGACAGGAACATGCAGGTCACCGCGCCGAGCGAGGCCACGGCCATGAGGGCCCAGGATCCGGAGTCGCCACCGCGTGCGGACCGGCCGAAGTCGATCGCCAGCCACACCAGGAACCCCCACGCGGCCAGCGCCACCACCGCGCCGAGGCCGGTCAGCAGGAGCTGGGGCTGCAGGTTGCGCTTGGGCCGCGCGCCGCGTCGAGCACCCGCTCGCGTCGTACCTCCTTGCCCGGCCATCGCGTCATTGTGACTTGAGGCGAGGTACCCGCGGGGTAGGGCGCGCTGCCCTACATTGGTCGGCGTGCCCGACGCGCCTCCGGCTCCGCAGCCGGTATCGCCGCAGGCCCCACTGGGACATCTCTCTCGGCTCGGGTTCGCCCTGGTGGGAGCCTCCGGCGTCGACGACATCGCCGACAGCCTGCTGACCGCTTTGGCTGCGCTGCCGGGCGTGCGCCGGGTCGGGTTCGCGCTGTCCGAGGGTGGTGGTCGCCGGCTCCGGTTCACCGCGAGCGACCGCACGGGCGAGGATCGGCTCGACTGGTGCCACATCGACGCCTACGACGACGTCCCGCTCACCCTCGTGGTGCGCACCGGTGAGCCGGTGATGGGTGACCGGGCCTCGCTCGACCCACGCTTCGACGAGTTCGTGGCCCGCCAGCCCGCGGAGATCCGGGCGCTGGCCGCGGTCCCGCTGCCGGGGATCGGGTCGCCGATCGGCGGGCTGATCGTCTACCTCGAGGAGGAGTGGGCCTTCGACGACACCCAGCGCCGGCTGCTCGAGGCCACCGCGCGGCGGGCCGCGGACGCCGTACGCCGGGTCCGGGTCGGCGGCCGCGACCAGCCCGCCGACGACTCAGAGCCCGAGGACGACTCGACACCGAGTGCGCGGATCGTGCTCGAGGACGACCCGCGTGCGGCCGGCCTGGCGCGCCGCTTCCTGCGTGAGTTCCTCGACCGCTCGGACGTCTCCGACGACCTTGTCGACGTCGCCCAGCTCTGCCTCTCCGAGCTGGTGACCAACGCGATCGTCCATGCCGGCACCCGCTCCGAGCTCCGCGCCACCCTCGACACCACCCTCACCGTCTCGGTCCGCGACCGGGGCGGCCCCGCCCCCGACACCGCCTCGGACGCAGACCCGGACCCGCTCCGCGTGCACGGCCGCGGACTCCAGCTCGTCGAGGCCCTGGCCGACCGCTGGGGCGCGGAACGCGACGCCGTCGGCACCACGGTCTGGTTCTCTTTCGAGCTCGACTCCGACCACGGCGCCGCAAGCGACACTGGTTAGTCGATCGGTGGTTGAGGAGGTCGCGCAGCGACCGTCTCGAAACCCCGTAAGACGGTGCTGGGACCCCACCCTGCGGGTACACCTCTTGGCAGCTCCGAACTGTGGCCCGACACGCCCGGGCGCCGATCCGACACGCCGGGCCTCGACCGTCCAGACCGCCCCTGACCTGCGCAAACGCAGGCTGTGTGACCCAGATCAAAATGACTCGTCCGTGGTCTTGCGCCGGGCCCGGCCCCGGCGTACTGTCACCACTACATCTAGTAGTTACAACGGTGTAGTTATCCACATCTAGTTCACAGAGCCAGGGTGGAAGCCCCACAGGCAGCCGGTTGTTCTACACAGAGAAGCCCCCGATATCCACAGGCAAAGTCGACCCTCAGCGGGTCATTGAAGCGCGCCCAGACGCGAGAGGAGGACCTGTGCACTGCCCGTTCTGCCGCCACAACGACACCAAGGTCCTCGACTCCCGCGTCGCCGAGGACGGCTCGTCGATCCGCCGCCGGCGCTGCTGCCAGCGCTGCGAGCAGCGGTTCACGACCCTCGAGCTGATGCAGCTCACAGTCGTCAAACGATCTGGAGCTACGGAAGCCTTCGACCGCGACAAGGCCATCGCCGGCGTACGCAAGGCCTGCAACGGCCGGCCGGTCTCCGAGGACGACCTGGCCCGGCTCGGCCAGGCGGTCGAGGACGCGCTGCGGGGCTCCGGCCAGGCCGAGTTCCCGGCCCACGAGGTCGGGTTGGCGATCCTCGGCCCGCTGCGTGAGCTCGACGACGTCGCCTACCTGCGCTTCTCCAGCGTCTACAAGCAGTTCGAGTCCGCCGACGACTTCGAGATCGAGATAGAGATCCTGCGCAAGCACCGCGCGGAGCAGCTCGCCGAGCTCCTGGACTCGGACGGCCTCACCTCAGCCCCGAGCGGCTGACCACAATCCACCCGGTACGTCGTGGGGAAGCGGCGTACCGGGTGATTCAACTCGGTGCCACCACTGTCCCTGCGCAGTGTCGGTGCCATCAGCAAGACTGATCAGCAGGGACCAGCAAGCGCTCCGTCATTCGGGGCAGGGGACCAACAGGGAGCGAGCATGACAGAGACGGTGAGCGGGGCAAGCAAGGCCGCCGACAAGTCCGCACACAGCGGGCTCACGATCACGCGACGCTTCAGCACCGAGGGTGTGCACCCCTACGACGAGATCGTCTGGGACCGCCGCGACGTCGTCCAGACCAACTGGAAGACCGGCGAGACCGTCTTCGAGCAGCGGGGCGTCGAGTTCCCCGACTTCTGGTCGGTCAACGCCAGCACCATCGTCACGACGAAATACTTCCGCGGCGCCCTCAACACCGAGGTGCGCGAGCAGAGCCTGCGCCAGCTCGTCGACCGGGTCGTCAAGAGCTACCGCAAGGGCGGCGAGGACAACGGCTACTTCGCCACCAAGGCCGACGCCGAGCTGTTCGAGCACGAGCTGACCTGGCTCCTGGTCCACCAATACTTCTCGTTCAACAGCCCGGTCTGGTTCAACGTCGGCACCGAGTCGCCCCAGCAGGTCTCCGCCTGCTTCATTTTGTCCGTCGACGACTCGATGGACTCGATCCTCAACTGGTACAAGGAGGAGGGGTTCATCTTCAAGGGCGGCTCCGGCGCCGGCCTCAACCTCTCCCGCATCCGCTCCTCCAAGGAGCTGCTGTCCTCCGGCGGTACGGCGTCCGGCCCGGTCTCCTTCATGCGCGGCGCCGACGCCTCGGCCGGCACCATCAAGTCCGGCGGCGCCACCCGGCGCGCGGCCAAGATGGTCGTCCTCGACGTCGACCACCCCGACATCGAGGAGTTCGTGATGACCAAGGCGCGGGAGGAGGACAAGATCCGCGCCCTGCGTGACGCCGGCTTCGACATGGACCTCGGCGGCACCGACATCACCTCGGTCCAATACCAAAACGCCAACAACTCGGTCCGGGTCACCGACGAGTTCATGCGCGCCGTCGAGGACGGCACCGACTTCGGGCTGCGCGGTCGCAAGACCGGTGAGGTGCTCGAGACCGTCGACGCCCGCGAGCTGTTCCGCAAGATCGCCACCGCCGCCTGGGAGTGCGCCGACCCGGGGCTGCAATACGACGACACCATCAACGACTGGCACACCAACCCCGAGACCGGCCGGATCACCGCGTCCAACCCGTGCTCCGAATACATGTCGCTCGACAACTCGTCCTGCAACCTGGCCTCGCTCAACCTGCTCAAGTTCCTCAAGGACGACGACACCTTCGACGCGGTCCGGTTCGCGCAGGCGGTCGAGATCATCATCACCGCGATGGACATCTCGATCTGCTTCGCGGACTTCCCGACCGAGGCGATCGCCAACACCACCCGCGACTACCGCCAGCTCGGCATCGGCTACGCCAACCTCGGCGCGCTGCTCATGGCCATGGGCCTGGGCTACGACTCCGACGGTGGCCGCGCCATGGCGGCGGCGGTCACCTCGCTGATGACCGGTACGTCGTACCGCCGTTCCGCGGAGCTGGCCGGCGTGGTCGGCCCCTACGCCGGCTACGCCCGCAACGCCGAGGCCCACAAGCGGGTGATGCGCAAGCACCAGGCCGCCAACGACACCGTCCGCACCATCAACTCGATCGACGGCGCCGTGCACAAGCTGGCCACCACCGAGTGGGCCGAGGTCCAGACGCTCGGGGAGACACACGGCTTCCGCAACGCGCAGGCCTCGGTGCTCGCCCCGACCGGGACCATCGGCTTCATGATGGACTGCGACACCACCGGCATCGAGCCCGACTTCTCGCTGGTGAAGTTCAAGAAGCTCGTCGGCGGCGGCTCGATGCAGATCGTCAACCAGACCGTGCCCCGCGCCCTGCGCAAGATGGGCTACCAGCCGGAGCAGGTCGAGGCGATCGTCGCCTTCATCGCCGAGCACGGCCACGTCATCGACGCCCCCGGCCTCAAGACCGAGCACTACGAGGTCTTCGACACCGCGATGGGTGCCCGCGCCCTCAAGCCGATGGGCCACGTCCGGATGATGGCGGCCGCCCAGCCGTTCCTCTCCGGCGCCATCTCCAAGACGGTCAACCTGCCCGAGTCCGCCACGGTCGAGGAGATCGAGGACGTCTACCTGCAGTCGTGGAAGCTCGGCCTCAAGGCCACCGCGATCTACCGCGACAACTGCAAGGTCGGCCAGCCGCTCTCCGACGGCAAGTCGGAGTCCTCCAAGAAGGACCAGGCGATGTCGACCGCGTCGGCCGAGGTCACCCCGGAGGTCGTCGAGAAGGTCGTCTACGCACCGACCCGCAAGCGGCTCCCCAAGTCGCGCACGTCGCGCACCACGTCGTTCACCGTCGGCGGCGCCGAGGGCTACATGACCTCCGGCGCCCACGACGACGGCGAGCTCGGCGAGGTGTTCCTCAAGCTCGGCAAGCAGGGCTCGACCCTGGCCGGCGTGATGGACGCCTTCTCGATCGCGGTCTCGATCGGGCTCCAGTACGGCGTGCCCCTGGAGACCTACGTCTCGAAGTTCACCAACCTCTCCTTCGAGCCGGCCGGCCTCACCGACGACGCCGACATCCGCATGGCGAAGTCGATCATGGACTACATCTTCCGCAGGCTCGCCCTGGACTACCTGGACTTCGAGACCCGCCAGGGCCTCGGCGTCTACTCCGCCGACGAGCGCCAGCGCTACCTCGAGACCGGTTCCTACGAGCCCCTCGAGGAGCTCGGCTCCCCGTCCGAGGTCATCAGTTCGGTGATTGAGGTGCGAGGAGCGCCAGCGACGAGCCTCGAAACCCCGGAAGCCGAGGCGGGACTGAAGTCGTGGACGCCGAGGTCGTCGAGACCAAGGACACCACGGCTCGAGGAGCTTGCGAGCTCCCGTCCGACCCCGGCCAAGAACGCCCACACGAGCGCCGAGCTCCTCGAGCAGATCACCGGCACCGCCGTCGACTCCCCCCTCTGCATGACCTGCGGCACCAAGATGCGCCCCGCCGGCTCCTGCTACGTCTGCGAGGGCTGCGGCAGCACCTCCGGCTGCAGCTGACGTCCCGGGCAATCGGGCCGGGTCGTGTGAACGCGATCCGGCCCGATTGGTTGAGCGCGAAGGATAGATGCAGGAGCGGTCGAACTGTGTAAGCGTTGCTGCATGATCGCGAGCCTTGTGAGGCAACCGGAATGACCTACCGTGATGTCGAAGCTGGCGACGTCGAACTCGCGATGGCGGAGGCGGATGAGCTGGGGCGCGGACCGTTCCGTGAGAAGTATGGCTTCGGATTCTCGACTCGCTATCTGGTGAGACATGAGGGTCGCTTCTATGACCCGAAGGCGCTAGTCGGCGCCGCACACGCCTATCGAGACGATCAGCAAGCACTCTCGCGTAATGACCTCGACGCAACGGAGGCGATTGGGCAGCTGCGGGTCTTGGACTTCGAAGTGGTGCCATTCAAAGGCCTGTGGTGGGTGAATCAGAGCGCCACCTACAGAGAAGAGCGTGCCGGCGGGTACGTGTGGGCGCCCAAACTCACGAAGGCTGGACGTCCCGCGGCTCACCATGTCGCCGTAAGCAAACTGCAGGTTGGTCAACAGATCGTGCATTGTGCCAACGGCGCCATTCGAGCAATCGGCTACGTCGTGGCAAAGCCAACTAGCGTGCCGAAGCCGCCCGAGCTGAAGACAGACGCATGGGGCGTCGACGGTTATGGGTGCGAGGTGAACTATCGGGACGTGGACCCTCCCATACCGAAGGCCGAGATTCCAGATAGGAACAAGGACGTCGGTCCGTTCAACGTCAATGGGAACATCAAGCAGGGCTACATGTTCCCTGTGGAGAACCAGCACCTGTTCCCATTGCTGGAGTTTCTCAATGCGCGAGTTCCGGACTTGTTCACTGAACCCGAACGTACTGAGGGCCCTAGATTCTCGGAGGAGCGTCCTATGCTCGACGATCCCATCCACGAGTTGCTACAGAGCTCAAAGAACGTAGTTCTCGAGGGAGTGCCTGGGACAGGGAAGTCATACGCGATAGAACAGCTGGCAAGCGGATGGCGAGGACGTACTGGGCGTGATCTGATCACGTTTGGCGGGACTCCGTATGCGGCAGTCGTGATGCATCCCAGCTCGTCTTACGAAGACTTCCTTGAGGGTCTTCGTCCTCGGGCTCTTCGGGCCGACGCTGCGGCTTTGTTCGACCAGCCGGTGGAGTCTGGTGGCGAGTTCATCGTCGATGATGGTTTCTTCTTGCGGGCGTGCGCTCTGGCCGTCAGGCATCCCGACCGGGACCTGCTCGTCCTCATCGACGAGTTGAACCGATGCAATGTTCCTAGCGTCCTAGGGGACCTGCTGCTCACCATTGAGGCATCGAGACGCGCCACGTTTGTCGGCTCGGACCCCAGCGCCGCGAGCGCCTCTGACTGGCGCACGGCGGTGCCGGTTCGACTCCCCTACTCGGGGAGAACCTTCTTCGTTCCAGACAATGTCTACGTCGTCGCTACCACCAACACCACGGACCGCTCTGTTGCGCCCCTCGATGCCGCGCTCCGCCGCCGATTCGCCTTCTACAGGCTGGAACCCGATTTCGGGATCGCGATCAGACTTGCATCCGAGACTCTTGGCGCAGACGCAGTACTTGTTGCGGCGTCCGCGGACGTGTTGACGCAACTGAACGAGGCGGTGCTGGCGGCATGCCTTGGGCCCGACGCGATGCTTGGTCAGTCGTACCTGTTCTCAATGGTGACGATGCTCCAACAAGGCGGAGGCAACGACGCTGTGTCTCGGATCTGGCGATTCAACGTTGTCCCACAGCTGATTGATGTTCTCCGTTCCTACGGGGCAGAGGCCCTCCTCGACCCGAATACTCGTGGGACATGGTTTGTGGAGCACGGCTCCGAGCTCGTGTCGGACGTTGACTCTGCTACCGAGGCATTGGTTGCGCTAGACACACACCTGGCCAGCCGGGGAATGCGGATAAGCGTGGACGGGACGGGCCTGTCGCGTGGTGCGCGAGTTCTAGACGCGACTGGTGGTCGCTTAGACACGTCACGGCAACCAATGGATCTCGAGCCGGCTGACCTTGAAGCAGGTCTCGCGACGTCCGAAGCATGACGATTCAACTCGCCGCGGCGCCGATGGGGGCGCGCGTCGGCCTTGCCACGGCGCGCAGAGGAGATCATCAGGTCCTCGTAACCGTTGCCCCGAAGGCCTGGCGCGAGTCGTCGTTGAGACACTTCGCGATCGACGGTGCTGAGTGGCCAGGCCATGCGCGCATCAGCTTGTTTGAGACCGAGCGCCTTCGCATCACAGGTGAAACCGACGAGGTTGGGTCGTTGTTGTGGGATGTACTTGGCGCCTCGCGCCGCGAGGTGTCCGGATCGCCGTCCTGGGATAGTTCGATGCTTGTGCCGGACGCGCAGGCTCGGGGGCAATTTTCCTACGCCCCGTTTCCCGATCGGCATCTTGAGTCCGAAACGGCCGACATTCTTCGGCTCTTCGATCGGATCGACCTTCTCCATGCGCACACGGAAGACTTGCTGGCTGGCTGGACCTCATCACCCCTGCATCAGCCATTGCTGCATCGAAGATTCCTAGATGAAGTCGCCAAGCAACTGACCACTGTTCGGCCTGGGTACCGCCAGGTCCTGGAAGCCAGGGCGACGATTCGAGGTCGTGTGTCGCCCAGGAGTTTGGCGCTCTGGAGTCGTGGCGCATCGACAACAGTTGTGTGCACTTACGGCGAGCTGACTCTCTCCACCCAGCTGTTGAGTTGTGTCGCTGCTGCGCTTGAGTGGATCGCCGATGGCCGGGGTGCCCGATCCCGGTTGCCAGGCGAGTTCTCGGACCTAAGACTCCGGCATGACGCCGTGACACTTCGGCGCGCCCTTGCCGACGTGACTGCGTTGCCGCCGACGGAGGCAGTTGCGATCGCGCGCACGCTTCGCTTGAGCCGACTTGATCAGGCCTGGGCATCGGCATTGACTTGGGCCATAGCCACGCTCGCACAACGCGAAGCAGTGGCAGTGGACGCCAGACAGACCCGGTCCCAAGCGGTGGAGTTGTCCGTTCCCACGGACAAACTTTGGGAGCGCATTGTCCACGAAGCTCTCATGAGGTGTGGCTTCCACGACGTAGTGCAGCAGGCCAATTCACTGACAACGGATCCGTGGGTCCGTCATCCAATCAAGGTTTCTCAAACGTTTCCGGACAACGTCGCTCTGACGGATTCAGAGGTTTTCATCGTCGACGCGAAGTACAAAACCCCAGGCGCGGGCGACAGCCCCAGCAGGGACGACCAGTACCAGATGTTCGCCTACAGCCATCTGGTTCGAGACGATCCACGGATCGTCCGTGCAGCGGTGCTGGTGTATCCCGGCGAGGCCTCACGCGCTCGCTGGTTGCGAGGTCGCGATGCGTCTCCCGAACCAGTGAAGCTGGTCGCCGTCCAGATCCCATTTCCGACACGTAGCCAAAATTGCGGACCCGGGAGCGTGGGCTCGCTATCTGACAGGAGTAGGCGAGCGTTTACGCCGAGACCTCGAGCTGGTCGGCCAAGCCATGTCGTCCGTGACAGCCTGAGCTGACTCGTCGGGCTCCACTCTGGGGGCGCTCAGGGGCCAGAGCCAACAAGGGTCTCCAGCCAGACGCGAGCGACCCGTGTCGCCGCGACTGTTGCTGCATGAACACAACCCGCACACCACTTCGCGAGATCGTCGCCTACCTGGGCATCGCCTACGCGCTCGCCCTGACCGTTGCGCTGGCGCTGCCGGACGCGAACATCAACAAGCTGCTGAGCGTCATGGTCCCGACCGTGACCGTCGGCATCCTGACCTTCACGCTCACGCCGCGAGGCTCGCGCAGGAAGCTGTGGCGGGGGATCGGGCTCGGGCAGAGCCGGGCTGAAGACCTGGCCGGCCGCGATCGCGCTGCCGTTCGTGCTGTGCGCAGGGGCGTACGGCACCGCGGTTGCGCTGGGCGTTGGACGACTGGACGTCGACCTCGCCAACGCGACGCCCACCTGGGCGATCGACCTGGTCCTCGCGGCAGTGATCGGCACCGTCTTCATCCTCGGGGAGGAGATCGGGTGGCGCGGATACCTGCTGCCGCGGATGCAGCAGCTCACCAGCAAGAGGCGGGCCGCTGTCCTGACCGGGTTCGTGCACGGCCTGTTCCACCTGCCGCTGATCCTGCTGGCGACGACGTACAACACCGAGGGTTCCCGCTGGGTTGCCGCGCCGGTGGCCGTCGCCGTGATCACCGCGGGCGGGGTCTTCTACGCCTGGGTCTGGGACCGCGCCAAGTCCGTCTGGCCGGTCGCGATCGCCCACAACACCGTGAACACCGTCTTCGAGGCTCGGCTCGACCGCGGTCGTCGCCACGGGCGGTACGACCGTCGCGTACGTCGCCGGCGAGACCGGGTTCGCCACGCTGGCTGTCTGCGTGATCGCCGCCGTGGTGCTGCTGCGCACTGCCCGGGTGTGGCGCTCGCCCAAGGTCGAGGAGCCCGCACAAGAGCTCGTCGCCGCTCCGGCTGCGTAGTCTCCGAACATGAGGGCGGACTCCACCAGCGGACGCACTCAGGTCGGGATGGTTCGCCCCGCCGCTGCCATCAGCCGTTGGGTGTCGGTGGCGTGGGGAGGTGGCGTCACCGGTGGCTTGACCAGCCCGATCTCGACGGTGTGCTCGGTGCAGGTCAGCTCCACGACTCGGGTCATCCCGGGGATCCACTCGGGTGGGAACTCGATGGCGCGACCCACGCTCGCGGACACGTCCCACGCATGGGCGGCCGCGTCGATGAGGGCGAAGTTGATGACGACGGCGCCGGGCAGCTCGCCGAACGGCGTGACGTGGTTCGCGGTCATCACGCCGTCGGTGCGCCACAGCTCCGCCACCTGCGCGGTGGCCTCGGCGGCGATCGGGGCCAGGTCGCCTTCGTAGGGCACGGCGGCCATCGCCTCGTCCTGTGGCATGAGGTCGTGACCGGTCACGAGGCCGGCCCAGAAGAGCTGGTTCTTGATCGCATGGCTGGCGAGGCGGCGTACGGTCCAGGGCGGGCAGTTGCTGACCACGTCCATCTCCGAGTCGGCGAGCTCTCCGATGACCCGGCTCAGCTCGTGCTCCGCCTGCGTCAGCAGTGTCAGATCGTCCATCCCCGTGCCCCCCTCCGGGCCGGGCCAAGACTACTCACGCCGAACGGGTCAGACTGACGGCGTGATCGGGGAGGTACGCCGAGGCAACCTGCCCAGGACGATCGCGACCTTGATCGGGCGCGACCACGAGCTGACCGAGATCGCGACGCTAGCCCGTGCCCACCAGCTCGTGACGCTCAGTGGGGTCGGTGGGGTGGGCAAGACGCGGCTGGCCGTAGCCGTCGCAGCCAGCCTGGCCGACGAGTTCCCGGACGGCGTGTGGCTGGTCGAGCTGGCAACCCTCGACGATCCCGGCGCCGTACCCGACGCCATCGCCAACGCCCTCGGCATCACCCCGCAGGGCGACACCCCTGTCATCGACACAGTCGCCGAGGCGGTGGCCGGACGGCGCCTGCTCATCGTGATCGACAACTGCGAACACGTGTTGTCGGCTGCAGCCGACGCCATCGCACAGATCATCGCCCGTTCCGATACGCCGCGGATCACCGCGACGTCGCGGGAGCGGCTGGTGGTGGCTGGCGAGGCGGTCGTGCCGGTCGCGCCGCTGGCACTCGACGGTGGCGTGACGTCCGATGCGGTGACGCTGTTCGTGGAGCGGGCCAGTACGGCGCGGCCCGGCTTCGGGATCTTCGACGAGCAGACCGCAGCCGCCGTGGTCGAGATCTGCCAGACGCTCGACGGCCTGCCCCTGGGCATCGAGCTGGCCGCGGCCCGGATGGCCGCGATGAGTGCGGCCGAGGTGCGGGACCGCCTCGGCGACCGGTTCCGGCTGCTGACCGGGCCGGATCACGGACCGGACCGCCAGTCGACCCTGCGCAGCACGGTGGCGTGGTCCGTCGACCTGCTGGACGACGCCGAGCGAACGGTGCTGAGGACGGCTTCGGTGTTCGCGGGCGGTTTCGACCTGCCCGCTCTGTGCGCGGTCGCCGAGGCGAGCGACGACGTGGAGATCCTGCGGCTCCTGGACTCGTTGGTGCGCAAGTCCCTGGTCGTTGCTCATCACGGTGCGGCGCGGACGCGGTACAGCATGTTCGAGACCATCCGGACGTTCGCCCACGAGAGCCTCTCGGAGGTGTCCGAGCAAGAGGCCGACCGCGACCGCCATGCCGCTCACTTCGCGAGCGAAGCGGCCCTGCGATGGGAGCGCTGGAACGGGCCCGCGTGGCATGACGAGGTCGACTGGGTGCGGGTCGAGCTGGCCAACCTTCGGTCCGCCTTCCGGTGGAGCGTCGAGCGCGGTCAGGTGGTCGTGGCGACAGATGTCGCCGCCCACGCAGCCCTGATGGGCTTCTCGGTCGAGCTGTTCGAGACGATCGGGTGGGCAGAGGCGTTGCTCGAAGACGCGGTGCGCGCCGACGTACGGCGGCTGCCCCGGCTGTACGCCGCAGCGGGCTATGCCTGCTTCGTCGGGCGGGCCGCGGCCGCGACCGCCAACGCTCATCGCGCCGTCGAGCTGGAGGCGCGACCGGGCTACGAGTCCTGCGAGCCCGGCTACGCCATGTTCATCGAGGCCCTCGGACAGGTCTACTGCGGGAACCTCTCCCGCTATGTCGAGCTGACCCGTGACGTCGCGGCGCTGCCCGGCACGAGCCGCGCGTACGGGATCGCCGCCTACATCGACGGGCTGCAGTCCGCCGGCCGGGTCGCCGAGGCGCTGGAGCTCACCGAGGCGGCGGTCGACGCCGCGCACGAGCTCGGCAACCCGTACTGGGTGGCCTACACGTCGTGGATCGTCGGGTTGGCCTGGTCGAAGGCAGATCCGCAGCGTGCGCTGGAGACCTGGGACGAAGCGGTGGCCTACATCGGCGAGCACGACGTGCGCTTCTTCGAGGGGTTCATGGCCCGGGACGCCGCGCTGCTGCACACCTCGGACGGTCAGCTCGACTCGGCGCTGACGCTGTTCGCGGCATCGATCGAGGCGTTCCTCCACACCGGTGCCGTGGCGCAGCTGGTGATCACCCTCGCCAGCCTGCCGGCCCTGTTCGAACGCCTCGACCAACCGGCCGTCGCGGGCACTCTGCTCGGTGCCATGTCGCGGGAACCGGCCAGCTTTCACCACGTCCCGTCGCTCGCCGACCTCGGTCCCCGGCTGCGCGACTCATTGGGCGACGAGCGGCCGGAGCGCTGGGCCGCCACCGGTGCGGCCATGGAGCTGCAGGACACGGCGGCGTACGCACTCAACCGGATCGACGTGGCGCGGCAGGCACTCGCCGTCGCGGGTCAGCAGGGCGCCCTGGCCGGCCTCACCGCCCGAGAGATGGAGGTGCTGCGACTGGTCGCCGACGGCGCGACCACCCGGGCGATCTCCGAACGGCTGTTCATCTCGGCGAAGACGGCCGACAACCACATCCAGCACATCTACACGAAGCTCGGCGTGACCAATCGAGCGGCGGCCACCCGTTGGGCGCTCGAACACAACGTCGCCAACCAGAATGGGGACTCGGAATGAGGAGGTCTCCTCATGTGCCGGGGGACTCATCGGCGGAGTGTTCCTCCTGATCCAGCCGACAAGGGCTGGCGAGTGAGGGAGAGAACGATGATCTTGGCAACCACGAAGGTGAAGGACCTGGACCACTTCCTGAAGGTGTACGGCACGGCCGGCGCGGACAAGCGCGGGTCGCACGGGTCGAAGGGCTCCACCGTCTACCGCGACCCGATCGAGGAGGACCGGGTCTGGGCCGTCTTCGACTGGGACGAGGCCGGCTGGACGGCGTTCGCCACGGACCCCGAGACCCCCGGGATCATGCAGGAGGCCGGCCACCTCGGTCGCCCCTCGCTGGGGCAGTTCCTCGGAGCCTTCCCGGCCTAGCACCCAAGGCCGATCAGAGAACCTGTCTGCCGCCCGCCCCGACCACGCCTCCGTGGTCGGGGCGGGCGGCTGCGTGGTCGAGCTCAGCGGCGCCCACCCCGGACGGTGTGTCACGGCGTACGGCAACACGTCTGGAGACAGAGCCAGCAAGGGTCTGCAGCCAGACGCGACCGACCCGGTGTCGCAGCGACTGTTGAGGCATGAATACAACCCGCACACCACTCCGCGAGATCGTCGCCTACCTGGGCATCGCCTACGCGCTCGCCCTGACCGTTGCGCTGGCACTGCCGGACGCGAACATCAACAAGTTGCTGAGCGTCATGGTTCCGACCGTGACCGTCGGCATCCTGACCTTCACGCTCACGCCTCGAGGCACTCGCAAGAAGCTGTGGCGGGGGATCGGGCTCGGACGAGCCGGGCTCAAGACCTGGCCGGCCGCGATCGCGCTGCCGTTCGTGCTGTGCGCCGGGGCCTACGGCACCGCGGTAGCGCTGGGAATTGGACGACTCGACGTCGACATCGCCAACGCGACGCCCACCTGGGCGATCGACCTGGTCCTTGCCGCAGTGATCGGCACCGTCTTCATCCTCGGGGAGGAGATCGGGTGGCGTGGATACCTGCTGCCGCGGATGCAGCAGCTCACCAGCAAGAGGCGGGCCGCGGTCCTGACCGGTTTCGTGCACGGCCTGTTCCACCTGCCGCTGATCCTGCTGGCGACGACGTACAACACCGAGGGCTCGCGCTGGGTCGCTGCGCCGGTGGCCGTCGCCGTGATCACCGCGGGCGGCGTCTTCTACGCCTGGGTCTGGGACCGTTCCAAGTCCGTCTGGCCGGTGGCGATCGCGCACAACACCGTGAACACCGTCTTCGAGCTCGGCTCGGCCGCGGTTGTGGCCACGGGAGGTACGACGGTCGCGTACGTCGCCGGCGAGACCGGGTTCGCCACGCTGGGCGTCTGTGTGATCGCGTCCGTCGTCCTGCTGCGCAAGGCCCGGGTGTGGCGCGAGGCGGCGGCGCAGGAGCCGTCCGTGGCAGCCACGCCTGAGCTCGCGGCTGCGTAGTCTCCGGACATGAGGGGCTGGGCGGAGGCGTCACGGCGCTGTCGCCGTACCTCGACCCCGCCATCGGGATCGCGGCCGCGGCGCTGGCGCTGGCCTCGCTGCTCACCACCGACCCCGGCTCGATCGACTCGAGGCTCGAGGACCCGGACATCGTCTCGGCGGTCGCCACTGTGGCGGCCGCCGGGGCGTCGGCCTGGCGGAGGAGCCGGCCGGTGGCGTCGTACGCCGCCATGGTCGTCGGCAGCCTCGAGGTGAGCCTGACCGGGCACTACATCGGCCTACTTTCGGTGTTGATGCTGTTCAGCCTCTACTCGCTGGCCGCCCACGGACGGCGTCGCGACGCGTTGATGGGGTTCGGCGTCGGCGTCGCCTGCTTCGTGGGCTTGGCGCTGCTCGACGTACCCGACCTCGGTACGTCGGTCCTCCTCCAGTCGCTGGCCCTTCTGGTCGCGGCCTGGGCGGTGGGAGACGCGATCCGGTCGCGGCGGCAGGCCCAGCGCGAGCAGCTC
>CAVXYB010000009.1:0-82502 GCA_963765915.1 uncultured Actinomycetota bacterium | reverse complement strand
CGTCCGGGTCGGCGGTGCCGCCCAGCAGCTCGGCGAGCGAGCCAGGGTCTCCGTCGACCTGGGTCGTGACGATCACCCGGTCGCCGCCGAGCCGGCTCTTCAGCTCGCGGAGGTGCCCTCGGCGATGACCCGGCCGGCGCCCATCAGGGTGATCCGGTCGGCGAGCTGGTCGGCCTCGTCGAGGTACTGCGTGGTGAGCAGGACCGTGGTCCCGAGCTCGACACCCGGCGCACGCTGTGCCAGACCTCGGCCCGTCCGCGCGGGTCCAGCCCGGTGGTCGGCTCGTCGAGGAACAGCAGGCGCGGGCGGCGGATCAGGCTGGCGGCGATGTCGAGGCGGCGGCGCATGCCGCCGGAGTACGTCGACACCTTCCGGTCGCGTGCGTCCGCGATCCCAAAGGTCGAGAGGAGCTCGTCGCCACGGGCGCTCGCCTCCGCCTTGGTCAGGCCGTGCAGCCGACCGAGCATGACGAGGTTCTCGTCGCCGAACAGCACCTCGTCGAGGGCGGTGGTCTGGCCGACAAGACCGATCGCCTGCCGGACGGCGGTCGCCTCCCGGCGTACGTCGTGGCCGGCGACCCGTACCTCTCCCTCGTCGCACCGGGTGAGGGTGGCGAAGGTGCGGACGGCGGTCGTCTTGCCGGCACCGTTGGGACCCAGGAGGGCGTGGATGGTGCCGGGTGCGACCTCGAGGTCGAACCCGTCCAGGGCGGCGGTGTCGCCGTAGCGCTTGTGCAAGCCACGGGCGAGCAGGGTGGGTGACGTGGGCATTCGTCTCCAATCTCGTACGACGTACGGAGTTGAACGACGAAACAGAAGCATTTGTTCCGTACGCCGTACGGAGTAAATTAGGATCGGGCCATGCCCGCCGAACCGGACCCCGTGCTCCCGCTCCTCTGGCGGCACGTCGTGCCAGTCGAGGAGCCGGCACCCAAGCGAGGGCCGCGGCAGCGGCTCACGCTCGACCAGGTCCTGGACGTGGCCATCGAGCTGGCCGACACCGAGGGGCTCGACGCCGTGTCCATGCGCGTGCTGGCCAAGCGGCTGGGGATCGCGGCCATGTCGCTCTACACCTACGTCGCCAACCGCAGCGACCTCGTCGTCCTGATGGTCGACCACGTGGTGGGCCGCCGCGCGCTGCCGCCCATGGAGGGCTCGCTTCGCGAGCGCCTGCGGCTGGTCGCCGAGGTTCAGCTCGCCGACAACCGCGAGCACCCCTGGCTGCTGGACGTGACCGGGGTGCGGCCGTGGCTTGGCCCGGGTGTGGCGGACCGCTACGAGTGGTTGCTCTCCGCGGTCGAGGGCGTCGGACTCGACGATGTGGAGATGGACCAGACGGTGACGCTCGTCGTCGGCTTCGCCGCCAATGTCGCGCGATCGGAGCACGCCGTGCGCGTCGCCGAGAGGGAGTCGGGCGCCACCGACCTGGAGTGGTGGGAGGCCAACTCCGGACCGCTGGGCGAGTTCACCGCGCACCGCGACTACCCGCTCGCCGGCCGGGTCGGGCAAGCGGCGGGCGAGGCCTACCAGGCCGGCACCGACCCCGGCCGCGAGCTCGCCTTCGGCCTCGAGCGCATCCTCGACGGCGTCGAGGCCTACGTCAGGACGCGGTGAGGCCCAGCCTGCCCACCAGCTTGTCGAGGTGGGCCAGCACCTCGTCCTCGGTCTTGTCGGGGACGCCCCAGATCAGCTCGGAGACACCCGCCTCGGCCCATGCCATCAGGTCGTTCGGGTCGGGGCGGAAGGCGATGAGCACCCGGATGTCGGGGATCCCTTCGCGACCGGCGTCGGCCCACGCGGTCTTGAGGGCGTCGATCTGGCCGCTGATGTCGGTCTGGGTCGGGGTGGTCATCCACCCGTCGGCATGTGCGGCGATCCAGGCGAAGGTCTTCGGCCCGCCGCCGGCGCCGATGATCAGCGGAATGTGTGCCTGGACCGGCTTGGGGTAGGCCCACGAAGGCCCGAACGACACGAACTCCCCGGCGTACGACGCCTCCTCCTGCGTCCAGAGCGCGCGCATTGCCTCGACGTACTCCTTGAGGACGGTGCGGCGCTTGTTCGCGGGGACGTGGTGGTCCTCGAGCTCGTCGGTGTTCCAGCCGAAGCCGGCACCGATCGTGACCCGGCCGCCGGAGAGGTGGTCGAGGGTGGCGATCGTCTTGGCCAGCGTGATCGGGTCGGACTCCACCGGCAGCGCAACGGCGGTGGAGAGCCGGATCCGGCTGGTCACGGCGGCCGCGGTGGCCAGCGAGACCCAGGGGTCGAGGGTGCGCGTGTAGCGGTCGTCGGGAAGGGACTCGTCGCCGGTGCCCGGGTGCGCTGCGGTCCGCCGGACCGGGATGTGGGTGTGCTCTGGCACGTAGATGGTGTCGAAGCCACGCTCCTCGCCGGCCCGGGCCAGCCCGGCGGGAGTGATGCCCCGGTCGGAGGAGAAGAGCACCAGGCCGTTGCGCATGGGAGGCAGCGTAGTGCTCGAACTAGAACAAGTTCTAGTTCGCTGGCCGTTCTATCCTCGGGCGCGTGTACGCGACCACGGTCACCGGCCTGGTGCGGGCGCCCCGGGCGACGGTCTACCGGGCCCTCCTCGACCCCGTGGCGGTGGCCCGCTGGCGGGCCCCGGACGGCATGACCGCGGAGGTCCACGAGTTCGATCCCCGCGAGGGCGGTCGGTTTCGTGTCTCCCTGACCTACCAGGGCGACGAGGCCGGCAAGTCGCGTGGCCACACCGACACCTACGCCGGCCACTTCGTCCGGCTGGTGCCGGACGAGCAGGTCGTCGAGGTGATGTCCTTCGAGTCCGCGGATGAGGCGTTCGCCGGCGAGATGACGATGACGACGAATCTCCAAGACGCGGAGGGGGGCACCCAGGTCGAGCTCGTTCACGAGGGGATCCCGGACGCGGTCCGGCCCGAGGACAACGAGGCCGGGACTCGCATGACCCTGGCCAACCTCGCGGCGTACGTCGAGGCGGCTGGTGACTAGCGGGCACCTAGAACGTCCAGCTCCGCCGGCCGGGTGCCCCGCTCCAGCGCGACGCTGAACACGGCGAAGCACACGGTGGTGAGAGCGCACCCCCACCAGCTCACGCTCGACATGCCGAAGGTCAGGAAACCGGCGACCACCGAGACCGGTGCCCACCAGCGGACTATCCCGGCACGCCACAACGCCACGGCGATCAGGGGCAGCGCCAACACGAAGCCGACCAAGCCCGGCAACGCAAGGGCGGAGACACCCCACATGTCGTTCATCTGCGCCTCAACGGCCAGCGCGCCGTCAGCGCCGAACTCCTGAGCAATCGCCGAGTCGTAGAAGTCGATGAACAGCATGCCCGGCAGCGTGGTGATCCCTGCGAAACCGATGAAGGCGGCGATGTTGGCCAGCCAGGCGCCCTTGCGGCGGATGTACGGCACGGCCAGAAGCGCCGGCGCCATCCAGAATGCGAAGGACCAGTGCAGTCCGAGGGACTTGAACTGCAGCGGGTCGGGGTTCGCGCCGTACAGCTCGTAGAGCTCGCGCCCGTCGAGCCCCTGGGCGGGGTCGGCGTAGGCGCCGATGGCGGCGAAGATCCCGGCCAGCACGGGGCATACCACCAGGAACCAGCGGCGCACGGCGAGAGCCCTGGGCTGGGTCCTGGTGTCCTGCGGGGTGTCGACGGTGATGGCAGCCATGAAGTCCTCCACATGAGCGAGTTGAGGACACCAACGGTCAGGCCCGGGTGGCTCAGCGCGGATCGGCCAGAGGGAGGAACTGCGGCTCAGTCTTGGGACGGATCTTCGGTTCGCTGACCGGCCACCACTACGCCGTGCTCGTAGGCATGGATCACGGCCTGCACGCGGTCCCGCAGCCCCAGTTTCGCAAGCACGTTGCTGACGTGCGTCTTCGTGGTGGCCTCGGAGACGAAGAGCTTCCGGGCGATGTCGAGGTTCGACAGTCCACGCGCCAGTAGTCCGAGAACCTCGAGCTCGCGAGGGGTGAGCCGGGCGAGGCCGGGATCGGGTGCCGTCGCGGCCTGTCCTCCGCGGCGGACGAATGCGTCGATCACTCGCCTGGTCACCCCTGGGGCGAGGAGCGACTCGCCGGTGGCCACCACGCGGATCGCCGCTGCGAGCTCGTCGGCGGGTGCGTCCTTCAGGAGGAACCCGGAGGCTCCCGCACGGAGCGCCTCGAAGACGTACTCGTCGAGATCGAAGGTCGTCAGCACCAGGACCCGGGTATCCACGCCGGCCTCGAGGATGGCGCGGGTGGCGGCGATCCCGTCCAGGACCGGCATCCGGATGTCCATGAGCGTGACGTCCGGTGCGAGCCTGCTGACGACCTCGACGGCCTCCTGGCCGTTCGCCGCTTCGCCGACCACGTCGAGGTCCGGCTCGCTCTCCAGCAGAGACCGGAAGCCGGACCGGACCATGCCCTGGTCATCGACGACGACGACGGTGGTCATCGCTCCCTCTCCGGCGGAAGGCCGTTCTGCGCGGTCAACGGCAACCTGGCGAGCAGCCGGAAGCCGCCGCCCGGCCTGGGTCCGGCCGTCACCCGGCCGTCGTACAACGCGACGCGCTCGCGCACCCCCACCAGGCCATGCCCGCCGGACCCGGTGTCCCCGCCGCGTCCATCGTCGTCGACCCGGAGCTCGATCTCAGTCGGCGCGTACCGCACCAGAAGCTCCACCTGGGTAGCCCCTGAGTGCCGGAGTGCGTTGGTGAGCCCCTCCTGCAGGATCCGGTACGCCGCCAGGTCGACCCCGGGCGGCAACGGGCAGGGTGTGCCCTCGGTCCGCAGATCGACGGCCACTTCCGGAGTACGGGTCGCCTCCACGAGCCGTCCGAGCTCTTCGAGCCCGGGCTGTGGTGCGAGGGCGGCGCCGTCGCCGGACGAGCGCAGCATTCCGAACAGCCTGCGCAGCTCGGCCATGGCCTCCCGGGCGGTGACCTCCACGGCGGCCAGGTCCGCCGCTTCCCGTGCGTGCTCAGGCCCCAGCCGCCGGCGCACGGCCTGGGTCTGGATCGTCACCACGCTGATCGAGTGGGACACGATGTCGTGAAGCTCCCGGGCGATCCGGGTGCGTTCGGAGGCCGCGGCCGCTGCGGCCTGCCGTTCGCGCTCACGCTCGGCCTCCTCGACGCGGGCCAGGGCGTCCTCGGTGCGCACGGTGCGTTGACGCAGCATCGAACCGACCGCCCACGGGCCGATGAGGAAGACCAGCGCAGCCGCGAGGTCGCTCGGCTCCAGACTCTCCGAGATGCTCGCGGCCACGAAGGGGACCACGATGACCGCGAGGCCCACGTGACTGCGTGGCGGCTCGGCCTCGGCACCCACGGTGAACGAGGCAAGCACCAGCGACAGGAGCACCGCGAACTCACCAGCCGGGTCAGTGAGGAGCACCGTGGTCACGACGAGCGCCGCGACCGACAGCGGAAAGGCCCGGCGCCAGGCCAACGCGGCCATGGCCACACACCCGAGGACAACCGCGACGGGTGACCTGGCGTCGGCCGGCGAGAACAACGTCTCGGTGACGGTCAGCACGACGAAGGCGCCGGCGAGGACGATGTCGATCGCTGGCGGCCGCATCCGCACGCGGACGGAGCGAGTGATCAGCGCGCGCCGGCTCCGGTCGGGCTGGGGCTGGTCCACGTCCTGACGGTAGGCCAACCCGCGGGCCGCCTCATCCGTCGTACGACGGAGATGCATCGCCACGGACGCGCATGGCAGTGGCCAACCTGGCGTACGTCGACGCGGCTGGTTGACTGACCCAGTGCCCAGCCTGGACCTCACCGCAGATGCGGTCGACCTGACCGTCCAGCTCGTCAACATCGAGTCGGTCAGCAAGAACGAGCGGGCGATCGCTGACGCCGTCGAGGCCGCGCTCCGCAGCTACGGCCATCTCACGGTGAGTCGCCACGGCAACACTGTCGTGGCCCGCACCGACCTCGGCCGCGGCGAGCGCGTGGTCATTGCGGGACACCTCGACACGGTGCCGCTCAACGCCAACCTGCCCGCCCGTCGGGAAGAACGGGCCGAGGGCGACCTGCTCCACGGCCTCGGCACCTGCGACATGAAGGGCGGCGACGCGGTCATCCTGCGGCTCGCTGCGACCGTGCCCGAGCCCAACCGCGACGTCACCTACATCCTCTACGAGTGCGAGGAGATCGAGACCGAGTTCAACGGCCTCAACCGGCTCGGCCAGAGTCATCCCGAGCTCATGCGGGCCGACTTCGCGATCCTGATGGAGCCCTCCAACGCCGAGGTCGAGGCCGGCTGTCAGGGCACGCTCCGGGTGGAGGTGCGCGCCACCGGTGAGCGCGCGCACTCCGCGCGCAGCTGGAAGGGGGTCAACGCCATCCACGCCGCCACGCCGATCCTCGAGAGGCTCAACGCCTACGAGCCCCGCAAGCCAGTCATCGACGGGCTCGAGTACCACGAGGGGCTCAACGCCGTCTTCATCCGCGGCGGCGTCGCCGGCAACGTGCTCCCGGACGAGTGCGTCGTCGAGGTCAACCACCGCTTCGCCCCGGACCGCAGCGAAGCCGAGGCGCAGGCGTACGTGCGCGAGCTCTTCGAGGGGTACGACGTCACGGTGGTCGACAGCGCCCCCGGGGCGCTGCCCGGGCTGGACCTCCCCGCGGCCAAGGCGTTCATCGAGGCGGTGGGCCGCGAGGTCAACCCCAAGTTCGGCTGGACCGACGTGGCACGCTTCACCAGCCTGGGCATCCCGGCGGTCAACTTCGGTCCCGGTGACCCGATGCTGGCCCACAAGCAGGAGGAGCATGTGCCTGTGGAGCACATCGAGCGCTGCGAGCGGCAGCTGGTGGAGTGGTTGACATGAGGTCGAAGTTCAAGGGCCCGGTCATCCAGCGGCGCGGCCAGGTCGACGGCAGCACCACCGACCAGCGGCTGCTCGACACGCGCGGCGCGAGCGACTGGGTGCACACCGACCCGTGGCGGGTGCTGCGCATCCAGGCCGAGTTCGTCGAGGGCTTCGGCGCCCTGGCCGAGCTCGGGCCGGCGATCGCGGTGTTCGGCTCGGCGCGGACACCGCCCGACGACCCGACGTACGCCCAGGCCGAGCTGCTCGGCCGCAAGCTCGTCGAGGGCGGCTTCGCGGTCATCACCGGCGGCGGCCCGGGCGCGATGGAGGCCACCAACAAGGGCGCCAGTGAGGCCGGCGGGGTCAGCGTCGGCCTCGGCATCGAGCTGCCCTTCGAGTCCGGGCTCAACGACTGGTCCGACATCGGGATCAACTTCCGCTACTTCTTCGCGCGCAAGACGATGTTCGTGAAGTACTCCCAGGGCTACGTCGTGCTGCCCGGCGGACTCGGCACCCTTGACGAGCTCTTCGAGGCGCTCACCCTGGTGCAGACCCGCAAGGTCACCCAGTTCCCGATCGTGCTGATCGGCAGCGAGTACTGGTCCGGCCTCCTGGCCTGGCTCCGCGACGTGGCCATGGCCGAGGGGAAGGTGACCCAGGCGGACCTCGACATGCTCGTGCTGACCGACGACCTGGACGAGGCCGTCGCCCTGATGGTCGCGTCCAAGGAGCCCCAATGATGTGGTTGTTCGCGATCCTCGTCGTCCTGGCCATGGGCGGTGTGGCGGCGGTCGCCGCCGGTCGCGGCACCCCGATGTCGGAGGCGTACGACGACCGGCCCGACGCACTTGTCCCGGCCGACGGGCCGCTGCGGGCCGAGGACCTGCGTCGGGTGCGGTTCTCACTCGCCTTCCGCGGTTACCGGATGTCCGAGGTGGACACGCTGCTCGACCGCGTGGCCCGTCAGCTCGACGAGGGTGACGCGGCTCGCGACCGCGATGCCGCAGGTCAAGGAGACGTTGCCGACACGCCCGCGGTTCGCGAGGCTCGTGGCGACGACCCGGCGCCGTAGGGCACACTTCGCGCGTGTCGCTGCCCGTGATCATCTACGTGCTGACCGGCCTGTCGGCGGTCGTCATCGTGCTCACGCGGCTGCGGATGCGTCACGGGCGCGGCGCCGGTCGGTTCCACGTCGGCAACCGGCTGCTGGATCTGCACTCCCTCACCGGGGTGCTCGCGCTCGTGGTCTGGATCACGTTCCTGATTGCGCCCGAAGACTCCCCGGCCGGGAGCTCGACGGTCGGCATCATCGGGTTGGGCCTGTACTGGATCGTCACGATGGCCGGCCTGCTGATCCTGGTCCGGTGGCTGCCCAGTCACGGCAAGCACGCCTCCGAGGGGGTGCAGGACAGCTGGTCGGACGGGCCGGGACTCTCTGTCCTCGCGCATGTCGGAATGCTGGTGGGCGTGGTCGTCTTCACCTTCGCCTACCTGACCTCCGCGATCTGACCGCATGAGCCGGAAGGTCTGGACGTCGGGTGTCCTCACGGCGCTCGCGCTCGCCGCGGGCCCGGCCGCCGTACCGCCGTCGACGGCCGCGCCGACGGCCGCGCTGACGGATGCCGACCGTGGGTCCAACCAGGTGCTGGAGACCCGGGTCCTCGGCAAGTCAGTGCGGGGCCGGCCGATCACCGCCTGGCACATGGCCAACGCTGCCGACGGCAGGCGCAAGGGCCCCACCGTCGTCCTCATCGCGACCATGCACGGCAACGAGGGTGCGCCGCGACAGATCCTCCGGTCGCTGCGCGGCGGGAAGGCGATCCACGGTGTCGACCTGTGGCTGGTGCCCGTCTACAACCCCGACGGCCTCGCCCGGCACCACCGCCGCAACGCGCATGGCGTCGACCTCAACCGCAACTACCCCTACCGCTGGGCCGACCTCGACGGGAACTACGAGTCGGGCCCGCGTCCGGCGTCCGAGCCGGAGACCCGGGCGATGATGAGGTTCCTCCGCAAGATCCGTCCCGACTACATCCTCAGCTTCCACCAGCCGCTGCACGGCGTGGACATCGACAACAAGCGGCCCGGCTTCTCGCGCCGGGTGGCCCGGACCCTGCACCTGCCGGCTACGACGCTCGACTGCGGCGGGGTCTGCCACGGCACCATGACCGGCTGGTACAACCACCACTTCAAGGGGTTCGCGCTCACCGTCGAGTACGGCGCCCGCCCACCCGCCCGGCTGATGCGGGTCACCGCGCCGCGCCAGGTGCTGAAGATCTTCAGGGCGTGGGCCGAAGGTCCACATCGGTGACCCGGTCGTTCTGGTGCCCGCGCCGAAGGCCCGCGTCGACCAGAACTGCCGGGTCACCGCACTTGGCACCCAAGCCGAGGTGTGAGCGCGACCCGAGCCACCTCTGAGCCGATCCAAAGGCACGGACCAGAAGTGACCTTGTCAGCGGCCCTGGAAGACCGGCTTCTCCTTCGCGACGAAGGCGGCCACGGCGGCCCGGTGGTCCTCGGTGGCGCCGGACTTGTTCATCATCGCGCCCTCGAGCTCGAGCGCCTCCTCGAAGGTGTGCGAGGCGGCGTACGCGACCGAACGCCGGATCGCGCCGAGCGCCACCGTCGGGCCGGCGGCCAGCCGCCTGGCCAGCTCGGCGACTGTCGCCTCGAAGGTGTCGGCCGCCACCACCTGCGTGGCGAGCCCGAGCTCGAGCGCCTCGTCGGCCTTGATCGTGCGCGGGAAGTAGAGCAGCTCGAGCGCCTTGGCCGGACCGACCAGCCGCTGCAGGGTGTAGCTCGAGCCGGTGTCGCACGAGAGCGCGACGTTGGCGAACGCGAGGTTGAAGCCGGCCGTGTCGGCGACGATCCGCAGGTCGCACGCGAACGCAAGACTCGCGCCCGCGCCGGCCGCGATGCCGTTGACCGCAGCCACGACCGGCTTCTCCATGGTCGTCAGCGCGGTCACGATGGGGTTGTAGTGCTTCTCGACGGTGGTGAACAGCGCCTCGGTGGATCCGCTCTCCAGAAGCTGGATGTGCTCCTTGAGATCCTGGCCGGTGCAGAACGCGCGACCACTTCCGGTGAGCACGACGCACCGCGCGGTGGGGTCGTCCGCAGCGTGCCGCACGGTCTCGAGAAGCACCTCCTTGGTGGCGATGTCGAGGCTGTTCATCGCCTCGGCCCGGTTGAGCCGAATCGTCGCCACGCCGTCCGTCACGTCGTAGAGGACAGTGCCGCTCGGGTCCGGGCTGGTCACGGTTTCGGGCGAAGTCATGGAGGCAGTGTGCCTTCTGCCACTCCCGATGAGGGATAATGGGTTTCACGCCGTACGGCGTCCTTGGGTCGCTCGGCCCGAGTCTTGTGCGTGAGAAAGGCAGGGTGCCGCATGGCGGCGATGAAGCCGCGGACGGGTGACGGTCCGCTGGAGGTCACCAAAGAGGGTCGCGGCATCGTGATGCGCGTACCTCTCGAGGGCGGTGGCCGCCTCGTGGTCGAGCTCAACGCCGAGGAGGCGGGCGCGCTCGGTGACGCCCTGAAGGACGTCGTAGGCTGAACATCACGCGGGCTCTCCCGCCCCAGGTCTCTCCGCCCGAGTTCGCTGTCACCGCGACCCGCCCCCACGCCCTCGCCGGCGTGGAGGTCATCGCGCTCCCGGTCATCCCTGGCGAGGACGGCGACGGCCCGCTGCTGGGCCCCGGCGCCGATGAGGTCGGCGAGCTGGTGGGGGTCGACCTGCTCGCGCTGCTCGAGGCGGAGCGGGCGAGTGGCAAGGCGGGCGAGGTGACCGCGTTTCCGGTCCCGCTGGGCGCCTCGGACCACCCCGAGCTCCGGCTGGTCCTCCTCGTCGGGCTCGGGGTGGCCGGTGCCGACGACTTCCGCCGGGCGGGCGCGGCGGTGGCCCGGGCCACGCGCGACCGGGCCACGGTCGCCACCACGGTCCCGGCCGTCGAGCCCGACGTCGGGCTCGAGCCGTTCGTCGTCGGTACCATCCTGGGCTCGTTCGACTTCGGGTGGCGCTCGCGACCGCCGGAGCACGTGCCAGTGGCCAAGGTCGTGCTCGGCGGCCTCTCAGACGACGACCGTCCCGCGCTGGTGAGGGCGGTGGCGATCGGCGGCGCGAGCTGGCGGTCCCGGATGCTCTGCACCGTGCCCTCCAACCTCAAGAACCCGCCATGGCTTGCCGACCAGGCCGTCCAGCTGGCCGCCGACTCCGGCCTCGAGGTGCGGGTTTGGGACGAGAAGCAGCTCGAGGACGAAGGGTTCGGCGGCATCATCGCGGTCGGGCGGGCCTCGGCCACCCCGCCGCGGATGTTCCGGCTCGACTACACGCCCGCGAAGGTGTCGCGTCGTACGCCGACCGTGGTCCTGGTCGGCAAGGGGATCACGTTCGACACCGGCGGACTCTCGATCAAGCCCGGCGAGTCGATGGTCAACATGAAGCGCGACATGACCGGCGGCGCCGTCGTCATGTCGGTGCTGGCCGCGCTGGCCGACGTCAACTGCCGGGTGAAGGTCGTCGGCCTGGTGCCCGCCGCCGAGAACGCCATCGGCGGCAACGCGATCCGTCCCGGTGACGTCGTCCGTCATTTCGGCGGCCGCACCACCGAGGTGTCCAACACCGACGCCGAGGGACGCCTGGTTCTCGCCGACGCGATGGCCTGGGCGGTCGAGCACATCAAGGCCGACGTGCTGGTCGACGTGGCCACCCTGACCGGTGCGATCAAGGTGGCCCTGGGACAGCAGATCGGCGGGCTGTTCTCCAACGACGACGAGCTGGCCGACACCCTCACCGAGTCCGGCACCCGCTCGGGCGAGCGGGTGTGGCGGTTCCCGCTGGCCGAGGCCTACGAGGAGAAGCTCTCCTCGCGCATCGCGGACGCCGACAACGCCGGCGGCGGTCCCGGTGCGATCACCGCAGCACTGTTCCTCCAGCACTTTGCTGGCGAGGTGCCGTGGGCGCACCTCGACCTCGCCTCGACCGGCGACGCACCGGCGGACAGCTTCGAGTGGAGCAAGGGACCGACCGGGTTCGGCGCCCGCCTCCTGCTCGAATGGCTCGGCAGCGACGACCCGCTGTCCGGGATCGGCGCGAAGGTGAATGCATGAACGGCCTCACCGTCCGCTGGTCGCTCGCCGACGCGCCTGACGGCGTGGAGGACGAGCTGACGTCGTACGTCGCCGAGACCTCACACGAACGGTTCACCGGAAAGCCCGGCCTCCAGTTCAAGACCTGGCGGATGCGGCCCGGGGAGTGGTTCGAGGGCTGCTACGTCTTCGCGGACGACGCGGAGCGGGCCGCGTTCCAGGAGAGCTTCTCGGTGGGTGCCGCGGACGCGCCGGGCTCGCAGATCATCGGCAGCGCACCGGTGCTGATCGAGCCGTGCACGATCGTGGCGGTCGCCGAGGGTGGCTCGCAGTTCGCCGGCACACCGCGGCACGAGGGCTGACCCGCGTTACTCCGGCGCCCACTCCTTCTTCGCGAGCACCAGGCCGTCGCCGACGGGCAGCAGCACCGGGACCAGCACGTCGTCGGCGGCGATCTCACGGAGCAGCTCGCGGATGGCCTGGGTCTCGTCGTCGCGAACAGACGGGTCGGCGACCCGGTCATGCCAGAGCGCGTTGTCGAAGGCCAGGACACCGCCGGGGCGGAGCAGTCGAAGCGCCTCACGCAGGCAGGCGGCGTACTCGGCCTTGTCGCCGTCGACGAAGACGATGTCGTAGTGGCCGTCGGTGAGCCGGGGGAGTACGTCGAGCGCGGCGCCTGCGATGGTGCGGGCGCGCTGGGTCGGGATGCCGGCCTCGTTGAACGTCTCCCGGGCCAGCCGCTGGTGCTCGGCCTCGATGTCGACGGTCGTGAGCACCCCGTCGGAGCGCATGCCGCGAAGCAGCCAGAGCCCGGAGACGCCCGTGCCGGTGCCCACCTCGACCACCGCCCGGGCCTCGAGCACGGAGGCCAAGAACCGCAGGGCGGCACCGCCCCCGGGACCGATCGCCACCACTCCCACCTCGGTGGCACGCTCGCGGGCGCGGGCCAGGATGTCGTCCTCGTCGACGAAGGCCTCCGAGTAGGACCAGCTCGCTGCACTGATCGGGTCCGTCACCCGAGCAACGTAGCGCGATCCGACCGGGGAGAGCGGGAACACCGCCGTCACCCGGGTCGTTGTGCCTCACAGGTTTCGCTCAGGAAAACGGCGTACCGTCAGCAGCCCGAGAACAGGAGACCCGAGGTCACATGGACGACGTCGTGGGAGAGGCGACCGGCCCGGCGCCGGACGCCGTACCGACGTGGGACGAGATCGTCGACCTGCACTCCGACCGGGTCTACCGGCTCGCCTACCGGCTGACCGGCAACCGCCCCGACGCCGAGGACCTCACCCAGGAGGTCTTCGTGCGGGTCTTCCGCTCGTTGTCGACCTACACGCCCGGCACCTTCGAGGGCTGGCTGCACCGGATCACCACCAACCTCTTCCTCGACCAGGCGCGGCGCAAGCAGCGGATCCGCTTCGACGGGCTCACCGACGAGAGGGCGGAGCGGCTGACCAGCGCCCTGCCGACGCCCGATGCTGCATACACCGACCAGCGGTTCGATGACGACGTGGAGTGGGCCCTGGCGACGCTGCCGCCGGACTTCCGCGCGGCCGTGGTGCTGTGTGACGTCGAAGGGCTTACCTACGAGGAGATCGCCGAGATCCTCGGCGCGAAGCTCGGCACCGTCCGGTCCCGCATCCACCGCGGTCGTGCCCTCCTGCGGCGTGCGCTCGCGCACCGCGCGCCCGCTTCGGGCCGGGCCCGCTACTCCGGACCGCTGCCGGTCTCCTCGGCTCCGCTCCGGGGGCGTGCCTGATGGGCCACCTCGGCGTCCGGGTCAGTGCGCTGCTCGACGGCCAGCTTTCTCCAGAAGAGGAGGAGCGCGCCTGGGCACACGTCCACGCCTGCCACCAGTGCCGCGACCAGGTGGAGCGCGAGGGATGGGTCAAGACCCGGCTCGCCGGACTGTCCTTCGACGGGGCGCAGGCGCCGAGCCACCTCAAGGGGTCGCTGCTCTCGTCCGCGTCGGCCGGTCTTGGCCTGCCGCCCGGAGAGGCGTATCTGGTGACCGCCTCGTCCGACCCGCGGCCGCGGCGGATGGCCATGGTCGCGCTCGGCGGCGGCGCCGCGGGCGCCGCGGTGATGGGGGTGCTGGCGCTCGGCGCCGCCCCCGCCGACGCGCCGACTATCGACCGGCGGGCTCCGTCCACCTCCGTCAACTCCCCGGCACCCGGCGGGATGAACCTGCACCAGCGCCGCGCGATTCCGCTGCCCTGATGACCCTTCGGGTGTGCGATGACGCGGCACCGGGAACAATGAGGGTGTGAACGACGAGTCGAGCGCCGGCGAGGGCGAGCTGACCGAGCCGCTGGCCGCCCAGCCGATCGGGCCGCGCCCCGCCTGGACGCCCCCGGCTCCGTCGTACCCAGCTCCGTCGTACCCGCCTCCCGGGACCACCCCGTTGCCGGAGACAGCGACTGGCCGGGCGGGACCGCCGCCGCCCGGACCCCCGCGGTCTCACCGGGCTGGGCCCAGCGGCTGGATGTGGCCGGCGGTCGCCGCTCTTGCGCTGGTGCTCGGCCTCGCCGGCGGCGTGGCCGGCAGCGTGGTCTACAACCGGACCAGCGACGACAACGTCGCTCGGGACAGCTCGGGCAGCTCCGGCGATGGGCTGTCCAACACCGGCATCGTCAGCGACGCACCGCTCAAGGCCGGCGACACATCGGTCCGGGCGGTCGCCAAGGCGCTGCTGCCGAGTACCGTCCAGATCTCCGCGGAATACGAAGGCCAGGCCGGCGGTGCCACCGGCTCCGGGTTCGTGCTCGACGCGGCCGGTCACATCATCACCAACAACCACGTGGTCGAGCAGGCCGCTGAGGACGACGGCCCGATCGAGATCGTCGACCAGGACGGCAACCGGTTCGAGGCGACCGTCGTAGGTCGCAGCCCTGTCTACGACCTCGCGGTGCTGCTGTGTGACGAGGCCAAGAACATGAAGCCGGCCGCTCTCGGCGAGTCCCGTGCCCTGCGTGTCGGCGACCCGGTGGTGGCGATCGGTTCGCCACTGGGGCTGAGCTCCACCGTCACCGCCGGCATCGTCAGCGCGCTCCAACGCCCGGTCACCACCGGCGACTCGGCCAGCTCGTCGTCGTACATCAACGCGGTGCAGACCGACGCCGCGATCAACCCGGGCAACTCCGGAGGCCCGCTCGTCAACCTCCTGGGGCAGGTCGTCGGCGTCAACTCGGCCATCGCCACCGCCGGCGGCGGCTTCACCGGTGAAGATGCCGGCAACATCGGCGTCGGCTTTGCGATCCCGATCGAGCAGGTCAAGGTCACCGCCGACCAGATCCTGCGCACTGGCGAGGCCCGCTACCCAGTGATCGGGGCCAAGGTGCAGACCGGCCAGCGCGATGGCTCGGGCGCCGAGATCGACGAGGTCATCGACGACACCCCGGCCGCCGACGCCGGCCTCGAGGAGGGCGACGTGATCATCGCGCTCGAGGGCGAGAAGGTCACCGACGGCATCGCCCTGATCGTATCCATCCGCGCCCACCAGCCGGGCGAGACGCTGACCTTCACGGTGCTGCGAGACGGAGACGAGAGAGACATCGACGTCACTCTCGATTCGGAAGTGGGCTGACCCCCTCGGGGTGGGTCCCCGGATATCCGGTAGCCCTGCACCGGACATCCGGCTCTCCTGACCGATGCGTGGGGGCGGCCGTCGCGCGTAGCCGACCGACACCCGCCGTCAAGGATCGCGCTCCGCGCGCCCGCTTCGCGGCGCCAGCGGCCGAGCCCGCAGGGCAAGCGGTTACCGCGCGATCTGCTGCCGCCTGGCGAGAGCAGATCGCGCGCCAAGGCGCGCTAAGGACCGCGCTAAGGACTGGGCCGGGAGACGTTGGCACTCCGCGGACGCGTCCCGCACCCGTCAGCTGTCGACGTCCTCGTCCTGGTCCGCGACATCCGGCTCCGCCTCGGACGGCTCGAACGGGTGGTCGTCGATGAACTTCCGGGTCTCGATCCGCAGCTGGGCGACGTAGTCCTCGAGATCGGCTTCGCTGACCCGCCATTGGCCGCGGCCGCCGATCTTGATCGCGGGGAGGTCACCTCGGCGCACCATGGCGTAGACCTGCGCGACCGAGGTGCTGAGGATATCGGCGACATCCGGCAGGGTGAGGAAGCGCGGGAGGTCGGCCATCTGTCCATCGTGGCACCTCAGAGGGCCCAAACGCCCCACGCATCACGATCTGTGGATGAGCGCTGGTCGAGTCAGGAGTCGCCCTGCATGATGAGCCCGTGGCTCGCAATCTCGGGGATGCCACGGCTGCGGCGTCAGCCGGCGGGACGACGACAGCCGGGCCGGGCGTGCCCCCGGCGCTGCGCGGTCAGCGGTCCGGGTGGCGGGATCCGCGGCTGTGGATCGGTGTCGTGCTGGTCGCCGCGTCCGTGGTCGTCGGGGCGCGGGTGCTGGCGGCGGCTGACGACACCGTCCAGGTCTGGGCCGCGGCCACCGACCTCGGCGCCGGCCAGCGGGTCGAAGCCGACGACCTGGTAGCGCATCGGGTCCGGTTCGCCGACGACGAGGCGCTGGCGGCCTACTTCACTGTCGGCGACGAGCTTCCGGCCGATCTCGAGCTCGTCCGCAGCGTGGCCGCTGGCGAGCTGCTGCCCCGAGGCGCGGTCGGTACGCCGGCGGCCACCGGCCTGGTCGAGGTCCCGATCGCGGTCGAACCCGAGCTGGTCCCGCCGTCGGTGGCACCCGGCGATGTCGTGGACGTCTACGTCGTCGCACCCCTCACCGCGGACGTGGACGGCCAGGAGGGGCAGCCGCCCCCGACCGGTCCGGCTCTCACCGGTGCGACCGTCGTCGCCGCGCCCGAGCTCGCCTCGTCGTTCGGCACCAGCGGCAAGCGCCAGCTCGTCCTCGCGGTGCCCGAGGCGGACGCACCCGCGTTCTTCGCCCTGCTCGCCCGCTACGACGTCCCCTCGCTCACCGTGGTCAGGCAAGGCTGATGTACGTCGTCCTGCTCCTGGCCGCCGGCGCCGACTGGGAGACCCGGGCGCTCGGCCTCCTCAACGGCCGCCGCGACCTGGTGGTCCTCAAGCGCTGCGTCGACGTCGACGACCTTCTCGCCACGGCATCGGCCGGTCAGGCCGACACCGCTGTGGTTGCCCTCGAAGCACCGGGCTTCGACCTCGCCGCGGTCGACCACCTCCGGGCGAACGGCGTCCGGACCGTCGCCGTCGCGCCCGGCGAGCTGGAGCAGGCCCGCGTCCGAGCCACCCGCATCGGCGTCCGCGCCGTCCTCGGCGACGACGACCTCGCCGCCCTGTCGGATGCCATCACTGCCACCGAGCCGTCGCCCGAGCCGCCACCCGAGCCGCCGCTGGATCGGGCCCGCAGCGCGCCCGGGCGGGTCCTCGTGGTGTGGGGGCCGGCCGGCGCACCAGGCCGGACCACCGTCGCCACCGCCCTGGCCGCCTGCCTGGCCAGGAGCCGGCGCACCACCCTGGTCGACGTCGACCCCTACGGCGGAAGCGTGGCCCAGGTGCTCGGCATCCTCGACGAGGTGAGCGGGCTGCTCGCGGCCGCCAGGCTGGCCGGCGCGGGGATGCTCGAGGAACGGTTCTCCTCGGTCCAGCGCGGCCTCGACCCACAGCTCACCGTGGTCACCGGTCTGCCTCGCCCCGACCGCTGGACCGAGGTCCGGGCCGGCACGGTCGAGCTGCTCGTCGAGACGGCCGCGCGCGAGGGCCACGTCGTCGTCGACACCGGCTTCAGCATCGAGCAGGACCTTGACGTGGGCGGCCGCCCCGGCCGCCACCAGATGACCCTGGCCGCGCTCGACGTTGCCGACGAGGTGCTGGTGGTGGGGAACCCCGACCCGGTCGGCCTGTCGCGGCTCGCACGCGCGCTGGTCGACCTGCGCGAGTCACATCCGACGACCCCGACGCGGGTGGTGGTCAACCGGATGCGTCCGACCCTCGGCTGGTCGGAGCGGGAGGTCGAGCACATGGTCGCCGGGTTCGTCCGGCCGGTCGGGCTGCACTTCCTGCCCGAGGACCGCGACACCGTCGACCGGGCGTTGGTCACCGGACGCACCCTGCTGGAGACCAGCGCCGAGTCACCGCTGGCCGTGGCCGTGGCGGCGCTGGGCCACGCGGTCGCGCCGTCGGTGCCGACGCAAGCGGTCCGGCGAACGGGCGGACTGTCGCGCGTGCGAGCCGGTGGTGCTCAGGCGGCAAACAGCAGGTAGAGCCCGCCCACGGTGAAACAGATCATCGCCACCAGCAACGACAGCTGCCCGGTCAGCTGGTGCCTCTTGGGCAGCAGGTGCATGGCCCGGTCGTGCGCGGCGATCACGCCCAGCACGTGGCCGAGCACCACCGCGAGCACCTTGACCGAGGCCAGCAGAGTCGGGTGGTAGGAGAAGAAGTACGACGGGCTCCAGTTCGCGGTGCCAAACCAGTTCGACCCGTCGCTGAACGGGTCGCTCATGTAGATGAGCGTCTGTTCGCCGACCTCGAGCAGGTAGGTCAGGTAGTGCGCGATGACGTAGCCGACCACGATCGGCACGATCGAGTGCGCGAACTGCCCGGGCAGCTCGCGGCGCGGTTGGTCCGGCCCCACTCCGGTCAGCATCGTGCCGACGGTGAACACCAGGGCCACTGCCAGCACGAACCCGAGCAGACCGGCGTTGGTCACCACGTCGGGCGCCCACGAGTGGTCGGCCACGAAGTCGCCCTGGATGAACTTCACCCACGCCGTGGAGTCCTTGAACGAGTCGAACGCCGTGCTGCCGAAGAGGACCGCGGTCAGGCCGACCAGGCCGGGCCGGACCGGGAGGGTGGCGAGGTTGGCGAGGGGGCTCCTCGCCACGAGCTCCTCGCCGCGCCGGCCCCACACCGACAGGTGAGCGACCACCGTCGAGTAGACCTCGAACGGGTCGGCGTACTCGTAGAACGTGCTACCGAACAGCGCGCCGCCGAGCAGCATCGCCGCGACGTACGCCGCACACCACAGCCGGACCGGGCCGAGCTCGGTGGCGAACGGGTAGACGAGCTCCATCCACACGAACGCGTAGAGGCCGACCACCGCGGGCCAGTGGCCCAGCCGCTCGGGATAGGTGAAGACGCCCTGGTCGGGGTCGCTGCCGGTCAGCTTCGCGAACAGCGAGTTGATCGTGCGCACCGGGCTGATCGCCTTGTAGACCGGACCGAAGGCGAGTGAGAGGGGGACGAAGCCCACCCAGAGCAGCACGTAGAAGATCCCGAACAGCGGATTGATCAGGGTGTCCTCGCCGAGCACCGCGACCATGACGGTGTAGAGGAAGGCGAGCATCCCGAGCACCCGCAGGACCACGAAGAACGGTCCCGAGCCGACGAGCGTCGCCAGCCGCTGCGGCACGGGCCGACCGGTCGTCTCCTCGTCGTAGCGCGGCGTCCGCCATGCGATCGCCAGGACGGTGAAGCTGACGGTCAGCGCCGCCACGGCGCCGGCGATGGTCAGCTCGAGGGGGATGGGCAGGTCCTTGGAGCCACCGATCCCGTGCGCGAACACCCCGTCCAGCGACAGGGGAATCTGCCCCACGGGGCTACTCGACCTCGAGCTGGACGATCGTCTTTTCCAGCGTGTGCGACTCGACCTCGACGATGCCGGGCTTGTCGATCGTGAACGGTGGGATCGTGGTGGTGCCGGACCCGTAGCTCAGCTCCTGCTCCGGGTCGGAGTGCACGTGGATCTCACCCTCTGCGTCCGCCTTCACGACCAGCTCGATCGGCTGGCCGACCTTCACCTCGACGCGGTCGCCGTTGGGGGTGACCGAGTCGCCCTCGAAGGTCACGTTGATGGTCTTGGTCGGCACCTCCTTGCCGTTGTCGGCCGGCTCGTCCTCGCCGCAGCCGGACAGGCTGACGGAGCACACGACAATCGCGAGGGCTGCGAACGCACGCCGCATCGGCGTCGACCTCCTGGTGATGGCGGTGGGGGCGGGGCTTCCACGATCGTGACGGACGGGATGCGCGGCGTCCTGAGACCTCTGTAAGAATCCCATGGCGGCCAAACGCCGGTGCACGGGGTACCGGAGGCGCTCCGAGACGATGTGAAGAGGTGTGCGATGAGCGAGCGACTCCGCCCGCGCGACCTCGCGTTCCTCGAGCTCGAGACCGCCACGGCGCCGCGGCACAACGCCACGGTCGAGGTCTTCGACCCCGGTGACTCGCGCTTCGACTACGACACGTTCGTGGCACTGATCCTTGATCGGATCCCGTTCGTGCCGCGCTACCGGCAGCGGGTGCAGTCGGTCCCCGGTCACCTCGCCAACCCGGTCTGGCTCGACGACGACCACTTCGACATCGGCTACCACGTACGCCGCTCCGCGCTGCCCCGGCCGGGCAGCACCGACCAGCTGCGCGAGCTGGTCTCGCGGATCGTCTCCCGGCCGCTGGACCGGCAGCGGCCGCTGTGGGAGATCTACTTCGTCGAGGGCCTGGCCGACGGCCGCGTCGCGCTGCTCTACAAGACCCACCAGGCCCTCGTGGACGGCGTCGAGACGGTCGACCTCGGCCAGGTGCTGCTCGACAAGGACCCGGACGTCAAGATCCTGGGCGGCGACGAGTGGCACCCGCACCGGTACCCGTCCCCCGCCGGGCTCGTGGCCAGTGCCCTGCACGACAACCTCACCGAGCGGGACACCGCACTCGACACCATCCGGCACACGACCGGGTCGGTGCTGCGGAACGCCGACCGGGTCGCCTCCCGTGCCGGCCGCGTCGTCGCCGGGCTGACCGGCCGCCGACCCGACCGGGGCAACGCGCTGACCGGCGAGCTCTCCCAGCAGCGCCGTGTCGTGGGCGTCGAGACCAGGCTGGCCGACTATCGCACCATCCGCGAGGCGCACGACGGCACCATCAACGACGTCATCCTGGCCACGCTCACCGGTGCCCTGCGGGCCTGGCTGATGACCCGCTCCGAGTCGATGGGCGGGTTGAAGCAGATCCATGCGGTGGTCCCGGTCTCGGTCATCGACCGGGAGCTGGAGGCCACCTCGCTGGGCAGCCAGATCGCGCCGCACTTCGTGTCCCTGCCGATCGCCGAGCCCAGCCCGGTGGTGCGGCTGCACCAGGTGTCCTACTCGTTCCTGGCGCACAAGGAGACCGGCCGCGCGGTGGCCGCGAACCGGCTGGCCGGGATCGCCGGCTTCGCCCCGGCGACGTTCCACGCGATCGGGTCCCGCGTCGCGGCCGCGGAGGTGCGTCGCGACTTCCAGATCTCGATCACCAACGTGCCCGGCCCGCAGTCGCCGCTGTACGCCGCGGGCGCCCGGATGCTGCGCACCTTCCCGATCCCGCCGCTGCTGCCCGGCCAGACGCTGGCGATCGGGGTCACGTCCTACGACGGCGGCGTCTTCTACGGCATCACCGCCGACCGCGACCTGGTCCCCGACGCCGACGTCCTCGGCCAGTGCGTGACCGAGGCGCTGGTCGAGCTGCTCGACACCGCGACCGGCGGCCGCCCGAAGATCCCGCGCGGCCGCCGGAAGAAGAAAGCCACCTCGCCCCGGCCATGACCCGGGTCTACCTCCCCGCCACGCTGGCCGCGCTGGCAGAGCTGCGGGACCGGGGCAGCCTCCCGGCCTCTGCGGATCGCTACGTCGCGGACGGTGACGCCGAGGACGCCGAGTACGCCGCCCTGATGGCCGCGGCGGCCGACGCGGGTGCGCTCCTCGGTGGTCCCGGCCGGCGGGTGGTCGTGGTGGCCGAGGTCGCCGACCCGGACGGCGTCGTACCCCTGCGCGACGTCGTGGCCGTCCATGCGGACCCGACGGACCGGCCGGCCGACGCGGACCCGGACGACGACCTCGGCTGGTACGCCACCCAGGAGATCGACGCGTTGCTGGGACGTTAGTGTCCAAGCCATGGACGCCATCACGTTCCCCCCGGCTCCCATCAACGAGCCGAACCTGACCTACGCGCCCGGCAGCCCCGAACGGGAGGCCCTGCTCGTCGAGATCGAGAAGCTCGAGCGCCGCGAGAAGGACATCAAGGCCCACATCGGCGGCCGCCGCAAGGCCGGCGGCGGTGCCGAGATGACGGTCGTACAGCCGCACGACCACCAGCACGTGCTGGGCCGGTTCAAGGCCGCGACCAAGGCCGACGCCAGCGCGGCGATCAAGGCCGCCGGCGACGCGGCCCCCGGTTGGCGGGCGCTGGACATGGACGAGCGGTGCGCCGTCCTGCTCCGCGCGGCCGAGCTGCTGGCCGGACCGTGGCGGCAGCGGATCAACGCCGCGACCATGCTGGGCCAGTCGAAGACCGCCTTCCAGGCCGAGATCGACAGTGCCTGCGAGCTGATCGACTTCTGGCGGTTCAACGTCCACTACGCCAAGCAGATTCTCACCGACCAGCCGATCGCGAACTCGCCCGGCATCTGGAACCGCACCGACCACCGGCCGCTCGAGGGGTTCGTCTACGCGATCACGCCGTTCAACTTCACCGCCATCGCCGGCAACCTGCCGACCGCACCGGTGCTGATGGGCAACACGGTCATCTGGAAGCCCGCTCCGACCCAGCAGCTCGCCGCGTCGCTGACCATGGAGCTGCTCGAGGAGGCCGGACTACCGCCGGGCGTGATCAACATGCTCCCGGGCCATGGCATTCCGGTCTCCGAGGCCGCGCTGGCCCATCCGGACCTGGCCGGGATCCACTTCACCGGCTCGACGCAGGTGTTCCACAACCTGTGGCGGACCATCGGCGACAACATCTCGACCTACCGCTCCTACCCGCGGATCGTGGGGGAGACCGGCGGCAAGGACTTCGTGCTCGCCCATCCCACCGCCGACCCGGACGTGGTCCGGACCGCGCTGATCCGGGGTGCCTTCGAGTTCCAGGGACAGAAGTGCTCGGCGGCCTCCCGTGCGTACGTCGCGAAGTCGGTGTGGAACAAGATGAAGGACTCGTTCCTCGGCGAGGTCGAGGCGCTGCCGATGGGCGACGTCACCGACTTCTCCAACTTCATGGGTGCGGTGATCGACGACCGCGCCTTCACCAAGCACAAGGCCGCCATCGCCCGCGCCAAGCGGCAGGCCAAGCTCGACGTGGTCGTCGGCGGCCAGACCGACGACAAGGTCGGCTGGTTCGTCCGGCCCACCGTCGTGGTCTCGACAGACCCGACCGACCAGATGTTCTCCACCGAGTACTTCGGGCCGATCCTGGTCGTGCACGTCTACGACGACGGTGACTTCGAGAAAGTGGCCCGGCAGCTCGAGGGGATCGCGCCGTACGCCCTCACCGGTGCGGTCATCGCGCGCGACCGACGGGCCATCGCGTGGGCGAGCGAGGAGCTGCGGTTCGCGGCGGGCAACTTCTACATCAACGACAAGCCGACCGGTGCCGTGGTCGGCCAGCAGCCGTTCGGTGGCGCCCGAGCCAGCGGCACCAACGACAAGGCCGGTGCCGCGGTGAACCTGCTCCGCTGGACCTCCCCGCGCTCGATCAAGGAGACCCTGGTCCCGCCGACCGACTACCGCTACCCCTACATGGGCTGATCCGGCTGCCAGACTGGTCGACATGAGTCCCGACCTGGTCGCGCTGCACCTCGGTGCGCTGCACCCGGCCGAGAAGGTGCTGACGCTGGTGCTCGCGTTCGGACCGTTCGTCGTGCTCTTCGGCGTGATGGCCTTCCGCCGGCGGCACGAGCGGGACGCCGACGAGCAGTCGCCGGCGGATCGCTCTAAGTGACCCTGACCCTGCCGCCGGACTGCACCACGAACGCCTGGCGGAGCTCCTCGAGGTCGATGTCGAGGGCTCGCAGTGAGTAGCGCATCCCGCGCTGGTCGACCGCCTTCATCACCCGCGGGTTCAAATCGTCGACGATCGTGGCGTGCCGGGGATCGCTCGACGGGACCAGGCGGATCCGGAGCCGCTTGCCGTTCCACGCGCGCTCGACCGCCGCGGACTGGACGGTCTCCCACGGTGCGATCAGCTCACCGAACTGCGAGCGGGCGTGGAGGCCGTCGCCGTGCAGCCCCAGCGGGTGGGAGACCTTGCGCATCCGGGTCCAGGAGAAGACGTACAGCCCGCAGTGGAGCAGCCAGAACACCATCAACACGATCAGGACGACGAGGAGCGCCGTGCCGTCCAGGAACGTGAACGCCGCCGCGACCAGCGCCGTGAGAATCACCGCGTAGACGATGAGGACGAACATGGCGAACACGTCGAAACGCGTCCGCGCAAGCGCAATCTCCAAGGTCAGCCCGCGAGGTAGCTGCGGCCGACGATGTTCTCGGCCTTGAGCGCCTTGCGCAGCAGGTCCGCGATGAGCGACTCGATCTTGCCGCCGACCAGCGGGATGCTGACCTTGATCTCCATCGCGACGGTCTCGGTCGTCGTACCGCCTGACTCCCGGAGCCGGATCGTGCCGCGCATCTGCCCGGGCCTGCCGGGAATCACCACCTCCACGGTGCCGCTCTCGGGGTCGGACCACCGCTCGCTCTGCACGAGGTTGATCTCGTCGCCGACGAACTTCCTGGCGAACCCCGGGATGCCTTGCGAGGCCTGCACCTGGTCGACTACGACCTTCGTGCCGCCGCCGTCCGGGGACACGGTCACGGTTTGGCGGAGCACCCCCTGCGCGCGGCACACCTCCTCGCGGAAGGCCGGGTCCATCAACATCGCGTGGACGTCGCTCGCCGGTGCGTCGTAGGTCAGGTCGTAGGACAGCTTCGTCGACACGGTCAGTGCTCCTTCAGCCAGGCCACGCCCACGGCGTGCTCGACGTCCATCCCGGCGGCCACCTTCTCGGCCATCAGCTTCTCGAGCTTGCCGCCGATGAGCGGCACCCTGACCTTGATCTCGAGCTCCACGATCTCGGCGGTCCCGCTACCGGCCTCCTCGAGGCGGATGGTCCCGGTCGCGCTGGTCGGCTTGCCCGGCGACTCGATGCTCAGGTTTCCCCCGGTCGGCCCGAGCCAGACCTCCCGCTGGATCGCCTGGGTGGACTCGCCGGTGAACGTGCGCGCGAACCCCGGCAGGTCCTTGGTGTTCTGCAGCTGGTCGATGACGAGGGTGAAACCCTCCCCGTCGCGGTCGAGCTGGACGTCAGCCGAGATCACCTCCATCGCCTCGCACGACGTCCTACGGAACTCCGGATCGGCCAGCATCGCGAACACCTCGTCGGGCGGCGCGTCGTACAAGAGCTCGTGGCGGAACTTCATGGCGGACATCATGGCGGACCGACGGAGGCTACGGTGCGACCATGACCGAGGGCACGGAGCAGGATCAGTTCGTCTCGTTCGGGGAGCAGGGCGCCCAGCTCACCTACGGCAGCTACCTGCGACTGCCGCAGCTGCTCGACTCCCAGCACCTCGAGTCCGACCCGCCGGCGCACGACGAGCTCCTGTTCATCACCATCCACCAGGTCTACGAGCTGTGGTTCAAGCAGCTGCTCCACGAGGCGGTCGCCGCGCGCGACGCGATGACCGAGGGTCGGCTGTGGTGGGCCCAGCACCTGCTCCAGCGGGTGCACGTCATCGAGCGGGTCCTCGTGCACCAGATCGACGTGCTGGAGACGATGACGCCGCAGGACTTCCTGGAGTTCCGGCAGCGGCTGGCTCCGGCGAGCGGCTTCCAGTCGGTGCAGTTCCGCGAGCTCGAGTTCCTCTCCGGCGCCAAGGATCCGGCGTACGTCGAACGGTTCAAGGGCCTCACCGAGGTCGAGCAGGCCCGGCTCCGGCAACGCCTCGAGGAGCCGACGCTGTGGGACGCGTTCCTCGACGTGCTCCGCCAGCACGATCTCCCGGCCGGCTCCGACGAGGAGATCGGGCAGTCGCTGCACGCGGTCGCGCACGACCGCTCGCAGCACGCCGACGTGTGGGCGGTCAGCGAGGCACTGCTCCAGCACGACGAGCTCGCCGCGAACTGGCGCGCCCGGCACGTGACGATGGTCGAGCGGATGATCGGGTCCAAGTCCGGGACCGGCGGCTCCAGCGGCTCGACGTACCTGCGCTCCCGACTCGAGCTGCGCTACTACCCGCTGCTGTGGGGGCTGCGGTCGGAGCTCTAGTGACGCGCGCGATTCGTCTGCCACTGCCAAGCGCTGGATAGCCGGTCAACCCGCAGACGAATCGGGGCTGGTGAGGACTACCGTGGGACCCGTGTCAACGACGACGCACGATGTGTCCAAGTCCGAGCTGATCGACAAGGCGATTGGGCTCGCCCAGGCCGGCAAGGGGAGTGGCGGGCCGCCGCACGACGAGGTCGGCGAGCTGCTCCGCGCCTACTACCGCCACGTGGCGCCCGAGGACGTCGCCGACCGCAGTGATGCCGACGTGTACGGCGCGTTCGCCGCGCACTACAAGCTCGCCGGGGAGCGGCCGCAGGGGACCGCCCGGGTGCGCGTCTCGACGCCGACACTCGCCGAGAACGGCTGGTCGGCGGCGGGCCACACCGTGGTCGAGGTGGTCGTCGACGACATGCCGTTCCTCGTCGACTCGCTGACCATGGAGCTGTCCCGGCAGCTGCGCGACGTGCACGTCGTGATCCACCCCAACTTCGACGTCGTGCGTGACATCACCGGCGTCCTCCAGTCGCTGATCCCG
This sequence comes from uncultured Actinomycetota bacterium, assembly GCA_963765915.1. Classification (GTDB taxonomy): domain Bacteria; phylum Actinomycetota; class Actinomycetes; order Propionibacteriales; family Nocardioidaceae; genus Nocardioides. The sequence continues at coordinate 56,070 of CAVXYB010000009.1, read as the reverse complement.
GTCTCCGACGGCGCCCTCGAGCCGGAGGGCGAGGCAGTCCGGGAATCGTGGATGCACGTCGAGATCGACCGCCTTCCAGAGGGCGACGACCCGGAGGCGATCGTGGAGGACGTCCAGCGCGTGCTCCGCGACGTCCGCGAGGCGGTCGAGGACTGGCGCAAGATGCACTCCCAGATCGAGGCGATCGTCTCCGAGCTGCGCAGCGACCCGCCGCCGCTCGACTCCGACGAGGTGCACCAGGCTGCCGACCTGCTGGAGTGGCTGGCCGACGAGCACTTCACCTTCCTCGGCTACAAGGAGTACCGGCTCGAGAGCAAGGACGACGACGAGTTCCTCCGCGCCGTGCCCGGCACCGGGCTGGGCATCCTCCGCGCCGACCAGGAGATGTCGGAGTCGTTCGGCCGGCTCCCCGACGCGGTCAAGGCCAAGGCGCGCGAGAAGACGCTGCTGGTGCTCGCCAAGGCCAACTCACGGGCGACCGTGCACCGCCCGGCCTACCTCGACTACGTCGGCATCAAGACCTTCGACGAGAACGGCGAGGTCGACGGCGAGCGCCGGTTCCTCGGCCTGCTGGCCAGCGCGGCGTACACCGAGTCGCTGATGCGGATCCCGCTGATCCGCGAGAAGGCGGCTGCCGTGCTGAAGCGCAGCGGCTTCGACCCGCGCAGCCACGCCGGCAAGGCGTTGATGGACACCCTCGAGACCTATCCGCGCGACGAGCTGCTGCACACGCCGGTCGACCAGCTCGCGCCGATGGCCGAGGCCGCGATGAGCGCCCGCGAGCGGCGCGCGGTCCGGATGTTCATCCGCCGCGACACCTACGGCCGCTACGTGTCCGTCCTCGTCTACCTGCCCCGCGACCGCTACAACACCGGCGTCCGCGAGCGGTTCGAGCGGATCCTCCAGGAGCAGCTGCACGGCGAGTCTGTCGAGTTCACGGTCCGCATCAACGAGTCCACGACCGCGCGCGTGCACTTCGTCGTCCACCTGCCCAAGGGCGACCAGATCCCCGACGTCAACACCGCCGATCTCGAGCGCCGGCTCACCGAGGCCTCCCGCTCCTGGCGCGACGACTTCACCCAGGCCGTGATCGCGGAGTACGGCGAGGAGGTCGGGACGATCCTCGGCCGCCGGTACGTCGAGTCCTTCCCCGAGGCGTACAAGGAGGACTTCCCGCCGCGCACCGCCTCGGTCGACCTCGGCCGCCTGGAGGCGATCCGCACCGACGGTCCGAACGACAGCGGGCTGGACATCTCGCTGTACGAGCGGCTCGACGCCGGCCCCGGCGAGGCCCGGCTGAAGGTCTACCGGATCGGCGACCCACTTTCGCTCTCCGAGGTGCTGCCGATGCTTGCCTCGATGGGCGTCGAGGTCGTCGACGAGCGCCCTTACGAGCTGGAGGGGCTGGACCGGCACTCGATCATCTACGAGTTCGGCCTCCGGTACGGCGAGCACCTGCCGAGCGGGTCGCGCGAGCTCTTCCAGGACGCGCTGCGCGCGGTCTGGGACGGCTTCAACGAGATCGACGGCTTCAACGGCCTGGTGCTCGGTGCCGGGCTGACCTGGCGGCAGGCCACCGTGCTGCGCGCGTACGCGAAGTACATGCGCCAGGGCAACAGCCCGTTCGCCCAGGACTACATCGAGGAGGCGCTGCGCGGGAACGTCGACCTCACCCGGCTGCTGGTCGCACTGTTCGAGGCCAGGTTCGACCCGAAGCGCGGCCACCCGGCCGAGGAGGCGCTCGTCGAGAAGCGGATCCTCGCCGCCCTCGACGACGTGGCCAGCCTCGACCACGACCGGATCCTGCGGTCCTACCTGACCCACATCAAGGCGACGCTGCGCACCAACTACTTCCAGAGCGACCCGAAGTCCGACGGCGTGCACACCTACATGTCGTTCAAGCTCGAGCCCTCGACGATCCCCGACCTGCCGCAGCCGCGCCCCAAGTTCGAGATCTTCGTCTACTCGCCGCGGGTCGAGGGCGTGCACCTCCGGTTCGGCCCGGTGGCCCGTGGTGGCCTGCGCTGGTCGGACCGGCGCGACGACTTCCGCACCGAGGTGCTCGGCCTGGTCAAGGCGCAGATGGTGAAGAACACCGTCATCGTCCCGGTCGGCGCGAAGGGCGGGTTCTTCTGCAAGCAGCTGCCCGACTCCTCTGACCGCGACGCGTGGCTGGCCGAGGGCGTGGCCTGCTACACGACCTTCATCTCCGGGCTCCTCGACATCACCGACAACCTCGTCGACGGTGAGACCGTGCCGGCCCGTGGCGTGGTCCGTCACGACGGCGACGACTCCTACCTCGTGGTTGCCGCCGACAAGGGCACGGCGACGTTCTCCGACATTGCCAACGGCGTCGCGAAGGACTACGGCTTCTGGCTGGGCGACGCCTTCGCCAGCGGCGGCTCGGTCGGCTACGACCACAAGGCGATGGGCATCACCGCGCGTGGGGCCTGGGTCTCGGTGCAGCGGCACTTCCGGGAGCGGGGCATCGACTGCCAGGCAGAGGACTTCACTGCAGTCGGCATCGGCGACATGAGCGGCGACGTGTTCGGCAACGGTCTGCTCTGCTCGGCGCACACCCGGCTGGTCGCGGCCTTCGACCACCGCGACATCTTCCTCGACCCGGACCCCGACGCGGCGACGTCGTTCGCCGAGCGCACGCGGCTCTTCGAGCTCCCGCGGTCGAGCTGGCAGGACTACGACAAGGAGCTGATCTCCGAGGGCGGCGGGGTCTACGCGCGCTCGCTGAAGTCGATCCCGCTCAACGACGCCGTCCGCTCCGTGCTCGGCATCGACGAGTCGGTGGTCGCGATGACCCCGGCAGAGCTGATGAAGGCGATCCTCCAGGCGCCGGTTGACCTGCTCTGGAACGGCGGCATCGGCACCTACGTCAAGGGCGAGGACGAGACCCACGGGGACGTCGGCGACAAGGCCAACGACGCCATCCGGATCAACGGCTCCCAGCTCCGCGCCCGGTGTGTGGGGGAGGGCGGCAACCTCGGGCTCACCCAGGCGGGTCGGATCGAGTACGTGCGGTACGGCGGCGACGCCGGCGGGTCCAGCGAGGAGGGCGGCCGGATCAACACCGACTTCATCGACAACTCCGCCGGCGTCGACACCTCCGACCACGAGGTCAACATCAAGATTCTGCTGGACCGGGTGGTCAGGGACGGCGACCTCACCGGCAAGCAGCGCAACTCGCTGCTCGCCGAGATGACCGACGAGGTCGGCGCGCTGGTGCTGCGCGACAACTACGAGCAGAACATTGCGGTCGCCAACGCGGTCGCGCACGCGCCGTCGTTGCTGCACGTCCACGAGGACTTCATGCGCCGGCTCGAGCAGGGCGGCATCCTCGACCGCGAGATCGAGGGGCTGCCCACCCGTCGCGAGGTACGCCGCAGACTGGAGCGCGGGCGCGGGCTCACCCCGCCGGAGCTGGCGGTGCTGATGGCGTGGACCAAGATCGTCCTGGCCGACGAGCTGCTGGGCGGCGACCTGCCCGACGACCCCTACCTCGACCTGGACCTCAAGGCGTACTTCCCGACGCCCATGCGCGAGCGGTTCCGCGCGCAGATCGAGGCGCACCCGCTGCGCCGGGAGATCATCGTCACCCAGGTCGTCAACGACCTGGTCAACGGCGCCGGCATGACGTTCTGGCCGCGGCTGGCCGACGAGACCGGGGCCACGGCGGCCGATCTGACCCGTGCGAACTTCGTGGCTCGGGAGATCTACGGGTCGCTGCCGCTCCGCGACGAGCTGAAGACCTACGACAACAACCTCGACGCGTCGGTCCAGACCCGCATGCGGATCGAGATGCGCACGCTGGTCGAGCGAGCGTCGCGCTGGCTGGTGACCAGCCGGCGGCCGCCACTGGACAGCGAGGCCACCGTGAAGCAGTTCGCGGGCCCGGTGCAGGCCACCCTGGCGCAGCTGCCCGAGCTGATGACTGGGCGCGAGCTCGAGGCCTACCAGGACCGGGCGGCGACCTACGAGCGGCGCGGTGTGCCCGAGGACCTCGCCTCTCGGGTGGCGGTGCTGGCGCCGGCGTACATGCTGCTCGGCATCGTCGAGACCGCCCAGCGCGAGGGCCTGGCGCCGGAGGAGGTCGCGCGCGTGCACTTCGCGCTCGGCGAGCGGCTGGGGCTTCCGGTGCTGCTGCAGCGCATCGTGGGGCTGCCACGCGACGACAAGTGGCAGACGATGGCGCGCGCGGCGCTACGCGACGACCTGCACGGGGTGCAGACCCAGCTGACTGCGCAGCTGCTGCGCAGCACTTCCTCCGAGGACTCCGCGCCGGCCCGGATCGCCGCGTGGGAGGAGGGCGACAGCGAGCTGGTGTCGCGGGCCGCCGGGACCCTGGAGCAGATCTGTGCCGATGACGAGGGTGATCTGGCGCGGATGTCGGTGGGGTTGCGGGTGGTGCGCGGATTGCTGTCCGGCTGACCCACCTCGGTGGGCGCTGCGAACCACGGGAGGGGACCCGGAGTTCATCGGCGTCGACAGGTGAGCTCGGGTCAGAGGTTGATCAGCGCGAGCCGCGGGTCCAACCGGCGCAGGTCGCCCGCATCGCTGGTCACGACAGTGGCGCCGCGCGACCGGGCGCAGAGCACGACGGAGGCATCGATCACGTCCGAGGTGCGGGTGGCGCCGCAGAGCTGACCTGCGCTGCGCGCCGCGCCGTCATCGAGTGTCACGACCTCGACGTCGGGGGAGGCGAGGAGACGCGCGAGACGCACCTGCCGCCTCCCGTCTCGCCAAGCCTGGCCGACGACGCCGGCCGGCACGGATATCGGCAGCCCTGCCTGGCGGGCCCGCTGGAGCAGCACCGTGCAGTCGCGCGCGCCGCGGTCGACCGCGATCAGCGCCCCGGCGTCCAGAGTCAGGGCCGCTGCAGTCCTAGTGCCCTGTCCGCCCACTCACGCTCCTCGTCCGTCATCGGTCCCCCCGTGGCCTCGAGGATCTCCTCGAGCAGCGCGTCCAGGTCGTCGGTCTTGGCACGCGCCTCCATCGCCTCCGCGACGTAGGCCGACACGCTGGCAGCCCGGCCCTCGCGCACAGCGGTGCGGGCCGCATCCACCAGCTGCTGGGGCACGGTGACGGCGATCTTGGCCCTGCGTGTCATACCAATGATCATACCGTCGCGCTCGGCACCGGAATGCAGAGCTCGTTGCCCTCGGGGTCGATCAGCACCACCCAGTGGTGCGGACCCTCGCTGCCACCTCCGATCTCGGTCGCGCCCAGGGCGAGCAGCCGGTCGCGCTCGTCGGTGCTGGGGTCGGCGCTGCTGCGCAGGTCGAGGTGGACGCGATTTTTGACCGTCTTGGGCTCGGGCACCTGCTGGAAGAGGATCCGCGGCGCCCGGTCGAGTCCCTCGGGGTGCAGGATGGCGGCGCCGGTGGCCCAGACGAGCGCACCGCGGTGGTGGGTCGTCTGGTCGTCGGTGGCGAAGCCCTGGTCGACCATGGAGCGGATGAACGCCTCGTCCTGAGGCTCCACCTGCCAGCCGAGGGCCTCCGCCCACCAGTCGGCCAGCGGGTGCGGGTCGGCGCAGTCGACGACGACCTGGACGGTGTAGGGAGGGCGTGAATCGGTCATGCCAGCAGTCTGCAATGGGCCGCCGACATCGGGTCGGCGCCCTTGACCTCAAGCGCGGTTCAAGCCGGATCGTGCTTCGCGTGGCCCTTCTGAGGCACTCCCGGCGTAAGCACCAGAAATCGATTAGCCCCTGTCGGCGCCCCGACCTACGATCGTTGACGATGACAACCCTCGAGCCGGCCGGCCCACCGGCGGGCGTTCACTCCCTGTGGCGGCTGCGCGGGTACCTCAGGCCACACGTGCGGGCGTTGTCAGTCATGGCGGCGGCCGCGGTCGGCGCGGTCGGCCTGACCATCACCATCCCGCTGGTGACCAAGGCGATCATCGACGGCCCGATCACCAACCGTGACATCGGGGCCTTGCTGCCGCTCGGGCTGCTCGCGCTGGCGCTCGGTGTCCTCGAGGCGTTCCTTATCTGGGTACGCCGCTGGGTGCAGTCCAACGCGGTGCTGGGCCTGGAGACCGAGATCCGGCACGACCTCTACGCGCGGCTGCAACAGCTGCCGATGAGCTTCCACACCAGGTGGGAGTCCGGCCAGCTGCTGTCGCGCGCGACCCAAGACCTGTCCGCGATCCGGCGGTTCGCCGGCTTCGGGTTGCTGTTCCTCGTGCTCAACATCCTCCAGGTCACCGTCGTCACCGGGGTGCTGCTGCACCTCTACTGGCCGCTCGGCCTGGTAGTGGCCGCCGCCGCGGCTCCGGTGATCCTCCTGTCGATGCGCTTCGAGAAGGCCTACGTTGTCGTCTCGCGGCGGGTGCAGGACGAGCAGGGTGACCTCGCGACGCGGGCCGAGGAGGGCGCGGTCGGGATCCGCGTGATCAAGGCGTTCGGGCGGTCCGAGCACGTCTCGGAGCAGTACGAAGCCGCCGCCCGCCAGCTCTACGGCAGCTCGATGGACAAGGTCCGGCTCTCGGCGAAGTTCTGGACCTTCCTCGAGGTGATCCCCAACTTCGCGGTGGTGGCGGTGCTGCTGCTCGGCGCGATCGGGGTCGGCAAGGGGCTGCTCACCCCCGGTGAGCTGGTCGCGTTCATCACCCTGCTGCTCTCGCTGGTCTGGCCGGTCGCCTCGCTCGGCGTGATCCTGGCGATGGCACAGGAGGCGATGACCGCGAGCGCCCGCATTCTCGAGATCTTCGACACCGAGCCCGACATCGTCGGGGGCGACCGGGTGATCGCCGAGCCGCGCGGCCACCTGCGCTTCGAGGCCGTCGACTTCGCCTTCCCCGACGGTGCCGACGGTGCCGGTGGGACCGACGCGCGGGTGCTGCGCGGTGTCGACCTCGAGATCCGGCCCGGCGAGACCGTCGCCCTGGTGGGCGCAACCGGCTCCGGCAAGACCGTGCTCACCGCCCTGGTGCCGCGGCTCTACGACGTCACCGGCGGCCGGGTCACCATCGACGGCGTCGACATCCGCGAGCTCGACCTGGTGCACCTGCGCTCCCTGGTCGCGACCGCGTTCGAGGACCCGACCCTGTTCTCGATGAGTGCCCGCGAAAACCTCACCCTGGGCCGCGCCGACGCCACCGACGCCGAGGTCGAGCAGGCCCTCGACATCGCTCAGGCCGACTTCGTCCGTGAGCTGCCGTGGGGGCTCGACACCCGCATCGGTGAGCAGGGGCTGGCGCTCTCCGGCGGCCAACGGCAGCGGCTCGCGCTCGCCCGCGCGGTGCTGGCGCAGCCGAAGATCCTGGTCCTCGACGACACCCTGTCCGCCCTCGACGTGCACACCGAGAAGCTGGTCGAGGAGGCGCTGCGGCGGGTGCTCGCCGACACCACCGGCCTGGTCGTGGCCCACCGGGCCTCGACCGTGATGCTCGCCGACCGCGTGGCACTGCTCCAGGACGGGCGGATCAGCCACGTCGGAGACCACCGCGAGCTGCTGGCCACGGTGCCGGCCTACCGCGACCTGCTCGGCTCCGACGCGGACCGTTCCGAGGAGGTCAGCGCATGACGACCGACTCGCAGGCGCCCGCGGTCCCCGTCGACGAGACCACGTCGTGGCGCGGCCTTGCCCAGGTCGACGCCGACGAGGCCGCCGAGCGGATGACCGCCGGCAGGCTGGGCGGCGGGTCGAAGCGGCTGCTGCGCGAGCTGCTGGCGCCGTACAAGCGGGCCATCAAGATCCTGATCGCGGTCGTGCTCGTCGAGAACGCCTCGCGGCTCGCGATCCCCTACCTGGTCAAGGAGGGGATCGACACCGGCATCCCGCCGATCCGCGAGCACGACAACCTGCAGCCGCTGCTGCTGATCGTCGGCCTCGTGCTGGTCGCGACGCTGACCCAGGCGGTGGCCCGGCAGCTGTTCCTGGTCCGCTCGGGCACGATCGGCCAGGACGTGCTGTTCGAACTACGCGGCCGGGTGTTCCGGCACTTCCAGGCGCTCAGCCCGGCCTTCCACGACGGCTACACCTCGGGCCGGGTGATCTCCCGGCAGACCTCCGACGTCGACGCGATCGACGAGATGCTCGAGACCGGGTTCGACGGTCTGGTCACCGCCGCGCTGACCCTGGTCGGCACCGCCGGGCTGCTGCTCTTCCTCGACGTGAAGCTTGGCCTGGTCGCGCTGCTCTGCGGGCCGTTCCTGCTCTGGATCACGGCGTGGTTCCGCCGCGAGTCGGCCACCAGCTACAAGGTCACCCGCGAGAAGGTCGCGCTGGTCATCGTCCACTTCGTCGAGTCGATGGGCGGGATCCGCGCGGTCCAGGCGTTCCGCCGCGAGGACCGCAACCAGGAGATCTTCGACGACGTCAACGACCAATACCGCCGCGCCAACCTGGTCGCGTTCCGGCTGGTCGCCTGGTTCATGCCCGGCATCCGGCTGATCGGCAACGTCACCATCGCGGTCGTGCTGCTCTACGGCGGCTACCGGGCATACAACGGTGACGTCACTGTCGGCGTCCTCGCGGCGTTCCTGCTCTACCTGCGGCAGTTCTTCGAGCCGATGATGGAGATCTCGCAGTTCTACAACACCTTCCAGTCCGCCTCGGCAGCACTCGACAAGCTGGCCGGGGTGCTCGACGAAGCACCCTCTGTGCCCGAGCCCACCGCACCCGTCGTCCTCGGGTCGGTCCGCGGTGAGCTGCGGTTCGAGCACGTCGGCTTCGAGTACGTCGAGGGTCGCACCGTGCTGCCCGACCTCGATCTCACCGTCGCGGCGGGCCAGACGATGGCACTGGTCGGCACCACCGGCGCGGGCAAGACCACGCTGGCCAAGCTGGCCACCCGCTTCTACGACCCGACCGCCGGCCGGGTGCTCCTCGACGGCACCGACCTGCGAGACCTGCGCTCCCACGACCTCCGCGACGCGGTGGTGATGGTGACCCAGGAGAACTACCTCTTCTCCGGCACCATCGCGGACAACATCCGCTTCGGCCGGCCCACCGCCACGATGGACGAGGTGATTGCAGCCACCACTGCGCTCGGTGCCCACGACTTCATCAGCGCCATGCCCGACGGCTACGAGACCGACGTCGCAAACTCCGGTGGCCGGCTCTCCGCGGGGCAGCGCCAGCTCGTCGCCTTCGCCCGCGCCTTCCTCGCCGACCCGGCCGTCCTGATCCTCGACGAGGCGACCTCCTCGCTCGACGTACCGTCCGAGCGGCTGGTCCAGCGGGCACTCCGCACCGTCCTGGCCGGCCGGACCGCGGTGATCATCGCCCACCGCCTCTCCACCGTGGAGATCGCCGACCGGGTCCTGGTCATGGAGCACGGCCGGATCGTCGAGGACGGCTCGCCCGCCGACCTGATCGCCGGCGGCGACGGCCGCTACTCCGACCTGCACGACGCCTGGCTGGAGTCGCTGGCCTGACGGTCGGCTGATAGGCAGGTGTCGTGTTCGAGGGCTTCGAGACCACCGACATCGACATCGCCGGTGTCCGCATCCATGCTCGGATCGGTGGAGCCGGGCTGCCGGTCCTGCTGCTGCATGGGTACCCCCAGACCCACGTGATGTGGCACCGGGTGGCGCCAGCACTGGCGGAGCCGCACACAGTGGTGGTTGCTGACCTGCGCGGGTACGGCGACTCCGGCAAGCCACCCTCGGACCACGACCACGTGGCGTACTCCAAGCGCGCGATGGCGGTCGACCAGGCCGGGCTCATGACCGAGCTCGGCCACCAGTCCTTCGCGATCGTGGGTCACGACCGGGGCGCCCGCGTGGCGCACCGCATGGCCCTCGACCACGGCGACCGGGTCGACCGAGTGGCGGTGCTGGACATCGTGCCGACCCGGCACGTGTTCGCCAACGTCGACCGGTTGCTGGCGACGGTCTACGACCACTGGTTCTTCCTGGCCGAGCCGCCGGACCTACCGGAGGTGTTGATCGGCGGCGCGCCGGAGTATTTCCTGCGCCGCAAGCTCGACCAGTGGTCGGGCCCGGGGGCCGCATTCGACCACGAGGCCATGTCCGAGTACGTGCGCTGCTTCGCCGACCCCGACACCATCCACGCCAGCTGCGAGGACTACCGCGCCGGGGCGTCGATCGACCTCGTGCACGACGACGAAAGCTTTGACGCCGGTGATCGCGTCACGTGTCCGCTGCTAGTCGTCTGGGGTGAGCAAGGGTTCGTCGGCGCTGCGTACGACGCGCTCGAGGTCTGGCGCGACTACGTCGAAACGCCTGACCTGGTCACTGCGCCTCGCCGTCCCCGGCGGCCACTTCGTGCCCGAGGAGGCACCGGACGAGACGATCGCGGCGCTCCGGGCGTTCCTCGGATGATCTGTCGTCATCGCTCCGTCACTCACGACGGGGTCGGTAGCGGATCCAGGTGGGTGGCTCATGGTGGGTGCCGCGCGTTGGCGGCAGGTATTCGGGGCGGTGGTCGTCGTGGTCGAGGCGAACCTGCCATGGCGTGTGGTGCAGGACGCGGTGATGTTCGCCGCAGACCAGGACGAGGTTGTCCAGGGAGGTCTTGCCGCCGTCAGCCCAGTGAATGATGTGGTGGGCGTGGCACATGACCGGCGGTCGGGTGCACCCGGGGAAGGTGCAGTGCCGGTCGCGGGCCACGAGAGCCCGCCACAAGGCCGGAGTGATCAGTCGCGCGCTGCGTCCGACATCGAGGACCTCGCCTTGGGTGCCCAAGCAGACCGGGATGAGCTCGGCATCGCACGCGAGACGCCGCACGGCGGCGACAGAAAGTCGCAGTCCGTCGTCGGTGAGGGCCTCGGAGCCAATGCCGTCACCGAGTCCGGTGACGAGGGACTTGAAGTCGATGGTGATCGCGACCCGTGGACGCGCTCCGTGGCAGGCCGGTGCCCGGTGGGTGTCCAGCGAGTGTTGGGCGAGCTCGACCAGAGCGTCGAACATGCGCGCGCCGTGGTCTCGAGGATCGGACTCGACCTCGCAGCCGGGTGTGTCGGGGTCCGCCGCGGGCGCGGGCTTGGTGAGCGGGAGGAGCGCGGCTCGGATGACGGCACCGTCCTCGACGCTTCCGTGACCCTTGAAACGGATCCCGCCGGCACCGTCGTCGGTGACCGAGAGGAAGCGGCCGGTGTGTGCGGCACGCTCTTCTCTCGCGAGGGCGGCCTCGTCGCGGCGCTCGCTGCGGTCGGGGTCGATGACGTCGGCGAGGTGACGGGCGGTGCGGGCCAGCTCGGTGGCGTTGAGCCGCCCGGCCTCCTTCAGCAGCGCCTGTTCACCTCGGTCTCGCAGGGCCGGGCTGGAGGGGAGGGTGTCGACGGCATCGCAGATGATCCCGGCCTGGGCGGAAGAGACCTCCGCGCGACGCAGGGCCTCAAGGGTGCGGTGCTGCTCGGTCACCAGCTGCTGGGCGTGCACCACGGCACGTCGCCCCTCGCGTCGGGTCAGGCCGGCGAGGTGGGTGAACCAGTCGGTCGTGGAGCCCCAGTGCAGCTGCTTGCGGGCCAGGTCGCGGAGGTCGACCTCGGCCAGCAGCTGCGTCTCGAGCGCCGACAGCTGTCCTTTGAGCTCCTGGACCGCGGCCAGGCCGTCGACCAGCTCTGCGTCGGAGAATCCGGCGACGAGCAGGTTGTCTAGCACCCCCACCTGAACGCGTGCGCCCTCCAGCACCACGGCGGGAGAGGCCCCTGAATCCACTGCTGGCTCCGGAAGTCGACACCGACGCCCGGGGACCGACCCCGCGGGACTTGGGATGACCTCGATGCCAGCGCGCCACCTGATGACGAGCTCCGGGAGCACGGACCCGGAGGACTACTGCATCTCTGCGACCCCGAGGGCCGCATGCTGCTGCTATTCGAACATATGTTCGATCAATTGTCAACACGCTGGCCTGACAGGCTGGCCCAGTGCTGACCTGGGCAACATCCGCGGGGCACGCCGGCCGCGCCAACGAGGACTTCGTGGGTGCGATCCCCGGTGCCGTGGTGCTGGTGGACGGAGCGGGCATCACGGGAGCCGAGGACCTCTGCCGGCACGGGACCGCCTGGTACGCCCACCGCCTGGGCACCACACTCCTCGTCCGCCTGTCCCTGGCCGGTGCTGGTGAGACCCGCCCGGACCTGGCCGACGTGCTCGCCGCCGCCATCGATGAGGTGACCGATGCGCACCGCGACAGTTGTCGAGTCACCGACCCGAGCAGCCCGTGCGGGACCGTGGCCGTGCTGCGGGTCGCCGACGGGCGCGCCGACCACCTGCTGCTGGGCGACAGCGTCATCGTGCTCGACGTGGTCGACGGCCCACCGCAGGTCGTGGAGGACCGTCGCGAGCCCGAGACCGGACGCCCCTTCCAGGCCGCTCTGGCCGGAGTGGCCGAGGGCAGCCCTGAGTACGTGGAGGTGCTGGACGAGGCACGGACCGTGTTCCGGTCGAAGCGCAACCAGCCCGGTGGCTTCTGGGTGGCCAAGGACGACGGACCCGCCGCCGCAGCCGAGGCGCTGACCGGCAGCCGCCCGGTCGCCGAGGTCGGCGGCGCCGCCCTGCTCAGCAACGGCGCCAGCCGGGTGGTCGACCGGTTCGGGCTGCTCGACTGGGCACAGGTGCCGAGCCGGGACCCTGCTGAGCTCATCCGCCTGGTCCGCGAGGCGGAGCGGGCCGAGGGGGTGGACGCGGACGACGCGACCGCGGCCTGCTGGCGCTGGTCGCCCGCCTGACAGACTGCCTCGCGTGACAGACCTCCGAGCAGCCGGCGTCGCCGAGACGGCCCGGCTGGTCGCGATCGGCGAGATCACCGCCCGCCAGGCCACCGACGCGGCCCTCGACCGCATCGAGCAGCTCAACCCCGGCCTCAACGCCATCTCGCGGTTGCTCGCCGACCGCGCCCGCGCCGAGGCGGACGCCCGCGACGCGCAGCCCGACAAGAGCGGACCGCTGCACGGCGTACCGGTCGTCATCAAGGAGGAGATCGAGGTCGAAGGCTGCGTGACCACCTTCGGCGGCGAGGCCAACTCGACGCCCGCGGATGAGGACGCCGAGGTCGTGGCCCGGCTCCGGCGCGCCGGCGCGGTCGTGGTGGCGACCACGAACATGCCCGAGTTCGGCGCCTTCCCCTACACCGAGTCCGCCTCCCGCGGCATCACCCACAACCCGTGGGACCGCGCTCGCACCCCCGGCGGCTCCAGTGGCGGTACGGCGGTCGCGGTGGCCACCGGGATGGTGCCGGTCGGCATGGGCGGCGACGGCGGCGGCTCGATCCGGATCCCGAGCGCGTGTTGCGGGCTGTTCGGCCTCAAGCCGCAGCGCGGGCGGGTGACCACGGCGCCGCACCCGCACCTGTGGTTCGCACTCGGCACCGCCGGCCCGCTGGCGCGCACCGTGCTCGACAGCGCGATCGTCTACGACGCGATCCGCGGGAACGTGCCCGGCGATCTCTACACCGCCGAGGACCGCGGCAGCTTCGTCGAGGCCGCCCGGCGCGATCCCGGCCGGCTCACCATCGGCTGGTCCACCACCCCGGTCACCATGGGCATCCGTCCCGACCCGAGGCACGTGCGGGCCGTCGAGGAGACCGCGCGGCTGCTGTCCGACCAGGGCCACGACGTACGTCGGGTCGACCCGCGCTACCCGGACCCGACGGCGGCGTTCGTCCCACAGTTCTTCGGCGGGATCCGCGACGAAGCCGACCGGATGGAGCACTTCGACCGGCTCGAGCGCCGGACCCGGGAGACCTACCGGCTCGGCGCGTGGGTCCGCCCCAAGGTCATCGAGTGGGCGCTCCGCCAGACCGACGCGGTCAGCCGCAAGGCCAACCGGGTGTTCGACGAGGTCGACGTCCTGCTCACGCCCGCGATGGCGCACCGCCCGCCGAAGGTCGGCATCCTCGACGGTGCCGGCAGCGTCGAGTCGATGCTGCGCGCCATCCCGGCCATCGCGTATGCAGCGATCTGGAACGTCGCCGGCAACCCGGCGGCCGCCGTGCCGTGCGGCCCCGCCGACGACGGACTTCCGGTCGCCGTCCAGCTGGTGGGCCGGCTGCACGAGGAGACCACGTTGCTGAGCCTCTCGGCGCAGCTCGAGGCCGCTCGGCCGTGGCCCCTGCTGGCTGGCTAGGTCGTACTAGAGGAGGCCCCGGAACCGACTTTGGTAGCGCTGTGTGGGTTCCGCTCCGCTGGTTAGATCGTGGACGTGACCGCTCGGGCGATCGAGGTCGTCGACCTGACCATGACCTACGGCGACCTTCGCGCCGTCGATGACATCAGCCTCGAGGTGGCCGAGGGCGAGTTCGTGGGGATCCTCGGGCCCAACGGTGCCGGCAAGACGACGACGCTGGAAACCATCGAGGGGCTGCGCAAGCCGGACAGCGGAACGGTCACCGTCCTCGGGATGCCGGTGTGGCCGCGCAACCCCGCTCTGCTGCCGAGGATCGGCGTCCAGCTCCAGGCGTCCGCGTTCTTCGAGCGGCTGACCGCTCGCGAGCAGATCCACACCTTCGCCTCGCTGTACGGCGTCGGCGCGAAGGCGGCCGACGAGTGGATGGAGACCTTCGGGCTGGGCGAGAAGGCCGACACCCGCGTGGAGGACCTGTCGGGTGGGCAGGCACAGCGGCTCTCCATCGCGTGTGCCCTGGTGCACGACCCCGACGTGGTCTTCCTGGACGAGCCCACTGCCGCCCTCGACCCGCAGGCCCGGCGCAACTTGTGGGATCTGCTCTCGGGACTCACCGACTCCGGTCGGACCGTGGTGCTGACCACGCACTACATGGACGAGGCCGAGGTGCTGTGCGACCGGGTCGCGATCATGGACCACGGCAAGATCCTGAAGTTCGACTCGCCGGCGGCCCTGATCCGCGGTCTCGATGCCCCGGCGCGGATCACCGTCTCACCCGGCCAGCTCTCCCTCGAGGAGTCCCGGCGCCTCGACGGAGTCGACGACGCCAGCGAAGGGGCGGACGGCGTCGTGCTGATCACCCGGGAGCCGGCGATGGTGGTCTCGCAGCTCGCCGACGGCGACCACCTCGACGGCGTACGGGTCCACACCGGCACCCTCGAAGACGTCTTCCTCGACCTCACCGGCCGGGAGTACCGAGCATGAACGCCTTCAAGGCGCTGTCGCTGGCCATCGTCAAGGGATTCGTGCGCGACAAGACCTCGGTCTTCTTCGCGCTCATCTTCCCGATGATGTTCCTTGTCCTCTTCGGTGGTCTCTTCGCCGACCAGACCCAGTCCAAGGTCGACCTGATCCAGGTCGGCGACGTGAGCGTGGTGGACGACCTTCCCAAGGACGCGAAGGCGGCGTTCGACGACACCTTCGAGGTCGAGCGGTCCGACGACCTCGACGCCGCGCTGAGCAAGGTGCGCAAGGGCGACTCCGACGTGGCGATCGAGATGAAGGGCTCCACCCTGGTCGCTCACTACACCCAGACCGACCAGGTGAAGGCTGCGGTCACCCAAGGCGCGCTCCAGGCCTTCGTCGACGGCACCAACGTCGCCCGGCTGTCGGCGGCGTCTGGCCAGCCGCCCGCGTACTCCCTGGAGACCGAACGGGTCGAGGACGACTCCCTCAGGACGATCCAGTTCTACACACCGGGGCTGCTGGGCTGGGCGGTCGCGATGAGCGCGAGCTTCGGTGCCGCCGCGACCATCCAGGGCTGGCGACAGACCAAGCTGATCCGGCGGCTCCAACTGGCCCCGGTCTCGACCTCGGTAGTCGTAGGCGCCCGGGTCGCGGTCACGGTCGGCATCGCTCTCGTGCAGATGGCCGTCTTCGTGGGCCTGGCCGCCGCGGCGTTCGGCCTCACCTTGTCTGGCGCGTGGTGGATGGCGATCCCGCTGCTGACCGTCGGCACGCTCTGCTTCATGGCACTCGGCCTGCTGGCGGGCGCCATCACCAAGACCACGGAAGGCGCGGTCAACGCCGCGAACTTCATGGTGCTCCCGATGGCGTTCCTCTCCGGCTCGTTCTTCCCGCTCGACGCCGCGCCGGAGTGGCTGCAAGCCTTCTCGAACCTCCTGCCGCTCAAGCATCTGAACGACGGGATGCTCGACGTGATGGTCCGAGGCGAGGGTGCATCCGCCGCGCTGCTCCCGATGGGGATCCTGGCCGCCTTCGCGGTGGTGGTCACGTTGCTCGCTGCCCGGCTGTTCCAGTGGGAGACCCACTGAACGATTCGTCTGCGGTCTGACGTGAAGTTCTCGCTGGCCGACCGCAGACGAATCGGGGCTAAGTGAGCATGAACGCGGCCGCCACGACGCCCATGAGGACGATGCCGGTGCGGAGCACCGGGGCCGGAAGCAAGCGCCCGATCCGCGAGCCGACGTAGCCCCCGACGACCGACCCGGCCGCCAGCAGGGCCACCGCGACCCAGTCCAGGTCGGCGAAGAATATGAAGACCAGGCCCGAGACGACGTTGCAGGCCATCACGGCCAGGGTCTTGAGCGCGTTGACCAACCGGAACTCGAGGTCGAGCCCGAGGCCGAGGACGGCCATCATCATCACGCCGGAGCCGGCGCCGAAGTAGCCGCCGTACACCCCGGTGAGGGTGGCGAAGATCCGGGTAACCGGTGACATCGACATCCGCGGCGCGGGCGCCTCGTCGCCGTGCCGGGCCCGCAGCCAGGCCGAGATGCGCGGCTGGGCACCGACCAGCAGGCAGGTGAAGAGGATCAGCCACGGGACGATCGCCTCGAACACGTCCGCGGGCAGCGCGAGCAGCAGCACCGCGCCAGCGATGGCACCGACCGCACAGGTGAGGAGTACGGCGGACGTCGTCCGCGGCTGCTCCCGCAGCTCGCGGCGGTAACCCCAGGAGCCGCTCAGAGCGCCCGGCGCCAGGCCCACGGTGTTGGACGCGTTCGCGACCACCGGCGGCAGTCCGACTGCGAGGAGCACCGGGAAGCTGAGCAGCGTCGCGACGCCGACGGTCGAGGTGAGGATCCCGGCGCCCAGCCCCGCGGCGAGGACCGCGAGGTTCTCGAGGCCGCTCATCGGGACCACCTTAGTGACGACCTCCGGGACGGGTCGCCACGGTTGAAGTCACCGCAGATTGGTTACTTGGGTGAAAGGTGAACGACGTCACCTCTCGGGAGGACGTGGCTTCATGGGACCGGAATGGGTCGCCATCATCGGGCTGATCGCCCTGTTCGCAGTCGGCACCGCGGTGCCGATCAACATGGGCGCGCTGGGGTTCGTCGCCGCGTGGATGGTCGGCATGTGGTCCCTGGACATGGACGAGAAGGACATCGTCGCGGGGATCAGCGCCGACCTGGTGCTCACCCTGATCGGCGTCACCTATCTCTTCGCGATCGCCAAGAAGAACGGCACCGTCGACCTGATCGTGCGGGTGGCGGTCAAGGCGGTGCGCGGCCGGGTCGCACTGATCCCGTGGGTGATGTTCGCGATCACCGCCGTGCTCACCGCGATCGGTGCGGTCAGCCCGGCGGCGTGCGCCATCATCGGCCCGATCGCGCTGGGGTTCGCGGGCCGTTACGGCATCAGTCCGCTGATGATGGGCATGATGGTCGTTCACGGCGCCCAGGCCGGCGGGTTCTCGCCGATCAGCATCTACGGCACGATCACCAACTCCGTCATGGAGGACGCCGGCCTGCCGACCAGCGAGCTGACCGTCTTCTTCGCCAGCCTCGCGGTGAACACCGTGATGGCCGCGATCCTCTTTGTCCTCCTCGGCGGGCGGAAGCTGTTCAGCGCGCGGATCGACCCTGACGAGGCGGCGGACGAGGAGGCCGGGAAGCACGAGGAGGACGAGGACCGCGTGCGCGTCGACCAGGTGCTGACGCTGCTCGCTTTCGTGGCCGTCGCGGTGATCGCGCTCATCCTCGACAAGAACATCGGTTTCGTCGCGATCACGGCCGCCGTGGTGCTCTCGTTCCTCGGCCCGAAGCGGTACTCGGACACGGTCAAGCAGATCGCCTGGCCCACCGTGCTGCTGGTCGCCGGCGTCAGCTGCTACGCCACGATCCTCAACGAGGCGGGCTCGCCCGAGTTCGTCGGCGACTGGGCCGCGGGGCTGGGCGTTGCAGCCGTCGGCGCGCTCGTGCTCTGCTACGTCGGCGGCGTGGTCTCGGCGTTCGCGAGCTCGACCGCCCTGTTGCCGGTGATCATCCCGATCGCCGTTCCGCTGGTCGCCGACGGTGGCATCAACGCGGCCCTGTTCATCGCGGCGCTCGCGGTCTCGAGCACGATCGTGGACGTCAGCCCCTTCTCGACCAACGGCGCCCTGATGCTCGCGAACCGACCGGACTCGATCTCGGAGCCGGTCTACTACCGGCAGATCCTCACCTACAGCGTGATCGTGGTCGTGATCGGCCCGCTGCTGGTCTGGGCGGCGCTCGTCCTGCCCGGCTGGTGAGCCTCAGCCGCCCGTGATCCGCGACATCAGGACGGCGCGGGTCGGCGCGTCGCACTTGGCCAGCACCGCGCGCACGTGGTCGTTGACGGTGTGCTCCGACAGCACCAGGGCCCGCGCCATGCTCCGCGAGTCGGCGCCGGTGGCGAGATGGCCGAGGACCTCCCGCTCGCGTGGGCTCAGGGCGTGGGCGAGCGCGAAGACCTCGCGACGTTCGGCCGGGGTGCTGAGCTCGATGGTGACGGCGACGTCGATCGCGCCGGTCATCCGTTCCGCGCGCAGCGTGACCCAGCGGCCGGCTCCCAGGTGCACCCGCGACCACGCCGGGCCGACCGGCATGCCGGCCTCCGCGGCGAGCAGGGCAGCGGCGACGTTGAGCGCGGCGGCCGGGATCGGGTCGGGGATCGGTTCCTCGCCCGGAGGGTTCAGCTCGAGCAGCGCGAGGCCCGCGGTGGCCGTCTGGCTGACCACCCGGAGCCCGGCGTCGAGCAGCACCACCGCCGGGCCGGCCAGCTCCAGCGGCTCGGCATCCTCCACGAAGGTCCGCGCCTGGGCCTGCCGGATCCCCTCGGTCAGGGGTCCGGTCAGATCGCGGAGCAGCGCGACCTCACCGCTGGTGAAGACGCCGCCGCAACGCCACAGGTCCAGCCACGCCCAGCAGCCGAACCGGTCCGCGAACACCGCCGAGGCTGTATCGCTGACTCCCATCCCGTCGAGCACCTCGCGCCACACCACCGACCGGGCCGGCTGCCCGGAGGTCGCGATCATCAGCGACGCCGCGGGCGTCCCAGCGCGACGCAGCTCCGGCCACCGGTTCACCGTGGTCAGGTAGCGCAGCCGCCCCAGCTCGGGAAGCCGCGGCCACGGCATCATCGGGACGTCGGCGAGGGGCGACGTCCCGACGCAGGTGACGGGGTCGGTGAGCAGCCACACGTGCGCGTCGAAGCCCACCTGACGCCGCAGCACCTCCAGCGTGCGCTCCCGCAGCGCCTTCGGCGTGAGCGGCTCCCGGCAGAGCCGCTCGACGCGGTCGAGGACTCCGGCGGCGCTCACTTAGCGCCCAGTGTCCGAGGTGCTTGCGCGCTTCGCGCGTCCATAGCACGCACCTCGCCGCGTTGCCGTCGCTGGCAGGACGAAGAAGTACAGCGTCGCTCCGGCGCCTTGCGATGCACGCACTCTGAACACGCCAAGCATGTAAGCACCTCCGACACGGGACGCTAGCGAGCGTACGACGGCCCGCGCCCCGGCAAGATCCCGAAGATCTGGGGTGTCTGGAGGGCACCGCTGGGCCGCACCCTCGACGCACCGGGCCCGTTCGGGGCCCGCCAACCGAGGAGAAGACATGGCCACCCTGCACGTGAGCAACATCGTGAGGAACTACGACGCCTGGAAGGGGAACTTCGACAAGTTCGAGCAGGCGCGCAAGGACCGCGGCGTCCGCGGCTACCGGATCGCCCGCGGTGGCTCCGAGCCGGCGCGGGTGATCGTCGATCTCGACTTCGACAGCTCCACCCGGGCCGAGGAGTTCGCCGAGTTCCTCCGCGGCGTCATGAGCACGCCGCAGGCGACCGAGCTCCTCCTCGAGCACGACACGCCCGTCGTGCTCGAGGTGATGGAGGAGCGGCAGCTCGTCTGAACGATCGCGCCTCAGGAGGCGAGCTGCTCCTGGTCACCTGCTTCCTCCTCGACACTTTCCAGGAGGTAGCGGGTGACCGCCGCGGTGACGCCCGGGTCGGCGAGGATCCGGTTATGACCGAGGCCGCGGGTCTGGAGGTACGTCGACCCCGGCCACATGTCCGCCAGGTCGCGGGCCAGCCCGGTGCCGACGCTGCGGTCGTCGACGTCCTGGACCAGCAGTGCCGCCAGCCCGTCGGGGCGGTCCGCGACGAGCCCCCGGGTCGACAGGTCGGTTGGGGGATAGCCGGTGCGCGCCTCGAGGCGTCGGTCGGTGTGCCGCTCGGTGCGGTCGCCGAAGCCGAGCATCCGGCGGAAGTACGCCGTGAACCACGGCACCCCGGCGACCGGGGCGATCAGCACCACCCGGCCCGCGGTGAACCAGCCGTCGCGCAGCGCGAGGAGCGTGGCCATCGTGCCGAGCGAGTGGGCCACGACGGCATGCGCAGGGCCGAACCGGGCTGCGACGGCGTCGAGCGCCTGGCCGAACTCGACCGCGTCGGTGGAGCCGGGCCCGTGGCCGCCGCGGTCGGAGCGCCCATGGCTGGGCGCGTCGTGCGCCACCACCCGGAAGCCGGCGGCCACCAGCGGCTCCACGAAGGGGCGCATCTGATCGGCGTTGCCGCCCCATCCGTGCACCAGGTAGACCGTGGGCCCGGCGCCCCAGTGCTGGCCCCGGATCGTGCGGCCGAGCCAGCGCACCTCGAAGGCGGTTCCGGTGGGGTCCGCCAGCGGCATGCCGCGTGGGACCCGGAACCACAGCCGCTCCACCAGAGCGGCGCCCAGCCGGGGGGCCGTGAGGTCGAGGACACGGAAGCTGACATGCACGGAAGCACGAACGATCGTGCTTTTCATAGAACCTAACAATGCCATGGGATTTTCCTCTCGGGATCTCTCTAGTGGGCGCGAGCCGACTCGACGAGCCGGTCGAAGGCGGCGCGGGCATGAACCTCGGCGTCGGGGGAGCGCATCAGCCGGCTGTGGTGGTGGTGGCCGAGCATGATGCTCTCCAGCTCGAACTCGAACTGCTCGGGGTCGAGGTCGGTGGCGAAGTCGCCCTCGCTGACCGCGGCGCGCACGACGGTCATCACCGACTCGGCCTTGTCGCGCTCGGCGCGCAGCAGCTCGTCGCGCACCGGGCCGTCCTGGTCATCGAACTCGCTGGCGGCGTCGATGAAGAGACAGCCGCCGGACAAGCCGTCGCGTTGCCACACGAGCCACTGCTCGAAGAGCGTGCGCACCCGCGCCTCACCGCGAGGCACGGCCAGGGTCGGCCGCAGCACAATGTCGACGAACTGGTCCCTGGCGCGCAGCAGGACCTCGACCTGCAGTGCCTCCTTGGAGGCGAAGTGACCGAACAGGCCGCTCTTCGACAGGCCGGTCTGGGTGGCCAGGGTGCCGATGGTCAGCCCGCCGAGGCCGACTCGCGAGGCCAGGTCGGTGGCCTCGTCGAGGATGGCCGCACGCGTCTCGACTCCCTTACTCACCAGCATAGAAAAGCACGATCGTTCGGTTTCGTCAAGGACTCCGCAATGTGACCGGGCCCGCTAGCGTCGCCCCATGGGACTGCCGGTCACGGTGCGCACATGACTCACCGCTGGACCGCCCAGGAGCTCCTGGACCTGGTGCTCGACGCCGGCTCCTACGTGTCGTGGGACGAGCCGATCGACATCTCCGACGCGCCGCCCGACTACCGCGAGGCCCTGCAGGACGCGCGCGACAAGGCCGGAACCGACGAGTCCGTGCTCACCGGGCGGGGGCTCGTCCACGGCCGACCCGTGGCCGTCGTGGCCAACGAGTTCCGGTTCCTGGCCGGCTCGATCGGGCTGGCCGCGGCCGCGCGGATCACCCGGGCCGTGCGCCGGGCCACCGCCGAGGGGCTCCCTGTCCTGGCCACGACCGCGAGCGGCGGCACCCGGATGCAGGAGGGCACGCCCGCGTTCGTGCAGATGGTGGAGATCTCCCGGGCCCTCATGGAGCACCGGGCCGCGGGGCTGCCCTACCTCGCCTACCTGCGGCACCCGACCACCGGCGGCGTGTTCGCGTCGTGGGGCTCGCTGGCGCACGTGACCGTGGGCGAGCCGGGCGCGCTCATCGGGTTCCTCGGCCCCAAGGTCTTCCAGGCGCTGGAGGGCGAGCCCTTCCCGGATGGCGTGCAGACCGCCGAGAACCTCGCGGCCAAGGGCGTCATCGACGGAGTCGCCACCGCCGAGGAGCTGCCGGCGCTGGTCGACCGGGTGCTGGCAGTCCTGGTCGACCCACCGTCCGAGCCGCGGCTGCCCCGGCGTACCGGCGACCTCGACCCCGATCGCGACGCCTGGGACTCGATCGTGGCGACCCGGGCCCACGGCCGGATCGGGGTCCGCGACCTGCTCGCGCACGGCGCCGAGACGACGCTGCGGCTGGCCGGCACCGAGAAGGGCGAGCGGGACAGCACCGTCCTGGTCGTGCTCACGCGCCTGGACGGCGAGCCGTGCCTGGTGGTCGGCCAGGACCGCAGCCGCCAGTCACCGGGAACACCGATGGGGCCGGGGGCGCTGCGGACCGCCCGCCGCGCGATGCGGCTGGCCAACGAGCTCCGGCTTCCGCTCGTCACCGTCATCGACACCCCCGGCGCCGAGCTGTCGGCCCACGCCGAGGAGGGCGCCATCGCGGGCGAGATTGCCCGCTGCATCGCGACCCTGACGACGATGACCGTGCCGACCGTCTCGGTGGTGCTCGGTCAGGGGTGTGGCGGCGGCGCGCTGGCCCTGCTCCCAGCCGCGCACGTGATCGCCGCCGAGCGCGCCTGGCTGATGCCGCTCCCGCCCGAGGGTGCCAGCGCCATCGTGCACGGAAACACCGCGCACGCCGCCGACATGGCCCGCTCCATGCGGGTCCGCGCGGTCGACCTGCTGGTGGCCGGGACCGCGCACCACGTCGTACCCGAGCCGGACGGTGACACCGCAGACGCGCTGGCAGTCGCGCTGGCTGCCGAGGTCTCCGCCGCGATCCGACTCAGCCGTCGCGATTCGGCCCCATCACCTTGAACCGCGCGCCCTGCGGGTCGGCAAGCCAGGCCAGCCGGCCGTACGGCGTGTCCTCGGCCGGGCGGACGACGGTACCGCCCGCCTCCTCGGCCGCCGCGACCGTCGCATCCGTGTCGGCGGTCGCGAAGTAGACGCTCCACCCCTCGGGGTCATCCGTGCTGCTGACGTCCATCACCCCGGCGAGCGCCGCCTCGTCCTTGCCGAGCGTGCTGTAGCGGAAGTCGTCGGTGTCGGAGACGGTGTGGAAGGTCCAGCCGAAGGCATTGGCGTAGAACTCCAGCGCGCGCGGGTAGTCGCTGGTGAACAGCTCGAACCACGCCGGCGTGCCGGGCTCCGAACGCGCCGAGATGCCCTCGTGGGTGCCGGGCTGCCAGATGCCGACCAGCGCACCACCGGGGTCGGTCACGAAGGCCATGTGGCCGAGGTCTCCGACCTGGATCGGCTCGATGCTGATCTCACCGCCGTTCGCCTCGGCCATCCGCACGGTGTCGGCGGCGTCGTTGCTCTCGAGGTAGACCGACCACGAGTTCACGCCACCGGTCGTCGCGTCGTTGAGCATGCAGCCGGCGATCGGTCCGTCCTGGTGCTGGAAGGTCAGGTAGCCGCCGTAGTCCGGCCCACTGTCTACGGCACTCCAGCCGAAGAGCCGGGCGTAGAACCGGGACGCGGCGCTCGGGTCGGAGGTGTAGAGCTCCACCCAGACGGGGTGACCGGGGAGGTCCGAACGAGGCATGCCGTCATGGTCCCACCCCAGAGATTCCCCGAATCCCGGGAGCCCGGCAGGCGGCGCGTTTTACGCTCGCTGGGTGGTGATGGAGGTGAAACACCCGGCGGAGGGCTGGCGCTCGGACCCTTACGGCCGCCACGAGCTGCGCTTCTTCGACGGGCACAGGTGGACGCCGTACGTCCGCGACGGCGAGGCGAACGGCATCGACGAGCCGGTCGGCCCGGTCGCCGAGGAGGCGACTGCGGCGGCACGCAGCGGCCTGCTCTCCGAGGACGTCCTGGTCATCGAGCGGCACGTCGACCACGGCCGCCGACGCGCCAACCGCGTCGTGCACCGAGGCGACGGCACCCGCGCCGGCGTCCTGCGGTACGCCGCGCCCGCCACCCGTCCGCCGCTTCGATCGCGGGTGAGCCGCGACCAGCTCAAGCACGACGCGCTCGAGCTCGTCGACGAGCACGACCAGGTCGTGCTGTCGCTCCTTCGCCCGGTCGGGGCGCCCAAGAGCACGGTCGAGGTGCGCGACGCCGAGGGCCGTGACGCCGGCCGGATCGCGCAGCAGAACGTGCGCAGCGGCGCCACGACGTTCGCTCTGCTCGGTCCGAACGGCGCCTTCCTCGGTGACCTCCAGGCGGAGAACTGGGTCGCCTGGGACCTCTGGATCGAGGACACGAGCGGCCGCCGCGTCGCGAGCATCACCCGCGACTGGGACGACCTCGACCGCACCGGGTTCCCCGGCACCGACGGCTTCATCGTCCGGATCGCGCAACCGGTCCCCGAGCCGCTCGCGACGCTGGTGGTCGCCGCCGCCGCCAGCCTCGAGGTCGCCGTCCGGCCGGAACCGCGCGGGTCCGGCTGATCCAGCCCCGCGGTCAGCTCGCCTTGCGGGTCGCCGTCTTCCGGCTGGCTGTCGTCTTCGTGGCCTTCTTGGCTGCCGTCTTCTTCGCGGCCGCCTTCTTGGTCGTCTTCTTCGCAGCCGTCTTCTTGGCGGGGGCCTTCTTCGCGGTCTTCTTGGTCGCGGTCTTCTTCGCCGGCTTCTCGTCCTCGACGTCGTCGAAGATCTCCGAGCCGGTCTCGCCGCGGCCCTTCTTGGCGGCATCCACCGAGCGCTGGAGCGCGGCGAGCAGGTCGACCACCTCGCCGGAGCTCTTGGTCGAGGTGGGGGTGCGCTTGACCTCGCCGCCCTCGATCTTGGCCGTCACCAGCGCCTCGACGGCCTCGGCGTAGTCGTCCTCGAACTCGTCCGGGTCGAAGTCGCCGGCCAGGGTCTCGACCAGCATGTGCGCCATCTTGACCTCGGCGTCCTTGACCTCGCCGACGTCGACCGAGAAGTCGGGGGTGCGGACCTCGTCGGGCCACATCATGGTCTGGAGGACGATGATGTCGTCGCGCACGCGCAGCACCGCGATGCTGCTGCGGTTGCGCAGCGCCACGGTGACCACGGCCATGCGGTCGGCGTCGATCAGCGCCTGTCGCAGCAGGCCGTAGGGCTTGGCACCGGACTTCTCCGGCTCGAGGTAGTAGGACTTCTCGAAGAGCATCGGGTCGATCTGGTCGGACGGCACGAACTTCTCCACCGCGATCTCGCGCGACGAGGCCAGCGGCAGCTCCGCAAGGTCGTCGTCGCTGAGGATGACCATCTCGCCGTCCTCGGTCTCGTAGCCCTTCGCGATGTCGGCGTAGGGCACCTCCTCGCCGTCGACCGAGCAGACGCGCTGGTATTTGATCCGGCCGCCGTCCTTGGCGTGCACCTGCCGGAAGGACACGTCGTGGGACTCGGTGGCGGCGTACAGCTTCACGGGCACGCTGACCAGCCCGAACGACACCGCGCCCTTCCAGATCGCCCGCATCGGGTGTCCTCCTGTGTAGGTAACCGCGCCCCACACCGGGGCCGCGACCAGTGTGACCGGTGGGACGCCGAGAATCCATCGGTCAGGATGGGTCCATGCGCCCCATGCTCGCCACGACCGGTACCCACGTGCCGGCCGACGCGGGCTGGTCGCACGAGGTGAAGTGGGACGGTGTGCGGGTGCTGGCCGACACCACGCGGAGCGGTACGACGCGGCTGCTCAGCCGCAACGAGAACCCGGTCACCGTCGCGTGGCCCGAGCTCAACCGCAGTCCGCTGGGCGACCGCGACTTGCTGGTGGACGGCGAGGTGATCGCCCTCAACGACCGCGGACTGCCGGACTTCCGCGTGCTCCAGGACCGGATGCACGTGCGCAACGCCGCCTCGGCGGCTCGGCTCGCGGACCGGCTGCCGGCGACGTACATGGTCTTCGACGTGATGCGCGTCGACGGCAAGGACGTGTCGTCACAGCCGCTCGGGGAGCGCCGCAAGATCCTGCGCGGGCTCGGGCTGGAGCACTCGACCTGGCAGGTGCCCGATGCCTACGACGACGGCCCGATGCTGTTCGAGGCGACCCTGGGGCAGGGGCTCGAGGGGATCGTCAGCAAGCGGCTCACGTCGCGCTACGTGTTCGGCGAGCGGACCCGGAACTGGCTGAAGTTCGCGCACCGCTACCGCCGCTCGTACGTCGTCGGCGGCTGGCGCCCCCAGGAGGGCACCGAGGACCGGCTGGCCGCGCTGCTGGTGGGGGAGCCGACCGAGGCCGGGCTGGTCTACCGCGGCCGGGTCGGCAGCGGGATCGGATCCGCGGCCAGCCGCGCGCTCACCGCGCTGGTCGGCCCGATCGTCCGCGGCGATAGCCCGTTCGCCGACGAGGTCCCGACCGTCGACGCCCGCGGCACGTTCTGGGTCGAGCCGCTGCTGGTGGTCGACGTCGAGACGCATGGCGTCGGCTACGCCCGGCTCCGCCAGCCGTCGTACCGCGGCGTCCGCTCCGACCTCGCCCCGGGGGATCTGTGATCGCCGAGCTGGTGGTCGCGGCCGCGCTGTCGGTGAGCCCGTCCAGCGGCCCGATCACGCTCGACGGGGTGACGGTCCAGCTCGGCGAGGGCACTCGGCAGGTGGTCACCGTCAACCACACCGACTCATACCGGGCCCGGGTGACGTTCTGGAAGCTCACCGACACCGGCTGGCGCGACCGGTTCAGCGCCGACGACGGCCGCATCGGGTACGGCGGGCTGGTGCGCGGCACCAGGCGCGAACAGGGGAGCGGCACCACGCCGCTGGGCACCTACCTGCTGCCGTGGGCGTTCGGCATGGACGCGGCCAACGCCACGTGGAGGCTGGGCTACCGCCAGGTCGAGAGTGGCGACTTCTGGGTTCAGGACAACGAGTCGGCCCACTACAACCGCTACCGCAACCAGGCCGAGGGCGGCTTCCGCTGGTGGCTCCCGAGCAGCGACTCGAACACCTCCGAGCGGTTGACCGACTTCCGGCACGAGTACCGCATCTCGGTCGTCACCGACTTCAACATCAAGCAGGTCCGGCACCGCGGCGCCGGGATCTTCCTGCACGTCAACGGGCCCGGCCCGACCTCGGGCTGCGTGAGCGCGCCCGGCGTCTTCATGGACAAGCTGATGCGGGTCCTCGACCCGGCGCGGGTCCCGGTCATCGCGGTCGGGAGGTAGCCGTGGCCAAGCAGGAGTTCGTGCCGGAGGAGGTCTTCGTCGACGTCGAGGGCCGCACGCTCAAGATCAGCAACCTCGGCAAGGTGCTCTACCCACGCACCGGCACCACCAAGGGCGAGGTGCTCAACTACTACGCCCAGATCGCGCCGGTGCTGCTGCCGCACCTCAAGGACCGGGCGGTGACCCGGATCCGGTGGCCGCACGGGGTCGAGGACATGAGCTTCTTCGAGAAGAACATCCCCGGCGGTACGCCGTCCTGGGTGCGTACGGCCACGGTCCCCACGACCGGCAGCCGCTCCGGGAAGGGCGACTCCGAGATCACCTTCCCCATCGTCGACGACCTGGCCACGCTCACCTGGCTGGTCAACCTGGCCGCCCTCGAGCTGCACGTGCACCAGTGGACGGCCGGTCGCAACGGCCGCCCGCGCAACGCCGACCGGCTGGTCATCGACCTCGATCCCGGGGAACCGGCCGGGCTGCACGAGTGCTGCCAGGTCGCGCTCCTCGTCTTCGAGGCGCTGGAGGAGCGCGGCCTCACCGCCAAGCCGGTCACCAGCGGCAGCAAGGGGCTGCACCTCTACGCCGACCTCCCGAAGCGGATGCCCTCCGACGAGTCCACGGCCGTGGCGAAGGAGGTGGCGGACGCGCTCGCCGCCGAGCACCCAAAGCTCGTCACGGCGACCATGACCAAGGCCCGCCGCAGCGGCAAGGTCTTCCTGGACTGGTCGCAGAACGCCGGCTCCAAGACCACCATCTCGCCGTACTCCCTCCGCGGTCGGGAACGGCCGTGGGTGGCCACGCCGGTCGGCTGGGACGAGGTCGAGGAGGGGGCCGACGACCCCGACGCGCTGGAGCAGTTCCGCTTCGACCAGGTGCTGGCGCGGGTCGACGAGTACGGCGACCTGTTCGCCTCCTGATCAGGGCGTGAGCAGGGCCACCCTGACGCTTTGAGGGTGGCCCGTTCCACGCCCGCGCTGCGGCCGTGAGCCCGCCACAGACCGAGTTACCCAACTTTGTCGCAGGTGTGGACCGGACGTGGACCCGTCCGAGAAACGTCCCCCTAACGTGGTGAGCGAAGGGCCGCTCGGAGGGCCTGGATGCTTTGGGGGGATTGATGGAGATCGCACCGGTGCCGCACCGGTCGACCCGCGGTGAGCAGCGTCGGCTTGCGCTTGGCCTGCTCGTCATGGCGCCCGTGGTGCTGCTGGTCCTGCTGCCGGCGGTGCTCGGTCTCGACCGTTATGTCATCACCGACGACTCGATGGACGGCTCGCTGGGCCGCGGCTCGGTGGTGCTGGCCCGCGAGGTGCCGCCGACCGACCTCCAGGTGGGCGACGTGATCAGCTTCCGCCCGTCCGACGCCAACGCCGCCGGCGACCGGGTCACCCGCCGGATCGTCGCGATCGAGGACGGGGTGGCCACCACGAGGGGCGACGCCACCGGCAGGACCGACCCCTGGCGGCTGCCGCTGACCGACGCGGCGTACTCCAAGATCTGGGTGAGCGTGCCCTGGATCGGCTACCCGTTCACCATGGACGGCGGTTGGGGACTGCTCGTCCTTGGTGCAGCCGCGGCCCTCTCGCTGGCCGCCGTGGCCGGGCGCGCGTCGCCCGCCAGGGTGGCCCGACCGGCCCGGACCAGGCTGACGGTCGGCTAGGGCGCCCTAAGCGCCCACTCACGGTTCGGTGCGTTGCGCCACCCGCGCCCCACGCAGCGGCCTATCATCGCGACATGGCGCAGAGAGTCCTCGTGGTCGAGGACGAGGAGGACATCGCCTTCCCGCTCGTCCGCACCCTCGAGCGCGAGGGCTACGACGTGCACTGGGTGGACTCGGGCCAGAAGGCGCTGGACGACGTGGCGGCACGCCATGCGGATGTGATGATTCTCGACCTCGGGCTGCCGGACATGGACGGCCTCGAGGTGTGCCGCAAGGCCCGCGAGGCCGGCTACGACGGCGCGATCATGATCGTCACCGCGCGGGCCGGCGAGCTCGACCGGGTGGTCGGCCTCGACTACGGGGCCGACGACTACATGGCCAAGCCGTTCGGGCTGGCCGAGCTGCAGGCCCGGGTGCGCGCGCTGCTGCGGCGTACCAACGCCGCCGCCGCGGCCGCGGACAACGGCGCCGAAGGCGGGCTCCGGATCGACGTGGCCGCCCGCCGGGTCTTCTCGGGGGACGACGAGGTGCCGCTGACCGGCAAGGAGTTCGAGGTCCTCAACGTGCTGGTCGCCAACAAGGACAAGGTCGTCTCCCGCACCCGGCTGATGGCCGACGTGTGGGACGAGAACTGGTATGGCTCGACCAAGACCCTCGACGTCACCATCGGCCGGCTCCGCCAGAAGCTCGAGAGCGTCGGCGTCCAGGAGAAGGTCGTCGCCGTGCGCGGAGTCGGGTTCCGCCTCGAGGGCAACCCTTCCGACTGACCCGGCAGGGGTGACCCGGCATGCGGCCGCGGCTGACAGCTTCGTTCGTCGTCCTCAGCGTGGTGCTGCTGCTCGGCGCGCTGTGGCTCCGCGCGTACAACGAGCACGGCGTGATCCGAACCCACGAGAGCCGTGAGCTCCGCTCCGAGGCCACCACGCTCGCCCTGCTGATCGACCACCGCGACCAGCTCGGGGAGCCGGTCGACCGGGTCTTCCTGGCCGGACTGGTCGACGGGCCCGAGCGGCTGGAGTACGACGACGGCGACGGCGACCCGGTGGTGGTGGAGGGCGACGACTACGACACCGGCTCGGACTCGATCGAGACGACCGTCGACGTCGGCGACGGGTCGCTGACGCTGAGCCAGTCCGGAGGCGTCATCGATGAGCTGAGCGACGACGACCGTGGCTCGCTCGGTTTCCTGGTCCTGCTGGTGGTGCTGCTCGCCGCGATGGTCGGCTACGTGATGGCCAGGCTGCTGTCCGCGCCGTTCCGCCAGCTCGCGGGCGCCGCCGGCCAGCTCGGCCGCGGCCGTTTCGACCTCGACCTGCCCCGCACCCGGATCCCGGAGGCGCGGGCGATCAGCCAGGCGCTGCTCACCTCTGCCGGCCAGCTCCAGGAGCGGCTCGCCTCGGAGCAGGCGTTCGCCGAGCACGCCTCGCACGTGCTGCGGACCCCGCTGACCGCACTCCGGCTCGAGCTGGAGGAGCTGGCCCAGCGCGACGACGTACCGGCTGACGTGCGCGGGTCGGCGGCCCGCTCGCTCGGGCGGATCGAGACGATGGACGCGATGGCCGGCGAGCTGGTGGCGCTGGCCCGGCGCGGAGCGCTCGTCGCCGGCGCCGAGATCCCGCTCCGCGACCTGGCCACCCAGTGCGCCCAGACGTGGGCGGACGCGCTGGCTGAGCAGGACCGGCCCCTGACCGCCGCGGTCGAGGGCAATCTCGACATGACGTACACCCCGGGCCCGGTCGAGCACATCCTCGACCTGCTCCTCGCCGACGTGCTCAAGCGCGGTCAGGGAGCGGTCCGGATGGTCTTCGAGGCCGACAACGAGGGCCACCTCTCGATCGAGCTCAGCTGCGCCGAGGAGCGCCAGGTCTTCGGCCCGCACGTGGACCTCCCGATCACCCAGGCGCGGGCCGTGGTCACCGCGCTCGGTGGCCGGCTGACCGGCGAGACCCCCGCGCACCTCTCGATCCTGCTGCCGCGCCGCTGAGCGCACCGTCTTGTCGGCGGGTCACGACAGGAGCAGGGCGCCCACCACTCCCACGACGACGAACGCGATCGCGAATCCAACCAGCCCGCCGCCCTGTGTGGCCACGAGGATGCCCGCCAGCAGGCCGAGCGCCAGGGCGATGTAGATGCCGATGCCCGGTCCCTCTTCGTTGACCCCCACAGTTGGCGATGGTGGCACAGACACGGACATGCCAGCTGACCGCCGCCAAGACCGATGGGAGTCGACCTCGAGCCCCGCATGTGCGCACGCCCAACCCGGAGCGATTTCGGCCGAGTTATCCCAGGTCAGAGAAGGAATTGGCAGATCAGATGGCCTCTTGCAAACTGGTTCGCACCCACCACGGGCCTACCCAAATGACCTATTACGGGGCGCCGACCGCCGGTTTATCCTGACGCCTCAGGGAGTCAGGGCGGGGGTCTGATGACGCTGTTCGGCGCCGGACGTCACCGGAAGTCGATTCCTGCCCTCGCCGCCGCGTTGCTGGTCCTGGCCCTGCTGAACCTGGCCGTGCTGGACTTCGCAGGACCGGCCGCTGCGCGCCCCCCGGCCGCCGCCCCCATGTCGAGACGCTGTGGCTGGCGCCCCTCCATGGGTGTGGCCGCGAAGCTCGCTCGCGGTGACGGGCCGGTCACCTCCTGCCCCAGCACCACCCTCTGCTGGGCCATCGCCGGAGGTGAGTTGCTCCGTTCCGATACCGGGGGCGCAACGTGGACGCCGCAGACCCGCACGTTGCCAGCCGACGTCGACATCATCGACGCGCTCGACTGCCCGTCCGTGGCGGTCTGCTTCGTCACCGGACGCCTCAGCGACTTCACCACCGTGGTGGTGGCCCTGCGGACCAGCGGCGTGACACCCAGCTCGGTGCCGGGGGTCGGCCGGCTGTACGCGATCTCGTGCCCGACTGCGACGCGCTGCCTGGCCACGGACGGAACCACCGTTGCGAACACGACGGACGGCGGGGCGATCTGGAGCCCGCTGACGACGGCCCTGCCGTCGGTCGGACTGGGCGCCCTCACGTGCGCACCCGGTTCGTCGAGGTGCTGGGCCATGGGCTACTACGGGGGCGCCACGCGGATCCACCGGACCGCCAATTTCGGCGCCTCGTGGAGCGCGCAGGCCGCACCCGTGACGGTCAGCTCGCTGTTCGCTGTCGACTGCCCGTCGACCACAGTCTGCTACGCGGCGGGGTACTCGGTTGGCAGTCCCGCTGTCGCCGCCACCAGCGACGGTGGCGCCACCTGGTCGCGGCAGACGCTGCCGTCCGCCTCGGGCGCCCTGAGGTCGATCTCGTGCCCGACGATCAACACCTGCATGACATTCGGCAACCAGTTCAGCTGGCCCATCGCCTTCGGTACCACGGACGCGGGGACCACCTGGACGGCCCAGTCCCTGCCCACGGCGTACGTCGGCCATGCGGCTGTCTCCTGTCCGACGACGACCGTCTGCGCGGCGGTCGGGCGGGACGGCGCCGCATTCAACACCACTACGGCCGGGCTGACCTGGAATCCGGTTCCCGTGCCCGGCGCCCTTGGCGTGGTGAGCGAGCTGAGCTGCCCGACGCAGTTGCGGTGCGTGGGGATGACGCGGGAGGCGGTCACTCGCCCGGTAGCGGTGACCTCCGCCGACGGTGGCGCCTCGTGGACCCGGCACCCCCTACCTCCCAACACGGGCCACGTGACGAGCCTGGACTGCACCTCGGCGACGTCATGCCACGCCTGGGCCGTCGTCAACGTGTCCAGTACGCGCACGGACGCCCAGGCCCTTCGGACCACGGACGGCGGCCTGTCGTGGCAGCTTCACCAGGGCGTGGACACACGGTTTCTCGGCCCGGCCGTGCTGAGCTGCGTCGACTCGTCCGTGTGCGTGGCCGTGACGTCGGGCCGGAACGGCGTACCGGTCGTCGTGTCGACCGTCGACGGCGGACTGACGTGGCACTCGAGGGGTATCCCTTCAGGAGCCCAGGGGCTGGACGGCATCGCCTGCACGAGTGTCACGGCGTGTGTCCTGATCGGCCGCACCGGCAAGCCGCACCAGCCGAGCGTTGCCTGGACGACGAACGACTTCGCAAAGTCCTATGAGGGCCGCACTCTGCCGCCGGCTCTGAACGGCTATTTCGGTCTGGACTGCGTTGGCTTGACGTGTGTCGCGGTGGGCAACGACACCGACTGGAGCGGTCGGCTCGCCACGTCATTCGACGGGGGAGCCACGTGGCTCCCACGGCGGCTCCCCGCCGCCGCCACCCGTCTTCAGTCAGTGTCGTGTGGCCGGGCCACCGTGTGCGTCGTTGGCGGCAGCGACGGCAGCCAGGACGGCACCGGCGCGCTGCTGCTGGGCACGACTGACCGTGGGAGGACCTGGACCACCATCGACATCCCTCCGTCGGGCTCGTCTTGGCCCTCCGCGGTCGCCTGCACGCCGTACCAGTTTGCCTGCCTGGCCTCGGACTACGGCCCGTATGGCTACGCGCGCATCCTGGCTGGCGAAGCCTGAGCTCGCCGGGAGCTCTACCGCGGTTCGCTTGGCGGGCGGACCAACCACCTCTCGAGCCAGGACGCGCGTCGAGGTCCACATGGCAGCGCCTCTCCCGTCGTCCCTCCTGCGGGTCGGTCTCGTCCGACTCGATCTTGCGGCCGTTCATCTCCGGGTGCCGGGCGAGACGCGGGGTGAGCTCCTTGGACTCCTGCACTCCCGCCTCGAACGCGATCTGACCGCGCCGGCTTCGTCCCCGTCGCTGAGCGCGAGAGACTGGTCGGCGGAGTCACCCAGCCGGCGAACGGGGACGGCTCCTCCCCGGCTCGTCTGTCCGTGCCGAGGAAAGCCTCGACCACCGCCCAGCAGTTCCTCGATCTTCGTGTACGCGTAGTCCCAGTCGAAGTAGGGCTCGTCGCGCAGCCAACCCGGGTCCCAGCCGCCTTTGGGGTCGCAGCGAGCGATCGGGGTGAGGTCCTCATGGCCGAGCAGCCGCGGCGTACGCCACCACTGCTGGTCGGTAGGCCAGCCATGCGCTCGGCGATGTCGACGGCCAGGGCCGCAACCGTGTCGTGCTGGGCCTGGGTGAAGCGCAGCCCCTCACGCAGCGGCGTCGCATCGGTGGTCAGCGGGCCGTCGTAGTAGTAGACGCAGGGCACGCACTCGACTTGGATGTAGCAGGAATTCGCCGTCTTGGTGCCCGGCAACAGCTCCATCGGGTTCGCTTTGTCGGGCCAGCGCTCGTGCCAGTGGCTGACCAGGACGGCCGGCAGGTCGCCCTCCCAGTCGCCCTTCTCCACCGAGAGCTTCTGGTCCTTCGAGCGGTATCCGGGGTGGACATGCCGACGCCGATGCCTACTCGCTCTCGCTGGCCATCTGGAGCAGCTCGCCGCCCTCGGCCCCGCCCCACCCCGAGCGGCGAGGTTCCGTCGTCGCTCATGGCTGTTCGTCCGTTGGTGTTGTCGCCGGTCAGGGCACCTGGAGCCGCTGGTCTGGACGGATGAGCGACGTGACCGCTCATGGCCCCGAGCGGGACGGAAGCATGCGGGTCCGCGGTGCGCCACACTGCGGAGGTGGATCACCCAGATCTCGGAATCGAGGGACTTGAGGAAGCTGTTCTCGTAGGGCGTGGCGGCTACGGCTCGGTCTACCGCGCGCGTCAGGCGCGCCTCAACCGCCCGGTGGCCGTCAAGGTCCTTGCCACCGCTCTCGACCCGGCGGCCTTCGAGAGGTTCGAGCGCGAGGGCTTCGCGATGGGCACCGTCTCGGGCCATCCGAACATCGTCCAGGTGCTCGACGTCGGCACGACTCACTCAGGCCTGCCGTACCTGTTGATGCCGTACGTCGTGCGCGGCTCGCTCGACTCGGGAATGATGCTGGGTTGGCAGCTGGCGGTGACGTACGCCGTCCGCCTGGCCGGCGCGCTGGAGTCGGCGCACCGGGCCGGCGTGCTGCACCGCGACGTGAAGCCGGCCAACGTGCTGCTCTCCGACTTCGGAGAACCGCTGCTTGCGGACTTCGGGATCTCTCGGGTGTCCGGAGGTTTCGAGACCACCTCAGGGCGGGTGAGCGCCTCGCTGCCCTACGCCCCGCCCGAGGTGCTCGAGGGGAAGCCCGTCTCGGCGGCGGCCGACGTCTACTCACTCGCAGCCACGACGTACGCGCTGATCGCAGGGCACCCGCCGTTCCCGCGGCGACCGGACGAGGAGATGGTCTCGGTCTACCTGCGGATCAGCCGGGACGAGCCCCAGGACCTGCGCGCCCTGGGGGTTCCTGACCCGATCTGGGGTGTGCTGGCAGCTGGGTTGGCCAAGCGCCCTGACCGGCGACCCGCCACGGCGGCCGACTTCGGGCGGCGTCTGCAGGAGGCGCAGTCGGCGTGCGGGATCGAGGTCACGCCGATGGCCATGGTCGACGCGCCCGAGGGGCACGTGGAGCCGGCCACCGCGACCGCGGCATCGGGGGACGAGGTCACCCTCGCGTCGAGGGTGGCCACCGCCGCCGCGGTGACCACCCCCGCAACCAGCGCCGGGACCGGGACCGAGGGCCACGGACGCCCACCACGGCGTGGCCCGCCGGCGCTCGTCGCGGCCGCGGTCATGGCCCTCGCCGCTGGCCTGGTCGTGGCGTTCCTGCTGCTGCCGGGAGGTGACGACGACCCGGGCGGCGACGACAACGTGCCGACCGGCAACCAGGTGGACAAGCCGCTGGGACTGGCGATGATGACCGACGGCTCCGTCCTGGTAGCGGACGCCGACAACAACCAGGTCCTGCTGGTGAGCCCGGACGGCACGTCAGAGGCCTTCGCGGGGACCGGAGAGGCTGGCGACAGCGGCGACGGGGGGCCTGCGGACGAGGCGATGGTGTCGTTCCCGTCGTCGGTGGCCGTCGCCCCGGACGGGTCGGTCTACCTGGCGAGCGGTGGAGTGGTGCGGGTCGTCGACCCCGAGGGGAACATCGGTCCGGTGCCGGCCGCTCCGGCGGACCTCGGCGTCCGACATCTGGCGGTGCTGCCCGACGGCACGTTGGTGCTCGCCGGCGAGGACCGCGTCGTCGGGATCACGCCCGGAGGTGCTGTGCGGCCGCTCGTGGACCAAGGGGCGGTCGGGGAGGTGGGTGGACTCGCGGTCCACCCCGACGGCTGGCTCGCCGTCTGCGACCACGCGCGCCAGGTGGTCGTCCGGGTGCTCCCGGACGGCGCCGTACGCCGTATCGCAGGTCGCGCAGATGGGGCCTCGGAGCCGAGGACGGACGGACACCCCGCCCTCGACACCGCGATGAGTGAGCCGACCGGCATCGCGTTCGACCAGGAGGGTCGCCTGCTGTTCTCCGAGGGCGGCAACAGCCGGGTCCGCCGGGTCGAGACGGACGGCACCGTCCTGACCCTGGCGGGAAGCCCCGAGGGCTACTCGTCCGGCGACTCGGGGGACGACGGGCCTGGCCGCGAGGCCGAGCTCGTGCTGTTGGCCGGACCTTTGGCGGTCGACGGCGACACCGTCTACATCGGCGACGAGGGCAACGGACGAGTCCGCCGGCTGGATGCCGACGGACTCGTGCACGCATTCCTGGACTGAGCTGGATCAGCAGCTCACTGGCCGGTGCTCCCGTCTCCGAACCGTCCGGTGCTGCCGGAGGTGACGGCGCCATGGCCCGCGTAGTTCGAGTAGACCGCCATCGAGACAGACACCACCGGCTTCGTGCTGCTCGACGTCAGGGTGATCTGGCGGCTGACGAGCGTGCCCCGGGAGACCTTGTCGGAGAGGACCGACGAGGTCGAGCCGTCCGCGTAAGTCCACGTCACGCTGAGGTAGGCCTCGGAGCCGGCGATCAGGTCGGACCAGGTCAGGGTGCCGGTGATCCGGACGCGCGGGGACCACCAGACGAAGTCGGCCATCGAGACCTCATGGCGTTGTAGGAAGTAGTCGGAGGCACCGGCGAACATGACCTCGGTCCGACCGCTCTTGGTCATGGCGGCTTTGTGGACGTCGTGGTCGAGGCGGGACTCGTTCCCAAGGCTGTCGGGGGCGTCGCCGACGTACTGGGAGTTCCCCGCCTGGACGACGAACGGCGAGGTGGAGTCAGTCGAGCTGAGCAGCTGGACGGCGTACCGCACGACCTGGCGCGACTCGTCCGAGCGCTGGATGACCGAAGACCGGTACGTACCTAGCTCCAGGCAGATCCGCGGTGACGTCAGCGTCGACGTCGATCCGCCCGCATAGGTGAAGATCGTCCGCACCGCGCGGCAGCCCGGCGCCGAGGAGCTCTTGACGAGCTGTCCGCCGACGGCGACCTGGACGGTGCCGCGGTCCAGGTCCGCATAGCCGCCAGCGTTGAACGTCGTCGTACTGGCGGAGTCCTTGAGGAAGATGTCGTCGGTGTCGATGCGGATCGCGTCGCCGCTGAGAGCGGCGGCCGGACCGGCGAGGCTGAGCACGAGGCCCGCGGCCAGGGCGACGGCGGCGAGAGGGATTCGGAACATGATGTGGCCTTTCGGAGGTGGTCTGCTGGGCTGCTGACCTGATGCCTCCACCTTCCCCGGATCGGGCGGCCGCCGGGATCTGCCCGTGGTCGGCACTACCGACCCCTCGGGGTAAGCCCGGCCTTCCCTTCCGGCAAGGGTCGCCAGGGATACGCTCCGCTCGATGCAGGCCTTCCTCGAGCGGTGGACGGCGACCGGACGCGAGGTCCGGCCGCTCGACGGTGACCGGCTCACCATCGGACGCCAT
Organism: uncultured Actinomycetota bacterium; assembly: GCA_963765915.1. GTDB lineage: Bacteria > Actinomycetota > Actinomycetes > Propionibacteriales > Nocardioidaceae > Nocardioides. The sequence goes on along the minus strand of CAVXYB010000009.1, from coordinate 18,438 downwards.
GCCTCCAACGACGTCGCCCTAGACAGCGACAGCGAGGTGTCCCGGGTCCACGCTGTCGTCGAGCTGCTCGGCCCGAGCTGGGCTGTGCGTGACCTTGGGTCACGCAACGGCACCCGGGTCAACGGTGATCTGACCAGCGGTGACCGCTTGCTCCGTTCGGGCGACGAGATCCTGGTGGGCGGCACCCGGTTGGTCTTCCACCTGAATGAGGAGACGGCGTACGACGTGACGGTGGGCGCCGAGCCGCCGCCACAGCTGACCCCCCGCGAGCGAGACGTCCTGTTCGAGCTCTTCCGGCCGACGGCCGCTCCGGGTCCGTTCAACGAACCTGCAGGCACCCGCGAGATCGCCGCCGCACTGGTGGTCAGCGAGGCCGCGGTCAAGCAGCACATGGCCAGGCTCTACGACAAGTTCGGCATCCACTCCGGCCTCGACCGGCGCCGGATGCGTCTGGCCAACGAGGCGCTGCGCCGGGGTGCGGTGAACCTGGCGGAGGTGCGCGCTCGCTTCGGAGGGAGTCCGACCTAGTGCTGCGGGATCGTGGAGTTCTCGCGTCCAGGTGAGACGTCCGAGAGCGCGAGCAGCGCCAGCTCGCCGTGCGGATGGACACGACTCAGTCGGTCACGAGGTCCCCGACGACCCGGCTTGCGGGTCTAGCACCTAGCGGGTCAGCGCTGAGACCAGCTGTGCGGCCGCGACGCCGATGTCGTGTTCAAGGCGGAGGCAACCCTGCGGTGCGTGGTCGCGCTCGGCCCCGCCGACGGCGACCACCAGGTCCGGATCGTCGGCACGCAGTCGGGTCACGACGGATCGGAGACCATCGAGCTCCGTGCCGCGCGCCACCGACAGCACCGCTCCGGCCGCCCGTTGGGCAGCTACGGCCGAGGACCAGTCGGCGGCGGGGAGGTCGGCTCCCAGGTAGCTGGCCGCAAGCCCGGCCCGGCGGGCCGCGGTCGCGAATGCCAGCGAGCCGAGTTCATGCCGTGCGCCGGGCGGCAGCCCGACGATGACCCGCGGCCCCGACGCACGCGAGGCCGCGGCGTCGTAGGCCGCCGCAAGTCGGCGCTGGACCGCATGCGCCGCCAGGTGCTCGCCCGCCACGCTGACCCGACCCTCAGCCCAGCTCTCGCCCAAGGCCCGCAGCGCCGGCATCAGCCAGCCGTCCACTACCGATTCGAATGACCCGCGGCTGAACCGCTCGTCGAGCACCTCCGCGAGGGTGACTGCGTCCAGCCGGGCGGCCGCGTCGACGAACGCCGAGGTTCCGGCCGGGTCCGCGGAGTCAGCGGCGGAATCGAGCGCGACGGGAGCAACGTCGTCCCCGGATTCGATGCGACGTAGCGTCTCCGCCGCGGCCTGACGCGGCGCCCAGCCCTCGACGACCAGCGCGTTCATCACGCTCAGTGCACGTACGGCCTCGTCGTCATAGAGCCGGTAGCCCGCCTCGGTCCGGTGCGGAGTCACGATGCCGTAGCGCCGCTCCCAGGCCCGCAGGGTGGCCACACCGACTCCCGTGACCTCCGAGGCGTGCTTGATCGTGTACACGGTTTGTCGTGTCTAAGGCGTGAGCGCGGCGCGAAGCCCGCGCTCGGCCTCGTCGCCCAGCCGCCGGAAGGCCGGCGCCGCCAGTGGTGCCACGATGCGGGCCAACCCCTTGAACTCGAACTCCGCCCGGTACGTGAGCTCCGTCCCACCTGTCGCAGTCTCGACGAGACTCATCGTGTCGCGGGCAACCACGGTCTTGTTCTGGCCCCGCAACCGGAGCAGGACCGGCGGCTCGCTGTCCGTCACGACGTAGGTGAGCTCGGTAGTCCGGCCCAGGAACCTCGACACGTTGAGGTACGTCGTGCCGACACCGCCGACGCCGCTCACCCTGGTCGTGCGGACCGTGCCCGGATCCCACTCCTCGGTGTTCGTGAAGTCGCTCAGATAGGCGAACACCTCGGTGACGGGACGGTCGACGGTGACGGTGCGGACGATGACCACGTTCTCTCCAACCTTTGACAGACCTTGTGCATCGACTCTAATCTTTGCACAAGGATTAGACAATCCATTCGGGCGAACGGCCACGAAACACAGGTATAGGCGACCCGACAGGGCGCCGGAAGGCAGCAGATGAACCAGCCATCCCCGTCCCGCCCACGGTCGGCGCGCCCCACGGCCGCAGTCATCGGTGCCGGCGTGTCCGGACTGACCGCGGCCCATGTGTTGAGCAGGACCCACGCCGTCACCGTGTTCGAGAGCGACGCGCGACTCGGTGGTCACGCGCACACTCACGACGTCCCTGCCGCAGACGGTCGGACACTCCGCGTCGACAGCGGCTTCATCGTGCACAACGAACGCACGTACCCCCGCCTGCTGCGGCTGTTCCAGGACCTCAAGGTGCCGACCCAGCCCACCGAGATGAGCATGAGCATCACCTGCGAGGCCTGCGGGCTGTCGTACGCCGGCGGGCGCGGGCTGCGCGGCGTCCTCGCCCAACCACGCCGGGTCACCGACGCGCGCTTCCTGCGGATGGTCGCGGAGGTACTGCGCTTCCACCGAGCGGCGAGGGCAATGCTCGAGGCGGAGGCGACTGAAAACGCTGACCCCACCTGGGGCGAGTTCCTCGCGGCCGGGGCGTTCTCCGAGTACTTCGTCCGGCATTTCGCCCTACCCCTGGTTGCCTGCGTCTGGTCCGCCGGCGACGCCGACGCGGCGGGCTACCCGGCCCGGCATCTGTTCCGGTTCCTCGACCAGCACGGCATGCTCTCGCCGCACGGCTCGCCGACCTGGCGCACCGTGACCGGCGGCTCGGCGACGTACGTCGACAGGCTGACCGCCCTGCTGCCCGACGTCCGCCGCTCCTGCGGGGTGACTGCGGTGATCCGCCACGATGACGGCGTCGACGTGCGCACGGCGGACGACCATCCCGAGACGTTCGACCGCGTCGTCGTCGCCACTCACGCCGACCAGGCCCTGCGCCTCCTCGCCGACGCCACAGCGGTCGAGAAGGAGGACCTCGGCGCCATCACCTACTCGGTCAACGAGGTCTGGCTGCACCGGGACTCCTCGGTGCTGCCGGCTCGGCGAGCCGCTCGGGCGTCGTGGAACTACCGCGCCGACTGTGCCAGCCCGGTCCACGACGAGCTCGCCGGCGGAGTCGCGGTGAGCTACTGGATGAACCGCCTGCACGGCTTCGACGACGACGACGACCACGTCGTGACCCTCAACCCGCGCGGTCGCGTTGATCCGGGCACGGTCACGGCCCGGATGACCTACGCCCACCCGGTCTTCACCCACGAGGCGGTCGCGGCCGCGACCCGGCTGCGCGGCGCCGGCGGTGAGCGCCTCGCCTTCGCCGGCGCCCACCTTGGCTGGGGCTTCCACGAGGACGGCTGCCGCTCCGGCGTCGAGGCGGCCGAGTCGTTCGGGGTGACGTGGTGACCCGGGTCCTCGCTCCCCCGCTGCCCGCGCTGGTCATCGGGACCGTGAGCCACACACGCCGTACGCCGCTGCGGCACGGGTTCACCCACCACCAGTTCCAGTGGCTGGTCGACGTCGACCAGCTGCCCGCGCTGGCCCGGCCGGTGCGATGGCTGGCTCGCTTCGACGCTGCCGACCACCTCGACGGGGCCCGGCTCGGCGGTGGCATCCGGGGCGACGTGGACCGGTTTCTCGCCCGGCGCGGTGTGCACCTCGACGGTGCCGACCGAGTGCTCATGCTCGCGCACGCCCGGGCGCTCGGGCACGTGTTCGACCCCCTCACGGTGTTCTGGTGCCTAAGCCCCGACGACGAACTCCGCGCGGTCGTCCTCGAGGTGCACAACACCTACGGCGAGCGGCACGCATACCTGCTCGACGTCGACGCGACCGGTCGCTCCCATACCGACAAGGCGTTCTACGTCTCGCCGTTCAACGACGTCTCCGGCAGGTACGACGTCCGGCTGGTGCTGACGCCCGACCGGGTCAGCGTCACGGTCGGCCTCGACCGCGACGGCGAGCGGGTGCTCACCGCGACCACGACGGGTCGGCCGGTGCGCGCGACGTACCGCGCCCTGGCCAGCGCCACGGCACGGGGGCTGCTGATGACCCGTCGGGTCAGCCTGCTGATCCGCTGGCACGCCATCCGGCTCTGGCTGCGTCGCCTGCCCGTGCAACCTCGACCGTCCCACGCTGCTCAGGAGAGTGTCCGATGACCGCGATCGCCCAACCAATATGCCTGCGCCGACCCCTGCTCCGGCCGCTGTGCCTGCGCGCCACGGTGGCCAGGCTCGTCCTGGAGTCCGTGTCCCGAGGGGTGCCCGTAGACCTCCTCATGCCCGACGGCAGCCTGCTCGGCCGAGCCGACGCCACGACCTCGACCGGGGACCGACCAGTGCTCGAGATCCTGCGCCCGCAGGCCCTGTTCGAGCGGCTCGCGCACCACCCCAAGGTCGGCATCGGCGAGGCGTACGCGGCCGGCGACTGGCGCGCCGGGAAGGACACGGACCTGGCGAAACTGCTGTTGCCGTTCGCCGAGCGGCTCACGAGCCTGGTGCCGCCTGCACTCGCACGTCTCCGCCGGGTCGTCGACCGCCCGATCCCGAAGGCCCAGCGCAACTCGGTCACCGGCTCCCGCGGGAACATCGAGGCCCACTACGACCTCGGCAACGACCTGTTCGAGGCTTTCCTCGACGAGAGTCTCAGCTACAGCTCCGCCCTTTTCGACGACGCTCGACCGTGGTCGGCGCAGACGCTTGAGGCGGCACAGCTCCGCAAGGTGGAGGCCGTGCTCGACCTGGCGCAGGTGGGCCCCGGCTCCCGGGTGCTGGAGATCGGCACCGGGTGGGGCACGCTCGCGATCGAGGCCGCCCGGCGGGGCGCCATGGTCACCACCCTCACCCTGTCGCCCGCGCAAGCAAGCCTGGCCAGGGACCGGATCGCCGCCGCCGGGCTGGCCGACGCCGTCGACGTCCGGCTCCAGGACTATCGCGAGGTCGACGGCAGCTACGACGCGATCGTCAGCGTCGAGATGATCGAGGCGGTCGGGGAAGAGTTCTGGCCCACCTACTTCTCCGTCCTCGACCAGCGTCTGGCACCCGGTGGGGTCGTGGCGATCCAGGCGATCCTGATGAGCCACGATCGCTACTTGGCCACCCGCAACTCCTACGGCTGGATCCAGAAGCACATCTTTCCCGGCGGTCTCATCCCGTCGTTGCGGGCGATCGAGGAGACGACCGGCCGCCACACCGGGCTCCGCGTGGGCGAGGTGCACACGTTCGGTGCGCACTACGCCGAGACCCTGCGACGCTGGCGTCATACGTTCCACGAGCAGTGGCCCCAGATCGCCAGCCGCGGGCTCGATGAGACCTTCCGCCGGACCTGGGAGTTCTACCTCGCGTACAGCGAGGCCGGCTTCGCCTCGGGGTACCTCGACGTTGCGCACCTGCGGCTGACCAGGTCGGGCGAGGTGGTGTCATGACGCGCGAGCACCACATCCGTGGCCGCCGCTTCTGGCTCGTGGGCGCGTCCAGCGGCATCGGTGCCGCGCTCGCGGCCGAGCTTGTCGATCGTGGCGCGCAGGTCGCGATCAGCGCCCGGCGGGCCGACGACCTCGAGGCCGTCGCGGCCGGCACCACCATGACGGTAGCGCCGGTCGACGCTACCGACCGGGCCGCCGTGCAGCGCGTAGCCGGCGTGGTGACTGCCGCCCTCGGAGGCCTCGACGTCGTGGTCTGGTGCGCCGGCTACTGGCGGCAGTTCGACGCCACCGCCTGGGATGCCGACAACTTCGCCCGGCACGTCGAGGTCAACCTGCTCGGCCTCAACAACGTGCTGGCCGCCGTCATCCCGGAAATGGTCGCGGCCCGGCGCGGGCATCTGGTCGGGATCGCGTCGGTTGCCGGCTACCGCGGCCTCGCCGGCGCGGAGGCCTACGGTGCCACGAAGGCCGCGCAGATCAACCTGCTCGAGGCGCTGCGAGGGGCGCTGCGTGAGCACGGGGTCCGCGTGACCACCGTCTGCCCCGGCTTCGTGCGCACCGAGATGACCGAGTCGAACGACTTTCCGATGCCGTTCATCATCGACGCCGACGAAGCCGCTCGCGCCATCGCGGACGGGATCGAGCGTCGGCGGACCGAGATCGTCTTTCCCCTGCCGATGGCAGCCCTGATGAAGGCGGCGCGACTGGTGCCGGTCCGCGCCTGGGCGGCGATGACTTCGCGAGCGGCGGCATCGTCCGGCACCGGGACGCGATGACGACGGCAGTCCTCTGGTTCCGGCGCGACCTACGCCTCGGCGACCATCCGGCGCTCGGGGCCGCGATGGCGGCGGCCGACGATGTTCTGCCGGTCTTCGTGCTCGACCCGCGCCTGCTGGCCACCGGGGTGGCCCGGGTCGCTCGGTTGCACGCCTCGATCGAGGCACTGCGCGAGGCCACTGGAGGGGCGCTGGTGGTGCGGACCGGCGATCCGACCGAGGTCGTCCCGGCCCTCGCCGACGAGGCTGCCGCGAGCGAGGTGCACGTGACCCGCGAGTCGACGCCGTACGGTCGGCGCCGGGACTCGCGGGTGGCGAATCGTCTGGCAGCCGCGGGCCGACGACTGGTCGGCACCGGCACGCCCTACGCCGTCGAGCCGGGCGTGCTGCGCACCGTCGCCGGGACGCCGTACCAGGTGTTCACGCCGTTCTCCCGGGCCTGGCTCGACCGGGCCGCACCCGATCCCGAGCCGAACTCCGACGCGGTGGCCTGGCGACGCGGGCTCGCGGGCGAGCCGTTGCGACCGGCTCACCTGCGCCACCGCAGGGCCGCGGGTGAGGAGGCGGCGCTGGCCCGCTGGCGCGAGTTCTTCGACGGTGGCCTCGCTACGTACGCCGAGGACCGTGACCGCCCGGACCTCGGTGCCACCAGCCGGATGTCGCAACACCTCAAGTACGGTGAGATCCACCCGCGGACCATGCTCCGCGACCTGACCGTGCATCCCGACGCCGGTGGGGAGGGCGCGCGGCGCTTCGCCCTCGAGCTGTGCTGGCGCGAGTTCTACGCCGACGTGCTGTGGCACCAGCCGGCCTCGGCCTGGCACGACCTGCGCGGCGGACTCGCCGCGATGCCGTACGACGCCGGACCGGACGTGCACGAGCTCGTCGACGCCTGGCGCCGGGGCCGCACCGGCTACCCGTTCGTCGACGCGGGCATGCGGCAGCTGCTCGCGGAGGGCTGGATGCACAACCGGCTCCGGATGGTCACCGCGAGCTTCCTGGTCAAGGACCTGCACGTCCGATGGCCCTTGGGCGCCCGGCACTTCCTCGACCACCTGCTCGACGGCGACCTGGCCTCGAACAACCACGGCTGGCAGTGGGTGGCCGGCACCGGTACGGACGCGGCGCCGTACTTCCGGGTCTTCAACCCGGTCGCGCAGGGCAAGCGGTTCGACCCAGACGGCGCGTACGTCCGTCGGTGGGTCACCGAGCTCGGCCACCTCGCCGGAGCCGCGGCGCACGAGCCGTGGCGGAGCGCGGACGGGTACGCGCTCGGGTACCCCGAACGAATCGTTGACCACGACGTCGAGCGCCGCGAGTCGTTGCGCCGGTACGACCAGGCCCGGAAGAGCTCGGTGTGACGCACGCGATCGTCGAGGTCCGGCCTTCCTGCGCGCCGCGCTCGTTTCAGCTATGAGCCTCATTGTGAAGTTCGCGATGTGCCGCCTCCGATGTGGTCATGCCGGTGTCGCCGTAGCACTCTCGGCGTGGTCCATTCGGCGTGGCGCACCCGTCCGCCTGAACGATTGAGCTAGTGCTCGACGTGGCTCGCTGCCCACACCCCGGCGCAGCCGAGCGTCAGCTCGAGGGCGAGGTATGCCGAATAGGTCCAGTCGATCTCGGGCTCGTCGAGCTTGATCGCAAGCAGTCGGCTAAAGGCCGCCCCCAACCAGGTCGCCGCCACGGCGAGCTGCGCGCCGCGCGATCGGCTCACGAAGGCGTACGCCGCCATACCCGCGTACGTGCCGCCGAGTCCGGCGCGAATCTCGGCCCTACCCCGGGGCGATGTTGCCGGAGCGTGCAATGCGTTACCCACTCGGTCCGGCAATGCGAGCCCAGCCATGCCGGAGGCCAGCAAGATGCCGCTGCAGATGCGATCGAGGTCTTGGCGCATGGGCAAGATTATGGCGTCGGCAGAATGGGCCGGCCACCTCTTCAACGGCCTCCTGCCCATCCGGGGCGGTCAACCCGTCCGCTCGTTCATTTCGCTCTCGTATTGGAGTGGGCGGAGCTAGTCAAGTCACTCCACGTGAGGTCCGAGCAGGAGCAAGGGATGGATGAGGAGCACGCACAAGCGTTCGACGCCGCTCATCGAGTCTTGGAGAGCCACGGGCGCGATCAGCGCCTTCTGGAACATTGCCCCGACGCCTCCGCCGACCTGGCCGAGTGGCAGGCCGAGTTGGAGGTGTACCCCACCTTCGACACCTGCCCACGGGCAGCCATCCTGATGGGTCGGCCGGATCTTCCCGAGGATCTCGTGCAGCTGGCATTCGATGAGTTCGTCCAGAGCTTCGGTGTCGAGGAGGCAGACGATCGGCTGACCTCAAGACCCTCCCGCTGTCTCACCCGCACCAGTTCATCCACAGATTCGCCCGGCCCTCTTCCGCGCAGGTCAAGCCCGGGCTTACGGTCCGGTGACGGACAGGACCCATCTCGGGAACGGGGCCTCGATGGCGATGACGCACGCCGATCTGCACGACGAGCTCGTCGAGCAGCTCGACGCGCACGTGCGCGAGGTGGTGCGGCGCGAGGGCGTCGACCCGCAGCGTGACGCGCCCGTCGTACGCCGGATCGCCGAGTCGGTGGTCCGCGACCACGACGAGCGGAGCCTGACCGGCGTGGTGGCGCCGGTGCCCGACGTGGACGCGGTGGTCGGCGAGCTGGTGGCGCGGGTCAGCGGCTTCGGCCCGCTGCAGCCGTTCCTCGACGACCCGGCGGTCGAGGAGGTCTGGATCAACTCGCCCGACCGGGTCTTCGTCGCCAGGCACGGGCGGCACGAGCTGACCAACCTGGTGCTCACCCGAGCGCAGGTGCAGGAGCTGGTCGAGCGGATGCTCAAGAGCTCGGGCCGCCGGATCGACCTGAGCCAGCCCTTCGTCGACGCGATGCTCCCGGAGGGGCATCGGCTGCACGTCGTCCTCGAGGGCATCAGCCGCGGGTTCTCCGCGGTCAACATCCGCAAGTTCGTGCTGCGGGCCAACCGGCTGCAGAGCCTCGTCGAGCTGGGCAGTCTGAGCCCGCGGGCGGCGGCGTTCCTCGAGGCGAGCGTGCGGGCCGGGCTCAACATCCTGGTCGCCGGCGGCACCCAGGCCGGCAAGACGACCATGCTCAACTGCCTTGCCGCCGCGATCCCCGGTGGCGAACGCGTGGTCAGCGTCGAGGAGGTCTTCGAGCTGCGGTTCACCCACCCGGACTGGGTGGCGATGCAGACCCGGCAGAGCGGGCTCGAGGGAACCGGCGAGGTCCGGCTCCGCGATCTCGTGAAGGAGAGCCTGCGGATGCGGCCGAGCCGGGTCATCGTCGGGGAGGTCCGTGCCGAGGAGTGCCTCGACCTGCTGCTCGCGCTCAACGCCGGCCTGCCCGGGATGTGCACCATCCACGCCAACAGCGCCCGCGAGGCGCTGGTGAAGACGTGCACGCTGCCGCTACTGGCAGGCGATCTCTACCCCGCACGGTCCGAGCCTGAATCTGCACACTGCCCCTGTTTGTCCGGGCAGACCCAGTCCCTTGGGACGCAGAAGGTGGCGACATGGGGCCAAGGATCAAGTTGTCACCTGTCCGTGCAGCAGACCCGAGCGCGGGCACCTGGCCCAAGAGTGGCTGCCAGGGGGTTGTCTTGCGTCATGGTGACCCGACACAGCTATGTGACACTTCGCGGATGGCCAAGGACGCTCTCGACGATGAGTCTCTGCGCGAGATCCGTTGCGCAGTGCAAGAGATCATCACCACGCACGTGGTGATCAAGGATCGCGCTGAGCGCGATCGCTTGATCGAGCAGTACGTAGCCGAGTACGGCGAAGAAGTCGCCAAGTGCGTGACGGGGTTCATCTATTGCCACGTCGTCGAGGGCGTCGAGACTCGCCTGGCCGAGTCTAGGTTCCATTACCTGCTCAACAGGATCGGCGAGCTCATCTCTCTTGTTGCCGAGCATGACGAGACAGTGGATGAGCGCGAGGCGATCCGGTTCTTCGCCTCGATCGACTACGAGTACAGCGAAGACCCCGAGGAGCGCCTGACTGACGAGGCCAAGAGTGCCGAGGCTGCGATGCTCGCCGTCCAGACCTGCCTCATCGCCAACTACTTCGTGCGCAGCGGCAGCGCCCCGTGGGGCATTCAGAGCTCTCTGGATCTCGCGGAGATGTGTGTGCTGGTCGAGCACATGGGCATCGTTCTGTTCGACGTGGTCGAGACGTTCGAGGAAGACCAGCAGGTGCTCCTCATTCACGCGCTTCTCGAGGACGTGGAGCGGATCCTGCGTGGCCTCGCCCACGCCGAAGAGATCCCGGTGTCGGACCTGGTAAGCAGGTACTTCACGTGGCTGGTTGAGCGTGATTTGGGGTAAGAGGGGTTGTCAAACGTCAACCGGCGTGTAACGTTGCTAGCAAGATCTTGGGTAAGATCTTGGGTAACATCTTGGATGAGGGGTAGCCATGACACGCGTGGCCGATCGCATTTACACGGCTTCGGAGCTGAGCGGAAGCGCTCGTCGCGAGTTCATAGACGAGGCGCAGCGCGACTCTGCGCGCCTGCGGACCACCTCTGGTGAGTCATTGGTCATGCTTCGTGAGGCGAAGTCGACCATCTCGCTGCCATCCGGGACTACGCGCTCGCGTACCTCATGCTGGATGCCGCCCTGACTCGCTCTCGGTCTGACCGACGGCCAGCGGACTTCGGAGACTGGGCATTCATCGAGGTGTTCAGTGACGACGACATTGCCGAGTTCCAAACCGAGGTGAACGACGCGATTGTGCGCTCGGCCTCCGGACAGGATCACCAAGCCATTGAGGACCTTCTCGATGATTGGCGTCGTAGTGCGAAAACGCTTGCCGATCCAGTGGCGCGGGCCATCTTGGATGGCGCGTCCGGCGCCGAGGATTGGGTCGCAGTTGAGGACGACTGACTCTTGGCCAACGACGCAAACCCCAAGCCGAAGTCGTACAGGCCCTTTGTAGCGGCTCGTTACCCAGGCCCGGGACATCCTCCCATTCAGCCTGAGTGGCGAATCCTGGTCCACAGGCAGCAGGTGGACGCGTGGAATCGGATTCCTGACGTTGCTGGGGAGAGCAACGCTGGTGAGTTGTGGCTGCATCTCGCGACGCAGCCAGATCAGCCCCCTCAGCTTGGGACTGTGACACCGATGAAGGGCAAGCAGTACGCAGGAAAGGGGACGTTGTCGCGCGTGTATCACTACGAGTTGACCGGCGGTGCGGCGTGGACTATCGATTCGATCCTGAGTACGTGGGCGAGAAGGGTGACAAGCACCGGGTTGTGCAGATCATCAGCATCCAGCTCGGTAGTCACTAGGCGAAGTTGGTCATCGCAGCTTTAGGAGCGGAAGCTGTCTGCAAGTCATGACACTCGCGAGCGGCCAACCGGCGGGAGTCCCCGCCGATTCCCCTGCCCCGCTTCACGACCCGCGCCCGCGCTTGGTCCGACGGAATGCGCGCATCGCTACTGCGACGTCACGCAGCCCGGCGGTGTTGCCAGTACGCACGACGACGAACGCGCAGAAGACCAGGTACGCCACGAAGCACACCACGCCGGCGACCGCCGTCACGAGAACGGAAAGATCGACCATCCCAACCACCTCCATGTGGATACACCGGTCCTGTCGAACCCGGTTGTTGGAGGTGCCTGGTCGCTCCTTCGCGTGGCTAGAAACTCCGAACCACCACTGCCTTTAGTGGCGGGGAGCAGAACTATGAACCCGTAGGAACCCTTCCGTCAAGGGTGGGACCGTCCTACTTCGAGGACTGCTTCTTGAACTGGCTGGCATGGAGACGCAATGGCACCTTCGAGGAGTTCTTTGACAGGCAATGCTGGGCTCCAAGACATCGCCCGTTGCAAGGCCGCTAGCACACCAGCAAGCGGCATCGAGAAGAACTCGTCGCGAGTGGCTGATCAAGTGAGACGTCAAGACCCTGAGTTGGTCCCGGGCTGAGGACTCAACATCCTGGAGGCCCGCTGCAGGTAGCAGCGTCGAGTGGCTACAGTCCACCCGGGGATCGATCCCGACGGTCGGGCGCCTGCGAGTGGCGCGGTGTGATGCGGATTCCGGTCCGCCGGAAGGCGTCGACCGTTGCATATAGTCCACTCGCGCTAGCGCTGACAGTTAGGCGCAGACGGGGAGCAGTCGACATGGCCCGTAACGCAAATAGAGATGCTCCAGCTCGCTGATTTCGTTGTATGAGACGGGATTTGCTGACCGGTCTGACGCGCAGTGCTTCGGCCAGTTCAGGCATCCGCGCCGGTGAGAAGTGCGTAGGAACACCCACCTGATAATTCTTCTGGTAGCCCGTGCCTGTCACGACCAGTTTGAGTTCATGTGGCGATAGGAAGAACTGCTCGGCGGCAACCTTCATAATCAACTCGACAATGGTGCTTTCGCTCAGTGGTCCGCCATACATTGTTGCGGAGGGAGAATAGACTGGTCGGGGAGTCTGTGCCGCTACTTCGCCACGCACGACTCGTACAAGAGTCAAGAGTTCTTCCAACATCTCCTCCGGCTTACGCTTCAGCTCGGCTTCGTCATCCGCAACTTCCGACGTCACTGTTTGAATAGTTGCCTCCAAGTCATCCCAATTGTCGAGTCGACTAAGGGCCACGTCAGGCGCAGCGTTGGCCAGCGCGGCGATGGACGAGATGACCGACTTCATCCCATCCCTGTCCAGACGCTTCATCTGGAACTGAGCAATCGGACCTGTCACCTGTGACGGCCCAGAGATGTCCACGAGGAGCGGTACAACGCGCGACTCGATGCCGTCCGTGACTTGCTTGCTCAGAGCGCCGGACTCGTAGTGGAGCCAAGGTGAGTGTTGGTTCTCCTGAGTCAGAACAACCAAGCCAAACGAAGCGCCGGCCTCCGCTTCTATCTCCTTGAGACCCCGTTGCCCCGGCTCGATGTCGGTCTCCGACGCCCACGGCTCGATGTTGTCAAAGATCAGCGGCAGCCAGGCTCGTAGCGCAAGAGCGACACCGCGAGACAGCGCACCGGACCAACTGATGAAGACCTTGAGCTTCTGTGGGTCAGCCATGTCGTGAATCTACCGAGACCAAGGGATCGACCCATAGGGCCCGAGCGCTCCGGCCGCAATCAGGGGGTGACAGGAACAACTCATCCTCGGTACCTCGACGCGATGATCCGTGTACTCGAAGCCGTCCGGCATGAATGGTGACTGCTCTGCCATATGGCAATAGTTATGAGCCAATATCGACAGAAAGGCAAGCCTGTTCCATAGCGGCGGGGCAATCGATGCTCAGGTCCAATCTGACTTGGAATAGGAATCTTGAACTTGCCTTAACTACTGCGGCGGCATCCTTCTCGAGTTTAGGCTTCAGATCTTCTGGGACCGTGATGCCAGTAGCCTCTGTCACTGCGTTGATCGCTGCGAGAACCGCCAAGTCGCCTAGATATATCTCGTGGGCGAAAGAGAGATCGTATGCCGCGTTGATCGCCTTATTCGTCCCGTAGACCTGCACAGCGGCTGCCGTGCCGCTGAGCGCGGCGATTTGAGCAAGTGTTCCCTCGCGCACCGCCAACGCGTCTGCTTGTGTCGTCGGCTCGAGTTTCGGGTCGAAACGCACGCTTTGCTCGAAGGCCGTAGCGCGGCTGTCAGCACGCAGCATGGCGGCGTAGGCAGTCTGTCTCCGATCACGCACGAAGTCGTCGTGTGACTGCTCGCGCTGAGTGCGATCTGCCTACTCGTTACGAGGTACGTGGCGCTGGTAGCGATGAGGACCGACGAGAGGCCGACAGCGGCAGCGACAAGAGCGGTAAATACAGTCTGCGTCCACTGGAAGCCCCGGTCTCGCTCGCGCTCAACCTCGGGTGCAGTCGCGGGCTCAGGCGAGCCGGGACGCCAACCAGCCAGGCGCTTGGGTCTAGTCGGCCCCGGCGAGCTGGTCATGTGCGGAGGCTAACAACCGGTATACCCGCTCAGACGGACCTTGAACTAAGGAGATTCAGCAGGTTGCGGCGGCTCAGCTTGGTGCTTCTCCTGCCAGTCGACGACGTACTCGTTGATGGCGCACTCGTCCTCCGACGTCGAGTCGTCGGGCAACTTGGTCCAGACGCCGGTCTGCTCGATCGAGGTAACCGCCTCGGTCCGCTGCTCGATGCAGTTGGTGACCAGAGGATCGTCATGCGACACGAGTGGCGGCCCGAAGGCCAGCACGCAGGTGATCAGTGCGACAACGATGGCGGTCCTGGCGCTGCGTCGGTCTGACTCTTCCTTGCCAGATCTGCTGTCAGCATCCAGATCAGCCCGTGTTCGAGCGAGTTCGGCCTCAAGCTCGGACCGTGTCGGTCGGTTGGTCACGAGGGACTGCTGCACGGATAGGTGACACTGACCTGATCCGGGTTGGCGGGTTCGCGTTGCACGCTCCCTATTGCATGTTGGCGGGAGAGACGTAGCCCCGCGCTTTGAGCGTGAAATTGCACGCTGCCCATGTTGGTCTGTAGGCGCTCCCTGCGTTGGTGTGCAGTGAGCAGGGGAGAGGGAGGGGGCGACTTCAACAAGCGCGAATCACCGACGCCCTTTCAGAGCTTGACAGTCATAGGCGGCGGCATGACGCACTGACTTGGGCAGTTGCGGCCCGCCAGAGCCTCATACCCCGTGGTTTGAACCAGCCCCATTTGGCACCCGGTGGGGCATGTGCAAAGTGGCCCCACGCGAATACGGTCTTGGCAATCGCGCCCACTACATCTGGGGGAAGAATGAGTGCATGGTCGATCGGGGCAACGAGCAAGCCGGCCGCCGTACAAGAAGAGGCCGCGGGGAACTGAGCCCTCAAGCCCCTGATAGCCCCCGTCGCCTGGATTCCCGGCGACGTCGTGATGCTGTACATCGCAGCCGTAAGTGCTGTCGGGATCAAGAAGCCCAGCACTATCCTGCTCATCATCGCCATCGCCTTCGCACCCCTTGTTGTCTGGCTCGGCAACCTTTCGCTCGTGCCGGCCAAACGGCTGGGTTACATCGGGCGGCGGGCCGCATTGGCGGCTGCGGCAACGGCGATTTCGGACGGTCACGGTTCCTGGTCTTCGGGCTGGCAGGACGTCGACGCAATCGCGAGCCACCCGAAGATCGCTGCCGTGGCAGCCGCAGCACTCGGCTTGGTCTTTGGTCTTATCGCAAGCATTATCGTTCCCGAGGAGGAGTAGGGCGGCACCTCGCGACAACGGACGTCGTGGGCGCCGAACTGGGTAAGTACTGGCGCCCAACTGGACAAAGTGGTCGGGCGGCTTGGGCAGCGACCCGCCGCCAAATCGCGGCGAGGACGATGGCGTGAAGGCTCGCCGAACGGCGTGGCCGGGGCGTGCCCGCGTGCGGCAGGGGCCGGGCTCTGCGATTTCGCTCATAATCGCGAGCAGCCTGGTCTAACGGCCTCAAACCGCGGTCGTTGGCCGCATTGTATGCGCAGTGTGGCCTGACCCTCGTTTACGGTGTCCGTGAGGCAGCCAGTCTGGATGTGCGCAGCCAAGGAGCGCGAGGAGGGAACCTGTGACTGCCCGGATCTTCATGAGTACAGCGGCAAAGACGGGGAGGATCGCAGATACTCCTTACGCATTTTGCTCGATGGATCTGGAGTCGTAGACAGAAGTGACGTCTTCTGCTTTGAGCAGCCTGGAGCGCAAGGCACGACCGGCCGGAACATTTCCGCCCGGATAGTTGAGGCCCTGGCAGCGCCCGTTGCCATTGCGATTGTCACTCCGCGTTATCTCGAGAGAGACTATTGTGTGGGCGAATTTGGATACCTCGAGCCCGGACGGTTCTCTTAACAACCGCGCTTTGATTCCGCTACTTATTCCTCCCGTCGACCAGACGAACGTCGGTTCGTTCTTTGCCGATCTGGGCCTAGTCCCTGACGGCGCAAGTCACATTGCGCTGACAACCCTGATCGATATAGTTGCGGAACGGCTAGGCACTCGAGTCAATCTGTCACTCTGGGAACGTCTCCGACAGCAAGGCGTCGAGCGATTGAAGTTGGCTTTGTCGGCGATACCGACGGTCGCACCTGAGGCTCCTTCACTTCACACGCTCCCGGCCGAGACGCTCGGCAAGATTTGAAGTGTTCGGCGAGCTCGGCTCTCCGCCCGACCAGCGTGCTTGGATGTATGACCATTTCGCAAACTCTCCAACCTCAGTACCACGTTCCCATTGCTTCGGCTGCGCCCGCGTCGAGTCAGGCGGTCCACGAGCAGCGTCGACCGATAGACCACTCCGTATTGCTGGACCTGTGCGCTGCCACGCGCGTGACGCCACCAGATCTGCACCGCCCTCTCACCGATGATGGTAAAGACGACGTCCTGCGTGCGTGTCTTCAGTGTGGTGACGAGGTCTCTCGTCTTGTCGAAGCCGAGGGCCTCCTCTCGAATACGGGTGCGCGCTCAATGCTTGGCGAGCAGAATGACGATTACCTTGCGGCGCGGGAGTTCCTAGCCGCAACCCCAAGGAGATTGCTGCCTCCGACGTCGTTCTGGTCCGGGTGCCGGGCAAGGGCATGTATTCCGCGCCGACGCTGCGGCGACCGTTGCTCGCGCGGCGCCGAACCTACGTTTGGTGGTCTTTAGCGGTGGCCAGCCGATATTCGACGACGAGCAAGATGTGCCGTTCGGGGAGGCCGACGCGATGGCGGAACGGTACTCTCGAGTTTATTCAACCTCGCCCAGTGCCATTCAGTTGCGGGTGGATAATCGGGCACGGACCACACAGGAAACTGTTGCACACTTGCGGGTTCACTTACAGCCTCTCGTCGTAGAACTCCTCGCCGCCCGGTAGTTCTCACTGTGGTGACGCTCTCCGTACCACATGCGTCGACTAATCTGGTTGGTGAATGTCCCTACATGGCATGGAACACTTGGTGTCCAAAGTGCAGCGTACTCAGCACAGTTCGTTCGATTGGCGGGCGATAAGCCTAGTGTCGTCGAAAAGGAGAGGTGAATATTTCTCCTCGATACGGCGTCAGACTATATGTCCGTGAACTCTCGAAACTCTACGGAGGGCGAGCTACTGCCGAATTCGACGGCGGAGTGCCGCGGCCGACGAAAACGTGCTCCTGTGCGACGCCGTGCCCAAAGTCCTGGCCGACCCGCGTCACTCTGGGCGGGAAAGCAGCAGGTTCGAGGATGCGGCGTAGGTTGGCCGGCAGTGGGTGTGGATGGCCCCGGTCGACCTCAGCGCTACGGCTATCGCAGCGCCCAGGCATGAGGATGTGCCCGCGTGGATGCCCAGCGGGTAGCACCTTCTCAGCGACTCGCTTGGTCGCTGTACGGACCCAGGCGGGCATGCAACAGGTGCCCTGACAGCCGAGCCGTGACCGCTCGTGGCGGCCACGGCTCGACCACGCATCAGGCGTAGTACCAGCCCGTGCAGTTGCTGCGGCTCGAGTTCGGCATGCCCTTGCAGATCGACACGGCGTACTTGTCGCCGTAAACGCGCGGGGTCTGGCTCCAGCCAGTGTGGTCACCCTTGCCGCAGGCCTGGCCCAGGTAGGTGTCACCGCCCCACCCGAGGAAGTAGTTGTAGCCCTTGCCGTAGGCGCGCACGCAGGAGCCGTCGGCGGCGTCGTCGTACACCGTCCCGGACCACGTGCCGGTGGACGCGTTGTGCCTCGTGGTCGTGTGGCCGTAGCCGGTGGTCACCGAGGCTTCCGCGGCCGCCGAGGCCAGGCAGGGGCGGCGGCGACGGCGAGCGCGACTACAGCGATCGCCTTCTTGATCCAGGTGAGTGACTTCATCGTTCTCTCCTCTTGGGCGGGGATCCGTCCAGTGATGTGCGGCCACCTGTTGACCGCGTGCCGAAAGGTTGCGTGGGAGGCCTTAGCCCGGCCTTAAACGGCCCGGACGAGCGCTCGTTTCTTTGGGCTCGGTAATGGGACGGCGTGAGTCTTCGAGTCGCGGTCAGGTCGACCGTGTGAACACGAGGAGAACCACCCATGAAGCACACGACTCGTCGCATCACTCGCACCCCCGCCGGCATCGCCGCGGCCTCCACCGCCGCGCCCTCCATCGCCGCGCCCTCCATCGCCGCGGGCACTCTCACGCTCGCCGGCGATGCGCCGTCCGCGGACGCAGCCACTCGACCCGTGTGATGCGCGTCTTACCTCGCCTCGTGGGTCGGGGTGGACTTCGGCAGCACCAGGTTCGTCGGCGCCCATCGCCGGCACCACGATCTACTCCTTCCGCAACACCAGCCCAACCGCGACGCCGATCGTGGCGAC